>JAIOYZ010000055.1 GCA_021740845.1 Bacteroidia bacterium
AAGAGTCTGCATTTTTTTTGAACGACCCAAGGTTGTATGGGAAAGCTGTTGCCTAAGGTGAAAAAACTTGATAGAAAAAGGCTTAGTAAGGCCCATAAAAAATGGAGCAAAGCTAAAACGCATAAGCCTTAACCAAAAATAAGAAGCAATACTATTCACCAATTAAAAAAGGCAAGTATAAAAAACAAAGCAACCCAATAGAAGCGGCTTACTTTACACCCAAAAGGATGGACCTTGTCAACTACTCGGTTTCAGTCAACACAGAGTAGAACAAAAAAGCCCCGTGAGGCCCTCTCACGGGGCTTTTTCACGGCCCTTTTTCGTCTACTCTGCTAAATGTTAGCGGTTCGTGCTTCTTTTTTCATGTCGTCTCTTTTTAATTCGTCTGAATAAAAATATAATTCCTGCAAGTCCTGCGATAAAAATTGTCCCTAAAATTGTCAAGGCAAAAAGTGGGTTGTCTTTTGCCCAACCTTCTGTCTTATTTCTAAAGTCTGCTTTTAATTGCAACTTTTCAAAGTAAGATTGTCTTATGTCAAATAGGTCGGATGAGTAACCATATTCTTTAGCTGATTGATAAACTTGTAATCCGCTTGTTGCATCCAATGTCAAAGCACAAACATTACCTAGGTCAAATAGCAATTGGGCTACAATTGGGTCTTTGGGCTTTATAAAAGACATTCTCTCGTTTAACTGGTCGTAAAGATGGTCTCGTAAATTATGTAGGTCAAGATTGGTTTTGTTTACAGGAACTTTGTCGTTCCCGAAGTTAAGTGAAAGTATGCTGTGTGTCCACAAATACTTTTCGTCACCGTTAGCTTTTACTTTGGCTTCAAGTATTTTTACATGTATCCATTCCGAACCTCTATGTGAATTAGGATTTATTTCAACTGCTCTTTTTATCCAATGTAGTGCAGAGTCGTTTTGTCCAAGTAACTCGTATGCAGTCCCAAGGTTTGCAGCAGTTTGATAAAGTCCTGGTGTTTTTTGTTCAATGTCTTGAAATATTTGTTTTGCCTTTAAATATTCTCCTGTGTAAATAAGCATTGAACCTAAATCAGAATAATCTTCTAATTTTCCTGTAAGCCTGTAAATGCTGTCTGCTTCATGTAATTTCTCTAATAGGTAAGGTTTGTTATTTGCATTAAATCGTCCGATAGGTGCCATATTTTCAGCGTCTGTAAAAACTAACTTACCACTTAAAAGTGTCCTATATTCGTTAATGCAACATTGTCCAGCTTGTCCCATAAAGAGGAACAGAACAATTGTCAAATATTTTATGAAATTCAAATTACTCATGTTTCATTTTTGTCTGTTGGTTTGAAGTCTCACTGTCGTCATAGTATGACCGCTAACGCTTGTATTACCCTAATAAAATTTCGTTAAGGAATCAGCAATATAAAAAGAATAAATCTGAAAGCAATCACAAAACCACATTTCAAAATCAGAGAAAATAATCAGCTTATCTGTTTGCCTTGCTGGCTTGGTCATTCAGTTAATTTTGGTTCGAACCAAACTTAAAAAAATGAAATGCAGGAAGATGGAATGGATAAGTTTGGTAGAACTCACAAAACTCATTTCATTTATTTTGGTTCAAACCGAACTTGTTACTGAGTTAAAAAAAATGTTCTTTTGGTAAAGTGAACAGGTGGATTTTGATTCTTAGGAATGGTTGATGAAAAATACCATAACAAACTATTAACTAATTACAGTAGGTTTTCAGAAAGTTTGATGGGTTGAAGATATGGATGGTTGGACTTTTAAGCACAAATTACCATTGGAGAACTGAACTTTCTTTATCCATTAAACTGTATGAAGAGAATGAAACCCCGCCTTAGGCAAATTTGCTGTATAGCAAGATTTTTTTATTCATTGTTCATTGTCAAAGTCCCTATTGATCCTATTATTGTGGGATAGTTATTATCAGCTATATTGTCAAATTTAGGGTCTCTTGCAACTTTGTTGATTTTTTTCATTTCTACCTTGTTTACATCGTCAACATGTTTAATGTCCTTTAGATTATTTAAATCCATTTGAATTAGTTTTGAAGCAAGATTTTCCTGATTAAAAAAATTAAATATTTTGTCTTTATCATCCCTTGTAATTCCATTGTCAGCAGTTGTAAGTATGTTAACTGTATCTCCCGTCTTTTGCGAAATGGCAATTAAATGGATGTAATATTTTAACTCTCTATTATAGTCTGGTCCACGGCTTGTATAAAGAAGTTTAATTTCCTCGCTGTCTTCTAAAGCGGTGTTGTCAATTTTGAATTTTGAAACTTCCCAATATTCATAATTGGTTTCACAACTTAATAATAAGAGTGTGAAGAGTCCGAAAATACAGGTTATAGTTTTTGCCATAATTATTTTCTGCGTTTAAATGTTTTTGTTGTTGATTTTAAAAAATTGCCAAAACGCTTAAAGCATAGCGTCAGTAAGGAATTGCGAGTTTCGTTACTGTTAATAAACACCGAAGTTTATGCGGGCAAAATGATAAAATTACCACACAAACCCTAATAGCTGCTACACTTTGTTTTGGGCTGGTTCATTTTTCATTTTATGAATTGCATTATTGTTTCATATAATCCATAAAGCAAATAAATTCCACCTAGTATAAATAATAGGATCTGTTTTGATTTGTCTTTTATTGCAAAAGCAAGCCCAAGTGGAACAAGCGCCCAAATTAATCCCATTGCGGCGTTTAATGTTTTAAACCATTCGGTTGAATACACATTATCACCCAATTTAGGAATTACAGCCCAAAGTAATCTGGTAATAAACATCCAAATAACAACAATTAAGACTATTGTATCACTAGTTAAACTATCAATTGCTTTGGAGGATAATTGTTCATTATTCACTATAGTATCATCAGAATAACTTTCTTTTGGATTTGCTCCATATTCATTCTCATCAGGAATACTATCTGTTACCAATAAAACTAATAACCAAATAGCTCCAATTACTGGAATTATTGCAATTAAAATCATCCAACCACTTTTCCCAACATCATGCAGTCTTCTCACTAACACAGCTAATCCAGGAGTTAAAACAGCAAGTGCGTAAAGGAAATAGAATAAGCCATAAGGTTGACCTTCTATAGTAGTACCAGCAACATTGTCAATAATAATAGCAGCTATCAAAAAAATAGAATTAAACAAAACAAACATCCAATATTCTGTTCTACTTGCTCGTCCACTAAATTCTGCATACTTATTTAATACTTGTAAATACCATTTCATAGAGTTTGATTATTTTGTTTCCCTACTCGTTTGGCTTTTCGGAATACGCCCCGTTTTTGGAGTGGTTTCTGGCTCCACTTCTTTATATTTTTAGCTCTTGTCGGTAATGAATAATTGACAAAAAGTTACAACTGAATTGTTATACATTTTGTCCTTGCAAAATATTAAACTTCCACACACTCCTGCATTTCTCAGGTTCACCAAATTACCATTTGAGCTGATAAACCTGATTAAAGAAATTTTAGGATGGAAATTTAATTGGCTTACCCTGGTTATAAATACAAATCAAGTAAATCAAAAATAAGGCTTACCTAATCATTTCCAAATTTTTGGAGGATATAAATTGGGGTTAATTAAATTAAGGCTCTTGGAGAAATTTGCGTTAGTAAAAAAACTATTTTTTGGTTTTATTTATCTCTTTTCATTTCTTCATTTCTTTGTTTATGGCAAATATATTTGGCTTAATTTTTTCAATTTTATTAGCTAGAACCAATAGCAAATAACAATAAAGATTATTCCTTTGTGAAAACATTCAAGGTGTGACAGCTCCCCTTTTTTTTGTTTTTATTCTCTACTTAATTTCAGCAATGTTTCTAATTGTAAGCTTTACTTATTTTGCTGATTCCAATCTACAAATTGAAACATTCCTTTGGGCTAAAGCCCCTATCCTATTATTCATTTTAATGAATTGGCTAAAGCCAATCCCTATTGAATTTTTAGATTTTGATTTGCAATTGAAATAGAAATTTCAATAATGATTTCAATTGCCTCCAGATTTATCTGGAGGAATAATAAATGAAAATGTGGATGGGGCTGTAGCCCAAATAACATTGCTCCATATTTTGGCAAAGCCCAATTCCTATTGATTATTTTGAATTTGAATTGGAAATTTATCTATAATTTTAATAGTCTATACAAACAATGAACAATGGCTATATTATGTAATTTTTCTAGTTGCATATTTTAGTTAGGAATTCCTTCTACTAAAATTTCGTTATTTGCCATATCGTAATATGTGCAGGTCATTTTATCTATGGAAACAGTCCATTTCTCCACACCATATTTTGCACACATTTCAATAAATGTTTGAAAATCTGTTTTGCCTTGTTGGTGTTCTTTTAGTTCCATTTTAAAAGAAGGTATATTGGCCATTTCTGCAATAGCTAGCAAATTATATTTAGCTGGCGAACTTGTTTTGTATTGGTTTGAACCAAAATAATCAGTATGTCCATCTGTTACGTAAGTTTCATAATAAGTGACTCCTATTTTTTTGATATCTTGAATGTAAGCAGGAAAGTCGGCTCCAGATTTTACTTTGCTGTGTGCTAATTTAATTTCTTCTACTGTAAACATGCTGGTAATTTTTGTTAGTTAATTATTAATGTTGAACCAAACGCAAAGATGCTTTAAAGAACCTATTCGCAATTGTAAAAAAATAATTCTTCTATAAAAAGTGTTAAATTTCTTGATAATAATTTTAATTCCCTACTCAAAATTAAACATAAATTCAATAGTTAATAAAACACCAGTTCATTGTTTTAGACCATTTCCTATTTTCAAATTAGACGAATCATTAACAAAAAAAGTGTAAAATTGAGAAATGAACATGCCCCAAAACATTTTTGTGAAACTAGGTCATTTGATTGAACTACTCTTGGTGCTAGCCTTAGGCTTTGGCTTGTTTATTTATTCTTCAACCCAAACCATTCTTAGCGCTAACTTGGTTCAAACCGAACAAACTTATACCAATGGGGATTTTGTCTTTATTTTGGTATATGAAATCCTTATTCTTGGCCTTATTGCTGGTCATTTAAGGTTTAGGAAATGGACCTTACAAGATTTCAACCTTGACTTTTCAATTCGTTATATAGGCATAGGTTTCATATTGGCTGCCTTGCGATTTGCAATAGGTTTACCCTTTCAAAAAATTTTAGCATTAATTGGAATAACACAACTTGACGGCTCCATTGAACCCAATATTTCCTTGCAACTAAATTTGGTTTTGATGCTTGGGATGCTTGTAGTTAATTCTATTTATGAGGAAGTTTTGTTGATAGGCTATCTTTATAAACGATTGGAGAATTTTCCACCGCTCTTTTTCCTCCTTTTTAGTTTTATAGTTCGGGCATCATTTCACACCTACCAAGGGTGGAACGCGATGCCAATAGTTTTTGCCTTGGCAATGGTTTTAGGTTGTTATTACTACAAATACAAAAAACTTTGGCCTCCAATTCTGGCTCATGCAATTGGCAATACGTATTACTTTCTTTCTCTATGATTCCTAAATGATTTTAATTCCTAAACTGGAGGTTTAGGGCAAGAGATGTAATTGAGTAATAAGGTTAAAATATGTATCAAGTGGAAAATAGGAAGTTGGAAATCTAAGAGCAAAACACATACTGATTATTCCGTAGTGAAAACAATCTAATTGGGTCAAATACCTATTTTTTATCTTCTATTTTATTTCAGCAATGTTTCTATTTGCAGGCTTTACCTATTGACGATTCTGCATTTAAAATTGAAACATTCATTTGGGCTAAAGCCCATATCCTTTTCAATCATTTGAATGAATTGGCTAAAGCCAATTCCTATTGATTTTTTTGATTCTCAATTTGCAAATTATTTGTCAATTTCATTGATGATTTCAATCATTGGGAATGCATGACCACATTTTGGCAATCATGAATTATGGTCTAAAAACCTTTGAAACTGCCTTATTTTTTCTATATTTCTTATATTCGAAAAAGCATTACTAAAATCACTCTACTTTCAGATTTAACTAAATCTGGTCGCCAATTTGGGTTGAGTTGATTTGTTAAGTAACCAGTTTGTGAAGTAACACCACCTTTTCCTGCAAAATATGGAACACTTGAATTTCTATAAACAAATTCAATTCTAAAAGTAATGCTTTGATTTGGCATATAGTCGAAATTTGTAGAACAATCCCATCCGAAGAACTTGTCACCTGGATTAACACTAAATGGAAATGCTCCTTCGGTTTGTGTTGGGTTATTGGGATTAGGCAATGGACTTGCTTGTCCTGTAGGAGACAGCACCAGATAGCGACCCGGATTGGTCATTAACCCTCCACCAATTGTCCAAGCACATTTGTTTTTAGCAAACCAAATTCTATTATAAAACATTGCACTAGCAAAATATTGTGACGGACCCTGAATACTATCTCCAACTTTAAAACCATTAACCCCAGCTCCTTTTTCAAAGCCAAAATCGCTGGTTAGAGAAAATGCCATTTTTGTAATACCACTCGAATTTGGCTTATTATAATACCTGAACAATAAGCTATTGTCGGAATGAAATCTTCTCCTTTCAGGAATTCCTGCCGCATCAGTTCCAAAATAGTTATTGGTTAGTAATTTTAAATTGCTATTGGGCGTCCAGGTTATGTTTCCACCAATACCAGGCAAACGATTAAACTTGCCGTAGCTTTGCCATCCATTGATTATCCATGGCTCAATTTTTAAATGTTTAGTTGGGTAAATTTGAAATCGTACACCATTAAAGAACCAAGGTGTATTATCAGAAGTAAATGACGCTTGATACTCCCAATTTTCGGCTTGATAAAATGAGTTTAACCCAATATAAGACATAAACAAACCTGCATCAATGTTTATTCCATACCAAATATTAATATGGTAACCAGCATATGCCTCGCTTAAATATCTGTAAACATTTGCCAATTGGTATTGCCCACGGTAAGGGCTAAAATCATTTCTAGGAACAACTTGGGACCGTGTACCGAACTGGGTCATAAATCTTGCTCTAGATCCTTTATAAAAAAAATCTCCCCCAAAATGTAAAGCTGAAAGCTGAACTTCATTGTTTCGGGTTAAAGCAGTTGAACCAACTACTGTATTGTCATTTGGCATATTAAATGAATGCGTATAATTTGCATCAATTAAAACGGTTGGAGTAAAATAGTTTAAATCTTTCCATATGGATAGTGTTCGTCTGTCGCTTCCATTTTGCCATGTCATATCTATGTCATCAAATGGCTCACCTTTTTGTTTATTTATACAAGGTGTATCTTGGTAAAAATTCTTTTCGGTTGAATAATTTTGTTGGGTCAAACTATCTAAAATAACTTGTTTCAATTGATTAACAATTGCTTGTTTTTCTTTTATGTTCAGTGTTTGTGAATTGGCTTGGAAACAAAGAAATATTCCAGCAAAAAGCATTACTTTTTTCATTTATTTTTTAATTTAATTGATAAACTCTATTGATTTTATAGATATGATAAAAACTATCATAGCTTAATAATTCCCTATCACTATCAAAATACATATCAATTAACTCGTGAAAATTTGATCTGTTTGGAAATGCTATTTTTAGGTTTAACTTGGTTAGTGGAAGAATTGTTGTATTAGAATTGCAGCTAAAAAAATAGTGCTCTACTGTTTGAAATCCTTTGCCATTAATTGTGTTGGTAAGTTTGTAAAGTAAAATGGTTTCGGTGGGATTCATAATTTGGTATTCTTCACCACCATAAAAGCGATAGGATATACTTTTATTATCGCGAAAACCGAAAATGGAATCTTTATTGAAATAATAAATAGAATCCCCAATTACAATTTTAATAGATGATTGATTTAATATCCTATCAGCATTAAATCTGTATTTAAGATTCTTAATTTCACCATATGAAATTATAGCATTATCAAACTGATTATGTGTTAAATAAATTCCGGCATTTTGGGCTAGAATCGAAAATGGATAGGTAATTAATGGCAGAATTATTATTGAAACATATTTTCTTATATTCATCACAAATTATTACCGTACAAAGATGGTATGAATGATATTTGTAAGAAATAAAATGTAGCTAGATTTTTATAAAGATAATATAAAGAGGATTCATAAGTAAAACAATGAACAAAGCTAATTATTCACAATTTATGGTGTTAATCTCAAGCTCAATAAATAAGATTCGAATTAGGAAATGACTTACCATGGTATATTACCCAAACATTTTTAATATAAAGCCAATTCCTATTGATTTTCTTGATTCTCAATTTGCAAATTATTTGGCAATTTCATTGATGATTTCAATTGCCTCCAGATTTATCTGGAGGAATAAAAATGAAAATATAGATGGGGCTTTAGCCCAAATAACAATGCTCCATTTTTGGCTATAGACCAATTTTTGTAAGGATTTGAAAGGATGGGATTTTTCTTATTTCAAATTGATATTTTCAATCTCAATTGAATATTTAATTTACTTTAGCCTAATTGGACAATTATGCTTACTTGCTGATTTCTATCTGCTATTTGAAACATTCCTTTGGGCTAAAGCCCATATCCTTTTCAAT
>JAIOYZ010000056.1 GCA_021740845.1 Bacteroidia bacterium
AATTTTCATTTTATTTAAAAATAAAACAACTTATCAAAACAACTATGAGATAGAAAAAAGAGCGCAACTACAAAAAGTAGAAAACGCTCTTTAGAAACTAGCTCTTGGCTGTTTTGAAATACAAAGAAAATAAAATTTAGATTTATTTGGAAATTGACACAGAATCTCTGGATTCTGGACTCTTTCACATGCCAACAATATTCTGGGATTTCGACGGTGTACTATTAAACTCTAACGCAATTCGCGATAAGGGGTTTGAAATGGTTTTGTCAGAATTTCCAAAAGAGCAAGTGGAAGAATTATTGGTTTACCATAGAGCAAATGGTGGTTTATCAAGATATGTGAAGTTTCGGTATTTCTTTGAAAACATTCGGCAAGAACAATTAAGCGATGAGGATTTACAGAAATGGGCAAAAGCGTTTTCGGAGATTATGTTAGCCAATTTATGTGATCCAAAATTAATGATTGAACCAACCTGCAATTTCGTTTTGTCCAAGCCTCCTTATGCCATGCATATTGTATCTGGTAGTGATCAAACAGAATTGCGTATTTTATGCAAAGAACTCGGTTTGAACCAAAGTTTTGTTAGTATCCACGGTTCTCCAAAACCCAAGAAAGAATGGGTGAAAGAGTTGTTATTAGAATACAATTATAATCCCCAAGAATGCATACTAATTGGAGATTCCATCAACGATTGGGAGGCAGCTCATAGTAATGGAATCTCTTTTATGGCCTATAATAACCCCAAAATAGAACACCTCAGCAACGCAAAAATAGAGTTTTAATGAACACCAATGATTCCATAAAAAAACAATCCATGCATGGCATGTTTTGGAATGCGTTGGAATATGTTTCGGTTCAAGGCGGACAATTTATTATAACCCTTGTCTTAGCCCGTTTATTACTACCAAGAGATTTTGGGGCTATTGGTATGTTGGCAATATTTATTGCCATCTCACAAACATTTATAGACTCTGGAATGGGCATGGCGCTTATCCAAAAAAAAGACCGTAGCGAATTAGATTTCTCTACGGTTTTTATTTATAACCTTATCCTAAGTATTGCCATTTACCTAATTTTGTTTCTGGCAGCACCTGCAATTGCACAATTTTATAAGCTTCCTCACCTCACAGCATTAAGTAGGGTGCTAACTTTAAGCATCATTCTACATGCTCTTACCTTGGTTCAAAACACCCGCTTAACCATCCAACTTAATTTCCAAACCATTGCCAAAATAAATGTAATAGCAGTTTTAGTGAGTGGGTCCTTGGCCATTTACGCCGCTTTCAATGATGCTGGTGTTTGGGCATTAGTTGTGCAAAGTTTAGGACGAACATTCACCAGCATGTTGTTATTATGGTATTTTGGCAAATGGAAACCAAGCTTCCAATTCTCTGGCGCTTCATTTAAAGAATTATTCGGCTTCAGCTCTAAGGTACTTGGTGTTGGCATTGCAGGAACCGTTTTTGCTAATATCTACAAAGTAATAATAGGTAAAGCCTATACCGCAAGAATTCTTGGCTTCTATTCGCAGGGCTTTCAATTTGCAGAAATGAGCTCCGCATCCGTCACAAATATTTTGCAAAAAGTAAGCTTTCCAATACTCAGTAGCGTTCAAGACGATACCCCAAAATTTGTGGCAACCTTTAAACGGTATTTGCGCATTGCAGCCTTTATCAATTTTCCCTTAATGGTTACCCTAAGCCTTTTGGCGCAGCCGTTTGTATTGGTATTTCTCACAGATAAATGGTTGCCCACTGTTCCACTTTTGCAAGGACTATGCTTTGCCCGTTTACTTTATCCCATTACTGTTTTAAATAATGTGGTTTTAAATGCAAAAGGTCGTTCCGATTTATTCCTAAAAGTAGATTTAGCCAAATGGCCAGTTACCATTGTGGCGCTAATAATAACAATACCTCTAGGCATTGAGGCAGTGGTAATCGGACATGTAATTACATCCTTCATAGGTTTTCTTATGAACACCTTTATGGCAGGCAAATTGTTTTCTTATGGCACATTGGGTCAGATAAAAGATATGAGTTTGCAAGCCCTAGCAACAGCAGCCATGGCAGCATGTGTTTTTCTTTTCGGTTTGATCCAAACCAATTCTTCAACGCATTTATTTTTAGGTGGATTAATTGGAATTAGTTCATATTTGCTGTTTGCCTATTTGCTTAAAATTCCAGAAGTAGCAGATTTAGGGCATGTTGCAAGTGTATGGCTAAAGAAAAAGAATTCCACCAACAAGAATTAGTAACTATAATAATAGTTTGTTATAACTCGGCACAAACCGTTTTAGAAACACTAGAAAGTGCCTGCCAACAAACCTATTCTCACCTTGAGCTCATCCTCACCGATGATGCCTCCACAGACGATACCCTATCCCAAGTTCAAACTTGGATAAATGAAAAAGGAAATCGCTTTGTTCGAACCCAATTAATTTCTCATCCCATCAATACCGGTATTCCCGCCAACTGCAACAGAGGAGTAAAGGCCGCCAAAGGCAAATTCCTCAAGCTAATTGCTGGCGATGATATTTTAGCCACTACCTGCATTGAACACAATATGGAATTTATTGAAGCCAATCTCCATGTTCAATTGGTAGTTTCCAATATTTTATCCTTCAATTGTGGCAACAATCATCTAGAAAGTAAAAAACTTTTTCAACCCCTGCACCAAAAACTAATGGGTTTAGATGCCAATTCAGAAAAGCAGTACCAAGCATTTTTAAAGGAATTTATGGGAGCCACGCCCAGCTTTTTTATAAAAAAATCGGTTTTAGAACACCTAAATTATTTCGACGAAAAATATCCATTTATAGAAGATTACCCTTTCGCCCTCAACGCCACCAAAGCGGGCTTTTGTTTTTACTACCTCAATAAAGTCACGGTCTATTACCGCATCAGCCAACAATCTGTTTACGGCAGCAGAGGCAAAAAAGCCTTTAACAATTTCTACCAACTCCGCCTTCCCTTCGATCAAGAATACAGATTCCCCCTTCTCCCCACCAAACAAGTAAAAAAAGAACTCTTCGAATACCACCGCCTAAACCTCCTAAACCACCTAGGCCTCAACCACAAAAACCTCCCCTGCCTCCTCATCAAAAAAATTACCTACTACTTTAATCCGTATTTGTACCTGTAAGGCGGCTTCGACTCGATGGCTTCGACACGACGGGCTTCGACTGCGACGCATGTATTTTCCTAAGGCGATACTTTTTCTTGTCGCGCTCAGCCACCGGCGATACTAATGTTTGTTTTTATTTTCCTTGGAAAGTGGTCCCATTACGCACGGTGGCTGAGCTTAGTCGAAGCCCTGTAACAATAGGAAGACCAACCATTCAATAAGCAGAATTCCCAAAAACATCCCATTCCACCCAGCACCTCCACCTCGATGCTGGCTTCGACACGACACATGATTTCTTTAAGCCGTATTATTTTTCTGTCTGCTTGGTGCCTGAGCTGAGTCGAATGCCAGCCACCGGTGATGCCTTGGTTTTTTCTTGATTTTTTGCCTAGACGCACGGTGGCTGAGCTTAGTCGAAGCCCTGCTCCATCGGGAAAACGGATTCCTCAATCAGCAGAATTCCCAAAAACATCCCATTACGCCCAGCACCTCCGCCTCGATGCTGGCTTCGACACGACACATGATTTCTGGATGTCCGAATTTTTATTCAGTCTGCTTGGTGCCTGAGCGGAGTCGAAGGCCAGCCACCGGGGATACTCAGTGTCTTTTAAAAATTTTCGCCTACACCCGGTGCCTGAGCCTAGTCGAAGGCCCGCATCAATGGGAAGCCAAATTATCCACCCAGAATTAATTCAAATCCCCCGCAAAAAACTCAACCCAACTACCCATACCCAAAACTTAATTTTGCACTCCCCCAAAAAAACCTTTTCTTCGCGGAACCTAGAAATGATAAGATGCAATTAGAAAAATATACTTTCAATCCTTACTTTTTTGGAGTTAAAGGCCTAGTATCCAATGAATATTTTAAAGCCTAAAACCCAAAACTTAAAACCCAAAACCAAATCCATGTTTCGAATAAAAATAGTTTTATCACTTTTACTACTAAGTATCTTCCTAAGCTCCTGCGTTAGCAACAAAAAATTTGTTTACCTACAAGACAAAGGAAATACCAAGGTAGATTCTTCTGGGTTACTTCCTGTTATTCCTTACGAGTACAAATTGCAAAAAGGGGATGTCTTATACATTGCTTTAACAACTGAGGATGAGAAATTAAATAGGGTTTTTGTGCCAGCCACAACAGGAACCATGAATATTCAAAGCCAGAATATTTCAGGAACTATGTTATATTATATTGGCTTTACCTTAAGTTCCGATGGTTCTATTGAATTGCCTTATTTGGGAAAATTAAATTTAGCTGGTAAAAGTTTGGAAGAGGCTAAAATGACTGTTGAAAAGGAGCTAAGAAAATACTTTAAAACCTTTTTTCTTCAAATGAAATTGGCAGATTTTAAATTTAGTGTTTTGGGATATGTAAATAAACCTGGGCAATATATATACAATCAAAACAAAGTTACCTTACCCGAAGCTATTGCTCAGGCAGGAGAACTTAATAATTTAGCAAATAGGTATCAATTGCAATTGTACCGCCAGTATCCAGATGGGGTAAAAGTGCATGTATTGGATTTAACTGACCAAAGCATTATTAATTCACCCTATTGGTATGTGCAACCCAATGATGTATTGTATGTGGTACCGTTAAAGAAAAGAACCATTGGTGATTTAAGCAGTTTGCAATCTTCTTTTGGAGTAGTTGCCCCTTTGTTAAGTGCCCTTTTATTGGTTTTGAATACCTATATTTTAGTTAAAAATTTGTAAGTTTTATGAGCGATTTCAATAATATCTCCAACTTTTCTGAGAATAAAAGCTTTGAAGAAGAGGAAGGTTTAAATTTTAAATATTTACTAGGAAAAGCATTGGCCTTTTGGCCGTATTTGTTGCTTTCAGTTTTGGTTTCCATGTCCATTGCTTTTCTGGTAATTCGCTATTCTACTCCAAGGTTTTTAGTAAAGACAAGTATCCTAATTAAAGACAATTCAAGAGGAAGGGGAAGCCTAAATGGTGCAGACAATTTCCTCCAAGGCATGCAATTGCTAAATGTGGACAGGAATATTGAGAACGAACAAGGAATTTTAAAATCCAAATCCTTGGTGATTTCCACCCTTAAGAATTTAGATTTCGGGATTTCGTATTATTCCAAAGGTTCCATCAAAAAGTCTGAAATTTACGGGAAACTTCCTTTTGTGGTTCTGTTAGATAGCAACCATATCCAGGTAAGAAATGCCACCATCAATATTAAATTTATTTCGGAAACAGAAGTAGAAGTTTGGACAGAGGAGATTGGGAATTTATTTGTTCCCAAAACCGACCAGAACCTCAATCAGGTAGGAGAGATCAAAAGGCAAAAATTTGCGCTAAGTGGACCCATTGTTTCAGAATATTTTTCTTTTCGAATTCAACGATTAAGTTCCGAATTAGACGAAGCTGCGGAATATGGAATTAGACTTAATTCATTTAATGATTTGGTTAAAAAATATAGTAACTCCTATTCATTAGCTCCAATTAATAAGCAAGCTAGTATCTTAGAAATAAGCAAAGAAGGCACCTTACCAGATAGAGACATTGCATTTCTAAATGAATTATGTCAATCCTATATTAATTCAGGCTTACAAGAAAAAAATAGGGTTACTCAAAAAACTTTGCAATTTATTGATGAACAATTATTGGGTATTGTGGATTCCTTGGGTAAGGTAGAAGGCGAATTACAACGCTACAGACAAGTAAATAAAATAGTGAATTTATCTGAATCAGGAAATTCAATAGTATCAGAATTGTCCAATTTGGAGCATTTAAAAGCCCAAGAATCTTTAAAATTTAAGTATTACAATTATTTGGAGAATTATGTAAAAGGTAGCGACCCATTAAATGAATTAATGGCCCCTTCC
Organism: Bacteroidia bacterium; assembly: GCA_021740845.1. Classification (GTDB taxonomy): domain Bacteria; phylum Bacteroidota; class Bacteroidia; order UKL13-3; family UKL13-3; genus B1. The sequence goes on from JAIOYZ010000056.1 coordinate 5,970, forward strand.
GTTATGGGAGTAAACGATGTTGTGCTTTCTACCTTAGTAAGTAATTTAATAAATTTATATTCCGAGAAGCAAGCCCTCAGTTTGAGTTACCAGCCAGAAAGCCCCAATTTAAAAAAGGTAAACCAAAGTCTTCAACAAATGAAGTTGACCTTATTGGAAAATATTCATAGCATTAAAGTATCCTCCCAAATTATTTCCAAAGATTTGGAGCAACAAATTGGAAAATTTGATAGTCAAATTTCACAATTGCCAGCCCAAGAGCAAGATTTGTTGACGATGAAACGACGTTATTCTTTAAGCGATAAATTATATACCTATTTGTTGGAAAAAAGAGCGGAAGCGGGAATTGCAGGCGCTGGTATCAATGCCGACCATAAAGTTATTGACGAGGCCGAAATAGTAAATCAAACCTATCCTAAAACTTCGGCCATTTTTTCAATTACTTTTTTTATTGGATTATTTTTGCCGTTGGTAATTATTTTTGGTCTAGATTTCTTCAACCACAATATCCAAAACCACAGCGAATTGCAGAAATTGAGTAAAATTCCATTAGTGGGAAGTATTGTCCATAACAATAAAAACTCTGCCTTGGTCATTGCCAACCATCCAAAATCTCAGGTTTCGGAAGCATTTAGAAACTTGCGTAGTAATTTAAATTATCTGAAGGGGAATGGAAGAAAACAAATTATTATGGTTACTTCCACCGTTTCTGGTGAAGGTAAAACTTTTATTGGCATGAACCTAAGTTCGGTTTTGGCAATTGGTGGATTAAAAACGGTTTTAATAGGAGTGGATTTACGCAAACCCAAAATCTTCCAAGATTTTAAATTGGATAATACCATTGGTTTAACCAATTATTTAATTGGTAAAGCAAGCAAAGAACAAATCATTCAAAAAACTGGTTTAGAAAATCTGCATATTATAACTGCTGGCCCAACCCCTCCAAACCCTTCGGAATTAATTATGTCGCAAGCCTTTTACGATTTAATTGAAACCCTTTCCAAAGAATACGACCATATTATTTTGGATACCCCTCCGATAGGCCTAGTTGCAGATGGATTAGACATCATGAAGCATTCTGATATTATCCTTTATGTTTCAAGACAAAATGTATCCAAGAAAAATTATCTCAACCTTATCAACGAATTATACGCCAACGAAAAAGACAAAAACATTGGCCTTATCTTCAACGACGTAAACTTTGCCACCGTTTACGGCTACGGCTACGGTGCATATGGTTATGGCTATGGTTACGGCAGCTCATACGGCAGTGGATATGGTTACGGCTACGGTTACGGATATGGTTACGGTGGACAATATGGCTACGGTGATACAGAGGTAGAAGTAAAACCACTTTGGAAACGTATTTTGGGTAGATAAAGGAATTAGAAGCGAGAAACGAGACATTGTCCACCGAAGATTTATCGGAGGTGGAGTCGAGAAGCGAGACATTGTCTACTGAAGATTTATCGGAGGTGGAAGCGAGAAAGAATAAGAATCGAGACATTGTCCACTGAAGATTTATCGGAGGTGGAGACGAGATTCGAGACTTTGTTTACCAAAGATTTATCGGAGCAGGAAGCGAGAAGGAAATATTTTCAAAGAGGGTGTGCATTGCATGCCCTCTTTTTTTGTATCTATTCCTGCATCCCACCTCTTGAATAATCCCGACTTCAGGCAAGTAGAAATTCAAAAAGCATTACCATTTCACCCGGTGCCTGAGCTTAGTCGAAAGGTTGGTGAGCTAAGTCGAACCAGCCCTGTATCAATTTATAGGCAATATAATCAACTAGATGAATTTCAAAAAGCCTTCCAACACGCACGGTGGCTGAGCTTAGTCGAAGCCCCGCATCAATGGTAAGACGGCTTCGACACGACACATGATTTTAGTAATCCGAATTATTAAACCGTCTGCTTGGTGCCTGAGCGGAGTCGAAGGCCAGCCGCAGTCGACACTAGGATTTTTTTTAAAACCTGTGCAACTACAACCGGTGCCTGAGCATAGTCGAAAGGTTGGTGAGCTAAGTCGAACCAGCCCTGCTCCAATAGGAAAACGGCTTCGACACGACACATGATTTCTGTAAGCCGTATTATTAAACAGTCTGCTTGGTGCCTGAGCGGAGTCGAAGGCGGCTTCGACACGACGCATGCTCATTGAAAGTCCGAATTTTTTTGCAGTCTGCTCAGCCACCGGATACTCAGTGTCTTCTTAAAGATTTCGCCTAAACGCACGGTGGCTGAGCTTAGTCGAAGCCCCGCATCAATGGCAAAACCAAACAACCAATCCGCAGATGTTTCCTCGCATTCCTGTCTCGACTCTGGATTCTCAACTTAAAACTTAAAACTCTTTTCTCGCCTCTCGCTTCTCGCCTCTCGATTCTGGACTGACCTAACACTAAGAACCTAACCCTTAACACTTAAAACTTAACACTTAAAACTCAAAAGCATTCCTGTCTAGACATCCATACAACATGTGTACCCCCTCCATACAACACATGTACCCCCTCCGTACCATTTGTGTACCCCCTCAATACAACTGTATACCCCCTCCATACAACATGCTTACCCCCTCCGTACAACATGTATACCCC
>JAIOYZ010000022.1 GCA_021740845.1 Bacteroidia bacterium
ACCAAATAACTGTAGTGGTAACAGATACCGTACGACCAATAGCAATTGCACAAAATGTAACTGCATATTTGAATGCAACAGGAACTGCCACAGTAAGTGCTTCACAAGTGAACAATGGTTCAAGTGATAATGTGGGAATTAGTGGTTTAACCTTAAGCCAATCTAGCTTCGCTTGTAACAATACTGGATTAAATACAGTTACCTTAACAGTAACGGATAATTCTGGAAACTTTAGAACGGCCCAAGCAATTGTAACGGTTTTAGATACAATTAAACCTATTGTAGCAGGTCAGAACTTAACAGTTTATCTAAATGCTTTAGGTTCAGCCAATATTAGCGCAACACAAATAACTAGTAGCAGTTCCGATAATTGTAGTATAACTAGTATTGTTGCATCTAAAACCTCGTTTGATTGCAGTAACCTTGGTTCAAATACAGTGATTTTAACAGCTACTGATGCCAGCAGTAATGTGGGAACGGTTAATGTAACTGTTACTGTATCTGATACAACCCGACCAGTTGCATTAATTAATAATAATGTCAATATATACCTTAATGCTTTAGGAACTGCAACATTAAGTACTTCACAAGTAAATAATGGTTCAAGTGATAATTGCACAATTTCATCAATCGTATTAGGCAAAACAACATTTACTAGTGCCGATTTAGGTGCAAATGTGGTAACCTTTACGATTACGGACCAAAGTAATAATAGCAGAATTGTTAATGTAAATGTGAATGTTCTTGATTCTATCAAGCCTATAGCATTAGCTCAGAATCGAACCATTTATTTAAATGGTTTAGGAACTACCAGTATCACTGCCTCCGAGGTAAATAATTCTTCTACAGATAATGTGGGAATTGCTAATTTGAGTTTGAGCCAAACTAACTTTAATTGCAATAATTTAGGAGCCAATAATGTGGTATTAACTGTAACAGATGCTTCGGGAAATTTTGCAACTGCCTCCGCAATCATAACAGTAGTAGATTCAATTAAACCAACTTTGAGTGCTAATAATTTAACAGTTTATATTAATAGTCTTGGATTTGCATCCATCACTACTGCTCAAGCAACTTCAAGTTCAAGCGATAATTGTAGCTCAGTTACTATGAGTCTATCACAATCAAGTTTTGATTGTAGCGATTTGGGAGTTAATTCTGTAAATTTAACTGCAACAGATGGTAGTAACAATAGTAGTTCAGCGAGCTTTGTTGTAAATGTGTTAGATTCTTTAAAGCCAAATGTTTTTGTTAATAATAACCTTAGCATTTATTTGGATGCAAATGGTACAGTTAACTTAACACCTGCCGAGATTGATGGTGGTAGCACAGACAATTGTTCCATCGCCTTGATGAGTTTATCAAAATCTAGCTTTAATGGTTCTAACTTAGGTAGCAATGTGATTACGTTTACTGTAACAGATCAAAGCAATAATTTCAGAACAGTAAATGTTACTGTATTTGTACGCGATACCATGGTTCCTATTATTAAGGCTAAAGACCTTGCCTTGTATTTAGGTTCTACTGGAGTTGTTAGTTTAACTACTACCATGGTGGACGATGGTTCTACGGATAATGTAGCTATCACAAATAGAAGTTTGTCCAAATCTTTCTTTAATTGTCAGGATGTGGGTGTAAATAATATTCACTATACAATTAGGGATGCATCAGGTAATGAATCAACTATTCCAGTTAACATTACTATACTCGACACCATTTTGCCGAAGGTTACTTCTCAACCTTTAGATAAAGTAGTAGGATTCTGTAATGATGTAATTAATTATAATATGCCTACAGCATCTGATAATTGTAGCATTGTAACTGTAACTCAAACCGCAGGCTTGCCTTCTGGCTCAAAATTCCCAATTGGTTTGACCCTAAATACTTTTGAGATAAGTGATGCATCTGCCAATAAAGTTACTGTTAGCTTCCGTGTTGTGGTGGTACCTGAAACTGTAATCGATACATTCCCAGATTTAACAATGTGTGGTGACGCAGCTCCTATTAATCTAAGTCAAGGAATACCTAATTTAACGTTTAGTGGTTCAGGTATGAAACTAGATAAGGTAACTTTTGATCCAGCAATTTCTGGTTCTGGAACTTTCATAATCACTGCTAACTTCTTAGATACAATGGGTTGTGTAAGCACAGGGTCATTTACCGTTGTTGTTTATAGAGTGCCTGATAAACCTACCATAATTCGCCAATCCGCTAGTCAGTTAAGTGCCGATAGAGATTATGATTTTTACCAGTGGTATAGAAATAATGAAATCCTAACTGGAGAAACTGGAAAAACTATATCTGTGACTCAAAGTGGGGTTTATGGTTTAGTTGTTAGAAATACGAATGGTTGTATAAATGGCAGTGATCCTTTCCCATTGGGCACAACTATTGGTGGAGCCACAATTATTAAAGACAAGGAGATGTTTAATTTATATCCGAATCCAACTAGTGATAAATTCTTTATCGAATTAAAGAACATTGAAATAAAAGATACTGAAATTTCTATAATAGATATGTTAGGTAAAGAAGTTATGCGATTTAATGCAAGTGATAACCTAATGGAAATTGGTTCATTGGATTTATCGCCAGGTGCTTATCATGTTAAACTGCAGAATGGAAATAGAGTGATGATTAAACAAATTGTAATTGCCAGATAATTAACCCGATTTTGTTAACGAATAATGAAAAGAAAAATGAAAAAATTAAGTGAAACAAATAATAAGGGTTCAAAGATTTTGGGCTTGTATTGTACTATTAAATTGTCCTATTTGTTAGTTTTAGTTTTAACAATTCTAAATAAAGGCACATTTGCACAGGAGGTTCCTCCTGTGCAAACTAGTGCATCTAATGGCGATTATTTGAAGCCAGTTTTTAATCGTTTTGCCTTAGGATTAAAAATTACCCATTTATATGATTTGCCTTATACCTCCTATGATTTATTGTCAAATGGTGCAAATGCAAACGACCCAAAAGGATTAAATGGGCCAAAAACAAAAATTGATTTTGCAGCTGGACTAGATGTTAATTACTATTTTTCACCTTTGTTTAGTTTAGACTTTGGCTACGAGAAAGGTAAAATGACAGGTTCAAATAGAAAGGAATATTATATTTCAAATGTTAACTTTTTTTCTCTTGGTGCTAATCTAAATTTGAAACGTGGATTGAGAACCGAAGAATACAAATTCATTCCCTTCTTAAGAACTTCAATTAGTCGTGGCGAATTTGAGGCAGAGCGCCGATTTGAAAGTGACGATGCAATATTTAATAAGACTTCTGGTAATACCTTGATTTTTGGTTTAGGTATGGGTGTGAAATATCACCTAAATGATAAATGGTCTCTTAATTTAATGAGCGAGTTTTCTGTTGCACATACTGATGGATGGGATGGGTATGATTATGGTAGTGGTCGTGACCAAATGCTTAAATCTTCCATTGGTTTGAAATATTCTTTTGGCAAAAATAAACATGTAGATCGCTCCTTGGCATGGCAAGATAACCGAGTGGATAGGTTACAAGCTAGAATGGACAAGCAAATTAATCAAGCTATTGTTGGAATGAAAGATACTTTGAATAAAGCCCTAACAGATTATATGAATCAACCAGGTCTTAAAGATTCTGATGATGATGGAATTATTGATAAGTTTGATAGATGCCCAGATATTGCAGGTTTGTTTTCAAATAATGGATGCCCTCCAGTTGATGAATTAGCTAAAATTGCTAAAATAGATTCCTCTGCAACAAAAAGTGTTGAGTCTGCCGCCCAAATATTAGAAACAAAGGGCGGAGGTCCTATGTCAGCTGAGGAAAAATATCGATTGAAAAATGAAATTCTAGTCGAAATGTATCCAATCCTTTTTGGTTATAATTCTTATCAATTAAATGAGGATGCTTATCGTCAACTTAATATTACAGCGGTTATTTTAAGGAATAACCCATCCTATAATTTGGCCTTAACTGGGTTTACTGATAATGTTGGTAGTGCTGATTATAACAAGAAATTAGCTAATCAACGTGCCAATGCGGTTTCTTTATATCTTCAAAGTAGAGGTATTGATAAATCGAGAATAAGAGTTACTGCAATTGGAAAAGATGGGGCTAGAGATGATAATGGTTCAAAAGTTGGTAAAGCCAATAATCGAAGGGTGGAATGTAAATTAGATTAAAAATAAAAAAAGGTGGTTATTCCACCTTTTTTTTTGGATGCTGAATTAAAAGTATAATTCTTATCAGTGTGGTTTTTATGCTTTATTCCTTAGCTTTTACTTCATTAACTTAGAAAGAGAGAATAAACTTGAATCTATTTTTTTTATTTTTAATCAATCATTTTTTTTACCTCCCTATTTCACCAAATAAAACCGATAAATCAAATCTATTCTAAAGAGCAAGCCGTCTGCGAAATCTGAATTGAGTTGCTTTCTTTTGTCGCCAAAACGGAAAGCGCTTAAGCCAAATGCAACCTTGTCTTGAATATCATATAGCCTATAATTTCTGCCTACACTATAACCCAAATTAGCTTTTAAAATAATTCCCTTTTTAGGTTCAAACCCCAAGTAAGTATACAATTCATTGCTGGTCTTAGCTAAATATTCACCTTTGTCTTGGTAGTAAGTTTGGTGCAAATTATATGTTCTCACAAACGCATTAAAGCGCACGCCTGCATATACTTTTGGGTCGAAATGGTAATTGATATCTGCCATAAAAGGCAAGGTTAAATCTGCTTCAAATTTTTGGTTCAAACTTTTATAGTACAATCCCAACAAGGGTGAAATAAATGGTCCAAACAATTCTCCATTATAATACAAAGCCATCTTGTATTTGAGTTGTGGACTTTTGGCATATTTAAACAATAGCAATCCACCCAATTGAAAGTCTTCTTTTACAATTTTATTTATAATATCCGTCTTCACTAAATCAGATGCCAAGCGCGGAATTACAACTGCCGTTCCCGACCAGCGTTCGCTTATTTGTCGGTTCAAACCGGCCTTAAATATTATGCCTGTAACACTGCCGCTTTGCCCTGTTGGCGTTAAATTGGCGTACATCCATTCTACATCTAAACCTGTTATGAAATTTGTTTTATCGTTTATTTTTATGGGTAGGGTAGAGGAAAAACTTAAGTCTTGAACCCTCGTTTTGCTTAAGGAACTATCAAATTGGTTTAGTGGTGTATTGGTATAAAAAACATTCACCAAATCGAGGTAATTTTGGGCTTGAACCGAACCAAAAAAGGAGCAGCATAAAATAAGAAAAAGTTGAATTTTTTTCATAGGCGTAATGACTGTTGGAACTAACCTTTAATCGAATATAATTTTTTTCAAGCTATTCCCTTAAAATTTGAATCAATCCTAGTATAATTTAGTAATTTCGGTTCAAATATGAAAATCTTAACAACCCTGCAAATTAAGGCTTGGGACAAATTTACAATACAAACAGAACCTGTTAGCAGTCTTGGTTTAATGGAGCGTGCAGCTGCAAGATGTTTTCAAGAAATGAAGGTGCATTTAATGGAAGAATTTTCATCACTTTCTAAATTGAATTTTCAAGTGTTTTGCGGACAAGGAAACAATGGTGGCGATGGTTTGGTAATTGCTCGTTTCTTAAAAATGGAAGGACTTTCAGTTGAAGTATTTATAGTAAATGAAAGGGAAAAAGGAAGTGAAGATTTTGAATTGAACCTAGCTCGTGCCAGCGCCATTGGTATAGTTCCGCAATTTATAGATTCAAATTTTGGTTTGAACCAAATCAAAAATGCCGATGTTTTAATTGATGCTTTATTGGGTTCTGGATTGAACAACCCATTAACGGGTTTATACAAAGAATTAGTAAATATGCTCAATGAAAAACCAGGAATCAAACTCTCGGTTGATATACCTAGTGGCTTGTTTGGTGATATAGAAACTGCCATTCAAAATATAGATTCAGCTTCCTTTAAAGCAGATAGGACCTATACCTTTCAAGTTCCAAAATCGAGTTTCCTCTTTGCAGAAACTGCCCAAAATGTAGGTGAGTTTTCTACTATCAATATAGATTTGCATCCCGATTTTTTGGTTCAAACCGAAACCTCTTGGAACTATTTGCAACAGGAAGAATTAGAAAACAGAAAGCATAGTAAGTTTGATTTTAAATGGCAAAAAGGTCATGCCTTAATAGTTGCCGGAAGTTATGGAAAAATAGGAGCAGCACTCTTGGCAGGCAAAGCATGTTTGAGCACGGGATGCGGCTTGCTAACAGCATTTACGCCCAAAGTAGGCTATATTCCTTTTCAATCTTCCTTTCCAGAATGCATGGTATTAACAGATGAAGAAGAGTTGGAAATTAGAAACTTTCCAGCAATTACAAACTATAATGCAATAGGAGTTGGTCCTGGTTTGGGCACACATTTAGGCACCCAAAAAGCTTTAGAAAAATGGCTTTCCACTATTAATAAACCAATTGTAATAGATGCAGATGCACTTAATTGTTGTGCTGCTATTATTAACGCAAATCCAGATTTTAACTTTCCTGTAAACTGTATTTTAACACCACATGCCAAAGAGTTTGATAGATTATTTGGAGCTAGCAATAATGCATATGAGCGTTTGTTAAAGGCTGTTGAAATGGCTAAGAAATACAATATAACTTTCGTTTTAAAAGGGGCACATACACAAATTGTTTCACCTTCTGGCCAAGTGTTTTTTAATTCAACAGGGAATAATTTATTAGCAACTGCTGGAAGTGGAGATGTGCTTACTGGAATCATAACTTCCTTATTAGCTCAAGGTTATTCAACACTTTCGGCAGCTAAAAAAGGAGCGTTTTTGCATGGATTGCTTGCTGATAAACTTCAACAAAAAGGATTTAAGAATATTCTCGCAAGTGATATTATTAAAGAATTGAAGTTTTTATAACTTAGCTAAAATTTGTTCGTAATCGTATCTTAAATCTTCGTGTAATTTTCCCAATAATTTGGCAATTTTTTCTATTTGCCTTTGGTATATAGATTCAATGGCTTGGTATTTTCTCCAATAAGATTTGCAGTTTTTTAATTCCTCGCAAAAGTGCAATAACAATTCAATTTCTGTTTGAACCAATTTGCTGTACTGTGCGTATTGATTGACAATGCGAAGGGTTTTACGAATATACTTAGTGCTAAAGAAAAGACTATTAGTAGGCATATTTACAAAGCGTTCGCTAATATCTTGCTTTGCTTGTTCAATATATTTGTCTTCATTTTGTGCTTCAAACAAAAGGTAATGTGCTAACTCTTTATTGGCTTTTTTAAACTTAGCCAATCGCAAACAAAGTTCAATCAATTCTGCTTGTGGCAAATGCTGAAGTTCTTTTTTTATATGTGCAATACTAGCAGCTTCCATGCTTAATAATTTTGATAAAAGATACCGTTTTCTTCTTTCAATAAATGAAAGGGATCATTGCCAACTATTAAGCAACCATCCAAATCTGCGTATTGTACCAATGAACCTAAATTCCACGCACTGCTAATTCCCAAAGTAGTTTCAACCATGCAGCCAATCATTGTTTTCAATCCTCTTGCCTTGGCCTCTTTTAAAATTCTAATTCCATTTAAATATCCTCCGGCTTTCATCAACTTCATGTTTATGCCATGAAATTGTTTTTCTAATTCATCAAAATTAGGTTGATCCAAAACGCTTTCATCTCCCATAATTGGCAAATAGCTTTTTGCTTTTAAATATTCGTAAGCAGCCTTTTCTGCAGCTGGCAAAGGTTGTTCTATAAATTCAATAGGATAGGCTTGCAACTTGGGTAAAAATCGAATCAATTCATCCACATCTTTCCATGCTTCATTGGCATCAATCATAATGGGGTGATTGCCCAATTTGCACAAGGCATTCACCATATCAATCGCAGCTGCATCGTTTATTTTTACTTTCAAAAAATGAAATCGGTTCAAGCCATACTGCTTATAAAAGCCAGCAATAGCGCTAGGTTCCATAATGGGTAGGGTATAGCAAGAGGCAACTTGTTTTGGTTTTTCTAATTCTAGAAATTCAAATAAATCTATTCCTGCTTGCAAGCAATGCGCATGCACAAATGCAGATTCTATTCCAAATCTCAAAGCATTGGGTAGCTTCAAATCAAGCAAGTATTTTTCAAATGCTGCGGGTTCGGTAGGACAATCCTTTAAGCCTTGTTCTGCTTTTGTAAAGGCCTCGGCAATGTTTTCTGGTGTTTCGTTATAACGGATATTAGGTGCTACTTCTCCTTTTCCTATTGCTCCATTTAATTGACAACTTACTATAAAATTTTCTTTGTATTCACTGGTGTTTCGCGAAATTTTCCAGACATATTTCAACTCCAATTTTATCTTTTCTAGCTTCCATTCCATCCTGCAAATTAAACCATTTGTATTTATAATTTAGGCCAAGCTAGAATTAGGTGTTTTAATTTCTTTACACGTTTTTATCCTATTGACTATTTGTTAAGAATGAGTTGAATCGATCAATGTCAATTTCATTAAACAAGGGCGTTCCTTCCTCTAAATGCTGTAAATAATGCTCCGATAAAAAGGGCGCTTGCAACATTCCTTTTGTTCCCAATCCATTGAAAATATACAATTGATTTTTACTTGGATGTTCTCCCAAAATTGCTGCTCTATCTCTTGTAGTGGGCCTTATTCCAGCAAAATGATTGTCGATTTCAAAGGGTAATTCTATAATTTGTTTTACTTTCTCAATCAAACTTTCCTTGCCTTTTTCGTTTATTGTTTCATCCTCAAAATCCCATTCGTAAGTGGCGCCCACTTTGTAAACATCTTCATATTGATGCACTAAGTAAACTCCTTTTTTCAATATATATCCAGGGTTTAAACCCTTGCATTTTATTTGCAATACTTGTCCTTTACAAAGTTTAAAAGGCAAGTAATTAAAGTATGGATTGTCTTGATTTTTATAGCCTTCACAAAATATCACTTTGTCGTAAATCTTGTTTTCGTATTCCCATTTTCCTTCTACTTGTTTTAAGTTTTCATAAGAAAATTCGGTTTGAACCAAATGCCCATTTTCTGATAAATAGTTTTGAAAATCACTTATCCATTCTGCCGTTTTTACCCAGCCTGTTTGGTTCACTTGAAAATAACCAAATTCTTTTAACAATGGAGTTTCAACTTGAGGGTCGGCCTCTACGTATTGTTTGAAGTTCTCCTGATCTAATCGTGTACTAAAATCGTTGGATTCTTTTACGTTTCCAAAGCCTTGAAGTATGGGAGCTTTTACTAAATATTGTCTACCTAGCCAAGTTTCCATTTCATTAAAGGAAGCATGCAAACTGCTCAATAATTCATTGGCTTTCCAATTAACGGTCATGCGTTTTCCACTGATTGGATTAAACATTCCAGCTGCCACTTTACTAGATGTAAACTCACTCTTTTTATCAACTAATAAGAATTGAATTTGGCGTTTTTTTAATTGGTAGGCAAGCATCAATCCTGCAATTCCTCCACCCACAATTAGGTATTTCTTTTCTGAATTATTCATTTGGTATTTGCAGTTTTATGGCGCGTAACATATGGCGTTTGTGTGGTGGACCTGCAATTTTCTCCACTTTAAAACCAACGGCTTGCAAATTCCTTCTTACATCTCCTTTGGCAGAATAGGTTACTAAAATTCCATTTTCTTGCAAGCAATTAAATAGCTTTTGAAACAATTCTATAGTCCAAAGTTCCGCTTGTTTTTCAGGACCAAATGCATCAAAATAAATTAAATTATAGGATTCTTTTGGTTCAAACAATTCTAAACCTTGCTGTATTTTTTTTAAGGTAAATCTAGGTGTAATTTCTTCTTCTTTATTCCAAAAACAAGTATGAAGTTTTATAAAATCAGAATTTTGTTCAATCGTCCAATTTGCATTGTAATCAAGCATCTTCACCAAATCATAGCTTAGAGGTATGGTTTCTAAACTGTGATAAGTACAATTGAAATTTTGCTTCTTACTTTCCAATAAAGTTAGCATTGCATTTAAGCCGGTACCAAAACCAATTTCAAGAATTTTTATTTCTGTCAACTGCGTTTGGTTCAAACCAAAATTTAACCCAGCCTCTATAAAAACATGCTTGCTTTCTATAACAGCGCCATGCACCGAATGATAGGTTTCATCAATATCTTTTCGGTAAAGTGTTTTTAATCCTTCTGTATTGCTTACTATTTCTGGAACAGTTGGCATTAGTTCATTTTAAGATATAAATACACAGGAAAATGATCGCTATATCCATTTAAGTATTTGCTGCCGCCAAATGTTCTTTTTGGACTGCCCTTATATTTTTCTTCCGTTTCTAACATCCATTCTTCTTTAAAAGTATGAGTTGAATTGCTTTCATAAACCAATTTACTTTTGCTAGATAATAGGTTTTGGTTCAAGAAAAATTGGTCTAAGAAATTCCATTCGCCTTTGTATTTATAGGAGCCTTCGCCAGCTTCCATTAATGAAAACATAGGATTATAGTATTGTCCTGACTTTAAATTGCTGGCATCACCTTTGGCTTGCATGGTCTCTAAAATGCTAGTGTTGTTTGGGTAATCGTTAAAATCTCCCATCACCAAAATGGCAGTATTTTTATCTGCTTTTTGGATGCTATCGCAAATGCCTCTTAAAGTTTTAGCAACAAAAAGTCTTTTAAACTCGCTTTCTTTTTCGCCTTCTCTTCTGCTTGGCCAGTGGTTTACCAAAATTACCAAACGCGAATTGTTCTTCAAAAGAAAATCAGCCATCACAATTCCGCGTGTATTATCGCCGCCAATTGCATTGGTATCAATTAAGAAAATATGTTTGTTTAAATTCTTAACCAGGGTTTTGTTGTATAATAATGCATTGTCAATTCCTCTTTCATCAGGACTATCAAACCAAATATAATCGTAGTTATGTTCCTGTTTTTTTAATTCTTGAACCAAACCTTTTACTGCTATTTCACTTTCAATTTCGCACATTCCTAAAAAATCTGGACCCTTTGCTTGGTTCATAGCGCCAATAACTTTGGCCATATTGTGCAATTTATTTTGATAGCGTTCGGTATTCCAATGGTATTTTCCTTGTGGTGTAAATTCCTCATCAAACTTGTTGGGAGTATCTAGTGTATCAAATAAATTCTCCTGATTATAAAAGGCTACGCATATTCTTTTGGCATTTTGTGCATGCAATTCAAAACAAAATGCGCTCAATAGAAGTATTATTACTTTGTATTTCATTTTGCGAAAATAAGATAAAGCGGCATTGCCTAGATTATTTTTACATAAATATTCAAGATTTGTGCTTTTGATTTCTAAATTTGATCACTTACCATGAAAGGCTATTTATTTACAAAATATATTCCGGGACCAGAAGAGGAAAAAGGATTTCAGGAATTGTTGAACCTATTTCTTCAACTTCTTCAATACACAAATGGTGATGTTGCTGAGGCATTAGATTGGTTGAACCAAATAGATCAGCAACACCATTTCACAAGTGAAAGTTATGGAATGGGAAATTTTATTCAGGATTTAAAAGACAAAGGTTATGTAAAAGAAAACCCTTTGGATGGAAATTTTGCTCCTACCTCTAAAACCAATCAAACCATTCGAAAAAACAGTTTGGATGAGATTTTTGGTAAATTAAAAAAGGGCGGAAAAGGAAATCACAATACCACCAAAACAGGCCAAGGGGATGAAATGAACAGTGAAGTTCGTAAATTTTCTTTCGGCGATTCCTTGGATCAAATAGACCTAACCGCCAGCATTCACAACGCACAGGTAAACCATGGAATAGATAGTTTTCACCTCACTGAAGACGATTTAGAAATAAAAGAAAAAGATCAAAAAACACAAACCTCCACCGTGTTAATGATTGATATTTCTCATAGCATGATTTTATATGGAGAAGATAGAATAACTCCTGCTAAAAAAGTAGCCATGGCCTTAGCCGAATTAATAAAAACACGTTACCCAAAAGATACCTTGGATATTCTTGTTTTTGGCAATGATGCCTGGCCAATTGAAGTTAAAGATTTACCTTATTTACAAGTTGGTCCTTACCATACCAATACTTATGCTGGATTAGAATTGGCTTTAGATATGTTGCGCAAACGCCGCAATACAAACAAGCAAATTTTTATGATTACCGATGGAAAACCAACCTGTTTAAAAGAGGGTGCTGGGTATTATCAGAACAGTTTTGGTTTAGATAGAAAAATAATAAATAAAACCCTTACCATGGCTGCACAGGCTAGGAGATTGGGCATTCCCATCACTACCTTTATGATTGCCACCGACCCGTATTTGCAAAAGTTTGTGCGTGAATTTACACAAACCAATAACGGAAAAGCATATTACAGCGGATTAAATGGCTTGGGCGATTTTATCTTCGAAGATTTTGAAAAGAACAGAAAAAAGAACGTGAAATAGAAAATAGTATATGGCAAAAAAAACTAATGTTTTAGAAATAAAAACACTTAAAGCTCTCAAAGATTTCGGCTACCAATCTCGTTCGGTTAAAGAAGAGATGAGAGCCAATTTAATAAATAGTTTAAAAGCGGGTACCAATCCGTTTCAAGGCATTCAAGGTTATGATGATACTGTAATTCCACAGTTGCAAACTGCTATTTTATCAAGGCATAATATTATTTTATTAGGCTTAAGAGGTCAGGCAAAAACACGTATTGCACGCTTAATGGTTAACCTTTTAGATGAGTATATTCCCGTTGTAGAAGGCAGTGAAATTAACGATGATCCTCTTGAACCTTTAAGTAGGTTTGCCATTGATTTAATAAATGATTTGGGAGATAATACTCCAATATCCTGGCTGCACAGAGATGCTAGATATACAGAAAAACTGGCTACTCCCGATGTTTCGGTTGCCGATTTAATTGGTGATGTAGATCCAATTAAAGCAGCAACTCTTAAAATGCATTATAACGATGAACGGGTGATTCATTTTGGTTTGATTCCAAGAAGTAATCGGTGTTTATTTGTGATTAATGAATTGCCAGATTTACAAGCTAGAATTCAAGTTTCATTGTTTAATATTTTGCAAGAAGGCGATTTGCAAATTCGTGGTTTTAAATTGCGTTTGCCTTTGGATGTTCAGTTTGTTTTTACTGCAAATCCTGAGGATTATACCAATAGAGGAAGTATTGTTACGCCTTTAAAAGATAGGATTGATAGCCAAATTTTAACGCACTATCCAAAGACGCTTGAGTTGGCTAAAAAAGTAACAACGCAAGAAGCTAAAATCACTCCAGAGCAAAGAAAAAATATTGTTGTAAGCGAATTGCTTTTAGATCTAATAGAACACATTGCTTTAGAAGCCAGATCGAGCGATTGGGTGGATCAAAAAAGTGGGGTTTCTGCTAGGTTAACAATTAGTGCATTAGAGAATTTATACAGTGCCGCAGAACGCAGAATGTTGTTAAGTGGCGATACCAAAACCCATGCACGGATAAGTGATGTATTTGGTGTTTTGCCAAGCATAACGGGTAAGGTTGAATTAGTTTATGAGGGTGAATTAGAAGGCTCACAAAATGTGGCGCAAAGTCTTATCGGGAAAGCTATACGCACCTTGTTTACAGAGAAATTCCCTAACCCAGAAAAAGCAAAGAAATCGAAAAAAGAAAATCCATATGCGCTAATTTTAAATTGGTTCAACGATGGATATTCTATTAGCACTTTAAACTTAAGCAATGAAGAAAATTACATCAATACTTTGCTTACTGTTGAGGGTTTGGGAGAGCTGGTAAAAGCTACTTACCCAAAATTACCTGAGTATGAAAAAGTGATTTTAATGGAATTGGTTTTACATGGTTTGGCAGAATATAGTCAGTTAAGCAAACATCCTTTGGTAAAAGGCTTTGAGTTTAAGGATTTAATGGCAGGCATGTTTAATATCGCAGAGGATAATTAGCCTTAACTAGGCACGTTTATCTTAAGTGTTTTGTATTTTATTTCGGTTTGAACCAACCCATTTTTCAATAAGTTTTTAATTTATTGGAGAATGGGTTTCTTTTTGGCGCATTAAAACTCCTTATTGGTTTGAACCAAGCAATAGTTTAAATTGCTCACATGAAAACTAAAGAAGATATAGTAAACGATTGGCTACCCCGTTATACTGGCAGACCATTAACTGAGTTTGGTGAATATATTTTGCTTACTAATTTTATGAATTATGTGGAGCTATTTGCTCAACGTTTTGGAGTAGAAGTAATGGGCAAAGACAAACCTATGCAAACTGCAACAGCAGAAAATATTACCATTATTAACTTTGGTATGGGAAGTGCCATGGCTGCAACTTGCATGGATTTATTAAGTGCTGTTCATCCAAAGGCCGCTTTGTTTTTAGGTAAATGTGGTGGCTTAAAAAAGGTAACTAAGATTGGAGATTTAATTCTTCCTATTGCTGCCATTAGAGGTGAAGGAACTAGTAACGATTATATCATGCCTGAAATACCTGCCTTGCCTTCCTTTCGTATGCAAAAAGCTGTTTCTGCTACCATAGTTAAACACGATATGGATTATTGGACAGGTACTGTTTATACCACCAACCGCCGCGTTTGGGAACACGATGAGGAATTTAAAAACTATCTCCGAAAAACCAGAGCAATGGGAATTGATATGGAAACTGCAACCATTTTTATTACCGGTTTTGTTAATGAAATTCCTAAAGGAGCTTTGTTATTAGTAAGCGATAATCCCATGGTTCCAGAAGGTGTAAAAACGTCTAAAAGTGATGTTTCTGTTACTGCCCAATTTGTAGCCAAACATCTAGAAATTGGCATAGATTCACTGATAGAACTTCGTGATTCTGGTGAATCAGTGAAGCACTTGAGGTTTGAGTAAAATGGGATATAATTTGTTAGTCAGATAACAAGGTTGCCAGCAATTGTTCCTCCTCGCTAATTTCTTCTTCACCCAAAGTCATAGCAGTTTCTATTAATGCTAAATGCGAATAGGCCTGAGGGAAATTGCCTAAAAGCCTTTTGGTTTTAAAATCAATATCTTCACTAAACAAACCCAAATGGTTGGAGTATGATAATAATTTTTTGAACCTTGATTTGGCTTCTTTTTTATATCCAATTTTATAAAGGGAATTAATCAGCCAAAAGGTGCAAATGGTAAATGCAGAATTAGGTGTTCCAAAATCATCTTGGTTGCGGTACCTATAAAGTAAACCATCTTCCTCCAATTGATTCATAATTGCCAATACAGTTTTTTTATAACGTTCATCTTGCACGTCAATAAAACCATAATCTTCCATTAGCAAAACAGATGCGTCCATATCATCTGAGCCATAGCTTTGCGCAAAACCTTGCGACTTTTCGCTCCAGGCTTTTTCAAAAATATCTTTCTTGATTGTTTTGGATAATAGGTTCCACTTTTCTGCATACTCAGTTTGGTTCAGCAATAGGGCGATTTTTTCTGCTCTATCAATTGCCACCCAACAAAGCACTTTGCTAAAAGTAAAATGCCTATCCTCTGTTCTAATTTCCCAAATACCTTTATCTGGTAATTGCCAATTTTCATCCACCCCTCTAACAATTCCCCTAACGATAGTCCAGAGTTCTTCACTTAAGCCAATATCAGTTGGGAATAGTAAAAAATGTTGATGAATAACGTCCATCAAAATACCATAAATATCATTTTGCTTTTGTTCAAATGCAGCATTTCCAATTCTTACTGGTTTAGAATTTTTATACCCTGATAAATGATCGAGTTCCTTTTCAACTAAATTTTTCTCACCACCAATGCCATACATAATTTGCATCTTATGACCTTTGTCGGGTAATAGACCAATAATAAATTTAAGGTAATCATTTGTAGAAATGGTATGCCCCAATTTCACCTTTATTTTAATCACCATTGAGGCATCTCTAATCCAACAAAAACGATAATCCCAGTTTCTAACTTCTCCAATGGTTTCTGGTAATGAAGTGGTAATTGCTGCTAAAACAGCTCCAGATTTATGATAGGTAAGTAGTTTTAATGTTAAGGCACTTCTTATAATTTCCTCCGAATAAAATTTAAAAGTGGTAGTTTTATCCGACCAGTTGAGCCAATATAAACGTGTTCGTTGTAATTTTAAATAAGTTCGTTTTATATCTTGTTTTAGAATTTTTTGATTGTAGCTAAGTAACATAAACGAATCTGCCCTTAGTTCCTGCCATTCTTGTTTGGCAATTGAATTTAAATTTAATGCCGAGTATAAATATATTGAATCGTATTCGCCCTTTGCTGTATACGCTTTAATATAATTCTCTTTTATTTTAAACCTAGTTTCTGGCGCGGCATACTCTAATTTTGGTTCAAACCGAATACTTATAATTGGGCTACCATTAATAAGTTTAATATATCTAATTAGATCTGGTGGCAAATAAGCAATACCTCCTTCATGTTCATACCTTGGCATAAAATCATGTACCTCAAATTGACCTTCTGTGCTAATAAATCCTGTAATTAAAATGCAAGTATTGGTCTCATAATGCTGGTAACTAGAAAGTAAATTTTTTACCTCAATTTTCCACGAACCTCCTTTGTTTTCATCCAACAGAGCACCAAATGTAGACGGAGAATCAAACCTTGGTAAACATAGCCAATCTATTGAACCGTTTTTTGATACCAACGCTGCACTTTGGCAATTACCTATAACTCCATAATCTAAATTATCCATACCAGTTTTATTTAGTTAACTTTGGAATATAATGTTTTTTTAATCTTTAATGTTACTTAAATGGCTAAACTTCATATTATTTCAAACAGATTGCCCTTTAAAGTTTCCGAAGATGAATCGGAATTTTCTCTGATAGAAAGTGTTGGGGGCTTGGCAACAGGCTTGTCTTCTGTATACAAACAATTAGGTGGTAATTGGATTGGTTGGGCTGGAATTTCCTCCGAAAATTATAATGAAAGTCAATTAGAAAAAATTGATTATTTATTAAAGAAGGAAAATTGTTTATCTGTTCATTTAACCTCTCATGAAATAGATTATTACTACGAAGGTTTTAGTAATAATACCATTTGGCCTTTGTTTCATTACTTTGCTCAATACGCAGAATTTAATTATGAAAAATGGCAAGTCTTTAAAGATGTAAACCAAAAATTTGCAGATGCCGCTTTAGAAATTCTTGAGGATGGTGATACCATTTGGGTAAATGATTACCATTTGTTATTGGTTCCTGAAATGATAAAATCAAAAATGCCAAATGTGGCAATTGGTTTTTTTCTTCATATTCCTTTTCCATCCTACGAAGTATTTAGATTATTGCCTTGGAGAAATGAATTGATTAATGGAATATTAGGTGCAGATTTAATTGGCTTTCATACCTTCGATTATGAACGTCATTTTATAAGTTGTGTTAGACGTTTAATTGGTTACGAAATAAACCTAAACCAAATTATTACTGATCAAAGAATTATTTTGGTGGATGCTTTTCCAATGGGTATTGATTACCAAAAATTTGCCGATTTATCTAATAATTTAAATAACCAACAAGGCAGTGAGAAATCAGATTTTTTGCTTGAACTAGAGCGGTTTTCTGAAATAGATCCAGAAAGAAAATTGGTACTTAGTATCGATCGCTTAGATTATACCAAAGGTATTCCAAATAGGCTAAGAGCATTCTCTAGATTCTTAGAAAAATACCCAGAAATGATAGGGAAAATTTCTCTTTTGTTTTTAGCTGTTCCTAGCAGAGACCAAGTTTCGCATTACCAATTGTTGAAAAGAGAAGTAGACGAATTAGTGGGTGCCATAAATGGGCTTTATGGTGGAATCAACTATACACCTATTTGGTATTTTTATCGCTCCATGCCTTTTAATAATTTGGTAGAATTATACTTTAAATCAGACATTGCTTTGGTTACTCCAGTAAGAGATGGTATGAACCTAGTAGCTAAAGAATATATTGCTTCAAGAGCCAACCAAGATGGTGTAATAATTTTAAGCGAAATGGCTGGTGTAGCAAAAGAAATGGGTGAGGCTATAATCATAAATCCCAATAACGAAGAAGAAATTGCAGATGCTATATTCACTGCAGCCAATATGCCAATTGAAGAGCAAAAAACACGCATTTCTCAACTTCAGAAAAGATTGAAACGCTACGATTTGTTTAAATGGACTTCCGAGTTCCTAAAGAGCATTGAAAAAGTAAAATTGCTTCAGCAAGATTTTTATGCCAAAAAAATTACCGCTCAATTAGAAGATGAAATAAAAAAACAATTTACAAATGCTGCTCATTCTGTCTTATTCTTGGATTACGATGGCACTTTATCTTCCTTTAAAAATAATCCTTCTATGGCTTATCCAGATGAAGAATTAAAAGAGTTGGTTTTTGGTTTGACCCAAACTCCCAATACAACTATTGTTATAATTAGTGGAAGAGATAAGGAAACTCTTGGAGATTGGTTTAGCAATTTTAAGGTTAATATTATTGCAGAACATGGCGTTTGGATTCGTGAAATTGGAGGTGATTGGGAAATGCCTGTTTTTGCTTCCAAAACTTGGATGGATTCTATACGCCCTCTTTTAGAATCTTTTGTAGACAATACACCAGGAACTTTTATTGAAGAAAAAAACTTCTCCCTAGTTTGGCATTTTAGAAAAGCTGAGCCAGAACAGGGTGAAGGTCGTGCTTTAGCCTTAAAAGAAGAACTCCTAAATTTAATCGGGAATCAGAATATCGAGATAATGGAGGGCAACAAAGTAATTGAAGTTAAAAATGGTGGAATTAACAAGGGTTTTGCTGCCAATAGATTTTTATTAGCCCATCCTGCCGATTTTATTATGGCAATTGGTGATGACTGGACAGATGAATTTATGTTTAAAGAATTACCGCAAACTGCCATTACAATTAAGGTTGGCGTTAAACGAACCAATGCAAATTTTAAATTAGAATCAGTTGCTAGTGTGCGTGCATTTTTAAGAAATCTAATTAGCTAATTGCCTACCTCTCATCGACAAATTTCTCCCATTGATAGAAATATTGAAGGCTTGAAAATTTGCACCTTATATTTGCCGTTCATATTATGGCAAAAAGAAGTTTCAATAGCAATGGTAACCTAAAGCAGGAACCAGAAAAAGCAAAAATAACCAAAGAGAGTTTAAGGGAGGCATTATCATTATTTGCCTACATAAAGCCTTTTAAAGGCAAGTTTATTTTAAGTTTAATATTCATTGCCCTTTCGGCTTTTAGCACTATGATTTTTCCTTTCCTTTTAGGAAAAATGATTGACGCTGCTGCTCCGGGTGCCAATGTGCAAATGCCTCAAGCTGGCATGAATACAGATGCCCTCGGATTTAACCTCAAAACCGTTCAGTGGAGTTTAAATACCATTTTACTGTTATTGTTTCTTCAACTTTCGGTTCAAACCATATTTTCTTTTATGCGTATTTACTTGCTTACCGAGGTGGGTGAGAAGTCTCTAGCAAATATGCGCACAGATTTATACGGTAAGTTATTGAGCCAACCCATGAGCTTCTACAGCGACCAAAGGGTAGGGGATTTAAGCAATAGAATTAGTTCTGATTTATCCCAAATACAAGATGCCATTTCCTTTACTTTGGCAGAATTTCTCAGAGGAATATTTACCCTGGTAATAGGCCTAAGTTTCATCTTCTGGATATCAACCGAATTGGCTTTGGTAATGTTAGCAGTGGTGCCTCTAATTGCAGTTGTTGCTGTAGTCTTTGGTGTTCGTATCCGCAAAATGGCTCGCAAAGCACAAGACCAATTAGCAGAAAGTGGTACCATTGTTCAAGAAACTTTCCAGGGTATTTCCATTGTAAAAGCTTTTACCAGCGAAGCCTACGAAATGGCTCGCTATAGAAAAAGTATTTTTGGCGTAGTAGAAACCGCTATTTCCAATGCTCGTTATAGAGGTGCCTTCGTATCCTTCATGATTTTTAGTGTTTTTGGTTCCATCGCTTTTGTAATGTGGTACGGCGCTGGCATGATTAAAAGTGGAAACCTTAGCGCTGGTGATTTAACCATGTTTGTTATATTCTCAGCATTTGTGGGTGGCACATTCGCCGGTTTTGCAGATATGTTTAGTCAGTTGCAAAAAACTTTAGGTGCCACGCAAAGAGTGAGAGAATTACTTCGTCAAAAGGGCGAAGAGGTAGATTTAGAAAAGACTTCAAGTAATTTCAAAAATCCTATTAGGGGTAATGTAAGCTTTCAAAATATTGCTTTTAGCTATCCTTCCCGACCAGATGTGCAAGTTCTCCATGATATAAATATTGAAGTAGAATTTGGTCAGCAAGTTGCTTTGGTAGGTCCTAGTGGTGCGGGAAAAAGTACCATTGCTTCCTTGCTATTAAAGTTTTTTGAACCAAGTTCAGGTAAGATTTTTTTTGATACCATTTGCAGCCAAGATTTTGGATTAACTGATTTAAGAAGGCAAATTGCATTTGTGCCTCAAGATGTAATTTTATTTGGTGGTTCCATTAAAGAAAATATCGCATATGGTAAGCCAGATGCAACATTAGAAGAGATAATGGCAGCTGCAACAAAGGCAAATGCACATGAGTTTATCAATCGCTTTCCAGAAGGTTATGATACCATTGTGGGAGAGAGGGGCATTAAATTAAGTGGTGGACAAAGACAGCGAATTGCCATAGCTCGTGCCATTCTAAAAGATCCTGCCATTCTAATTTTGGATGAGGCAACTAGTTCTTTAGATAGCGAAAGCGAACAATTGGTTCAAGAAGCCTTAGATTACTTGATGAAAGGTAGAACCAGCTTTGTAATTGCCCATCGTTTGTCAACTGTGCGCAATGCAGATAAAATTATAGTAATAGATAAAGGTACCGTTCAAGAAATTGGTACCCACGAAGTTTTAATGAGTAAATCGGATGGCATTTACCGCAAATTGGTGGATTTACAATTAGAATGGTCTTCCCTTGAGAAATAGCATGTTGGCCTCAGAAAAATAGAAAAGTTTTTTCAATTGCTAAATTAAAATAAATTTGCTCCAAGTAGAATTAGGGTTTCGGTCTGAACCTACTCTAAATTAAAGACTTATATTATCATTAAAAAGTACTATGTCTGAATTTCAATTGGTAATGCCCAAAATGGGCGAAAGTATTGCAGAAGCCACCATTATCCGCTGGACAAAAAATGAAGGCGATATGATTGCTGTTGATGAAACAGTTTTGGAAATTGCAACTGATAAAGTTGATTCTGAAGTTCCATCTCCTAAAGCGGGTAAATTAGTAAAATTATTGTTCAAAGAGGGAGATGTAGTTCCTGTTAATGCACCTATTGCAATTATTGCTTTAGAAGGTTCTGCAAGTGTTGCTAGCGCTGCACCTGCTGCTCCAAAGGCAGAAGCTCCAGTAGAAGTTAAAGCTGCGGTTCAACATGTTGAAAACACAATTGCTTCCGCCCAAGAAACTGTTTCAAGCCAAGGTGGTAATAGATTTTATTCTCCTTTGGTTCTTAATATTGCTCGTACCGAAAACATTGGTATGGCAGAGTTAGAAACCATTGCTGGAACTGGCGCTGAAGGAAGAGTTACTAAAAGAGATATTTTAGCCCACGTTCAAAATAGAGGAAATGCAATTCCGGTTGCAACTTCAACTACAAATGTTGCTCCTGTTGTAAGTGCTCCTGCACCAGCTGCTGTTGCATCTCCAGCAGTTTCTGCTCCACCAAAAGCTCCTGTTAGCGTATCTGGTGGCGACGAAATTATTGAAATGGATCGCATGCGTAAGTTAATTGCCGACCATATGGTTATGAGCAAGCATGTAAGTCCACATGTTACCTCTTTTGTTGAAGCAGATGTTACCAATATGGTAGTTTGGCGCGATAAGGCTAAGAAAGTTTATGAAAAAAGAGAAGGAGAGAAAATTACTTTCACTCCTATGTTTATAGAATGTGTGGCTCGCGCTATCAAAGATTATCCAATGATTAATGTTTCTGTTGATGGTACCAATATCATCAAACGCAAAAATATTAATATTGGAATGGCAGCTGCTCTTCCTAGTGGAAATTTAATTGTACCCGTAATTAAGGGTGCAGATGGTATGAACCTATTGGGTTTAACCAAAACAGTTAACGATTTGGCCAATAGAGCACGTGCCAATAAGTTAGCTCCAGACGATATTCAAGGAGGAACTTTTACCTTAACAAATGTGGGTGGTTTTGGAAATGTAATGGGAACACCCATTATTAACCAACCTCAAGTTGCTATTATGGCTACTGGTTCTATAAAGAAAAAACCTGCCGTTCTAGAAACTCCAATGGGCGATGTAATTGCAATTCGCCACATGATGTTCTTAAGTTTAAGTTACGATCACCGTGTTGTTGACGGTTCTTTAGGCGGTTCATTCCTAAAAAGAGTTGCCGACTACATGGAAGCTTGGGATGTAAATCGCGAGATTTAATAACTAAAATAATTTATAAAAGGGCCAAAAGACACCAATCGTCTTTTGGCCCTTTTTGTTTTAATCCACCCCAAACCCTAAAACCCAAAACCCAAAACCCAAAACCCAAAACCCAAAACCCAAAACCCAAAACCCAAAACTCAAAACCCAAAACCCAAAACTCAAAACTCAAAACCCAAAACTAAATCCCCCTGTTAACAACTTATTGAAAACAATCCCAAATACCCTTTGGTTGCTGTGGCATCAAAACTTACTTTTGCATCCCGTAAGTACACATTTACGGTTGAACCATTTTTCGCAAAACCTTGTTCTCTTGCCAACGATAACAAGTTCTCCCCTAAGTATTTAGCCGTTAATGGTGCCTGCTTTAATATTTTTTATGACACCAAAATACATTTTCGTTACAGGCGGAGTAACCTCTTCATTGGGAAAAGGAATTATTGCTGCTTCATTGGCCAAATTATTACAGGCTAGAGGTTATTCAGTAACCATCCAAAAATTAGATCCTTATATCAATGTGGATCCAGGAACTCTAAACCCTTATGAACATGGCGAATGTTATGTAACAGAAGATGGTGCTGAAACCGATTTGGATTTGGGTCATTACGAAAGATTTTTAAATATTCCAACCTCACAAGCTAATAATGTTACTACTGGTAGAATCTACCAACACGTTATCAATCAGGAGAGAGAGGGTGCATTTTTAGGAAAAACTGTTCAAGTAATTCCTCATATTACAGACGAAATCAAAAGAAGAATCAAGCTTTTAGGTGAAACCAAAGAATTTGAAATTGTAATTACAGAAATTGGTGGTACCGTTGGCGATATCGAATCACTTCCCTATATTGAAGCGGTTCGTCAAATGCTTTGGGAATTAAAAGATGAAGATGCTTTGGTTATCCACTTAACCTTACTTCCTTATCTTAGCTCAACTAAAGAACTTAAAACAAAACCAACCCAACACAGTGTAAAATTGCTTTTGGAAAGTGGCGTTCAGCCTGATATTTTGGTTTGTAGAACAGAATATGCTATCACAAAAGAAATGAGGAAGAAAATTGCCTTATTCTGTAATGTGGATTCCAATTCAGTTATAGAAGCCTTAGATGTTCCAACAATCTATGATGTTCCTTTGATGATGCTAAAGGAAAAATTGGATAAAACAGTTCTTTCAAAATTAAAACTTAGCACAAAGAGCGACCCAGATTTAGAAAGTTGGAAGACCTTCCTAACCCGACATAAAAATCCTAAAAATGAAGTAAGGATTGGGTTAATTGGGAAATACATTGAATTGCCTGATGCCTATAAATCTATTATTGAAGCTTTCATTCATGCTGGTGCAACAAACGAGGCTCGTGTGCGTGTTCAATACATTCATAGTGAGTTATTAGCTGATGATAATGTAGAAAGTAAATTGGGTGAATTGGATGCTATTTTAGTTGCTCCAGGTTTCGGAGATAGAGGTATTGAAGGAAAAATTACAGCTATTAAATATGCTCGCGAAAATGAAGTTCCTTTCTTTGGAATTTGCCTAGGAATGCAAATGGCCGTTATTGAATATGCAAGAAATGTAATTGGTTGGAAAGATGCTCATAGCACAGAAATGAATCCAAAAACCAAACATCCTGTTATTGATTTAATGCCAGAACAAAAGAAAATCACCAAGAAAGGTGGCACCATGCGTTTAGGTTCATATGCTTGCGAAATCTCAAAAGGCACCAAAGCATACAGCGCCTACGAAAAATCAAAAACCACCGAACGTCACAGGCATCGTTACGAGTTCAATAACCAATACCAAGCAGATTTTGAAAAGAATGGAATGCAAATTACCGGCATTAACCCTGATAGTAAATTGGCAGAAATCGTTGAAATAAAGAGTCATCCTTATTTTATAGGAGTTCAGTTTCATCCAGAATATAAAAGCACAGTTTTAACTCCACATCCCTTATTTGTGAAGTTTATCAAAGCTGCTGTAGCTTTTAGCCAAAGTTAGGTTTGAACCAAAACCACAGAAAGGCCTGTTGTTAAAGGAATCAATTGTTCTTTTACAACAGGCTTTTTATTTATCGATTAAGCCTCATATTTAATCGATTGTTCTATGTTATTTTCCCCTTAAATACCTATTTTCGCCCCGCTTTTAAAAAATAATAATGGATAGAAATTCGATCATTGGGCTAGGTTTGATCTTTTTAATTTTGATCACCTTTGCCTACATCAACCAACCTTCTCAGGCAGAATTAGACGCTGCTAAACGTCGCCAAGATTCAATAACTCTGGTTCGCGCTCAAAACGATAGTCTTGCCGCAACACTTGTGCCTATTGCCAATGCTGAAGCTATTAAAACAATTGATAGCAGCGCGAAACAAAATGCATTTGGAACTTTTGCCAGCTTCTCAGAAGGCGAAAAATTATTTACAACCTTAGAAAATGAAGAGCTAAAGGTTAAAATAAGTAACAAAGGTGGAAGAATTTATCAGGTAGAATTAAAAAAATACCAACGTTCGGATGGCACACCTCTTTTATTAGTTGATGGTGATGCCAATGATTTTTCTTACGGTTTTGCTACTCGCGATGCAAAAGCAATTTCAACCAAAGACCTATTTTTTAAAGCAATCCCCTCAGAAAATGGAAAAAGTGTCTCAATGGTCGTAAGCTTAGCTGATGGTCAATATATTGAGCATATTATTTCATTAAATGAAAATACAAACCTTGTTGATTTTAAAATTAATTTGGTGGGTATGGATGGCGTAATTGCTCCCAATAACAATTACCTAGATTTAAATTGGAAACACAATGTTCTTCAACAAGAAAAAACGCATGATGCAGAGGCAAAGACTACAACTGCATATTATCGCCTTACAAATGAAGAACCCGATTATTTAGCCGAAACTAAAGACCTGAAAGAGGAAGTTAAAACTCCTCTCCAATGGATTTCTTTCAAACAACAATACTTCAACGCGTCTTTAATTAGCTCCCAAAATTTTGATAATGCCGTTTTAGAAAGTAAATCAGATGAAAGCAAAAAGTTAGTTAAAACCTTAACCGCCAATATTGGATTAACCTTCAATCATTCTGCAAAAGAATCGTATTCAATGCAGTTTTATTTTGGTCCAAACCATTATAAAACATTAAAAGGCTTAAACCTAAATTTGGAGGCTATTGTGCCAATGGGTTGGGGTATTTTTGGTTGGGTTAATAAAATTCTAACTGTAAATGTTTTCTATTTCTTGGGTCAATACTTAAGCAATTTCGGAATCATTATTTTATTACTTACTGTTATTGTTAAAACCATTTTATTTCCACTCGTTTATCGCTCGTATAAATCATCCGCTAAAATGCGTGTGCTAAAACCAGAAATCGATGAAATAAAAGTGAAATACGGTAATGATATGGCTAAGGTTCAACAAGAAAACATGAAGATTTACCGCAAAGCTGGTGTAAATCCAATGGGTGGTTGTGTGCCTGTTTTGCTGCAAATGCCAATATTAATTGCCATGTTCCAATTCTTCCCTAGTGCTTTCGAATTAAGACAAAAAGCATTTTTATGGAGTAGCGATTTATCTAGTTACGATAGCATTCTTAATTTACCTTTCGATATTCCTTTTTATGGTGATCACGTGAGTTTGTTTACCTTGTTAATGACTGTCTCTACTTTGGTTTATACCATGTACAACAATCAAATGACGGGTGTTACTGGTCAAATGAAAGTAATCAGTTATATCATGCCTGTAATGTTCTTAGGTTTCTTTAATAACTACGCAAGTGGCTTAACCTATTACTACTTCCTTTCCAACTTATTTACCATTGGCCAACAATTATTGATTCGCCAATTTGTAGATGATAATGCTTTACATGCACAAATTCAGGAAAACAAAAAGAAACCTGTTGTTAAGTCCAAGTTCCAACTAAAATTAGAGGAAATGGCCAAGAAAAGAGGATTTGATACTGATAAATTAGGTAAGTAATCTTCACATTAATTCAATCAAAAAAAGCTGCTTCAATTTTTGAAGCAGCTTTTTTTTTGTCGAATTCTATATAATTATTTCTTTTGGTTCAAACCGAATTAAAATAAAAAAACCAATCTATGGCAAGTAGATTGGTTTTTTTGAGTATCAAGTAAAATGATTTTAGATATCAGCTAATGTGCCAATACTTTGCCAAATAATTTTTATTTCATTTTAATTTCATTAATCAGCTATTAATCAGTTGTTAAAAAGTTTTTCGGTTTGAACCAAGCGCCTTTTTCTACTAAAAGTGACTACAAAAATGGAATCTGTTCCCCAAAAATAGACAGCATTTTTAGACACTTTTTGATCAATTACTTGCTCAATAGGGTTTTCCAAGCTTCAACCACCTTTCCTTCCGATAAAAAGTCTTTCGCCAACTGGTGTAATAATTGGTTTTTACTTTCTTTTCCTAAGTCTTGGTTCATAATGGAATTTAATGCCTTATTCATTCTTTGAAAAATGGCCACACTATCCAAATCTGGTAATTGCTCAATATTGGCCAACATACCTAGGTTATTTCCACTTAATATGGTGCTGTTTTTTATTTCTTCAGATAAATTGTCAAATCCAATTCCTAAATTTTTAGCAGGTTTAGCCACTTCAAAAAGGGCGTTTCCGCTGGCTCTTACGTACCAATCACTGCCTAATCGCCCAACTAAATCTATTTTATGTTGGTCAATTTTGCCGTCTGCAGTTAAAACATCTGGAGAAATATGCATCAAAACCATTTCTGCAATAATCAAATTTCCCGCTCCACCTTCTTTGCCTGTTTCAATAACATCAACCACTTTACATTCAAACTGTACCGGACTTTCCTTTACACGGAATGGTTTTACTTTTTCTGAGGCAATGGGAGTGAAGCCTGCTTTTTCAAACTCGCTAACTCCTTTTGGGTACTCACAACTCGATAAACTCATTTGTTGTACCATGGCATAGTTTACCACATTTATTACTACTTCTTTGGTAGCAATAGCATTTTCTAATGTATGCTTTATAGTATTATCTCTTACTCTTCTTGCTGGTGAAAAAATAAATCGGGTTGGGTTTGAACCAAAAATATTAAAAAAACTAAACGGACTTAAATTCGGATTTCCATCCTTATCAATCGTACTAGCAAAACAGATAGGTCGCGGTGCAATAGCGGTTAACAATGCATTGTGAAATTCTGCTAAAGGTAAATCCTTTGGTCCAATGGTTTTCATTTTTTGCATGATTTGTTTGCTTAAGCTACAATTAATAAAAAATAATTTTTCTTGCCTTTTTGAACCATTAAATATTTTTGGTTCAATAAAGATTCTGAATTAATTACCTTTTCTTGGTCTGTTATTTTTTCCTTATTAATGCTTATTCCACCTCCAATTAGCATTTTTCTTGCTTCTCCCTTGCTGGGGAAAATTTGAGTTTTTTCTGCCAACAACTCAATTATATTTATTCCTGCCGCAAGGTCATATTTATTAATCTGGTATTGAGGAACTCCTTCAAAAATATCCAAAAAGGTTTCTTCATCCAATGCTGCAAATGACTCGGCAGTAGAATTTCCAAAAAGGATAGAGGAGGCTTCAATTGCAGTATTCAAGGCTGTTTCTGAATGTACTTTTGTGGTAATTTCTTTTGCCAATGCTTTTTGCAAAATACGGGTATGCGGTGCCAAGGCATGTTCTGCTTCCAATGTCTCAATTTCCTCTTTGGAAAGTAATGTGAAAATACGAATCCAACTGGCAGCATCTTCGTCACTTGAGTTCAACCAAAATTGATAGAATTTATAAGGTGACGTTCTTTTTGGATCAAGCCAAACGGCCCCACTTTCGGTTTTCCCAAACTTAGTACCATCCGATTTTTTAATCAAATTGGTGGTAATAGCAAATGCTTCTCCTTGCGATTTTCTGCGAATTAATTCAGTTCCTGTAACAATATTTCCCCATTGGTCACTACCTCCCATTTGCACTTGGCAATTGTGTTCCTTCCATAAATAATAGAAATCATAGCCTTGAACCAATTGGTAAGAAAATTCTGTGAAACTCATTCCTGTTTCTCCTTCTAACCTTTTTTTAACAGAATCTTTGGCCATCATATAATTTACAGTAATGTGCTTTCCAACATCCCTGATAAATTCTAAGAAATTAAATCTTTTAAACCAATCGTAGTTGTTTACCATAACAGCAGAATTTGAACCTTCATTAAAATTCAAAAACTTAGACAACTGTTCCTCTAAACATTTAACATTATGAAATAATACTTCCTCTGATAATAAATTTCTTTCAGCAGATTTTCCACTTGGGTCGCCAACCATGCCTGTTGCTCCTCCAACCAATGCATAAGGCTTATGACCAGCCCTTTGAAAGTGAATCAATGTCATGATTTGAGTTAAATGGCCAACATGTAAACTGTCCGCTGTTGGGTCAAAACCAATATACCCAGAAATGGATCCTTTTGAAAGCAATTCTTCAGTTCCGGGCATCATATCGTGCAACATGCCACGCCATTTCATTTCTTCTACAAAATTTGTCATGCTGCGAAAATAAGTTTTAAGTAGTACAATCGTAAAAATATACGCAGCATAATAGGGCAAATAAGTAAAAAGCTTTATTTTGTGTTGAATAAAAGCAATTTGAATTTCCTTTCTCATTTTTACGTTCACCAACAAGGCAATAACCCTTTGTTTAGTACAGGTTTGGTTTTTCCAGATTTGGCAAGGGGTTTTGGTAAACAAATTGGCAAACTCGAGCTACACCAATATGGCTCACTTTCAGAGTTGGCTTTAGGCTGTAAACACCACTACCAAGCGGACAAGATATTTCACAGTTCACCCTTTTTTGAGTGGGGAACTCAGGCCTGTATCAATCAATTGAAGCAAGCCCAATTTGATACTCAGGTAGAACGAAAATGGTTTATTGGTCATATTTTATTTGAATTGCTTTTGGATAGAATTTTGGTTCGACACCAAGCTCAAGTTGCTCATGATTTTTACACCCAATTAAATTTGGTGAGCCAAAGTCAATTGGAGGATTTTATTTCTTTGCATTCCTTTCAGGAGAAAGATAGGTTTTTGAAATTTTATGCGCATTTTCGCAAAGCTGCTTATATTCGAAATTATACAGATAATAACCTATTTGCCTTTTCGTTAAGCAGGATAATACTTAGAGCAGGCTTGCCAGCATTAAGTCTTGCTGATAAGATTGTTTTACAAGAATGCGTTTTGAACCTAGAAAATATGGAGTTTAGAAACGCTCAGGGTATTTTATTTGAATTAAAAGAAGTATTTAAATGAGGAGAACTATTTTATTCTTTTTCGCTTTGGGATTAAGCCAATTTATTTGGGCACAAACCTTAAAGTATAGCAACGAATTCTTAAATATAGGAATTGGTGGTAGAGCTATGGGAATGGGGAGTTGCGTTATTGCTAGCACCAATGATGTTACTTCAAGCTATTGGAATCCCGCTGGTTTATTGCAACTCAAAGATAATTTACAGATTTCTGGAATGCATAACGAGCAGTTTGCTGGTATTGCACGCCATGATTATGGTAGCGTGGGTTTTAAATTGAGTGATAATTCTGCAGCGGCAATTAGTATTATTAGATTAGGGGTAGATGGTATTCCAAATACTTTGTACCTAATGCAAGACGGACAAATAAATTATGCGCTAATTAGAAGTTTCTCTGCAGTAGATTATGCTTTTGTGGGTTCGTATGCTCGTTCAACCAAAATTGAAGGTTTGGATATTGGTGGTAATGTTAAAATAATTCGCAGAGTTGTTGGTGATTTTGGAGGTGCTTGGGGTTTTGGAATTGATGCTTCCGTTAAATATACAAATAATGATTGGCTTTTTGCCTTCATGGCCAGAGATATTACCACCACTTTTAATGCATGGAAATATACCATGACAGAAGCAGATAAAAAACAATTATTGGCTGCTGGAAATGCCATTCCTACTGGTGGTTTAGAATTAACCTTACCTCGTTTTACCTTTGGTGCAGCAAGAAAATTTAATTTAGGTTCAGAAAAATATACCGTTTTGCCAGAGTTTAATTTAGACTTAACTACAGACGGACAAAGGAATGTTTTGATAAGTAGTAAGTACTTAAATTTAGATCCAAGGATAGGTGTGGAGTTTGGTTATAATGACTTCCTTTTTCTTCGCGGTGGCTACAGCACATTGCAACGTGTTATGGATTTTGATGGTAAGAAAACCCTAAATGGAATGCCGAGTATTGGCGTAGGTATTCAACTTAAGAAATTAGCTATTGATTATGCGCTTGGCAATGCCTTTAACCAAGGCTTAATTGGTATGAATAATATTATAAGTTTGAGGTTAGGTATCAACAGAAAAGGCTAATTTTCTTCTAACTCCTCTGGGTTTTGATGGTATAAATCTAAGGCCGTTATCATGGCAATAAATCCCCAGAATAAAACAGCAATTTTATCTTGTTCACTGTAACTATTTAATAGTCCATGAGTCAAATAGGTAACTAGCCCTAAAAGAATTCCTGCGCTAAATAGTCTTATATTAACCGTCCTGCCTCGATATACTAGTTTTAAGCCTTTAACAAAAACCACTATAATTATTAGAATAAAAGAAATCATTCCCATCCAACCACTTTCAGCTAATGGATTTAAATATTCCGAATGGGCATGACCTTGGTCGCCAAATGCTGTTGTTATAGGAGTTTGGAATTCTGGGTCTTGAAATGGGGCATAGGTAAATGAATACGCACCTGGGCCAAATCCAAAAACTGGTTTTTCTTTCACCATGTTTATAGCTGCCATCCAACGATTAACACGCTCCAAGTTGGATACATCGTTTCTAACATTGGAAACAGATTCTAAATGCTTTTCAAATCCTTCTGCCGAGTTTTGTTTGTTTTGGTATAATTGAAAGAAAATATCGTCGAAATTGGAAATTACAAAAATGCTGGCAATAGCTACCACACCTAAAATATGCCAAAGACGTAAGCGCAATACTAAAGCAATTCCAAAGAACAATGCTGCGGCTAAACTAATCCATCCAGCTCGAGTATAACTTAAAATAAGCCCAGAACTTAACAGAATTAGAAAAAATAAGGAGCTTAAAACAGTTGCGAAGCTTAATTTTAATCTAAAACCCCATACCACAAAGAGAAATAGGAGTGGAATAAAAAAGGCAATGGCAGCAGCATAAATCCCATGAGCAATATAAAAAGGTGCCATTATTTCAAAGGAGGTTACCTGTGAAAAATTATCGAAACTATGCTTGTATAAGGTGTAAATAATTACAAAACCTAAAGGTATAATATAGGCCCATATATAGTATTTAATATATTCAAATTTTCTAAACATCACTACTGCTAGGAAATAGAAAACCATCAAAAACCAAGAGCGAGATAAAAAGAATTTTATACTTACAATTTTCTCCATACTGGTAAATGAAGTAATTAAAATCCAAGCCAAATTAATAAGAATTACAATGGAAATAGGGTGTTTCAAAACCCTAAAATCATATTCTCCATCAATGATAAATTTGAAAATAACGAGCAGAAAAATGCCAATTATTAATGGCTCATCAGGGATAGATAATCCCATACCTAAAACCAAATCTTCTATATTAATAGATAATGGTACTAAAAAAACTAAAATGATAATTAGAACATCTAACTTAAGCATTGCCAAAAGGGTAAGCAAGGCCAATGCAGGCAAAGCTGGAGTCCAATAAAACTCAAAAGCAATGCCAATAGAGTTGAGCAAAATAAACAGAATGCCCGTGCCTATCAGCCATTTATTCTTTGCTTCTAGGTTCAAACCGTTAAGATATTAATGAGTCTTTGTTATGATTGAATTTCTCAATAAACAACAATACTATACATGCAAGGACAAATGAACCCAAAACTGATCCAATTACAATGAAAAATCTTAATGGATAAGCTTTTCTTTCTGCTGGAGTTGCCGTTTGTAAAATAAATACATTACTCAAATTACCTCCTACGTCAATTTTAGCTTGATCCAATTTCTTTTTCAATTCGTTGGCTTGTTCAACTTGCAATTCTAATGTACTATATAAACTTTGGAATTCAGCGCCGTATAAAGCTAAGTTATCTTGTATTTTACGGATATTTTCATTCATTCCATTTTTTCCTACCAACTCAGTTATTGCCTTAGATTGTTCTTCTACATTATAAACTCCTTTGGCACCCAACTCTTGCATTCGGCCTTTAATGGAATTAATTTCTTCCTCTTTACGCTTGTATTCAGTTTCAATAATGCTCAATGCTTGTAATGCCAATCTCCTTTGAACTTCTGTTTTTACACTATCCAAAATCATTACAATTCCATTTGCAACATCTGCTGCCTTAACTGGGTCTTCATCTAAAACAATTACTTCAATAGATGCATATGGCGTTTTCTTGGCAGAAATGTTTTTGTTATACATTTTGCCCATTTTGTAATTAATCTCTTTGTCGCTGGTGTCTATTCTATAGTGCTCCACCAAATTAAATTGCTTAATCACTTTTCCTTTTAAGTAATCAGATTCCAAAATCTGAACGTATTGCTGCGCTGCTACTTGTTCTCCAAATTCTAATGGATCTTTTTGTTTCACCCTGCTATCCGTTAACAGTGCAGATGAAATTGAGTTATTGGTAGAAGGATAAAAAACTGCCGTTGATTGGAATTTTGGTTTAATAATCCAAGGACTCGAAATAATGATTGAGAGAATGGCTGAAATAGCACAAATGATAATTAGCTTTTTTCTCCATTTGATGATGAATTGAAATACATCAATCAACTCAAAGTAATACTGTTTCTTTTTCTTATTCATACGTATATCCCACAAAAATATAAAAATTACCTCATTTACCGCTTTTTTCCTGCTTCGACTTTATTAATAACATGGCTTGATCCAAATTAAATATTTTCAAAATGACCATGCTAGCTAGGGTTCCGAACCCAATTACGAGGCTAGCTTGCCACCAATTTAAACTTAAATATTGGTTCAAAATCATTAATAAACTGATGGCAATTATGGAAACAAAGTATTTTAAAGGGAAATTAGGTTCAAACCGAATCTCTAGTTTTTTCTTTGCCAATAAGAAATTACTTAGGCCAATAAATCCTTGTGTGGCAAAGGCTGCTATTGCTGCTCCATATGCTTTGTGAATCGGAATAAGCCATAAATTTAAACAAAGGTTTAATACCAAAGCCATTGCTGCAAAGGTATTTAAAGCCTTGAAATTCCCATTTGCAGTTAATAAGGTTCCATAAATATACATGGTTGCCAAAGGGTAAAAGCAAATAATTACCATTCCAAAAACCTGTGCCGAATAATCTGTGCTTTGATGGTTTAGTAATTGGATAATAGGCAATTGGTAAATAAAGGCAACCAAGCAAAATGAAAATGCCGGAATAAGCATTAATCCTGTGCTAAATTGAACCAATGGATTCAAGTTCTCTTTATTGGAAATCATTTTCGAGAAAATTGGAAGTAACAACATTGCAACCAATGCGGCCATCATATTGGCTGCCTCTAAAAGCCTGTATGCAGAAGCGTAAATGCCATTTTGTAAATCTCCATCGCTTAATAATTTGGGTATTAACACAACATCTAAGCGAGTATAGAAAGTCATTAATAAAGATAGTAAGGCATATGGAACCATCTGTTTTACCACTTTCTTAAATAATATTGGATTGATTTTCCAAGAAAGGTGATGTAAATGGGGTTTGATTACCAAAAAAGAAATTAAAACTGCTACCAAATAAGAAACGGTTTGAGCCAAAATAAATGCCTTTATGCTAATCGAAAATAATCCAAACCAAAGCATTAATCCGCATAGGATAATCATTAAAGATCGGTCTACAACAGATAACATAGCATCCGTTTTAAATTTTTGCAATCCCCCAACGATACTTCTAAAATAGGTGTAGAAATAAGAAAGGATTTGGTTCAAACCTAATATCCACAACAATTTTAAACGGTCTATTGGATATCCATTTAGTAAACCCAAACCCAAAGTTAGCGCTATATAAATAAAACTAGAACTTAATTTAAAGGTTGTTAAGGCAGCAAACTCATCCCTTAGTTTCTCTGGATTTTTGGCAATATTGGAGGATGTATAACTATTAATTCCTAAATCCAATAAGGTGATAAATAACATAGAAAAGGCAAACAAATTGGTATAAATTCCATATTGTTCATATCCTACTGCATTTTGAACTCCTCTGTCAATCCCCAATATCCAAAAGGGCTTAATGAGTAGGTTAACCGACATTAATAAAATAAAATTACTGACAAAGGTTTTTTTCATTTATCCCTTCCTGATTGGGCTGTAAATTTATTGATTCGTAGAAACTTTGTATCATTGTTGCTAAAACAATTTTATTGTGCATACCAATAATTTATTTTTCAATGGGTTTAATTCGCTTTTCTCAACGTAAATTAATTGAAGCTGGTTGCGATGAAGCTGGTCGAGGATGCTTGGCTGGTCCTGTATTTGCTGCCGCTGTAATTCTTGATCCAAAAAAGAATATCAAGGGTTTAGATGATTCTAAGAAGCTCAATGAAAAAGCAAGACAAGAACTTAGGTTAGAAATTGAAGCCAAGGCTATTGGCTTCGCGGTGGCAAGTTTAAGTAATGTGGAAATTGATAAATACAATATTCTTAAATCCTCTTTTATGGCAATGCACCGTGCTTTAAATATTTTAGAAGTAAGACCAAAGCTTTTATTAATTGACGGAAACCGATTTATTCCTTATCAAAATATATCCCATCAATGCGAAATAAAAGGGGATGCCAGATTTCAAGCAATTGCCGCTGCATCAATTTTAGCCAAAACCTACAGGGATGATTTCATGGAAAAGGCGCATAATGAATATCCAATGTATCATTGGAATCAAAATAAGGGTTACCCAACCATTAATCATAGAAAGGCAATTAAGGAATTTGGGCCTTGTAAATACCACAGGATGACTTTCCGTTTGTTAAACGAACAATTGAATTTATTTTAGTTTTCGCCTAAATTAATTCTCTGTTATTATTAAGTTAAATTGGTCATTTTGCTCATAAAAGACTATTTTGCGAACTTTTAATTTTAACTTGTACATGTCAGAATTTTTCAAGCATAAAACAATTGTAATAACTGGTGCTTCCTCAGGCATAGGGAAGGCTTTGGCGTTACAAATGGCGGATGCTGGCGTTACTATAATTCTGGCGGCAAGGAGATTAGAGGAATTGGAATTGGTTCAACAAAATTGCCAAGCAAAAGGTGCCGTTTGTTATTGCTGGTTTCTTGATGTTGCCTCTCAAGATTCCATTACCGAATTTTCTCAAAAACTACTAGGATTTACCCAAACCGTTGATATTCTGATAAACAATGCGGGAATTAGTCAACGTTCACATGCAGAAGAAACTTCAATTGAAGTAGATAGACGAATTATGGAAGTGAATTTCTTTGGGCAAGTTTCTTTAACCAAAAGCCTTTGGCCCTTGTTATGTAATTCTAAAAGAGCCAATATTGTTTTAATAAGTTCTGTAGTAGGTACTTTTGGTTTTCCTCAACGTAGTGCTTATTCTGCATCCAAACACGCTCTTGAAGGATTTTTTGAGTCGTGGTTTTTGGAAAATACCCGCGAAAATATTCACTTTACCACCGTTTCTCCTGGTAGAATTCAAACCAATATTTCAATGTCGGCTCTAAAAGCAGATGGTACCTCTCACCAAGTAATGGATGATGGGCAATTGAAAGGAATTCCTTCAGAAGTTTGTGCCAATAAAATCATCAAAGGAATCGTAAAAAATCAACGTAAAATATACGTAGTACAAAACGAAATGGTATTGATAATTTTAAGAAAAGTAATGCCTTTTCTGTTTTTCAAATTAGTAAAAAAACTTAAACTCTCTTAATTAGCCCATGGCCTTTATTTCCGGAATTCAACAAATTGGTATTGGATGCCAAAACTCCCCTGAAACATTCAAATGGTTACGAAAAACGTTTGGAATTAACGTTCAAATATTTGATGATGAAGCCCAAGCACCACTAATGACGCCCTATACCGGCGGTGAAGTTCATAGCAGAAGAGCTATTTTAGCTATGAACATGAATGGTGGTGGTGGTGCCGAAATATGGCAGTTTACAAGCAGAACATCTTCTCCAAGTCCTATAGTTCAATGGGGAGATTTAGGAATTAATGCTGTGAAAATGAAAGCCAGCATAGTTCATAAATCCTATGAAAAAATCAATAAGATTCATCCTATTGCTAAACCAGAGTTGGATCCAGCTGGAAATGAAGTTTTCTGGGTAAAAGACGAAGCAGGTAACAATTATCAAGTTGTAAAAGATGAGTCTTGGTTCAAAAATGAAATTGAGATGCAAGGTGGTATTTGTGGAGCCATCATTGGTGTTTCTAATATAGATATCTCCATTGCTTTTTATCAAAATGGATTAGGCGTAAACCAAATTGCCTATGATGTTACTGGCAAGTTTAACGACCTAGGTGAAGATAACAAGGATAAAACATTCCGTAGAGCTTTATTAACTTTCAAAAATCCTCAAACAGCGCCCTTTAGCAAACTTTTGGGTGATATTCAAATTGAATTAATCCAATGTTTAGATAGAGTTCCGATTAAGTTATTTGAAAATCGTTTTTGGGGAGATTTAGGTTTTATTCACCTTTGCTTTGATGTTCCAAGTATGGAGCGATTGAAGAAAAACCTTGAGAAGTTTAAATATTCTTTTACTGTAGATAGTGGCGATACTTTTGATATGGGTGAATCTGGAGGTAGGTTTGCTTATGTTGAAGATCCTGATGGAACACTTATAGAAATGGTGG
Organism: Bacteroidia bacterium; assembly: GCA_021740845.1. Classification (GTDB taxonomy): domain Bacteria; phylum Bacteroidota; class Bacteroidia; order UKL13-3; family UKL13-3; genus B1. The sequence goes on from JAIOYZ010000022.1 coordinate 37,158, forward strand.
AAACCCATAAAGTTCCCATTATGAAAAAATATGGATGGTACCTAAATCTTAAGAAAAGAGGTCAAGACAAACCTTTGCCAAATTGGATGGTAAGTTTGATGGGTCTTAATAAGATTAAGGATTAAAAATCGCTCCTAATAACAATCCCAAGATTATTAAGTAAACTGGCCACAGAAATAAAACCAATCCAAATAATATTGAATCGAAAAATAAGGGTTGTTTAATAATTTTAGGCGCAAGCCATTTGCTTAAAAAATACAAGGGAGCAAATAAAATGCTGTAAACAATAAAGGCAGGCTCTCTTAACTTGTTTTGGGAAGTTTCAATAGATTTAAGCGATTGAATTATCTCCGAATTAGATTTATTTTCCTTCACAGCCTTTTGAAACTTTTTACGAAAATCTTGGTGCTCTAAACTTCCTTCAACTAAATTTGGATTTACATAAATTAAATCCTCCAAGCTATTGGAAATTTTCTCATTAAATTTTTTAACAAATAAAGCTTCATTTTCTATTTCAATTAACGATTCCCTTCCAAATGGCTTGCCGATATTTATTAATAGATTCTTTCCAATTCCAGTATAATGCTCATAGGTTAATCCAATAGGAATAATAACTAAATCTTTAGCTGGTGTCTGGCTATTCCAGGCTTTAATGGCGATTCTTGCTGGCCCCTTTTTTAAGGATCTCAAAGCCCAATTATTTTCACTTAAACCCTCCGCAAAAATAATTACTACCTTGTTTTCTTCTAGTATATTCTGGCAAGAATCAAATGTTTCAGAGTTCTTATTTAGGTTTTCTTTTCCTTCAGATAAACGGTAAACAGGTAACATGTTCAACGATTTCAAAATTGGTAAGGTGAACTTGTTTTTAAAAGCATCGCCTCTCGCCAAAAAATGGGTTGGTCTATTAATTGCCGCTCCAACAATTACAGCGTCCAAAAATGAGTTAGGGTGATTTATTGCCAATAAAACAGGTTTGTCTTTAGGAATGTTCTCCATGCCATTCACAAGAACATTATTATATAAAAGGTGAAAAATTAACCTCGTATTATATTTGCAATAGTTGTAAAAAATACCCATTCACAATAGTAATTAAGTTTCCTCATTCAGCCAAATTCTGTAGGCTTCATCAGCTTGTAAATGCAGCATTTCCAATCCGTTTTTTATCACTGCTCCTCGTTTTTCCGATTCTAATAAGAATTTCGTTTTCTCAGGTAAATAAATCAAATCAAAGCAAAAATGCTTGTCCGAAAGTCCTTCAAATGGAATTATTAAACTTTCATTTTCATTAGGAAACATGCCAACTGGTGTAGTTTGAATAAGCAGTTTATGAGCCCTAATAATTTCCTTTGTCAACGCATCGTAATTCCAACTATTCTCAATCTTATTGGTTTTTCTAGTCACTTGTGAATAGGTAATTCCAATAGCATTTAATACAGCAATTACTGCTTTTGCCGCTCCTCCATCTCCTAAAACAAGGGCTTTTAAATTTCGGTTTGAACCAATAAAGTTTTCCAACGATTTCTTGAATCCATAAAAATCGGTGTTAAACCCAGTTTTTTTACCATTATTGCTGATTTGAATGCAATTAACTGCCCCACATAATTTTGCACTCTCATCCAATTTATCCAAAAACGGAATAACCAATGTTTTGTATGGGCGAGTTACATTCAATCCTTTTAAGTTTTTATGATTTTGGAAAATTTCCTTTAGCTCATCTATGGATTTTATTTCGAAATTTTGATACGAATAGGGGAGTTTGTTTGCAAAGAACTTCGATTCAAAATAATTTTTTGAAAAGGTGTTTTTTAAAGGAAATCCAATAAGTCCAAATTCTTTTTCTTGCATCTGGCAAGCAAAATAATGTTTTTTTTTTACTCTCTATTTGGCAATAATTACATTAGTCGAAACATATTTTTAGATTAATCTAAAAATATGTTTTGTACTTTCTAAAAAATGTTCATTTTTGCAGGGTGAAATATTTGTTAGGACTTATTCTTATTTTTTCAATTGCCAATGTTTACGGCAATAAAATTACCATTTCCGGTCGCGTAATTTCCGATAGAGGTTTTGTTTCTGAGGCAAGTATTACACTTTTGCCCAGCCAAAAACACGCATTAAGCAGTGAAAACGGGCAGTTTTTATTTACTAATTTATTTCCTGGTAATTATCAAATTCAAATTGCTGCAATTGGTTTCCAAAATAAAGTACTGTTGCTAGAAAATCTTATAATGGATACTTTGTTAAATATCTATCTTGTTCCTCTAATGGGCGAATTGCAAGAATTAACCATCCACGGAAATGCCGGTGGAAGAATTAAATCTACTTCTCCAGCACCAATTGAGATTTTTGGAAAGAAATTCCTTCAGAAAAATGCTAGCAATAATTTGTTCGAGTCTTTGCAATTAATAAACGGAGTTCAACCAACTATAAACTGCAACGTTTGCAATACTGGAGAAATTAGGATTAATGGTTTGGATGGTCCTTATACATTAATTCTAATCGACGGAATGCCAATTGTAAGTTCCTTATCGTCTGTTTATGGATTAAATGGAATTCCTACCAGTTTAATAGAGCGTATTGAGATTGCCAAAGGCGTTGGTGAGAGCATCTATTCTAGCGAATCTGCTGCTGGAACCATTAATATCATAACCAAACTTCCTCGCAATTCTTCTAAGTTTAATTTGGATTTTAAAACCTCAAGCTACTTCGAAAATAACTTGGATTTAGGCTTTGCCAAATCTCATGGAAAAATCGATTTTCTTCTTAGTTCCAATCTTTTCTATTTCAATAATCGTATCGACATAAATTCTGATAATTTCACAGATATTACCTTGCAAAAAAGGGCATCCCTTTTCTCCAAAATTCAATGGAATAGGAGTGCAGAACTAAGTTCACAATTTGCAGCTAGAGTTTTTTATGAAAATAGGTTTGGAGGAGAAATGCAATGGACTCCTGAGTTTAGAGGTGGAGACAGTATTTATGGAGAGTCTATATATACCAAGCGTTTGGAGGTTTTAGCTAAGCACCCATTTTTTATAGGCTCCCAAAAATTAGATTACCATATTTCCTTTAATAGCCACAATCAAAATTCAGCATACGGATCCAATAATTTTCTTGCTCAACAAACTACTTTTTTTAACCAACTTCTTTATCAAAAAAAGATAAATATCAAGCACCAAGCAAAATTAGGAGCAACTTTCCGTTATGTTTTTTACGACGATAATTCTGGGGCAACCGCAAATTCTTCTTCACTTCAAAACACTGTAGTTCCAGGTGTTTTTGCTCAAGACGAATGGAATCTTAATGAGAAAAATTCATTTTTATTGGGTTCAAGATTAGATTATTATTCTGCTCATGGTTGGGTCTATTCTCCTAGAATTCATTATAAATTATTATTTGGTTCGAACCAAACCTTGCGATTGAGTTTGGGGAATGGATTTAGGGTGGTGAATATTTTTACCGAGGACCATGCAGCTTTAACAGGAGCTAGAGAAGTTATTTTGAAAGGACAGATAAAACCCGAAAAGAGTTGGAATGGAAACCTACAATATTCTAAATTTAAGAATAAAAAAAAGGGTTTTTTCGAATGGGATTTGAATGCTTTTTATTCCTATTTCACCAATAAAATTATTCCAGATTATACTACTAATGCAAATCAAATAATTTACGCCAATACAAATGGTTTTGCTGTTTCTAGAGGAATTTCTGCAAATTTGGAAGCCACATTTTCATTTCCTTTAAAAGTAGATATCGGCTTTACTTGGATGCAAGTTTATTCTAAATCACAAGATTCATTGGGTGTTTATAGTAAACAAAATCAAATTCATGCTCCAGGATTTTCCTCCAATTTTTTACTTTCCTACCAAATAATAAAATGGAATTTAACTGTGGATTATACGGGTCAAATTTTTGGGCCTATGCGCATGCCTATTTTGCCAAATGATTTTAGACCAGAATATTCTCCTTGGTATTCATTGCAAAACATTCAATTCACCAAAAAGTGGAATTCTACTTTTGAAATCTATTGTGGAGTGAAAAATCTCGGTAATTTCCTGCCCAAAAATCCCATCCTTCGTTGGTGGGATCCCTTTGATAAGCAGGCTTTAGATTCAACCCAAAATCCCAATGGATATACTTTTGATCCTAATTACAACTATGCGCCAATGCAAGCCAGAAGAGTATTTGTAGGGCTACGATATACTCTTAAATAAATTAGCGCATTTGAGCATTTTTTAGCTTCAATACCTTGTTAAATTCTTTGTTCATTTTCTGTATTGCACCTAACATTTCTTCTCTTCCTCTCTTATCAAGTGAAGAGGTAACATATATCTCTGGTAATTCTTCCCAAGCCTCTAACATTGTTTCTTTAAATTGAGCAATGTTTTTTTCTGCTTCTGCATTCTTTAGTTTATCCAATTTAGTGAATACAATTTGAAAAGGAATTCCTTTTTCTCCTAATTGATTGATAAACTCTAAATCTTTTTCTTGCGGCTCAATTCTAGAATCAATTAAAACAAATAGGTTCACCAAAGGGTCTCTTTTTTCTAGGTAATTCCAAAGAGTCTTCTCCCAAGATGCTCTCAAATCCTTTGATCTTTTTGCATATCCATAACCTGGCAAATCCACCACAAACCACTCTTCATTTACAGAAAAGAAATTCATAGTAATAGTTTTCCCTGGTGTTCCAGAAGTTCTTGCAAGCTCTCTTCTTTGCAGAAGCATATTAATGAGCGAAGATTTGCCAACATTACTTCTACCAATAAAGGCATATTCTGGAAGTTCTGTTTTAGGGCAATCCTTAAGGCTGGCTGCGCTGGTTTTAAATGCTGCTGAAATAATATCCATTTGGCAAAAATAGGCAAATAAACTTATGCTTCTATGGTTTGAACCAAATGGCCGATTAACTTTGTCATATTAGGTTCTGCCTTTCCAGCGGCTTGTAAAACATCTTCCAAGCTTATTTTCTTAATCATACCAGGTACTCCCAAATCTGTAATCACAGAAACTGCAAATACTTTCATTCCCATATGTCGGGCAACAATATTTTCTGGAACTGTACTCATTCCTACAGTATCTCCTCCAATAATTCTTAAGTATTTGTATTCTGCGGGTGTTTCCAAAGTTGGTCCTTGAACCACAACATAAACACCTTCTTGCACTTTTATTCCCAATTCACTCGCAAGCATTTTTGCTTTATCTATGAGTTTTTTATCATAGGCATCGCTCATATCTGGAAAACGAGGCCCAAACCTTTCGTCGTTTTTTCCTCTTAAAGGATGTTCTGGCAAAAGATTAATGTGATCCGTAATAATCATCAAATCACTTACTTCAAAGTCTGGGTTCAAACCTCCAGATGCATTTGAAATAATAAGATGCGAAATGCCTAATTGTTTCATTACTCTAATTGGTAGAGTAACTTCCTGCATAGAGTATCCTTCGTAATAATGAAATCTTCCTTGCATTACCACCACTGGAACTTTGTTGAGGGTACCAAATAATAATCTTCCTTGGTGACTTTCTACTGTACTAACTGGGAAATTGGGAATTTCTCCATAAGGAATACTATGAGTTATTTCTAAATCATTTACCAAAGCACCTAAGCCTGTTCCTAAGATAATTCCTATTTTTGCCCCGTTCTTATATGCTTCAAGAAATTGGGTTGATTGCTCTATTTTGCTGTACATATTCATTAATTTTTTTATCAAATACCTCTCCATCGCCTTCCAGAAAACTTACCTCAATAGGTAAATAAAATATGGGCAGGTCTTTTAACAAATAGGCAAAAGACGACTGTAGAATTTTTTGATAATCTTTCTCTGTCGAAACAATAATTTTTTTGTCACTCTGCAAATGATTAAACTCATCTATTAAAAGATGGATATCCTTTTCGGTAAAAGCATGGTGGTCTGGAAATTTTTTGAGGTTTACTTTTTTAGCTATTGTTTTCAAATAAGCTTCAAAATGTTGAGTATTGGCAATTCCCGAAAAGGCTAAAATTTCATTTGTTTCTTCCATTTTTACCTGCGGGTAATAAGATATTAAATCGCCATATTTAATGCAGGAGAAGAATAAACTTTGGTGCTCAAATGGATTAATTTTTTTTCGAATCAAGGCCTTTTCTTCACCACTTAATTTGGGATTACATTTGGTAACAACTATTATATCGGCTCTTTTATAGGCAGATTTATACTCTCTTAAATAACCGGAAGGTACAAGAAAATCATCTGTAAATAGTTTTCCTTCTTCTGTAAGTAAGATATTGAGTCCTGGTGAAATTGCTCTGTGTTGATAGGCATCATCCAGAAGCACTACTTCTGTTTCTGGCGCATCAAATAATAAATTAGGTAGACCTAAAACTCTGCTTTCTGCAACTCCCAATGCTATTTGAGGAAATTTATTAAAAATTTGAAAAGGCTCATCCCCAATACTAAAAACCGTTGCTTGTTCATTTGCAAATTGATAACCTATTGTTTTTCTTTTATATCCTCTACTCAAAACTCCAACACGATACGACTTTTGCAAAAGACGAATTAAATATTCGATATGAGGCGTCTTGCCTGTCCCTCCAAAGGCTAAATTCCCTACATTAATAGTTGGAATATCAAATTCTGTTATTCCAAAAATTTCTTTTTCGTAGAGATAATTCCTAAATCTTAAAACACCTTCATAGAGCAAAGAAATTGGAAGTAAAATGTATTGAAATGCTTTCAAATTTGACAAGATATTAGAATTGCAAATTGAATGAAATCCTTTAAAAAGCATGAATAATTGAAATATTGTGTCCTAATTGGTTCATTATTTGTTTGTTAGGTTATTTCGTTGTGGATACTTATCTTCGCGCTCGGTTTTTTAGGCCTAAGGAATACCTAACTTTGATGCCCCAACATTAGAATTGAACATGTTTGAAAAAAAATATATAGTATCCTTATTAGTTCTTTTTGCTTCGGCTACAGGAATTTTTGCCCAGCCTCTTGCAGGTGTTATGGGGCAAGATCGTGAGGCTGTTGTTGCAAGAATTGATAGCAATACTTTAAAACTTAGAAATAAACTTTATCCAATTAAAAGTGCAGGGGATTTGAATACCTACGGTTTTAACCAAGAGGATATTCCAGTTTATTCAGATTCTACTTATGCCTTTCGATTAAGTTTATTAGAAACTGAAATTCCTTTAGAATATAATGAACAGGTTAGAGCTTATATTGATTTATATGCTAACCGTAAAAGGAAATTAGTTAGTAAAGTACTTGCAACCTCTAAATTCTATTTCCCAATATTTGAGGAGGTTTTTGATAGAGAAAATGTTCCTATGGAACTTAAGTATTTGGCTGTAATTGAAAGTGCCCTAAACCAAAAAGCAATATCGCCAGTTGGTGCTGCGGGCTTATGGCAGTTTATGGCGCCAACAGGTAGAATGTATGGACTTAGAACAGATACCTATATTGATGATAGAAAAGATATTATAAAATCTACAGAAGCAGCAGTTAAGTATTTCCAAAACTCCTATAGAATTTATGGTGATTGGTTATTGGTAATTGCTAGTTATAACTGTGGACCTGGAAATGTTTCAAAAGCAATTAGAAGGTCTGGGGGAAAAAGAAATATTTGGGAAATAATGCCATATCTTCCTAGAGAAACTAGAGGTTATGTTCCTGCATTTATTGCCGCTGCATATGTAATGAATTATGCAAGTGAACACAATCTTTACCCTTCAGAGAATGAAGATATAAATTTTCATTTGGATACCATTATGGTAGACAATAGAACATCAATTGAAAAATTGGCTTTGTCGTTAAATGTAAGTGCGGAGGAAATTTTAAAATACAATCCTTCCATAAAAAGAGGTGTTATTCCATTTAATTCAAATGGAGTATCATTAACTTTACCATATCATTTGGCTGTTAAATTGGCTTCCATTAGAATGGATAGTAATTTTAACAATCAAGTGGATCATAATTTAATTGCATTAAATAAGGAAATTCAAAAATCTACTTCAACAAATAAGGTTGTATATCAGGTAAAGAGTGGTGATTATCTAGGTAAAATTGCCAAGAAGTACAATGTTACTGTTGCAGATATTAAGAAGTGGAACAAAGGAACTATTAAAGGAAATACAGTTTATAAAGGACAAAAACTTAAAGTTTATCCTAATAGAGGTTAATTTATTTGCGGCAATGGTAAACCCATTTTTGCCCATTTTGAAGGGTGGTAAAGAATAAAAAGTCTTTGCCACCCTCTTTTATTTTATAGCTTTTTCTAATTTCATCAACTGATAAAGGAAAGTTTCTTTTAGTAATATTAGCCTGAACCAAAGCCTTTTTTGATAAGTAGGTTTTTAATTTGGATTTAGAAAATTCGAATTGTTCTAAAATTTGGAAGCTCCTGCCAATGAAATTTTCTAAAAGAATAGAACTTGTATAAAACGAACTATTTTTCCCTATTTGTTTAAGCCCTAAATATTTACTGTATTCTTCGGTTAAACCTGCTTTTATAATACAATTGTGTGGCTCGTAAAAATAATTTTCTTGCAATAAATCCAGCCGATTAGTCTCATTTGCTTTTGAACCAGTAGCGAAAGATTGAATAGGGTCCAAAAGAACAACGGCCTCCAATTCAATTTGAGTTTTTAGTGAATTTCTTTTCATGACAACCAAAATTTCCTTCACCTCAGATTTGTCGCCCAAAATCCAAATTTTAGTTATTTCTGGCAAGGTGTTTTGGAGGTAAACCAAATCTATCATGGGTGAAAGTTTGAGCAAAATATTATCACTCAATTCAAAGCAGCGTTCTTTTAGTTCTAAAATATTGGGGGTGCCGTCCTCTAATAGGAATTGATTTTTTTCATTCGGTCTTCTATCTGCATCTAAAAAAATCCAATCAAATTTGGGTATGTTTTGTGATTTAAGGTAATCTTCTGCCGTAGTATCTAATCGATTTATTTGGTTCAAACCGAGTTTTTTAAAGTTTAGCCTTACTAATTCATTGAGTTCTTTATTAGGGTCTAAGGTTATTATTTGGTTAAATGTTTTGGAAAAAGCCCAATCATCTACACCTAAACCTCCAGATAAATCTAACAGTATTTCCCCGCCTATTAGTCCTGATTTATATAAAGCAGACGATTCACTGCTTGCTTGTTCATAACTTTTGGAGGTAAACCAACAATGATTTTCTGTAAAAGTGGGAAGTTTGTTTTTGGCCTTAGGGTAAATTTTTAGTTGGTCTGCTAAGAGTCTGTTTAACTCATTTTTAGTATCTTTGTGACCTAATAAGAATTGAGTAGCATCTTGATGTTTGTTTTGGGTCAAAAAATCACCTAAATCAATTTCAAGTAATAGATTAATAAAAGAGCTCGTTGTGTTCAATATAAATGTTAGTATTATGAAAAAAATAATTTATGTTTTTGGTGTTTTTGCTCTGTTGAGCTTAAGCGCTTGCAAGGGAAGTTGCCCTAAATTTAAAATGCCAGTTCCTTCTATTAGCATTAATTTTTAATAAAAGTTAAAGTTTACGTTTTGAACCAAATCTGGATGTAAACTTTTTGCTACTGGGCAATTTTTACCGGCCCAAATGAGCTTATTCATTTGTTCCTCTGTTAAATCTCCTTTTGGAATTTCAAGTATTACATCAATTTTGGCTACTCTTCTAGGCAAAGCAGCCATATGCTTGCCAATGCTGGCTTTTGCTCCGTCGATAGAAACATTTAAACGATTAGCCTCAATACCCATAATCGTAAGCATGCAATTTCCAAGTGAGGTTGCCAATAAATCTGTTGGTGAAAATGCTTCACCCTTTCCTTGGTTATCTGTTGGCGCATCTGTAAAAATTGTGCTTTCAGATTGTAAATGTATTGCTTTACACCTTAATTCGCCTTCATAATATACTTCGGAAGTTGCCATATTTTTTTATAAATTTGAATCAAAGTTAAGGAAGTTGAGAAAGTTCATACATAAAATTTTAGGATCATTGATTTTGATGGGGATAGGAAATCTATTCGCCCAAAATGCACCTATTACAGAACCTCAATTGATGTATACTCAAAGTAATTTAATGGGAGTTAATCTTAATTCCTTTAAGTCTTGGGGTATAAATTACCGCTATGGTTGGCATAAAACAGGCAAACAACAGAGTCATTTAGAAATTGATTTCAACCGTATTAAGCATCCTAAAGAAGTTCGTAGACAAGGATATTCTGAAAGTCAAAGCCAATATTCATTTGGAAGATTGAATGCATTATTTTTCCTTAGAACAAGTTTGGGTCAAACCATTTCCATTACAGAACGCCCTTATAAAAATGCAGTTGGGTTAAACTTTGTTTATAGTATGGGTGCCAATGTGGCCTTTCTAAAACCTGTATATATAGATTATTTTTATCCTTATGATAATACACCAGGCCAAGGCTATTTGGTTAAAGAAAGGTATGATCCAGAGAAACATACAGATATTTACAGAATTTTTGGAAATTCATCTTTTACAAAAGGTTTGGGTGAAACACAATTGAAATTGGGTGCTTTTGGTAGAGCAGGATTTCAGGTTGAATGGGGGCAGTATAGCGACGAGATTAGGTGCTTGGAGGCAGGAGTAACCTTGGATTTATTTTCTCAAGGTATTCCAATTTTGGCTCATCAAAATAACGACCAGCTGTTTTATGGTTTTTATGTATCGTATAATTGGGGAAATAGAAAATAAATAATGATTGAATTACCGGTATTAGGAGAAGAGAAAGTTAAGAAGCCAAGTTGGTTAAAAGTTAAATTACCTACAGGTGAGAATTATCGTCGTGTTAGAAAATTAGTTGACGAGCATAAATTACATACTATTTGCGAAAGTGGCAATTGCCCTAATATGGGTGAGTGCTGGGGTGAGGGTACTGCTACCTTTATGATTTTAGGTAATACCTGTACTCGTAGTTGCTCGTTTTGCGCTGTTGCAACAGGTAGGGCAAATAGTTATGATTTGGATGAACCAAGAAGAGTTGCCGAGGCTATTAAATTAATGGCTGTAAAACACGCCGTAATCACCTCAGTTAACCGCGATGAATTGCCGGATAAAGGTGCAAAAGTATGGGCAGATACCATTCGGTTAATTAAACAGGAAAGTCCTGGTACCACAATGGAAACTTTAATTCCTGATTTTCTAACCAATTGGGATTTGTTATACCAAGTTATTGATGAAAAGCCAGAAGTGGTTTCTCACAATATGGAAACTGTAAAACGGTTGTACCGAAAAGTTAGACCTCAAGCTAAATATGAACGTAGCTTGGAGCAAATTAAATTAACCAAAGAAAGAGGTAGGAGAACCAAAAGTGGAATCATGCTTGGCCTAGGCGAAACTGAAGCAGAGGTGTTAGAAGTAATGCAAGATTTACTCAACCACAAATGTGATGTAATAACTCTAGGGCAATATTTGCAGCCAACTAAAATGCATTTAAATGTAGAAGAATTTGTTACCCCCGAACAATTTGCCTATTACAAAGAAGCAGGATTGGCGATGGGATTTAATTATGTAGAATCTGGTGCTTTAGTGAGGTCGTCGTACCATGCGGAAAGACATATTTAAAAGGAAAATAATCTAAAAAAAAATCCCTCAACTTTTATTAGTTGAGGGATTTTTTTTTATTTCTTATAGAACTTCTTTTTCATGTCCTTTAGAATGGGTTCCATTTGTTCGGCATTTTTATAACCAACAACCAACTCTGAACTTTTTCCTTTTGGATATAAAAAGATGGTTGTAGGATAACCATTAATTTGATTATTGCTAATTACACCTGCCAATTGAGCTCCAGTGTATGATTTGCCCTCAAAAGTATAGGTTATACCTTGTTGTTCTGGATTAAATTTAACGGGAATAAAATCTGCATTTACAGCCGAAATAATGTTCTCTTTTGCATATGCATCTCTATCCATTCTTTTACACCAACCACACCAGTCTGTATAAACATCAATAATCATGATTTTATTTTTCTTCTTGGCCATTTCGTAGCCTTTGTTAAAATCAAGCCATTTGATTTCTTCTGCTGTTTTAAAAGAGCTTGCCATAATGGTAAGCAATAGAATTCCGATAATTTTAATCTTCATGTTTAATTGTTTTTCTATGAATAACAAGATTCGGTCCAAAATGTTGTTTGAACCCAATCTTGTTTCAAACTAAGGAAATTAAGTTTTAAATTAATCTTAATTTTTCTCAGCCATATTAATTACTTTTTCTGAAGTATAAGCCCCATTTTTCAATTTCTCTCTAATTTCTATGAAAGCTTTAATGGTTACATCAACTTGCTCCAAGTTATGAACTGCAGTAGGAATTAGACGTAATAAAATCATTCCTTTAGGAATAACAGGATATACTACAACTGAACAGAAAATATTGTAGTTTTCTCTTAAATCATGAACTACTGAAGTAGATTCAGCAACCGTTCCATGCATTATTACTGGAGAAACCGGAGAGTTGGTTCTTCCTAAATCAAAACCTTCTGCTTTTAATCCTGATTGTAATGCTCTAACAACTGTCCAAAGATTTTCTCTAAATTCAGGATGGTTGCGGATCAAATCTAATCTTTTCAATGCACCAATAACAATTGGCATAGGAACAGATTTCGCATAGATTTGAGAACGTAAATTGTATCTTAAAAATTTAACAACACTTTTATCAGCTGCAATAAAACCACCAATTAGTGCCATTGATTTAGCAAATGTTCCAAAATAAATATCGATGCCATCTTGGCAATTTTGTTCTTCGCCAGTTCCTGCTCCAGTTTTACCCATTGTTCCAAATCCATGTGCATCGTCTACAAATAAACGGAAGCTGTATTTTTCTTTAAGGGCAACAATATCTCTCAAGTTTCCTTGAGCACCAGTCATACCAAAAACTCCTTCGGTAATAACTAAAATTGCACCGCCAGATTCTTGGGTTAAGCGAGTTGCACGCTGCAATTGCTTCTCAAGACTCTCCATATCGTTGTGTTCAAAAACAAAACGTTTTCCCATATGAAGTCTAACACCGTCTACAATACAAGCATGACTTTCTGCATCATATACAATTACATCATGGCGATCAACCAATGCATCAATAGCACTTACCATTCCTTGGTAACCATAATTTAATAAAACAGCATCTTCTTTTGATTCAAATGCTGCTAATTCTCTATCCAATTGTTCGTGGTAAACTGAGTTACCACTCATCATACGAGCACCCATTGGGTAACCTAAACCAAATTTTGCAGCTGCTTCAGCATCTACTTTTCTAACTTCTGGATGGTTAGCCAAACCTAAGTAGTTGTTTAAACTCCAATTAAGCATTTTTTGACCACGGAATTCCATTTCCGGACCAATTTCACCTTCCAATTTTGGAAACATGTAATAACCGTATGCATCATCTGCATATTGGCCTAATGGGCCCGCTTTTTTCTGTAGTTTTTCAAAAAGATCCATTGTGTCTTAATAATTTGCCGCGAAAATAAGGAAACATTGGGGTAATACAAGCGTCAAAATGTTTGTTCAATCCTTTTTTTATTGCTTCATTTTTTGTACTAAATATCTTTATTTCAGTGTGTTTTATTTGTTTTGTCAATTGTTTGTTGGTAAATTTTATCTTATAATTTTTATCATGTTTTCAGTAATTAAATACATTTTCGGTTTGAACCAATAAATGGATTTTTGATTTGGTTACTTGCTCCCTTTTCCATTTTATTTGAAGATGCCAAAAACAAATAAGCTTCTATTAATTGATGTTTTATCATCCTTAGATTTATTAGTAAACCAGAAGAGAAAGGAATTTGGTGAAACTAGTTATCCCACCAAACTAAAAATTTTGGGTGTTGCCAATCCAGATTTAAAAAAGGTTTTAAAGGAAATTAAACTGGCCACCAAAGATTATTCGAGTATTGAAAAATTTAATTTTGCTTTGGATTTGGTTCAAACCGAAATATTAGAATGCCTTTTATTGGCCTATGAGTTTTTAGGTTCAGATAAAGCTGCCTTGGCATTATTTGGGGAAAGTGATTTGAAAAAATTTGATATTGGATTTGATAATTGGGTTATAATTGATACTTATGGGTCTTTTATTTTAGGAGTTGCTTGGAGAAACGGGCAAATAAAAACTGATACCATACATAAATTAACTCAACACCCAGATTTTTGGAAACGTAGGTTAGCATTGGTGGCCACGGTTCCATTAAATTTAAGATCACGCGGAGGAAAAGGTGATGCTGCAAAAACTTTAGCAGTATGTAAATTATTAGTAAATGATCACCAAGATATGATAGTTAAAGCGCTTTCTTGGGCTCTTCGTTTGCTAAGCCATTTTCACCGAACTGAAGTGGAGGAATTTATGATAGAATATGATTTACAATTGCACCCAAGAGTGAAAAGAGAGCTTACTAATAAATTAACCACCGGACTAAAAAATCCTCATTAGAATTTATATCTCAATTGAATCTTATATTCTTCAAAATGGTTGCTATTGATTTGGTCTAACCCACTTCCAATTGTAGTGGATTCAGGTAAATAGGTTTGCGAAAACCTCCAGTCTAAAACCAGATTTTTTGTAATTCTATAATTCCCCATAAGGTAGAATCTGATGCCCGTATTTTGCATTTGATAACTGCTATAATTGTATAAAATATCTCCTTCCAAAACATAAATTCTAGCCAAGTAATCCGAAACATTAAATAGCTGTATTCTGCCATGAAAACTATATTTCTTTTTGAGTTGATGCCAAGAGAAATCGTGGTACATCATATGTCCGCTCACCCAAGTATTATCAGTCTTTTTTACCCAAATTTTCTCTGCTCTAAACCTATAGGTACTTTGGTCGGATATGCCTAATTGGTATTGGATTCTAAATTGATATTTTTCTTCTGTTCCAAGTTTTTTGATGCTACTAATCTCTTTAGAAAAGTCTTTTTCTTTGTGAGTGAAAACACCTCTCAAATAAAGCTGACTAGTTTTAGAAAGACTCAAATTATAATCGGCAAAAAGTTCATATCCTTGAGAAGGGAATGACACTTGGTATCTCGGATTTTTGCTTTGAAATACATCAAGGTAAAAGCTATATTTTATTTTCCTTTTTGGAGTGAATACCAAAGCGGTATAATAACCAATTTCATTTCCAATACTTCCATAAGTTGACCAAGCTTTTGAATAGGGATTATTGTAAATTGCAGGGTAGTTTCTGTAAATAAAAATCCAGTCGGTTTTGCTGTTTAATGGGAGACTAATGTTAAACAGATAGGCTGTTTTCCCTTGAAAGGGCTTGGATATTTCACCACCTAAACTTGTGTTTTTTAATTGGTAGTTTCCATAAAATCCAATTTGTTTTTGGGCGGTTTGAACCAAATTTGTTGCTGTTAAATTTGAGGAGGAGCCGGTTTGGTTCAAACAGAAAATTGAACCTAATTTGAGGCTTTTAAATTGATATTTTGTATGGAAACCACTTGACCATTGTAATCCTGAGTTTTTTCTTGAAAGCTCCAATGGTGTTCGGTGGTATCCTGATGAATTTATTGCAGATAAAAAGTCTTCTTGCATTAAACTGTCGTATTGAATTTGAGCAGTAAGGGGAGATGCGCTTAACCAAAAATCTGAATGGAATTTATTCTTTTCCATACTTACGGCGACACCTCTTAAAAAACCACTTTCACCTAGAGATCGGTAGGGTAGTATTCCATCTCTGTTGATTTGCGACTGCAAAACCATAGATGATTTGGCTCCAAAGCCAGATGTTCCCATATTTAACCCCATGCCAAGATTAAGATGGTAATCTCCAATTGCCAAGGTTTTTAATAATTTATTACCTTGATACATGATATGAAAAGTTTGGAAATCTCCCATTTTGCCAAAGGGTTCACCTGGGTCTTTTTCTATTCCAAATCCATAATACAAACGTTTTTGAAAATTACCCCTTAATCGAATGGATTGATGCAGTGGATTTCCTAAGTAGGCATCCTTGTCTAGGTAACCTTTAGCCTTAGGAAGTTTTATTTCACTACAAATAATTATTTCTTTTTGGCTTAGTTGAGTCATCTTCCATACCCTAAAATAATCGCTTTGTTTTGATTCGGTTAAGCTAATAAAATTGGCCATTAAGCTTGCCAATTCTGGAGAAAAGCCTTCAATGGCTTGGAGTTCGTATTTGCTAATAAACGGGCCATTTGCTCTCTTATGTTTTAATATAGATTGAATTTGGTTTTGGTTCAAAAAGAATAATTTTTCTAGATCATTTTCATTGGCTTTATTAATTTGAATTGGGTTTTGAATTAAATCAAGCACTTGTGTTTCTAAAAAGCCAGGTTCAAAATAGCCTTGTTGGTTTTCTAGATAGGTTTCGAGTTTAATTTGCAAGGTTTTTGGAATATCCTGCCCATAATTTCTAGAGAAAATAAGGCATAAAATTCCTATGAGAAATAGTCGATTCATTTTTTGACTTCCCTTTCTAATTGCAGTTCATAAACAGGACTAATGGGTAAGTTTTGGTGAAATTGAAAACCAATAAGGTAGTGTAAATATTTTCTGTTTAATTTTATTCCAAGTCCTATTTGAAGCGGTTTTAGGTTAAATCCTGCTAGTAATTTAAAATCCTTGTTTACCTGATATTGCAGGCCAATTTTGCTTGTAGAACTTGTTACTCCTAATTGCTCTTGCTCTGCAACGACAATTAAATTTGAGTTTAAGGAATATGAAATTGCCAATCTGTAGAGTGATGTAATAGGTTCAAGTTTTTCTAGTTTATATCGAGCTTGAAGAATATTTCCGCAATAAAATCCGAGTTTTATTTTGGGGGTTATTACAATTTGTCCTCCCAAATTTGCAGTTATATTACTTTTTGAACCCAATTGAATTTGTTGGGTCCTTAAATAATTAAATCCTAAACCCAATTGGAAATTTTTATGCAATGTCTTTGCAATTGAAAAATTGAATATTTGTTGTTTAAAAATGTCATTTCCTGATTGGATCAAACCAAAACCCAAACTTGATTTTTTGACCTTTGTGGCATAGGATATTCCCGAAGTACAAAAGGTGGGTTCTAAAAATGGTATTTCTTGGTAAACGCACCAATTGTTTTTTAAGAGATTTTGAAGTAGCGAGGGATTGTTAAAAGATTCAAATCCGCCTGAGGAGAGACAGGCTATTTTTCCTAAAAAAATAGCTTCCGCTCCAAATGGTTTTCCAATAAGTTGAGCATGAGCATTCTGCTTAAGGCAGGCAAATAATAGCAAGGGTAATAAAACGAATTTCATAGGGGTAATTTTGTGCTCAAGAAAACAAAAATCTCTAACATGTTGATAGTTAGAGAAAATGAAGTTTTAAATTTACTTGTTTAAAATGCCTCGCAATCCCTATTTTTGCGACCTTCAAAAGAAAATACTAAAAATAGGAAAAACTATGACAGAACTGATTTACCTAATTCCTGCCCTTGGGGTAGTTGGCCTAATAGTAATGGCCGTAAAAAGTGCCTGGGTATCCAAGCAAGATGCAGGCGATGCCAAAATGCAAGAGTTAGCAGGATACATTGCAGATGGAGCTATGGCCTTTCTTAAAGCAGAATGGAAAGTACTTGGAATCTTTGTAACTTTTGCTGCAATTTTATTGGCTTATTCAGGTACCATTCATGAAATTAATGGTAAACCAATCCATTCTAGTTGGATTATTTCTATAGCCTTTGTTATTGGTGCAGTTTTCTCTGCAACAGCTGGTTATATTGGAATGAAAGTAGCTACTAAAGCAAATGTAAGAACCACACAAGCTGCTCGTACAAGCTTAAAGCAAGCTTTAAAAGTATCGTTTACTGGTGGTACAGTAATGGGCTTAGGAGTTGCTGGTTTAGCAGTATTGGGTTTAGGTGGTTTGTTTATTGTTTTCTTATCTGTATTTAGTGATTTAGGTGCTGATCAAGTTAAAACTGCAATTGAAGTTTTAACAGGTTTCTCATTAGGAGCTGAATCTATTGCTTTATTTGCCCGTGTTGGTGGAGGTATTTATACCAAAGCTGCAGACGTTGGAGCAGATTTAGTAGGAAAAGTAGAAGCTGGAATTCCAGAAGATGATGTTAGAAACCCTGCAACTATTGCCGATAATGTTGGTGATAACGTAGGTGATGTTGCTGGTATGGGTGCCGATTTATTTGGTTCTTATGTGGCTACTATTTTAGCTACAATGGTTTTGGGTCAAGAAATTAATGTTGTAGATAATTACAACGGAATGTCGCCAATCTTGTTACCTATGGTAATTTGTGGATTAGGTATATTATTCTCTATCGTAGGAACTTGGTTTGTTACCATTAAGGATGAAAAATCAAGTGTACAAAATGCATTGAACTTAGGAAATTGGGCATCTATGTTATTGACAGTAGCTGCATCTTATTTTGTAGTTGATATGTTATTACCAGAAACCTTGAATTTACGCGGATATGAATTTTCGAAAATTAGTGTATTCTATGCGATATTGGTAGGTACTGCGGTTGGTGCAATTATGAGTATAGTAACTGAATATTATACTGCAATGGGTAAAGGTCCAGTTTTATCTATTATACAACAATCTTCAACTGGCCATGCTACCAATATTATTGGTGGTTTATCTGTAGGTATGAAATCAACAGTTATTCCTATTTTAACTTTGGCAGGTGGTATTATGCTTTCTTACCATTTTGCTGGTTTATATGGTGTGGCAATTGCTGCTGCAGGTATGATGGCAACAACTGCTATGCAATTAGCAATTGATGCATTTGGTCCTATTGCAGATAATGCTGGTGGTATTGCAGAAATGAGTCAATTACCTCCTGAAGTTCGCGAGCGTACAGATAATTTGGATGCTGTTGGTAATACAACTGCTGCAACTGGAAAAGGATTTGCAATTGCTTCTGCTGCATTAACTTCATTAGCTTTATTTGCTGCCTTTGTTGGTATTGCAGGTATTGATGCTATTGATATTTACAAAGCACCAGTTTTAGCTGGTTTGTTTGTGGGTGGTATGATTCCATTTATTTTCTCCGCATTGTGTATTCAAGCGGTTGGTAAAGCAGCAATGGATATGGTTCAAGAAGTTCGCAGACAATTCCGCGAAATTCCTGGTATTATGGAATACAAAGCAAAACCTGAATATGAAAAATGTGTAGCTATTTCTACACAAGCTTCTATTCGCGAAATGTTATTGCCAGGAGCTATTGCTTTAATTACTCCAGTATTAGTAGGATTTACTTTTGGTCCTGAAGTATTAGGTGGATTATTAGCTGGTGTTACCGTTAGTGGTGTATTGATGGGTATTTTCCAATCAAATGCTGGTGGTGCTTGGGATAATGCTAAGAAATCGTTTGAAAAAGGTGTGATGATTAATGGTGAAATGTTCTACAAAAAATCTGAGCCACACAAAGCATCTGTAACAGGTGATACTGTTGGAGATCCTTTTAAAGATACTTCTGGTCCATCTATGAATATCTTAATTAAATTGATGTCAATCGTTTCTTTGGTTATTGCTCCTTATATCGCTGTTGAAGGTGGTATGAAGGCTGATCAAGCTAAATTGATGATGATGGGAATGGATCACCACATGCAATGTGCAGATATGGGTGATTGCGGAATGGATATGGGTAAATGTGATATGAGCCTTTGCAAAACCATGACTAAAGACGAATGCGCAGCTCATTGCGATAGCGTTGGATGTTCTGCTGAAGAAAAAGAAGCTTGTATGGCGATGTATGGTGCAGATGGCAAATTTGACGAAGCTAAGTGCAAGGAAATGTGCAAAGGAAAAATGGCAGGTTCATGCATGGAAGGTTGCGATAAAGGATGCAAAACTGCTGAAGAATGCAAAACTACTTGTGGTGATGCATGTGTTAAATCACACCAAACTACAGAAAAAAAAGGTGCTTGTTGTGATGAAGAAAAAAGCAAATCAGAGTGTAAACACTAAATTGAAATAGAATTCATAAAATGAAAAAGCCAACTAATTTTAGTTGGCTTTTTTTATGCCTCAATTTTGGGTTGGCTTTTAAGAATGGCACCTAAAAAGATAATGTATAACCCAATATTCATTATCACATGACTAATATCTTTGTAATTGAAATAGGTATGTAAGGAGAACTGCATGGTATGAACCAAGATAGACAAGGAACTAAACGCGAATCCGAATACTATCCACCCACTTCCCTTAATTCCTTTCTTATAGGTTTGAAAATGGGTAATAAGGGTAATTAATATGATTAAACCTGCATTTACTTTGATTAGTAGGAATTGATTAACACTTATAACCATTATAGCTAAAAGCAGGGTTACAATTGCAGAAGCAATGCTTAGTTTCTTTTTAGTGACTTCGTCCCATTTTGAAAGTTGAATATTTGCCTGCAAAAGGAAGTAGGAGGCAGGAATACTAGCTAGATTCATAAAAAGCCAGATATAATAAAACTCATTGGAACTAAAATGGTTTTTTAGGCCGTGGGTTAAAGCACCTACAAGTGTAGAAATTGCCATATATAGAAAGAAAAGTCTCCAATAGTATCCCAGTTTATGGTTTGAACCTAATTTGCTATAAAAATAGAAACAATAAATACTCATCACCAAATTGGTGAGAACAGTCATTGGCTCATTGATATTGAACTGAAATAAATTAAAACTTGTTTCCTGCATAAACGATAATTTGCAAACCTATTGATTTTGAAGGAATCTTCTATGCAAGTGTGATAATTCTCGAAAAAATACTATTCTAAATCGTACTGTTTTATTTTTCTATAAAGTGTCCTTTCTGAAATCCCCAATTCTTGAGCAGCTTTTTTTCTTTTGCCATTATGCTTTTTCAAAGATTTTCTAATGAGTTCAATTTCTTTATGTTCTAAACTCAATGATTCTGGTTCTGCGCTGGCTTCTGTAATATCTATAATATTAGAATTTGGGTGATTAGAATTGGTGTGATTAGAGGGGTTACTTGGAATGGATACAAATCCTGAAGGTTTACTAGGAATTGGGGCTTCTTCTCTCACAAAACTATTGGTAAAATTTGCCATTTGTTCAGCGCTATGGTTTCCTTGGTTCCCTTGCATCATATCAAATACGATGGTTTTTAGGTCGCTCAAATCCTTTCTCAGGTCGAATAATACCTTGTAAAAAATATCGCGTTCACTAAAATGTTGTTCTGGTGGATTATTACCTATAAGCATTGGTAAACCGGGTTTTTCTGGAGGCAATACTCTAGAAAGTTCTGGTCCATTTACGATCTTATCTTCATCCAAAACAGAAAGTTGTTCTGCAATATTTTTTAGTTGTCTGATATTTCCTGGCCAGCTAAAATGTTGTAGGATGTTTAGTGCTTCTGGCTCAAGTGTAACAGGTTTAGAACGGTATTTTTCGGCAAAATCGGCGCTAAATTTTCTAAATAATAAATGGATATCTTCTTTTCTATCTCTTAGGGCAGGAACCTTAATTGGTACGGTAGAAAGTCTGTAATACAAATCTTCTCTAAACTTGCCTTTGTAAGAGAGTTCCATTAGGTCTTTGTTGGTTGCAGCTACAATTCTTACATCTGTTTTTTGCACCTTACTTGATCCAACTTTTATGAATTCACCACTTTCGAGAATTCTTAATAATCTAGCTTGAGTTTCTAAAGGAAGTTCACCAATTTCATCCAAAAAAATTGTGCCACCACTAACTGTTTCAAAATAACCTTTTCGTGTATCATGTGCACCAGTGAAAGATCCTTTTTCATGACCAAAAAGCTCGCTATCAATGGTGCCTTCTGGAATTGCACCACAATTAACTGCAATAAATGGTCCGTGTTTACGATTGCTTAGGGAGTGAATAATTTTTGAAAAAGCTTCTTTTCCTACACCACTTTCACCATTGATTAAAACAGTAATATCGGTAGCAGAAACTTTAACTGCTGTTTCAAGGGCAATATTCAATAGGGGAGAGTTTCCTATTATTTCAAATCGTTGTTTAATGTCTTGTAAATTCATGTTAATATAATTCTCTATTTGCGATAATTGGAATTCCAATTAATCCATTTCTTATTTCGTAAACTACACCGTTAAAAAAGTGTTTTGGGTTAGTTGGGATTGTTTCAAAACGCACAAATTTCCTTGCCGAAGGGGCATCCTCTAAAAAGCCATCGCTGTAGTTAAAAGTAACCTCAAATGTTGAAATCTGGTTGCTGTATTGATCTATTTTAGTGAACCCAATTATCTCGTGTTTGGTTTGCTTGGCTGTAAATCCATAACCATAGATTTGGTTCAAAAATAAAATGCCTGTTATTAAACATGGGCCATAGCCAAATATTCCATTTAAAACCAATAGCCAAGATTGTTTAAATAGGCCTAATTTTTTGAATTTCTTAAATAAAACTGCACTCAAAAAAAGGCCAGTTAAAACCATTATCAAAACAAGGAAAATTGGATTGATCATATACTTATGGATTATAAAGTAAATGACCATGGGGCAGGCAGTGATGCCAAAAAAGGAAAAATTATATAGCCAATGCCATTCTTTGTATTTGTAATGAATGGGAATTGAATTGGGGATTTCTACTAGTACATTTGATTTGCTTAATTTTTCTTTGTCAACCTTATAATCCTCCGTAATATTTAAAGGATCTTGGTTCAGCAAAACACATAAATGAGCATAGGAGGTGGGAAGTTCTTTTTTGAAAATTGAGGGTTTTTCAAAAAACATTTCTACACATTTAGTAAAAATATCATTTAAATCCTCCATCTCTTCGTCTAGGTTATGAGAATTTTCACTTCTTGATTTAAATGCACATTCTTTTTTTATTATTTCGAACCAGGTATCTAAGTAACTACCAAATTTGAGGTCAAATTTTCTGCCATTGAGAACGGTTCTTACTAAGGCCAATGCGTATTGAGCGAAGCTTACATTTTTGCCATCTTTTGGACTTAAATGATCCTTTGCAAAATCTTGCCACGAAAGCGCGATTATCTTAGAATTATAGGTAGATCCGGTAACTGCCTCACTGGAATTTTTTATTGCAAAAGCTTCAGGATAAAGGTAAATATATTCATATCCATATAGCCAATATTCTTTTAATCCGAAGGTAAGTTGAACCAAATTTGAAACCACCAAAATTCGAATTTCATCGGTCATTTCCAAACCGTTTTTTCCTATAATTTTTACGTTATGGAAAATAGAATTTACCCTGTCGAGAAAACGATTTTTGCCCTCAATGCTAAGTTCCCTATAATACAAATGGTATTTGTATAGAAAGGGATCCCAAATGCTATGGAACAATTCTGATTTCATTAATTTTTATGGGTGCGGCACTTTTTCTATGGCTTTTCCTATAAGGCTAGTTTGGGTAGTCTTTTCAATTTTAACTCTAACGTAATCGCCCCTTTCAAAATTTTCTTTAGGGAAAATAACTATTGTATTAAATTCATTTCTACCTCTAAAATCTTGATCGGAACGTTTAGATAATCCTTCAACTAGCACAGTATGAATTTCACCTTCTTGGCTTCGGTTCAAACCAACACTTATTTCTTGTTGCGCGCTTATGATTTCTTGAAGTCTTCTTTTCTTATCTTCTAAATTTACATCATCTGCATGTCTTCTAGCAGCAAGTGTTCCAGGCCTTTCGCTATAAAAATACATATATGCAAAATGGAATCTAGCATACTTGATAAACTCTAATGTGTCTTTATGTTCCTCTTCCGTTTCTGTACAAAAGCCCGAAATGGTATCGGTAGAAAGGGCACAGTTGGGCAAAACCTCTCTAATTTTTGCCAAACGTTTTTTAAGCCATTCTTGGTCGTAGGTTCTATTCATTAATGAAAGAACTCTATCGTTACCCGACTGAATAGGGAAATGAATATGATTACAGATATTGCTATATTTTTTCATGGTATAGAGCACCTCATCTGTAATGTCTTTTGGGTGTGAGCTACTAAATCTAACTCTTAAATCTGTAGCAATTTGGGCAACTTGTTCTAGTAGTTGGGCAAAATTACTTTGGATGTTTCCGTTTTCATCCAATTCTTTATAGGAATCTACGTTTTGACCCAATAAAGTTACTTCTTTATAACCAGCATTGTAAAGCTCTTGAGCCTCGTTAACAATGGATTTGACATCTCTGCTACGCTCTCTGCCTCTTGTAAAAGGAACTACACAAAAAGAGCACATATTATCGCAACCACGCATGATGCTGATAAATGCAGTTACGCCATTGGAACTTAAACGAACTGGAGTGATTTCTGCATAAGTTTCTTCTCTAGAAAGCAAGACATTTACTGCTTTTTGGCCCTCTTCAACTTGCTTTATTAATTGAGGAATATCTCTGTAAGCATCAGGACCAACAACGATATCTATGATTTGTTCTTTTTCTAAAAGTTGTGCTTTTAAACGCTCAGCCATGCAACCCAAAACGCCAATAATCATCCCCGGATTTTTGCGTTTATAAGGCCTCATTTCTTTTAATCTTCCCCAAACATGCGATTCTGCATTGTCTCTGATGGCGCAAGTGTTTACAAATATCACATCCGCATCGTCCATATTCTGCGTTGTTTTGAAACCTTTATCTGCCATAATGGAGGCAACCACTTCACTATCTGCTAGGTTCATAGCACAGCCATATGTTTCTATATATAAGTTTCTAGTTGCTTGTTCTGATATTATATGAGAAGTAACTCCTTTCATTTATCTCCTTTTTTTGGAGCTGCGAATATAATCAATTTTATGACAGACTGGCAGGTTAATTGTAAAAAACCAATTTCATTTTGTAGGCAATTCTAAGCAAGGTATTTATGCCAATAAGCAAGGTTTGGTTGTTACTTGTTTTAATAATAATTTTTCGGTTTGAACCTAAAAATGCAGAAAATAGGATTTATTTAAGCATGAATTTTTCTTTACTGGCGCTTGGTTCAAACCGAAACTTTTTTGATAGATACAAATAAATAGATGAATTAACACAACTGAAATCGGTTCTTTTTATGGATATTGCAGCACCATTTTACAGATTTATTATGAAAGTATTAATTACAGGTAGCAATGGCCTTTTGGGTCAAAAATTAATTGAGTTATACCAAAGCAAAACGGAACATACCTTAATTGCTAGTGCAAGAGGTGAAGACCGATTTACCAACAAGGTGGGTTATGTTTATGAAAGTTTAGATATAACAAATGAATTGGAGGTTGAGCGAATAATTGAAAAGCACCAGCCGGATGCTGTAATTAATACGGCTGCAATGACTAATGTGGATGCTTGTGAAAGCGAGCAGGAGGCTTGTGATAAATTAAATGTAGATGCTGTATCTTATTTGGTAAAAGCATGCAATAAACACAAAGCACATTTTATCCATGTTTCCACAGATTTTATTTTTGATGGAACTCATGGTCCAATAGATGAAACAGAAAAGCCTAATCCATTAAGCTATTATGGACATTCTAAATTAAAAGCTGAGCAAGTGGTGATGGAACAATCTAATAGTTGGGCAATTGCAAGAACTGTTTTAGTGTTTGGAATTGTGAGTGATATGAGTAGAAGTAATATTGTTTTGTGGGCAAAAGGAGCATTGGAAAGTGGGAAGGCAATTAATGTGGTTTCTGATCAATTTAGAACCCCAACTTTGGCAGAAGATTTAGCTATAGGTTGTTCCTTAATAGCGGAGAAAAAAGCAACTGGAATTTATAATATTTCTGGGTCGGATTTTATGAGTGTTTTTGATTTGGTTTATCGAGTGGCTGATTTCTGGAAATTGGATAAATCGTTAATGACTATTTCTACGAGTGAAGGAATAAAGCAACCAGCGAAAAGACCACCTATTACTGGTTTTAGACTTGATAAGGCAAGAAAAGAATTGGGATATAATCCAAGAAGTTTTGAACAAGGTTTGGCCATTTTGAACGAACAATTAAATATACAAAAATGAGATTTATTTTATTAAAAGAACCTGAAGCAGCAGGATTTGTTTTTTGGTTTTTAACGGAGTTGTTTTTTGCGGGAGTGGTGGTGTTTTTATTGTACTATTTTTTTATAAAGAATCCAAAAATAAATAAAACTCCAAGGAGAGATGAAGAAGAGGATTAATTATTTTATTAAGACTTATTTTTATTTTAATAATCAGGAGAAAAAGGGAGTTTTTTCTCTCCTGATTTTAATTGTCGTTTTTCAAATTTTGGCACTATTATTTAATCCATTTTTTGAGCCTAAAAAACAGCTTGTAGAAGCAACTGTTTTAAATGATTTTTTAGTTTCAAATGCTATTCAAAATTCAAACGATTTTTCTAAAGATTTTCAGTTTAAAAAAGCCACGTTTGCAAAGCAAGATTTTGAGAAAAATAATACCTTTAAATCCTATAGTAAGGATTCATCTTATTCCTCTAAAAAGGTGTTTGTAAAATTGCCTTTAGAAATGAATTCATGTGATAGTGCTTCCTTAGTTTACTTGCCTAAAATTGGACCAGCATTGGCAAGCAGAATTATTAATTATCGCAATAGATTGGGCGGTTTTTATAACTTAGAGCAATTATGCGAAATTTATGGTTTTAAAGAAGATTTTTTGTATGATTTAGAAGGTAAGATTTGGATAGATAAAACTCTAGTAAAACCAATTTTGCTAAACACAATTTCATTAACAGAATTAAAAACACATCCTTATTTTAAATATACACTTTCTCAAGCAGTAATTAACTATAGAAAACAACATGGAGTTTTTGTTGAAATGGAGGATTTGAAAAAAATAAAATTAGTGAACGATTCTATTTATAATTTGATATCACCTTATTGTTTTATAAACAAATAAATTTTTACTTTTATTTTTCGGTTTGAACCAATTAAAAGGAAAATATTGAAACAGAAAATTCTGGAATTGAATAAATTAAATTAGAATTCAATTTTAGTTGTAATTTCATTATACTTGCCCCAAATAATACACCCATTTATGTTAAATTTTGAGACCACCGAAAACCAAACCATGATTGCGCAAATGGTGCGTGATTTTGCCGAAAAGAATATTCGTCCAAATATCATGGATTGGGATGAAAGTCAGACTTTCCCATTAGAAACATTTAAAGAAATGGGGAAATTAGGTTTATTAGGTGTTTTGGTGCCAGAAGAATATGGCGGGGCAGGATTTGGTTACTTTGAATATGTTACCGCGATAGTTGAGCTTTCTAAAGTTTGCGGTTCCGTAGGATTAAGCATGGCTGCACACAATAGTTTGTGCACGGGTCATATTATGTATTTTGGTAACGAAGAGCAAAAGAAAAAATGGTTACCTCAATTGGCAAGTGGGGAAGCTATTGGAGCATGGGGTTTAACAGAAGCCAATACTGGAAGTGATGCAATGCGTATGCAATGTGTTGCCAAAGAAGATGGTGATGATTTTATATTAAACGGAACCAAGAATTGGATTACTCATGGTATTACTGGAAATATTGTAGTTGTTTTGGCCAGAACTGGAGAACTTTTGGATAGCAATGGTATTACTGCATTTGTGGTAGAACGTGGAACCCCAGGTTTTAGAGGTGGTAAAAAGGAAAATAAATTAGGCATGCGTGCCAGTGAAACAGCCGAATTGATCTTTGAAGATTGTAGAGTTCCTAAAGCAAATATTTTAGGAAATATTGGAGATGGTTTTAAACAAGCCATGAAGGTATTGGATGGTG
Source organism: Bacteroidia bacterium (assembly GCA_021740845.1). GTDB lineage: Bacteria > Bacteroidota > Bacteroidia > UKL13-3 > UKL13-3 > B1. The sequence goes on from JAIOYZ010000022.1 coordinate 64,747, forward strand.
GAAGGATTTCCATTGCAGCTTTGTCGTTAGGAATTGCCAAAGGAGCTTATGAAGCGGCATTAAAATATTCAAAAGAGCGCCAACAATTTGGTCAACCCATTAGCAATTTCCAAGGAATTTCATTTAAGTTGGCAGATATGGCCACACAAATTGAGGCAGCCGAATTATTGATTTTTCAGGCAGCAGATAGAAAGAACAAACACCTTAGTGTAAATAAAGAAGGTGCTATGGCTAAATATTATGCTAGTGAAGTTGCTGTAAGAAATTCTACAGAAGCAGTTCAGATTTTTGGAGGATATGGTTATACCAAAGATTTTCCAGTAGAGAAGTTTTACAGGGATTCAAAATTATGCACTATAGGCGAAGGAACCAGTGAAATTCAAAAGCTGGTTATATCTAGAGCCATTTTGAAGGATTAAGTTTAATGCCTCCTAAGGTTTGTCACTTTTCCTCTGTTCATCAGGTTTGGGATACACGGGTTTTTTATAGAGAATGTGTATCCTTGGCCAAAGAATTTGATGTAACATTAATTGCAATAGGCGAGGGGAATTACGTTAAACAAGGCGTTCGAGTTATTGGTATATCAAAGCCTAAAAATTTCTGGTATAGATATTTTATTACCATTTGGAAAGTTTTCATTTTGGCGGTAAAGGTAGATGCTAAAATTTACCATATCCACGATGCAGAAATGGTTCCATTTGGAATTGTTTTAAGCCTTCTTGGGAAAAAGGTAATTTATGATATCCATGAAAATACCCATGGCGATATTTTATTAAAACCTTGGTTACCCAAACCCATTCGTAAAATCTTGGCATCACTTTACAATTTGGTATTGAGGATTGCCAGTAGGTTCATGCATTTTATAATAGTAGTGGCTGATCCAAAATTTTTACCTAATTTTTTTGTGAAAGAGGAGGAGTGTACAATCATCCAAAACTTTGCCGACACATCAGAGATGGAAGAGTTTAGAGTAATGGATAGACATTTATTGCCAGGCAACCATTTGTATTATGTAGGGATGATAAGGGATATGTATTATTCTATTGATCCGGTGCTAGAAGCTATTGCCATTTTGAAGGAGAAAGGCCTCCGCATAGATTTACATTTGGTTGGTTATTTTGGATCTAAGACTAGTACTAAATTGGATATAGTTCCATGCTGGGAAAGTATTCAAGACCAGGTTCATTATTATGGATTTTTAGAAACTAAGGAAGCCTATAAGATATCAATGCAATGCAAAATTGGAATTTGCATAAAGAACCAACCCGAAGACATGTTGGTTTCTCATGAAAGGAAGCTGTTTGAATACATGGCAATTGGATTGCCTTCTATTTTTTGCAAAAGGAGTATTTATACAGATTTAAATACCAAAACTTCTATAGGATTAGCTATAAATATAGAATCGCCTGATGAAATATCAGTTGCAATAGCAGATTTGTTGCAAAATGATAAAAATTATGCTGCTAGTCAGAATAATTTTACACATTCCAATGCAGTTTATAATTGGCAAAAGGAGGAACAAAAATTGCTTGAATTGTATCGCATTTTGTTAACCACCACTTAAATAAGAAAAGGAACTTCTCAAAAGGCTTTTCATTTCTCATTTTGAACCAAACCCTTTATCTCTCCCAATTTGAAACTTCATTTGCGACATTTAAAACCGCTATTAGGAAAATATTATCGCTATTTGTCATCATAATTATGACGCTTGTCATTTTCTTGCATGTATTTTTTTCTTGAATAATATCTTTTCATAGTATTCGTACCCGAACTGCAAACCCTTTACTTAAAAATATATTGATTATGAATTACAATTTTTTACTTAATTATCTAAAAAGGATAACATTTCTATTAGGGATTTTATTCCTACAGATAGGAATGATTAATGGTCAAACCCTAGACCAATCCTCCCCGACAAATGGAGATCAATACACGTTTCAAACAAGTTGTGCTGGTGTTTGTGTTATTGGACAATCATTTACCGCAGGAGTATCTGGTGAATTACATAGTATTCAACTGATAACTGCGGGTTCTAATGGAGCCTCTATTACCTATGATTTCACTTTGTATGATGGTAGTGGAATTGGAGGTGCTGTTTTGAACAGCCAGACCTCATTATCAACGCCTGCAGGTGGAGGTGTAAATTTTTCAATTACCATGCCTTCTGGAGTAAACTTAACTAATGGTAATACTTATACTTTTATTTTAAGTAACCCATCAGGAACTGCAAATATTTCTACTAATAATGGTTCTGGTTATTCAGGCGGTTCCCTTTACATTGTAGAAAATGGTATTACTTCTTTTGGTAATGGTGTTCAAGATATGTATTTTAATACATTTATGAATAGCAGTCCAACAGTTTTAACTTCAGGGTCACTATTAGCGTTTACAAGTTGTTCAGGCACAGAATCTAATTATCAAAGTTTTACCGTTAGTGGTACGAATTTAAGCGCTAATTTAGTTGTTACCGCTCCTACAGGTTTTGAAGTCTCTACTTCTTCTGGTGCTGGTTATGCTTCATTTGTTTCATTATCTCCTAGCAGCGGAACAGTAAATTCAACAACAATATATGTTCGTTTAACCAATAGTGCTTCAGGAACACCATCTGGTAATGTTGCTTGTACCTCAACAGGTGCAACTACACAAAATGTTGCAGCAAGTGGAACTGTGAATGTATTGCCATCTGCTCCTTCTTTTGGAAGTAACTACTCAAATAACTACGATGGATTATTCCATCTGCCAACCGTTACTGTTGGTGGCGGTGAATCAATTGTATGGTATGACAATATTTTGGCAGGGTCAGTGACAACTGGAATAAAAAATGTAGGTGGTCCTTCCACTTTTTACGCTTCAGCTAAAATTGACGCAACAGGTTGTGAAAGTTCAAGTAGAACTTCTGGTGATGTTACCATTACAACTAGATTGCTAACTATCACTGCTGATCCAGAATCAAAAACATACGGAGCCGTAGTAACTGGAGGAGCAGGAAAAACAGCATTTGGTTCAGTTGGTTTACAAAATGGTGAAACTATAGGAACGGTTACTTTAACTTATACAGATGGGGATGAGGCAACTGATGCAGTTGGAGCTTATAACATTACGCCAAGTTTGGCAATAGGTGGAACTTTTGCCTCTTCAAATTATAGCATAACCTATAACACGGGAACTTTAACAGTAGGTAAAGCAAATTTAGAAATTACAGCTGATGGAGAGGCTAAAACATACGGAGCCACAATAACAGGTGGAGCAGGTAAAACAGCCTTCACCTCAAATGGATTGTTGAATGGTAATACATTATCAAGTGTAACCTTAACTTATAGTGATGGCGATGAAGCCACCGATAATGTAGGAGCTTATACTATCACACCAAGTTTAGAAGTAGGAGCAAATGGCTATTTAGCAAGTAACTATAATATAACTTACACACCAGGAGCCTTAACAGTA
>JAIOYZ010000023.1 GCA_021740845.1 Bacteroidia bacterium
GGTCAAACTGTAACCATGTCAAAACGAAAAAAGGCATGCATGAAACCTTAACTGCAACAAATTAAGAACGCAAATTTCTAACAGCAATGTCAAACAGAAAAAGAGCTTTCAGTAAAACTATTTTTGAACCAATTTTATTGAAAATGTCGGCCAGTAAAATGCAAAAAAAAAGCCCTGCAAAACTTACAAAGCGAAGGCAATTTTAACACCTTATTTCAGTAAGAATAGGTCTCTAAAAAGTCAACCCGAAACTGAACAAAACTTAGCTATAACGTTTCGGGGGTTTAAGAAGTTGGGGTTTCGGAGCAGTGAACTGTCAACCTACCACGAAACTTTATTAGATGCACAAATGTTTGATTAACCACTGAACCCCCAATTTCTTTAAACCCCTTGTTATCGGTTCGTGCTTCTGTCCGCCCGAAGTAGTGCCGTGTAAAGTTTGGAGAGTCCAGGTGCGGTGGCTTGCAAGCTCTTTTTATTTTTTTAGCGTTGCCTTGTGTGTCAGCAAAAAAATAAAATGTGCTTGCAAATGCGTTGGCTCTACTTGTTCTTTGATAGGTCTGCATACTTAATGAATTGATAAGTTAAGAACATCAGTAAAAGTCCTTCGGCTATGGAAACCAAATTGAAATACCAGTTTATGTTGTCGTGGAGTTTATAAAACGAAATGATTGAGATTAGTCCTGAAAAGCAGTAAATGGATAAGTCAATAAAAAGTTGAAACCATTTGCGTTGTCGTCTTGATTTATCTTTCTTCAAAAAGTCTTCCCAGTGTCCGCTAAGAGGTAGCTTGTCATGTGGATGATGCTCGGTTAACTTAGGCACTAAACAAGTCCTAACATAATTTCCGATTGCACTTATTTTCTCGTCATTGGCTAAATATGTCCAACCTAAAACAATACACAAAAATGGCAGAACAAGCAAGGCAATATTCAAGTCTGGTTTTTCCAATGCAAATGAAAATACCGTCCCGATAGCTGCAAGTGTTAGATAAATCATGTGGTCACGAAATTCAATACGCTTGTGTTGCTCATCTTTTAGTTTCTCATATTCCTTTATGAGAAAAGTAAAGTTGTTGTTGAGAATATTATCCATACTTAAATGTTGTTGTCTTTAATAAATTTTTCAATGTGAGGCAATAAAGCTCTTGTGCAAATTGAACTCATGTATGCTGCCATCATTTTTATATTTTCCCCAGCAGGTATTTTGTCAACGTCCTCTTCTACTGAAGTTGGAACAATAATTTTTGTATCACTTTTTTTAGAATCAGTATAATCCATTACTGACTTAACAACTATTGAAAGTTTTGATGCTCTATCTATAAATTCTGTTGCACGAATTACTCCGTAGCTTTCCATTTCAAAGCCAACAATTTTGTCGTTCATTTTCTTAGCTGTTTCATCTAAGAATTTGTCAGTCTTTAATACAAATGCACCACAAGCCATAACATCATAATGAATTTTTATCTTCCTTACAATTTCATTTTCTCTATCATGCTTTTGATTAGGGATTAAGTTATACATCTCCTTTAAAACGAAATCAGGATTGGTTGTAATTTTTTCAATGTAGTCAATCAAGCCTTCATTAATTTTTTCATTATAACCGTATGGTATGAACTCACCGTTTTCATATCTACCTGTAATAATGTCAATGACATTCTTTGGAATAATAATATCGTATAGCTTTACTTTTTTTTCCTTTCTTCCTCCGCACACACCTGCCAGTATCAAAACTTTCGGGTTAATATTTTTGTAAATGTTTTTTGTTGTGATTGAAGAATCAACCATTCCCATTCTTAACTGTGATACAAGTGTTACCTCCTTTTTGTAGTCATTAGCTTCCTTGAACTTGCCAATAAAGCAACTGCTTTTTTCTTCTCCATCCATGTTGTTCTTAAATGAATTGTATTCATCTTCAACAAGAGCAGTAAGAATTACTATGTCCTTTGATACTGCAACTGATTCATTTGTTGGTGAAGAAATTTCTGAAACTTGTAATGAAGTATCTAATGACTTAATCTCTCTAACTTTTTGCGGAAGAAACTCGTCTGACATTTTAACAAAAATCTTATCCATCAGGTCTGTTATGTTATGTGCAGGAATACCGTCATAAATTTCAATTGTTGTTTGGGTTAGGTTACTCGTTACAAATAAAAAATTGCAGTTTGGATATTCTTGCTTTAGGGATATAGCCCAAGATTTTCCTTGAAACTCAATGCCGTCAAGTGGAATGTTTTCGCCTAAGGCATCACCCATTATATGAATGAACACGTAGACATTTAATTCGTCAGCAAGATTGTTAATCAATGTTCCAAAATCTTCAATACTACTTACGGGAATTGAATTGCCCTTTGCAAGCAAGTTCATTTTTTTTAGAAACTTACTATGGTCAGTCGCAGACTTAACCATCTTTTCGTCATTGAAATAAATTATAAGTGGTTTTTTCATGCTAATTAATTTTGTATTTAGTAATTGGAATTGCAATTTCAATTGTCAATTCATTAGGGTCTTCATCTAAGTATTTGAATTGCCCTCTGAAATCTTTTATTATTTTTTCCACTGCCTCAAGTCCCTTTTCTGGTTTTCCTTGGGAGCATTTGTTTTGATGAAACACAAATACGGAATACCTTAAGTCTAATTCTTCTGAGTAAATCTCTTTAAGTGTCAAACATATACTTGAACCTTTTGCATACTTGAAGGAGTTGTCTAATAATTCCTTGCAAACTTTTATCAATAAGAAAGGGTGTATATTGACTCCAACATCTGTATATGAATCTTCTTTTGCAATATTCAAACAGCTCAAATTTGCTTTAATCAAATCATGATAGTTTTTGTAGTCAACATACTCATTGAATAGGTCAATATGATTCACCTCGCTTTCTCCTTTCAACTTTTGCCAAACTTTTTCTACTGAAATATGGGAACTACTTTTCCATAAAGTGTAGAAGCTATTCACTTTAGATGGGGTGAAATATTCATCTTGAATTTCTTTAAGTAAGGTTTGAATTTCTACATAGTGGGACTTTAACTCTGCATTTGACTTTAGAATTCCGTCAATTTTAGAGAGATAATTAGCCATTGATTTTTCTCCACTAAAATATTCAGGTGCAAACTTGTTTGAAGAGAATAATTTATTTAGACTGTTTAAATAGTTAGAAACTCCTGATGAGTTTTGAAGTAAATCTTGCAAATCAATTTTGGCTTTATCATATTCCTTTCTGAAATTCAAATCAAAAAAAGCATCGGATAAACTTTGGTGGATGTTTTGTGCCACAATTGAAGTATATAAATTATCAATTGGAACACCTAAATCAGTATGGCTTGGCTTGTAACCCGAAGCAGTATCATACATATTGAAAAGATTGTAAAATGGTTTAACATCTTCTGTTCCGACTGCCATTTTATCGTTTACAATTATCCTATTAAATTTTGCAATTAAAGGATAGTATTTAAGCGAATTGTTGTCCTCTATTTCCTGCCAAATTTCTTTTACAGATTTTACAAGTTGATTTTGGAAATATGTGTTTTCAGTTTTGTTGTTATTGTAAACCTCTGCCATTTTAAAAGCAATGAAACTATAATCTGCCGTTGTGTTCTTTGAATGCTTAGCAATGAATTCAAGAATTAACATGAAATTTTTTAGTTCAAAAACTTCAACTGTTTTATTGAAAAGAAAATAAGATTCCAAAATAGAAAGTGTTTCCCATTGATAATGCATAGTGGCAATACCATTCTCTGAATTAATTACCTCGTTTATGTAGCCAATTACTTTTTGCTTCACATCTGGAAGTTGATTCTCAATAGTCTTTACCAAGTGCTTTTCGTGAAGTGTAACTGCAATTATAGCTTCAATTCTTTCTTTGAATTCTTTTGAACCTACTTTCAAATCGTCAAAGTATGTGTAGTAGTCTGTATAAAATCTGTAACCATCTATTTTTCCTAAATGGTCACGAACCGTGAAAAAAGAAAGCACATCAAATGTTCCATCAGAACTTTTTGGAAAATATTTTGGACATTTATTTTCAATATCGTTCACATGATGAACCGTCAGTTGGGCTAACCTGTCATTGATATAATTAATAGCAGAAGTTGCTTGAAATTCCTTTACCTCTTTATATTCTTCAAGGTCACTTGCTTCTTGACAATGCTCACAAGCTTTTTTTGACTGTGATGATGGAGGAATGTGTAAGTTTGTTCCAAAGTAAATGTTTACTGGAGCCAATGTGTTTTCAATAATTGCATTTTGAAGTTTGCTTGGCTTGCTTGGTGCATTTAGAACTTTCACTTTCATTTCACGAATTCTTGAAAAAAATTCTCTGTCAAAATCCTCCAATCTTCCTACAAGTGAAATCACAATAATTTTTTTTAGTTCAAATACACATAAGGCATCAATCATTTGAATAATTGAATCACCTGTGAACGAACCCATGTCTATAATGAGTGCCTTTTGCCCTCTCAATCGGTTGTTAAAACTTTTCTGCGGAATTATAAATCTCCAACCTTTATTAGTGTCAAATCTTTGTAGTGGAATAATATTGCTGTAATCAACTCTAAAAATGTCATGTATGTTTTCAACGGTTAAGTTTTCTATTCCTGAAAATACAGGATAGAAAACAAAATCTTTTTTAGATAGAGTTTGAACTTTGGGACTTTTTTCGGACTTCTTATGCTTTGCTATTTTTTTTACCCTCTCTAAATGCCCTATAAGTTCTTTCATTAATTTTTCAACTTTCAATTTGGAATTTGGTTCATACTCCCCTAACAGTTCTTCAAACGAATTGAGTTGATGCGATATTGATTTTATATGAAAATCTAAATCGTATTTCTGTTCCTTGTTGATTATTTCGTTATAGATATTCTTAACTAATTTAACTCCTACATTACCATCTACATCATCTTCTCTGAAAAGTTCTTCTGATTTTATGAAATACGGATGGTGCAATGAGTTTTGAGAAAAGTGTCCTATTGCCATTGCATCAAGAGGAATCTTTTTCAAAAAGTCCTCTGCTTTCTTAAATGCAATTTTGTCTTCTTCGCTGTGTCTTGATTCAATTGTAATTCTTGCGTTCAAGATTGGGTTTATCCGAACAAGTTTTTTATCAGGATGGGGATTTTCTTTAAACTTTAGAATTTCCTTTTTAGTTAATGAGAGAAACATATCCTCTGAAAATTCAGGAGTAGTTTTAAAGTAGAAGGATTTCTTGTGCTTTTTTATATCAATGTTTTTGTCAGAAACTCTTGAATCAACTACCGACAAAACACAACTGATACTTGCTGCTTTTGAATTTCCCTCATTGTCTTTAATTGAAGAAATGCTATCGTGAATATCCTTTATCAAGTTGCCAGTAGAAATAACATCATTCACAACAAGGACTTTATCGCCTGAAACAATATTCTTGAATTGAACTTCTTCGTAGAATGAATAGTAGCTTGCTAATCTTACCAACTTAGGCATTTCAGCAGCATATTCAATTTTATTCTTGTTAACATAAAATTCTATGTCGGTGTATTTTTTTAAACTTTGATGAATTGCTTTTGCAATTATTTGACTTGGCAGTGTTACACTTACTATCTTGTTGAAAGGAAATTTTCTGTCGGGAAACTTTTTAATCATTTCCTTCACAAATAATTCTGCAATAAATTCAACATTCGCTTCTACAATTTCTGTATCAGAATATTTGGAATCGTCTGTTGATGTTAGTTCTTCAAATATGGCGATATAACATTCTTGATAGTAGCCACCTGCGGTTAGATATACTTCTCCTGTTTTTTCAGATAGTTGAGTTTGCTTTGCAATGAACTCATCTAATCTACTGTAACTGGTATCAATGATTAGATTACTTTTCATGCTTTACAAATTCAATTATTTCGGATTGGGTTAAAATTTTAGAAGTAACATTTCCATATTTATCAATATTGAAAAAGTTGCCTTTGTAATCTTCGGGATTACTTAAATCTGACTTGGCAATGTGATGTGATTCATAGCGGAGTAGCTCATTAAGTTTTGCTTCATCATATTCATTGGCAACTCCAATCCAAAGTATTTCTTCCTCTGAATTGATAATAGGAATCGGTTTATACAAATGGTTTATGCTTCCTACTCTGTTTAGTTTAAATGCAATAGAGTTTTTTACATCACTGATTATGTCAATATCGTTGAAGTTTAATAAAACCACACTTGTCTGTTCGTTCACATTTGGTGATGACGAAAAGAAGTAAAGTAGTTTGTGCTTTAATGGAAACACACTAAAACCAGTGCAGTCAAAAATCAAAAGCGTTGATTCTTTTCTATGCTTTGAAAAAACATCATTGATTGAATTGAAAAGCTCTTTGTATATGACTTGCAAAGTTGGCTTTGCCAACTTTAGGTTTTCATATTTCTTTTCAATCTCCTTTATCAAATCAATCAAAGCGTAGTAGTGATTTTGCTTTGGTTGGATTTTGTCGGGTAACTTGAATGATGGTTTAGCTGCACCTCTTTTTGCGGAAAAATTTTGAGAAGCAGGTAATACTATTGAAATCAGAGTTCCTTGAAAAAATGGTAGTGTTGAATCGTTATCAGAATATGAAACAGCATCTTTAATCTCATCCACATCTTTACTGAAATCATAAATCACTTTTCCTTTTCCGCTTCGTGCTACAACAAGTCCGTTGTATCTTCTAACAATGTCAATCAAATAATAAAGCCCTCTCGGAATTTCATATTCAGTTTGAATCTCCAAATCAAATGGATGTCGGGAAGAGTTAAGAAGGAAAGCATATTCAAGAACTCTTGTGTCTGAATTTTGCTTGGGATGTTTTGAGTTTAATTCTTCAACTATGTAATTGGTGTTGGCATTTTTGATGTCCGTTTCATAATTGTCAGCAAGGGAATTTGGAATGCCTTGTCCGAAATCAAGAAACGAAAATTCAATGTATGATTCGTTTTTGAATTGGTATTTATTTCCTGAATTGGTTTTGTAAAAATTCAAAGTCTCCTTTGTTTTCTCTGTAGCATAACCATCAGGTAAAACTTTTTCCATATAGAAGTTAAGTTTTGCTTTTGCTTCTGCTTCTGTGAAAGGTTTGATGTTGGCTTTTGCCACATCAAAAGGAACTTTGGTTTTGGCTTGTTGTTCAAAAATCTTTTTGTTGTTTTCACTTTTGATGATGTTCCCAATAGTGTATTTCCTTTTTAGAGAAATTGCAAAGTAGCATTCGTCAGCATCAGATTGATGAGTTTCAAAAGAGTGGTGAATTACATTTAAAAAAAGTTCGTTGGTTACTATTTTACTTAGCAGCAAATTTTCACTTGCTGACAAGTCGGTGCTTTGTTCCAACACTTCATAAACTTGCTTTGCCAAGTTTAAAGGCTTGTGAATTTTGTTTATTACTAAATCGTCTATGCTTCTAATATCACCGTATCCTGATGTGCCAATGGCTTGAAATGGAACTACAGTAATATCGTCTTCAAGATTATCTTGCTTGAATTGTTGTTTGCGAATTTGGTTGTCAATAATTGTGTTTACACTCCTATCAATGTTGAAATACTCTCCAAGTTTGGCTTCTTCCTCAATGAGGTTTAGGAAAGAATAAATCCTCCATTTCCCCCAAAGATTTACAAGTTGATTGTGCTTCTTAAAATCACTGCCGTATGTCGGCAGATGAATTTTAATTTTCTTGTTGTTAAGAATCAAATACCTAAACCAACCAAAAAGGAAAGTGATTTCCTCCAATGCAATCCATTCAATTTCGTCAAGGCGAAAGTTAATAACCTCCTTGTCGGATGCGTTTGCAGCCTTGTCCCAATTATTTGCTACAACGGTGTCAAGGTGTGCAGGAGTAAATTTTTTGCCAAAAACTATTTCCATTTCATCATTCTATTTTGGTTGTCAAGATAAGAAGAAAGTTGTCTCATTGGGTGCGGTTGGGCAAAAGCAAATGTGAAGCAACTTGCGTTTGCTTGAGGGTGGCGTTGCTTCTCTTTTGCTTTTGCGAAGGATGGCAAACACGGCTTGTCCGAATTTCTTTGTCCGTTCATTTTTGCACTGTCGTTTAATGTTAGCACTGTCGCCATAGCATGACCGATAACGTTTTGCAGCTACCCAAAGGTGGCGATTTCGAAGCACTTCACTGTCAACCAAGCAGAAACTTTGATAGAAGCACAAAGCTTGACTTAACCACTGAACCGCCACTTTTGGGTAGGTGCTGTTATGCCTTCGTTGTTCTTTTTCTGTCGTCATAGTTGTCCGTCTTTTCGTGTGCTTTCTTTAAAGTCAAAACCGGTCAAGTAAACAATTTTCCATTTGTCGTTTTCTTTCACTACTCTGAATTTATAAGCAAACTCTTTCCAACTTGAATGTGTGTCTGCACTTAAATTTCCCCAAGTCCATTCTAATTCTCCTTCATTGTCTGTTAATTTAATAACTCGGACTTCAACCTTGTTCCAATCGTCATTGTCTTGGCAGTTACACCAAGGGCTATGGTCGTTGGCGAAAATAAATGTCGGCAAGTCACCAACTAACCACTGGTCGTAATTACCATTTCTAATTCCTTGGTCAAGTGTCAAAATTATTTGGTTGTAGTTTTCAATAAACTCTGTAGCAAAGAAATTTGTCTGTTGAAGTTTGTCAAGATTTTGTTTGTGCTTGTCTAAGTCAAAGCCAATGTAAACGCTGTCTTTGCTGTCAGTAAGAACAGGAAGTAAGTCAATAGTATATTTACTGTCCGACCAATTAAGAACTTGTCTGATAAGATTTTGAATTTGCTCTTTGTCGTCTGTTGAAGTTGTTGCTTTTTCTTCTGTAATTGAAGTCCTTTTATTGTCAGCTTGGTTGCAGCCGAAAAGCAGAAGTCCAAATATTAAAGTCGTTAGTTTAATGTGTTTCATTTTTTGTCTGTTCGTTGTCCGTGTTGGTCGTTTTACAATGAGGCATAACGGTTTCGGTGCAACCGCAGTTGGGGTTTCGGAGTACAAATTATCACTTTAGTAGTTTACTTCCAAGAATAAAAATTGCCGCTTCCACGTCAGCCCCAATTGCGATTTGCACCGTGTTAGCGAGCGGTTTTTAACACCTTCTGCGCACAGTCGCAACGTGTGCAGGATTTTGGTTAGTAAATTTTCCGAATGGATTGTCAAACAGCAAGCAAGCCAAAACAGAATATTGGTTAACAAAAAAACTAAACCCAAACAAATTATAAACGCAAATTTTTAATTACAGGTCAAACAGAAAAAGAGCTTTCAGTAAAACCATTTTTGAACCAAATTTTATAAAACTGTCAAACAGTAAAATGCTAGAAAAAATTGTCTCGCAAAACTTTCAAAGCGAAATAAAACTACTAATAAATTTTCAGAAACTGTCCGCCCGAAACCTTGTAAAAACTGAGCGCTAACTTGTTTATACCTCTACTTCTATCAGTACAAGCCAATCCATGTGGGCAGGTAACCCTGGAAAGTTGAGGTAATCAAATATATCCTTTTTGGCTTTAATTGCAACTCTTCCTCTTGCTTTTTTTAATTCTCCTGCCTTTTTGTTTTGGCGCAAAATTGTTATTTGTATAAGTTAATTATTGTTGCTTTTCTTACTTTCTTTTTGGGTTAAACTTCTTTTATAAATTGGTAAGAACAATACTTATTAGTAGTTTTTTTTGCTGTCTTTTTTAATATTTAGCCTTTTCTTTCAGCCTTAAATTATTGCCCAAATGAGGTTGCAGAATTACCTTGCTTTTTCCAATTCATTTGTCTTTCGCAATCGTTTGGTTCAAACCGAACCTTAACGATTTGATTTATACTAGTTGTATTAATTTTTAGGCCAAAACTAACATGGTTTTTGCCAACCCAATAGTTGTTTAGCACAATTCTATTTGACTTTTACCTATATGCATTCTGTTTTACTTTTTTAATTCTAGTGGTAGCAAAGAGTGCATTCTGGTAAGTTTGTTTTTGATGATGGGTTTTGGAATAGAACAATGGCCTACAATTAAGCCTTGTTCTTGAGATTCATTTACAAAACATTTATTATACGAATGCGCGCTGATATTATGTTCGCTCAAGAGGTTTACAAGGTCTTGGTCGGGTTGTGAAGTGCTAAGGCGAATGAGGGATTGAAGTCCTAAAGTATCGTTGGGAGTAATTGATAAATCGTATTCTTTGAAAATTTCTTTGAACTGCTGGTGGAAGAATAATTTACGCTCTTTGGTAACCTGAATTAAATTTTTAAGATGCTCATGCAAAACCTTTTTTTCTATAAATTGGTTCAAAACAAATTGAATTGATGGCGCCACAAAACGGTGCGAATGTTTTAACATTGACTCCAATGGAAGTTTTAAATAGTGTGGAATAAGCATGTATCCAATTCGCAAGGATGGATGCAAAATGCGGTTAAAGGTTCCAAGATAAATGGTCCTTTGGTTTTTATCTAAACTAAAAAGAGAGGGTAAGCTGGAGTCCCAATTATTTAACTCATGTTCGTAATCATTTTCTATAATAAAGGATTTGCTTTGGTTGGCATATTCTAATAATTCCTCCCTTCGGCTTAGTGTCATTCTTACCCCAGATGGATAATGGCTAGAAGGTGTAACATGAATGAGTTTTGATTTTCTTTTTAATCCTTTCATATACTCCACGTTTATTCCATTTTGGTCTACAGGTATGCCAATAATATTTGCAATTAATCCTTTGAAAACCGCATTTACATTGGGAAAAGTTGGGTTTTCGAGAAACACATTTTCATTTGGGTTCAACAAGATACTGCCTAATAAATACATGGATTGCATAGAGCCCGAAACAATAATTAGTTGGTCTGGATTACACTGAATATTGCGCGTAATATTTAAATATTTAGCAATATTAATCTTGAGTTTTTCAACTCCAGAAGAAGGAGAATAGGTGAGGTTAGAAAATTCTATTTCCTTCCAATACATATTGGTAAGGTTTTTCCATTGCGATACCGGAAAAATATCTAAAGGCGGCAAGCCCGGACTAAATGCAAGGTTCTCGCCACTATTGGAAACAGTGTGTTTACTTAATTCCAAAAATGATTTCCCAATATTAGAAAGTTGGTGGTAATCGAGTTCGTTTTCTGGTTTCTGTTTTATCTCTTTTGCCTGTTTGGAATTAACTCTATAACCCGAATTCTTTTTGGAAACAATTAGTCCATCTAAAATAAGAATATCATAAGCTCGTAAAATGGTACTCCGCGAAACCCCTAATTCTATTGCCAAAGTGCGCGTTGCTGGAAGTATATAATTATCTGGAATTTCTGTTTTGATAATCATTCTCGACAGCATTTTATAGATTAAAATATATAGTTTTTCTCCTTCTAGTTTCGAACTTTTTGCCTTGCTGTTTTTGTACTCCTCTAAAATCTTTTTGATTAGTATGGGCATAATTGGTATTCTATTTTTTAAATAATTGGTATGTCAAATATAACTTTTACGTGCATTTATTTGATAAACATTAATCATTAAGGAAAATATGAAAAAGATCTACTTATTATTCTTCTTAGCTTTCTCCTTGGCAGGAAATCTTAAGGCGCAACTCATTATTAATGAAGTGTTGTATGATCCATCCAATACTTTATTAGAAGGCGATGCAAATGGCGATGGATTGTATAATCAGACCGAAGATGAGTTTATAGAATTTGTAAATACTGGAAGCACTGCTTTAGATGTTAGTGGCTACCAAATTTGGGACGATACGGCTGTGGGTTCTCAAGTTTATTTAATTCCTTCTGGCATCATTATTCCTCCTGGTGGGGCTTTGGTAGTTTTTGGTGGTGGCAAGCCAGTTGGTTTATTTGGTGGCTCTATTGTATTGGCAGATACCGGAGCTGGTTTGAGTCTTAATAATACAGGTGAGGTAATTGCGATTAAAGATAATTTAGGAAAAACCATTTTGGTATTTGATTCGGATGCTTTATCCAATAACCCAAATGAGTCGTATACGCGTTCGCCAGATATTACTGGAACATTTGTGCAACATGCCACTATCAATACCTTAAAATACTCGCCAGGAACTAAAGTTAATGGCAGCCCATTTGTTACGCTAAGCACTTATCAAGTTAGGTTTAAGCTTGACTTAAATAATTATCCTGCTTCGTTTGATGCGGTTTATGTTAAGGGTAATTTTAATGGATATTGTGATACATGTGATGCCTTATTGGATGTAAATAACGATGGCTTATGGGAACTCGCTTTGCCAACTAGCAAGGATTCTTTGGAGTATAAATTTGTGGTGGTTTCTGCTGGTAATAAAGTGGAAGAAGATTTAAATTCTTCAGTCGCTTGTTTTTCTCCTTTCAATTCAAGCTATCGCTTCGCATTAGTAAAATCAGATACGGTTCTAAATGCTGTTTGTTATAATTCTTGTTCTAGTTGTAATAACTATTTGCAATTAAAAGGGGTAACGGATTTTATCACTCCTGCTAAAGGAATAACGGGTAAGGCCATACACATTTTTACAGATTCTATCATCACCAATTTAAGTAGCTATGGAATTGGTATTGCAAATAATGGAAATGGTTCTAATGGCATGGAATATAGATTTCCTGCTATTTCTGTAGCTGCCGGACAAAATATTCTGGTTGTTAGAGATTCTGTGGCACTTGCTTCTTATTTAGGCAGCTGTTGGTCTGAGTTCTCTATTGTGTTAGTAGATACAACTGGCGGTTTGAACCAAAATGGTAACGATGCAGTAGAGCTTTTTAAATTAGGAGAGGTAGTAGAAACTTTTGGAGATATTAATAAAGACGGAACTGGTGAGCCTTGGGAATACAAAGGTTCTTGGGCCTTTAAAACCAATACATGGGTTTGGACATATGGTGCCATTAACTGCACAGATAGTACCACTACTATTTTTGATTCGGAATGCATTTATCCTATCTGTGGCGATTTAAAAGTTTCATCTATTGTAGTTTCCGCAACTGGTGGTGATTCTACCATTACACAAAACGGAGGCACGCTTAATATGATTGCCACCATTCTGCCAAGCAATGCGGGTAATAAAAGTGTAAGTTGGAGTTTGGATGATTCAACTATTGCTAGCATTAATAGTTTAGGTGTTCTACAAGCAAAAGCCGATGGTGATGTGATAGTAAAAGCTACTGCAAAAGATGGTAGCAATGTGTTTGGAACCAAAACAATTCTTATTAGTGGTCAGGCCACAGGCATTGCAGATTTAAGTTCTAGAAAATTGACTATTTATCCAAATCCTTTTGAGCAAATTCTAAATATTGAATCAGACGGTAAAGCTCATGAGTATAAAATTTATACTTTGTTTGGGCAATTGGTAGATGAAGGCCTTATTGAATCCAAGCAGAAAGACTTGAGCAAATTGTCTCCGGGTGCATACTTGATGGTGGTACAAGTTGGCGATGCTTTCCTTAGCTATAAAATATTTAAAAAGTAGTATTACAATACCTTCATTTATATGAAAAACAATACAGTTTATTCGCTGGCCTTTTTGCTACTTGCTTCTTTGTTTGCGTGTAAAACAGAGGATATAAAGCCAGAACTAAATGGCGGTTCAAATGCCTTGGTTACTTTATCTATTAACCAAAGCACCATTTCAGAAGATGGGGGCACGGCCGAGTTAATGGTTAACCTTTCGCAAGTTTCTTCATCAGATGTGGAGGTTAAATTAGCTTATACTGGTAGCGCAGAATTAAACAAAGATTATAGTTCGAACCTAAGTATAGTTATTGCTGCAGGGAGTTTATCTAATACCACTTCCATTTTGGCTTTGCAGGATACTATGAAAGAAGGAAATGAGAATGTTTTAATTGCCGTTGATCAAGTAATTGGAGCTAAAGAAGACGGTACGCAAGTTGTTGGTTTTACTATTGAAGACGATGATTCTCCCGCTTCTGACAATCTAATTTTAAATGAGATTTTGTACGATCCATCTAATGCTGCCTTGGATGGTGATGCCAATGGTGATGGTGTTTATGCGCAAAACCAAGATGAGTTTATTGAACTGGTAAATAATTCTACCAAATCAATTGATTTAAGTGGTTATAAGGTTTTTGATGCAGGCGGTTTGGCATCTGGTATTCCAAATCATTTGGTTCCAAACGGAACAATTTTACAAGCAGGAAAAGCCTTAGTTATATTTGGTGGTGGAACGCCAACAGGAACTTTTGGAGGAGCCTTGGTTCAAACCTCTACTTCTGGTGATTTAAATTTAAATAATGCTGGAGATGTATTAACCATAAAAGATAGCTCCAATAATGTGATTATCTCTTTTGATATAACACCCTTGTCGGATAACCCCAACGAATCTTATACACGAAGCCCAGATTTAATAGGAGATTTTGAGCAACATACTAAGGTAGCCTTTATGAAATTTTCGCCAGGCACCAAATTAGAAGGAAGTCCTTTTTAATTATTAACTCACCAAAGAATGCTCTATACTGGATTGGTTATTTCCATTGTATTTATTGCCATAGTTGCAAAGCTATTGGTGAATAAATTTTTTCCGCAAGCTGTTTTGCTTTTGGCTGGAATTGCCATGTTATTGATTTCTGGAATTATCAATAGTTCTTCCTCAATTGAAACAAATGGCAGTGGAGTATTGGTGTTTGATATCTTTGAGTATATCAAAAATTCCTTCTCCAAAACAAATGCAAATGTAGGTTTGATGATTATGGCTATCGGTGGATTTGTTGCTTATATGGATAAGATTGGCGCTTCCGAAGCCTTGGTAAGAGTGGCTATTCGACCTTTAGCATTTTTGAAAAAGCACCCTAATTTAACGGCTGTGGCTGTTATTCCAATTGGACAAATGATTTTTATCTGTGTTCCTTCTGCTGCTGGTTTTGGTTTATTATTGATGGCATCGGTATTTCCAATTTTGGTTAATTTAGGTGTAAGCAGATTGGCTGCGGTTTCTATTATAACGGGTTGTACTTCCTTTTGTATTGGACCAGCTTCTGTTATCACAGCTTCAGCGGTTCAGATAGCAGGAATTGAAACAGTGCCTTATTTTATTAATTCTCAAATACCAATTGCCATTTTGCTAAATGTGGTTTTGATGGTCTCGTATTTTTTTGTGAATAAGCACTACGAAGCAAAAGACAAACTAAATGAAGTGCTTAAAAAAAGCAATGAAGAAGTGAGTACCAATGCTCCAGCTATCTATGCTATTTTGCCTGTTTTGCCGCTTGTTTTACTGCTCACCTTTTCTGGTGTATTTGAGATATTTCCTATCAAACTAAAGATTGAAACCACCACGGCTATGTTGTTTAGTTTGTTTGTAGGGATGGCCTTTGAACTAATTAGAACAAGAAATATAAAAGAGGTATTTTCTTCTTTTAAAGTGTTTATAGATGGCATGGGAGAAATATTTAAATCGGTTGTAACACTAATTATTGTTGCCGAGATTTTTGCCAATGGATTAATTGCACTTGGGTTTATGGAAGGTCTTGTTTCTATTTCTCAAGGTTTTGGAATGGGAGCAATAGGTATTGGAATTGTTATGACTATCATGATATTTTTAGCCGCAATTTTAATGGGAAGTGGAAATGCAGCCTTCTTTGCATTTGGACCCTTAATTCCAAATGTGGCTGCCAAGTTTGGGGTGGCAAGTACTTCTATTTTATTGCCAATGAATCTTGCTGCTTCTATGGGAAGATCTTTGAGCCCAATTGCAGGCGTGCTCATTGCCACTGCTGAGGTAGCTGGCGTGCCGGTTATAGATATTGTAAAACGGAATATGATTCCAGTAAGCCTTGTTTTGCTTACCTTATTAATTTATCATTTTGGATTATGCTTTTAATTAAAAATGCAATGTTATTTTCCCCTAAGTTGTTGGGGAAAAAAGATATACTTACAGGTGCGGGTAAAATCCTAGCAATTGAAGATAAAATTGATCTTCCTTTTTCTTTTTGCGATCAATGGGATGCAAAAGGTAAAACCCTAACTCCAGGGTTTATTGATCAACACATTCATATTATTGGTGCGGGCGGTAAACACGGATTTGGTTCTATGACGCCAGAGATAAATATCTCCGAATTGATTGCGTGTGGTACTACTTCTGTAGTTGGTTTGTTAGGAACCGATGGCTCTTCTAGAAGCATAAAGAGTTTATACGCTAAAACAAAAGCACTCGAAAGCGAAGGCTTATCGGCTTATATGTTTACTGGTTATTATGGCTTAGATCCTGTTTATATAACTGAGTCGGTTCAAGACGATATGGTATTTATACAACCTGTTTTGGGGTGCAAAATTGCCATAACGGATATACGCTCTTCCTTTCCAACAGATTTGGAATTACTGCGCCTATTACGACAAGTTACGGTGGGAGGGATGTTGGCCAATAAAAAAGGAATCTTACACATCCATTTGGGTGGCTTAAAAACCAAAATGGATATTTTGTTTAGATTGGTAGAAGAACATGAATTTCCTATCAGCCATATTTCTCCAACACATGTAGGGAGAACCAAAGATTTATTTGACCAAGCAATTGCTTTTGCCAAATTGGGTGGAATGATTGATATAACAACAGGTGCATCTAAATATACCGACCCATACAAATCTGTTTTATATGCTTTGGAGCAAGGTGTTTCTATGGATAAAATGACCTTTAGTAGCGACGGTAATGCAGGTTTAGATAAGTTGGATGAAAAAGGAAATTTAATAGGTTTTAGACGTGCGCCTATCCATCAAAATTATGAGCAGGTGAAAGCTTTGATTCATTCTGGAAATGTGGGTATAGAAGAAGCTGTGAAATTAATAACAGCAAATCCTGCAAGCAATTTAGGTTTGAAAACCAAAGGAAATATTTATGTAGGATGCGATGCTGATTTTTGTTGCTTAGATTCTGATTTTAATTTAACAGAAGTTTTTGCTAAAGGAAAACTTATGATGGAAAATTCTACAGTTATTGCTAAAGGACATTTTGAATAAGAAGGCCATGAATAAAAAATATTCCTTACTTCTTTTCCTCTCTTTATCTACGTTGCTAGGCTATTCTCAGAACTTGCAGTTGAATAAATATACCTTTGGTGAAGGTTTACGGTTTACCGATAAAGACCAATCTTCTTATAGCATCAACGGGTATTTGCAGCCTTCCATGGAAATCAAAAAATATGCTTCAGATAGTTTGAGTGAAGAATACCTTCGGTTCAGACTAAGACGTATGCGTTTAAGGCTTTCTGGAGACCTGCCTAAATATAAAATGGAATACCGCTTTCAGGTTGATTTTAGTGGAACCCCAGAAGTGGGAGATGAGGGTAACTTAGCTTTATTTGATTCTTGGATTGCTTTTAATCCAACCTCACATTTTCAAATTAAATTTGGCCAAAGCTCTTCTCCAACAGAAAACTTGGAGCTATTATTGGTTTCAAATACATTGCAACTGCCAGAAAGAAGTAGGCTAACCTCAGCTTTTGCGGTGGCTAGAGAATTTGGTGTTTTTGCCTCTGGTGAGTTTAAAGCCTTTCACGGAATGGTTTTTAAACCCGAAGTTGCCCTCACCAATGGAGATGGTCAAAATGCTTTTAGGAAAAATTACGGTGGATTTAAATATGGTGGAAGATTGGATGTATTGCCTTTCGGAAAATTCAATCATTTTGGTCAGTTTAGGCAAGTAGATATGGCAAGAGAATTAACGCCAAAACTATTGGTAGGATTTACCTGGAGCAGGAACCATGGTGTTAGCAGCAGGAGAGGAGAATCTGGTGGTGCCATACTTTACTTAAATGATTCTATGGAAGAATCTCTTCCAACTTATACCAAGTTTGGAATTGATTTATTGCTCAAATACAAAGGCTTTAGTTTGATTGGTGAGTTTGTGCATAGCAACGCCACAGTGCCTGATGATATTAGCATTAGGGTGAGAAATGATGGAACTACTTCCACTGCATTTCTGGTAGATGGCGTGCAAAATGTATCGGATTATGTGAAAGGTAGAATGATGTTGGGTACTGGCTATAATGTGCAGGCTGGTTATTTATTTAAGAACAGAGTTTCTGTTGATGCTCGTTATACTTATCTAAAAGCAGATGCCAATTCATTTATGAATAACCCAACTTACTATAACCGCCCCAAATATTATACCCTTGGATTATCTAAATACATTAGCAGAGGATACGGTTTTAAAATTCAAGGCTCTATAACCTATGCAGAGCTTGCTCCTGGAAGTTTGGATATTAACAGCTATCCAATTAGCAAGAATGAGTGGATTGGAAACATTATTGCTACTATTTCATTTTAACTATGAAGCAAAAAATACTCATAGTAAGCGCTTTCTTATTGCTTAGTTTTACTCAGGACTTTAACCCTCAGTCGAAGGAAATAACCAAGAAGTTTTTTCCAGAAATGAATATTGATATTCAAACTCCAGCTTTTAAGAAAGAAAAAGGATATACCAATTACGATGAATTAATTGCCTTTATCAAACAACTTCAAAAAGATAAACCCGATATTTTAAGTTTTAGCTTTATAGGTGAAAGTCAGAAAGGGAAAGCAATTCCCATGATTTTGCTGAACAAAGCAAGCAAAGAAACCAAATTAAAAGTTTGGATTCAAGGTGGTTTGCATGGAGATGAAATGGCCAGCACAGAAGGAGTTTTATTTATTTTAGATATGCTCTTGCATGATCCTAACTATAGTTATTTATTAGATAGACTAGAAATTGCCATCGTGCCAATGGCCAATATTGATGGCTATGAAGCCCAAGATAGATATGCTGCAAATGGCCTGGATTTAAATAGGGATCAAACCAAATTAATTATAAAAGAAAGTGCTTTCTTAAAACAATCTTTTAGCGATTTTAATGCGGAGGTAGCGTTAGATTTTCATGAGTATAGGCCTTACAGAAAAGAGTATTCGCAATATGGTACCATGGGAATAACCTTTAGATATGATGCCATGTTTATGAGTTCTGGGAATTTAAATGTTCCCGAAAAACTTAGAAATTATACCAACGAAACCTTTGTGAAAAATGCAGGTATTGCCCTTCAAGAAAATGGTTTGGCTTTTAGAGAATACCTTACTGCTGATAAAGTTTTGGGTGAGGTGCATTTTAACCAAGGTTCAATGAGTGCAAGGTCGAGCGCAACTTCTTATGCTTTGGCCAATACAATTTCTAGCTTGATTGAAGTGAGAGGAGTTGGTATTGGAAGAACTTCTTTTAAGAGAAGAGTTTTTACCACTTTTTGTATTGGAATGTCGTATCTAAAATCTGCTTACAACCATGTAAACGAAGTGAAAGAGGTTCTTAAGTTTGATGAAAATAGCAGCGCAATGGCTGTTGTTACTAGTAAAAAAGAACTTTCCAAACAACCTTTAGTTGTTATCGACTTAGAAACAAATAATGAGATAAGCTTAGAGGTAAAAGTTGAAAACGCATCTCGCTCAACGGCTATTATTACTAGGAAACGACCAATAGCTTATTTGATAGATTCATCAGAAATTGAGATTTTAAAAAAGCTGCATATCCTTGGAATTAAAACAAGTGTTTTAGAAAATAATGCCTCCCTTGAAGTGGAGACCTATTCTGTTAAGGAAGTTGAAACAGACAAACAAAAAGACGAGGGCGTTTTTAAGCAGAAAGTGCTAACAGAAATTACAACAAAACAAGTGAGCTTTTTAAAAGGTACTCGCATAGTTTATATGAACCAAGAAAATTCAAATTTGGCTATCGAAGTATTAGAGCCCGAAGCTCCCAATAGCCTTGTAACCTTTGGTATTTTGAAAGCTTCTCCCAATACTTTATTGCCTATCTATAGATATTTAAAAAATGAAAAACTATACTAATTTAAGACTATTTGCATTCTCTTCTTTTTTGTTTTTTGCATTTCATATGAGTGCTCAAAATCTAGATGATTTTAAAGAATCAAATCCTGGTTTCGGTTTAGGACAAGGTTTAAATTTTAACTTCAACGATGGCGATTACCAGTTTAAAATTGGTGGTATGGTTCAGCCTAATATTGGAATGCAGAAGGACAGTACCAGCGAGTCTCGTTATTTCTTAAATTCAAAACGCACCTATTTTAATTTGGCAGGAAAAGCGGCTAAGGAGAAAATTGCATTTTTGGTTCAAACCGATTTTAGCTTAGCAAGCCCTTTGTTAGATGCATGGGTTTCTTACACGCCAAACAAACATTTAAAACTAAGTTTTGGACAACAACTTACATTTTCTAATAATAGGGAAATGACGCTTATGGAAACTCAATTGCAGTTAATTGACCGCAGTATTTTGAGTAATAAATTTAGTGCAACAGGTAGGGAATTTGGATTGTTTATTGAGTCGCAATTTAATTGGGGAGAAATAATAATTATGCCTAAAGTGGCCGTTACTTCTGGCGATGGGCGCAATTCTTTTGGATTAAGTTCTATAGATTATGATTTAGGCGGACTTAAATACGCTTACCGTTTGGATGTTTGTCCTTTGGGGAAATTTAAGGAAGGAAACGACAAACTGATTGCAGATATTAAAAAGGAAGAACAGCCTAAATTAATGTTGGGCGCTGCGGGAAGCACTAATATTGGTGCATCAAATTCTAAAGGTGCGGGGCATGGAGATTTTTATTTATACAATGCCACTGGAAGAAATCAATTGCCAAATTATAGAAAGTTGTTTTACGATGTGCTTTTTAAATGGAATGGATTTTCATTTTTAGGTGAATATATTATTGCAACCGGCAAGGTAGAGCAAGGAACTTATTTTGACCCAACGGCCCTTGATGCGCTGCAAGCTACCGAAATTAGTCAGGTGCTTGCTTTGGGTAGAGGCTTCAATACTTCCGCTGGATACGTTTGGAATCAAAAGTATGGCATCGATGTTCGCTATGCAAAACTTACTCCCGAATTTGAGTTGAATGCCAATTCTATTATTAAAAATCAAGTTGAAATGAGCATTGGTATTACAAGGTATATCAATGAAAACAACTTAAAAATAAACGCCTCTATTAGTCAGTTAAACACAGGTTCTAGCTCTTCTCTTTTAGGTTCATTTTATATTCAATTGGTGTTTTAAGTTTTGTCGGTTTGAACCAATTGTAGTTGAAAAATAATGGTGATAATACATAAGAATGATGCGCATATTTTCTCATAAGATCTTTCAGCACTTTACATTTTATGTATTGATTGCAATCATTGCTGGTGTGGCTTTGGGTCATTTCAATCCAGCGTATGGATTGAAATTAGAATTTATTGGCACCTATTTTATTTCCATTATCAAACTGTTTATTCCACCCATAATATTTTTCACTATTGTTTTAGGAATAAGCTATATGGGTGATTTAAAGAAAGTGGGTCGTGTTGGCATTAAAGCATTAATCTATTTTGAAATTATCACCACCTTTTCTCTGGCCATTGGCATTGGTGTTGCTATGCTTTTAAAACCGGGAAATATAGACCGAACCAAAATACCTTTAGGCGATGTTTCTAAGTTTACCAATCAAGGGAAAACGCCTTTTAGCTGGTTGCATTTTCTTGAATCTAATATTACCATTCAGATATTATTGATAGCCATTTTTGTAGGAATTCTATTAAATTTTTATCCTAGAAAAGAACCTATAGTTTCATTATTTGGCAAGCTCTCTAAATTTGTTTTCGCATTGCTTAAGTATATTATGTATTTGGCTCCTGTAGCTGCATTTGGAGCAATGGCGTTTACGGTTTCAAAATTTGGTTTAGCTACTTTGGTTCCTTTGGCTAAACTATTAATATGCGTTTATATTACCATGGCCATTTTCATTTTTGTGGTGCTGGGTATGGTAATGAAATATTACGGCTTAAATGTTTTTAAATTCTTGAATTATATCAAAGAAGAAATTCTAATTGTTTTGGGAACATCTTCTTCGGAAACAGCATTGCCCAATATTATTAGAAAGCTAGAAAATGCGGGTAGTGGTAAGTCTATTGTGGGTTTGGTAATTCCGGTTGGCTACTCGTTTAATTTAGATGGAACTTCAATTTACCTTTCTATGGCAACCATCTTTTTGGCTCAACTTTACAATGTACCTTTAAGCTTTGAAGAAATACTTTTGATTCTAGGAATTTTAATGATTACCTCAAAAGGTGCAGCGGGAGTTACAGGCAGTGGGTTTGTAGTTTTGGCTTCCACCTTAACTTCCTTGGATGTAATACCTATTGAAGGACTAGGTTTTTTATGGGGCGTAGATAAATTTATGAGTGAAGGACGGTCTATTACCAACTTAATTGGAAATGCAATTGCTACTCTTGTAATTGCCAAAAGTGAGAAAGAGTTTGATGAGAAATTATACCATGAGGTTGTTAAATAATAAATCGGTTCAAACCGTAAACAAATAAAAAAACGACTAAGCCCAAAAGCTTAGTCGTTTTTTTATTTGAAATTTTTATCTAGTTAGACTTCATAATTCTTTCGATAGAAATGCCTTCGCTGCTATAGATTCTAATAAAGTAAATGCCGTTTGGCAAATCGTTGGTGCTAATTTTAGACGATTTATTATTAATAACTTGGCTATGCATCAATTTGCCAGTTATATCCATTATTTCAACTCTATCAATGCTGGTATTGGAGCTAATTTGAATATGGTCGTTAAATGGATTCGGACTTAAAACGGTTTCTGATTTTGTGGTGTTTGCGTTTACATAAGCAATGGTAGAATAGGCGTATTTTCCATCAAAATCAATTTGCTTTAATCGATAAAACGCACTTTGGTTATTGGCATAAGCAAAAGAATATTTTTGTATTCTATTTGAATTTCCAGCTCCTTTTACAAAACCTATGGATTCAAATTCGATACCATCCACACTTCTTTCAATTTCAAAGCCTTTGTTATTGTATTCTGAAGAAGTTTCCCAAGTTAGTGAGGTGGATCTATTGTCTAGGAGGATGGCTTCAAAATTGGTAAATGTTACAGGCAATGGACCATCGTTCCAAGTATGAGAAACACGGAACCCATCTACTTTTCCCGACATAGTTCCTGAGGTTCCTTGACGGATGGCGATGGCATTTAATTGAGCCATATCGCCTTGGCTAATATCCGGTGAAACAAGAGTTGGAACAGCAGGTTCTGTTGCAGGAATACCACTTGTAAAGATATAAGTATAAATGGTATCGTTTGCAGAAGGATGGAAGCTATATTTTACTACAACTAAAATGGTTGAATCCAATTTGTAATCGAGTGTGGAATAGTTTGGAGCTGCAGACGAACCTTTGTTCATTCCTATTTTATATGTATTGGCCACGCTACCATTTTTTATATAATGTCTGCCTCTAAAAGAGGTCATGGCATTGGTATCTAAAAGGTGAAAAAAGTAATCACCAGCAGTACCACCACTTGCGGTAATTGTTAGCAAAAAGGAAACATATACGGTTCCAGAGGAATACGGAATTACAGAGCGGTTGGCATCTTCTCTGCTGCCTGAACCAAAATTAAAACCGATAGAACCACCCATACCAGAGGAGGAATAGCCAGGGTAAGAAAGCGAGGTTCCGTGGTAAACAATTGGTCCACCTGTTCCGCTATGTCTTCTCCAAACAGATCCCCCAAAAGCAGGATTGGTTAAGGTATCGGCGCTGGTTGAAGTTACGGTTCCATAAGAGAAATTCTCAATGGTTGTTTGCGCATAGCTATTGGAAGCTAAGAGCAAAAGGATGAATTGTAAGAATCTTTTTTTCATATTTATTATTTGTATTTAAGTGTTTTTTTTATGGGTAAAGTAGTAAAGTTGCTGCTGCGGAGGTTGCAGCAAAATCATGGCCTACGCCTTTAAGTGCCGCATATTTCCAATTAAAGGTGCGCGATAAATTGGTGGCTGTTTCTCTAGATTTGGTATAAAAATATTGTGCTCTAGTAAATCTGTTTAATCCTTGTTGGTCCACTATGCTATTGTGCCTTAAGTCCGCAGAATTTGGGTCTGTATCTGCATCTCCAACTAGTATAAATACTTTTTTGTTAAACAAATTTCCGTAATCAGAAAACTCAACAGGACTCTTTGCTGTGCCATACGGAAAATCTATTTTATTATCGAAAAGTGTATACCAACCAGAAGAGGCAGCTACCAGTTTGTTTAATTTTGCGTTGGGTTTAAAGAGCAAATAGCGGTGTGCAAATTGGCCACCAGCAGAATGACCAAATATATCAAAAGTGCTGGCTTTGCTACCAATTTTAATCTTAATAAATTCAAATAAAGGCTCAATGGCAGAGAAGGTCCATGTTTCTTCAGAATTTAAAGTATTTGCACTTGGGTTATCTCCGTCAACAAAAATATTTCCCATATTATAAGCATCTGCAGTTGGGTAAAATTCATCGCTAAATTCTGGGGCAACTAGTATAAAGTTTTGCTTGTTGGCATTGGCAACTAAAACATCTCTGCTGTATTTTCCATTTCTATCAGAGCCATGAAAAACAAATAAAATAGGAGATAAGGTATTGGCGGTGGCGGGTATATGGTAATAAACTTTGATAGGTTTGTCTTTAAGTGGAGCATAATCTGTATACACAAAATCAGCTGTGCCCGTAAGAAGAAGAGGCTCTGATACCACATCAATTACCTTGTCTTTTTTCTGTTCCTCAACATTGCAAGAGCAAATAAGAAACAAGGCAATAAACGCCACCAAAATGTAATTGACCCTAACTTTCACAATGTAAATTTGATTCATACTTCAAATACAATTACATACCAATTAAAATTAAAATTGCATACCAAAATTGCAAGAATTACAAACCAATAAATATGGTAAGCAAATTGAGACTAAGGAGTTTAAATTGAGGTTTAAAGAAATGCCCATCCAAGCGCCTCTATGGCTCAAATCGGCTCATTTCAGGGTTAAAAAGCGTTTGGTTCAAACCAATTTTAATTACAGTTTTTTAGCTTAAGTAATTTTACTTTTACACCAAATCAAAAACTTGGTTCAGGCATAATTTTAAAAAAAGTTCTGTTTGAACCAAAAGAACAAAATAAGTAAAGAGTGTTTTTAAGAAGGTTCTGTTTGAACCAAACCTAGTTGCAAGGGTAGAGTGAATTTGATTTTGGCATTATAATAGTTGCGTTTATTATCTACTAAAATTTTGTGATTTGGATAATTTGAATTCCTCTTTTGGTTTCAATTTTTGCATAATATGCGCCCATAGATTGTTGGCTCAAATCTAAATTTGCTTCCATAGAAAAAACATTCTCCGTGCTTATTTCTTGGCCTGTTATACTAAAAACGCTTATCCTTTCTATGGTTTCTTCAGATGAAATTTTAACCAAGCCAGTTGTTGGATTAGGGAAATAGTTCAAACTTGTTTTGGTTTGTTCGCCAATACCAACAAAACTTGGGTTGTCATAAACCCTAACCTTGCCTGCATTATTGGCAATATCGTCATTATTTGGCACTCCAATCGCAACTCTTGTTCCTGCCGCATTAAGCCTAACAGAACTACCAAATGCTTCTATATTATTGCCGCTTGGCGAAATGGTATTTCCAATCTGTTGCCAAGAACCTCCTTTCCATTCAAACAGCCTTACTGCTCCTTTTGCACTGCTGGTCCATGGTTCTCCAATGGCAATTACATTTCCGTTGAAACTAAAATCTAAAGAGGTACCCGATTGTCCACCATTAACTCCCAAAATGCTTGTGCCGCGTTGAAGCCAACTTGTTCCATTCCAATCTAATATTTGGGTGCTGCCTAAGAAAGTATTGCTTTTAGGGGAGCCCAATGCAACAGAATTTCCATCTCTAGTTAATTGGATAGCTGCTCCTAAACTTGCTCCCAATTCAGCTCCAAAAAGCGTATCACCCATGGGTTTCCATTCCGTTCCGCCCCATTCATACATAATTGCTATTCCTTGTCCTTGAAAATTTCTAGTAAAAGATCTTCCGCCAACTGCAATTCGGTTTCCGGCATCGCTAATACTTACTGCATAACCAAACTCAGCTGTGCCAAGTCCAATGGGAGCATCCAAATCCTGACCTTTTTGTATCCATGCTGTGCCATCCCAATGGTAAATACGTGCATGACCAGAAAGTTGATTCACACCAACTCCAGGTGTATTAGATCTGGCACCAACAATTAAATAATTTCCATCAGAACTAAGTTGCATGGCGGTTCCAAAAACATCTCCAGAATAAATCGGGATAATATTTCCTTCCCCATCTATTCTCGATCCTCTTTGAACCCAAGCGCTTCCATTCCAATCGAACACTCTTACAATGCCACATTTATAACCCAAGGAATTGTAACCCCAAGGACTACTTACTGCAACGGTTTTTCCATTGGCGCTTAAATCTACGGCAGCACCAGTTCCTTCTAAAGTAGAATCTGTGCCAAGAAATGTGTTTCCACGTTGAACCCAAGCAGTACCATTCCAATCCAAAACTTTGGCATATCCAGAATAAGAGAAAACATCGCTGTTATAGGGCGTACCAACTGCAAGGGTAGTTCCCGCAGAATCCATATCGATGGCATGGGTAAAACCAAGTTTGTCATTACCTGCTATTCCATTAACGGCATTTCCCAAGGGCGTCCATTGCGAAAATGATAAGGTAGGAAGGAAACAAAACAGAAAATAAAGTTGAATTTTTTTCATGAAATATTGATTTAAGGTTTTTAAATAAAATAGTTTCCCAAATCTGGCTGTATCCTATTAATTAGTCTTCACGCCTAGACGTGAAATTGAAAATTGAAGGAATGCGTATTGGGTAAAATATTGAAAACCTATTGGTTGGAAATTTTTATGGCTTCAAGCAAAAGCGAGATTTTTTTGTACTTAGATTCTTTGATTTCAAAATATTCGTACATTCTTCGTAAGGAAGATCCAATTCCATCGGTGCTTAAAAAGGCTTTTTCGGCTATTTCTTGGTTCGAAATAACGGGGTCGTCAACCAAAATTGTGAGTACCTTCCAGTCGGTTTCATTAAGTTTTCGGTTCAACTTTATTTCAATTTTTTCTCTATTTAAATGGAATCCGTACGACTGTGGTTCTGTATTTAAACCTTTAGGATGAGATTTTAACCAATCAATTTCTTGTAGGAGTGTTTCTCTTAATTTTTTATCTTGACTACGTTTGTGTTGGAAGTAAAAGAATAGGAGTGAGAATAAGATTAATGAAAATAGAATAATGGTAAATAGCCTTTTGGTTTGCCTTAGTTTTAAATCGGCCTGAATTTGCTCGTTTTGTAATTGGTTATTAAAAAGTTTAATGGCAAATTCTCCCTGAATAGCTTCCTTAATTACTACCATATTGTTTTCTTCCATCAATAAACTATCATGGTAAATGGTGTAATTTTCTAGCATCGCCAAGGATTGCTCCAGCTTATTTTGTTTTTTATAACAAGTATGCAATAGTTTATACACCTTTACTTTAAGCGAAATGTCTCCATTTAATTTAGATAGTTCCAAAACCTCTTCGCCCAATTTGGTGGCTTCCTTAAGGTGCTTATTAATCCATAAAGTGGCCAATAAGGTTTTGTCAACCATTATCTTGTATTCGTTGCCTATCTCAATATTTACCTGTAAACTCTTTTCAATTTCTTGAACGGCTAAGTTTATTTCCCCCTTTTTTTGATATAGCAGTGCCAATAAATTATGGCAATCTGCTAAGCCAATTTTATTGTTTGTTTTCTGAAAAATGCCAGTCGCCTTTTTTATATAAAATTGTGCTTTCTCAAGGTTGCCTTTGTCAAAATAGGTAGCAGCAATGTTTATCCAAATATTACCAATTTCATTTTCTCGTTTCGCCTTCTCATAAAAAACAAGTGCCCTTTCAAAATACTCAAGTGCTAGGTCGTAATTGGTGATATCAAGAAAAATTAATCCCAAGTTATTTAGGATATCGGCTTGCTTTGAATATTTATTTTGTCTTTCAAAAATGGAAAGACTTTTAGTTAAATGCCTTACTGCCTCTTGGTAATTACTTTGGTAATAATAGATAGAACCAATATTTGCCTGCTTGCTTGCCATGGCAAAAGAATCGTTAAGGACTTCTGCTAATTGATAGGATATTTCTATTTCTTTAATAGCTTCATCAAACTGCCCCAAAAGACTTAATGCATGGGCCTTATTGTCTAAAGCAAGTGCCATTTCTTTTTTGGAATTTACACTTTTAGCAAGTTCAAAATGAATTTTACTGGAGTTAACTACGGCGCTTGGAGTAGCAGAAACCATCAGTTTATAATAGGCATCAAAGGCCAAAAAACGATTTTTATCTAACTCGGTTTTGTCTTCCCAAATATGCTGCAATGAATCTGCTTTTACTTGGGCACTAGCATAAAAATGCGAGCTGCTAAAAAGGAGTAATGCCAAAATTAAGCTAAACTTAAAATGGACTATTCCATTTAATTTTCTATTTTCTTTTAAGATATTATTTCCTTTCACCAAAAGTTCTTCAATTTTTTTTTATTTAATAAATATACTTCAACCAAGAACCATATCGGCTTGACGTCTTATGTTGTTAATTACAAAGGCTAGTTTTTTTATAATACAAAACAATCCGAGCAATTTTGGGAAATACAGGAAGTCCTTTATTTGGGATTAGTGCAAATTTTCAAATAAGTTGTTTCCTTTTAAGTTTAGCATTTACTTTCGCTCTTAGTTCTTTTTGTTTCCGCTTTTCTTTGTCTAAACGAATGAATTCACTAATTGCTTTTTCTTCCTCCTTAGTTAATGGTCTTGAGTCAACAACAAAATCAAGTCCTATTTCTTTTAGGTTTTTCACTTAGCTAATTTACGAATTTTCAATCTATTTTACAAACAAATTTCCCCTGGTATTACCTTCACTAATGTGACAAATCCATTGAATTGTTTTGCCTATTTCGTTTCAAACAAGTATAATGAGATTTTGTTGTAAAAATCTGCAATTCTCTTTTTCGTAAAATGATTTGGTATAATTAATCCTACTTGTTTAAACCCTATTCATTTCCTTTTGGTTCAAACCGAACTCTTGTTTTTTAGCTTAAATGGTTTGAACCAAATATTGCTAGAATAATAGTATTTTTAAAAGATTCTGTTTGAACCAAAAGAAATGGAAATTTGAAATAGGAGTGGAGGTAAATGTAGTTTTGGTTTGAACCAAGACCTGTTTAATAGCCTTTGATTAAAATAAAACTTCGCATTGAAAATCGTTTTTGCGAAGCAGTGAAATGATGGTGTCTATGGAAATATTATCGCCTTCAATTCGTAAAATTTTATCCCTATCCTCCAAGTCGAAATTAATTTTATAGGTAGGGAAATGCTCAAGAAGTTCTTGAGTGATTTTATGTGAATCTTGTGGTTCTTGAACGTTAGTTATAAATACTTCTACCATTTAATTTAATTCTGTTAGGGGAGAATTCTTGCCATGCAATGTACATCAACATCCGAATAGTTTTTATATACTTCGAGGCAATATCCTTTTGGATCCAGCTTCGGATGCTTTAATAATTTCTCAAAAGTATCGCCAATACACTTGCTATCCTTGAAATGATTCACAATATAGCTTGCTACAAACTCTCCTTTTTCAATTGTAAAATTTTTCAATTCTGTATTTTCAAAATTGTCAGAGGGAAGTATTTCTGCCGCCGCCTTGTACTGAATAGCCCCAGTTTCATTGGGATGAGAAATGCCAAAAAATCTCCGGTTTGGATTCACGGGAATTATAGAATATAATTTTTCGTAAGTGTTTGGCACATCCATTGGAAAATTTGTTGCAGTTAAAAATACTACTGCAATGTTATTTGGAATGGAGATAATTTCCATATTATTTTATCCTATAATTGGTAAATATTTTTCTCTTTGCTCATAAATTATCCATCCCCAAATTAATCCTAGAATAATTGCAATTGGCAAACCCATGGTATCTTGAACCGTATTGGTTAAGAATATTCCCACCAATACCGGAAAAATTACTATTGCTCCTAATGCTCTAGTTTTTGGAAAAATAATTAATAAACCTCCAGCTAATTCTGCTATTCCTATCAATGGCAACAACCAGCCTAATTCTGTAATTGCAGTAAATGCTTTTTGCATTTTTTCTGGAATATTATCTGGCATTGGCATATAATGAAATAGTTTGTCGAGTCCTGCATTTATAAATAAGAGTCCAAATAGCAGGGTGAATGCAAAATGTATTTTGTTCTTAATTGAGTTGTTCATTTTTTTCATTTTTTATTTTTATCAAATTGAAGTAACCAATGGATACCAAACTTGTCGGTAAGATTGCCGAATATGGTATTCCAAAATGTATGTTCTAGTGCTTGGTTTTTGTTTCCTCCCAAAGATAATTTGGTGAAGATTTCCTTAATTTCTTCTTCGCTGCTACAGCTGAGTGAAAGGGAAATATTATTGCCTTTTAATAATCCCCTTTCGCCCACCATATCAGTGCCCATAAGCTTTATATTGCCTTTGCTTAAGCTAGAATGCAAAATGCACGATTTCATTTTCTTGGGCATTTTAGCGGATAGTGGAGATTCTCCAAGGGTTTGAAAATGGAGTTCTCCGCCTAGGCATTCTTGGTAAAATGTCATTGCTTCCCTACAGTTGCCATTAAACGTAAGGTAAGAAATTAGTTGGGTCATTAATTAGGCGTTCTGCAATTTTTCAATATCAAATTTTTTCATTTTCATAAAGGCAGAAACTACTCTCTCACTTCGTTCTGGGTCGCTCATTAGCTGACCTAAAATAGTTGGTACAATTTGCCAAGAAACGCCAAATTTATCTTTACACCAACCGCACATACTTTCTTCTCCGCCGTCTTTTGTAAAGGTATCCCAGTAATAATCTATTTGCTCTTGTGTCTCGCAATTTATAACAAAGGATATCGCCTCGTTAAAAGAGAAATTATGTTCGCCAGCGCCATCCATTGCCATGTAAACATTGCCATCCAAAACAAATTGGCTATGCTTTACAATTCCTTTTTGAGGCATTTCATTTTCATCGTAAAACAAAATTCCATCAATTTTTGAGTTGATAAAAACGCTATTATAAAATTGTACAGCATTATTTGCTTTGCCAAAATTGCCATCCGTAAATAGAAAACAAGGCACAATTTTTTGGTTCACTTCGCTATACTTTCCTTTATACAATTGCCAAGAGATACCAAATTTGTCTTGCAAAAATCCATAATATTCACTCCAGTCATATTTGTTTAAGGGCATCATTATTTTGGCGTCAACGCTAAGTTTAGCCCAAATCTCATCCATTTCTTCATTGCTTTCGCAAGTAACAAAAAGCGAAATGGATGGGTTGGGTGTAAACATGGGGCCGCCATCTAACCCCATAAACTTTTGCCCGCATAATTCCCACATAGTAACCATTGGGTTATGAGATAAAATTTTTGAATCGGGAAATAAAGTGCCATAAAATTCTGCGGCAGATTTGGCTTTGCCATCAAACCATAAACATGGGTACATTTGATTATTCATGGTATTTTTATTAGTTGTTTTGAGCATTCATTACATTAAACATCCAGCGTATGCCAAATTTATCTAAACAACAGCCCCAATAGCCCCAAAACTCATCTCTCATTGGTGCTTTATCGCTTCCTCCTTCAGAGAGGGCAGTGTAAAATTTATCTGCTTCGTCTTTGGAATCCAATTGCAAACTAATGGTGGTATTGTTTCCAATCACTAGTTTTTGTCCCATTGATTCCAACATGTCTGTTCCCATTAATTCGGTTCCTCCTACAATTGGCAAGGCTACATGCATCACACATTTCTTATCCTCATCTGTAAATTTAGGACCATTTGGGTCGGCAGGTAAGTCGCCAATACGCATGATTGGAGCTGAAAACTCAGTGCCAAAAACAGATTTATAATAAGTAAATGCTGCTTCGGTTTCGCCTTGAAAGTTTAGGTAAATTGCTATTTTGCTCATTGTAATTTTTGATTAGTTGTTTTCGGTATAAGATTTAAAATTGTTTAAGATAGATTGCCAGCCTGCTTGTTGCATCTCAATAGGGTTTTCATTTTCTGGGTCGAACATTATTACCACTTCTGTTTGGGTGCCAGTAGAGGTAAAATTTACATTAACCATTCTATCATCAAAACCATAGGTGAAATTTTTGCCTTCATTAATTTCAGAATAAATGGCTTTAAAATCAAAGCCAAAACTTCCATCTTTAGCTTCCATTCTGGCATTGAAAATTCCTCCAACATGCATGTCGTTTTCTGCTTTAGGACAATGCCAACTTGGGTCGGCAAAATTCCAATTAACAATATGTTTAGGGTTGGTATAGCTATCCCAAACTTTTTCTACGGGTGCATTAATAATTGCGCTGATTGTGATTTTTGAATTGTTCATTTATATTTCTTTGATTTTGTTTTTCGGAGAATTAATTAGACTTTGTTCATGCAATAACACAAAAAATAAATACTTATCAACCCCAAAATGCTAAAGCGCTTTTCTTTAGTTTTAGCGGTGTTAAAAGCATTGGAAATATTCTTTGTCATTTTTCTTGTTTAAACTCGGTTCACAAAGGTTCAGTAATTTTCTTTACAATTAAATGTACTTAAATGACAACTTAGGGGTGTTTTGCGACAAGTTAATTTCTTATGTTTGTCGGGATTATAAATTAAAAAAATGAAAACTGTTAGCATTTTAGTTCCAGAATCCTCCGTTGTTCAAGCCATTGCCGATCCGCAATATTTGTTTTCTGCTGTAAATCAATTCTTAGTTGCGTCTGGCAAAAAGCCTTTGTTTAAAGTGCAGTTGGTGGGCGCAAAGAAGGAGGTAAAACTAAATGATGGGCTATATTCGGTTCATACCGATTTGCAATTGAAGGATGTTACGAAAACGGATTTAGTTTTTATACCAGCCTTGTTTGGCGATATGAAAACTGCCATTTCAAAAAACGAAAAACTGCTGCCTTGGATTAAGGAGCAATATGCAAAAGGAGCAGAGGTAGCGTCACTTTGTGTAGGTGCCTTTTTATTGGCTTCAACAGGTTTGTTGGATGGAAAGAAGTGCTCTACACATTGGGGTTTCCAAAACGAATTTAGAGAAATGTTCCCAGAGGTAACTATTATGGATGGAGCAATTATTACAGAAGAACACCGCATTTATTCCAGCGGTGGTGCAAACTCGTATTGGAATTTACTTTTGCATTTGGTAGAAAAGTATACCGACAGAGAAACTGCCATCCTAGCTTCAAAATATTTTGCAGTGGATATAGATAGGGAAAGTCAGACAGCCTTTGCCATGTTTCAAGGACAAAAAAACCATGCCGATGCAGAAATTAAAAAGGCGCAGGTGTTTATTGAAAAGCATTTTCAAGAAAAAATTACGGTTGATGAATTGGCGGAAAAAGTTTCTTTAGGTAGAAGAAGTTTTGAAAGGCGATTTAAACAAGCAACTAACAATACGGTTTTGGAATATATCCTCCGAATAAAAGTAGAAGCCGCCAAACATAGGTTTGAAAGTAGCCGTAAAAACATAACTGAAGTAATGATGGAAGTTGGCTATACAGACACCAAAGCATTTCGAACCATCTTTAAAAAGAATACGGGCCTAACCCCAATAGAATATAGAAATAAATACAATAAGCAGGCTGTATAAAGAGAGAATAGGGCTTTTACTTATTGTGGCTTTTTTTTGTTGCAAAAAGTCGGATTGCAAATCCGAATCAGCTGGTCATTTTAGATCCTCAAAGTTGTAAAAAAAAATGTTGCATTTGTAGCAATTTTGGATTTTTATTTTTCATCCTTATAGTAATCCCTTTTTGCTTTTCTTTGATTGAAATATGCAACAAAAATTAAGGATATAGGAAAGAATAAAATTATCAAAATCCATTTCAATATATTTAGGAAAAATATCATTTTAAAAATATTGATTTATTAGATAAGGTTGAAATATGCAATTGTTAATTGCAATCTAATAAAACCGAAGAAAATTACATAAAATATAGCCTCAACTCCACCTAGAATTATTATACTAATGCCATTTGCAGCCATTTGGTTTGAACCAAAGAAACCTCTGCTTTGTTGCAGTTTTTGTTACAAACCGCTTCCTTTCTTAAAGCTATAAGATTTCATTACCCTTAATCCAAATAATCCATCAGCAAATTTATATTCAATAATCTCCGAGTTATGCATTTTGCCAAAGTCAAAAAATACACGAATGCCCGTAAAATCAGAGTATTTATCGTCATTAAGTATGATTAGGGTTGTCTTTTGCCATCCCCAACGTGTTCGTTGATATTCATGGTTAAACGTATAGGTTTCTGAAGTAATATTTGTACTAAAAAGAAAATTAAGAAGGAGAAAAAGATTAATAAGTTCAGGTGCAATTACAAAAACTGCAAGTTGCCTAATTTGTGTACTTGCTTGTTTTCTTGTTAGCAAATACCCAAAAGCAATTGCAAAGCAAAATACTGCCAATAAAATCCATAGTGGTATGAGAGTGCTAAATCCAATTTGATAGATTAGAATTAGATTTACAATGCTTGCAATAACAATTTGAAAAGTTTTGGTTTTACCCAAATGAACAATTGAAAATACAAGTTCATTAAGGTTTAACTTTGGTCTATTATGTATAAGAATATCCGTCCAGAAATCAACCGTAACAAAAACCATTAATAAACCACCAAAAATTCCAAATGTACCTTCATGAAAATAGCCGATTATAGGAGTTGTGAAAATTAATAAAGTTGTAAGAATAGAAAAGAAATCCGCTATCACATTTAGGGAAAGAGTTGTTTTGTAAAAGTCTGTTTTTATAAATGCCTCGTATTCCATTTGTGCATGTCGTTGAGCCCTTGCTCTTGCTTCTTCTCTTTCAGTTCGTTCCCAGTCCTCATTAGTTTGGTAATTGGTTTTTCTACCAGAATACGACTCTTTATTATTCCTATAAATTTTACCTGTCTTAATATTTTGAAGATATTCGTATGCCTCATTAATCAGTATAAATTCCTCATTAGCGTCTGGGCTATTGTTTACATCGGGGTGAAGTTGTTTTGCCTTTTGGCGGTAAGCTTTTTTTATGTCGGCAAGAGTTGCATGCTTGTTAACGCCCAATATTTCATAATACTGCTCAATCATCTTATTTTGCTATGGGTAATTCAAATCCCTGAAAGTTATTGCAATCTATTAAATCAAGCTCAATTTGCTAGGATAAAAATTTCAGACTAATCAAATTTCAAATCCTCAAAAAAACATTTGGTTCAAACCGAAATAATAAAGATAAATTGTTTTAAGTTTTGATTAACAGTTTAGCAACTTTGACAATATTTTTTAAAGCCTTATTTGTTTTCTACTTTTAAATGAAATACGGTATAATAATTTTTACCCATATGAAATGTTAGTTAGGCCATTTCAAATCGGTAGTGTTATAAAATACCAAGAAGCCTTTGGCTTATCAACTATTTTATAATTGCAACCTTGTTCGTAGATAATAATTTATTCTCAGAATCGAAGATTGTTAAAATATAAATACCATTAGCTAAACTCGAAATATCAATAGTTGTGCTATTTTGGGTTATCGTTGTTTGGCCTGATATTCCTGTTAGTTTGGCAATGAAGTATCCAGGATTTTCTAAATCAATAATAAGATAAGTTGAGGCCGGATTTGGATAAACTTTCAAGGAGTTTAACATTGGAGATAAAGGTGATATTCCAGTGTGGATCGATATTTTTAAGGTGTCGTTGCTTATTGTACTTGCCACATAAATGGTATCGTGTTTATTTGCTAAAGCCGTTTCAAGCAGGCGAATGGTTTCGCCTTTACTAGTGGTATCGCTAATCAAAAAGTTTATTGTATTTGCATTGATGATGTTATCACTAATTAGGTCGGCAATTGTTTTTCCTTTGTTTGTGGTATCGTTTATTAAAAAGCTTATTGTATTTGCTTTATCTGTAGTATCGTTAATTAATAAGCTTATTGTATTTGCTTTATCTGTAATATCGTTAATTAATAAGCTTATTGTATTGGCTTTGTTGGTAGTATCGTTAATCAAAAAGCTTATAGTTTTTGCTTTGTTTGTGGTATCGTTTATCAATAGGCTTATAGTATTTGCTTTATTGGTAGTATCGGCTATTAAATCTGCAATTGTTTTTCCTTTATCTGTAGTATCGCTTATTAAAAAAGTAATAGTTTCTGATTTTAATATGGAATCATTCTTTAATTGAATTATCCTTAATGAATCGTTTGCAATATTTGTAAGGATTAACTTAACAATATTAGAAGTATCTGCACATTCTCCATATGTTGAAACAATTCTGAATACTTGATTGTGATTTGGGTACGATAAGCCAGAAACTGATAAAACATTGGTTTGTACTCCCGCATATTGATTGATATTTGACAAGTTTTGCCATCCACAACCTATAGGATTTGTTTGCCATTGGTAATTAATTGTTGAGCCAGAATGTACAAGTGTGAAGTTTTTGCTGTCGCCAATTGAAGCAGTTTGATTGGCCGGTTGTGAGGTAATTGAATACGGACAGCCATAATTTAAATTAGATAATTCTAGTGGAGATAAGGCTCTGTTCCAAATGCCAATTTCATCAATAGATCCTTTAAAAAATTGACTACTTCCATTTGATGAACCAATAGTAATAGAAGAACTATTAAAGTTGGGTATGAGTGCAGTATAACTGGTATTTTGTAACACACCATCTATATAAATTCGGGTAGTATCATTTGCTCTAACACTTACTACATTGTGCCAAATATTATCATTTAAATAAGAACTGTTTGT
This sequence comes from Bacteroidia bacterium, assembly GCA_021740845.1. Lineage (GTDB taxonomy): Bacteria > Bacteroidota > Bacteroidia > UKL13-3 > UKL13-3 > B1. The sequence continues at coordinate 36,570 of JAIOYZ010000023.1, forward strand.
ACTGTTAGCAAAATCCCAACCATTCGTTGGTGGATTATTAGCGCCTCCTGTCCAATTGTCTTCCATAGAGGCAATTTTGCCAGACGATTTTAACAAAATCTGGTAGCCATTATGTCCATTAGAAAGGTATCCTATAATTCCAGCATCCGAGATGCTATCAGTACTTTTCATCCAAACAGATATGGTTCTATTGTGTGCAAGATTTAATAAGGCATTTGTGGGTCCTGTAATCTTTGAAGATACACCGTTAAAACTATAAGCTTTATTTGCTTTCCCAAATCTATCTATTGTTAGTGTTGCTCCACTTACAATACCATTAAAGCCATAACCACTTGAGTCTTTAGAATTGCCAGTAAAGGGCCACCAAGCAACTAGTCCGTTTGTAGAAACATAGTTTGGTACAATAGCTGTAATGTTTGAACCAAAAATACCCTGGTAATTATTGGCAAATTGATATCTATTTGCACACGTACTTACCGCATCCCAATTTATCGACCAAGTCATCATACCCCTTAAGGTTGGATAACCGCCCGATTGTGATAAAACATAAGTGCCAGGTTTAGGACCTTTTCCTGTTAAATAATTTATGGCAGACTTTATTGTTGCAGAATCAACAAAGCCTCCACCTGCTGCGCTGCTACAAGCTGGCAAACCTACAGCTACTTTACTGGCAGGTAATCCTACAAATGTTCCACCCGATGTGCTGAATCCTTGAATTACTGCTTCTGTCATGGCTATAATAAAATCAGCTGTGCCCTGAGTGTAAATTTTGCTATCAATTCCATACATAGAGCCACTATTATATAATTGAACCTGCAGTATATCAAGAGAGTCTCTTAAGGCATTAATTATAGGAAGATAACCTCCCCAGATACTTCCAAATCCGGATTGGCCACCTTGCACATAGGCTGTTTCTGGAGTTAGGGTGAGCAAAAGTTTTTGCGGATGTGTGCTTCTATAATTTGCCATTATTTGTTTGATGGCATCAATTAAATTTAGTTGAGCAATATTTGATGGAGCTGCAATTGTTCCACCAGTAATTAATATGGAGTTGCCATTTTCTATATCTATATCAATTCCATCAAATCCATAAGTATTGATAATAGAAGTCATAGAACTAATGAAAGCATTTTTATTTAAGGTGGTAGTTAGGTCAATGCTAGTAGTGGCGCCTCCTATGCTTATTAAAACTTTTTTCCCTTGTGTTTGCAATGCTTGAACCTTAGAAATAAATGTACTTTGCGAAACTATATCTGGTGTAAACAGCATCGTCATGTTTGTAGAAGTTGTAGGTATGGCAAAGGCAATTTCAATTACATTATACCTGTTGTCAATAGAATCTAACTGAATATATGGGGCGTTTGCATCATTCCAGTTATGCCAATAACCAACTAAAGCAGGGTTTGGCATTTGTGCAATTAGTTTTGAACCTATTAATAAAAGTAATGAGCATAGTGCAAGGGTCTTTTTAATTTTTTTTATTTGATCCATTTAGTTATCCTTTCAATAATTAATTCATGTTTTTAAAACTGAATTTATGCATTTGCGAGTAATTGGATCAAACAGGAATTTTATGAAATTTTATTCATTTGTAAATGTGTTTAATCAATAAACGAAAGTATATAAAACTCTAATGAAAGCCAATTCTCCAATTAATTAAATGCATTGGAATTGGCTAGGTATTTTTATTATCGAACCTGTCCTCAAGCTTCCAATGCGCAAAAGAATATATTCGCATTCTCGCATCTCATTTCTCGCATTCTCCTTACTCCGTTCTAAAATTATCCCTAAAAACAAAAGCAATTTTCTCCAAATTTGCCTAATTTCCCAGCCCTTACCAACACAAAGTTTGATTCCACAAAGCAAAATAGAAGAGATACTAAATGCAGCACTTATCGAAGAGGTTGTGGGTGAGTCTGTTCGCTTAAAGCGCCGTGGTGCCAACCTTTCAGGACTTTGTCCTTTCCACAACGAAAAAACACCTTCCTTTTCTGTTTCGCCTGCAAAAGGGATTTACAAATGCTTCGGTTGTGGTAAAGCGGGCAATTCGGTTAATTTTATAATGGAGCACGAAAGCCTCAGCTATATTGAAGCTCTAAAGTCGCTGGCAGAGCGTTACCGCATAGATTGGCCACAGCAAGAAAATATCAATATCGACCAAGAGCGTGCCTTGCGCTCCGAAAAAGAAAGCTTGCAAATTCTCAATAATTGGGCTGCCGATTATTTTGAAACCGAGTTATGGGAATCTGAAGAAGGCAAAAACATCGGACTTTCTTATTTTGAAGAACGCGGTTTTAGAACCGATATCATCAAAAAATTTAAGTTAGGATATAGTCATGATAGCTGGGATAGTTTTACCCAAGAGGCAGAAAAGAAACAATTCAACCAAGAGCTTTTGGTAAAAGGCGGTTTGGTAAAGCAAAACGACCAAGGCAAAGTTTACGATGCTTACCGTGGAAGGGTTATGTTTACCATCCATGGTTCCAATGGGAAAATTATTGCATTTGCCGGCCGACAATTAAAGAAGGACGATAAAAGTGCCAAGTATGTTAACTCGCCAGAAACCTTGCTGTATCACAAGAGCAACGAGTTATATGGTTTGCACTTTGCTAAAAATTCCATTCGTCAAAACGATTTCGTTTACCTTGTAGAAGGTTATACCGATGTAATTTCCATGCACCAAGCTGAGGTAGAAAATGTGGTGGCATCAAGCGGTACATCCTTAACCGAAAATCAAATAAAATTAATCAAGCGCCATACCGATAATGTTACCGTTTTATACGATGGCGATGCAGCTGGGATTAAAGCCAGTTTACGAGGAATTGATATGCTATTGGAGCAAGGCTTAAACGTAAAGGTTTTGCTTTTTCCAGATGGCGATGATCCCGATTCTTATTCGAAGAAAGTAGGAGTGGAGGCATTTCAAACATACCTGCAAAATGAAACTCGAGATTTTATTTTGTTTAAGGTAAATCTCCTTTTAAAAGATGCCGCTCACGATCCACTCAAGAAAGCTCAAGTTACTCGCGATATTGTAGAAAGTATCAGTAAAATTCCAGATGGAATTAAGCGCATGGCCTTTATTCGTGAGTGTGCTGTTTTGCTAGATATGAACGAGCAATTGCTCATATCCGAATTAAATAAAAGTAGAAATAGTTTTGTTACCCAAAAGGAGAAAGAGTGGATTGCCACTCCTCCTCAAGAGGTTCCGCATCAAGAAGAATTAAGCCAGTTATTAGCTGAAACTCCAACTTACGATCAAGAGCAATACATTGCACGATTGCTGCTTTTGTATGGTAATTTGCCAGCAGAAGGTTTTGTAAATGTGGCCCATTATATTTTGCATCAAATGCAAGAATTGGAAGTGACGTTTGAACACGAATTGATGAAAATTCTTTTGGGTGAAGTGAAGACTTTATTAGCCAATAATACAGAATTTAATACGCAGTATTTTACGCAACATCCTAATGTAATTATCTCTTCTGCCGCGGCCAGTTTGTTAACTATTCGCTATGAGATGAGCGAGCGTTGGGTCAGCAAATACGATATCATTATGGATCAACCCGATGAAGTGTTTATGAAGGATGTTGAATCGGGTTTATTGTATTTAGAAAAACATAATTTAAACAAGTTAATTCAGCAGGTTCAATCCGATTTAAAAGAAGCGCAAGAAAGAAATTCGGAAGAAGACATTTCGCTGAATATGGAAGTTTATAAACTCATAAAGGAAAAGCAACACCTGCTTTCTATTAAACTAGGAACGGTAATTTTACATTAAATAATCATGAGCAAACGCATTGGTATTATCAGAGAAGGAAAGAAGCCAGAAGATTTAAGAACTCCTTTAACACCACAAAACTGCGTGGAGTTAATCAAGAGTTTTCCGGGTACACAAGTAGTGGTTCAGCCTTCTCCATTCCGCTGTTTCAAAGACGATGAATATACTTCACTCGGTATTGAATTAAACGAAGATTTGTCGGATTGCGATATTCTATTGGGTGTAAAAGAAGTTCCCATAGATCAGTTAATTCCTAATAAAACCTATTTGTTTTTTTCGCATACCATAAAAAAACAATCACAGAATCGTAATTTGTTACGTGCCATTCTTCAAAAAAATATTACCCTTGTAGATTATGAAACCTTAACTTGGGAAGAAGGCAATAGAATTATAGGTTTTGGGCGATTTGCCGGAATTGTAGGCACACATTATGCCTTCTTAATGTTGGGTAAAAAGTATGGCTATTATTCCCTTAAAAAAGCCAGTGAGGTAAAAAATTACGAGGAGCTTTTAAAAGAATATTCCGGTTTGAACCTACCGCCTTTGCGTATAGTTTTATGCGGCGATGGCAGGGTGGCTCATGGGTCTATTGAACTTTTGCGCAAATTGAAAATTCACCAAGTGAGTAGCCAAGAATTTTTGGAAGACGATTATAACAAACCAATTTTTGTGCACTTGCGCAGCGAAGATTATTACGCCCACAAACAAGGCTGGCCGTGGGATAAGGCAGATTTTTACAAGCATCCAGAAGATTATAGAAGCATTTTTAAACCCTTTTACCAAAAGGCAGATATTATGATAAATGCTGTTTTTTGGCGACCAGGAATTGAGCCATTTTTTACCCATGAAGAAATGAAAGGCGGTGATTTTCGCATACGCATAATCTCTGATATTACTTGCGATATTCCAGGGCCAATTCCAAGCACCATTCGCAGTACTACCATCGATAATCCATTCTACGGATACAATGTATATTTAGAAAAAGAAGTCCAAGCATTCTTGCCAAATATTATAGATGTGCAAGCGGTAGGCAACTTGCCATGCGAGCTTTGTTACGATTCGAGCATAAATTTTGGGGAGCAGTTATTGCGCCATGTTTTACCTTGTTTGTTGGAAGAAGATAAAGACAAAATCATCTCCAACGCCACCATCGCCGAAGGAGGAAAACTAACTCCAAAATTCGAATACCTTTCCGATTTTATCAGTTGATTTTGGCTATTAGCTATTAGCTTTTGGCTATTAGCTTTCGCTATTAGTCCGACGTTTCGAATCACCCGCCGATTCGGATTTGCAATCCAAATCATCCCGCCCCATCGAGACACAAGGATCTTCAATCCGCCTTTTCCATCAAAATTTAGCCTCCTATGCTTAATTAAATTTATTACATTTCGGTTTGAACCAAACGTATTTTCAACTTATACCAGTTCTATAGGACTACTTAATATTTGCATTCGGTATAATAGCTATTGGAACCGATAGCGAGGTATTAAAGCAAAATTTATGAAACAATAGCATGCCTCAATTACTGTTTACTTAAAAATTAACTTAAATTATTCGGGTGGGTGTGAAATTAGGTTTAAGAGTTCTATTTTCGTTTTGCTATCTATCATACCCTTAATTTAAACTATGAAAACAGGTGCTTATCTAACATTATTATTCTTATTGGCAAAGTCAACTTTGGTCTTTGGTCAATGGAAAAGTCTGGGGCCTAATGGGGCTTATATTAAATGTCATCTTCAATTTGATAATAAAATTTTTATTGGAACGTCCACATCTGGAGTATTTGCCTCAGAAGATTACGGCCATACTTGGGAGCCTAAAAACAATGGCCTTAATGGTTCCAACATCACTTGCTTAATTAAAGAGAATAATCGTCTTTTTGTGAGTTCTGAAAGCAATGGAGATGTATTTTATTCAGACAATTTTGGCGATTCATGGCACCTGTTTTCTACTTTACCTGAAAAGATATCTACTACTATTTTCAAAAACGATTCTGGCTTTTTCATTGGGGCAAATGGCGGCCTTTATAGAAGTAATAATAATGGTATAAATTGGAATAGAATTGATAGTGGAATTTTCTTTCCACAATACTTTACTATTCGTTGTATTACAAACCATAATGGGGCAATATATGTTGGTTCAAATACAGGAGTCTATAAAAGCAATGATTTAGGTGTTACTTGGAATCGAATTGTAAATGGAATTTTTACAAATGCAACTGTAGTTTCAATTTTACCTTATGGAAATAAATTATATGCTGCGAGTAGCAAAGGTTGCTATACCAGTTATGATGAAGGATTAAGTTGGAATTTATTAAATGAAGGATTGGGAGATACCAGTTTGAGGACAATGTTAATTTATGCTGGTGAGATTACAACTTCCTCAACAAAGACAGGTGAAATATTTCAGTTAGATACCATAACCTCAAAATGGCAAAAAATTTCACAAACACCTACCGAAGTTGGTATTTTAAATAATTTAACATCTGTTCAAGAAAATTTAATTGCCTTTTCAGAATTTGGTGTGTTTAGAAATAATTTTAACCCCAATATTTGGGTTCCTTCCAACCAAGGTTTAAGCGGTTCAGCAATTACCACTATTGAACCTATCAATGGGTACTTATTTACTAGTATGTTTTATATCGGAGGATTAACATATAGATTTGATTCTAGTATATGGTCTGCCCCATTTTTAAAATCAAATCTGCCTACTAGTTTTTTATTGAGTGGAAATAAAATTTTTTCAAGTTTAAATGATGCCACAAACTTAGGTGTTGGTTATACTTTAGATAGCGGTAAAACTTGGCTTCAAAGTAATAATGGAATTACACATAAAAAAGGCTTATTGATTTGTCGTTTAGGTGAGAATTTATATTACGCATCTACTTTAGGAGGTGTTTATAGGTCAACAAATAATGGTGCAAACTGGATACAATTTAATGATAGCCTTATAGACCTTAAGTTAAATTTTGCCTATTGCAATGAGGAAGATTTTTTGGTAGCCAATTCTAGGGGTGTTTACTCATATGACACCACAACGTTAAACTGGAAATTGCTGTTCTCACCAGAAAATGATACCATAAAAGTAATGGGAGGCAGTAAATTAAATCTTATTTGTCAAGGTGCAAAAGGAGCTCTTTACAAAGTATGTAAGGAAGGCCAGCTTACCTATAGGTTAGATTTTGATTCTACTATAAAAGTAAATTGTGTACGTTTTGTAAACGAATTATTATTTATGGGAACGAGTAATGGTCTTTTTCTTTCAAAAGATTCTGGGGATCATTGGGAGTCGGCAAATTGGGGTATGCACCCTGGTACAAATGTTTTCGATGTTAAGTTTACAAAATCGCATGTGTTTTGTGCTACCAATTATGGTGTTTGGGAAAGGGAATTAGATAAGTTAACTGGAATAAATCTGATATCAAGTAAACCAAATTTAGTAGCATGTTATCCAAATCCTACCACCGATAAGATTAATTTTTCATTCGGTTCAAACCAAACCTTTAAAGGAAAATTAAGCTACAGCATTTATGATATTTCTGGAAAACTAATTATGAAAATAGACGAAATAAATTTTACCGATAGCAGCCTAGAAATTAATGTAGCCTCACTTTCTCCTGGCTTGTATTTTATAGCTATTGAATTCAATAGCGAGGTATTAAAAGCAAAATTTATGAAAAAGTAATCTAAAGGTGATTTTTTATTTTTTTGTGATTTGATACCCTTCTAGAATTTAGATTTACACCTATAAGTAACACTTTTGCCATTTGGTTTTCAAAATCAATTGCTGATGATTAGTAATAAAGAATGCAGTTTCATTTTTGAATTAAGAAAAAATTCTGTTAAGGAAGCTTATCCCAAGTTTGATAAAGTCGGATTGCAAATCCTAAATGTATAAAAGTTAGGATTACAAATCCTAACTAGCAACTAACAACAGCCAGATGCCAACAGCTCATCCTACGCTGAAGCTTCGGCTGACAAAGCCAGATGCCAGATGCCAGCAGCCAGATGCCATTCCCCATCAGCTACCAGCTTCCCCCAACATCTCCATACACTTAAAATGCCCTTTCGGACAAGCATGTTTTCCTATTTTGCTGCAAGGACGACAAGTTAAATTTTTGTTCTCAATTTGAGTAGAAGACGTGTTAGAATTTCCATAATATGCATACATGCCAAACTCGGGTACGGTGTTTCCCCAAAAGGTAGTGGTGGGTATTTGTAGCGCAGCAGCAATGTGCATTAAGCCGGTATCGTTGGTAAATAATCTTTCGCTTTGCTGAACCAAATATGCCGATTGATTGAGGTTTAATTGTCCGCAAAAATTCAAGCATTTTTCACCCAAAGCTTCTGCAATTTCGCTTCCTATTTTAATATCTTCTTTGCCTCCCAACAATACAATTGGATGAGGCAAGCTTTTGGCAAATTCAACTATTTTATGTGCAGGCAAGCGCTTTGTAAAATGTTGCGCACCAATTGCCCAAGTAAAATAGTTTTGTTCTTTTGGTTTGAACCCAAGAATGGTTTCGATTTTATCTTCTGCAGGAATAAAATAATCCAAACCTGCGCCATCGTTTACAATGCCCAATGGTTCAAGGGTTGCCATATATCTATCCACAATATGAAGTGCAGGAAGCTTATTTATCTTAAATTGCACCAATAGGTACTTTTCAATATTCAACTTGTTAAATGAATATGCCTCAACGCCCAGAATTGCTTTAAAAATGGCAGTTCTTAGGTTATGGTGTAAATCTATTACCAAGTCGAATTGCTCTTTTTTAAGTTCTCTAGCCTTGGCAGCAGGACTTTTATCTAGCAAATGAAGCGTGTCAATATACGGATTGTCTTTTAAAACGATTTGAAAAGAAGGCTTGGTGAGGTAATGAATTTCGGCATGCGGCATTTGTTTTTTTAAGCACCTAATAACAGGTGTGGTAAGCACAATATCGCCAATGGAACTAAACCTAAGAATGAGAATTTTTTTTATCACCTGCCTTTGTTTTTTCTTCAAATATAAACTTTATACTCGCGCTACAAATGATCAACTATCCTTTTCCTGTTCACTATCTAGAAATTGGTTCGAACCTAAAAATGGCTTACTGCGATGAAGGCCAGGGCGAACAAACCATTTTATTTGTGCATGGCTTGGCCAATTACCTGCCTGTTTTTAAACACAATATTGAAGAATTGAAAAAGGATTTTAGATGCATTGCTGTTGATTTACCCGGCAATGGCTTGTCGTCTAGAGGTGATTATCTGTTTAGCATGTTCTTCTATGCAGAATCCTTGGCTAGGTTCATCCAAGAACTTAAACTAAAAAATGTAGTTTTAGCAGGTCATAGCATGGGCGGACAAGTTTCTATTGTTTTGTCGTTGCGCTACCCGCAATTGGTAGATAAATTGGTTTTGTTAGCACCAAGTGGCTTGGAGTTTTTTACAGATTTAGAACGTTCTATCTTAAAAGGAATGTTGCAATTAGGAAGCTATATTTATGGAGATTCTATTAGCCTTGAAACTACTATTAACAATAGTTATTACCACGAGCAAAAGAAAGATGCCAAGCACATTATATCTGATTTGGTTAAACTTATGCAAGGCAAGGAAGGTAAGTATTGGCGTAAAATGGTTCAGTCTAATATTGAGGCAATGTTAGATGAGCAGGTACAACCTTTCTTAAAACAATTATCTCAAGAAACCCTGATTTTATTTGGGAAACAAGATGCCTTAATTCCCAATAAACTTATTCATGTTACAGAAACCACAGAGCGTTTGGTTAAGAAATCAGAGGAACTTATTCCCAACTGCAAAAGCGAAATTTTCTCGCACTGTGGCCATTTTGTGCAAATTGAAGCCGCTCCCAAAGTAAATGCTGCCATTAAAAAGTTTTTGCTTCCTAGTTAATCTTTTCCAAATGTCAATAAATCAAGCCTCTGGCTTCTGGCCTCTGGCAGCTAGCAAGGATTCGGTTTAAAAAATGGACTTCTTTCTCGCTTCTCGCCTCTCGCCTCTCGCTTCTTTGTCAACTCATAACTCCTGTCTAGACTCTCTGGTTTCTGGATTCTTAACACTCAAAACTCAAAACTCTCTTGCCTCTAGCACCTGGCCTCTAGCAGCTAGCAAGGATTCGGTTTAAAGAATGGACTGTCTTTCTCGTTTCTCGCCTCTCGCATCTCGCTTCTTTGTCAACTCATAACTCCTGTCTAGACTCTGGATTCTGGACTCCTCCTTGAAGCCTCTAGCCTCTAGCAGCTAGCATTTAATCCCCTTTAACTGATGCTTAATTTTTGGATGATGTTTCTAGTTTAATCGTTTATCCGTTTAAGGTTTAAATTTTTTTCTCGCTTCTCGCTTCTCGCCTCTCGCTTCTTTGTCAACTCATAACTCTTGTCTAGACTCTCTGGTTTCTGGATTCTTAACACTTAACACTTAACACTTAAAACTCAAAACTCAAAACTCTCTTGCACCTCTAGCAGCTAGCAAGGATTCGGTTTAAAGAATGGACTTCTTTCTCGCCTCTCGGCTCTCGCTTCTTTGTCAACTCATAATTCCTGTCTAGTCTCTGGATTCTGGGTTCTACACTCTACCCTCTACCCTCAAAACGCAAAATAAATCACAAGAATCTGAGCTAAAATTATTCGCGCAATAGTAACCAAAGGATAAACCGTAGCATACGCTTGTAATGGTAAATCAGAACGGTAATAATTGGTGCAAAAATCCAATGCCGCTGGGTCTGTATGCGAACCTGCCAATAAACCCATAATGGGCAAGAAATTTAGTTTCAACCAATACCGCGAAACCAATAACATCAATAGGATAGGAGTGAGGGTGATAAATAAGCCATATCCAACCCAAACCCAACCGTGGTAGGAAATAAAACTTTGGTAAAAACTTTCGCCAGCATGAATTCCAATAGCTGCAAAAAACAAACTAATCCCAAAATCTTTCATAAACAACAACGCACTCTGTTGCAAGAAAGAATGCAAACTGCGTATTCCTCCAAACCTACTTATTAATATAGCAACCAATAAGGGTCCTGCCGCCATTCCTAGTTTTACAGGTATGCTTAAGCCTGGAAGAAAAAAGGGAATGGAGCCCACCAAAATTCCTAAAACAATACCAATAAAAATAGATAAGAACTGCGGTTGTTGCAATTTCTTTTCAGAATTGCCAATCAATTCTGCCACCAATTTCAAATCCTTCTCCGTTCCTACTACTCTCAATCTATCGCCATAATGCAAAACCAATTCGCTATGCGCCAACAATTCTATTCCCGCCCTAAAAACTCGGGTAACTTTCACATGAAATTGAGCACTTAAATTAAGCTGCCCAATAGTTTTGTTAACCGCACTCTTACGTGTAACTAGGTAAATGGTGCTTTTTGTTAAATCCTCAGATTCTATAAATAAGTCGCTCGACCTATAACCCAAAAGTGAAATGGCTTTTTCAATTTCTGTGGGTAATCCTACCAACTTCAATACATCTCTTTCTTTAAAAACATAGCTATCACTTGGCGATTCTACCACCTGAGATCCACTGTGCTTAATTCTAGAAACTATAAGTTTCAGTTGGTTTTGCTGAATAAATTCTTCAATGCTTTTTCCTATAACTGCTTCTTGTGTAACCCTGCATTTAGCAGCCTCTGGCGCTGGATGCTTGTCTTGAACCTGTTTTTGAAATGCAGCAGTTTCATTTTCTATATTTACCTTAAAAAGTTTTCCTGCAAAAATCATCATGCCTATAATTCCAATAATTCCAAACGGATAAGCAATGGCATAGGCATTGGTTGGGTCAGCAAAAATTAATTCTGGAAATTGATGTTTGATATCATTTAAGGATGCTTTGGCTGCTCCCAAACTAGGAGTGTTAGTAACTGCTCCGGCTAATATTCCAACCAAATTATCAATGCCAGTATGCGTAGTATAAAATAAAATGATGGTGCAAATGCCTCCCATTAAAACGGTTCCTATGGCTATCGAATTATACAATAATCCATCCTGCCTCAATTGCGTAAAAAAGGAGGGTCCAACTTGCATTCCTATGGCATACACAAATAGGATCAAACCGAAATCTCTTAAAAATTCATAGGTGTCCGCATGCAATCTATACCCCAAATGCCCCATTAAAATGCCCATAAAAACTATACCCGACATACTTAAGGAAACCTTTTTTATTTTTAGTTTGCCTACTAGCATTCCAATAAATAAGGTAAAGAAAATTAATAACAAGGAACCTGCTACACTAGGCTCTTCGCTAGGCAATACAATCGTTTTGAACCAAAGGGGCAAAAAATCAAACATGTTGTTTTAAATAAAGGGAGCAAAAAAAAGGAGGCCTAAACCTCCTTCTTAAAATTAGTTAGATGCTAACTCAGTAGGCATTTTTTTAGTTTCTTCTGGGATATCTGCTGTTAGCGATTCCAAGAAAACAACTATGCTGCTAACTTCTTCATCCGTTAAATCTTTATTCAATTGTGCTTTTGCCATTATCCTAATTGCGGATGGCAAATCTTTAACAGAACCATCGTGAAAATAAGGATGAGTTTTACTCACATTTCTCAAACTTGGTACCTTAAATATATCTTTATCGCTTTCTTTCTTAGTTAGGTCCATCAAGCCATTATCACCATTGCTAGATTTAGTTAATGGATGGTAATCGTTCACCAATCCAAATTTCATTAATTGAGTTCCGCCAAAAGTAGCTCCGCTATGGCAAGCTGTACATCCACTGCTAATAAAGGTTTGTAATCCTTCTTTCTCAGCATCGGTAATAGCAGCTAAATCTCCTCCTAAATATTTATCAAAGCGCGATGGTGTAATTAGTGTGCGCTCAAATGCTGCTATTGCTTTTGCAATATTTTTGTAGGTTAATGGCGTGCTCTCCTCAGGGAAAGCTGCCTTAAATTTATCTTGATAAAGTTTAACTTCCGATAAACGCTTTACCAAAAACTCTTCATTAGGTATCGCCATTTCTACTGGATTCATAACCGGCATGCCTGCTTGTTCTTCCACATCTTTTGCGCGGCCATCCCAAAACTGACTAATATGTAAGGCCGCGTTAAAGCTACTTGGCGAATTTCTTCCTCCCAATTTACCAGCATCGCCAGTAGAAAACGAACTATTGTCAACACCAAAAGTAGCTAAGTTATGACAACTATTACAGCTATTCTTACCAGTCTTAGAAAGGCGAGTATCAAAGTATAAAATTTTTCCTAAAGCCACTTTAGCATCTGTTAATTCATTTTCTGGGTTTACGGCTGTGGCAGGTAAAACGCCAAATAATCCTTGGGCTTGAGCTAATAAATCGTCGCTTACAGGTTTGGTTTCTTTTTGAACCGATTTGTTGCTGTTTTCATTAGAACAAGCAAACACAAACGCAGCAAGGGCTGCAAAAACGAGTACTTTTTTCATATAATTATTTTGACCAAATTTAATAAATTTACACTAATAACACGAAATAGGTAAAGAAGGTTTGTGGAACTAAACAAAAAATGATTTTATACCCTAGGCCAAAACATACAAATTATGGTTAAGAGTTAGATTAACTTATTATCCTGAAATTTATTAGTTTATAAATAGAAAAAGTATAAATAATACAGCCACATTGACTGACATTTTATTAAAACTAAACCCTAGAAATCGGATTTGCAGAGTGCGGCTGGGATCCAACGAAGGAGCGAACTGGAAAGATTTTGGCCAGCGTGGGGCTGGGCTGTGCGACAAAAAATCTTTCAAGTTGGCTTCGTTGGTGCCCTTTTTTGGTTACTTTTTTGGGCACGCAAAAAAGTAACAAAGCAATCATTACCCGACAAATTACAATTAATGAAAAAACGCGAATGAAGTCCATATTACTGCTTTCCGTTGCGCTGTGAAAATCTAAAACGGTAAATACCGACGCAATAGATGTTTAGGCCAATTTTATTGGACTATTACAGATATGCATTCGGTATAAGCATAAATTGATTATTTTCGCAATCCCAAATTCAGATAATTATGTTCGAAAGCTTAAGTGGCAAAATAGAAAAAGCGTTTAAAACCCTTAAAGGGCAAGGTAAAATTAGCGAAATTAACGTGGCCGAAACGGTTAAGGAAATTAGAAAAGCCTTAATTGATGCCGACGTTAACTTCAAAATTGCCAAGCAATTTACAGATACTGTTAAAGAAAAAGCATTGGGTCAAAACGTTTTAACGAGCGTTTCTCCTGGCCAATTAATGGTTAAAATTGTAAACGACGAGCTAATTGAACTTTTAGGTGGCAAAACAGAGGATCTGAACTTAAGTGGAAATCCTACAGTTATTCTTATGGCCGGTTTGCAAGGAAGTGGAAAAACCACTCACTCCGCTAAATTGGCTAGTTTCCTAAAGAAAAAAGGCAAAACTGTTATGATGGCTGCCTGCGATGTCTATCGTCCTGCAGCTATTGAACAGTTAAAAGTATTGGGTCAACAAATAGAAGTTCCAGTATATTTTGAAGAAGGAAATAACTCTCCCGTTAAAATTGCAGAAAATGCATTGAAGGCCGCAAAAGATGCTGGAGTAAAAGTGCTAATTGTAGATACTGCTGGTCGTTTGAGTATCGACGAACAAATGATGGCGGAGATTGGCAATATCAAAAAAGCATTGAACCCCCAAGAAATTTTGTTTGTTGTAGATGCCATGACAGGCCAAGATGCTGTAAACACAGCAAAAGCCTTTAACGATGTATTGGATTTCTCTGGAGTAATTCTTACTAAATTAGATGGCGATACCCGTGGTGGTGCTGCTTTGTCTATTAAATCTGTTGTCAACAAACCCATCAAGTTTATGGGTATGGGCGAGAAAATGGAAGCCATCGATACCTTCCATCCAGACAGGATGGCCCAACGTATTTTGGGAATGGGAGATATTGTGAGTTTGGTAGAACGTGCCCAAGAAGTTTTTGATGAAGCAGAGGCAGAGAAAATTCAAAAGAAATTACTAAAAGACCAATTTACTTTCGAAGATTTTTATACCCAGATTCAACAAATCAAAAAAATGGGTAACCTAAAAGATTTGATGGGCATGATTCCTGGTGTGGGTAAAGCGGTAAAAGATTTGGATATCAGCGACGATGCGTTTAAAGGTATCGAAGCCATTATCAATTCCATGACACCTGCCGAGCGCAAAACGCCAGATATTATTAACGGCCAACGCAGAAAACGCATTGCCATGGGAAGCGGTACAGATATTCAACAGGTAAATCAGTTATTAAAGCAATTCGATGAAATGCGCAAAATGATGAAGAGCATCGGCAAACTACAAGGCGCAGGCCGCAGCTTAAGAGGCATGCCTTTTGGGAGGTAGTTCGGTTTGAACCAATTAAAAATAAAAATAAAAAAATCCCAGTATGAAATTCATGCAGGGATTTTTTTATTGGAAGAAAGATTAATAAGGATTATTCAATCGTCAATTGAAAATCCATTCTGGTTTGTATGCCTTGGTATTGAATAGCTTTTTTCACTTGCTCGTATTCGTAAAAATGTACACCCAGTTCACGTTTCATAAAATAAGCACTTGCCTGGTCGCTTAAGGAACTAAAAATTTCTTCAATCAACAGGTAAATAAGTTGCACAAGCAATTTGAGGATATGCGCTAGATGATGAAGAGCATTGGCAAAATGCAAGGCGCCGGCCGAAGCATGAGAGGAATGCCGTTTGGAAGGTATTTAAAATCAGTTAATTAATTTGGAATTATGGGTAAAATTGGTTTAGTTTTGATTAAACCAAAAAGCCATGAAACTTAAATCTCCAAAATTTGAAAACCAATCGCACACTATTGTTTTATTCACTATCTTACTTTTATCTATAGTATTCACTTTCGAAATTAAGGCCCAATCCTACCAATTTTTAATTGGTAATCCTGCGGTTACTGATACGAATACCAATTATACTCTCAATGCTGGATTAACAAGGTATTATTTCGATTCTTTGCATGCAATTGATACAAGTATACATAGTTTTTTACCAGGAGAAAAGGCTTTTAAAAGGTATAAGTATGTAATGCAGGATCGTATTTATTCAAGCGGTGAACAAATTGGAGGAGACATTTTTGCCTCAGCTGAAATGGGTAAGAAGCTTTTATTGCAAAATATTCAACCATGCGCAAATTCTGATTATCCTTGGACTATGGTTGGTCCTAGAAATACGGGAGTTTCTACTTTAGGGATAGTAATGGCTGTAGCCATTCACCCAAGTAATCCTGATATCATTTACGCTGGTACTCAAGCCTCGGGTTTATGGCGAACTGAAAACGGAACTCAGGCTCCTAATAATGTGGTTTGGGAAAATGTAACCGATGAATTAAATCTGCCTGCGCTTGGTATATCTTGGATAGAATTTGACCCATCAAATTCAAATACTGTTTATTTTGCAACTGGGGCGCACGGCCATTCAGGGATGCTAAGTTATGGCGCAGGTATTTTTAGAATTACCAATAATGGTATCCCTACTAATATCATTGATTTTTCTAATCAAGTATATGAGGCAAAAGATTTTTTTGTGAGCAAATTTGTTTTCCATCCTGACAATAGCAATATAATGTATGCTATAAGTACAAAGAACTTTTACAAGTTGGTTAAGAATGGCCTGGGCAATTGGTCAATTGCATATTCAAAAGACGCCTTAGATCCTGTTTTTCCATTGTTTATAGGAAAAGCTTGGTCTTACTCAAATTATTTAGAAGATTTGGAAGTGCAAAAAATTAACAATGTATTGCAAATCTATATCTCAACTCATAGGCATAAAAATGCGAAGGAAGCTTTAGTATTTGCTAGGGCTTGGAGAAATGATGAAAATTTAAATACTAATTGGCAAGAAATTTTCACCAACTTGCCAGATTATCAGGATAACAGATATATCAGTTTGGAAGTATCGAATAATGACCCTGGTGTCCTTTATTGCATGGTTAACAGAACCCTACCCAATGGCGATAATGATAATAATGTACAATTATATAAATCTACAAACAATGGCTTAAGTTTCAATTTTATAAAAGGGGTGGATGTTGGTTACGTCAATTCAAATCCATCAGGTAATCATTTGTTTATTGTATCTGATATAGATAAGAATATAGCATTTATCGGGGAGAATGTGCTATATAAAAGCACTAACTTTCAATCTACTGCAGATTTTTCGAACCCAGTATCAGACTACTACCCAAGTTTAGACAAAAATTCTACGCTAGGCAGAAGTCATGCGGATATAAGAGGTATTGGAGAATTTCATAGCAATGGACAGGCAGGCATTCATAAACTTGTTATTGGCCATGATGGCGGAATTTCTATGGCGAATTTGGGTACTGGAACAGGTTGGGCAAATTTAATAAATACGTCTAACTGGACAAATATTAATGGTAATTTAGAACTATCTCAAGCATTTGGATTTGATATATATCCTGAAACTGGTTACCCAGTTATTGGATTGCAGGACAATGGAACACAGAAGTTTATTGGACAAGAATGGCTACAAAAAGGATGGGGCGATGGTGCCGCAGTTGAAATTTCCAAATCAAGTACTTCTTATATTTACTTGCAATCAAATAATGCATTCTATAAGTATGATTTTAGTTGCTTTGAGAATTCAAATTCAACCTTTGGTTGTTTAAATTATATTTCAATACCAATAAAGCAATTTCAAAACATGCCAATGAAATTGGATCCAGTTGATGATAGAACCCTCTGGGCTGCTCAAAATAAATTGTATAAATACAACCCGCTCACCTATCAAACTACACCATTACCTGCAAACAGTAATTACCTCTCTGGGGATAATAATATTACAAATGATGATATCAGGACATTTGATATTTCTAAGTCTAATCCAAATATCATTATGGTTGGTAATACAGACCCAACATGGGGAGGCTCCTATACAAAAAGGTTATATAAATCAGACAATGGAGGAATAAGCTTTTTTGATATTACTCAAAATGTACTCATTAAAAATGAGCAAGTTTTTGATTATTATTCCATAACATCCGTATTAATAAATCCAAATAATTCCAATACAATTTATCTTGCTTTGAACGGATTTAAAGAAGATCTAACAAATCCCAATCAAGGGAAATTTAGGGTGATAAAATCAACTGATGGAGGTCTCACTTGGAACGATATGTCAACAGGTTTATCTCAATTCCCTGTTACATGTTTAGTTTTTCAGGAAGGAACAGAGGAAGTTTTATATGCGGGTACAGATTTAGGCGTTTATAGATGGAATAAACAGTTGCAAAAGTGGGAATGTTATAGTAATGGGTTGCCTAAGGTAATTATTACGAATCTTGAAATTGATTATTGTCGCAACAAATTGCTATGCAGCACTTGGGGCAGAGGAATTTGGAAAGCAGATTTGAAGCCTGTTGAAGATGTGTTTGAAATAACCCAATCTCAAACTTGGAATAACGTTTCTTACCATGGTTTTAATACCAATGTGTCCGTAAAAAGTGGAGTTACGCTCACTATTAAAGGAAGTGTTACTTTTGCTAAAGACAATTGGCTTCAAATTGAGCCTGGTGCAAAGGTAATAGTTGATGGTGGTAAACTATTTAATAATTGCAATGAAAATTGGGAAGGAATACATATTGCTGGCGACCCAAACAAAACTCAATATCCAAATACGAACCAAGGCTATCTTTACATAAAAGATGCAGAAATAATCAATGCTGACGTAGCTATTAGCACAGCTGCATTATACCCTAATGGCACTATAAATTGGAGCAAAACTGGCGGTGGTATTGTAGTTGCAGTAAATACAAGGTTTAAAAACAATAAACGACATGTGGAGTTTATGGAATATAAAAGAACCAATAATTATGCAGGTAGTTTTACTAATTGTACCTTTGAATTAAACCAAACATGTCCAAACAATGTTACGACATGCATGAATAATATGACCATGGTTACCGCCTGGGGAGTTCATGGAATTAAGTTTATTGGCTGTGAGTTTAATAATAATAACGGTGCCTCAAATGCAAACCTTCCAAATTATAATAGAGGAACAGGAATATTTACTTTAGATGCTACCCTCCTGGTAAGCGCCACTTTAAATCCCACCACTTGTATTCCACAAGATAGAGGACATTTTAGAAACTTAACCCATGGAATTGAAAGTGCGCATAGCCCATCTTTTGTCCTTAGTGGTATAACAAATATCAAGCATCAGGATTTTGAACTTAACGACAAGGGTATTGTAGTGGAAAATGGTGTTTCTTATAATATTTATAAAAACAATTTTAACCTAAATGTTCCAAGTAATTATTATAATAGGTTTGCAAGTTCAACTGATTTGGAACTAGGTATCACAGGCATAAGTGGCATTTATTCCAATTCAGCTTCTGGTTTTTTGTTTGAGCAAAATTATTTTACCTATCCAAACGCAAACCACACCACCAATGAAATTGTTGCTGGTTTGGTTTTACAAAACTCTGATGGAAATGGAGGTGGTGGAAGTGTTCGATTAAATCAAATAAGTGATGCATACCTTGGCTGCCAAACACAACAAAATAACTTGGCATTGCAAATTAGTTGTAACCAATTTTTGGATAATGCCAATGCAATTAATCTAAATCCAGTGAGTAATTCTATTAATTATGCAACACCATTTTTTGGGTTTTGTGACCCCAATAACCAAGACATTAGAACTGATTATTTCAATACCTTTTATACTAACTTAACCTATGATGCAGTAAATCATAAAATTGCTCCCAAAACTTATGTGGTTAAGCCTGGAGAAATTGATAGGCCAGATCAAAGTAAGAGTCTGAATGTAAACTTGAACTACTGTTTAGGAATAGGGACAGTTGGGGTGAAGGATAATTGTTCATTAACAGCTTCAATTCAAGATAATTGTACTGGTACAATTGAAAATCCAAACCCAAATATTGGTAATTATTTTAGTTTAAAAACTCTAAAATTATATTGGCAAAATGAAGTGGAAAATGCTGGCCTTAGCGGAGAGTCTTTGGATCAAGCAAAGCGCAACCTACGTTTTTATAAAATAGAAAGTACTCAGGCACGAAACCATGTAATTTGGGCATATAATATGCGTGCTGTTTTTGATTCTACCTTTAATAACATAGATAGCATAATTGCCTTCTTACAAAATGAAACTGATATTGATTCACGCAAACAATTAATAGCAGCCTACTATGCTAAAGGCGATTACAATTTAGCAACCCAAAGCCTTTCTGCATTAGAGACTAACACAGATGAACTTACAGATTTTGCCACTTATTATAATCTGCTTATCAATGCTTTCATCAATAGCCGAAATATTTACAGTTTAAATTCTGAAGAAATTGCAGTATTAGAAACTTTGGCTGAGGATGGTATAACTTCTCCATCCTTATCTGCGCGAGCCATATTAAGTTTAACGCAAGGAAAGTGGTACGACTTGGTAATTGAAAGAGTGGTTGGGGAAGAACTTTTAACTAAGAGAAAACAACTAAATGAACTTGATAGTAATAATACAGTAACCTTATCTGCTCAAATCCTGAAAATTTTTCCAAATCCTGCCGATAATAGTTTCCACGTTTCTTTAAATACGGTTTTGGAGAACAATAAAATACTATTAAAAGATGCGATAGGTAAAACTATTTTAGAACAAAAGATGCCAAATAATAGAGCTGAGTTGGATATAAATACAATGAGCTTAAGCAATGGTGTTTACTTTGTGTTGATAATTAACCAAAACGCTGTGTTAGAAGTTAAGAAAATAGTAATTAATCATTAGAAAGCAATGAAAAGGGTTTTACTAATACTATTTGTTATGTTTCACGGTTTTGCAAATGCACAAAATTATTATTCTAAAATGTATGATTTGTTTGGTGGTTGGGAAAGTGGATATAATATTGTAGAAATAAATGAAATAAAAAAAACAATCTTGTTTAATGGTGATTTCATAAATCAATTTGATACCATGTATGATTCATTGTCCTGGGTACATGTCCATAATTTCAAAACTGATTTTGAAGGAAAATTAATAAGTAAGAATATACTTGGAAGAAGGTATTTTAATTATTACACAGGCTGGCCTGCTATTAGTTTTATTAATAAAAAATATAATTTTTTAAGAGAAGATGATACGCTAAATAATATTAGATATTTTATTTATGAGTTAGACAGTCTTGGTTGTTTTAAGAATAGAACCCCAATTATAGGTACTTCAAATCAATTAAGAATCCGGGTAATAAAACAAGTTTCTTCAAAAATATATGCTTTTGGTTTCAGTGGCAATGTACTGGGTTCTCCCCTTGCCGCGCTATGTTTTGATACCTCAGGTAAGCAACTTTGGTATAAGGTTTATAATGATAAATTGGTTTTTCCAACCGGTGTAGCAATTGCTTCTGATGGAAGCTTTTTGGTTGGTGGAGTGCAAACCAAGAAAGGGGATATAAGTAAAGGAGAACGTGATTCGCTGAATCCTTTCTTTGCCAAAATGGATACCCTAGGGAATTTTATTTGGGAAAAAAAAATACCTAATATTCCCAATTTAAGTGTTTCTAATATTTCACCAATTGAAATAAATGGTGTTTATTATTGGTTTGGAGGTTACCCCTCGAGCCAGAAAGATTTAAGTAAGCTTGCCTATTCGTATTTAATAAAAACAAATACTTCCGGAGATATTATTTTAAATAAGAAAATTATTGAAGGGAAATCAGCAAAAGGGGATTATATGGTATGTCATTTGGGCTATCCATTATTTAAAAATAATTTTATCTATATGTTAGGTCAGGGATCTGATACCATTTCGAATGTCAAATACAACGATTACATTCAACTATGCAAATTAGACACGTTTGGAAACATAAAATGGCGGCGCACATTTAGTCAGTGGTATATGAGCAATAGGCCTTATAGCCTCAGCGCCATTTCCGATGGTTTTATTATTTGTGCCGATGGCAAGGATACAACACACAGCACAGGTTTTACAGATGCTTGGATTATAAAAACAGATACCAATGGCTGCATTGTGCCAGGCTGTCATTTATTAGATGGAATAATTGAAGTACTTGATCCAAAAAACTTTGTGAAAATATATCCGAATCCAGCCCATACCCAAGTTAATATTTTGTTTGATGATCCTAAGCAAACTAAAATCGATTATTTAGAATTGTTTGATGAAAAGGGTACGCTAGCATTGACTCAAAAAGTAAATCTAAATAATTTTACCCTTAACACTGCCAACTTAACCAATGGCCTATATTATTTAGCAGCTTATTTCAATGAAAATAAAAGGGTGGTGAAAAAGCTAGTTATTCAACATCAACCGTAAACGGCATCCTTACCTGTATTCCTTGGTATTGAATAGCTTTTTTCACTTGTTCGTATTCGTAAAAATGTACACCCAGTTCACGGTTCATAAAATAAGCACTTGCCTGGTCGCTTAAGGAACTAAAAATTTCTTCAAAGGGGTCTTTTAAATCTGGCAAACTCACTGTTCTGTATTCACTTAAATCTGCTTTCTTAACTGCAATCGCAATAGCCTTATCTAATCCACCTAATTCATCTACAAGTCCTATAGATTTCGCATCTTCGCCACTCCAAACTCTTCCTTGTGCTATAGAATCAACCTGGGCTTCTGTTAATTTTCTGCCTTCTGCAACTCGTTGTACAAAATCTGCATAAACTCTATCAATTGCATTCTGTATTACTTTTCTTTCTGCTTCATTCAAGGGTCTGTCTGGGCTACCCAAATCAGAGAACTCACCAAATTTTACTGTTTCAATCTTTATCCCCAATTTGTTATTCAACAATTCTTTCGCATTCATCAATAAGCCAAAAACACCAATAGATCCTGTAATAGTATTTGGTTCAGCCACAATTGCATCTGCAGGGGCAGCTATATAATACCCGCCACTCGCTGCAACCGAGCCCATAGAAACAACTACCGGTTTTTTAGCTTTACACAATACAACTTCTCTCCAAATTACATCACTTGCCAAAGCACTTCCTCCTGGTGAGTTAATGCGCAATACCAATGCTTTATAAGAATCATCTTCTCTCACTTTTTTAATCGTAGCTGCAATCCTGTCCGAACCCATCGTTTGGTCGTCGCCTTCACCACCAACTATATCACCAACACAATACACCACTGCAATCTTATTATCAGATGTAGAAGTATTGCCAGAAACTTTTCTAAACTTAGCCATGCCTATTAATGGTAGTTTCTTCTTGTCTTCAGTTCCCATTTTTCCTTTCAATTCTGCTTCCACCTCATCTTGGTATTTCAATCCGTCAACCAATTTTAGTTTTACGGCGTCCTTTCCACTTTGCACTTTTAATTCATTCACAATAGAGGTCATATTTGCTAATTCAATCTTTCTCGACAAAGCAAGATTTTTCAAAAAGGTATGGTATAAACTTCCCATATACGATTCAATTTGCTTGCGGTTGGCTTCGCTCATTTTATCTGCTATCAGAGGTTCTCCAGCTGCTTTGTATTTTCCATGTCTTATCAGTTGTGGCTCCAAACCAATTTTATCAAGCATACCTTTTATATAGAACACTTGTTGCGAAAACCCATTTAATAATAACTCTCCACTTGGGTTCAAATAGATTTTATCAGAAACGGATGCCACATAATAACTGTGTTCGTCCATAATTTCTGCATAGGAAATAATAAACTTACCCGATTTCTTAAATTCAATTAAGGCATTTCTAATTTCCTCCAAAGTAGCATAGCTATTAGGAGAAACGTCTGCACCTAAATAAATTCCCGCGATGTTTTCATTTTCAGATGCTTTTTTAATATTGGCCAATACATCGTTTAAACCCAAAGCTTTTCCTTTGTCCAATCCCGGTATGCTAAACATCTCAAACGGATTGTTTTGTGTGCGCTCAGGAATAATATAATTAAGGTTCAATTGCAGGATGCTCTTGTCTTTTAACTCACTGGTTTTTTCATCACCACCGCCACCACTAGCAATGCCACCAATAATACCTATTAAAATAAATACCAGTATTAGTCCTCCCAATAGGAAACCAAAAAAACTGGCGAATAAAAATTTAAAGAATTGTTTCATTTGTTTTGTTGAATGAGGTTGTAAATATAAGAGCAATTCGCAAAAAGCTATTTTCATTTTTTTTGAGGGGTTGCTTACTCGGATATTCGGGTAATTTTAGAGTTAATATTTCGGTTTGAACCAAAAGAAGCCTTTGCGACTGAAAAATTTTTGTGCTGTTTGTTTATTATATTTAAGTTCGTGGCATGCGCAATCCCAACCTTGATGCCGAAGAAGGCAGTTTAAGCAATCCTGATAAAGAAATTGAAAGGGTTCTCAGACCCAAATCTTTTGAAGATTTCACAGGTCAGGAGAAGATTATTGAGAACCTTAGAATATTTGTAGCCGCGGCTCGCCAAAGGGGAGAGGCTTTAGATCATGTATTATTACATGGTCCTCCAGGTCTAGGTAAAACCACCTTAGCCAATATTATTGCCAACGAACTTAAAGCTGGTTTTAAAACAACAAGTGGTCCTGTTTTAGAAAAACCCGGCGACCTAGCGGGTTTATTAACAAACCTAGAAGAAGGCGACGTATTATTTATAGATGAAATCCACCGATTAAGTCCAGTAGTAGAAGAGTTCTTATACTCTGCTATGGAAGACTATAAAATAGATATCATGATAGATAGTGGCCCTAATGCTAGAAGTATACAAATAGAAGTTGCTCCCTTTACTTTAATTGGTGCCACCACCCGCAGTGGTTTATTAACTGCACCTTTGCGTGCTCGCTTTGGTATCAATGCCCGCTTGCAGTATTACGATAAGATGTTAATGAAAACCATTATTGGTCGTTCTGCAGATATTCTAAAATCCATGATTGATGAAGAAGCAGCTTTTGAAATAGCAAGAAGGAGTAGGGGAACACCAAGGATTGGAAATGCCTTATTAAGGAGAACAAGAGACTTTGCTCAAATAAAAGGCGATGGTACTATTGATTTATCCATTTCTAAGTTTGCCTTAGATGCACTAAATGTAGACGAAGAGGGTTTAGATGAAATGGATGTTCGTATTTTGAAAACCATTATAGATAAGTTTAAAGGTGGCCCTGTCGGACTTAATACCATTGCAACTGCTATAGGAGAAGACTCAGGAACCATAGAAGAAGTTTATGAACCTTATTTAATCCAAGAAGGTTTTATGAGCAGAACGCCGCGTGGGAGGGAAGTAACCAGCAAAGCATATAGTCATTTAGGTATGGGACCTAGCTATAAGAATTCACTTTTTTAGTTTGTACTTATTATTAAACAGGCAATATTCATCTGTTTATTGCATCAAAATATACAAGTGATAACAAGGAATTGAATTAATTTACTCGAGTATATAATATATAGAAGAGTTTTTAGGATAAATATTCCTTCAAAATTTAGAATTCAAACGTGTCTAAATATACTTTTTGAACCAAATTCCCCTGTTTTTATAGGTGTTTTAAGAAGATTTTAAAGTTTTTCTCTCTATTAAACAAGTAGTTGCAAGTAATTGGAAAGAATTATTTGCAAGAAATGCAAATCTCTCTACTTTTGCAGCCCCCTTAAGAGAAAGGATAAGTGAGATAGAGAGGGGAAAAGAGTTCTAAAAAAGTGAAAAAAACATTTGGAGAATAGATAAACAATCTTACCTTTGCCAACCCGAATTCAGAGGGTGTAGCGAAGGGGAGAAAGTGAAGTTGGAGAGTGTTTTGAATGTGGATAAGTTAAGGCAAAATAAAATTTGCATATTAAATTAAAAACATTACCTTTGCATCCCCTTAAAGAAAGGACGAAAAGCGAAAGCGGATTGAAGATTTGGAGAGGGAAAAAAGTTGAGAGATTCTACACCAGCGATGGTGAAAACAAAATAGAATAAAGTTCTTTGA
>JAIOYZ010000057.1 GCA_021740845.1 Bacteroidia bacterium
GGCAAAAAGCGTCATTCCATTAACAAAATGGTTTAATAAAGCAAAAGAGACAATATTTTCAATCGAGGGAGTTAATTCTATATTGTGAGCAATACTTTTCAGACTATTACTAATAAAATATTTTCGATCATTTTCGTAAATGAAGAATTTTTTTAGACTATGTATATCATTAAAAATGGAAATTTTTTCACCATCGATAATAATAATATTATACACACCTTTGATTTTCAAATAAAAACGATCGCCTAATTCGGCATATATTTTAGCCAATAGCGCAGATTGAGTGAATCTAACAAATTCTTTATTGAATTCTAGTCTTGGAAGTATGTATCCTTCAATAATAAAAAGAATATCATTGTTCTCGAATATTTGAAGGTCTTCGGAGTAATATAGGTCGAATGATTTATATTTTTTATTCGGTTTTCTATCCGTTTCAATATTAGTAATTACCCAATTCGTTTTATTCAAAATTGTCATAAATATTTCTACTTAACGCACTCCAGATACAAATCATTGTAATTTGCGACCATTTGTTCATTCGAGAATTCTCGACTAATTTTCTTGTAACTGTTTTTACCGTATTCCTTGAGCAATTTTGGATTGTTACGTAGCCGTAAAATGGCAAGTATTAATTCACGACAATCCTTTTCTGGAACAATAATTCCATTATATCGATCTTTTACTAATTCATTATTACCGCCGCTTTCAGTCGCAATCACAGCTCTCCCCATACTCATATATTCCATTATTGAATTAGAAATTCCCTCACCGTGAAGTGAATTTTTGCTTGACATCATTACACCAATATCAAAGCTATGAATAAAGTCAATCGGTTGCTCTATTTTGCCAAGGAATATTATGCGCTTTCTCAGATGAAATTCAACGGAATTTACAATACGCTCAAATGATTCACCATCTCCAATGGCGATAAATACTATATCTTCGTATTTATGAACTAGAGCAACGGCTGCTTTGATAAATGTATCATAATCCTTGCCATTTCTAAAATTGGCGACCATTCCTACAATAAATTTATCCTTTAGTCCATATTGATTAATTTTTTGTTGCGAAAATCCTGAAGGAGAATTATTTATTTTTATTCCGTTATATATATATCGATATTTTTGGTTATTACTTTTTTTTATTGATTTTAACCCAGCTTTAGAATTTGCAACAACAATATTAGAAACCAAATAGCTGATGTGATTGAGTAAATACCTTTTACTTAATAATGGAACAGCAGCACTCCCTCTAATTGAACCATTAATATGAGGAATTTTAGTGAAAATAGAAGCTAAACCTGAGAAGATAGCAGATACTACGTCCCACGTATGTACAATGTCAATTTTATGTTTATTAATATATTTTATAAGATATAATATATAGGATACAGATTTTCTATTCTTTTCATAAACTACTATGTTTTTAACATGAACATTAATACCTTTATAGTAATTGTTTTTATTAAAAGTTATTACATAGATATTATAATTTTTTGGTAATCCAATCACTAATTCAAAAAGTTGCTTTTCTTTTCCTCCAATATTGAGACTATCAATAATTAATAATAAGTTCAATCAAAATCTCTTAATAATTAATCTAGGATGGTTACAATTCAATGAGTTTTAATTGATTTAAATTGGAGAAAAAATCCGGGTAGCGAACTTAGCATTACAGAAAAATAGAGCAATAAGGATACCGAAACCGCAATTTCATTACTGACAGAAAAAATTGAAAAGAAATAGACAAATCCACCTTCGCGGATACCTAGCCCACCAAAAGAAATTGGTAGCAATGTAATAAAGAATATCAGTGGGACATAAAAAATATATTCTATTAAATCGATTTCGACTCCTAGCGATATTGCAAGAAGAAATATTGTGAGTATAACTACAAAATCGTATAGTAAAGCATAAAATAAAAGTAGAATTGATTGTACATTCATTTCAAAGTATTCGGAAAAATAATTCGCATACTTTTGAATCTTTTTTAAGATTTTATTTTGTGAAGAAATTCTATTTTTCAATATTTTCAAAAAAGCACACACTAATATGAATACTATGGTCAGCAGTAATATTAACTCGACTATTAATTTGGTCTGCAGAACTTCAGATGAAAGACTTAAATAGTAACCTACAAGCACCAAGACAAACAGTCCTAGAAGATTATAAATACGATCGATAAATATCGAAACGGTTGCCTTTTCTTTTGAAATATTATTATCGCTCAATAAATACATTACTTTAACAGCATCACCACCAATTCGGCCGGGCAGAAATTGATTGTAGAATGAACCTATCCAAGTGATTTTCAAAAGATATAAATAGTTGTAACTTATTTGTTGCGAATTGAGTAAGAATCTCCATTTGAATGCAGCTATAAAATAATTTGCCAAAATAATTATCGCAAATAAGGAAATTATTTTAGAATCAATACGCTTTAATAATTCAAAAATCGATGATAATTCAAGACTTTTGCCAATGTAAAGTAATAAACATATCGATATAAATATTTTAATATATCGGCTATACTTTACAATAAATTGTTTCAAAACTTTACCATGCCCCCTTATAAAAGGTCAGCAATTCATGATCACTTATAGCCTCAGTCACCTTTTTTCCAATAAAATAATAACTTGATGAATTATCATATGCACCCTTTTTATTTATCAATAAATAATCAAAATACTTTAGAAAAAAGGAGGTGATATGCCCAAATGCGATTAATAAATATCTTATAGTTTTATTATTGGTAAAACTTGCTAAAAAGAAAGTATAGCTCCATGCCAGAGCAGTTCCAGGTCCACATGATGGTCCATCATCAATTGTTATAAATTTTCGAAACAACCTTCTATGACCTAAATAAGTAAATCTAGTAAAATCATATGGCGCCATATGAGATTGCTGCATGAAAGGTGTGCTGGCATAGACGATACCTGAAATTTTCATAACTCTATAAATTTCACTAACAACTAAATATGGATCTAACACATGCTCCAGTACTGCATTTACGATTACACCGTCAAAATAATTATCAACAAAAGGCAAACTATGTCCATCCGCTATTATCTTAGTGCGAGGCCCAAATGCTACATCCGTTTCAATTAATTCAACATCCTGATCTGCTAATAGTGGTTCCATTCCAGGTGTTAATATGCTACCACCAACTACAAGTATTTTTGGTCTTTCATTAAAATCTTTTATTTCCTTATAAAATCTCTTAAAGTTATTTTTTCCTTTAACATTGTTGGTAATCGACGGTAGTATTTTTCTTGCGAGAGTGAAGATTTTTCGCTCGCTGGAATTAAATGTGGTATCTTCTTTCTTTGTGAAATCTGATTTCCTAAATATACTTTTAGTCTCCTCTATCAAAATGGGTATTCCATCCACGATAGGATAATGATTGGAACATGATTTGCATCTAAGTTGATCGCTAAAATATTCTATTTCAGAAGCACATCTTGGACATATTATCTTGTATTTATATTTTTGCTCTGTCGACATTTTGATATATTCGCACTTTAATTATTAAGTATTCGTCCTATATTTAATTATTTTTGCAGGGCAGCCTACAGCAACTCCAAAGTCGGGTACATTTTTAGTCACTACTGCTCCTGCCCCAATAATAGCACCTTCACCTATAGTCACTCCAGGAAGAATAATGGAGCTGGTTCCAATATCTGCGCCATCCTTAATTTCCACCGAATTATATACTAATTCTTCGTGCAAGACAGGTTTTTCCAAATCTTTGGGATCATGCTGCGAAGTCAATATTTTTACGAACGGTCCAATGCCAACAGATTTTCCAATCGACAATCCTCCAGCACTATGAAAATAACAGCCCTGACCTATCCAACAACCATCTGCGATTTCTAAGGAATTCTTGTAATATCCTTTTAGTATAGTTTTATGTCCTATGTAAATATTATTTCCTAACTCAATTTTTTCTGGGTGGAAAATGAGGACCCCTTCTTCAATTATAACATTATCCCCAATTGCTTTTAAAAGCTTACGAGATACTTTTCCATTCCCATGAGAACTGAATAATTTTTGTTTGGAATGATCCATCATATGATTTAAACTTTATAATTAGTTAAAATATTACAAATATATTTGATTTCACTAACTGCTAGATGATGCCCCATCGGTAAGGCAAGACCTTGATGATAAGCGGATGTAGAATTTGGAAGCTCTGAATCTTTTAAATGATACTTATTTACATAATAATTCTGCAAGTGAACAGCTTGCGCACCCAAATTGGTTTCAATACTATTCAGCTTCATATATTTAATAATACTATCTCGACTTATTTTATCACCAACTAAGATATGGTAGGTCTGATATACCATATACCTATCAAGAAAAGATTGGGGTATTTGCAACCATTCAATTTGATTTAGAAGGCTATTATATATATTTGCTTGTTCAATTCTTTTATCAATTAATTCGTTTACAATATTAAGCTGATGCAATCCAAGAGCCGCTTGAAATTCAGTCATCCTATAGTTAAATCCAGCATAAAGAAAATTCATATTATTTTGATCATAATTAATTCCATGATTTCTCAAAGATCTAATTTTATCTGCTAAATATTTATTTTTTGTTGTAATTGCTCCACCTTCACCAGTGGTTATTGCCTTACGTGGATGGAAACTGAAACATCCTAAATCGCCAATAGAACCTACCTTGTCGCCTTTGAATTGAGTACCTAAAGCGCAAGCTGCATCTTCGACTATTTTCAATTCATATTTATTTGCTATACTAGTGATATCATCCATCTTCGCGGCTTGCCCAAATTCATGAACCGGCATTATCGCTTTAGTATTCCTAGTTATCTTTGATTCGATTTGGGATGTGTCGATGCAAAAGTCATCAAGAGTAATATCAACGAAGATTGGTTTGGCTCCAACCAATTCTACAACATTGGCTGTAGCCGGATATGTGAATGCAGGTACAATTACTTCATCTCCGGGACCGATTCCAAGTGCAACTAATGCCAGATGAAGTGCAGCCGTTCCATTTGAAACAAGGATAACATTATCTACACCGATATATTGAGCAAGAGCTTCTTCAAATTCTAGTACATATTTCCCCTGGACTAAGTTTCCCGATTTCAAGATTTCAACTACTGCTTGAATGGAACTCTCGGAAAGAAATGGTTTGGCAAGTTTTATCATAAATTATTACCGATAATCAAATTAAATTATTTTTTATCCAGTCTGCGGTTCTTAAAATACCTTCTTCAAGATCAACTTTTGCTTTAAACTTCAATATTTTCTTTGATTTTATAACACTAGGTATTCTTAGCGCAATATCAGCCGATAAAGGGGGAACAAATAATATTTTTGATTCTGATTTTAACACTCTACACACAGCTTCTGCGAGACCTAGAATTGTGGTTATTGCTCGGGCATTGCCAATATTGAAGCTTTCACCAATAGCTTTCGGTTCATCAAGACATCGCATTAAACAATCAACAAAATCATCAATATAGCACCAAGCTCTTATCTGAGTTCCATCTCCATGTATTGTAATATCTTCATTTTTCAGCGCTTTCTTAATAAATACCTGAATGGCCCCCTCGCCTGTCTGTCCGGGACCATAAACATTAAATGGTCTAACTGAGACAGTGGGTAATCCAAATTCCCTGTGATAAGCGAAAGATAGATGTTCACCTGCAAGTTTGCTAACAGCGTAGGTCCATCTCGCTTCTCCAGCGGAGCCAGCGACTGTGTTGTCATCTTCTGCAGATTGAAATGCCATAGACCCGAATACTTCGGAAGTAGAGAAATCAATGAATCTGTCCGATATATTATTAATTCGTGCAGCTTCAAGCGCATTTGCAGTGCCAATCATATTCACTCGCATAGTAACTGTCGGCTTTTTAATAACAGTATCAATACCCGCTATTCCGGCAGCATGTATTACTAAATCAACTCCTTTCATACTCTCAACCAAGAGGTTAAAATCCAAGACATCCCCTTCAATCACTTTAACATTCTTGTGTTTGAAATATGGACTGCTCGAAAAAGTATCCCTGTGAAAATTATCATAAATGATAATCTGATTATTCTCAATCAGCTTAGAAATTATAGTATTTGCTATAAAACCGGCACCACCGGTAATAAAAATAGTTTTGTTTTTAATCATAGTTCTTTCTTGTAATATTTATTAAACAATTGTTTGTATTTATCAATAACAAATTTTTGTAGAAGTTCTTCGTCAAAATAATTTCTCGCAACTTCCCTACAATTATTGTACTGAGATAAATTTTTTATCATGAATTCCAAATTAGATACAAATTCCTCTTCATTCCACATAGTTTTTCCTATTGAATCTAGTTCAGTTTTAATACCAGGGAAATGAATAAGATGATTGGATATAACAGGAATATTGCATGCAAGTGCTTCGATGGGTGCATTTCCAAAGCCTCCGCTGTGCACTACCGCACCATGCGTTGGTAGAGTGTAAATATCGCAGGCCTGCATATACTTTACAATATTCTCTTTTGGCATCCTTGTCCTAACAATTGCACCACTCTTAACTGCCATTGAATAAAACTCATCATCCTCGTCACCTCCGATTAAGACAAGGTCCGTGTTAGGAAATTTCGTCCTATACTCAAAGTAATTTTTTATAAGCCAATCAACACTTTTAGTGCGATAAAATTTGCCAACATATAGAATTAATTTTGATTCGATCGGGAGATTTAATTCCACCCTAAGTGCTCTTTTATCTTTAGTAGGATAAAATTTATCGAAATTTATTCCATCTCTTTGAAAGTATACATTTTTCATTCTTAATTTCTTTAACATATAGTCATATTCTGTAAAGGAGGCTGCAAAATAACAATCCAATTTTTTATAAGCGGAGACCTGATTCTTGTGATGATACAATTTAAAGAGTTTATGAAATGGCTTGAACTTTGAGATTTTGTCAATATGGAAGATCGGAAAGGATCCGCTCTGATGGCTAACAATAATCGGCACATTATATTTCTTCAATTGATGAATGAAATTTGTGAATAATTTAGTATGTCCATCCTGAAAATGTACTAAGATATTATAATTTCGAATTTCTTTTTTAAGTTCTAGAAGCATTTTACTGGATGAGCTCCAAGAACCATATACGGGTAAATAGTGAGAAGAACTAGGGAAAAGTCTATGTAAAATTCCATTAAATCTTTTAGAATATATTTTATTTATCGCACTTCCGTAAGGACGCCAGCATTCCAATTCAAATTCACGAGTTAAGTTAATCGTTCTGCTAGCATTTAAAACATGAAAATCTTCGAAAAAGAAAAAAGCATATTTAACATTTTCATCAATCTCAAGATATTCAAATACATGTCTTTGAATGATTTCAGAAAGGCTCATCCCCTCAATAGATTTAAATAAAGGTGGTGCGCTAAGTATATTTATTATTTTATAACTTTTCGTCATTATCTCTTCGGAGTTCAACAGATATGTATTTTTTTATTTTACCAATATTAAACAATAATTTGAAGTTAACGTAATCCTCTTCAGTTGTAATTTTCAAATAATAACTTAAAATAAAATATAGCGGGAAAAATAATACTACAAAAAAGATTTTGTAAATTAATGCATCACCAAACAAGACGTAGAGTATATAGTATATAGAACTATAAACTAACCCAAATACAAATGATGATAAACCGTGACCAACAACAAGTCTACTATCAATTTTTTTAGCAAAAATTAAGAAGCAAAGTGCAAGAATAACATTCGATATTAATATGGACATCGATAATCCTAGACCTTTTAGATTTAAAAATTCTGGATAAACTAAAGTGATCGCTAATAATAAAAACACAAATAGCTGAATAGTATAAAAATATGCTAAGTTTTTAAATTCTCCTCTCCCTGAAATTATATTTCCGTAAGGTGTGGCACTCACCATTAAAAAAGTTGAAAAAGTAATGATCGCTAGAATCGGTATTGAACCTATATACTCTGCGCCCAATAAAATAAGAATTATCTGGTCAGAAAAAATTGCAATAAAAAGTGCAAGCGGTAAGATGAAATTGAAAGAAAACCTAGCAAATTTCTTAATTTTATGATTGATCTCGTCAATCTTATCCTCAACAAAAGCTTTAGAAAATATAGGAAGAAATAGTATCCCAATCGAACTACCAATCATTTGAATGTAACCACCAAACTTAAACCCTGCTGTATAT
>JAIOYZ010000058.1 GCA_021740845.1 Bacteroidia bacterium
CCAACGGTCATCGTTGTCTCTAACTTGCTCAAGTACTCTTGAGCCAAATCGCTTAAACTTTTTTTTGATTCTTCATGTTTTTGTTTTTAATTGAACTAATGAAGATAAAAATTCCTGTAAGGTTTCAGTTCAACAGCACATTTGCAATAGGCGGGGTTTCGTACTCCGCAGACAGTTTTGTTATAGCCGAAAGTTTTGTGCTCCGCATCAACATTAGTGGTAAAAAGCCCACCCATCGCAAATCTGCAAAACGTTATGGGCAACCTTAAATGACGACAACAAATGAGAAAATTGACGTTAATATTAATTGGATTTTTTAATATAACATTTGCTTTTGGACAGACTTATAGTTCGGTGACAAGTGATAAGGAAATTTATGACTTTCTAAATTGGATGACTGTAAATGTTAGAAAACATGGGGAAGAACCAAAACTGATACGAAAACAGATTTCCCATAAAATTTTAAGTTGGGACACATCTAACTTCATTACCAAGGACCCTGCACTATCAAATAAAAATCAATATTCCAGACTAAACTTCCGATATATTTACAAAAGTGAAGGTGGAACGGACACAATTTTTCATCAACAAGATAGAGAATTTTTGTTTAAACAATTTACTGCAATTAATGACACTATTTGGCACAAAAAAATTTCAAAATCAAGACTATTGAAAAGACGGAAACAGATTAGACCAAATAGACATTATTACTCAATTCCTTTGTTTTCAGTTGACAAAAAATATGTAATAATTCGCCGTATATACTATTGTGGAAGTACATGTGCACACGGAGGTTATTATGTATACAGACGACTTGACTCTAATAACTGGAAATTTATAACAGCAGTAAACACCTGGATAAGTTGACACGAAACTTACTACGAATAAAAAGAAAGGCAGCCCATAACAGCACATTTGCAATAGGCGTGCAATTCGTCTCTGTTTGACGGGATTTTAGTGGTTGTTAAATTCGTTTCCCTTAGCTACATTTGAGTCAAAACGCACGCCCATCGCAAATCTGCAAAACGTTACCTGCAAGCCTAAAAGACGACACAGCAAGAATGAACGACAGAAATAAACATAAAGTAACGGGACAAATGAACTATCAGACAGCCGACCCAAAAGCCAACGCTTCTGTATTTTTATTTTTTCCCACCGCACATTTTTTAAAAACAATTTTAGCCAGCCGCACAAATGGCACATTTGGTTTTGCCCAACACACAAGCCGACCCTTCACAAAACCAAAAGAGCCATTTTTTACCCACCCACAATAGACGACTGAATGCAGAATTACATTAATCCAATAGAACTTTTAAATCTCGACACAGAAATTCCAACTGGTGTTGACGGGCTGACTATCCGTAAAGCTAAAAAGACTTTGTTGGCTGAAATTGAACTTAGCGACAATGATACAATTATTCACAATGGAATTGAGCTAACAAAATCGGACTGTTTAAGAGCAATTGACGACCTAGATCATAAAGACAAAAGAGATTTTCACCTTTTTATTTACGAGAATTCTGACTTAAACCATTTTTTGACTTCGGGTGACTTAAATTTTTTCAGAACATTCAAAACAGAAAGCATTTATAAACTGCAAGACTTTATAGACTTTATCAGCCCCTACTTTTCTGTTCAGTATGCCAAAGCCCTATCAAGGAATTTCAAAACCAACAATTTCAATAATGTAAAATCTTTGCTTTCAGTAAAACCGATAGTTAATGATAGTTATACAGAAGATTGTTACAAATCAACTTACGCAATATTAAAGGAAATTGAAAATGAAATAATCAAAATCACCAAAGACATTGAGTTTAAAAAAAGTGAACACATTAAAAATGAATTTGCCGAGTTGCCAAAACTCATAAATCAAAAAGTCAATGTAGATTTAATCAATCTTCTTCCATCATATTTTCAAAGTCTAAGAAATCAGTTTGCTCAATCAGTTAGGAATTTGGCTCGTGATATAAATAATGACCCTTATAACCTATACAAACCTGCATTTGAAATTATTGAAATTGCAAATGCAATTCTAACAGATGGATTAGTCAAACAAACTATTACAAAAGGGTATTACACAATTAAAAAGAATTATGAAGATAGCATCCCTAAAACGATAAAAAATAGCAATCAGCAGCCAACAGCACCAAAAATTACTCCAGTAGAAATTGAGGATGAAGACGAAGATGACAAAGAAAATGACACTACCGAAGTAATTGAAGATAAAAAGGAAAGTAAAAACATTGCATACTGGCTATTTTTAAGTGCAGCAAATGCCATCGGTTTCTTTTACAGTCCAGTTCAAAAAATAATACTTGGGCTTTCACTCCTTATGCTTTTAATACCGCTAATTGCATTTAGAAAAGATAATGATTTTTCAATAGGCTTATTTTTAAAAAGAAACATCATTTTCATTGGTGCTGCATCCTTAGGTTTCTTTTACACAATCATTGCCCAGCTTTATGTTTCATACTATTTCCTTATCTATTTGAATTTGCTATTTGATGCAATCACCAATAAGGAAAAAGATAAGAAAAGCAGATTTGGCGTTTGGCATTATACCGCAGGTGCTGTAATTATCACATTCCTTTATTATAACTATTTGACTGAATTAAAGCCATTTCAGAGAAGTTCAAATGTAGTGGCTGAAAAACAACTTACCGATAAAGACTATTTTCAAAAAGGAAGTTCATTATTTCAGCAGTCTAATTTTACAGAGGCAATCGTTCAGTTTGACAAAGCCATAACCCTCAATCCTAATTATACAGAGGCATACGGTGACAGAGGTGCTAGTAAAGCAAATTTAGGTCAATATGAAGGAGCAATTGCAGACTATCAAAAGGCAGAGGAATTAGGATTGAAAACTTCAATTTTATATTCAAATTGGGGTTTCGCCTATTACCAACTAAAGCAGTCCGAGAAAGCACAAACTTATTTAGAGAAAGCCCTTGAAATTGACCCAAATAATAGCTTCGCATACAAATGTAGAGGGGATATTAAATATGATAAAAACGACAACAAAGGTGCAGAGCAGGATTACACAACTGCAATTTCATCAAATCCGAACGCCTCAAATTATTTCGCAAGAGGTTTGGCTTTTTACAATTTGAAAGACTACAAGAAAGCAATTGCAGATATGGATAAGGCTATTCAATTAAATCCAAATGCAGCACAATATTACTTTGACAGAGGCGATGCAAAGGATATGATAAATGATTTTGATGGTGCTTGCAGAGATTGGCAAATTGCAAAAGATAAAGGTTATAGTGTTCCAGACTACAAAATAAAAAGATGCACTCCCCAAATTGTTTACGTTCCAAATGGAGAATTATCAGGGTGTAATGAAATAAAACCAAAATACAATAAAGGTCTTGACAACAAATTATTAATTACCGTTGGAAGCAACGCAAGCGTTGCAGTCAAGCTAATAAATATGTCCAATGAAAAATGTATTCGGTATGTATTCATCAATAAGAATTCTACTTATTCCATCAGGAACATTCCCGAAGGTAGATATTACCTAAAGATTGCTTATGGTGATAATTGGAGCATAATGGACGGGCAATCCTATTGCACTGGTAGATTTACAAAGAATACACTTTTCGAAAAAGGAGAAGATATTTTGGATTACAATTTAGTCTATTCTGGAAATGGTTATCAAGTTCCAAGTTTCTCATTGAAGCTTGATGTTATCATTACAGAAGACCGAATGAATAGCTTTAACACTGACAAGATAAACGAAAACGATTTTTACAATGAATAATATGCAAACAATAAAAGTTCCAAAACAATACTTGTTTATGCTCAATCAATTATTTGAGATAGAACAAAAGATTGGAAAAATTCAAGAACCTAATTCAGTTCAAAGAAATATTGATAGGCTGAAAGACTTCTTTGAAACCGAAGCTTTGTCTGAGGGACAAGGATTAGTTTTTCACAATCCAATTGGTGAGAAGTTTGACGAAACAAGAACTGATTGCGAGGCAACTATTTCAGGAACTGGTCACGACAACTTAGAAATAATTGAAGTAATTAAACCTATCATCTACGTAAAGTATGGTCAAACGCAAATGATAGCTCAAAAAGGAATTGTAATTGTTCAATCAACAAAATAAAATCAGACAATGGAAAAAATGATAAATTATGGTATTGACTTAGGCACAACTAATTCAGCCATTGCCAAATTCGTAAAAGGCGAAGTAGAGGTTTTCAAAAACCCCTTAGAAACTGGAAAAGAAACGCTTCCTTCTGTTGTTTACTACAAAAAAGACAAAGTTGTTGTTGGAACAAATGCAAGAACATACTTTGAACGTGATGCAGAAAACGTATTCGGAACGTTTAAAAGAAAAATGGGAACTACGGAAAGTTTCAAAGTGAAAAGTATTAACCAATCAAAAACACCAATAGAATTATCAGCCGAAGTTTTAAAGGAACTCAAAGGATTTGTTCATTCAGGTGAAAGTTTTGATGCAGCAGTAATTACAATTCCTGCATCATTTGACGTAATACAATCAAATGCGACAAAGGAAGCAGGATATTTAGCAGGCTTCAAACAAGTTATCCTTTTGCAAGAGCCGATTGCTGCAAGTCTGGCTTATGCCAACAAGCACAAGGAAAGAGATTTGGAAAATGGGCAGTGGCTTGTTTATGACTTAGGTGGTGGAACTTTTGACGTTGCACTAATAAAAATAAAAGATGGAGAAATGAAAGTGTTAGACCACGAAGGAGATAATTTTCTTGGTGGTGCTGACTTCGATAATTTGATTATTGAAAAACTTATCATTCCCTATCTCAATAAAAATTTCACGTTCAACGACCTTGAAAATGAAATGAAAAGCAGAACTGGAAAACTGAACAAATTATATTTCAGAATACTCAAACTTGCGGAAGATGCTAAAATAACTTTATCGAGCAGAACATCCGCAGAGATTGAAGTTAGAGATATTACCGATGACAACGGAGAAGAAATTGATATTAGCATTGATATAACCCGTTCAGAATTTGAAGGCGTAATTAAGGAGTATATTGATAAGACTTTGGATATGATTAAAAAAATCTTAGTCCGAAATTCCTTAAAACCTTCGGACATTCAGTTTACACTAATGGTTGGCGGTTCAACTTACACACCTTATGTAAGAAAGAGAGTTGAGGAAATCCTTCAAATCCCAATTAATTGTGACATAGACCCCACAACAGCAATTGCAATTGGTGCAGCATATTACGCAGGAACAAAAGAGAAAAGCTTTGAGCAAGGAGACAAGAAAAAAGCTACCAGCGGAATAAAAGTAAGATTGGCTTATCAGAAAACATCACAAGAAGATGAAGAAATTTTAGCAGGTAGAATTGAAGGAAATATTGATGGTTTATTTTATCAAATCACTAGAGAAGATAAAGGCTATGATAGCGGGAGAAAACCTCTAACAAACAGAATTTCAGAAGATTTACCTTTAGTAAAAAACTCATACAACTTTTTCAGATTTACTGTTCTTGATGATAAAAGCAATATCGTAGAAACCGATGCTGAACTAATAGGAATAGCACAAGGAAAATATAATGTAGCAGGGCAGCCGTTACCTCACGACATTTGTTTGGAAACAGACAATGACCCAGAACTTGAAGCTAATTCAACCAAGTTGGATTTATTCTTTCAAAAAAATACGATACTTCCCCAAAAAAGAACAAAGCAATACACGCTTCATAAAACAATCTTAAAAGGTGGAGATGATAAAATTGTAATTAACGTTTTAGAAGGCCCACAATCAGCTTTACCTGAAGCCAATCAATCTATTGGATATATTGAAATTGATGGAAGCAAAGTTAGTAGAGATATTTTGAGAGGAACAGAAATTGAAATCACTTTAGAAATGAGTGAAAGCCGAGATTTAAAAGTTACTGTTTATATCCCAATGTCTGACCAGCAGTTTTCGGAAGTTTTCAATCCATCACAGAGACATTTGCCTGTAACAAAACTTCAAGATGAAGTTGAAACGTTAAGTGAAAAACTGGAAGAAGAAATTGAAGAAGCAGTTGAACGTGAAGACTATGAAACTGCCGACCAATTGACTGCACTCAAAAGAAAAGTTGATGATTTGGTAATCAACACAAATAGCTTAACAAGTGATGATGTGACCGACAAGAAATTTCAATTTGAGGACAACAAAAGAAAAATTGCCCAAGAAATTGATGATGCCACAAGAGATAAACGAATTTCAATTCTTAAAATAAAGTATAATGAGGATAAAGAATGGTGTAAAAAATTAGTTGATGAAAATGGAAATGACCACGACCATAAAATATTTGGGGAGATTGTCGGCAGAGAACAAGTTTTTCTTAATTCAATTACTCCGGTAAAAATAATGGAAGCCATCGAAGAACTTTTAGATTTAGGAAGTAACATTCTTTGGAGAACACCAGAATTCCTAATTGGCAGATTTAAAAGACTAATTGAAAAACCCCAATTATTTAATGACCAGGAACAAGCTAAAAGCCTAATTGAAGCGGGAAATATGGCTATCACAAACAAAAACTTTGATAGACTTAGAGAAATCAATTTTGGCTTAATTAGCCTACTTCCAAAAAGTGCACAGCAAGAAGCAAAAACTGGTAAAATCGGATTTTAATGGAATACTTTAATATAAACGCTTACTATTTAGGTGTGCTGCTTTTTGTTTGCTTATTCATTTCAAACATCATCTACTCACTGATATGTTTGATTTGGAAAATAAAAATTGTAGAGTTTGGCTTATTTGCTAATGCTTGGTTTTCGTTGCATAAAGAGAAAGTAATGGGAACTGACTTTATTCTTGGTTGGCTTCCTTTTAGTAGTCATATCAAACCGCTTGGAATGATTGCAGACGAAGAAGAGAAGGCGAAAATAAATCCTGCTGATTTACCGAAGGCATTTTTTAATAAGCCAAAATATTTACAAAAGTTATTTCGCTTTGTTCCTTGGGTAATCTATTTAAGTGCTGCGTTTATTGCAATTCTAATTAACTCTACAACTTCATTAGAAAGTGAATTTGCTTCAATTGGAACCTATATTTCTGATGCTTTAAAAACAATGTTTTCAGACAACATTCAAACAAGAGAAAATTTTATAGAAAGCACGAAGCAAATTACAGACGCAAAAAATATTGTTGTCTTTGGATTTGCTCTTTTGGTAATCGTAATGTTATTACTAACACCA
Source organism: Bacteroidia bacterium (assembly GCA_021740845.1). Classification (GTDB taxonomy): domain Bacteria; phylum Bacteroidota; class Bacteroidia; order UKL13-3; family UKL13-3; genus B1. The sequence goes on from JAIOYZ010000058.1 coordinate 7,187, forward strand.
ATTACATTAATTATGAATTGGTTCAGTGACGATGGTAAAAAAAACAAACTTCAAAAAGCTTTAGGCTTCATAATTACCATTGGTATTCTTTGGTTTATTATCTGGAAAATACCAAAATTCGTTTTTTCATTCTTTACCTTTTCGCAAAGTATAGTTTATTTCAGTAGCTTTTTAATAGGTATGTTTTCGGTTGGTTTGGTATTCTTCTATACCACATTATTTGTAGTTAAAAATATCTCTCAAAACTTAAACACGGGTAAAGTAAAATGACAGCAAAAATTATAAAGGTTGTATTAACGATTTTGTTTTTCCTGTGTTTAGCAGATATGCATTACGGTTTTTATCAGTTTGTAAGGTTTGCAGGACTAATTGGATTTACAATTTTGGCATATCAAGCACACGAACAAGGTAGACAAACAGAAATGATTATTTACGGTGGACTTGCATTGCTATTTCAACCATTTTTCAAAATTGCACTTGGCAGACAAATGTGGAACATAGTTGACGTAGTTGTAGGAATAGGACTTATAATATCAATATTTATGAAACCAAAGGAAATCCCACGCTAAAAGCAAGCACATTTGCAATTCGCACAAGCCAACCCACAGACCAAAAATTGCAAAAGAGCTTGCTTTGCCAACGCAGAAAAAAATTGTTTTTAAAAAATTTCCCAACGCTTCAAAAAAAAATAAAAATACACCGACACACAGCAGACAATGACACGAAAACTCAATATTGACAAGGCTTACAACGACACGGTGGACAGAAGGCCAGCAGGTAACATTTAGCAGAGTAGACGAAAAAGGGCCGTGAAAAAGCCCCGTGAGAGGGCCTCACGGGGCTTTTTTGTTCTACTCTGTGTTGACTGAAACCGAGTAGTTGACAAGGTCCATCCTTTGGGTGTAAAGTAAGCCATT
>JAIOYZ010000024.1 GCA_021740845.1 Bacteroidia bacterium
CAGCTGTTCCGTTCCAGATAAATGGATTATAAGCTCCCAATCCAAAACTAGCTAAACTTGGTGCGCCACTTACATTAAAGGCAACAGTATAAGTTATTGGATTTGAAGTTGGCTCGCCAATCACAGTATTCCAACGACTGGTTTCTGCACGCATATTGTTAAAAATTACCAAAACTGCTTTGGTTTGACCCGCTTCTAAAGTAGCACCAGTTACTCCACTTACAGAACTTCTGTTGATTGGAAATTGAACGGCAAAACCATTGTTAAAACTTCCACCTGTTGCACGTAAAACATAAGTTGCTTCTACTCTAACTACATTGTTAGCTGCATTGGTTACTACATTATAAGTATAGTTTACAACTACATCGTTTAAATCGTAATCGCCTTTAAATGGCCACAAATCTTCAAAAGCAACCGTAGCGGTTCCATAAGCATTATTATAAGCTTTGTTAGGATCAGTTGGGTAATCGTCGCTTGAATCTTCTACTCCGTCACCATCTGTATCATTAGAAGGAGTTGGAATAGTTCCGTTACCATCAGGATTGCAAGAACTAACTGGAATATACAAACTACAACCTGCGCTAGCACCACTAGTTAAAACACTAGATGAAAAAGAAGAAGGAAAACAAACTTCCACCAAACCACTCACTCTTGCATCGGAATTAATGCTTCCACCATTGGTTACTTTCAACAAACTAGTTGCACTTCCAGAACCAGCAGTTCCAATAATTTTACCTTCTTGAAAATCGATAGTTTTGGTTTTAAACATAGCACCACTTGTTAATGTCATGGAAGCTTTATCATTAATATTAGAGTTATCGCCAACTCTTAAATAACCATTATTAAAAAACACTGGGCTATTAACATTATCTCCATTTATTTCCCAATTGTCCTTTACCCAGAAATAACAATTATTAGTAGTTGAACCTTTGTCTGTTTGATGATCGTTATCAACAATTAAAGTTCCGTTATTTATTATAGTTCCGTTAGATTTTGTTTTCAAGTCATTACCAACAGTTAAAGTTCCATTATTAGTAAAGGTTCCATTATTAGCTTCAAAATCTTGGTTGGTTTCAATAGTTCCGTAATTGGTAAAATCTCCTTGGCTCGTAACTTTTTGATTGAAGGTTATGGATGCAGTGCTAGTAATAATTAAAGTTGAACTTGAATTAAGTGTTAAATTATTTATGGTACCTGTACCACATATTTTAACTGTTGCTCCATTTGCAATTGTTAAATTACCATTGATATTTAAATTGGTTATACAAATTGTACCGCTTGATGCTGTATAGGTTCCAGAGGTTAGGTTGATGGTTGAAGTACAACCTGTTGAACAATCTGGTCCACTAGTCTTATTTAATTTTACTGGAGGAGCAACAGCAATATTTATATTAACTGCATTATTCTGAATTTTAACTTTCTCCATCGATTGAGATTGGTCTGGAGCATGCTTCACTAAAAAATATTCTTGAATGGTACTTGCGGTATTAATGGTAGCCTCAAAAGCTTTAACACTACTAACAGAACCATTAGCTAATAATATTCCACCTTGGTTTGGATCAGCACTATAAATAGCTATTGTATGTATAGCATTTCCAAAACGAACATCACTGGTTGTAATTTTTAAACTTACATCTCTAGAGGTTTCCCATTTAAATCCAGCAGGCACTTTAATTTCGCTCATCTTGTTTGCAGAAACGATAGTGCTACCTGTAGCTGTCTTTTGGTTTTCTAAGAATTTATCCTCTAAATTCTTTTTGCAAGAAGTTAACGCTAATCCGGCGGTAACTGCTAAAATGATTAATTTTTTCATGGTTTTTTGGTGTGGCCATATTTATTACACCTATTGTGCCAAACACCTAAAACACAATAAATCAAAATCTTACGATTTTAACACAATTTTTAAATCGACTCAAAATGGGAATAATTTTTCATTTTAAACCAACATTATTAAAACAACCTAGTTTAAGTATTCGGTTTGAACCAAAAAAAAAACTCCGACAATTTTCATTGCCGGAGTTTCCTTGATTTTAGATTTTATTTAAAACAAGTATTAATATATTTTTTCAGCATCACGGTAACCGCTTCCATTGGTATACCAATCTGCATAAGAGTTTCCGCCACTATTTACCCAAGTTGCAAATTTCAAATAAGCAGTATTGATATCTGATTTTTCAATTGGATAATCAAAGCTAACTGGAATATTAATACCCCAAGGGAATCTTCCGTTTTTGCTTACATAAGTATCGCCAGTTCCTATATTGGTATTATCCATTGAAGTTCCAAATAATGCTGTATTAGCTAAATCTGTAGGCAATCCACCAGGTAAATGAATTTCATAACCTCTTCCAAAACCAGCAGTACCATTATATATAAATGGATTGTAATAACTCAAACCAAATGCTTCTAAAGTTGGTCCATCAGAAATATTAAACGAAACATTGTAAGTTACAGTTGAACTTGGAGCAACTCCAGGTTTTGTATTCCACATATTCATTTCGGAACGCATATTTGTAAACATAACTAAAACCGCTTTGGTTTGATTAGCCTCTAAAGTAGCACCCACCACGCTTGTAACTTTACTACGATCCACAGGGAATTGAACTCCAAAACCATTTTGATAAGAACCACCAGTTGCACGTAAAGTATAGGTAGCTTCAACACGAGTTACTTTATTATCTGCATTTGTTTTAACAGTATAATTGTAATTAACAACCACATCGTTCATATCGTAATCACCTTGAACTGGCCACATATCTTCAAAAGCCAAAGTACCTGTTCCATAAGTATTGCAAGAAGCAACATTTGCATTTGAAGGCTCACAATCATCATTGTCACAAACACCATCATTATCTGTATCTGTACAAGATCCTGGTAATACAGGAACATCATTATCGTCTATCGCAGTAAAAGGATTAGCTGTTGTATAAAACAACACATCGTTAAAATCTTGGTCACAATCGTTATTATCTCTTCTAATATCTTCAAAACCCATTATGAATCTGTGATTGGTAACATCATTCAATAAAACCATATGCTCTTTTAAATTGCTATTTGATTCTGGGTTTAACTCTTTTGAACCAAACACCAACCAGTTTCCATTAGTTACACCATTAAATCCATTAGAACCACCTTTCCAACCATCAGCTGCAACACCATAACCAATTACAGTCCCAGCTGGGAAATTGCCCAATTTTACCTTGTTTCCCGAAATTAATCCACCACCAGAACCTGAAGCGAAGGAAGCATTAGGGAAAATAACATGGTAATCTTCAATATCTGAAAGGGAACTTGGAGGATTAGAAACATTATAAGTATAATAAAACAATGCATTTCTATACCCTGCACCTTCAGAAACAAAGGTCACAAAAACCTCTGCAGAATCAACTAATTTAATAACTCTAACATGGCTTGGGTCTATTAAAGGATTAGATGCAGACATTGCAACACCTTCTGGTAAAGCACTATTAATTTGACTTAATGTTGTTGAAGAAATTACATCGTTGGTAGCTTCCAAATAATTAGGCACACCTCTATTAATTGAATAATAAGAATTACTGCTATTAGTCCAAGTTCTAGTGCTTGGCAAAACATCAAATTTAGTTCCTGATTTACCCATAAATCCAGAAGTATTTGAGGCATCTCCATCGGTAGTTCTATTATCTGCAGGTACACTTCCTCCTAAAACCAATGCCGATGTGGCTGCATTTAAATCTAAAATAACATTTTTAGGTACAGCTAAATAATTGGTATTAACCAATACTTCTTTGATGGTAGTTGGAACTTCCATTACCAATTGAAACTCTCCTTTAGAATTAGTAAAACCTGCAGCTAATGTTTGTCCTGCCTTGTTGTTTAAAATAGTTGAAACAACAACCTTCTGCTTTTCTACAGGGTTATCTCTATTGTCTTTTAAGCTTACTTTAATTAAACGCTTTTCAGTTGTTTTCCAGTTAAATCCTGCAGGAACTTTAATGTCCGACATTTTTTCAACAGATAAACTAGTTTCGGGATTACTTGGGTTAGAAGAATTGTATTTGTCTTCTAAAGATTTTTTGCATGAAGCCATCGTTATTGCAGCTCCTAATAAAATGATACTTATCTTTTTCATGGTTATTTTGTTTTTCTTACATATTGCACACAGAATACCAAAAACCAAAACAATGATAATCAATATATTATACAAAAAAAGAATCAAGAAAAAATCCCAAAACAAACCACTTTCCCAAAAAGAAACAAAAAAAGGCGAGTAAATTTACCCGCCTTTTACTAATTATTCATAGAACTGGCTTATGCCAACTGATTCAAATTTCTTTGAATAAACTGAGTCAACTCTTCACCTTGCAAAAGGTTTTGAGAAAGCTTAGATAATTCAAATGCCTGTTTCATCAATTGAACTTTAGCATCTCCTTCAGCAATTTTGCTCAATTTAACCGCTAAGGCATGGTTGGTATTAATTACAACCTGATACGAATCTGGCATTGAACCAAAAATATCCATTCCCATCCCTTGCATTTTTTGCATTTCTTTCATTCTTCTCTCCCACTCAGGCTTCACCAAGGTTAAGAAAGAATCGTCTGGAGCCAAAGCTTCTGTTGCAAATTTAAACTGACCATTATTTGCAAATTCTTTTTCAAATGTTTCTTGAATCGCCTTTTGATCGTCGTCGCTCAAAACACTTTCCTTCTTCAAATCTTTGTCGATAATTTTATCTACACTATCACTATCCACTCGCTTCCAAGAAACACCTTCAAATTTATGCTCTAAATTACTAATAAAATGGTTATCCAAAACGCCATCCATTTTTAAAACATCATAACCTCTTTTTTCAACAGCATTAATAAAGCTGTTTTGGGCTATCAAATCATTGCTATACAACAATACAATTTTACTATCCTTATCAGTTTGGGTCGAACCAACTTTTTCTTTGTATTCTTCTATAGTAAAGTAATCGTTGGCTTTATTTTGAAGTAAACAAAACTTATTGGCACGTTCGTAGAATTTCTCTTCGCTAATCATACCGTATTTAACAAAGGTGCCAATGCTCTCCCATTTATTATTAAACTCAACACGGTCTTGCTTAAAGATTTCTTCCAATTTATCCGCTACCTTTTTGGTAATGTGATTGTTGATTTTCTTTACATTGGCATCGCTTTGTAAATAACTTCTACTAACGTTCAATGGAATATCTGGTGAATCAATTACACCGTGCAATAACATTAAAAATTCAGGCACAATGTCTTGAACCGAATCCGTTACAAATACTTGGTTGCTGTATAATTGAATCTTATTACGAGTAGGCTCAAACTCATTTTTAATTTTTGGGAAATACAGGATACCTGTTAATTTAAATGGATAGTCTACATTTAAATGTATCCAAAACAAAGGTGTTTCGCTAAATGGATACAACTCTTTATAAAACGCTTCATATTCTTCTTTCGTGCAATCTGCAGGTGCTTTTGTCCAAAGAGGAGAAGGATTATTTAATACCTTTTCTTCAAACTCAATTTCAACTGGTAAAAACTTACAATACTTATCTAAAATAGATTTAATCCTAAACGTATCGTTGAATTCCATAGAATCTTCAGCCAAATGAAGAATCACTTCTGTTCCTCTTTCAATCTTATCCGATTCACTTATTTCAAATTCGGTGCTGCCATCACAAGTCCATTTTACAGCAGTTGAACCTTCTTTGTAAGATTTTGTAATCAACTCCACTTGGTGGGCCACCATAAATGCAGAATAGAAACCCAATCCAAAATGTCCAATAACTTGTGCACCTTTGTCTTTGTACTTTTCTAGAAATTCTTCTGCACTGCTAAATGCTAATTGGTTAATGTATTTACCAACTTCCTCTTCTGTCATACCAATTCCCTTATCAATAATATGTAGGGTTTTGGCTTCTTTGTCAACTTTAACCGTGATTTTTAAATCACCTAATTCGCCTTTTGCTTCACCACTTCCAGAAAGAGTTTTCAACTTTTGGGTAGCATCTACTGCATTGCTCACCAATTCACGTAAGAAAATTTCGTGATCAGAATAAAGAAACTTTTTAATAATTGGAAAAATGTTCTCGGTATGAACACTTATTGTACCTTTTGTTGCCATAGTAGTTAGTTAGATAATTTACCTTTGGTTAACAAAATATGTTCCATTGGGTTTATTCTGTCAAATTGTCCTTGAACCTAGATAATTGCTGCAATTTTAGACATAGAAATTACGTTGAAAAGCATATTTTTGAAACGATATGAAAATTAGATTGGCATTCTTATTATTGGTACTTTCCAAAATCACTGTTGCTCAGATAGGTGGAATGGGAACTTATCAATTTCTAAATGTTTCCCCAAATGCAAGAATTGCCGCCTTAGGAGGCAATGCCATTTCTACTCCCGATGCCGATGTAAATTTGGTAAGTTTTAATCCTGCCTTACTCACCAAAAAGAATCACCATCAAATTGGCTTAAACTATATCAATTACTTTTCAGACATTACCGCTGGAGAAGCCAATTATGCTCATCATTTTGATTCTATTGCCACCAATTTTGCAGCTGGAATTCAATACCTCAATTACGGCAACTTTACCAAAACATCGCCAGACGGACAAGTTCTTGGAACCTTTACTGCAGGCGAATATAATTTTCATATTACTGCTGCTAGAACTTACCAAAGGTTTAATTATGGTGCAACCCTAAAATTTATTAACTCCAATTTAGAAAGCTATAATTCATTTGGCTTAGCAATGGATTTGGGTGGTTCTTGGACCAGTCCAGATAATTTGGTTTTGCTTACAGCTGTGGTAAATAATATTGGAACCCAGCTAAAAAGTTATACCAACGACAATTACGAAAGCATCCCTTATAATGTTCAATTTGGTTTTTCCAAAAAGTTTGAGCACAACCCATTTCGAATTGGCGTGATTGCGCATAACCTGCAAAGTCCAGGTAAATTGCTTTACCAAATTGATAGCAGAAACAACAGAAATATAAGTTTAGAAACGGGCTTACCAATTCAAGAAGATTTCACAATTTTGCAACAAACCATGAGTCATTTGATTTTCAATACTGAAATGATTTTAGGTAAATCCTTAAATATCCGTTTTGGTTACAATACTTTGAGAAAAAGAGAAATGAGCTTAAACAATATCAGAGGATTTAATGGCTTTTCTTGGGGATTTGGAATAAAAATAAATCGCTTTCAATTTTCTTATGGAAATGGAGGCTATATGCCTGGAAGAAACACCAATGCATTTACAATCATTACTAACCTCGACAATTTTAAGCGAGCAAAAAAATAAACCGTTTTGAAAAAAATTATCATTGCCATCGATGGCTATTCTTCTTGTGGTAAAAGCACCTTGGCTCGTCAGTTAGCAAACCAACTTAACTACCATTATGTAGATACGGGTGCTATGTACCGTGCAGTTACATTGTATTTATTCCAGAATCAAATTGATGTTCACCACCCAGAAATGGTTTCGGAGGCATTACCTCAAATAGATATTTCTTTTGGCTTCGACGAGGCTACACAAACACAAATCACTTTATTGAACGGAGAGAATATTGAAAACGAAATCCGGATCAATCCTCGTGTGGCAAGTGCGGTTAGTGATGTTAGTTCAATTAGCGAAGTGCGCAGGTTTTTGGTTAAACAACAACAAACTTTGGGTCAAAACAAAGGAATTGTAATGGATGGCAGAGATATTGGAACCGTGGTTTTTCCTCAAGCAGAGTTAAAATTATTTATTACGGCTGAACCAAAAATAAGAGCACAAAGAAGGTTAGACGAATTGCAAGAAAAAGGCCAAAACACCACGTTTGAAGAAGTATTAGCCAACCTAGAAAAACGCGATCACCTAGACACCACACGCGCCGATAGTCCTTTACTAAAAGCCGAAGACGCAATAGAAATAGACAATTCTTACCTAAGTAGAGAAGAACAATTAAACCAAGTACTTCAATTGGTAAATGGCCTGCAAATGGGTGGGAATTAATTTCTCACCTCATCAATAAAACACTAACATGAGGCTTTACTGCCTGACCGCAAAGGCTTTTCCCTTGAACCAAAAACTTAAAACTTAACACTTAACACGATCTCCCCCTCCTGTCCAATATTCCCATAATTATTGAACACGTTCTCTTGGAAATGCCAAAAACTGAACACATATTTGTATCATGTTCAGATTTTCAAATAAAATTGGACACAACAGAATGAAGCCATACGACAGAAATAGTCCTTATAATGATTTGCCACTTTTGCCTCCAAAAGCAAATTTATTAAGCACAGAGATTTTGTTATCTTGGGGAAAAGCAACTAGGTCTTTGGCAGAATTAAACAAAAACCTTTTCAGGCTTCCAAATCCTGCAATGCTCATCAATACCATTTCGATTCAGGAAGCTAAAAGTTCTTCCGAAATTGAAAATATTTTCACCACCGAAGACGAGCTATACAAAGCGATTTCTGATGATTTAAAGGAAGAAGGTTTAAACCCAAATACCAAAGAAGTATTGCGTTACAGAGAAGCCTTGTGGACGGGTTATTCTAATAAAGAAAAACTAGGAGAAATTTCTTTAAATACAATTATTGAAATAAACCAACAAGTAAAAAACAATCAACAAGGATTGCGCTCACCACAATCACAAATAGTTATTAAAAGAGGTCAAAGTGAATTTAGAGCAGGTGAAACAATTTATACACCTCCAAGAGGCAAAGGTATTGTTGAAAAGAAAATGGCTAATTTAATTGATTACCTCAACTCCAATTTGCCAGAAGAATTAGACCCTCTCTTAAAAATGGCAATTGCCCATTATCAATTTGAAGCCATCCACCCATTTAGCGATGGCAACGGAAGAACAGGTAGAATTTTAAACTTAATTTATCTAGTTAACCAAGGGCTTTTGGCTCAACCCGTTTTGTATTTTAGTAAATATATTATTGAACACAAAGACGATTACTACCATCATTTAGCAGCTGTTACTCAACGACAGGATTGGAAGAGTTGGCTCTTATTTATGCTGGAAGGTATGAGGCAAACTTCTAGTTTTACAAATAATTTAATTGACGAAATTCTCGCTCAAATGGAAGCAACTTTAGCTTATGGCAAAAAAGAATTTAAATGGTATTCAAAAGAACTCAATGAGGCTCTGTTTTCACAACCCTATATTAAACCTGCAGTTGTAAAGGATATCTTAGGTAAAAGTAGCCGAACTACCCTTACTAAATATATGCAAGACCTATGTTCAAGGAATATTCTTAGTCCAAAACAAATAGGCAAAGAAGTCTATTATCTGAACGATGATTTAATTAGAATTTTAGCTCAAAAATAACTTCCATATTCAATACGAAAACACAATTCTATAATTTCGGTTGGACTTTTAACTTCATCCAAAAGGCTAGACATTTATCCCAATTTTATTTTAAAACAATTCCATTAAATTTGGCCATGCAAGCTTGTAAAAATTCCATCAAAGGATTCTTTCTTTTCTTCCTATTATTTTCTTTAAAAAGTGAATCCATTCATGCCCAAATCAATTATGCAAAACTCGTTAATCCATTTATTGGTACTGGCGGACATGGTCATACTTTCCCTGGACCAGTTATGCCTTTTGGGATGGTGCAAGTTGGGCCAGACACACGTGTAGATGGAAGTTGGGATGGTTGCAGTGGTTACCATTATTCAGATTCCATAATTTATGGGTTTAGCCATACCCATTTAAGTGGAACGGGTTGCAGCGATTACGGTGATATAATGCTTATGCCTATGAAGGGAAAACCCAGTTTCGAGCAAAAGGTATACAGCTCTAAATTTTCTCATGGTACAGAAGTAGCTAAAGCAGGTTATTATAAAGTAAACTTAAGTGATGATGATATTGATGTGGAATTAAGTGCCAGCAACCGTGTTGGAATCCATAAATACACCTTTAATGAAGCTGGAAACTATAATTTTATTCTCAACCTTTTGCATAGAGATAAATTACTAAATGGAGAAATTAAAATCATCAACCAAAATTGCATTGAAGGATTTAGAAGCAGCGAGGCTTGGGCAAAAGACCAACGTGTTTATTTTAGAATTGAGTTTTCAAAACCTAACCAAACACATACACTATATTCTGGCCAAGACAAACTAGAAACAGGTGCCGCTTTTGAATACCAAGTAAAAAAAGGTGAAACCATTTTTGTTAAAGTGAGTATTAGTCAGGTTGACATTGAAGGTGCGAGAAAAAACATGTTAGCAGAAATGCCAACATGGGATTTTGAAGAAACAAAAAAAGCAGCAGAAACCGCTTGGAACAAAGAACTTTCTAAAATTGAGGTAAAGGGTGGAACAACAGAACAACAAATTGTATTTTATACTGCCTTATACCATTGCTTTATTCACCCAAGTTTAGCTAATGATGTAGATGGAAGATACTTGGGTAGAGACTTTAAAATTCATCAAACCGACGGCTTTAATTACTATACCGTATTTAGTCTTTGGGATACTTTTAGAGCTTTGCATCCTCTCTTTAATTTGGTTCAGCGCGAAAGAAATATTGATTTTATTAAAACCTTTTTATTGCAATACCAACAAGCAGGCAGAATGCCCATGTGGGAGTTAAGTAGCAACGAAACAGATTGCATGATTGGCTACCATTCATTGAGCATTATTGCAGATGCCTTGGCAAAAGGCAATAATCGGTTTGATCCAAAACTGGCTGTGGAAGCTGCTGAAAAAACAAGTAATTTCAAACACTATGGAATTCCAGAATTTCATAAAAAAGGATATTTATCGGTGGAAGATGAAAGCGAAAGTGTAAGCAAATCTTTAGAATATACTTACGACGATTGGTGCATGCAGCGCATCTACCAATTGCTCGACAATGATACAAATGATTACCGTGCTAATCTTCATGTTGATTATTTTAAGCAATTAAATTGGCAGAATGTATTCAACCCAAAAAATGGGTTTATGCAACCAAGAAGAAATGGTGGATGGTACGAACCATTTAATGCCAAAGAAGTCAACAACAATTATACAGAAGCCAACTCTTGGCAATACTCCTTTTTTGTACCTCAAGATGTAAATGGATTAATAGCCGCTCATGGAGGCCGCGCTGCTTTTGAGAAAAAGTTAGATGAATTATTTGAAACATCAAGCAAAACCTCTGGCCGACAACAAGCCGATATTACTGGATTAATTGGTCAGTATGCCCATGGAAACGAACCTAGTCACCACATGGCGTATTTGTATAATTACATTAACAAGCCCAATAAAACACAAGAAAAGGTGCAACAAATCATGCGCGAAATGTACCAAAATGCACCTGATGGCTTGGCAGGCAACGAAGACTGCGGACAAATGAGTGCTTGGTATGTTTTTAGTGCAATGGGGTTTTATCCTGTTACACCGGGAATAAACGAATACCAAATGGGTTCACCAATTTTTGATGAAGTGACTCTAATAACAGGCAAGCAAATCAATAAATTAATTTACCAAAGAACCTCAGATAAGGATATTTATTTTAAACTAAAAGACCAATCTCCTTCAAAAGATTTATCCCTTCTAACAGAGTTCTCGGAGAATATTACCCCTCCTAAAAAAGCCAATGTGTATGAATTTATTGGTTCAAACAAACCTTTTGAAACCATTGCAATTGCAGAAAAAGGTATTCATACAGGAGGCTTTTTGCCATCGCCAATTATCCAAACAAACTCCAATACTTTTACAGATAGTTTATTAGTAACTATCTACCCAAATTTTATTAATGAAGAAACAAGAGGAGAAAGCAAAATATACTACCGCATTCAAGGCGCAAACTCTTTGGTTCAAACCGAAGAAATAGAATATACCAAAGCTTTTTATATACATTCTTCTTGCACCATTGAAGCTTACTCTAGAATTGATATGGGAGAAAATTTGATGGGATTAATTGCATCCGGAAAGTTTTACAAAAGAGAAAATAATTGGGGCATCACTTTAAAAAATCCATTTAACAAACAATATACTGCTGGTGGTGCTGAAGGCTTAATCGATGGAATTTATGGAGATATAGATTGGAGAAAAGGTGGCTGGCAAGGCTACCAACCACAAGACTTTGAAGCGATAATCGACTTAAAGAAAACGCAACCTGTAAATAGCTTTTATGCAGATTTCCTTCAAGACCAACGCTCTTGGATTTTAATGCCCAAAGAGGTGGAGTTTTATATTTCTATGGATGGAATAACCTATACAAGTGTTGGTTTAATTACGCATGATATTTCTGCTTATGAACAAGAGAAATTAACCAAAAAACTAGAATTAAAACTTAGCAAACCTAGCACTGCTCGCTATGTAAAAATTGTGGCTAGAAATTTTGGGAAACTTCCCAAAGGTCATATCAGCGAAGGAGAAGATGCCTTTATTTTTGTGGATGAAGTGGGTGTAAGATAACTTACAAAATAGGCAAATGTCAATGTTCTTCTTCTACCCCATCTTGAGGTCACAAATTGTGACTTCAAGTCATCAAACTCCTTCTCATTTAACTGAAACATGAAATCCCATGGAAATCGAGAAATATTTCTTTTGACTGTCTGATTTAAAACTTTGGTGGGCACGCTATACAAAGCTGATAAATCGCTATCTAGCATTACCCTCCTATCTCTAATCAATAGGATTTTGCTAATTATTTGTTCTTCATGGATGGGGGTAGTTCCATTTATTTCTTTAGGCATAATAAAATCTTTATACGAAAGTATTGCACCGCAATGAAAATGCAATTAAACAACATGTATTTAAATCCGGTTTTCAGGATTTCTTTTTCAACCTTAAGGGAAAAAACATGGGTACTTTTTCTTGATAATCTTGATACTGTTTACCAAATTGCTGAACCAATTTTTTCTCCTCAAAAAGAGTTCCTATATATAGATAAATACAACCCATAGCACTAAAAACTAAGGTTGAATAGTATGGCTTGTAAAGAAAATAAGCAATAAAAAAGAAGTAACTAGCAGTGTATAAGGGATGGCGCATCAATTGGTTCAAACCGCCAATTCTTAATTGCTCTCCTAAGGCAGAATTAAAACTTTTGGTACGCCACATTTCCATTCCAAAAAACTCTGATTTGCTATAATTTCTAAAGCTTACCACCATAAAAGCCAACGAAAATCCTATCAATACTAATCCCAAATAGGAAAGCCAAACTACTCCTTCAAAAATTGGTTCAGCCACTAACTTTCTTTGAAAATTAAAGGCCAAAGCAAATAACAATAAAGAAACTAAATTGTATAAAAAACGGTAAGGACCAACCCAAAAAGGCAAGGTGGTTTGAACCCAAATTTTAAGCTGACTAGAGGCCATTAAACTATGCACTCCATAAAACAGCAACCAATAAAGAAAAAGGATAAAATAAACGTTCATTTACAATTTTACTTGCTCCAATAAACGAATACCTTTTTCGGTTTGGTGAACCGTGCAAGCTTCGTTAAATGGGTCGTGTTCAAAATACAAAACATCGCCGTTCTCTGCCGCCGATTTTAGAATACTTGTTTTTTCTTTCATTGTTTCTAAAGGACGAACATCATAACCCATTACATACGCCGTTGGAATATGTGCTTGAGTTGGAATAACATCTGCCAAATAAATCAATTTCTTTCCTTGGTATGGTATCACAGGATGCATCATTTGTTGTGTATGTCCGTATGAATACAACAAGCCAATTTCTGGATGAAACTGCTCTCCTTCTTTCAATAATTTCAACTGTCCGCTTTCTTGAATTGGCAATAAATTTTCCTTTAAAAAACTCGCTTTTTCTCGTGGGTTGGGAGCCTGACTTTCATTCCAATGTTCTTCTGCCACCCAGTACTGAGCGTTAGGAAAAGCCGTTCTGTATTTGCTTCTATCCTCGTTCCACTCAATGCTTCCACCGCAATGATCAAAATGCAAATGGGTTAAAACCATATCGGTAATATCTGCTTTTGTAAAGCCTTTTTGGTTCAAAGATTTCTCTAAACTTTCTTCACCATGCAAGAAATAATGTCCAAAAAATTTATCGTCTTGTTTGGTTCCAATTCCATTGTCTATTAATATCAATCTATTTCCGGTTTGAACCAAAAGACAACGCATAGCCAAACGGATCATATTATTTTCATCAGCTGGATTTGCCTTGTTCCAAATGCTTTTAGGCACCACACCAAACATAGCACCACCGTCTAATTTAAAATAGCCTGTATCAATAGTGAATAATTCCATGGAACAAGTTTAAGAAAAATTAGGAAGGATAGCAGAGAAAAGTGCTTATTATTGTAAGTAAAGTTATAAAACATGAAATCTTATCTAATTAAATTTAGCTGCTTTATTCTTCTTTTTATTTCATTCAATACCTTATTTGCTCAAATCACAGAAGAAAAAGCACAATCATCCCTCGAAAAATCAGACTCTTCTGTTTCTAAAATAATGACCTATGTAGAAGAAATGCCCGAATTTCCTGGAGGCACAAATGCATTATATACCTATATTACAACCAATTTGGTTTACCCAAAAGAGATGCAAGAACTAAAAAAAGAGACCAGAGTTATTGCCACTTTTGTCATTACCAAGGAAGGTAAAATAACTCAAGCCGTTGTGTCTAATTCTGTTCCAGAACCTTTTGCAGTGGAAAGTTTGCGACTAATTAATTCTATGCCAGATTGGAAGCCAGGAAAACAAAATGGCAAACCTGTTAATGTAAAATTTACCCTACCCATACGATTTAAGTTAAATTAACCATAAAAATGAAACCCTTAGTTCCATTACTTTTCTTTTTTACTTTATTCGGTTTGAACCAAAATAAAGCAATTGCGCAGAGTTATATGGATTCTATTCCTAAAAAAACTGCGCTCTATTTTGCCGATAAAATGCCTGAATTTCCTGGAGGCAGAATTGCCATGGAAACCTTTATTAGAAAGAACTTACAATACCCTACGGAAGCAAAAGAAAACATTATTCAAGGAAAGGTATTTGTTAAATTTATTGTGAACTCAGATGGCTCCATCAGCGATATTTTGAGTTTAAGAAGAATGGGATATGGTTTGGATGAAGAGGCCATAAGATTGGTCCGCTCCATGCCAAATTGGATTCCAGGCAAACAAAATGGAATAGCTGTAAATGTTTACATGACCATCCCAATCAAATTTGTACTCAATTAACTATTAGCCCTAGGGGATAATCTATCTGAGTAAAGTTACATTTCCTTTAATGGTTGTAAATTTTCCTTTGCGACCATAGCCTGTGGCAATATAAACATAGACATCCGATGGAGCTGGAGCTCCATTATAATTGCCATCCCAAGCGGCATTCATATCATCTGTTTCGTAAACCGTCTCTCCCCAACGATTGAATATCTGCAACTCAAACTTTTTCACAAATACGCCCTGTATCAAAAAGCCATCGTTTAACTTATCTTGGTTGCAGGTAAATGCATTTGGTGCATACATTCTTGGCGCTGTATTCATGCAAGCAATATTCGACCAACTCATAATCCAATTGCTATCTTTTTGGTAGGCTACAACTTGGTAACAATAATCATCTTGGTCGTAACTCAAATACTCATGTTTAGATGCCAGTGTATCACCTGAATATTTTGTGGCTATTAATTCATTTATCCCCAAACTATCATTCTTAAAATAGAGCTCGTAACGTTCTATTCCAGATGCCCATTCTTGATAAGGATTCCAAGACAAAACAGGGTTCTCCAATAACTTGTCGTTTTTCTCCACATCCAAATTTAACAATATGGTTTTTGCCATATTAGATGGCTCTCCAAGTCCTCCGCAGGCATCCTCAATATAAACCACATATTGGTAAGAATATTTTTGGACATCCACATTTTTATCAATGTAAAAGGTATCATTTTCACCCAATACAATTTGCTCAAAACCATGCTTTGGATCAGAACTACTTTTTTCTATGACGAAATTATAGGGAAATTTATGGGTTCTTTTATACCATTGAACCAAAACATTTTTATTGTTTTCTACCGTGGCACGTACAGTTCTCGTTTGAGGTGTGGTAGCCAGAAATAAAGGAATCGCTGCTGCAGTATCACTAAAAGAAACTATCCCTTGAAAACTAGCCATTACTTTATAGGTAGAAATCTTATGGCAATACACTTGGGTATCAACAAAGGATAAAATTTCACCTCCAATTTTCCCAATTTTATCAAACTGTTTGCTTTCATCGTTCAAACGAAAAATGGTATAATTAGTAACCGAATCCCAACCCAAATATGGCGACCAATCCAATTGAATAGCATTAACAAGCCCTTTGGCTTTTAGCTCCATAGTGGTATGTGTCTTACTTGGTAGAGAATAATTATTACAAACATCCACTGCTTGCATTTGGTAGGAATAGGTAAAATAACGAGTCGACAAGTTTTCGAAAAACTGAACCGTATCCTGGATATCTGAAAGTGTTCTGGTTTGGTTAAATGCTGAACCATTCCAATCGTAATGAATTAGGTAAAAATCCAAATCAGATTCTTTGTTCTCCGAAAAATTAAAGGATACAGCCTCATCTGTCTCCACACTTGCCCTATAGGCAAAAGGTTGGTTTGGTGCAAGACTATCTTTGAAAACACTTATAGCCAACGAATCAAATTTCTTACCAATACAACCTTGGTCGTCTGTAACCTCAAACATAACAGGAATATCTCCTACCCGATTGCAATTGTAAACATGTGGCCCTAATGTGGAAAAGGTATTTCCATCTATACTCCATTTATAAATTTGTATAGGACTGCTATGAATAACTTCACCTGTTAGGCTTACCGATGCTCCTAAACAATTCTTCTTTTTGCTTACAAAAAAATCAACTTGAGGATTTGCCAAAACCTCAATAGAATCTATAGGCGGCAAACCTATTTTACATCCTGCCGAATCCGTTAAAGTTAAATTAGGGATATACCGCCCAGGCCTTGTATAGGTATGAAAGGTATTGGCATTTGTATCAATAGTTCCATCTCCCATATCCCACTCATATTTTACCACATTGGTAGCTAAAGCACCAAATTCAACTTTTAGTGGGGCACAACCAAAATTTGGAAACAAAGCGTAATTCCCATCTGGACCTCCAATTACCACCATATCCGGAATGGTTTTGGAGGAAGTACAACCAATGCTATCAGTGAGAGTTAACATTACCGAATAGGTACCTGGCAATAAGTAAATTCTTGTAGGATTTTGCAAATTGGAAATACCTCCATCACCAAATTCCCATTTCCATTCTTTTATCGGAGTAGAACCTGGTGTGGAATAATCTGTAAAATATATTGGCGGGCCAGGACAATTGATTTTCTTAGGCATAGCGTCAAAATCAATTTTGGGTGGACCCGTAATTATTTTCACTGTTTTAACCATAGAATCAATACAACCATAAACATCCGATGCAATTAACTTGACTAAAACGGAAGTATCTCCATAATACAACTTTTTTAGTATTCGGCTTGAGGATACTTCATTGTTAATTTTCCAATAAAAAGAAACAGGAGTTAATCCAATTAAATCGTCGGCAATGGGTTTAAAAATAAAGGTATCTGCTAGGCAAGTTCTTAGTTGTGTGACTGTAAAATCAGGCTTCGGTCTTGATATATATAGTTTTCTATTCATAAAAAACCTACATCCCATGGAATCTTCAATCACTAATTTTAAGGTATAACCCCCATTTTGATAAGCAGGTGGTTGCTGGTAAACATATCTCGAATTAATGGAATCCTTATGTGTGTATACTGTTGAATCCCCGGTTCCCCAATACCAAATTCTTTTACTAATTGGCAAATCAGCTTTTGATGAATCTCTAACATGCATCAACAAAGGAGAACAACCAAATTCTGGAGTGGAAGTATATTTTAAATAAGCGCCATTTACCAAAATAG
The DNA here is from genome assembly GCA_021740845.1 of Bacteroidia bacterium. GTDB lineage: Bacteria > Bacteroidota > Bacteroidia > UKL13-3 > UKL13-3 > B1. The sequence goes on from JAIOYZ010000024.1 coordinate 17,862, forward strand.
AATCCTCCTTGGTAATGGAATACACACAATTGAGTTTGTCTGTCAAAATCATCTTCACTGTGTATTTCCCGGGGTTATACAACAAGGCACTTACTACATTCCCTGTGTACACATCAGACCCAACTTCAAATCTACAATGGATGAAATCTGATAAAGGTTCGGTGGTATTGGTAAGTATAGCGGTAAGTGGCATGCACCCCACTTTGGAGGAAATGGTAAAGTTGGGTGTCACTCCTCTTAAAATAGTCTGGGGCAAAGTGTAAACAGAAGTACAACCTGTTATCGTATCTATGGCTGTTAGTGTGAGCAAAAAGGTTCCACTCGAATCGTAATTATGACTTGTAACTTGGCCAACTTTTGAAGAACCATCACCAAAATCCCAAATAAACTTATTTCCTCCTTTGCTGGTATTTTGAATTTGAATTTGAGATTTTGAGCAGCCAAAGTAGCTCGTTTTAAATTCAGCAATGGGACCCATTACCCTTATATAATTTGCCCTTGAAAAATTGGTAGAACAACCATTGTGTATGGCTAATAATCCAATATTAAAAGTACCTGTATCTTTAAAAAAGACTTTGTTACCAGCTTCCCATAAAATATCGCTGGTATCTCCATAAACATACTTAAAGCTTAGGTTGGGCACATTGGAGGTGGTGGTATTGGTGAAAATTATAGGTTGTTCACTGTAACAATAAACCCTTTTCTCTGCAAAAAAATCTGGCGTCACATGCATTCCAACAATGAGGGTATCATGTTGCTGAGAATAACAACCTTCGGCATTAGTGGCTGTTAAGGTTATTACATAAGTACCCGTATCGTTATAGGTATGGTATGCCACGGAGGTATTTGCCCCAGCACCTGCCTTGCCAAAATTCCAGGTAAAATTGGTAAATCGAGAAAAATTTGTATCCGTTACAGAAAAAGTAACTGGTAATGGCACACATCCATATTTGGGTATGATTACTGGAATAATACTACCTGGATTAATTTTGATATAGGCAGTTTTCACCATGGTGTCCTTACACCCATTTACATGAGAAGTAATTAGTCTTACCGTATAATTTCCATTTTGAGTATAGATATTGCTTGGGTTCTTTTGGTTAGAAGTTTGCCCATTGCCAAAATCCCAATTCCAAGAGGTAGCATTGGTGCTAGAATCCCTAAAATGAACCGTAGCTGGTGCTTTACAAAAAAACCATTTATCTGCATCAAAATTACTTTTAGAGGAGGCTTGAACCGAGAAAAATGAAGATTTCAAAGCAGATACCACACAACTTCCAATCTTGACTTTGAGCTCTAAAGAATAGGTACCAATAGGTAAATTAGTCAATTTAGGATGTTTAAAATTAGAAACCAAAACCCCATTTAAATACCATTCGTAAACAATTCCAAAAGTGTCAAAATTGGTGGTATTAATAATAGAAACATTACCCGGTGCACACAAGTCTGGAGTACCACTTATATTAAAATTTGGAACCACATCCGCAATTTTAATATAGGCTGGTTTCACCAACGAAACTGTGCATTGTGCAGAGGTTACAACCTGCAATGAAACAGAATAATTCCCTTTAGTAGAATAATTTGCCGTTGGGTTACTAAGTGTGCTTTGTGTTCCATTGCCAAAATCCCACTTGTAGGAATAGGTCCCAGCTGGTGAAACAAGGGGTGTAAAAGGAGTAGAAAATGGAAGGCCACAACCAAAAAAAGAACTCGCCTTAAAATCAAGGGTGGGTTTGGTTTGAACCAAAACTAAATTATTTTTAATCAATGAATTTCTGCAACCATTTCCATCTGTAACTTGTAAACTAACAGAAAAAGAATTGGAGGCATAATAGGTATTGTTTGGATTCTTACTAGTGGAAATTGCACCGTCCCCAAAATCCCATGCCCAGCTCACAATACTGCTTAATGGAGATGAACTTGAGTCCTGAAAGGAAACGAGTAAGGGTGCACAACCTTTATTTGGGTTGGTTCCAAATGCTACACTAGGCAAAGGGTAAACAGTAATATAATCAACCAAAGTTTTAGTGTTTGAACCTAAGGAATTTGAAACAGTTAATTTAACTGCAAACTTGCCAGCAACTACATAGGAGGCGGAAGGGTTCTGTAAGGTGGATGTATTTCCGTTTCCAAAATCCCATAAATAAGTAGTTGGACTATTGGTGGACAGACTTGTAAATTGAACCAATAAGGGCGCACATCCTTGGGTGTGATTGGCAGAAAAATTAGCAATGGGTTGTGCATACCCATTTAAAGAAAATAAAAGGGTAGAAAAAATAAGGTATTTATTTAAGCTTATAGGCACAATCAACTAATTGTAAGCAATTTAATATTTTAATTTCGATTTAATTAAAAGCCATAAAAAATTAATAAAATATTTATTAATCTTGTTTGCTTTTTATATTCAAACATCTCCTTTTCATGTTTTATGGTTTGGTTCGAACCAACTAATAAATAAAGGAATTATGGCTATTTTTAAAACTAAAAAAAAGTATAAGTACTTAAAGAAAAAATGCTTAAAAAAAAATTTTCTTTGTGGTCATAATGAGAGTAGATCAAATGGATTTTTTTAAGAAAATGAATTGCAATTAGAGAGTTTAAAATTAAAAATTATTAAGAGGTTTATATCGAACCTAATCCAAAAATAAAATACATGCGTATACACTTTATATCTATCGGCGGTGCTGTAATGCACAATATGGCTATTGCCTTACATAAAAAAGGTTACCAAGTAACTGGTACCGATGATGAAATTTACGAACCAGCTTTATCGAGGTTGAAAAATTACGATTTACTTCCCAATCAATTTGGTTGGCAACCAAATCTTATTACACAAGATATTGATGCCATTATTTTAGGTATGCATGCTCGCAAAGACAATCCAGAATTGGCTCGCGCACAAGAATTAGGTTTGAAAATATATTCTTTTCCCGAATACATGTATGAGCAAACCAAAGACAAATTAAGAATTGTTGTAGGAGGTAGTCATGGCAAAACAACTACTACTGCCATGATACTTCATGTATTGAATTACCATAACCTCGAATTTGATTATTTGGTAGGTTCTCAATTAGCAGGTTTTGAAACCATGGTTGGGTTCAGCCATACTTCTAAAATTGCCGTTTTTGAAGGAGACGAATACTTAACTTCCGCCTTAGATTTACGACCAAAGTTTCATGTATATCAAGCAAATATTGGCATCATCACAGGCATTGCATGGGATCATATCAATGTGTTTCCAACATATGAAAACTATTTATTTCAATTCGAAAAATTCATCAAAGACATTTCAAAAGATGGTTCTATCATTTATTGTGAATCCGATCCAGAGGTGAAAAAATTATTGGATCAAACCGAAACTGTTTGCGAAAAAATACCGTATACCACTCCCCTATTTTCAGTTGAAAACGGACATTTTATTTTGCCAACTTCTGTAACGGGAGAAGAAAATCCAGTTAGCTTATCTTTCTTTGGCACACACAATTTGCAAAACATGATGGCTGCTAAACATGCTTGTTTAAAGGCCGGTTTGAACCAAGCGCAGTTTTACGAAGCCATTCAAGGTTTTAAAGGAACAGCAAAAAGATTGGAGACTATCAAAGAAACGGAACATAGTTTGGTATTACGTGATTTTGCACATGCACCTTCTAAATTGAAAGCTACCGTAAATGCTGTTAGAGAATTGTATCCCGATAGAAAACTAATAGCTGCCTATGAACTTCATACTTACAGCAGCTTAAATAAAGACTTCTTACCACATTACCACAACACTTTAGAAAAGGCAGATGTTCGTGCTGTATTATTTAGCAAACATGCTTTAGAAATAAAGAAAATGCCCATGCTTGACCCAAGTGAAGTGGCAGCAGGTTTTGGAGAAGACGTAAGGGTGTTTACCGACAAAAATGAACTGCGCGCATTTCTTGAACAATACTATACAGGCAATGAAAATCTTTTGCTAATGAGCAGCGGAACTTTTGATGGAATGAGTTTGGAGTTTTAATTTTTAAGCCACCTAAATCAGGTCTACTTTTTTTAGGACTAGGTAAACTCGGTAGTTTATTTAATTTAAAAATTTCAAATTATTTCCCCTGCCCATAGCCTTTCCAAAAATATTTTCCAAGGCAAAACCATAACATTGTCGATAAGTCGAGGCAGTGGCTCATTGCAAACCAAAATCAATTGTTTTGTTTCATATTCTTCTGAAAAACTTTTAAGTCCCTTTAAATGTCTGGCATTAATATTTGAAGAGGACTTAACTTCAATGGCCACCTCATTTTCGCCCAATATGAAATCAACTTCTATTTGCGATGCAGTTCTCCAATAAGAAATCAGGTACTCATTACCAGAATATTTACTATGTGCAAATATTTCTTGATAAATTAAATGTTCGAAGGCATTACCAAATATTTCACTTCCCTGCTGGATTTCACCTCTTTTGAGTAAATAATTAACAATACCAATATCGAAAAAATAAAACTTTGGGGCAGAAATAACCCTTCTCTTTGGTTTTTTCTGAAAAGAAGGTAGGAACCTCCCAATTAATGTATCTTCTAAAATTTGAAAATACTCCTTCACGGTAGGAGGAGAAACCCCACAATCAGCAGCAATATTGGCATAATTCACCATTTCTCCGTTGCTAAATGCAGCTGCTTCAAGAAATCTTGAAAAGGATTGTATGTTTCTGATTTTTGCTTCGGCCGCAATTTCATCTTTCAAGTAATTACCAATATAAGCCGATATTTTTTTCTTAGCATTTGTGGCCAAATAATGTTTTGGTATTAATCCATTATTCAAGGCTTTTAGTAAATCAAATTCAGGAATCTCACTACTTACCAAAGGGTAAAGTTCATATCTGAGGGCCCTTCCACCAAGAAGATTTGAACCACCACGAATAATTTTACGAGGACTAGATCCACTTAATATAAATTGAACCTTATGATTTGTAATAAGCCAATGAACTTCATTTAGCAATTCAGGAATTCTTTGAACTTCGTCAATAACTACTATTCTATTTTCATTGTCAGCCAAAACAGTTTCTCTCAAGATTGATGGCTGTTTAGATAATCTTTCAAAAACATCAGATAATAACAAATCAAACCACAATGCATTCGGATAAAGTCTTTTTAGCAAAGTGCTCTTTCCTGTTTGTCTTGCACCCCACAAAAACAAACTTTCACCCTCAGAATCAATTAATACTTGTTTTCTATCGAACTCCATTCAACAAATCTACTTTATTTTATCATGATAAACAAAAGTATTACTTTATATTATCATGTAATTAATAGAGTACTTAGACACCCTAAATCAAATATGAGAATGCAAATACTTTGGGTATTTGATTTATTTTTGGCATTTCTTTCAAACTAAAAAATCTTTTGGTACTTTTATTTTATGAAACTTATTAGCCTATTACTCCTTTTGCCAAGCTTGTGTTTTGGACAAGATACTTTTAGAAAAGTAAACCTAAAAGAAATAGAGAAAACTCTCTCAAACCAAACAGAATACAATTATCCAAAACTTATGGAAAGGTATTTAGATAAGGATACCACCCTAACTGGGGACGAGTTTTTTTATTTATACTATGGTCAGGCAATACAAGAAAAATATAGCCCTTATGGCGGTGGCGACGATAAAAAATTAAAAGAAATCCTTAACAAAAAAGAAGAACATTCGGATAAAGAATTGGAGAAAATTATTAGTTTGAGTGAGAAAATCTTAAAAGACGTTCCCTTTGATTTGGATTATTGGCTTTATATTACCTATGCCAATAAAATGTTAAACAGAGAAAGCGAAAGGCAAAAATCCATCTTCATGTACCAAGGAATATTAAATACTATATACTCAACTGGAGATGGCAAAACAGAAGAAACTGCATTTTGGGTAATTAAAGTTGATAATGAATATACCATGCTTCGTTGGCTCGATTTGAAATTTGGGGGTAAACAAGCACTTACTGCTAATCGTTGCGATAGGCTAAGTCTAAAAAAGAACGATCAAGATTTGGATGCCTTGTATTTTAATGTTTCCATCCTCTTTGAAAGCATGAGTAAATTATTTAACAAGGGAAATAAGAAATAAAAAGAGAGTGAGAAACTTCGAGTAGCAACCTCTTACCACGTAAAAAAAAATCAAGAAGACTGGAATAAAAAACTAGGAGGTTTACCTTTTAGAATTTATCCTTTGTAATTCATCAACGTCCATTTTATCTTTTAATCGGCTTGTGGTTATTTTCGATAGAATCAAATGATTCAATTGGATAAACGGAATTGGAATTCCATCCAATTCCGAAATTAATTTTTCATTGAAAGCCTCATCGAATTTTACACCAGAAATATGTGTCATGAAATCAATTTTATAAGGTTCAACCCCATCTACAAAAACTACTGGTTTTGAAAAATCCAATTTTCTTAATTGATCAATCATTTCCAACGAAACGCCTAAATTCAATAAGCAATCTAAAATCCGATCTTTATTTAGTCCATTATCAGGCTTTATCCATAAATCAATATCTCCCGTTGTTCTTCTATATCCATGGTAATTGACAGCATATCCACCTACAACCAAATACTCAACTTCATTTTGATTTAATTCCTTAATTAAGCTATAAGTATATGCATCAAAAATATTCATAAAAGTATTTTAACTGAATGAATAGTTGGTAAATTATTAGGATCATATCCATGCATACCGTAGGCAATATTTATGAATTTCCTCATTTGCATCAACCTCTCAGTGGGTGTTAATCGACTCATTTGACCCAATTCATACTCTTCTTGTTCCTCAAAAGTGGCAAAAATTCTAAACTCCCTCTTCGGACTATCTGTGGGTTCCTTTGCAAAAAAATTTAAATCTTTCTCAGTCATTTTCTTATTTCAAATGTACTTTTTATAGTTCACATTTTTACCCCGATTCTTCAAATAAAACCTATCAATGATTTTCAACCCCAATACCTTTTGAACGGCCTTTCTATTATTTTATTTATCCTTAAAATAAGTAAAGGCTAAGCCTTAAAAAGAACGATTAAGATTTGGATGCCATGTATTTTAATGTTTCCATCCTCTTTGAAAGCATGAGTAAATTATTTAACAAGGGAAATAAGAATAAAAAAAGGGGACTCCAATCATTTGTTGGAATCCCCTTTTATGTTTATTAAGTAATTTAAGGCTAGCGGATTTAATTCAAACTCTTCCTTAATACATCAAGTTTTGCTTCAGCATCGGCCTTCTTCTGGCGTTCTTTTTCAACCAATTCAGGTTTGGCATTGGCCACAAATTTTTCATTGCTCAATTTGGCATCTACAGATTTCATGAAGCCTTGCAAATACTCAATTTCCTTTTCAATTTTCTCACGCTCTGCAACTTCATCTACTTGTAGGTTCAAAACTATAAACAACTCATCCGTATCTACAGGCAATAAGGTTGTGCCTGCTGGTTGCTCCTCAACAAAGTTAATGCTACTAACATTTGCAAGTTTCTTTAGCAAGAAAAGGTATGGCTGGTAGAAAATTTGATCCTTTGCTTTTATTGAAATTTCAAAGGCTTCTTTTGGACTAATTCCTTTGGCATTTCTTAAATTACGTATTTGTTGAATGGCTTCAAAAACTCTTGATAAATCAGGTGTTACTGCCATGCTTGCAATTGGATACGCTTCTATACAAATCGAATTTCCTTCTTCGCGCTCGCGCATATTTTGCCAAATTTCTTCGGTAATAAATGGCATGAATGGATGCAAAACTTTCATCAATTCCTCAAAGAATCCGATAGTTGTTTGGTAGGTGCTTTCATTCATAGGTTCACCAAAAACTGGCTTTACCATTTCCAAATACCATGCACAGAAATCATCCCAAATCAATTTGTAAATACTCATGAGTGCTTCACTCAATCTGTATCCTTTGTATTTCTCTTCTATCTCTACCAAAGCAGCAGAAAGTCTTCCTGCAAACCAATCTGCATTGAGTTTATTTGCGTCCAAAATTTCTGGGTTAAAACCCTCGTCTGGCTTAACTTCCCAACCTTTTACCAATCGGAAAGCATTCCAAATTTTATTGCCAAAGTTTCTACCTTGTTCAACCTGACTATCATCAAACAAAATATCATTTCCAGCAGGAGAACAAAGTAACATTCCCATGCGCACACCATCCGCACCATATTGAGCAATTAAGTCTAATGGATCTGGAGAATTGCCCAATGACTTACTCATTTTCCTACGTTGCTTATCGCGAACAATACCGGTATAATAAACATTTTTAAATGGCTTCTCTCCTCTCCATTCGTAACCAGCCATGATCATTCTAAACACCCAAAAAAACATAATTTCAGGAGCAGTTACCAAATCATTGGTTGGGTAAAAATGTTTGATATCTGGATTCTCAGGATTTTCAAATCCATCGAAAACAGAAATTGGCCATAACCAAGAACTAAACCAAGTATCCAATACATCTTCATCCTGGTGTAAGCCATTAGCTGTTAGCCCTTGGTTTTTAGCTATTAGTTGTGCTTCTGCTTCAGTTTTTGCTACGGCTACAAATTGGTTGTTTTCATCGTACCAAGCAGGTATGCGTTGTCCCCACCATAACTGTCTGCTAATACACCAATCTTTAATATTGTCGATCCAATGCTTGTAGGTGTTTTTCATTTTGGCAGGATGAAACTGAATTTCATCCGACATAACCGCATCCAAAACTTCTGGATTGCGTTCCATGAATTTCTTCATGTCAACCCACCATTGCAAACTCAAGCGAGGCTCAATAACAGCACCGGTTCTTTCGCTAGTTCCAACTTGGTTTTTATATTCTTCAATTTTGAGAATATGTCCTGCTTCCTCTAAATCAATAGCAATTTGTTTTCTTACAGCAAATCTATCTTTACCAATATAGCGCTCGTCTTTGGCTTCTGCGTTTAAGAATCCACTTTCGTCTAAAATATCAATAACAGGCAAACTGTATTTCTGACCCAATGCATAATCGTTTACATCGTGGGCAGGGGTTACTTTCAAGCAACCTGTACCAAAATCTACAGCAACATATTCATCTGCAATAATTGGAATTTCTCTATTCAAAAACGGAACTAAGGCTTTCTTTCCAACTAAATGCTTAAATCGTTCATCACTTGGATTAACGCAAATAGCCACATCTGCAAGAATAGTCTCTGGACGAGTGGTGGCAATGGTTACAAATTCCTCACTTCCATCCGCCATAAAGTACTTGATATAATACAATTTGGATTGAACCTCCTTGTGTATTACCTCTTCATCACTCAAAGCGGTTTTACCTTGAGGATCCCAATTTACCATGCGTAATCCTCGGTAGATTAAACCTTTATTGTACAAATCAATAAATACCTCAATTACAGCTTCGCTTAGCTTAGGCTCCATGGTAAAACGAGTTCTATCCCAATCGCAGCTAGCTCCTAATTTCTTTAATTGCTCAAGAATAATACCTCCGTATTTTTCTTTCCAATTCCAAGCATGTTTTAAAAAATCTTCCCTGCTTAAATCCGATTTTTTAATCCCTTGCTCGCGCAATAATTGAACAACCTTTGCTTCTGTTGCAATGGAAGCATGATCAGTTCCAGGAACCCAACAAGCATTCTTTCCTTCCATGCGGGCTTTCCTTACCAAAACATCCTGAATGGTATTATTTAACATATGGCCCATATGTAAAACTCCAGTTACATTGGGTGGTGGAATTACAATAGTATACGGTTCCTTTTCAGGATTTGGTTCAGCATGAAATAATTTCTTTTCTAACCAATATTGGTACCACTTGTCCTCAAAATCCTGAGGACTATATGTCTTTGCTAGTTCGGTCATGTTATTTTTAATCTATGGCGGTTGGCCTTATGCCAATTGAAAATTGCTACAGGCTGTTCCCTTTAGTTGTTAGTAATTCATTAATTTTTCAAAAATATAGAATTCTTAATTTGGTTGAAGACTATATACTAATAATAGTAAATTTATTTAAATCCTTGTCAACATTAAGTTGCTGCTGGCTGCTAGCTTCTGGCTTCTGGCATCTAGCTGCTGGCTTTGTCAACCTAAGCTTTAGCGTAGGAAGAGCTCTTGGCTCCTATGTTGCTAAAGTCAAAAAGCTAGTTGCTAGTTGCTAGTTGCTAGTTGCTAGTTGCTAGTTGCTAGTTGCTTTCCCCCAAATGAGCTTTCCAAAAATTAGCATAACGCAGCCAAAGGGCTCGAAAAGCCTCTGAAAACAAAAACCCCGACCCAAATGAATGAGCCGGGGTCCTTTGCTTAAGTTATGAAATTTTTACCCTCTTCTTTCTTTTACTTTTGCATTCTTACCCTTAGCTTCACGCAAGTAGAACAAACGAGCTCTGCGGACTTTTCCACGTCCGACTAATTCAATTTTATCAATGTTTTGGCTATATAAAGGAAAAATCCTTTCTACACCTACACCATTAGATATCTTACGAACAGTAAGAGTTGCGCTCAAACCTGCATTTCTGCGTTGAATCACAATTCCTTGATACTGCTGAATACGCTCTTTGGCGCCTTCACGGATCTTATAATGAATGTTTACGGTATCACCGGCAGCGAATTCAGGGAAGGTTTTTCCTTGTGTAAATTCTTGCTCTACAAATTTTATTGCGTCCATTTTGCTATACTTTTCTAAAAATCGGACTGCGAAAATAGGCTTTTCCATCTAATTTCAAAAGTAGGCGAGAAAAAATATTTTTTTTCTTTTCAACTAGTGTTGAATTTATCCTTTGTTAATTGTCAATTAGGCTCCCTTATTCTTTTCCAATACAATACAATACAATACAAAAGACTAAAGACCAATACCCAAATAACCTTCCGCTACTGTCCTAAATTCGGTCTTCTTTCTTTGGTTCGAACCAAACTTTGTTCATGCCTCCATTCATCTATTTTGGCTTGATGACCAGACAATAAAACATCAGGAACCTTCCATCCTTTATATTCTGCAGGACGGGTATAAACGGGCGGACTAATTAAATCATCTTGAAAGGAATCGCTTAAGGCTGAGGTTTCATCATTTAAAGCACCTGGCAAAAGGCGTACAATTGCGTCTACCATAGTTGCTGCAGCTAACTCACCTCCTGTTAATACGAAGTCGCCCAAACTAAGTTCTCGCGTAACCAAATTTTCGCGAACCCTTTCGTCTACACCTTTGTAGTGGCCACATAAAAACACCAAATTCTTTTTTGTTGAAAGTTCATTGGCAATTTTTTGGGTGAAAGGTTCACCATCCGGACTCATATAAATAATTTCGTCGTAAGTATAATTTTCTTTTAAAGCTGCCAAACACCTGTCAATAGGCTCAATATTCATAACCATTCCTGCCCCACCACCGTAAGGATAATCGTCTACATTCTTATGTTTGGAGAGCGAATAGTCCCTTATATTATGTAAATCTATTTGAACCAAGCCTCTTTCCATCGCCCTTTTTAGGATAGATTCTGTAAATGGTCCTTCAAAAATTTGGGGAAATAAGGTTAAAATGTCAATTTGCATATGAATCGCAAAAATAAGCGTTTTACCCTAACCAAGGAGTCAAAATAATTATGAGAAAATTAGCAGTAGTTTTTGCCACTTTAATCCTACCTTTTTTAAGTTTGGGTCAAGGCAATTCTTTTCATTCACAAACCCTTCCTACATCAAATAAAGGCAAGCCTGTTGTTTACAATGCTTTTGGAATGGGCGTTTACCCAAATGATCAATTAATGGTGGGTGGCAATCACATTAGTTACCGCAAGTTTGGTTTTGGTGTGAGTTGGCGGGTAGGTATAAACAATATTCTAATTTTACGTGATGGTTTGAGTTTTACAAATTATGATACAGCTGTAAAAAATAATTGGCAAACAGGGAATACAAAAAAGGCGTATTCATTTGGAGTTGGATTAAACATGGTAGTGCCTATAACAAAAAAAATCCCTCTTTATTTTGGGATTGGAACAGTTAGAGAAAGAATTTTCTCTGAATTACAAACTCCTTACAAAAATCCCGGTGAAACCGAATGGGTAATCAACACTGATGAAACAAAATTCAAGCTTAATTTTGGAGGTGGTGTATTTATTCCACTAACAAATAGAATCATTTTGAACCTAGGGTATGATCACCTACCACAAACTTTTTTTGTTGGAATTGGAATTTCTGGACCCTTCAATTATGAAGACATAGATATGTGGTAATACTTAACCATAAAAAAAGCCACCCTGTTTTAAGGTGGCTTTTAAATTTCGGTTTGAACCAAAAAACTATTTCAATTCGCCTAAAACAGTTTTTGCTTTAACATTATTTGGATCCAATTCAAATACTTTTTTATAGTATTCCTTGGCTTCTGCTTTTTTGTCCTTGTTTAGGTAATAAAAGCCTAAGTAACCATAAGCATTTATTAATCCTGATTTATTTTTAATCTTTAGTGTAGATTCAAACTTTTCTGGATCTGCAGTTAACAACTCAATATATTTTTCGTAATGTCCTTTTGCAAAATCTGATTCAAAATCTGGGTCCATTGCAGAATTACAGTTTCCTCTCCATAAATAGGCATCAGGATATTCTGGACGCATTTCATTTACTTTCAAAAATGCTGAATCGGATTTCGAATAACTCTTAGCATAATATAAAGATTTGCCTAATAAATAATAATCGGCGGCAGTTACTTTTTGAGCCAAACCAATATAGGTTTCATAACTTGCTGCTGCACTATCAAACATCCTCATCTTATTAAAGATTTTCGCCATTTCTGTGTAGTTATCTACCAAATATGGATTCATCTCTATAGCTTTTCTTAGGTTCAAAATGGCTAAAGAATCCTTATCACCAGTTTTAGATTGCAGTTTCCCTAAATATTGATAATCCGAAGAAGTCAACTTTTTAGGCTCTTGCTTTTGCATATAGTATTCCAAAGAAGTTAAACCACTTTTTGCCTGCTCAGGATCATTTTTGGTCTCTAAAATTTCAGCAATTGAGAATCCACGTAATCTGTATAGTAATAAGGTGGTTTTATCTATTTTTTGAATTTCATCAATTTTCTCTAATGCATCCTCATAAGCTTTACTTAAAAACAATATTCTTGAGAAACGAATTTGATTTGCTAAACTTGGTTCAGAATTATTTAAGTAAGTGGCATATGCTTCTTTTGCTTTTGCAAATTTACGCTGGGCGTAATACAATTCTGCTTGGTACTTCCATGCTGGTGCATAATTTGGATCTTTTTCAAAAGCACGGTTTAAATCAGATTGTGCAGTTTCATAATTCCTAACACGAATCCAAATTACAGAAACACGCGAATATGCTTTTGGTCTAGCTGGATTTACAGCAATCGCTCTTTCATAAAAAGTTGCAGCGTTTCCTCCATCGTTTTTCTCTAAATAAACATCACCTGCAGCAACCAAGAAATCATAGTTCTTTTTATCTTGCTCGTAGCCCATTTTCACTAATTCTTCAGCCTCATCCAACATTTTCACAACTGCGTTATTTACCATGCTCGAAGCAACCACAGTTATTGCATTTATATCAGTTACAATTCCTGATCTAGTTTTACTAAAAGACAAGGCTTTATCAAAATACTCTTTAGCCTTAACTTTATTCTCCTCTAATAATTCTAACTCCCCTAACCCTGCATAATTACTAGGAGTAGCGGGTGCTATTTTTATTCCTTGATTATAACTAAGGGTAGCTGAATCAATATTTAATAAATTCAAATAGGATTGACCCAAATGGTAATAATATTCCCCATTGGTAGGTTCCTTTGCAATTAATGCTTTAAAAATATCTCGAGAAGACTCATACTTTTCAAAATCAATGGCTCTTAAACCATCTGCAAGGCTTTGAGCTTGGGTAAACCCTACAATCAACAAAGCACTTACTAAACTCATTATTCTATTTTTCATGTATCCTAATTTAAATTTATGGTTCTAATTGAAGATCGGAATGGAACCAATCCTCCTTTTAATATAATTTTTTGTCCTGGCTCACTTTCCATAAAGCTGGCAAAGCCCGTGCCAAGCCCTACACGCATTTCCCTACTCGCAATTTTTATTTGCCTCCAATATGGATATTGTTTTAAGGCAATATTTCCTTGAATTGGTTTATTTGTAATTCCTGCAACACGCATTAAAATGGGTTCAACTTCTGCAACTTTAATATTATTCAAAAAATATTTGGTTTGAACATCATCCGTATCGCTAATCCAACTCACCCCAATAATGCCAATTGCGTTTTTATTTGCCTTTACATATTCTATCACATCAGGATTGCTTTTTAAAGCAAAGCAATTTTTACCAAGAGGCAAACCTTTTAAAACACTATCCTCCAACAATCGAATAGCGCCAGATTTGGGACTATCGAATACAATTTGGATTTCGCCTAAATTGCTTTTAGGGTTTATATCTTTCCAATTATTCAATTCCCCACTCAACAATTGCTTAATCTGTTTCAATGAAAAACTAGTATCGGTATTGGCTGGGTTCAAAATAAATGCAACTGCATCGTATCCTATTTTATGATAATTGGCCCTGCTAATTTTTTGTTCTTTTAGTTGATCCAATTCGCCCTGAGTTAACTCACGAGTAACAATAGCCATCCTTGCACTATCAGTCACCATCATTTGAATAGCATCGTATTCACTTACATAAACCATATTGATTTTAGCATTGGTATACAATTCTTCAAAAACCATTTTCTCTGCATCCATAATAGGCTGCAAACTTTCATCACATGCAACTGTGATTTCGCCGCTTGTTGGGGAATCTAAAGGTGTGGTTTGTGTGTTTGAATTTCCACACGACAATAAAAAAAGAGAAAAGAATAGTGCTATGCTAAATTTCATGAATTCCATGCCCTCCATAAGCGAAAAAAACCGTATAAAAACAGAACAAGGCTTATACTAATTTTTGCCCATGCTTCAATGTTTTCTAGAAAAGGAAACAAGTAAAAGATAACTCCCATTACCATATAGAACACACCCATAATGAGGCTGAAATATTTGAATATTCCAGCAACTTTTTCTTTGCGTTCGTCTCTTATATCTTCTAAATTTTGATTCATTTTTTATAAAAAATAAGGCCTGAACCTACCTGGCAACATGTACTAGAACAAATTGCAGGATAGAAATCAGGCCTCAATCAATATTAATTTAATTGGAAACGGATAGGCAAAGTAAACTTCACAGTTACCGCTTTACCATTTTGTTTTCCAGGAGTCCATTTCGGCATGTTTTTTACAACACGAATAGCTTCCTCGTCACAATTCCAACCCAATTTTTTACCTACTTGTTCTATTTGAGAAATCTTTCCATCGGCACCAACCACAAAGGTTAACACCACTTTTCCTTCAACACTATTTTCTCTAGCTAATGGCGGATATTGTATGTTCTTACTTAAGAATTTATACATTTCTTCAACTCCACCAGCAAACTCAGGCATTTGTTCAGCGAAAGTTAGAATTTCAGGGGCATCCCCATCACCTTCTCCACCTTCAGTTAAACTAGCATCCACACCATTTGCATCACCTTCCACAGTTGCAACGCCAGCATCCTTATCTTTCATTTCTTCTTGAATTGGAGGTGGTTCATCATCTGGAACCTCTTCATCAGGTTTAATTTCTGGAGGCGTAAACTTTACCGTACTTTTTAAAGGTGGCGGTGGTTCTGCCGGAGGAGGCGGTGGTGGTTCGTTTTTATCAATTGGAGGTGGTTCCTCCAAGGTAGTTACATCGGTTACTTTAACCTCGTTTTCTTTGGGAATTTGAGACTTAATATAATTTACTATAACAGGAGCCGAAATACTTGCAGTAAATAAAACTACTGCGAAAATGATTCCTTTAATGGTGTATTCATCGCCTTTTTTACGCAATACATAAGCACCATAAGCCTTGTTCCTACCAGTAAATATCAGCTCAACCCATTTGCTATCAAAAATATCTAGTTTTGCTGCCATGTTATTTAGGAGTTACGGGTGAGTTAGAGGTGGCCATTGCAGTTTTAATTAAATCAGCTTCCAATGGAGAAATATCAACAATTGCATATCTACCGATATTGCAAATCAACATTTCATCCAAAATATCCACCAAGTTTTTATACTTGGCTTTGTCATCTGCCTTAATAACTACAATTAATGCATCCTTGTTAGATTTAATGCCAGCAATTCTACTTTTCATTTCATCTTCCTTAATCTGATTGGTTTTATACATTTCCCTCAGAATTGGAATAGAATCGTAGTTATTGTTATTGGCCTTATCTAATAATTCTTTGTTCTTAGAAAGTAAGGTAGCACGTATACCTCCCTTACTGAAATTAGTAATCACTGGTGTTTCTGGTTCACCAGTTTGTTCGTTGATGAAATAATACACAATTTCATCATTTTCTGCCAAGAGTAAAGTAATTGCCTGAGAAGCCTTAACTTTTTGTTTTTCTTCCTCAGTAACTTCCTTCACTGGCATATTAATTTCCATGGTTTTTGGCTTATTCATGGAAGTAGTTAACATAAAGAAGGTAATGAGCAAAAAGCCCAAATCCACCATTGGCGTAAAGTCAACGCGAGTCGACATTTTCTTACCTTTTGGTTTCCCACCTTTCTTATGACCACCGCCACCGCCTTCTATTTCTGCCATAATCTTATTTTATTTTTCAACCGACTCCGTAGTAAGGTTGGTGATGAAATTAAATCGATTCACTTTTTTATCCTGTAATGTTGCAATTACTTGCTTCACCACTGGGAAATTAGCGTCTTGATCGCCTTTGATGGCAACACGAACTTTGTTATTACTCAAACGAGCTTGCCAAATCCAATCTGCTAATTCATTATTAGTAGAATCAGAAGGAATACCTGATTGATTAAACTTAGCCCTTTCTTCAGACTTTTCAGCTAAAAGTTCTTTTAACTGACTAAAAGGAACTCCAAAACTCGACATTAATGAAAATTCTTTAATCTCTTTTTCAGAGAAAGGAACCTGCTTAATAGCACTCATTTTACGAATCAATTCCTCTTTATACTGTTGCCCTTCCATTGAGAAAAACACACGACCATCATTACTAATAGTAATGGTCATAATGTCTACATCTGGAAGTGGCACCTCAGCCACAGATGAAGGCGCATTAACTGTCACCGGCTCATCAGGCTTGAATTGTGTAGCCAACATAAAGAACGTCAACAGTAGAAACGCAACGTCCGTCATGGCCGTCATGTCCACCGAAGTGCTCTTCCTTGGTACTTTAACCTTTGGCATATTGTTGTACTTAAATTTTAAAACTCAAAATCAATATCAAAATCGAATGGGTAAAAACCCAATCTTATTTATGCTTTTCAGCAAATGTTTGTACGATGCTATATCCAGCTTCATCAATCGTAAAGGTAATCTTATCGATTTTTGTAGTGAATACGTTGTACATAATGATAGCGATAGCTGAGTTACCAATACCTAAAGCTGTGTTGATCAAAGCTTCAGAAATACCATTTGCCAAACCAACTGAATCTGGTGCTCCACCAGTACCCAAAGCCGAGAACGCACGAATCATACCTAATACCGTTCCTAATAGAGCGATCAAAGTAGAAACTGAAGCCATGGTTGCGATAATTACCAAGTTCTTTTCTAACATAGGCAATTCTAAAGTAGTAGCTTCTTCCAATTCTTTTTGGATAGCTAAAACTTTTTGTTCTTTGTCCATTCCTTGAACACCTTCCATCTCTTTGTACTTAACCAAAGCAGATCTTACGATGTTGGCAACAGAACCTTGTTGTTTGTCACACTCAGCCATAGCAGCATCAACGCTGTTAGCAGTTAAATGACCTTGCACTTTGCGAACAAATGCTTCTGCACTTCCATTTCCTTGAGCTTTAGCGATAGTTAAAAAACGTTCAATTGAAAAAGTGATACTCATTAATACCAAAGATAAAAGGATTGGTACGATGAATCCACCTTTGTAAATTAAACCTAACACGTGGCCGATGCCTTCTTGTACTGGGTGATTTTTTGAATCGCCACCTTCAAAGTTTGAAGGATTACCCAAAACAAACATGTAAATCAAAATACCGGTAATTACCAGAATAGGAATTGTGAAAGCTGCAAAATTGCTTTTCAATGAGCTTTCTTTTTTAGGTGTTGCTACCTTGTTCATGAGAATAATTGTTTATAGTTTAATAGTTACAAAAAAAGTCAATATTTAGGAATATGCAAGTTGCATCACATATTAATTAATTGTGAAGCCGAATTGCAATATACTTGAAAACGCTTTTTATCCTAAAATATGTTTAGGATTGGAGCTGGATAAAGCCCGAAAAACAAGCTTAATGCTATACATAACCATAATACTAGGTTATAATTAAAGGAATTGCCCATTTCTACTTCGTTTGCAGGCTTTCCATACATGGCCAAAATCACCTTAAAATAATAGTAAACACCTATCATTGAAGCGAATATTGCAGTAAGGGTTGTATAAAAGAAACCACTTTGTAAAGCTTCGGTAAAAATGTAATATTTACCTAAAAATCCTGCAAATGGCGGTATTCCTGCAAGTCCTAACATGGCCATACTCATGGCAGCTGCAGCTAATGGTTTTTTCTTAGCTAGGCCATTAAATGCACTTATTTCTTCTGAACCGGCTGCCTTAAAAATAGGAATAGCAATTGCAAATGCGGCCAAAGTACTTAAAGAATAAGCCAAAGAATAATAGAATAAGGCACCTGCTGGTTGATTTTTAGCACTAATTATAATCAACATAAGGTATCCAGCATGTGAAATTCCGGAGTATGCTAATAGTCGTTTAAAATTGGTTT
This sequence comes from Bacteroidia bacterium, assembly GCA_021740845.1. Classification (GTDB taxonomy): domain Bacteria; phylum Bacteroidota; class Bacteroidia; order UKL13-3; family UKL13-3; genus B1. The sequence goes on from JAIOYZ010000024.1 coordinate 36,611, forward strand.
GAGCCAAAGCCATTAAATTACCAACGGCCAAGGTTAATATAGCTGCTGCATTCAAAATGATTTCAGCTTTCCAGGAAGTATAAAAGAAAGTAGCACTCATTAATTTGTAGAATGCACCAAATGCGGCAATTTTCACCAAAGTACTCATATAGGCGGTAACCAATGCTGGCGAACCTTCATACACATCTGGAGCCCAAAAATGAAATGGAGCTGCTGAAACTTTAAATAACATGGCAAATACAACCATTACCATTCCTGTATAAAATAAGGGTGAAATGTTTTGTTGGTTTTGAATAGTGTACTCTGTAATCTTAGCAATATCAAAAGTTCCGGTTGAACCATAGATAAGTGCTATACCAAACAATAAGAAACAAGATGCAAAAGATCCCATCAAGAAATATTTAAATCCAGCTTCGTTGGATCGAACATCAAATCTCTTGCTTCCTGCCATAACATATAAAGCAATGGATAAAGTTTCAATACCTAAAAACAACATGGTTAAATTAGCATAACTAAACATCATCAAGGCTCCAACCAAAACAAAGGTTAGAATCGACATATAATCACTCAAGTGGTTTTGATCTTCTGCATAAAAATCAGTAGAAAGAATAAAAACCAATAAGGTTACAAAAATTGCCAAGCCGCCAAATGCTACAGAGAAGTTATCTACCTTCACCATATTGTTAAAAAAAGCTTGATTGCTATTCCAATCGTTTAGGTTCAAACCGAAAATAACTGCTAAACCCAATACCAGAACTGGTACAATAAGTTTTCTAAAATTGAAGATTTCTGCTATCATACAGAAGAATCCCAATACCGATGTATAAATAATTGTATTCACGTGTTCCTTTTATTTAGTAATGGTTTTCAAAAATGGTTCGGTTAGTTCGATGATTGTATTTGGGAAAATACCAAAAAAGAAAATGAGGATTCCAATAGAAATTAAGACCACTTTCTCGTTCCAATATAAATCAGGGAATACCATATTCTCCATGATAGGTTCACCCAAAACCACCTTTTGATACATGCGTAACATATAAACTGCACCAAGAATAATAGTTAATCCTGCAAAAACACTCAACCAAGTATTGTATTCGTAAACTCCAAATAACAACATAAACTCACCCACAAATCCGTTGGTAAGTGGTAAGGCTACAGAACCTAAAATAATTACCATAAACCAAGTTGCAAATTTAGGTGCTACTAATCGTATACCTCCCAAGCCTTCCACGTTTGGATTTTGAGTTCTATTAAAAATAATATCAGCGCAGAAAAACAAACCTACCACATTAATACCGTGAGCAAACATTTGAATCAAACTTCCTTGCATACCAGTTAGGTTCATGGCAAAAATACCTGCACTAATTAACCCAACGTGAGCAATAGATGAATAGGCTAGTAATCGTTTTAAATCACTTTGCATGATGGCAATAATAGATGCATAAACAATTCCTGCAACGCTTAAACCTATGGCAATATATTGCCATTCTTTTACCCCTTCAGGAACTACAGGAATCAACCAACGAATTAAACTATAGGTACCCATTTTAAGCATGATACCAGATAATAACATAGTTCCTTGTGTGGGAGCTGTTTTATAGGTATCAGGTTGCCATGTGTGGAAAGGAACAATTGGAATTTTAATAGCAAATGCAATAAAGAATAGCCAAAACAACCATGTTTGATTGCAAGCGCATGCCTTATTGGAAATTAATACTGCCCAATCTAAAGAATGAGTTGGAGTGCCATTGTATAAGAACAAGAAAGCAAACAACATTAATAAACTACCTGCTAAGGTATAAATGAAAAATTTTAAGGTAACCTGAGTTCTATTTTGACCACCCCAATTAAAGGAAATAAAATAGATTGGAATTAAAGCCAACTCCCAGAAAATATAATAAATAAAACCATCAAATGCGATGAAAACGCCATTTAATGCAAACTGCATAAACAACATTAGGCTATAAAAAATATGTGGCCTTTCTATTTCTCTATTATAACCACTTAAAACAATAAGTGGCAAGAGTAAATTGGTTAAAATAACCATCAACAAACTCATTCCATCCATAGAAAAATGGACATTTATGAATGGTTTTGCCGACCAATTTCTTAGGAAATCAAATGGCACTGCGCCTTCTGCATTAAAAACAGTATAAGCATAGGCCGTAAAACCTAATTGAACTAAGGTTAAAACCAAAGCAAGGTTTCGGCTCAAACCGCCTCTACTAAAAAGTAAAAGTAAAGATGCGGCAAGCGGTATAAATAAAAGAGTTAAGCTAAGCATTTTTAATACACCAATTGAATAAACATTAATACCATCATTCCTATAACCATCGCAAATATGTAAAAACCAGTATTTCCGGTTTGAACCAAACGCAATGTTCTTCCAGTAAAACCAACAATCCAAGCTGCTGCCATTACTATTAAATCAACAACCAATTTATCAACTAATACAAATAGGATATCGCTAATTACCATGATTGGTTTAACAATAATTGTATTGTATAATTCGTCGATATAAAATTTATTGGCAACCCATTTAGAAAGACCTTGTGGCTCATCCTCTGGAATTTGATTTTTAGAAACATAAAAACTCCAAGCCAAGCCAATGCTAATTGCTGCAGCAGATAAGGCAATTCCAATTAGCATTAATTCTGTTCCATGATCTGCATGGTGGTGTTCTGTAATTAGGCTTTTCGAGCCTTCGAAAACTGGAGCCAAATATTGTGAGAAATAATGTGTTGAACTCATAACTGCTGGCATTCCTAAAAATCCAGCACCTACAGAAAATATTGCCAATACAATTAAAGGTAAAGTCATTGTCCAAGGCGACTCATGCAAATGATGCTTTTGCTCTTCTGTTCCCCTAAAGCTTTTGCTAAAGGTTAAGAAGAATAAACGGAACATATAAAACACGGTCATCATAGAACTGATGCTTAATAATATCCAAACTGTTTTATTAGCACCAAAGGATGCAGCTAAAATTTCATCTTTTGAAAAGAAACCAGCAAATGGGAAAATACCTGAAATTGCTAATGTTCCAATTAAGAAAGTAAGCCAGGTAATGCGAATATATTTTCCTAATCCACCCATATAGCGCATATCTTGTTCTCCGCCCATAGCATGAATTACACTACCAGCACCTAAAAACAATAAGGCTTTAAAGAAAGCATGTGTTACCACATGAAACATTCCACTTTCAAAAGCTCCAATGCCAAGAGCTGCAAACATTAACCCTAATTGAGAAACGGTAGAATAAGCCAATACCTTTTTAATATCTGTTTGCTTAATACCTATGATAGCTGCAAAAATGGAAGTAATAACACCTACCCACATTACAACTTCCATGGTAAATGGAGCTAAGGCAAAAATCAAGTTAGAACGAGCAATCATATAAATACCAGCTGTTACCATGGTTGCAGCATGAATTAATGCTGAAACAGGTGTTGGACCAGCCATTGCATCTGGCAACCAAGTATACAAAGGTATTTGAGCACTTTTACCCATTGCACCTACAAATAACAATAAGGTAATTGCAACTAATAAGGAACTTCCTGCTGGGTAATTAATGGCATTTGCATTAACGGTTTCAAAATCTAAACCTCCCAAATAGAATAACATAAAGAACATCCCAATCAAGAACCCAAGATCGCCCACACGGTTCATAATAAATGCCTTTTTAGCGGCATCGTTATAAGAATCATTTTTGAACCAAAAGCCAATTAACAGATACGAACACAATCCAACTCCCTCCCAGCCGATGAACATTATTAAATAACTATTACCCATAACGAGTAATAGCATAAAGAAAATAAATAGGTTCAAATAGGAAAAGAATCTGCTAAAGCCTTCATCGTGGTGCATGTAGCCGATAGAATACAAATGAATTAAGAATCCAATACCTGTAACTACTAAGAGCATTACCAATGAAAGAGGATCTATTAAAAAACCAAAGGCAAGGTTAATATTCCCCCATTTAATCCAATTGAATAAATTGAAATTTAAGGATTGATTGGCAGGTAGGTTCAAAAATAAATGAAGTGCTAAGCCAAATGACAAAAGAATCATGGCACTTGCAAACCAACCACTAAAGTGTTTAAGTTGTTTGCCAAATAAGGCAGTTATAAAAAAACCCAGCAGCGGAAACAAGGGAATCAGGCTTGCTGGTGTAATTAATTGAGTGAGATTTATAAAGTTATCCATTATAATTTTTATCTAAGGATTGCCTTACCATTTTAATTTACTTAATATATTGATATCGGTGCTGGCAAGGTTGCGATATATACTAACCAATAAAGCCAAACCAACTGCTACCTCTGCGGCTGCTACCACCATGATAAAGAAAACAAATACTTGACCCTCTGTATTTCCGGAATATGCAGAAAAACTTACCAGTAACAAATTAACAGAGTTGAGCATTAATTCAACACACATCAAAATTATGAGTCCGTTTCTGCGAAATAAAACGCCCATCACTCCTATCGAAAACAAAATGGTACTTAAAACCAAATACCAATTTTGTGGGTTTCCATGTTCTACTAGTTCATTCATTAGTGTTTCTCCTTTTTAGCTAAAACTACAGCTCCAATCATGGCTGCTATAAATAATACGGAAGTCATTTCAAATGGCAGCATGAAATCGGTAAATAATTTCATTCCTACATTTTGAACAAATCCAGTTTCCATTCTTTCAGGTGCCACATAGGTTGTTAATTCTGTTGAGCGCATGGCAGCTAACAAAACCAGCATTAGCATACCTCCTGTTATTATTGCTGCAAATTTTATCAAGTTTGTTTTATGAGGTTCTGTTTCCTTATTTAAATTTAGGAGCATCACTGTAAACAACATCAATACCATAATTGCACCTGCATAAACAATGATATGTACAATTGCCAAAAACTGGGCATTCAAAACCACATAATGGCCGGCAATTGAGAAAAAACAAACGATTAACCATAAAACACTATAAATAGGGCTTCTGGAAAACACTACAAACAGCGCACTAATAATAGAAAGCGCTGCAAGCATAAAAAATATTAACTGACTACTCATTACAGGGTTCTTGTTCTTTTAAGGTTTAAATCAAAATTCAATTTTAAAACAAATCACTTATGAGGTGTATTGCTTTTTCCTTTTACTTACATCTATCCTATCGTCCATTTTTTCACCTAACATATCTTTACCAAAAATAAATCCGCCTCTGGTAAAATCGCTTGGTACAATTCTATCGGTTAAATAAATGGCATCTTTAGGACAAGCTTCTTCGCATAATCCGCAATAGATGCAACGCAACATGTTTATTTCATATTTATCTGCATATTTCTCTTCGCGGTACAAATGCTCTTCGCCTTTTTTACGTTCTGCAGCATCCATGGTAATGGCTTCGGCAGGACAAGAAACTGCGCACAAACCACAAGCGGTGCAATTCTCTCTTCCTTGTTCGTCTTTTTTAAGAACGTGCATTCCTCTGTAAACAGGAGCAAATTCGCGCGTAACTTCAGGGTACCTCAAAGTGGCTTTTTTTCTAAAAAGATGTTTGATGGTAATACTTAATCCAGAAAAGATAGCAGGCAAATACATGCGCTCCATCCAGGTCATTTCTGGTTTAGTTACTACTTTAGATCTATTTGTTAGTTGCATAAAAGCGATTGTTCAATTAGTTAGTTTCCAAAAAATATAATGACAGCACCTGTAATTAATACATTTATGATAGCAATAGGCATTAACATTTGCCAACCTAAACGCATTAATTGGTCGTAACGGAATCTTGGAAGAGTCCAACGAACCCACATAAAGAAAAAGATGAAAAAGAAGATTTTGCCAAACAAAGCAGCCACACTAATTAAACTTACCACATTAGCAGGCAATACAGTTGAAGCATATTCAATACCAGGAAAATTATATCCGCCAAAGAATAAACAAGCAATTACTGTTGATGAAATAAACATATTGATGTATTCAGCAAAAAGGTATAATCCCAATTTCATTGAAGAATATTCTGTATGAAAACCTCCGATTAATTCAGAATCTGCTTCAGGTAAATCGAAAGGAGTACGGTTACATTCTGCAAAAGCACAGACTAAGAAAATAATAAAGGCCGCAGGTTGGTAAAATACATTCCAGTTGATACCGGAAACATTTATAAAACCATATAATTTACCAGTACCTTGACTTTCAACAATTGCGTTCAAACTTAAAGAGCCATTGGTCATTAATAAAACGGCAATCACACTCATACCCATAGCCAATTCATAGCTAATCATTTGGCTACTTGCTCTAACAGCACCCAAAAGTGCAAATTTGTTATTAGATGCCCAACCACCAATCATAATGCCATAAACACCTAAGGAAACTACGCCCATGATGTATAAAATTCCAATATTGATATCGGCAACTTGTAGGTTATAAGTTACACCACCAAATTCCAATGGTTTTCCCCAAGGAATAACTGCTGATGTCATTAATGCGGTAAGCATAAACATGCTTGGGCCAAGGATAAATAGTAACTTATCGGAAACTGTTGGGATGATTTCTTCTTTCAAAAACATTTTCACACCATCGGCAATTGGTTGTAATAAACCAAAAGGCCCTGCTCTATCCGGACCAATACGATCTTGCAAAAATGCGGCAATTTTACGTTCGGCATAGGTACTATAAGCAGCAATGCCTAAACTTACCAAGAATAAAACTAAAACTAAAATTCCTTTAAACATTAAGATACTCATGATTTGCTGCCCTCCTCAATTTTTAAAGGTTTGATATCATTTAATTTGAACTCAGTTGGCTTTTTGAAAACCTCATAATGGTTGGCAGAAATTACAGATTGGTTGCTTATATGAGCTGGTCCTTCGAGTGTCCAATCACTAGTATTTTTCTTATCAAAACGACAAGTATTGCAAATGAATTCTTCTACCTCTCCCCACTGATCTTTTCTTCCTGTAACACGTAAAACCTCTTCACCTTTGTACCAAAGATTTACTTTACCAGAGCATTTTTCACAGTCGCGGTGGGCAGTAACTGGCTTGGTGAACCAAACCCTGCTTTTGAATCGGAAAGTTTTATCTGTTAAAGCACCTACAGGACAAACATCTATCATGTTTCCTGAGAAATCGTTGTCAACGGCCTGTTCTATATAAGTTGAAATTTCTGAATGATCTCCCCGGTTCAAAACGCCATGAACCCTACCATCTGTAATTTGATCTGCCACTTTAACGCAACGGTAACAAAGAATACAGCGAGTCATATGCAATTGAATTTTATCTCCAATATCTATTTTCTCGAACGTTCTACGTTCAAAATCTGTTCTAGTTTTGGAAGAACCATGCTCGTAGGATAAATCCTGAAGATGGCATTCTCCAGCTTGGTCGCAAATAGGGCAATCTAATGGATGGTTCAATAAAAGAAACTCAACCACACCTTTTCTTGCCTCAATAACTTTAGGAGAAGTTTGGTTACCCACTTCCATTCCATCCATAACTGTAGTTCTGCAAGAAGCTACCAATTTAGGCATGGGTCTTGGGTCTTTTTCTGAACCTTTGGTTACTTCTACCAAACAGGTTCTGCAATACCCTCCACTTGTTTTTAATTTGCTATGATAGCACATGGTAGGAGGCGCCACTTCTGGTCCTATCATTCTTGCAGCTTGCAGAATGGTGGTTCCATCTGGAACCTCTATTGACCTACCGTCTATTGTTACTTTTGCCATTTTTATCTATCTTGAAACAAGATTCAAAATCTGTTAATTTTTTACTATTAATTGCCTACGCATTTTGCATGGCATCGTAATGCCTTACTACTTTTACACTCTTTGGATTTGAAACATATTCTTCAAACTCCGAACGAAAATGTCTGATGGCACTGGCCACTGGCCAAGCAGCAGCATCGCCCAAAGGACAAATGGTATTTCCTTCAATTTTAGCTTGAATTTCCCAAAGCAAATCAATGTCGGCTAAGGTTCCATGACCATCCATAATTTTATGAAGAATTTTCTCCATCCAAGCAGTACCCTCTCTACAAGGGCTACATTGGCCACAACTTTCGTGGTGATAGAAACGAGCAAAGGTGAATAGATTTTCTACAATGCTTGTAGTTTCATCCATTACAATAAAACCACCAGAACCCAACATAGTACCACCACCAAAACCGCCGTCAGATAAACTTTCATACGACATCAATCGTTTTTCGCCGTTGGCTAGAGTTAAGATTTTATCGGCAGGTAAAATTGGAACGGAAGAACCACCAGCCACAACAGCTTTCAATTTTTTACCATTCTTAATACCACCACAATATTCATCACTATAAATAAAATCTTCAACGGTAATGCCCATTTCAATTTCGTAAACACCAGGCTTATTGATATGGCCTGAAGCAGAAATTAACTTGGTACCAGCAGATTTTCCAATACCAATTTGAGCGTATGCATCTCCACCTTGGTTTACAATAGGAACAACTGCAGCAATGGTTTCTACATTATTTACCACAGTTGGGCAACCATATAAACCAGCTATCGCGGGAAATGGAGGTTTGATCCTAGGATTACCACGCTTACCTTCTAAACTCTCTAATAAAGCTGTTTCTTCACCACAGATATAAGCACCTGCACCCACCTGAACGTGTAAGTCTAAATTATATCCTGAGCCCAAAATATTTTTACCTAAAAAACCATTTGCATAAGCTTCTGCGATGGCATTTTCAAGAATTCTTACGATATAATAATACTCACCTCGGATATAAATGAAAGCCGTATTTACTCCTAAAGCAAAGCTAGAAGTAATCATTCCTTCAACTAATAGGTGAGGAATACGACTCATTAAATAACGGTCTTTGAAAGTACCTGGTTCACTTTCATCTGCATTGCACACTAAATAGCGAGCAACACCTTCTGGTTTGGCAAGGAAACTCCATTTCATTCCCGTAGGGAAACCAGCTCCACCTCTGCCTCTTAATCCAGACTTTTTAACTTCTTCAACTATGGCCTCAGGACTCATAGTTTTTACAGCTTTTTCAACGGATTGGTAACCGCCATGCTGACGATAAACTTCATACCCTTGTATGCCAGGCACGTGATCGTGTTCAAGTAATAACTTTTTGCCCATGGGTTTAATATTTGTCAATCACAACTTTATCTAAATACGTTTTTCTAGAACCATCTGTTTTGCATTGTTCTAAAACCTTATCTACCTTTTCGTAGGTAAGATTTTCGTGGTATTGAGCACCAATCATCATCATTGGAGCGGTACCACAACTTCCCAAACACTCAACAGTTTTTAAGGTAAACATACCATCGGTGGTAGTTTCACCTTCTTTAATTCCCAATTTTTTCTCAATGTGTTCCACAATTTCATTGGAGCCACGCAACCAACAGCTGCTGGTTCTGCAAACTTCAATTAAGCATTTACCAACAGGCTTTAAGTTAAACATTGAGTAAAATGAAGCTACTTCATAAGCTTCAATTGGTTTTATATGGAGCAAAGAAGCCACATAATCCATGGCCTCAGGACTAAGCCAGCCTTCAAATTCGGCTTGAGCCAAATGAAGAAGCGGAATTAGCGCCGACTTTTGCTTACCTTCTGGATATCGAGCAATTATTTTATTTGCAACTGCCAGGGTATCCTCACTAAACTTAATTTCCATACTTAATTTATTCAATCGTAAATCAATATTTTATGCATCTAATTCTCCAGCAATAACATTCATGCTACTCATGGTAACAATTGCATCGCTCAAGGTTGTACCTTTTATCATTTCGGGATAACCTTGGTAATAAATAAAACAAGGGCGACGGAAATGCAACCTATAAGCCGATCTTCCTCCATCACTTACCAAGTAAAATCCAAGTTCACCATTTCCACCTTCCACGCTATGGTAAACTTCTCCCTTAGGAACCTCAGACTCGCCCATAACAATTTTGAAATGCCAGATTAAGGCTTCCATATTATTATATACATCGTCTTTTGGAGGCAAGTAAAACTCTGGCACTTCTGCATAGAATTTTCCTGCTGGCAAGTTTTCTAAGGCTTGTGTAATAATTTTCAAACTCTCCCACATTTCTTGCTGACGAACCATGAATCTATCATAAGTATCGCCGCTAATTCCCACAGGGATAGTAAAATCAAAATCTTGGTAAGAGCTATATGGGTTCATTACGCGAACATCATAATCTAAACCAGTTGCTCTTAAATTAGGGCCTGTAAAACCATAATGCAAGGCACGCTCTGTATTTATTGGACAAACACCAACGGTTCTATCCATAAAGATTCTATTGCGCTCTAATAAATTGGTGAATTCGGTAAATGCAGCAGGAAAATCTTTTATAAAATCACGTATTTTTTGAATGCAGGCAGGAGAGAAATCTCTTTCTAAACCTCCAATTCTACCAATATTAGTTGTAAGTCGGGCGCCACATATTTCTTCAAAAATATCGTAGATTTTTTCGCGCCATTGGAATACATAAGTAAAGCCTGTTAAAGCACCTGTGTCTACACCAATTACCGAATTACAAACCAAATGGTCAGAAATTCTAGCCAATTCCATGATGATAACACGCATGTAATCCACTCTTTTTGGCAATTCCAATCCCAATAACTTTTCTACCGTCATGTGCCAACCCATATTGTTAATGGGTGATGAGCAATAGTTAAGTCTATCAGTTAAAGGAGTTATTTGATAAAAAGGGCGGTGTTCTGCAATTTTCTCAAATGCTCTATGAATATATCCAACTGTTTGTTCTGCCTCAACAATAATTTCACCATCCATTGTAAGGATGTTCTGAAAAATACCGTGTGTTGCAGGGTGAGTTGGACCAAGATTTAACTTAGTGTATTCGGTAGATGGGTCAAATTCTGTTAACGTATTTTCCATGCTTTTACCTTCCAAAATAGTTGTCGTTTTTATCTGTACGCGTTTGGTCTTCTAAAGGATATTCTTTGCGCAATGGGTGGTAATCCATTTCGTCAACATTTAAAATCCTTGTTAGATTTGGGTGACCGATGAATTCAATACCATAGAAATCCCAAGTTTCTCTTTCTTGCCAATTTGCGGCACCATAGATGCTTGTAATGGTATCTATTTTAGGTTCATCATTTGGCATAAAACATTTGATACGAAGACGAATGTTTTCTGTAAAACTATGCAAATGATAGATGACGCCTAATTCTTTTCCTTTGTTTTCTGGATAATGAATACCGCATAAATCGGTAAGGAAATTCATGTGAATAATTGGATGAACCTTAAGAAAATTAAGTACAGGAATAATTTGCTTTGGATCCAACTCAATAGTTAATAAACCATATGGTTCATCTGCGCTGTAAATGGAATCTGCAAATTGAAATTGCAGTTCATTTAACAAAAAGGTATTGTTTACTTCGCTCATTATTCTATTCCGTAACTGGCCAATAATGCTTTATATTCAGGAGAATTACGACGTCTCAAAGGTTCGTTTTTAACCAACTCTTGAATCTTGGTAATTCCATCAATTATTTGTTCTGGACGAGGAGGGCAACCTGGAACGTAAACGTCTACAGGAATAACCTTATCTACACCTTGCAAAACCGAGTAAGTATCAAAAATACCACCGCTAGAAGCGCAGGCACCAACTGCAATTACCCATCTTGGTTCAGCCATTTGTAGATAAACTTGACGTAAAACTGGACCCATTTTTTTTGCTATGGTTCCCATTACCATCAATAAATCTGCTTGGCGAGGTGAGAAGGAAATACGTTCTGCACCAAATCTACCTAAATCGTAATTGGATGCCATGGTAGCCATGAACTCTATACCACAACAAGAAGTTGCAAAAGGTAGAGGCCAAATTGAATTGGCACGAGCCAAACCAACAGCTTTCTCAAAATTGGTTGCAAAAAATCCCTGACCTTCTAGTCCGGGAGGAGTTGTTACTATTTGTAAGTTTGACATAAATCGTTTTTCTTTTTAATTTAAACTGGAATTACTCCCACTTTAATGCTCCCTTTTTTAGGATGTAAACAAAACCAAGCAATAAAGTGCTGGCAAATAATAACATTTCAATGAAGCCATTTGTTCCCAAAGCTCTAAAATTTACAGCCCAAGGATACATAAAAATTACTTCCACATCAAACATCACAAAGAGAATGGCCGTTAAGAAATAGCGGATTGAAAATGGCATACGCGCATTTCCAGTTGAATCAATTCCACATTCAAAAACTTCCAATTTTTCATTGGTCTTCCTTTTTGGTCCCGCCATGTGAGAAACTACCATGGCAAAAACTACAAATCCCATCGCCACCAAAAATTGGAGGAAAATGGCTAAATAATCAATTGATGTTGACATACGGTTATATTGAAAAGCCTCGCAAAAATAGATTTTTACCCCTAAACCCGACTGATTTTCCTCAGTTTTTATTGTAATTTATTTCAACAAATATAAAGCTATGAAATAGAGTTTATTACGACTAAAAAATGTGCATTTCAAGCAATTTTGTGCATAGTATTTACATTTTGCAATGCAAATTTGACAATTCAATGTGGCATTTCATTAAAAAAGCAATCTTAAAAATTCGGTTTGAACCAAATTAAATTCGGGTGTCAATTCTGGAGAAAATTGCTTGAAATTTTGACTCACAATTTTCAAAAATAATCAAGCACCATTTCCTAAAAATAAGGTCTATTTTATTAAAAAATTGGGCCAAAAATAAAAGCATTAAAATTCGGTTTGAACCAAACTTATTTCATAAAATATCAAGGTATTTGAAATAAAGGAATGTCCTATTTCAATTCTAGGTTTTCGATAAAATTTAAGAAAATTAATTGGTTCAAACCGAACCTAAAATACAAACGGCGATAATAAATCTGAAATAGAAAGGACTTTATTTACCCTTAGCTTCATTCCAGATAGCGTCCATTTCTACCAATGACATATCTGTTAAACTCTTGTTGAGTTGTTTTGCTCTATCCTCAATAAACATAAAGCGTTTCAAAAACTTTTGGTTAGTATGTTCTAGCGCATCGTCTGGGTTCAAACCAGATTTTCTAGCTACATTGATAAGTGCAAAAAGCAAATCACCAAACTCTTGTTCACTCTTTTTGATATTATTGGGTTCAGCCAATTCGTGCCTAAGCTCACCAATTTCTTCGTAAACCTTATCCCAAACTTGGTCGGCAGTTTCCCAATCAAAGCCAACCTGGGCGGCTTTATCTTGCATGCGCAGGGCTTTAACAATGGAAGGAGCACCTTTAGAAACCCCACTCAAAACAGATTTATTGCCTTCTTTTAATTTAATTTGTTCCCAATTTTCTTTAACTTGTTGTTCTGTTTCGGCCTTCACATCGCCGTAAATATGAGGATGGCGAACGATTAATTTTTCGCAAAGAGTATGTATGATATCAGCGATATCGTATTCACCCATTTCGCTGGTTATTTTAGCGTAGAAAACTATGTGTAAAAGAACATCGCCAATTTCCTTTTTTAGCTCCGTTAAATCATTTTTGATGATTGCATCGGTTAGTTCATAGGTTTCCTCAATGGTTAAATGCCTAAGGCTATCGAGCGTTTGCTTTTTATCCCAAGGGCATTTCTCCCTCAAATCATCCATGATATCTAAAAGACGAGAAAAGGCTTCTAATTTTTGTTCTTTGGTATTCACCTTAATTGTGGTCTAAAATTATCAATCCCGTTCTAATTTTTGGTTCAATCCAAGTTGATTTAGGAGGCATGATTAAATTTTCTTCCGCCACTTGTTTCACCTCTTCTATACTGGTTGGGTAAAGTGTAATGGCCAAATCAAATTCTCCATTATCTACTAATTCTTGAAGGTGACCTATTCCTTTCCCGCCATCTAAGAAACTTAAGCGGTGATCGGTTTTGCTATCCTTAATATTAAAAATATTTTGAAGAATATATTTTTCTACGATACTCACATCTAATAAATCTAAAGTACCTTCTAAACTTGCATCAATTTCTGGTTTAAGTTGAAGTAGATAGGCTTTACCATGGAAATAAATTCCAAACTCCCTTTGATTTAAAGGTTGAACAGGCAAATGCCCGCTTGGAATGGCATCAAAATACACCTTAATTTTTTCTAGAAAATGGGTGTCGTTAACAATGGCTTTGTCTCTCACCAAACGGTGGTATTCAAAAATGGTTAACTTACTAAATGGGATCAAACAAACTGGAAAATAATTGAATGTTTCTTCGCCTGTATAATTTGGATTCTCTTTTCTTTTTATCTCGCAAAAAGCAGCAGAACCAGCAGTCCGGTGGTGCCCATCTGCAATATAAAGTTTCTCAATGGCCTCAAAGCGAGTTTCCAATAATTCAATATCCTTTTCTTCCGTAACCACCCATAAATTGTGCTTCACCTGATCCTTACTAATAAAATTGTATTCAGGAATATGCTTCATGATATATTGGTTCAACAATTTATCTATGGATTCATCATCAGGATAAGTTAAAAGAACGGGGTTACCTAAATTATTGTAAAATTGAATATGCTCAGCAATTTCATTTTGCTTTTCGGTAAGTGTATTTTCATGCTTGAGGATATTATTATTATAATAATCATCCACACTTGCCATGGCAATAATGCCTGCATAGGCCTGATGGCCTTTAATTAAACGATAGATATAAAAAGAAGGTTTTGGATCTTTAATTAACAAACCTTGTTCGATAAATTTCTTTAGGTAATCTAAGCCTATTGGAAAATGCTTTTCGGGATTTTTCTTTTCTCCTTTGAAATGCAAATAAGGTTTAACCACATGCAAATAAGAATTTGGATTGTGGGTAACCTCATAATATGCCTGTTCCTTCGAACTAGAATCGAAAGGAGGAGCACTAACTTCGCCCGCTTTATCTTTGTTGGGGCGCAGTGCCGAAAAGGGTTTTACTTTGGCCATTAATTCCTTATCAAGAAAATTATTTCTTAAAAAATTCGATTACTTTTTCTGCAAGCTCGATGCTAATTCTGTTTTGCGCTTCTTTGGTGCTACCACCAATATGCGGGCTAACAGAAACATGAGGATGTTGTAAAATGCTTAAATTTACTGGAGGTTCTTTTTCAAAAACGTCTAAACCAGCAAATGAAACCTGACCAGAATTTAAAGCTTCTAACAAATCAGATTCGCTAATAACACCACCACGAGAGCAATTGATTAGGCCAACTCCTTTTTTCATTTTAGCTATTTTGGCTGCATCAATTGGAGCCTTATCGCCTTCGCTAAATGGAATATGGAAAGTTATAAAATCACTTTGAGCTATTACGGATTGTTCGCTAACGGTATTTATACTCACCTTAACACGAGAATGAGCACCTAACATGGGTAGGTTTAATATTATATCAACCGTATCAACATAAGGGTCAAAAGCTAAAACTTTCATGCCTAAACCAATAGCAATTTTTGCCGCTTCTTGACCAATTCTTCCAAAGCCATAAATACCCATGGTTTTGCCTTGCAGTTCTATTCCGTTTGAACCGATTTTTTTCATTTCAGCAAAACGTGTATCGCCTTCAGCAGGCATTACTCTATTTGTTTGTTGTAAAAAACGAATGCCACTAAATAGATGGGCAAATACTAATTCGGCAACACTTATAGAAGAAGAGGCAGGTGTATTAATAACTCGAATGCCTTTTTGTTTGGCATGATCCAAATCAATATTATCCATACCAACGCCACCCCTACCAATTAACTTAAGGTTAGGGCAAGCATCCATTAAATCTTTTCTAACTTTTGTTGCTGAGCGAACCAAAATGGCATCAAAATTTTGAAGGGCAACAGGCAATTGATCTTGAGCAACCTTTTCGGTTACAACTTCAAAACCTGCAGCTTCTAAAATTTCTTTTCCGTTGGTATCAATTCCATCGTTTGCTAATATTCTTATCATTTATGGGGGGAGTTATGAAGTTTTAAGTGTTAAGTTTTAAGTGTTAAGTTTTGGGTTTTGGGTTTTGGGTTTTGGGTTTTGGGTTTGGTTAGGAGTTGGCTTTTTCGAATTCTTGCATGGCATCTACTAGGGCTTGAACACTTTCTATTGGTAGGGCATTATAAAGAGAGGCACGTAAACCACCTACGGAGCGATGACCTTTTAGGCCGCTAAGGTTTTTCTCTTTGCAATACTTAAGGAACGACTCTTCTAAATCTTTGTTGGTAAGTACAAAATTTACATTCATGCGGCTTCTATCTTCAGCAGCAACGGTTCCAACAAATAATGGATTGCGATCTATTTCTGTATATAATAAATCTGCTTTTGCTTTGTTGCGAACTTCCATAGCCTCTAACCCCATAGATTTAATCCAACGCAAAGTATGCATGCAAACAAAAATGGCAAATACACTTGGAGTATTATACATACTGCCATTATCTATATGCACTTTATAATTAAGCATGGTTGGCACTTTGGCATTTGCTTTTTCTAGCAAAGACTTTTTAATAATCACCAAAGTAGTTCCAGCAGGACCCATATTTTTTTGAGCACCCGCATAAATCATATCAAACTGGTTGGCATCAAATGGGCGACTAAAAATATCAGAACTCATGTCGCAAATAAGCGGCACATTTGTTTTAGGGAATGAAAATAACTCTGTTCCGTATATGGTATTGTTGCTAGTACAATGGAAATAAGCCAAATCTTCTGGGATTGCGTAATCTTTAGGAATATAGCTGTAATTTTTATCTTCACTACTTGCTAAAACATTTACATCGCCAAACATTTTTGCTTCTTTAACAGCTCTACCAGCCCAAACACCTGTATTTACATAACCCGCAGTTTTACCAGCAGGCAAGAAATTCATAGGAATCATATCAAATTGAAGGCTGGCGCCACCTTGTAAAAAAACTACCTCGTAATCTGCACTTAGGTTAAGAATATCTTTTACCAATTGTACAGCCTCAGCCACCACAGCCTCGTACTCTTTACTTCTGTGTGAAACCTCAATTAAAGAAAGGCCTGTTCCCGAAAAATTTTGTAGCGCCTCAACGCTTGCATCTATGGCAGATTGAGGTAAAATTGCTGGACCAGCAGAAAAATTATGTATTTTGCTCATGTTTTTTACGTTAATAGCAGTGCGAATTAATAAAACCTTCTTTTAATTTTATCCATATTATTCATTTATTTTTGCCCAATATGAAAAAACATTCCATTCTACTATTCATTTTAACTCTTGCCACCTTTTCTAGTTTTGGCCAAAGAAAGTTACAACAATTGGATGAAGAGGAGGCAAAAAAGCAAGAACAACTAAAGGCTTACGAAAAAAAAGACAATAAGTTTGATACGGATAAATTGGTTTATGGCGGCAATGTAGGTATTTCTTTTAGCGGAGGTGGAACTTATATTTTGGCCCAGCCAATGGTTGGTTATAAAGTTCTTCCCAAAACTATTTTAGGAACAGGCTTTACCTATGTTTACCAAAGCATTACCTTTAATAACGTGAAATATTCTACAAGTGCTTATGGCCCCATTTTATTTGCTAGGCAAAATCTTTTTGGGCAAATTTTTGCGCATGGAGAATACCAACCTATCAATTATGAAAGAACCAGTTCTGCATCTTTAAAAAGCGAAAGAATTTGGTCGAACCAATTATTTGTTGGAGGAGGTTTAGGAGGAAATGGAGTACAAGTTTATGTGCTGTACAACTTACTTTATGATGAAAATAGTTTTTATTCTACCAGTCCTTGGTATATTCGAGTAGGTTTTATGTTTTAGAATTGGTTCAAAAAGAATTTAAAAACAGCAGGCTTAAAAACCAAGGTAAACACTATTCCGTAAATGGCTCCATAAAAATGGGCATCGTGATTTATATTATCCCTACCTTTTTGGGCAGCGTATTGCGAATAAACTAAATATAGAATTCCTGCTATATAGCCTGGTATTCCAATGATTCCGTATAAATAAATTTTGGCAGTAGGTTGAAATAAAATAGAAGCAAAAACCACTGCCGAAACTGCGCCTGATGCCCCTAAAGCATTGTAGGCAGGATTGTTTTGTTGTTTGTAATATGTGGTAGCATTTGCGGCAAAAATTCCGCTTAGGTAAAGCAATAAATACATCCAATTTCCGGCTGAACCAAAAAAGTATTTGTAATAATGCTGAACCACATTACCGAAGCTATAAAGTACGAACATATTTATGATTAGGTGCAACCAATCTCCATGTAAAAAACCCGATGTAACAAAACGATACCATTGGTTTCTTTGTTTGATTACAAATGGATTGAAAATAAGATTGTTCATTACTTGTGTTTGGCTGAAAGCCTGAATACTTATAATTGCAGTAATAACAATGATTACGAGTGTTAGGTCTGAAAACATGGGTCAAATAAACAATTTTTAAAGCAAAAAATATGAAGCAAATTGGAATCATGAGTGATACCCATGGATTTTTAAATCCTTCTTTATTCGAATTCTTTAAAAACTGTGATGAAATTTGGCATGCAGGAGATTGGGGAGATATTACTGTTTATGAGCAATTGGTTCGGTTCAAACCGCTAAAAGGTGTTTATGGAAATATTGATAGCCAAGAAATGCGCCTACTTTTCCCAGAACATTTGTATTTTGAGATAGAAGGGATAAAAGTTTTTATGATCCATATCGGAGGATATCCAGAACATTATTCGCCAGGATTTAAAAAAATTATGCACCAACAGAAAATTGATTTGATGATTTGTGGACATTCTCATATCCTAAAAGTTATGCGCGACCCCAAAAATAATTGGATGCATATGAACCCTGGAGCCTGCGGAAAACATGGTTTTCAGAAAGTTAATACCGCAATTAGGCTGAGGATAGAAAATGGCAAAATGAGTAATTTGGAAGTTTGGGAACAAAAAAGAGATTGATTTGACGCAACCCCACCAAATATTGAATTGACTTATTTAAATAAATTATTATTTTGCTCACCCAAACGAATTCTACTTTTAGGGTAAATTATGCCTTTTTTAGATTAAATTTGGATTAGAACTAAAACAAAAAGAACACATATATGAAAAAGTTATTACTAATTGGATCTTTGTTTTTTATGGGTTTAATGGCCAATGCGCAAAATGGCAACACCAATTCGTGTGGAACGGATCAGCATTTAGCGGAGCAAATAAAAAACAACCCTTCTTTAAAAGCGGCCAAAGAAAACTACGAAGCCAATTTAAAGGAGTTGATGAAAAACTATAATCCGAACGATTATAGAACCAAAGCTGGACAACAAAAAAAGGCTACCATTAAATATATTATTCCAGTAGTGGTGCATGTATTCCATAACAATGGAAGCGAGAATATCAGTGAAGCTCAGGTGAAAAGTGAAATTGATTTCTTAAACAAAAGTTTCAGAAATTTAAACTCTGATACCATTAATAGAAGAGCTGGAATGTTTATTACGCCTAGTGGCGATACCAACTATTACGACAATAAATCTTTGGCTGCTGATATTGAAGTAGAATTTAGATTGGCAAAAAAAGACCCTCAAGGTAATTGCACCAATGGTATTGTAAGAATATTTACTCCATTAACCAATAAAGGAAACGATGAGTTGAAAAAAATGAGTGTTTGGGATACCAAGCGTTATTATAATATCTGGGTAGTAAAACAAATTAACAGAGGAAATACAATTGGTATTGCTGGTTATGCTCAATTTCCATTTGGTTTTGGTGGCGGAGCTTCAACAGATGGTATCATGGTAATTCACAATGAATTTGGAAATGTTGGAACCTCACAACCTGGTCAAACACCTAATGTTACAACCTCAACTCACGAAACAGGACATTGGTTAGGTTTGTACCATCCGTTTCAAATTAGCTCAGACAGTTGCGGTACAGATGGAGACGGAGTATTTGATACCCCTCCTACCTATTTTAGCCCTAACTCAACAGAGCCTTTGCGTAATAAATGTAGTAACAAGAGTTATAATACTTGTTCTACTGAAAAGCCAGACCTTCCAGATATGCAAGAAAACTATATGGATTATTTTATAGGCAATTGCGCTAGTAATATGTTTACTTTAGAGCAAAAAGCTAGAATTCATACAGTTTTAGAAAATTTTCGTTTTACCTTATGGCAACCAGAAAATCTTGCCTTCACTGGTGTTGATGATTTGAGTCCTTCTACTTGCCCACCAGTTGCAGCATTTAATTCTCAAGCACCTTTTACTTGTGCAGGTAGCAAAGTATTGTTCTTAGATTATTCTTATGGCGGTACCATTAATACTTACGAGTGGACATTTGAAGGAGGAACTCCAGCAACTGCAACAGGCAAGGTACCCGGCCAAATTCAATATGATAACGCAGGAACTTATGATGTTACTTTAAAAGTAACTGGACCTAATGGAAGCAATACTATTACACTTCCTGATTATGTTACTGTATTGCCAGCTTCAAGTAATTTGCCTGGTGGTTATTATACTGCTGATTGGTGGTATCAAAACAATTGGGAAGAAAAAGGATGGAGATTTGTTTATGAAAACGACCAAAATCAATTCAAAAGATTTGGCATTTCTTATAACCAAAATGCAAGTATGCGTTATTCACAAGATCCATTTAACCAATACAACTCAGTTGGAAGCATCAGTTCATTGATTTCGCCAAGTTTCGACTTTTCTGGCACTACTACGGCTTATTTCTCTTTTAATTATGCATTCGCTCAAGCAGTATTGTCATCAACAGTAGGTGGAGGAAATACAGCAGAGGAATTAAAAGTTTATACCTCTGTAGATTGTGGTAAAACATGGATAGTAAGAGAAACAATCAATAGCACCAATATTTCAACTATTGGTACTGGATCATCAGCAACTCTTTCAAGTGCAATTGACTTTATCCCTGCAGACCAAAGCAAATGGAAAACAGTTACAGTAAGTGGAGCTAAAATTCCTTCCAACTCGAATGTTAGATTTAAAATTGAATTTAAATATTCTGGTGGTAATAACTTCTACTTAGATAATGTGAATGTAGGTTTAAGTACCGGTTTGAATCAAAATTTAGCTGATGCAATTCAGTTTAAAGCACAACCAAATCCATTTAATGTAAGCACTAATTTAATTTACAATTTGGTATCTAGCGAAAATGTAGAAATCCATTTGTTCGATATCTTAGGAAAAGACCTTGGAACTGTATTTAGTGGAACTCAGGCAGCAGGTTCTCAAAATGTAGAAATTGAGAAAAACGCCTTCCATTTAACCCCAGGAATCTACTTAGTGAACATGAAAATTGGAAATTCTACCTTGAACCATAAAATAATTGTAGAATAATTATCCTGATACTCAACAAAAAACCCTCGTAAACGAAAGTTTACGGGGGTTTTTTAATTTAACATTTGGAGTAAATAAGTCAGAAACCTACTTTTGCACCCGGAGAGTTGGCAGAGTGGTCGATTGCGGCAGTCTTGAAAACTGTTGTCTGTTACAGGACCTGGGGTTCGAATCCCTAACTCTCCGCCGTCGCTCACCGAAGTTTTAGCGTAGGTGAGTATTTTGAAGAACCGATCAGATTTACTTCTGGTCGGTTTTTTTGTGCCCGATAGCTTCGGTGAGCTATGGCGGAGAAACTCCGCCTAGATGCAGCGGGAATCAGTTTGAGTTGGGGTGTGGGCATACAGGAGTTGCCCTTCTTGCCTCTTGCTCAAACTGTATGCCTAATCAGTTGGAGTTTGGGCATACTGGAGTTATTACCTCTTGCTCCTATCTCAAACTGTATGCCTAATCAGTTTGAGTTGGGGTTTGAGCATACAGGAATTAATCCTCTTGCTCAAAACTCAAACTGTATGCTGATTTGGGGTGTGGGCATACGGGAGTTAATCCCTCTTGCTCGAAACTCAAACTGTATGCTGATTCAGAAGCCACCCCCTCAAGGGATCAGCGACGAAGGTGCTAATCCAAGCATGAAACGTATGAGCTAATCCAAGGATAATTTGCGTTCATTCATAAGTCCACCTTCGCTAAAGCTACGGTGGACGAGGTAAGCTAATCCAAGCGTGATTTGCGTTCATTCATAAGTCCACCTTCGCCAAGGCTACGGTGGACGAGGGGAAATCATTCTTTTTTTTAGAATGCCCATTTCGGCAAATTCACCAAGGTATTTACTCGCGGTAATTTCGGCGTAAAAGTGCTTGTTGATTGGGTGTTTTACCTTAGTAAATGACTGAGTAAAAAGTGCATTAAAAAATATAGAATCTTAAGACTAGGTATATTTGTGACCATAAAATATCTACTTAAACATATGCTCACCTTAAATTTAATGTTTCTTCAAGGTTATCAGTTAATCTAAGCTCAATTGGATTGAAGTTATTAACTTTATAATTCTTAAAAACACATAGGATGCGAAGTGGAATTTTAAAATAACTTTGCACTTCCATTTCAATTAAAACCATGCGCAACTACGAAAGTATTAAACAAACCTGTAAAAATAATTCAAAAATAGCCGCTACGGTGATAGATGAATTTATCCTGTATTATGCGGCAGATAAAGACAAACTGCATCAAATTATCTTGGGTCATTTAAAAAAATATAAGGAGATTATTCAAGAAATCGGGCAGGAAACAACTAACAAATTAATTGCCCAATACATGGCTCACAGGGTTTTTAAGGAAAACGGACTCATAAAAAAGTACCTAAATCATTCGGCTATTAAAAATCTGATACCAACAGAATACGCATTTCTAGAAGAGGAATCTAAATCAGCGTGGAAATACAGATACTCTGTGATTGTAGGCAATCCAGCTCCCGATTTTTATGAGATGTATGATGTATTTAGAGAAGAGGAATTTTTATTGTATTCGCCCGGAACTACTTTAACATTTGAAACTCAAAGTCCCATTCTATGGTTTAATTTAACCGCATTTAATGGCGAATGTTGGGCAACTTTTGGTCCTATTACTGGATATAATGGATTTAATGAGGATGATATTTTCTTTTTTGCTACCGAGCTTAATCCAGATATAGAAAGCGGTGAAGAGCTAATTGAAGAGTTAGAAAAAAATCCGATACCCTTTTCTATGCTGCTTAGCAATGCAAATGTACCTAGGGTAAAAAACTCTCAATCTGGCGAAGAAATACTTCTTCACCAAGCTATAGACCAGGTGGATTCATTAGATACCGAATCATTAAAAGAGAAGTTTAATATTGCTTGGAACAAAGATGTGTATCAACTCAACCTAATCGGATTTTCGGAGGCACCACATAGTGCAATTGCCTATTACGATGAAGCCCAAAAACTACTCATGCGCACTTCGCTTACAGCCCATGGATTTGATGCCCTAAGCAAAGCCTTACAACATTTACCTATAGAAAACTTGGCAGATGTGCTTGTTTCTTTACCAATGAAAACTTGCGCTGAGGAGATTTTAAACAAAACCATCGACTTAATTCCCTATGAGCATTTATTTTCAAAAGAAATTTCTAGTAAAGAACAGCAAGAAATGGATGAATTAAATGACTTTTTGCACATACTTATACCCTATGTAAATGCAGGTGAGGAACCAGATTTACAAACCCTAGCCCAACAAGCCAAGCTCCCCTACCAAACTGCCCAAGACCTTTGGAGGATAGTAAGTAAACATAAGAAAAGCTAAATGGAGTGAAGATTCCTTAGGAATTTGCCATTTGGTGATAGACCCGCCAGCAGCCAGAGGCCAGTAGTATAAGCCACCTACTTTTTATACAATTCCAAAGTAGACAAAAGGAGCTTTTTGACTTCAAAACGAAGGTTGGCTGGTGCGAGAACTTTTACTTGATCGCCCATGAGGAGGATTTGTTGGATTAGTTCATAGTTTGGAATTAGGTTCAAAACGAATATAACTGCATCTCTTGTTTCAGATTCTATGTATTGAGAGGAATGCAAGGGTGAAGCGTTTAAATATTTTGCTTGCAAGGGTGTGAGCTCCAAGCGTACTTTTTGCATTTCATTATCTGAATAATTTAAACCAATTATTTGTTCAAATTTCTTCCTTGCTTCTATGTTGTTCTTGGCTACAAATGTTTTTGTTTCCATATCCAAATCAGAAATTCGGTCGCAGCCAAAGGTTCTGTAATCTCCCTCTTTAATTTCACCAATTACATACCAGCGATACTGGTATTGTTTCAATAATATTGGTTTGATCCGATAGGCTGTAATTTTATTGGTATGGTAATTTGTATGCTTAAAATTTATATACCGCTTATTCTGTATGGCAAATAAAATATTTCTTAGGTTCTCAACTCCCTGCAAACGGAGCTTAGAATCAAACTGAACCAATTGCATCAGCTCTGCCATGCGTTTCTTCCCTCCTATTTCAATTCCTGTGGATTGAGATAGCTGCATAAAATTTAGAAAGAGTTCTACTTCAAAATCATTTGACTTCTCAAATAAATATCCCTTTTCACTGGCATCATATATAATATCGAGCCCAAATTCATTGCGCATTTGTTCAATATACCTTGCTATGGTTCGATCCGATTTCCCCAATTCATGCGATTCAAGAAAGGCTTTCAATTCTACTAATGAGGTGCTTTTTTGCCTACTCAATTTCTCTAGTATTAAAGCATAAATATGTAAGGTTGCATGTGTGGCCATGAAGGGCAAATTAGGGAAAGTTATTTAAACAGCCATTGAAGGTTACTTTCTGCTGCTTTGAAAAATCTGCCTTGAAAGGATGTTTTGTCCCTTTTTGCTTGATCAAAAAGGAACCAAAAAATCAAGACTTATTTCTGTACCTGGTCATTGTAAAAAATAAATAGCTGCTGCGCGACCCAAGCCGCAAGGCTGATTTTGCTTGAGTATAGCCTTGCTCGTGGGTCACTTTCACCGGCCAGCCGCACGTATTTATTTTAACAATGACTGGCGGTTCAG
>JAIOYZ010000025.1 GCA_021740845.1 Bacteroidia bacterium
ACCCTCCCAATCAAATGCCTCCTTCGCGTCGAAGCAGCTGGCTGAACTGCGATTAGATAAACCACGACTTCTAAACCTTAAACGATTAAACGCATAAACGATTAAACAAAAAACCAAACACCCTCCTAATCAAATGCCTCCTTCGCGTCGAAGCAGCTGGCTGAGCTGCGATTAGATAAACCACGACTTCTAAACCTTAAACGATTAAACGCATAAACGATTAAACAAAAAACCAAACACCCTCCCAATCAAATGCCTCCTTCGCGTCGAAGCAGCTGGCTGAGCTGCGATTAGATAAACCACGACTTCTAAACCTTAAACGATTAAACGCATAAACGATTAAACAAAAATCAAACACCCTCCCAATCAAATGCCTCCTTCGCGTCGAAGCAGCTGGCTGAGCTGCGAATAAACCACAAATTCTAAACCTTAAACGAATAAACGCATAAACGATTAAACAAAAAACCAAACACCTTCTTAATCCAATGCCCCTTCGCGTCGAAGCCCGAACAACAACATCACCTTATCATCCCCAATACTCACAAATCTATTTTCATCAATCCAAGCCAATTTATTTACCGAATTGGCGTGCGAATTGTTTCGCGCTTTATCTACCACTTTTAGCAATTCAAAGGTATGCGCATCCCAAACTTTTATGGTTTTATCCATACTGCCCGTTATAAAATAATTTCCTTCGGGCTGAACCGAAATAAATTGTACGTGAAGATTATGTGCTGCAATTTCTTTTTCTAAACTCAGACTTGGTTCAAACCGCCATATTTTTAGCATGGCATCTCTACCTCCACTTAATAGATGTTTGCCATCTTGTGTGAAAGCTAAAGAAAAAACAGAATTTCCATGTGCTTCTTTTACGCCATCAAATTGCGCCAAAGTATCCGATAAAAACTGAATGGAATAATCGCTAAAGCCTGCGGCTAAAAAATTCTTCTCGGGATGAAACACCAAGCTGCGCGCACTTTTATCAGAGCATTTTTTTACCAATACCGTTTCATAAGTATTAACATCTGTTTTAGAAATACAGCCATCGCCACCTGCGGCATATATAAATCCTTGGTACAATTTTAAATCAAAAACACCCAAGGTATGAATGGCCAAATTTTTCAATTCCTTTTGCGAAACCAAATCAATAACATGAATATTTCCAGGTCCAGTGCCAATCCATAATTGCTGATTAGCTTCGTGTAAAAACAAAGAATAAACTGGCTCGTTTAACCTGCTAATTAATTTGCCTTCCTCTGGCTTTTCCAAATCCCACTCTACCACATAGCCATCCGCCGCCCCTGTATAAACGCGTTTATTTTGCTGGCTATAATACAAACCATAAATACTCCCCGCATGTCCGGTAAATTTTTGTAGCAATGAAACTGAAACCTTTGTCATTCTTGTAAAATAATTGCTTCAAAAATGGCGCTAAAAAAGTAAACTTGCAGCATATGCCTTTGGTAATTCAAAAAAATATCTCCGCAAACTGCTTCTTGGCCGTTTGGCACATCACAGAATCCATAGAGGAAATGAGGCTAAACTTAGGCGAAAACTTAATTGAGAAAGACAAAGAAAAAAAATTGGTTCAGGCCAACGCCCGCCATTATCTGGCCAGCAGAATTCTCTTAACAAATCTATTTCCCGCCCAAACCATAGAACTTCTAAAAAATCAAAACAATAAACCCAGTCTCTTTTTGAACCAACAAGAATGGAGCATTTCTATTACCCACTCCTTTGATTATGCCGCCATTCTCATTCAAGAAAATGGCCACCTTGGAATCGACATTGAGCGCATAGACCCACGAATTACAAGGGTGAAACAAAAATTTATGAATGAGGCAGAGAAAGAATTTGCTGGGGCAGAAAATCAGATTGCAGAGCAGGTTCTTATTTGGAGTGCCAAAGAAACGCTCTATAAAGTTTATGGCAACAAAGAACTCGATTTTAAAAACAACCTATATATTGAACCCTTTGTTTTAGCCCAACAAGGCAGTATTCAAACTCGCATTTCCAAAGAAGATTTTACACAAAACTGCGAGGTAAATTTCTTTCAAGTAGATAATTATTACCTTACCTATTCCATTCAAACAAATTCATAACATGCTAGAAAAAATAGAACATATCGGTATTGCCGTTAAAGATTTAGAAAAATCAGAAGCATTATTTAATGCCTTGCTGAACCAAACGCCGTATAAAAGAGAAGTTGTAGAAAGCGAATCGGTTCAAACCGTATTTTACCAAAGCGGACCCAACAAAATTGAATTGCTACAAGCGCTTGCACCCGAAAGTGCCATTGCCAAATACATAGATAAAAAAGGCGAAGGCATTCACCACATTGCTTTTGCCGTGGATGATATTGTGGCTGAATTGGCGCGCTTAAAAGATGCCGGTTTTCAGCTCATTCACGAAACGCCCAAAGAAGGTGCCGACGGGAAACTAATTGCTTTTCTCCACCCAAAAGACACCAATGGTGTGCTTATTGAGTTGTGCATGGATAAAAATAAGTAAAATTAATTTTCTACTAAAATTTAATTTCTTCTATCAGCGACCGAAATTCGTTGATGGTCTTTTGATCCTTGCTTCCTGCCAATTTTTCCAAACCAATTTCTAAAAGTTTTAGGGCTTCATCTTCTTCATTTCTAAGCTGGTAGAACAAACCCAATTGGTAATATGCAGGCACATAATTTGGATCAACCAGAAGGCATTTCTTAAAATACGCTGAGGCCAAATCTCCATTTTGCATGCCCAAATACTCCATTCCCAAGGCATACAAAACAAAGGTATCCTGCGAATTTTCGCCTTCCATTTCCAAGAGTTTTTCTAAACGTTGTTTCTGCATTTCAGATTCTTAATATTTCAGTTATTTTTGCCCACTCAAATTAAAAGATTTTTAGGCGCAGTTTTTCATTTCTGAACCTAAACTTCCTAACACATAAATTAAAAAAAACTACGAACATGAAAGTTTTGGTTTGCATCAGTAATGTTCCGGATACCACTACCAAAGTGGGTTTCTCCGACAACAACACAAAATTCAACACGCAAGGTGTTCAATTTATTATTAACCCCTACGATGAATTAGCATTAACAAGAGCCCTTGAAATTACAGAAAAACAAGGTGGTACTGTAACGGTGGTAAATGTAGGTTTGGCCGATACAGAGCCAAGTATACGCAAAGCATTGGCCATTGGCGCTACAGATGCGGTAAGAATAAACGCAGAGCCAGTTGACGCTTATTTTGTTGCAGAACAAATTGCCAATTATGCCAAAAATGAAGGCTTTGATTTTATCTTAACAGGTAGAGAAAGCATTGATTACAATGGTGGAATGGTAGCAGGTTTATTAGGTGAAATGCTAGGAATGCCAAGCATTAACGTAATTACTTCCATTGAAATTGAAAACGGCATCGCACATTTAGAGCGCGATATTGATGGCGGTAGAGAAAAATTAGATTGCAGTTTGCCATTTGTTGCCGCTGCTCAAAAGGAACTTACAGAGCCTCGTATTCCTAACATGCGTGGTATTATGGCCGCCAGAACCAAACCTTTAAAAGTTGTTGAACCAACAGGTACAGAAGCGCCAACAAAAAGTATTTCCTTTGAATTACCAGCTCCAAAAGGTGCTTGCAAACTTATTGATGCAGCAAATGCAGGTGAGTTGATTTCTCTTTTGCACAACGAAGCAAAAGTTATCTAATCCTTAAAAAAAATTCATTATGAAAATAGTCGTATTCGCAGAAAATCAAAATGGCAATTTCAAAAAATCTACTTTTGAAGCAGTTGCCTATGCAGCTGGTATTGCCAGTTCAACCAACGGTTCTGTAACTGCCGTTTCCATTGGCACCATTTCGGATGATAAATTAGCTGAACTAGCCACTTATGGCGCAGACCAAATTCTTAGCTATGCACAAGAAAGCTTAAACACTTTTACCGGCGAAGCTTATAGTCAAGTTTTAAACCATGCTGTTGAAGTTGCTGGTGCAGAATTAGTAGTAATCTCAAATACCTACAGTGGTAAAATGGTTGCTCCACGCGTGGCTGCAAAACTAAAAGCTGGCATGGCTAGTGGTGTTGTTTCTTTTCCAAATACTAGCAATGGCTTTGTAGTTCGTAGAAGTGTTTTCTCTGGAAAAGCATTTGCAGATGTAAACATGAGCTCGAGCAAAAAAGTTGTTGCCATTACTCCTAACTCATTTACTATAGCAGAAAATGCAAAAGCGGTAAACATTCAAACCGCAGATGCAAGTATTGATGCAGCAAGTGTACGCACCAAATCTATTGAAGTTTCTATTGCCTCTGGCAAAATCCCTTTAACAGAAGCAGAATTGGTTGTAAGTGGTGGAAGAGGAATGAAAGGTCCAGAAAACTGGCATTTAATTGAAACTCTTGCCGACACACTAGGAGCAGCAACCGCTTGCTCTAAACCCGTTAGTGATATCCATTGGCGCCCACATACAGAACATGTTGGTCAAACAGGTATCACCATTAAGCCTAACTTATATATTGCTATTGGAATCTCTGGTGCCATTCAACATTTGGCAGGAGTAAGTTCAAGTAAAGTAATTGTTGCCATCAACAAAGATCCAGAAGCTCCTTTCTTCAAAGCCGCAGATTACGGTATCGTTGGTGATGCATTTGAAGTGCTCCCTATGATTATTGAAGCTGCAAAAAAATTAAAAAGCGCTTCCTAAAAAATAAAAAACATGCGATTTATGTAATAGATTTAGCGTATTGTATAATACTTGCCCATGTTAAGTAATCTAGCTTTGTATCTTATTAAAGATTATGAAAAAGATTATATTAACATGGGCATTTTTATGCTCAATTGCAAATTTAGCAATCGCCCAATCAGATAATTTAGACTACCGTGAACGATTAACGTTTGGAGTAAAAATTGGAGCCAATTATGCCAATGTTTACGACGAACAAACAGAAAACTTTCAGGCTAATCCAAAATTTGGCTTAGCTTTAGGTGGATTTTTATCCATACCTATTGGAAAATATTTGGGATTTCAACCTTAAGCACTTTTCTCTCAAAAAGGGTTTAAATCAAGTGGAACCATTTTTGGTAATGCCTACAATATTAGCCGTACCAGCAATTATTTAGACTTTCCATTGCTATTTGCTGTTACTCCTAGCGAGTTTCTTACCATTGTTGCCGGACCACAATACTCCTACCTAATTTCACAAAAAAATACATTTGCAAATGGGTCTACAACAATTGAACAGGAAAATGCATTCGACAACGAAAACATTCGCAAAAACACCCTTTGTTTTACAGCTGGACTCGATTTAAATGTAGCACATTCGGTTGTTAGTGTAAGGGCTGGCTGGGATTTAAGAAACAATATTGGCGATGGAACTTCTACCACACCTAGATATAAAAATATGTGGTACCAAGCTACTTACGGTTATAGATTCTAAATAGATTATCAAAAGACGAAAAAAGAGATTTTTAAAGAGCATTCATCAAATTGCTGGATGCTCTTTTTATTTAATTCAGATAGATTTCGAATTTTAATTCGTAATCCTTACTTTTTTATCTGAATCTTATTCCCTTATTTCGTTTCCAGCAAAAAAAAGTGTTGCATGAGCAGGGTTAAATTGAACATTGTTGGATTAAGCACAGGACAAACGAGCGGATCATATACATTAATACTGGGTGAAGAAAATACAAATAGGAAGCTACCAATTGTAATTGGCAGCTTTGAGGCGCAGGCAATAGCGGTTGAAATAGAAAAAATAGTTCCATTTAGACCCATGACCCACGATTTATTTGTGAATTTTTGTAAGTCCTTTGAAATTTCGATCCACGAAATTGTTATCTATAGTTTAAATGAAGGCGTCTTTCACGCCAAAATGATTTGCGAACAAAATGGCGAAATCAGAGAGATTGACGCGCGCACTTCAGATTCTATCGCATTAGCGGTTCGGTTCAAATGCCCTATTTATACCTACGAAGAAATTATGGATGCCGCTAGCGTGGTTTTTAACGAAGATCTAAACGAGGCTCTTACCGAACCTACCGAAGAAAAAGTAAGTAAAAAAACCAAAAGCGAAAACGCAGAATACACTCGCATGACTTTAGAGCAACTAGAAACCATTCTAGAAAAAGCAATTTCCGTTGAAGACTACGGAACCGCCGCGAGAATTCGCGACGAGATTCAAAGAAGACAAAAATAAATATGG
The DNA here is from genome assembly GCA_021740845.1 of Bacteroidia bacterium. Classification (GTDB taxonomy): domain Bacteria; phylum Bacteroidota; class Bacteroidia; order UKL13-3; family UKL13-3; genus B1. Next base: position 6,189 of record JAIOYZ010000025.1, read on the forward strand.
AAAAATTTACCGGTTTAATAGGTATCGCCCTAATTTTAGGCATTGCTTTTTTACTTTCTAACAATAGAAAAGCAATTAATTACCGTTTGGTAGTTAGCGGCCTAGGACTGCAATTTCTCCTTGCTTTATTCATTCTTAAAACTACTATTGGTTCAAACATTTTTGCCTTTGTGGGCAAGAAAATTGAAGGCCTTTTAACCCTCGCAGACAAAGGTGGTGAATTTGTTTTTGGTGGACTAATTAAACCAGATTTATTGCGCCCCATTTTTGGAGATCAATACAGCTTTTTGTTTATGTTTAAAATTATGCCAACCATCATTTTTGTGGCGGTTTTGGTAAGCATGGCTTATCATATTGGTATCATGCAAATCATAGTTTCATTTTTCGCTCGCATCGTACACACTTTAATGCGTGTGAGTGGCAGCGAGGCTTTATCCAACGTTGCCAGCGCTTTTGTTGGTCAGGTTGAAGCTCAAATAATGATTAAGCCTTATATCTCCACCATGACCATGAGCGAATTGCTTGCGAGTATGAGCGGAAGTATGGCAACAATTGCTGGTGGAGTTATGGCAGTTTATATCTCTATGGGAATTCCTGCTCCGTATTTATTAGCTGCAAGCATAATGGCCGCTCCCGGCGCATTGGTTATTTCCAAAATAGTTTGGCCAGAAACAGAAGAATCGCCAACAAAAGGTGCTATAAAATTAGAAGTAAAAAAAGCACACGCTAATTTATTAGATGCCATCTCTCACGGTGCATCAGACGGACTAAAAATATCGCTTAATGTAATTGCAATGTTAATTGGTTTTATTGCCTTAATCGCTCTAGCAGATGCTCTTTTAGGCAAGCTTTGCCAATTGCCAGATACCATTGGTTTTCTTTTTGGAATGAAAGAATCGTTTAATATTCCTAGCATTAGCTTGGATAAAATATTTGGATATTTCTTCTCCATTTTTGCTTGGGCAATGGGCGTTCCAGCTCAAGATACTCAAGTGGTTGGTTCCTTAATGGGAACAAAAATGGTTATCAATGAATTTGTAGCTTACTCCAAATTATCACCCATGATTGCTTCAGGAGCCTTAAGCCCAAAATCTGTAGTTATAGTAAGTTTTGCTCTTTGTGGCTTTGCTAATTTTAGTTCTATCGCCATTCAGGTTGGAGGCATAGGAGAACTAGCACCAAGCAGAAGATCAGATTTAGCCAAGCTAGGATTTAAAGCTTTAATTATTGGCACCATGGCTTCATACCTAAGCGCTACTTTGGCTGGCTTAATGATGTAAAACAAATCTTATTTCTTTAGTTAAATTTCGGGAAAAACTTCTGTTGGCATATAAACGCCACTTTCGTTTAAAACAAAAAGCAAGTGGCTTAATCCATTGCTAACAAACAAATAAGGCACTTTAAAAACTAGGTTATACGTAGCAATTTGAAAGATGGTTTCCTTGCTCAAACTTACCTCTGGAGCCTTACATTCTATCAACATTTCAGGCTTCCCCAATTTATTGTACAACAATACATCAAAGCGTTTTTTTAAATGGTTATAAGTAAGGGCTCGTTCTACGGCAATCAAACTTGCTGGGTATAATTTGGTTTGAACCAAAAATGCCAAAACATGCTGCCGCACCCATTCTTCAGGAGTTAATACTATATCCTTTTTGCGTATTGGGTCAAAAATAAAATACTTGTTTTCTTTCTGTTTGATCCTAAACTCATATGCTGGAAAATTTAAGGATTGCATTACCGAGAAGATTATTTAATAATGGCAAAACTGCCACTTTGAACCTCACCAGTTTTCAAATCTTTAACAGTAAATAAATACACACCAGTACTCAATTGGGTTTTAGTATCGCTCAACACATCCCAAGCATGCTCGCCTCCACTCATGGTGGTTTTGTCTACCGAACCAAAATTAGTACTCCATCCAATTCCCTCACCTTGGTAGGTATCACTGTTATGAGAAATCCTCGAAATTAAATCGCCGCTATTGGTATAAATATGAATATCACATTTAGAAGGCAAATTATAGAAATACAATTTACGGGTTCTAGAAGTTCCTCCATCCCAAGCAGCAGTGGTATTGTATGGATTTGGATATACCCCAACTTTCTTGGCATCCTTTCCATTAAAATCATTAGGAGTAGTTCCTGCAAAAACCCTGTTTTCATTTTCAGTAAACGAAGATTCTAAACTAGGAATTCCCAAGTTTTTATCCCCTTTATCAAACGCGGTAACCACCACTGCATATTGCCAACCATTGGCCAAATTATCCATGGTATATTTATACTGATAGTTAGTAGTATCGCCTTCAAAAACTTTTGGTTCAGACAGTTTAATAAAATCAAAACCATTATTAAATCCAATTCCATTTCCTGCAGAATCCCATTGAGCAATAAGGTTTACATCATCCAAAATATTTAATTTTAAATCATCGCCAGCATTGCTTCTATAAATTCTATACCCTTCAAAATCTCTAGTTCTAGAAATTGGATCAACAGAATACTCCGATTTATTACTCCAATAAACCTCAATTTTACTTTCTGTTGCCACAACTTTCATATTAGGAGATTCAGGCGGTTCAGGCAAAATATAGCGGTCCAATTTTCCATTATTATTCAAATCCAATTCAAGCTTATACTTTCCATCTTCGTTTACATCTTCACCCACATAAGTAGCTCTCGCTCTTTTTAGGTTATCCGTTAATTCCTTTTGCGATTCTGTAGTAGAAATAATATTGCTGCTCGATGGTGGCAAAAAACTAATAGGCTCTTTTTGCTTGGCGCAAACAAAAGCAACTGCAAATGTAAATTTCTCCCCGGGTTCTATGTTTACAATCGGACCAGCAGATAGCAATTGTAACCAGTTTGCAGGTATTCCATAAATTGGACCATCTCCTCCATAAAGAGTAGTTGAATCTATGCTTTTACTTAATTTTAAATATCGCTCTTGGTCGTTGCCAGGTGTATTCCAAGGCACGTTTACGGAGTTGAAATTCCAGAAATTATAGTTTACCTGTGGGGCCGGAAAACCTCTACTTAAAAAGGTATCTGGTTTTTGTGGGTTAAAAAACAATCCTCTCCAATCCATACCCAAAAACTGAATGCCGCCATAAGATTTGGTGTATTCAATATCATCACCATAACTCTCATAGGCAAACAAGGAGTAATATTTATGGTCTATCCCATTTCTACCTTTATTAAAGAAAGCAGTACCTGCATCACGAGTTACATTTACATTTCTTACTACCAAATCACTAAAGGTTCCTAAATAAACAGAATCCCACCTATTAGAAGATGCATTTGTAATCTCATAATTGCAAATCACAAAAAAATCGGCAAAAGAAAAATTCCAAGCATAGGTTTCTAAATGCATCACCGCTCCCAACGGATTTTGATGTCCGCCAATAGGTATAGAAGTTCCAGGTATTACCACAAAACTGTCTGTTTGATCCATTATAAAATCTTGATGCGATATTGCCGAGGAAGAGTAATTGCTACTGCTTGGCAATTTTGAGCGCTCTTTTATGGTACTTAAGGGCGTAAACTCAAATCCACTTCCGCCAGTGCTATAACCTGCACTTGCATCTACAGAACTTGTGCTCACCCTCATTTGACCGTCCACATAAGCGCCAATCCAAAGGCCAGCTTCAAATAAATGTTCAACACCGCTTCCTTGTGGAAAAGCCATAGAAGGAGGCCCTTGGGTATTGCTTCTAACGGTTGGCCTTCCGTAAGTCCCGTAATTATTAATAGTTAAACCTAATCTTCCAACACTTGTGCTTTTACTTTGAGAAGGCACTTGGGCTTGAACCAAAATAGTGTTCAGCAAAAAAAGAATAGAAAGGATAATTTTTGTAGGATTCATCTTATGAATGCAAATATGCGCTTTTAAGCCAAAATCTCTAATAAGTTAATGTGAATTTTCTGATAGAAATATTTCTCCACAATGAATTATTAATCTGTTAATTATTGACCAAAAATATGGCTTTATAGGCATAATTAGTTAATTTCGCCCCTCATTTAAATTAGAAACTAATTAAAAACTAATATGAAAAAAATCCTACTAACGCTTAGCATCTTTACGATTGCTTTAGCCTTAAAGGCTCAGAACCCTTATCCAGTGGTTCCTATCGACACAGTTCAATTTGTAAACGCTTCCAAATTGGCTGCAACTTTTCCAAACGACTCCTCAGATTACATCAATCCTGCATTTTCTAATCCAACTTATGGCGATACTGTAAGATTTGATGGTATTGTATTGTTCGATCCAAGAATGTACGGTTTAAGTACAAGCAGAAAAGCAACTGTACTTTCTACAGATACCTTTGGCAGACCTTGGGGTGGTGTAGAAGTAATGTGCGAACCTTCTGGTACAGGTAAAACTTTGGCCCAGTTATTAAATGAAACCAAATTTTACGACAACATGAAACCTGGTACCAAAGTTAGAGTTACCGGTGTTATCAGAACTTTTAGAGGTACTGCTCCTGTAGGAACCAGACAAGGACAAACTCAAGTTAACATGATTAAGGCTAGTCCACTTTGGGAAAATGGTGTTGAATTATTAGACTTAGATCCAAAAATGGTTAAAGCTACTCATATAAGAATTGATTCTTTAATGACAGGTAATGCATCTATTGGCCAAGTTCAAAACAAAATTAGTGGAGAACAATGGGAAGGTGCTTATGTTGAATTACAAAACGTAACTGTATTCTCTCGTCAAGCAAGTGGTAGCCGTTGGTTCTGGAGTGTTGCCGATGATAATGGTAACGCAATCGACTTAGGTGATTTCTCTGGTTGGTTCAGAAATGATAATAACGCTGATAGTTTATTGCCTGCAGGTAGATTTACTCCACCATTGATTGGAACTAAAATAAGTTTCATCAGAGGTGTAATTGTTGAATCTGCAATTGGTGGTCAATACCGTTTTACAATCAACCCATTAATGCCAAACGATTTAGGTCCTATTAGCTACTCTCCTCCTACCGTAGTATCTCGCGAAAGATTCCCAGCTATGGCAACTTCTAACGATTCAGTTGCTGTTATTGTTAAAATTCAACAAGGTTCTGCTAAAGTAGCTAACGTTAAATTATTCCACACAGTTGGTTATTCAAATACAAGCTTTGATAGCATAACTTTAACAAGAAATACTTTCCCTAATGATACTATGGTTTATTATGGATATATCCCTCAAAGAAACAACAATGATTTAGTAAAATATTTCATCAGACCAACCGATATAAACGGATTTTATACTAACTCACCTGATACATTTGGTTCATACAATGCATACATGGTTTCAGATGCTGGTGTTAAAACAATTCAAGATCTTCAATTTAGTCCATATCCAAACAACCAAACTATTTGGCATAACGATAGTTTAGGTGGTGTTGATGTTAGAGGTATTGTAACTTCAACTGATATGACCCAAGGAACTACAAATATCTTAACCATTCAAAATGGTACAGATTTAAATAGTGCAATCATTGTTAACCGTAAAGTTGGTGATGTTACTAGCGCTTGGAAAGTTGGAGATTCTATCTCTTTAACTAACTTTAAAGTTGTAGAAAGCTTTGGTATGACTACCTTAAACAATGTTGCTGGAACAATAATTTCTTCTGGTAATACCTTACCTACTGCAATTACTTTTGATATTGATTCAATTGCAACCATTAGTGCTAGCTCTCAATTAAGATCAAGACTTTGCCCTTATGAAGGTATGTTAATGAACTTCAACGATGTTTATGTTGTAAACATTAACGCAGATGCTCCAAGTAACTTTGGTGAATTTGTAATTAACTCAGACATGGGCAAAACAACAGGTTTAAGAGTGGATGATATTAGCACTAAATTACCTGATAACTTCAATAACAATTTGGTTCAAAACCAATTAATGAGTCATGCTAAAGGTATCTTTATCTTGTCTTTCAGCAACTGGAAATTAGAACCACGCGATAGCAACGATTTAGATTTCTCTGGTGCTCCTGATACAGAAAAACCTGTTATTACTTTAACTGGCAAAAACCCAGATTCATTGGTAATTAACGGAACTTACACAGAGCCTGGTTTTACAGCTATGGATAACAAAGATGGCGATATTACTGCCAATGTAGTTAGAACTTCTGGTATTGATGCTACTAAAGCTGGTTCATATATCATTAGCTACGTAGTTAGTGATATGGCAAACAACAAAGATTCTGTAACTCGTACAGTTATTGTTTATAGTCCAGTTGGTTTGAACCAAAATGAATTAACTTTTGCTTTAACTAGTGTTTACCCTAATCCAGCTAATGATCAATTAAACATAAGCGTAACAGGTATTCAAACCTTACCTTTAACTGCTAGCATCTTAGATTTGAGTGGAAGAACTTTAAGCAGCCAAACTTTCACAAGCAAAACTATCCAACATACTTTCTCAACTAGTGAATTCCAAAACGGCATTTACTTCTTGAACCTAGAAAGCGCTGGTGGTTCTAAAACTATCAAGTTTGTAATTAGCAAATAGGAATAGATTAATATATTTTATAAAAGAGCCTTGCCTTAATTGGTAAGGCTCTTTTTTTTGCTATCCGATTAAAATCGGATATATCCGTTTAAGCTCCGTTTCTTTAAAAATAGTTTCAAATATTTGTTACGTTAATTAACGCAATACCCAAGCGTCTCTTTAACAGCCCGGCCAGGCAAATTGTAAAACATTTAACTATTTTAAAAACATGTCAAACCTAAGAAACAGCGTCAGACTCATGGGCCACATCGGACAAACCCCAGAATTGCGCACTACCACCAACGGAAAAAAAGTTGCCTCCTTTTCATTAGCCACCAACGATAGCTACATGGATACAAACGGGCAAAAAGTAACTGAAACCATCTGGCACACCTTAATTGCCTGGGGAAAACAAGCAGAATTTGCAGAAAAATACCTTGAAAAAGGAAAAGAAATCTGCATCGAGGGAAAAATAAACAACCGAAATTACGTAGATAAATCGGGACAAAAAAAATACCTCACCGAAATTATTGTTTCCGACATTTTAATGGTTGGTCCAAAAGAAAAAAAGGCCGCTTAATTAAATTTCATTCAAAAACATTTTCTCAAAAAAGCCTGGTTTCCAACTGGAAATCAGGTTCTTTTGTTTTGATAATAATATTAACACTATTTGGATAAAAATAAATACATTTTTTTATAAGTATTTATTTACCTTTGCCTTACGCTTGGTAAAACTTGTGGATAGTATTACTCCATCTTCACGCTATTACCAATAGAAAGCGCTTAATTTTGAAACCAAATAAAACGAACAAGAATATGAGTACCGACGTAAAAGAAAAACTAAAGGCCCTCCAATTAACCATTGATAAATTAGATAAAACATACGGCAAAGGCACCGTTATGAAAATGAGCGACCAAAAGGTGGTGGATGTTGAATCCCTTTCCTCTGGTTCTCTTTCTTTAGATATCGCTCTAGGAATTGGTGGCTATCCAACGGGTAGAATTATTGAAATATACGGACCAGAATCTTCTGGTAAAACTACCTTGTCTATGCACGCAATTGCAGAAGCTCAAATGAAAGGTGGCATCGCAGCATTTATTGATGCAGAACATGCCTTTGATAGAAACTACGCAGAAAAATTAGGTATCGATATCGAAAACTTAATCATCTCTCAACCAGATGATGGAGAGCAAGCTTTGGAAATTGCTGAAGCTTTAATTCGCTCTGGTGCAATTGATATTATTGTTATCGACTCTGTTGCGGCATTGGTTCCTAAAGCAGAATTAGAAGGCGATATGGGCGATAGTAAAATGGGTCTTCAAGCTCGTTTGATGTCTCAAGCTCTTAGAAAATTAACAGGTACCATTAACAAAACTGGTTGTATCTGTATTTTCATTAACCAATTACGTGATAAAATTGGCGTTATGTTTGGAAGTCCAGAAACTACAACGGGTGGTAACGCTCTTAAATTCTATTCTTCCGTTCGTTTAGATATCCGCAGAATTGGTCAAATCAAAGATGGTTTGGATATCGTTGGTAACCGCACCAAAGTAAAAGTAGCAAAAAACAAAGTTGCTCCTCCTTTCAGGACAGTAGAATTTGATATCATTTATGGTGAAGGAATTTCTAAATTAGGTGAAATCATCGATTTAGGTGTCGACCTAGAAATCATTAAAAAATCAGGTTCTTGGTTCAGCTATAACGAAACCAAATTGGGTCAAGGTAGAGATGCCGTAAAACAAATTTTAACAGACAACCCAGAATTGTCTCAAGAAATTGAAGGACTTATCAGAGCCAAAGCCAGCGCAGTAGACATGCCTAAGGGCAAAGCTGCTGATGCAGAATAAGAATAATAAATTGATTACACAAAAAAAGGCAACCATCACTGGCTGCCTTTTTTTATTTGGTTCAAACCGAACCTTTTAAAAACTTAATTATGAAACCAAAATTTAATGGTTAATAAAAGTATACTTTACATATTACTTAGCTTTTGGCAATAATACTACGCTTACTTTTACATCTATTTCTTCTGCAATCTTTGCCGTAACAATAGTTGGAATCTCAATTTTATGATCCACATTTTTCACTTTAAAATTGCTCACCAAATGAATTGTGCCATCCTTTACAATAATGACTCCTTCAATAGTTCTATCTTGCTCCACACCGTGAATATTTAATTTACCAGTTACCGTTACTTTGTATTCGCCATCCTTTGTTAAATCAATATTCTCATTCACCTTTCCTTTGAAACTGCTTTTAGGAAACTTATCGCTTTCCATGTATTTCTCATTGAAATGCTCTTCCATTAATTTGTTCTGAAACTGAAAGGATGTATTGGTAATCATAAATGCCAACTCTTTTGTAGAAACATTCATTACCGCTAAAACGGTTTTGCATTCCCCTCTAATATCTTCCATAGGTGTGGTTGAGAAAAATACCACATTACCCGCTTGGGTTGAAAAAACCTGTGCAACCGACATCAAACTTGAAGCCGCTGCAAAAACAAACAATACTAAATACTTTTTCATATTCTTTTTAATTTATAATTTACTTACTCAATTACCTTACCACTTTTTTGCTTTCTTCTCTTTCTCCATAGAAAAAGTTCTGCTAATATTAAATCCTAATCTAACTCCTGCATTGGTCCAAGAGGTAGACGTTTCTCTCACCATTTGTTGTTCCAACATTCCCAATCCATTGCACACCATCAACTGAAACACGTGTCCTCCTGTTTCAATATCCACTCCAATAGCTAAGTAATCATACAACTTCTCTCCTGCTCTCGTTGTCATATCCGTTCCATTTAATCTTGGGTAGTATTCAAAATTTAAACGGAAGCTTCTATTCAACTTAATACTTCCACCAACTCCCATTGCATAAACAGTATTTGCATCTGTTTTTTTCTGAACCAAATTATAATGCGTTACACTGGGCGCAACTTGCAAACTCAATCTATCTCCAAATTTTCTAGCAATAATAATCTGATTGAAATAACTCATGCGAGAAGAAAAATAGTTGTTTCTATTGGGCTCTGTCCATTTCATAGTATTTACTCCAACATTACCGTAATAGCCAACACTAAAAGGCATTCCACCTTTACCTTTGCTTTGCTTTAGCAATTTAATCTTTAGGTTTCCATCGTAAGTTTTATTAAAAGAACTTCTAGCAAAACCAAGTTGAATTCTATCCGTAATACCATAATCAAAAACCAATCTCATATTGGCTTGATCCAAACCCCAAAGCTCATAAGCACCTTTATTTACTTCACCAAAACGATGTAGAATCACAAAATTCAAATGCTTTCCCGCAACATGTTCAATACTTTGTCCTGTTATTACTCTTGTAGATTTAAACGTTGCAAATACAGGAACTGGTTTTTGAGGATTTTCATTTTCTAACATATTTAACAAATCATCCTGCGCTTGAGTGCTTGTACAAATAGCAATCATCAATAAACTCCATAAAAATTTCTTCATATCTTAATTATTTTTCGCTCCCGCATTTATCCAATTTGTTAATTTAGCGATATCAGAACTAGCCATTGGACCACTTGTAGGCATGGTTCTTTCTGTTATTGCTCTAGCCTTTACCCTTTCAATATTGCCACTTAGCCCAACGTATGTCGACAAATCTGGGGATTGCATACCCGCAATATGACAACCACTATAAGCACAATTTGCAGTCATTAGAGGTTTGATGTCTGCCGCATAAGTATAAGTAGTAGTATCGTTTCCTGTAAAACTATTAGGATACAACTCTTCTTCGTTATCCTTGTAACAAGAGGTAAGACTAATGCTTACTACTATAAGTCCAAAAATTCTCTTTATCATATTAATTTATTTCTAATTTATTTGTAGTTACTCCATGACAGCTATTGCAACTTCCACCTTCATATTTTTGGTTCATATATTTTGTGTTTGAACCAACCGTTATGCTTGGATAACAGCCTCCTTTAAAATCTATAATTTGATTGGTATAAAAATTTCCGATTTTATCTGAAACCAAACGCTTAATTAAAGCACCTTGCTTGTTGGGCTTTTCCCACAACTCAATTGTAGCATTGGTTTGTGGGCTATTTCCGCTAGAATATACCGTTCCCGCAACTGTCCACCAGCCAGCTTCTCTTACAGCCTCTGAACCACTTACATTGTGACAGCTTCCACAATTTTCACCAGCATTATGGCTTTTTTCGTCAGAGCTACTTTCTTCAAGATTGGCATTTATTTCATCTACATGCGAACACGCAAACACAAATGTCATAAATACCGCCAATACCAATACTTTATTCAAAATCATTTTTCTATTTTTCTATTCCAAAAATACTAAATATTTGGATACCCTTTCTCAACCCAAATCTGTATTTGTTTGATTTTACAATCCTCTAATTTGCCTCCTTTAGGCATTGCAGAAAGGGTGAAATTTGCCATATACTTGGCAGCAATTTTCTAATTAATTGTCAATTTCCCTGTACTTACGCCATGACAACTATTACAACTACCACCATTAAATTTTTGGTTCATATAAATTGTTTTTGAACCAACAGTTATACTTGGATAACATCCTCCATTAAAATCAATAGTTTGGTTGGTATAGAAATTCCCTTTGCTATCAGAAACTAATCGCTTTATTAATTTACCTTGTTTGTTTGGCTTTTCCCATAATTCAATGGTAGCATTCTTTTGAGGGCTAGTTCCATTTGAAAATACAGTTCCTGCCACTGTCCACCAACCTCCTTCTCTTACAGCTTCCGATCCACTTACATTATGGCAACTTGCACAATTTTGTCCCGGGTTATGACTTTCATCTTCTCCATCACCACTTTCTCTTGAATCTGTGCTCACTTGATCTGAATGAGAGCAAGCAATAACAAAAGCCGAAAACACCAACATTATAAATATTTTATTCCACTTCATTTCTTTTCCCCTTCACTTATTAAATTAATTATTAGGATACCCTTTATCAATCCATTTCTGAATTTGTTTGATTTTGCAATCATCCAATTTACCACCTTTAGGCATGGCAGAATAAGGCGAAAGTTGATTTATACTGCCCATCAACTTTCCATTTGCAGCAATCGAAGCCAAACCAGAATAAGTACTTACATCAATTCCGCCTCCAGCATTTGCAGGGTTGTGGCATCCAAAGCAATAAGTATTTATAGTTTTAGAAACAATGCCCGAATAGGTAACATTGGTAGTATCACAGGCACCAGAATTACAGGTTAAATTCTTTGCTCCCTGGTTTATCCATTTTGCAATCATTGCCTTTTGCTCTGTAGATAAAGCAGCATTTGGCGGTGGTGGCATTCTTTCCTTTGAGCTAAATAAAGACTCATAAATTTCTGTTTTGTTTGGATTATTTGGAACCACTTTGGTAGTACTTAATACCATTTCATAAGAGTACAAACGAACACCATCTTCCGCAGTTCCAGCATCATGACAACCACTCATGGCACAATTAGAATTCAATATAGGCAAAATGTCTTTGTCAAAATAAACCACATTTGAATCACAAGGATCTGGGTTGGTATTTCCTCCGCCTCCACCATTATTATTTGTTGGTGTGCCAGTAACCAAAACTTCTGGGCTATGCTTACAAGAAGAAATTCCTATTACTAGGGAAACGATTACAATTGATACTTTAGTTAATGCTCTCATATGGTTGAAAATTGATGAAACAAATCTGCTATATTAAATGGTGTTTGTAAAATTTTTGTCTCCCAATCGGGAAAAATATATTCCGAATCGGGCAAATTGGATTTATTCTATTCCAATCAACCATTGCTTAAAGTCTGGCGAACGTTCTGCTGAAACAACAATTTCATCAGAATAATTGGGATTCAACACCAATTTCACCCTCGATTTAGAATGGGTAAACATCTGCTCTATAGATTTAATATTTACAATAAATTGCCTATTAATTCTGTAAAAAACCTTTGGATCAACCATCCCTTGCACTTCATCTAAATGAAAATCCATAAGCATTTTATGCCCATCAAACGTACATAAATATTCTGCCTTATCCTCTGTAAAAAAGTAAGCTATATCTGCTATTTCAACCACCTTAATTGCCTGACCCAATTTAATAACAATTCGTTTCTGAAAACCTTTGTTTGGCGTTTGAAAAACTTTTAATAATTCTGCAATTTCTAGCTTTTCTTGAGGCTTAGATAATTTCTTAAACTTATCCACTGCAACTTGCAAGTCTTGTTTCTTTAAAGGCTTTAGCAAATAATCAATACTATTTAGTTTAAAAGCCTTAATCGCAAATTCATCGTAAGCAGTTATGAAAATAACTGGCGTTAAAATCTCCACTTGTTGGATAATTTCAAAACTATCTCCATCCGCCAAATGCACATCCATAAATATCAAATCCGCCTGCTTATTGGTTTTTAAATATGCTACCGATGTTTGAACACTATCAAAAACCTCCAAAACCTCAAAGTCGTAATCCAAACTCTTCAACAAAGAAATCAATCGCTCAACAGCAGATTCTTCATCTTCAATTATTACTATTTTCATTTGATTTTATATAAGGGATTTTCACTATAAACGAGTCATTATTTTTCTCTATCAACACCTTCAAAGCTTGTAAAAGCTCATACCTCCTAATAATATTATTTAATCCAGTTTTGGTTGATGGTTCGCTACTACTTTTTATTTGAAGTTTATTCTTTACCAAAAAATAATAATCAGAAAAAGGTTCAATTCTTATTTCTAAAGGATGTGCCTTAGAAACTACATTGTGCTTAATTGCATTCTCCACCAAAATCTGCAAAGTCATTGGTGCTATATAACTTGAACTCTCCTTTAATTCAGGCGCAACTATTAGGTTCAAATTTTCTCTAAACCTCTTTTTTTGAATAAAATAATAATCATCTAAAATAGCCAATTCATCTTTCAAAGGAATCAAATCCATTTCCTTGTATTGCAAAATATTTCTAAAAAAATCTGATAGATGTTCCACATAAGCAACGGCATCGCTTGGGTTCAACTCAATAATTCCAGATAAGGTATTAAAGCTATTGAATAAAAAATGTGGATTCACCTGATTCCTTAAAGTATCCAATTGAAACATTACCTTTTCATTATACAACTCTTCTTCTTTTCGCCTTTTCTGGGTAATTAAATAAAAAGCCAACCAAGTAAAAAACACCAAAAGAAAACCCATAAACACAAAAAACCAAACGCTTTGATAATATGGTTTACTTATCTCAAACGAATAACTGGCTTCCTCTTCAGTTACAAAATTATTACTCGGCAATGCCTTAATTCGCAAAGTATACTTCCCTGCTGGCAATTGAGGATAGGTAATTCTTAAATTCCTAGACTTAATCCATTCTCTATCGTAACCTTCTAACTTTATCTGATAATTAACTTCCTCTGGCATATGATACCAGACACCAATATAATCAAAACTCAAGTTATTCTCAGATGAATTAAAAACCCTATTCGGCGTTTTATCAAACTCCTCTAAAAACAAAAAGGCTTTCTTTATTATCGGTTTAGGTCCTTTCCACAACAAATTTCTACAAGGATCATAAATTACAATTCTATTTCCCGCTCCAATAAAAATTCTCCCATCATCTGCATTGCAACTTACTTTATTAACCAATTCACCTTCCTCAAATCCAATCTCCTTATCGTGGTATAACATATTTCCATTTAATATATTTACCATGTCTATTCCCTTACCATTCGCAAGAATTAAATTATCTCTATGGTCGGCTATAATAGAACCATACCCCATCTCCCTAATTCCATTCTTACTTCCAAAACTTACAAACTTAGTTCCATCCCATTTAAACAATCCTGCATCTGGAGAATTAAACCACAAATTGTACAAATTATCCTCGCATATAGAATTAATAATACCAGTATTCAATCCATCTTTTTTGCCGTATTTTTTTACCCCATCAGGAGTAATTGCTACCAATCCATTTCCATCTGTTCCTAACCAAACTATTCCTTTAGAATCTACAAATACCTGATAATAATAAAAAGATGCATTTTGAAGGTTTTTGGGAATTGAAACAAATCCTACCTGATTCAAATTGGTTCCATTTTTAAAGCAAGACAATCCTCCCAATGTTGCCATCCATATTGTATTACCTAATCCAGAAATAGATATAACATTATTGTTTTGCAGGCCATTTTTTTCATTAAAATTTAACAGCTCTTTAGTTTTTGGTTCGAACCTAAAAACGCCTTTACCAAAAGTCCCAAACCACACAAACCCACTGCTATCACAAAAAATACTTACCGCTTGAATATTTTTTATTTTATCTGGCAAATTAAGGTAACTCCCATTCTTCCAAGCATAGGTTTGTTTGGTATCGCTAAACCATAAAATACCATTTCTGTCTGAACCAATACTTTGAACCCCACCTTTCGAAAATTTAGGCAATTGAATAAACGAGAATAGCTTATTCACGGTAACCACATGTTCCGATTTATCACTTATCCATAAATTCCCTTCTTTATCTTCTGCAATCCCAGAAATCCTGTTATTTACAATTGAATTTTGCTTGTTTAATTTAAGAGTTATTTCATTGTTCTCCACCAATAACAAACCACTATCTTCAGTGGCAATCCAAACATGACTTTGCTCTTTAACTATCTGAACAATGGCACCAAATTGCCAGATTCCTGATTTAATAAATGGATGTAATTCTTGAGAACCTGCATTCATTTCAAAAATCCCCATAGATTGGGTGCCAAATAATAGCGCGCCTTTTTTCCAAGGAACTATATCCGTAATAATTGGATCAGAAAGAAATTCATTTTTCTCAAACGGCCTGCAAATTGGAATACCCTTTTGTATACTTCCAATAGATAATCCATTGTCTGTTCCAACCCAAACAAATCCTTTAGAATCCAATTCAAGGGCATTAATATCCTTAGATACCAAACCATCTTTTTCAAGCAATTGATATTGCTTTTCATTTTTAATAACAAACACTCCAGAGCCTTTGGTGCCAAGCCAAATTTCACCATTTAATCTAAATGCTAAACTAGAAATACCCGCCCCATCTTGGTTATGAAAACTAGTTAATTTATGTAGAACTCTATCTTTTAAAAAATAAACATTCCCTTTATTAGTTCCCACCCAAACTTGCTTTTTCTCGTCATTTTTAATTACCGTAATTTTTTGATTTAAAATAGAATCTGGAAAAGGATAATGATCCACATTCATACCATCGTGTTGAAACAAACCCAATTGTGTACCCATCCATAAAAACCCTTGCTCACCTGCATAAATCTTCGAAACCTTCAACCCAATATACTCGTGCTCAAATGTATTTATCCTAACCAATGGTGCTTGGGAATACCCTTTAAAAAAGGCAAAAAACAAGGCAACATTTATTATTAACCTGAATTTCATTTCTTAGCAAATAAGGATGAGAATTCAACCATAATCTCTTCCGAAATTTTTTGATTTACGATGGCCGGTATATTAATTTCATGGTCGCTCAAAACAACATTAAAAACAGACAGCACATTTATTTCATTTCCTCTAATTTGGATGGTAATTTTTATTACTCTTTCCTGGGATACGCCATGTATAATCAATTTCCCTTTTGCCCTTACAGTATATTTACCATCCTTACTCCAATCAATTTTCTCAATTATTTTTCCAGAATAAGAACAAAATTCATACTTGGCAGATTCAATATATCGCTCATTAAAATGTTCTCGTTGCAAATCACTATTAAACCCAATAAATGAGTTATTCTCTACCGTAACTGCAAAGGTATTTTGCTCTGGATTAATTAGGCCTTTTAAGTGAACTGAACTAGCCTTAATTACTTCTAAATTGGCATAAGAAAAAAAAGAAATTTTCCCAGATTTTAAGGGATAAAGTGCCGCATTTTGTCCCAATAATTGCGACGAAATCAAAACTAAAAACAAAACGGAAACGTATTGTAAAAATAATCTTTGGACCCTAGAAACCATGCCCAAAGATACCAATCAAAAAACTAAAACCAAATAACTAAAACTCGCTGGCCTTTATAAATTCAGCCAATTGTGGATTTCCCGAATCTCTTAAGTTGTCTTTATTCCCCTCCCACAAACTTTCGCCTTTATAAATAAAAACAATATGATCACCCATATCAAAAACACTTTTTATATCATGAGAATTTACAATGGTTGTAATATCATATTCCTCCGTAATTTCCATAATTAACTCATCAATAACCCTAGAAGTTAATGGATCCAAACCACTATTTGGTTCATCGCAAAATAGATATTTAGGATTCAAAGCAATGGCCCTTGCAATACCAACCCTCTTCTTCATTCCCCCACTAATATTAGATGGAAACAATTTATTGGCATTATCTAGCTTCACCCTTTTCAAGCAAAAATTTACCCTATCCAAAATCTCGCTTTTGCCCATAGTTGTAAACATCCTCAAAGGAAAAGCAACATTATCCTCTACACTCAATGAATCAAATAAAGCTCCTCCTTGAAACAGCATTCCTATCTCTTGCCTTAATTTTTTCTTTTGGTAATAATCTAGTCTTAGAAAATCTCTATTGTCAAAATCAATAATGCCACTATCTGGTTCTAATAAACCAACCATGCATTTCATTAATACACTCTTTCCTCCTCCACTGGCTCCAATTACAAAACTGCATTTGCCTTTTTTAAAGGTTGCACTTACGTTCTTTAAAACAGGCCTACCATCAAATGATTTGGTTATATCTTTTAATTCGATCATTTGTAAAGCATCAATTGAGTTAAAATATAATCAAAGAAAATAATTGATATACAACTTTGAACCACCGCCTTGGTACTTGCCGATCCAACTTCCAAAGCCCCTCCTTCAGTTTGATACCCATTGTGCGCCGATATAGTTGCTATTAAAAATGCAGAAAAAAACGCTTTGGTTAATGCATGGGTAATGAAGAAAGGATCAAAATCCATTCGCAATCCTTGTATAAACATATCAACCGTTACAATTTCAGAGAAATAACAAGAAATTGCACCCCCAACATTTGCTAAAAACATACTGTAAGTAACCAAGGCAGGAACAGAAATTAAAGCTGCAATAATTTTAGGTAAAACCACATAACTAGCTGCATTAACTCCCATAATTTCTAAGGCATCTATTTGTTCACTCACCTTCATTGTGCCAATTTCAGAAGCAATGTTCGAACCAATTTTACCTGCCATTACCAAAGCCGTAATGGTTGGCGAAAATTCTAAAATATTAGCATCACGCACAATCCTACCCAAAATAGTCATCGGCACCAAACTGCCTTGTAACTGACTACCAAATTGAATTACCGCCACAGCACCAATAAATGTAGAAATAATGGAAACAATTCCAAAGGAATCATTTCCCATTTTATAAACTTCCATCATCAGAGAACGCCAAAACATCATCCATTTATCTGGCGGCCTAAAACAAGATCTTAAAAACAGTAAATACCTACCGAAGCTTTCTAAATAAGTCATTCTATGCTAATTGGAAAATTAATTGGACAAAAATCCATGGTAAATATAATCGATTCTATAATAAGTACAAGTTTGATAGATTAATTTAAATAAATGAACAGATTCAGCGCAAAAACCAATAATTTCGCTCACACATGAATCCATTAAAATCAATCCCTACTATTCTTATAAGTGGATGCACAAAAGGTATCGGTTTGGCCATTGCCAAAATGTTTGCTGCTAAAGGCTTTAACGTGGCTGGTTGTGCCAGAAATCCCGAAGAATTAAAAGACCTTTTCACAGATTTCTCCATGCGCTACCCTCACCAAAAATTCTTTATGGAAGTATGCGATGTAAGCAATAAAGAACTAATAAAAGTTTTTGCAAAAGATGTATTAGCCGAATTTGGAAAAGTAGACGTTCTGGTAAACAACGCTGGGCTTTTTCTGCCTGGCTCCATTTTAGAAGAAACCGAAGGCGATTTTGAAAAACAATTTCTTACCAATGTAAGTAGCGCCTATCATTTAACTCGAGTTATTGCTCCATCTATGGTAAAAAACCAAATAGGTCATATTTTTAATATTTGCTCTACTGCTAGCATCACGGCTTACTCCAATGGCGGCTCATACTGTATCAGCAAACATGCAATGTTCGGTTTGAACCAAGTATTGCGCGAGGAATTAAAAGACAAAAAAGTAAAAGTTACTGCCATCCTTCCCGGCGCAACCCTTACCGATAGCTGGAGTGGAACCGATTTGCCAGAAGAAAGGTTTATGCCTGCAGACGATATTGCCAAATTGGTTTTCAATGCTTATGAACTTTCTGCCCAAACAAATGTTGAACAAATAATTGTCCGCCCAATTTTGGGAGATATAAACTAAAACCTACCAATAAATAATATGGATTTGAACCCAAACTTATTTGTAAACAGCTTAAGCAAATACACAAGAAGAATCACCAACACCGTTAAATTGGGCGATTTGTACATGGGTAGCGATTACCCAATTCGCATTCAAAGTATGACCACCACCGATACCATGAACACCCTTGGTTCTGTTGAGCAAATTACTAGAATGGTTGATGCCGGTTGCGAATTGGTGAGACTTACTGCCCCAAGTATGAATGAGGCCCAAAACCTTGCGGAAATAAAAAAAGAACTTCACAAAAGAAAAATCTTTGTTCCACTAGTTGCCGATATTCACTTTACTCCAAATGCAGCAGAATTAGCTGCTAGAATTGTAGAAAAAGTACGCATCAACCCAGGTAACTATGCCGACAAAAAGAAGTTCCAAGTTTTAGAATATTCCGATTTAGAATACGAAGCTGAAATTGATAGAATACGTGAAAAATTTATTCCTTTTATAAAAGTTTGTAAAGAATACGGAACAGCCGTGCGCATTGGAACAAACCACGGGAGTTTGAGCGATAGAATTTTAAGCAGATATGGCGACACTCCAATGGGAATGGTTGAAAGTGCTATGGAATTTCTAAAAATTGCCGAAGAAGAAAACTTTCATAATATTGTTCTTTCCATGAAGGCTAGCAACCCTCAAGTAATGATTCATGCATACCGACTTTTGGTTCAAACCATGAACCAAAATAACATGCATTACCCATTACATTTAGGTGTAACTGAAGCTGGTGATGGCGATGATGGTAGAATAAAATCTGCTCTAGGAATTGGCTCACTTTTAGAAGACGGAATTGGAGATACCATTCGCGTTTCTTTAACAGAGGACCCAGAATTTGAGGTTCCGGTGGCTCAAAGACTCGCAGCTCGTTACAAAAACAGAGAATCTAACCCCGAAATTCAACCTGCTTCAAAATCTCTTTTGGTTCAAACCGAAAAATTTTACGAATACCAAAAACGCAAAACCAAAGAAGTATATAACTTTGGTGGAAGCCAAGTTCCTAGAGTTATTGGAAATTTTGCTTCCCAAATCCCAAGTTTTGAAGACCTAAAATCTATTGGCTATAATTTCGATCCTATTCAAGACAAATGGAGCATGTCAGAATTAGGTGCAGATTTTATTTTCTTAGGCGAAAACGCAGCGCCATTTATGCTTCCTGTTGGTTTAAGAGCCATTTACAAATCCAATTTCTGGCTGAACCTAGCCGATAAAAGCAATGCATTTCCATTATTTACTATTGAGGATTTCTTAAGCCAAAACGTATTTTCTAGCACACTCAATTTCCTTTTATTAAATACAAAAGACTGTTTGAACCAAACCTTGCTAACAAAATTAAAAGCCCAGGATAAATTTGTGTTGGTACTTTCTTCCAATCATGTGCATGTTTTGCCTGATTTGAGAAATTCTTTTGGAATATTAGAAGAAAATGGAATAGATAATCCAGTGGTATTTGGCCTAGAATATGGCATGAGTTCAAAAACTGAAACTTCTTTGGATCTAACTATGCTGTTTAGTAGCACAGATTCTGGCGCTTTATTAACAGATGGCTATGGCGATGGAATTTTCTTTCTTTCAAGCCCCGAAGACAAAAAACGTCTCAACGATATTTCTTTTGGAATTTTACAAGCTGCTAGGACAAGAATTAGCAAAACAGAATATATAAGTTGCCCAAGTTGCGGAAGAACTTTATTTGATTTACAGGAAACTACCGCCTTAATTAGAAGTAGAACCGATCATTTAAAAGGTATAAAAATTGCAATTATGGGTTGCATTGTTAACGGCCCAGGCGAAATGGCCGATGCAGATTATGGTTATGTTGGGTCTGGACCAGGAAAAATTACACTTTATAAAGGTAAAGAGGTGGTAAAGAAATCCTTAAATTCTGACCGTGCAGTGGACGAATTAATAGAATTGATAAAGGCGAACGGCAATTGGGTGGAAATAAATGCCTAGTGCAACCCTTAACAAAGAAATAATGTCTATCTTGTATATTATTGGAAAATCTTTATTTTCGAAACTTTAAAACAAATCAATACAAATGAAAAAACTGTTACTAACAGCTTTTGCCGCATTAACTTTTGGAACTGCAGCAATGGCCCAAAAAATTGACAACAGCAAAGACCGTCGTTTTCAATCGGTAAGTGAAGCAAAAAACCCTTTTAACCATAAATCTTTAGGCAAGGGTGGAGAATTCATATCTGATTGGTACGATATTATTGAATTAATTGGTCAAAGTAATGTTGGTGCAAACTTAACTGGCTTTGTAAACTTCTTAGTTCACGATTCACTTAACAAATTTGTGAATGATGATGCTACTTTAACCTACGGTGCATGGCATAGTGTTGGTCAAGTTATTGACCCAAAGGATGACTTAATTCAATTGTCTGCTTCTCCTCAAAATCAATTATCTAGATACAATAGCTACAAGTGCGATACTATCGCATTCCGTTATTTGTACGTAAGAAATGTAGATTCAATTGCAGATGGTATGGGCGGAAAAACAAATGTAGTAGATACTTTATTCGTAGCTTATTTTGCTGGTGCTCAAATTGAAAAATTACAATTCACCGCTTCTGGTGATAAATTAGCTATGGTTGATTGGAATTTTGCTAACAGAGCTCCTGCTAATTATATTAAAATGGATACTTTCTTATTATCTTCAGGTGTAAATGAGGCTTTAGATACTACTAATGTACTAGATAATAACGGTGGTTTTGAAAATTCATGGACAAGCAAAATTGCTCAGTTCCCTGCTCCTGCTGGTATGAAAGTAGATGTTAACCCTAATGGTTCTACAACTGCTAACTTAGTTGGTTTTACATACACATTTAAATCTGGCGTTCCTACCATCGAGAATGGTGATACTGCCGTATTTATTTACCAATTAGATCCTGCTACTGCTCCTGTTGGAATGCGCAGATCAAACTACTTTGGTTGCAGATTTGAACAAAATTCTGGTTCTATTGGTTGGGAAAACAAAAACTTCTGGAACACTTCTTTATTCGCTTTGAAAAGCACTTCTTATGCTTCAAATAATGGTTGGGACGGTTATGTTTCTGGAAATGCATTTACCTCTGATTTATTCTTAGAATCTTATTTCCATTTAACTGTAACTGGCGAAATTGGTGTTGGTTCTGAAGAAAACAACAAAGTTTCTATCAATAAAATTTTCCCTAACCCAAGTACTGGTTTAGTTAAAGCTACTTTTGAATTAACTTCAAATTCAGATGTAACAGTAAACGTAGTTAACTTAATGGGTCAAACTGTTAAATCTATGGATTTTGGTAAAACTGCTGCTGGTAAATATGATTTACCTATGGATTTGACTAGCTTAACTCCTGGTGTTTATATGATCAGCATCACTGCTGGAAACAGCACTACAACTCAAAAAATTGTTATTGCTCAATAATTAGTTCGGTTTTAATTAACCACATACAAAAAAAAGCTCATCGGTTACCCGATGAGCTTTTTTTATGCCTAAATTTTTGAAAACCTAACATCCTATTTTCTTATCTAAAGCAAACTTAATATTCTTCCCTAGGTTCAAACCGATTTCTAATTGCTGCTTTAAATAACAGCATTACCTTAATTAACATTTGCAGGTTTAAATTAGAATTTACCTCTTGGTTCAAACATAAAAAACAGCCCTTTTCTTAGCTTAATAAAACTAACCAAACCAAATTATTAATAAAGGCAAATCACTTTGAAATGGGTTAATAGGATTAAGGTTTAATTCGGCTTACCTATTTTCAACTACCTTAAAACTTATTTCGTTTGGTTTTTCTATTACTATCGCTAAAATCAATTGGCTTCTTCCTCAAAATCTAACCATAAAAGCACAAAAAAAAAGCAGCCTGGCTTTAACCAAACTGCTTTTTAATAAGTATTGAACAAATCTATTTTACAACAAATTTATTCGAAGTATTCATTCCATTTCCACTCAAAGTATAGAAATAAACTCCTGGCTTTAAATTAGTCACATTAACTGGTAATTGACTCAAACCACTAGTTACTTCTACTTCTCTTGCTGGCATTACTTCATTACCTAAAATATCATAAACTTTTAAGGTAGCACTAACCATTTTACTTGTTTGAGTTTCAATTGTAATTTGATCTTTTGCAGGAACTGGATACACCTTAGATTCTTGACGAACAATTTTGTTTTCCTTTAAACTAGTAGAAAAACCTCTGCTACTTGCAACCATATAATTCATATCTGTAATATTACCCAAAGTATCTTCATTAGCAGTTAAATAGGGTTGTCCAGAATTTTGTCCCATCCAAGTATATGAATTAGATGTAAAGTCTCCAGAGCCTAAATCTATTCCTCCTGGTACCTCAATGTAAGTTCCTGTTATGGTGTTTCTTATTTTGGCAGTAGTAGTAATTGTTTGAGTCATTTTTTGTCTTAATACGTCAAAACTTCCTACATCCATTTTCAAAGTTCCAAAACCATCAATTTCAGAATTAATATTAATTTTATAGATAATCTTAATTGAATCTGCTAATGGAATATTTAATCCAATATCAGAAAGCAACATGGTAAAATAATTTTCTAATGAATCTTTGTATTTTGTTCCATATGTAGAGGTAAAAGTATAAGCCTTTAATGCTCCTTCTGATCCTCCAAAAGTACCAGCTTCAATTAAATACCTTAAGCCATTATTATTTAAAACCAAATAGGTTGGAAATTCTTCCAAGGTTATTGGATCTTTAGTGTAACTCACCAAATTACAACCAGCTGGCGCACCAGGATAAGTAAATCCATTGGCATAAAATGTTGTATCTAAATTACTTTTGTTAGGCCAAGATGTAATATCCCAAGTTTTATTTGCGCCTGCAACTTTTAAATCTGCAGAATGTGTTAAACTAATTAGGGTATCGTCTGCAGTTAAAAACCAATCTCCTGCTACGGCAAAATCTGCCTTGTCAATTGTAATTTGTGATTGTGCAGCAAAACCAAATGCGAGAAAGGCTGCAATAAGTATATTTTTTTTCATTGTATTTAATTTCTTTTTGTTCAACAAAGATGCTGCCAAAATCTGAATGCAAAACTTTATTTTTCATA
Organism: Bacteroidia bacterium; assembly: GCA_021740845.1. GTDB lineage: Bacteria > Bacteroidota > Bacteroidia > UKL13-3 > UKL13-3 > B1. Next base: position 30,087 of record JAIOYZ010000025.1, read on the forward strand.
AAAAAAGTCCCGCAGGACTTTTTTTTAATATTAATCTTGAAAAGGAATTAATGTGATTCCTGCTGTAAAAACTCGCAAATCTGGATTTCCATGGTCTTGGTTGAAAAATGGAGTTAAGCTATAATTAGCAAATGCCCTAAACCATCCATAACCAATTCGTGCCGTAGCTGTTAATCTAAATGGATTAATACTATAATCATCAACAGATTTTATTTGCTCTTCATATCCCATATAACTTGTAACAGTCTTCACATGAGAATATGCCTTGAATGAACCAATTACACCAACCGCTAAGTGGAAATTATTTCTATCTTTTCTTGTTCTAGGTGCGTATTTTATAAATAATGGAACACTCAAATTATAATTATACAAGGTGTTTTTAGAAAGTGGCACCAAACCAGAATCTGCTATTATTGTAGTTCCATTAGCTTTCAATACCTGATCGGAATTAAAACTAAAGTTTTGAAACTCCATTCCAAAACCACTAGAAATAGCCAATTTGTTTCTTATTATTTGAACATCGCCTTCCAATAGGTTCAAACCATAAAACCACGACTTTTCTACTCTACAATCCAAGTAATTGTATTTTGCTGGTAAATTGAATTCCATTTTTGGCGATAACATCTGGTTCATTCCAACCTCAAAACCGGCATACACTCTCTTCAATTCATACTTTTTGCTTGAACCCTCTACTTTCTTATCCTCGTCTTCCAATTCAACTTTTAAATCCTCACCTTCCTCAATTATTAAAAGTTTTTTCTTTCCAACACTAATTCGTGTGGTATCATCGTGGTTTATCCTTTCGTCCTTAATATTATCTCCTGTTTGCGCATCAACAATATTAGAAAGTCCGCTAACATTAATTTTCTTATTTATCGGTGCACCAGCGTAAAGTCCTTTAGAGGCCCCAGCTGCATCTACTTCTAAATTTTCGGAAACGAATACATTAAAATAAGATGCTCCTGCTACATCCAACTTCATGTCTTTTACTTTAAAATCACCAGCGTAAAATTTAGATGCTCCAGCAAGCTCAATATCTGCATGGGCTGCTGTTCCTGTTAATGTGATTTTAGATGCTCCATTCGACTCAATTTTGGCATCTGTAACAACCAAATTTAATTTGGCTTTAGTAGCACCGTTGCATTCTAAACTAAAATGTTCTCCTTTAATTTCACTTCCAGTTTCCATTTCAATTTCACCAGCACCATTCATTTCTATTGAATTAATATCTGTATAATAAATGGTAATGGGTTCAGACTTTGGAAATCCTTCCCCAGAATATTCTAGGGTTAACACCTTTTTGTCTACATTAAATTTAATAGCCTCCAATCCTTTTTCATGGGTAGCTTTGGTAGCATTTCCATGAACCAATTTTAATTTAATTGGAGCATCAATTTCAATTTTATTAAATGCTGGCAACTCAACTTCTTTCTGCGCCCAAGCACTTGAACTAAGTGCCAGTAACGACAATAATTTTATGTATTTCATATGTTTAATTATTCTATGGATGTGTTATTCTTTCGTAAGCAAAATATTTAGAAACAATGGCAAATCCTCTAGTTCCATTTTGTGTATCTCTTTTGTCATGGTAAGAAATTCCAGTTGTTCTTTGTACTAAATTCAAGGCTATTTCCCCAGCCGTTACTGTACCTCCTGTACGTATACTATCAGTATAAGCTAAGGTTTCAGATGGCAACTGCTTCTTAACCTTCTCCAAAAGCCATTCTCCTGGCTTCAAAAACTCAGCATTGCTCGAGGCCAATTCTGGTAATGCAGATTTATTTTTAGCTTCTACCTTGGCTAACAAATTAGGCTCAAAATCATTCAATTTTAAAGGTAAACTCGGAGCTTCTTTAGCGTTAATTTCAATTACCTTTTCAATTGATTTTTCTATGGTTTTGGTTTGAACCAATGGCTTTTCCTTTATCCTATTTTTGGTTTGAACCAAATCAAAATTTGGCGTTTCTATTTTCGTTTTAATCTTATCTATTGAACTAGGATTTTCCATTACTTTTGGCTCATTTGAAACCAAACCACTAGTTGACTCCTGCATTGTATTTGTACCTTTATAGAGCAAACCAATAAAAATAAAAGCCAACAACACTGCCGCAATAGAACCTAATTTTACATACAATGGAATTACAAAACCAAGCTTCTTTTTCAATTGGTTCTTGCCAAAAAACTCAACAGTTACTTTTGGCAATTTGGTAAGTTGAAACAAAGCATATTCTTTCTTTAAGGCTGGATATAGTTCTAAATTTCTTTCAAAACTCAATACATCCTCTTTGCTCAAATCACCTTCCAATGCAGCCACCATCAGTTCTTCATCAACGGCCATTGTATCTTCTTTCTTAAGAAACCCAAAATCTATTTCAAGTTTTGGTTCAAAAAAAACTGCTTGGTTATTTTCAGATTGTAACAAATTCAATTCCTCTTGCAAATCTTTATTAGCAGCCAAAAATGCAAACAACTCCTGTGTCAACTCCTGACTTAATGTTCCATCCAAATGGTCCACCAAAAACACCTCGTAATTGTCTCTATTAATTTGCATAGCTAAACCAAATTCTCCACTGTTCCCAAATAGTTTTTTAAGGCTATTCGAGCTCTATAAATATAAACCTTAACCTGACTCTCATTCAACCCCGTAATTTCGCCAATCTCATCGTAGCTGTAACCTTCGTAATCTCTCAACATAATTACCGATTTCTGTATTTCACTTAAGGTATTTAATGCTTTGTCCAAAATTTTCCCAAGATCAGAATAGTTGTTTTCGGTTTGAACCAACTCTTCATGACGTTCTTCCAATAAACCACTCCTTTGCTCTTTTCTAATTTTGTCAATCATTGTATGATACCCTGTAGTAAACAAATAAGACTTCGATTTTGCAAATTCTATCTGCTCCACTTTCAACCACATCTTTTCAAACGTATCTTGAACAACATCTCGCGCAGAATCGCTGTCTTTGATGTTCTTCACAACAAAGCGAAACAATGCGTTTGCATATTGATCCACACATTTATTGTACTCAGTAGCGGTCATTCAAGAGGCTTTAGGGGTTTTGGTCATAAGACGCCCAAGGGGCAATTTAGTTACACCAAATCAAAAAAAAATATAATATTACTAGAATTATGGCTAATTTGTACCTGCATAACATATGAAAAACTATTACCTCATTCTTTGCAACCCCAAGTCAGGAAAGGGAAACTCCCTTAAAATTCTGCCCCTTTTCGAAAACTTCCTCCAAAATAAAGGAATACCCTTTCAATCTTTTAAGGGAACATTTCCTGAAAATTTAGACTCCTATTCCACCATTGTAATCATTGGTGGAGATGGTACCATAAATTATGTTCTGAACCATTTTAAGGAAATCAGAATTCCCATAGCATTTATTAAAGGTGGTACAGGTAACGATTATGCAACCTTTCATTTAGGAAATCTCTCTTTAGAAAAGCAATTTTCAAATGCAATTCAGTCAAATTCTGTTTTAGTAGATGCCGGCATTTGCAATAACAAGTATTTTCTTAACGGTGTAGGAATTGGATTTGATGGCTGGGTGGTAAAGAAAAACCTTGGAAAAAGGTTTTTCACAGGCAAAACAGCCTATTACAGTACCATACTTTCTTTACTTCTATTTTATAGGGAAAGTTCAGTTAGCATTTCTGTTGACGAAGAAATTTTGGATCAAACCACCTTTATGTTAAGTATTGCAAAAGGCAAAACCTATGGTGGTGGATTTGAAGTGGCACCCTTGGCAAATCCAAATAACCATTTGTTCGAATTTATTGGTATAAAGAAAATTGGCCTAATAAATCGATTGAGATACCTTCCTGTAATTGAAAAAGGGAAACACCTAAATCTTCCTTTTGTAAACTATACGAGAGGTAAAAATATTTCAATCATTGCAAACCACAAACTTCAGGCGCATTTAGATGGTGAACATATGGAAAGCAATGAATTTAAAATTTCATTGCTTCCCAATTATCTTCAAATAAAATCAGCTTCGTTTCAAGCTATTTAACTACAACAAATGGTTTTCTTAAAAGGCTTCCATCATTAGAAACCATTTCTAAATAATATTTACCATTCGCTAAATCAAAATCTAATTCTAACTTCTGGTAAGCTGTATTTGCTAAAACCTTTGAACCTACTACCCTTCCTAATAAATCAATTATGTTAATTTGTTTAGTTTTGGTTTGAACCGAACCTAAATCTAAAATAAATTGCCCTGAATTAGGATTCGGATAAATTTGAATCAACTCCTTTTGGTTCAAACCTACTAAACCTGCCGCAGGCGCACAATTACTATCCAATTGAACAATCACAGGAATAGAGTATAAATGGGTACATCCCAAATTAGTTGTGGCAGTTAAGCTTACAGTATAAGTTCCTATATTCGGATATTTTTTACCATAAATAGAGTTTTGAAGAGTATCAATATTTCCATCCCCAAAATCCCATTGATAATTAGTTATCCAACCAATTCCTGTTAAATAAGACGAATTAATGAAATTGAAATTTTGTTGACTTATACATTGAACAGTATCGTTTATTGAAAATAATGCCGTGGGTGTTGGTTTTCCAGCTGCAGTAACTTTAACAATAATGGTATCAGAAATCCCTATGCATCCTAAATCATTTATAGCTACCATTACCGTTGCATAATATCCTGTATCTAAATATGCGTGGAAAGTAGAAGGAGTTTTTGTTTGATTAGAAACCTGGCCATCTCCAAAACTCCAATAAAATTGTGTTCCATTTGGTGAGGTACTCACAAAATTAACCCCTGTTTGGCATGCTGAAGAAATTACTTCAGTGTGCAAATAAGTAGCAATTGGGCCAGTACTGCTATTTACCACAATACTATCCGAATATGTTTTTGTACATCCACTTTCACTTTTTGCTGTCATAGTTACCTTGCGCTTTCCATCAAATGAAAAATAGTAAACAGGATTAACATTTGTTGAGGTGTCCTCTCCAGCAAAATCCCATAGGTATTGAATTGGTGATGCATCAGACGCCTCCATGGCAGAGAAAAACTCTACCGACCTATCACAATTGCTTGATCTGCTTGAAAAACCACCATTGATATCGCTTACCTTAAAAAACTGAATGGCTGTATCTATACAGTTGTTTGCAACCGAAACAATTCTTAATTGGTGATCACCCCAACCCAATCCCGTAAAGCTAACTGGGGTTGAAAAACTATTAAATGGATCGGTATCTAAACTTAAAGAATATGAATTTCCTCCAGTGCTTGTATTTGTTATAATACGGGCATCCGAGCAGTAATCACTAGCGGTTACAGATGCTGAAGCAATGGTTCCTTTATCACCTAATACACTATCTAATACTGATTGAGAAGTACATAAACCACCCGAACTAACTTGCAATAAAACGTGGCAATATTCTATTGAATCAAAGGTGACTTTAGCGCTTGCCGTATTTATTCCAGTTGCATTTCCCGAACCAAAAACCCATTGGTAAGTATATAAATCACCTATGTCATTTGCCTCAAAAAGAAATTCGTTGCTGCAATTATTCTTGGTATAGGAGTACGTAGCACTTGGATTACTTAAAACTGTTATTGTTTTGGTAGTTTGTTCAAGTCCATTTATTTTTAAAACTACTTCATAAACTCCATCTTTTGCGTAGAGATGTGTAGGTGAAGCTAAATTAGAAGTATCTCCATCCCCAAAATCCCAAAGATAGCTGCTAGCTAATGTTGAGGAATCTACAAAATTAACCAACCTATTTGCACAGGTGTTTAATTCAACCCCAAATTTTGCAAAAGGAATTGGATAAACTATTACTTGTTTACTTGTAGAATCTATACATCCTGTTGAAGCCAAAACAACTAAGGTTACATTAAATGTATCTGGTACCAAATAGTTTTTACCAAAAACATAATTATTTACAGAATCCACCATTCCATCACCCAAATACCATATGTACTTCTGAATCCAACCAGCATTTAGCGTTTTAGATGTATTAATAAAATTAAAACTATTTGAAGGTAATGCCTGAATAGGTTTACTGTTAGAAAAGGATGCTACAGGGCCATAAGCACTAGGAGAAACATATACACTTTGGGTTTTAGTGCTAAAACAACTACCCATATTAGTAGTTAATGAAACACTTACCCAACCTGTATCGTAAAAACTCTTAATCGGATTCTTTTGGTTCGAACCATTACCATCTCCAAAATTCCAAGAATAAATCATTCCACTTCCACCACCAGTTGTTGAATCGTAAAATTGAAATTTATTTTCACAAATACTTGGAACCAAATAAGCACTAAAATTAGGCTTCAAATTAGTGGTTCCTGAACCAACCAAAACTTCTTTGTTTGTGCTTACCGTGCAACCACTGCTTGAGGTTACCATTAAAGAAACGGTATCAATTCCAGCTATTCCAAAATCAAAAGACGGATTAACATCAACTGAATTACCTTTGCTTGGTTTTCCAAACGACCAATAATATTTAAGTGCGCCATTATCCGTTGCTGAAGATGTATTTGTAAACGATACAACTTGATTGCAAGAACTAGAATTGGAAATAAAGGATGGAATAGGACTTGAAATAAAAAACTCCTTAAATGTGGTATCGAAACAAGTTCCATTATTAACAGCAATTCTGGCAACGTGAAAACCTATACTCAAATTCGTTAAATCTATGCTTGATCCTATAGGTGCGAAAGTGTCTGCATCCAAATTATAGGTGGCGGTAAGAGACGAATTACTCAAATTAGTAATCGTTCTAGAATTAGCACAATAATTCCCAAAAGGTGGTGTTAAATCCATTTTGGCAATAGCTGCCTCAGAGGCCAATTCTGGAGTGAAATTCAAAACAGATGGACTCATTCCACACCTGCCATAAGAGAAGACCATTACAAAAACGCTTGTATTTCCAGGTTTTGTAAAGTACCTAGTTGGGTTTTGAAGATTAGTGCTATTACCATAACTAGTGGTATCAAAAACCCAAGTATAATTTAAGTTTTGTCCAGCCAATGGCCCCAAAAACGTATATTGATTATTGCAATTTTTGGTATAACTAATACTAGGAACAAACGGTGTGGTTGCCACCGTAACATCTTTTGAATAACTAATGGTTCCGTTTATTGTTAGCCTAACAGTATAAATACTATCTTTTAAATATGTATGATTTGGATTCACCAACGTAGAGGTATCACCATCTCCAAACTCCCAAAGGTAACTTGTTGCCAAAGTAGAAGAATCCTCAAATTGAACATCTCTATTTGAACAACTATTGTTTACATAGTTAAATTTAGCACTTACAATTTGCTTAACATCTACCGTTTGAGAAGAAATATCAATACAGCCTACACTAGATTTTGATGCCAAAGTAATCGTATAAATTCCTGGCGAATTAAACTTCTTATTATAAATGCTATTATTACTCGAATCCACGGTTCCGTCACCAAACGACCAGTAATATTTGGAATTATATCCTGGATTTAAATGTTTAGAAAGGTTGTAAAAGTTGAAACTTTGAACATCAAAAAATTGAGATGGATTTGAAATACTAAACTTAGAAATTGGCCCGCTAGAAACAGAAGAAATATAAACAGGCAATGTAATAGAAGAGGAACAAGTTGCTTTAGTAACTGTAAGTTTCACTGATACCAAACCTGTATCAGCAAATCCTTTACTCGGGTTCAATAAATTAGAAAACGTAGTATCTCCAAAATCCCAAGTATAACTTCCTCCATTTCCATTAAAGGTAGTATTAGTAAACTGAACTTGGTTCGAACAGATGGACGAAGGAATAGAATAGGTGAAATTTGCCGTGGGTCCAGTTCCAGAACCAACTAAAACGCTCTTTTTTAAATTAGAGGTACAACCACTAGTTGCAGTTACTTGCAATTGAACGGTGTCTACGCCAGGCACACCAAAATTAAATGTTGGAATGGCTAGGGTAGATGTACCTTTAGATGGTGATCCAAAAACCCAAAAATAGCTAGGTGAACCAAATTCTACAGTCGATGAATTTGAAAACGATAATTCTTGGTTACAAATATTACTTACCTCCACAAAATTGGCAGTTGCATTAGAAATTGCAAAACTTGCACTACTAGTATCATAACAAGAACTATCGTGTGCTGCCAATTTTACTAAATGTGACCCAATAGAAAGTAAATTTAAATTAACTGGTGCGCTAATGCTTGTAAAGGCTCCACCATCTAAACTATACATAAATACATTTCCAGACCCCGTACTTGTGTTGGTAAGAATTCTTGATGTAGAACAAAAATTATTTGAGGGTGCAGAAATGTTTAGGGAAGAAGTAACTCCCACCTTTAAAGCATTTGTGTTAAACACCAATGGACTTGCAACCGCCAAACATCTACCCTGGGCAGATACAGATAAATCAATACTTGTACTACCAGAAAAATTAAATGATACTTTGGGTTGAACAATTGTATCTCCAGAATAAGTGGTTCCTGGTTCAAATCCCCAAGCATATGTATATCCGTATCCTACAGGAGCACCTGTAAGTGTATAAACAAAATTGCAAGAAGAAATAGGTGTTATTGATCCAATTACAGGTGTGGTTGCAACATATACAGTATCCGTAGAAATAGGCCCAGAGCCATTTATTTGCAACTTAACAATATACACACTATCCTTAGAATATATATGAAAAGGACTTGTTAAACTAGATGTTGTACCATCACCAAAATCCCAATGCCAAGCAGTATCTAAAATTGAATTGTTTGTAAATTGAACTCCTCTATTTGAACAAGAATTGGGTGTATAATTAAATCTTGAAGTAGGTGTACCATACACATCTATTTTTAATACTTTATTATAGGAGCAATTGCCACTTTTTGCAGTAACAGTAAATGTGTTTGAACCAATTTGAGTTGGCTTACCTGTAATATTTCCTAAAATTGAATCAAGACTTAATCCATTAGGTAAAACGCCACTACTGATTTTCCAAATTGGAGGTGCTAATAATCCTGAAATTAAAAAGTTTTCATTATAGTCAAATCCAACATTACCATTAGAAAGCGCAGAAGTTAATATCAAAACATTAGGATCACAATTTCTAACCCCAACGACTGGAATTAATAAATCAGATGCACTTGTGGCAACAATTCTTATTGAGCCTATGTAATTTCCAGATAGCAAATTCGCTTTGAACCGAACCCAAATATTCTTAAAAATCTCCCCGTTATTAGGGTTTAAAATCAAAGTATCAACAAAGCCTGAAGAATTATTCAATGATATTTCAAAACCATTTGGAGCGTATATTTCAACGGAACTAATTAAACTTCTACCTTCAAAAGAAAAAGCTTTAACAGGCAATTGGCTATTTCCAATTGTACTGTAAAATGTATCCAAAACAACTATAGATGACCTCTTAATCCTATTATTCCAGGCATCGCCAATAATCCAAGCTCCTTGCTTATTTTTAACAATACTATAAGGATTTGCCAATTGTACCTCAGCAGCCACACCAATATTATTTCCCCAATTTCCACCACCAATAAAGGTACTAACCCAATTTGCCGAATTAGAAATCCTTCTTATTCTATTATTACCCTTATCAGCAACTATAACATCATTGTTTTGGTCAACAAAAATCCCACTTGGGTTAGAGAATTCTGCTAAATAGGAAATTGTATCCTTAAATCCTGCAGCTCCAGTACCTGCAAATGTGCTAGTAATACCAGTTGAAGTTACTTTCCTAATGAGGTTATTTCCATAATCTGCTACATATACATTTCCAGATAAATCTAAAGCCACCCCAGTAGGTAAAGAAAATTGTGCTACACTAGAAATCCCATTTGTATTACCACCAGCTCCAGTACCAGCCAAAGTACTAACCACTCCTGAACTAATTTTCCTAATTTTATGATTGTATTGATCTGCCACATAAAAATTTCCAAACCCATCTGTGGCAATACCAGTTGGAAAATTAAACCTAGCCGTTGTCAATGAGCCATCAATACTTCCTATAAATCCATCACCAGCAAAAGTTGAAACCAAGCCAGATGGCGTAATTTTTCTAATTCTGTTATTAAATTGATCAGCAACATAAACATTACCTGCAAAATCACAGGTAATTCCAGTTGGATTATTAAATTTTGCTGTTGTTCCTGAACCATCTAAAAAACCAGCGGAACCATTACCTGCAAATGTAGTAACCACTCCTGTTGAGGTAATTTTTCGAATTAGGTGATTAGCAAAATCAGCTACATAATAATTACCAAAAGTATCTGCACAAACGCCAGTAGGTAAATTAAATTGAGCATTTATTCCAACACCATTAGCCGAACCTTGAGTACTTCCAGCCACAATCGAAATTCGATTTGCATCCAAACTTAAAGTTTGTCCATTCGAATTTCTGTAATCAAGCCCTACCAATAGCAAACTCAGAAAGAGTAGCTTTGAAAACGGGTAAAAATAGTTCATAATAATATTTTTTTGAGTAAAGGTTAAGTACTCGAGTGTAAGCAAAATAATAAAGAAAAATAACTACCCTTATCAAATATGATTAATAGCTATTTATTAGGACAAATGGCTCAAATTCCATTATAAGTAACAAAATCACTTACAGGAAAAAGTGCAAAAAAAAACCCGAATGAAACATTCGGGTTTTAAATTTTATTTGATAATTAGTTAGCCTCTTCAGGCGTTTCAGTAGCGATTGGAGCAGCGGTTTCGGTAACTTTTGTTTTACCTCTACGAGTTCTTTTGGCAGTACCAACTTTAGCAGTTTTATCTTTCAACAAGTTCTCATTGAAATCTACCAATTCAATAATTGCCATTTCAGCGTTATCTCCTTTACGATTCATCAATTTCAAAACTCTGGTATAACCACCTGGTCTATCAGCAACTTTTCCTGCTATTGGCCCAAAAAGTTCTTTTATTGATTCCTTATTTTTCAAATAGCTAAATACTACACGACGTGAGTGTGTGCTATCATCTTTAGCTTTGCTTATCAAAGGCTCAACATATTTGCGGAGTTCTTTTGCCTTTGCTGTTGTAGTAGTAATACGCTTATTTATGATAAGCGAAGTAGCCATATTAGCTAATAACGCCTTACGGTGAGAAGCTGTTCTACCTAAGTGATTAAATGTTTTTCCGTGTCTCATTTTTCTTTTTCGTATTAAATGCTACCTCAAGCAGCATCCGTCTCTTTCTTTTCTATTAATCCTGATCCAATTTATATTTACTGATATCGATACCAAAAGTTAAACCTTTGTCTCTAACCAATTCTTCCAATTCACTTAATGATTTCTTACCAAAGTTGCGGAATTTCAACAAATCAGCAATATCGTAAGAAACTAATTCAGCCAATGATTTAATATCTGCAGCTTTTAAACAATTATATGCTCTAACAGATAAATCTAAATCCGACAAAGGTGTTTTTAAAATCTTGCGAACATGTAAGTAATTCTCATCAACTTCTTGAGTAGGTTCTTTAACCTGAGTATCAAGAGTAATTAACTCATCTGAGAACAACATGAAATGTTGAATTAAAATTTTAGCTGCTTCTTTCAACGCTTCTTCAGGATGAATAGAACCATCTGTCTCAATTTCAATTAATAATTTCTCATAATCTGTTCTTTGCTCAACACGGTAGTCCTCAACACTAAACTTAACGTTCTTAATTGGAGTATAAACCGAATCCATTGCAATAACACCAATCGCTGCATCCTTTGATTTGTTTTCATCAGCAGGAACATAGCCACGACCTTTATCTACAGTTAGTTCTATTTCTAAATGAACAAATGGCTCCATGTTACAAATTACTAAATCAGGGTTTAAAACCATGAAAGAGTTTGTATGCTTACCAATTTCACCGGCCAAAAATTGCTCCTGACCTTTAATATTGATATAAATTTTCTCATTATCAATACCATCCACAACACGTTTAAAACGTACTTGCTTCAAGTTCATAATAACTTCAGTTATATCTTCAATTACACCCTTAAGTGTAGAAAACTCATGCTCAACACCAGTAATTTTAACTGAAGTAATAGCATAACCTTCTAAAGAAGACAATAAGATCCTTCTTAATGAATTTCCAATAGTTACGCCATAGCCCTTTTCAAGCGGACGGAATTCGAACTGCCCAAAGAACTCAGTGTCTTTGTGCATGATAACTTTATCTGGTTTTTGGAATGCAAGGATACCCATTTATAATTCTTAATTAAATGATTATTTAGAATACAATTCAACGATTAACTGTTCTTTGATGTTTTCAGGAATCTGATCACGCTCAGGATAAGCCATGAAAGTACCAGATAAATCCTTTGTTTCAAAAGAAATCCAGTTAAATTTCTTAGGATTACTTGCAGCTACTGAACTGGTAATAACTTCAAGTGATTTTGATTTTTCACGAACAGAGATAATATCACCTGGCTTCAATTGGTAAGAAGGGATGTTTACCAGTTTACCATTAACATTAATATGTCCATGAGCTACCAATTGACGTCCTTGGCTACGTGTTTGTGCCAATCCTAAACGGAAAACTGTATTATCTAAACGCGACTCAAGGAATTTTAACAAATTTTCACCTGTAATACCTTTTTTACGCGCGGCCATTTCAAAAGTTTTGAAAAACTGACGCTCTAATACACCATAAGTATACTTTGCTTTTTGCTTTTCATATAACTGAATGGCATATTCAGTTAATTTAGTTCTTCTACGAGAATTACCGTGTTGACCCGGAGGGGTCTGCCTTTTTTCGTAAGACTTATCAGGTCCAAAAATTGGATCCTTGAAACGTCTAGCGATTTTGGTCTTTGGTCCTATATATCTTGCCATTGCTCTTCTTTTATTAAATTATACCCTACGTGCTTTAGGAGCACGACAACCATTGTGTGGTAATGGAGTAATATCTGTAATAGATAATACCTCTAAACCAGATGCTTGTAATGTTCTTATTGCAGAATCTCTTCCTGAACCTGGTCCTTTAATGAAAACATCAACCTTCTTCATACCTGCATCTACTGCAACTTTTGCACAATCGCCAGAAGCCAATTGAGCGGCATAGGGTGTATTTTTCTTAGAACCTCTAAATCCCATCTTACCTGCGGATGCCCAAGAAACCACTTGACCGGTTTGGTTGGTGATGGAGATGATCACGTTATTGAAAGAAGCTTTAATATGAACTTGGCCATGGGCCTCAATACTTACTACTCTCTTCTTTGTAACTTTTTTATTATTCGCAGCCATTATTCCTTATTTACTGATTATTTAGTTACTTTTTTCTTACCTGCAACAGTCTTACGTTTTCCTTTACGGGTACGTGAGTTAGTACGAGTACGCTGTCCACGAAGAGGTAAACCCTTACGATGACGCAATCCACGGTAACATCCAATGTCCATCAAGCGTTTGATGTTCAATTGACGCTCCGAACGCAATTCACCTTCTACGGTAATTTTTTCGGTAACATACTTACGAATGGCATTCAACTCCTCGTCGTTCCAATCGTTTACTTTCTTGTCCAAATCAACTCCACTTTCGATTAAAATCCTCTGTGCAACTGAGCGTCCAATTCCGAAGATATAGGTCAAGCCTATTTCTCCTCTTTTGTTTTTGGGTAAATCTATACCTGCTATACGAGCCATAATACTATATTATCCTTGACGTTGTTTAAACTTAGGGTTCTTTTTGTTAATTACGTAAACTCTTCCTTTACGTTTCACAATAATGCAGTCTTCACTGCGCTTTTTTACCGATGCTCTGATCTTCATTTTACCAGTTTTATTACTTGTATCTGTAAATAATTCTTCCTTTTGAAAGGTCATATGGCGACATTTCTATCGACACTTTGTCTCCAGGTAAGATTTTAATATAATGCATTCTCATCTTACCTGAGATATGGGCAATCACCTCGTGCCCATTTTCTAACTGTACTCTAAACATCGCATTACTTAGCGATTCGGTTATTGTACCGTCTTGTTTTATTAACGACTGCTTTGGCATATTATCCGCAAAAGGGCAGCAAAAATAGGTAATTTTTTAATAATGTCAACGATTTCTTTTATTAAACCGCTGCACCTACCGCATTTCTACCCTTAATTCTCCCAGATTTCATTAATCCATCATAATGTCTCATCATCAAGTGACTTTCAATTTGTTGCAAGGTATCTAAAACAACACCTACTAAAATCAACAAAGATGTACCACCATAAAACTGAGCAAACTGACTATTAATGTTCAACACATTGGCAAGTGATGGCAGAATTGCTACAAAGGCTAAAAAGATAGCTCCTGGTAAAGTAATTCTAGACATAACATTGTCAATAAAATCCGCCGTTGATTTTCCTGGTTTTACTCCAGGAATAAATCCACCATTACGTTTCATATCATCAGAAATCTGATTCGCATTAACCGAAATGGCAGTATAAAAATATGTGAACAAAATAATCAATAAAGCGAACGTAATATTATAAGTCCAACTCATAGGATTAATAAATGCTCCCATAATTCCTTGCATAGTTTCATAATTCGGAAAAAACTGAGCAACTGTAGAAGGAATAAACATTAAAGCTTGTGCAAAAATGATTGGCATAACACCCGCAGCATTTACTTTTAATGGAATATATTGACGAACTCCTCCGTATTGACGATTTCCAACAACTCTCTTAGCATACTGAACCGGAATTTTTCTTGTACCTTGAACTAGCAAAATAGTAATCATGATTACAGCAAACAAGGCTGCTAATTCAATTAAGAAAATTACTAATCCTCCACCACTTTCACTTAGTTTAAAATTAAACTCTTCCTTTAATGCAAAAGGTAAACGAGCAATAATTCCTATCATGATAATCAAAGAAATTCCATTTCCAATTCCTTTTTCAGTTATTCTCTCTCCAAGCCACATAACAAACATGGTACAAGAAGTTAGAATTATTACCGAACTAAACATGAAAATAAAATCAGACATTTCAGCAGGATTAGTAATAGAGATGATTGCTTGCGGGTTTTCAGATTTTAAGTTTATCAAAAACCCAATAGATTGCACTGCTGTAATAACAATAGTTAAATAGCGTGTAATTTGATTGATTTTTCTTCTTCCTTCTTCTCCCTCTTTTTGCATTTTTTGAAAAGTAGGTACCGCCATACTTAATAACTGAACCACAATGGATGCAGAAATATAAGGCATAATACCTAAAGCAAAAATAGATCCACGTGCAAACGCACCTCCAGCAAACATATTGATCAAGCCAAATATACCGCCGTCTGCTTGTGATGCAGATCCTTGTAACATATTGGGATCAACCCCAGGTAAAGTTACATAGGTTCCTAATCTGTAAGCTACTAACATCCAAAAAGTAATAACTAATTTATATCTTAGTTCTTCAATTCTATAGATGTTCTGAAATGTTTCAATTAGTTTCTTCACTTCTTTTTAAAGTGTTAATGGTTAAAATTTAGTTACCGGCAATAGTACCACCAGCTGCTTCAATTGCTTTTTGTGCTGCTGCAGAGTATTTATCAGCTTTGATTTCCATCGCTGCCTTCAATTCTCCACGACCTAATATTTTTACTAAGTCGTTCTTTCCTATTAAACCGTTTTCTTTCAAAATTTGAGAATCAACTTTAGTAATGCCCTTATCTGCTAACTCTTGTAATTTATCCAAATTAATTGGAGAAAACTCCACACGGTTAAGATTCTTGAAACCGAACTTAGGCACACGACGGTATAAAGGCATTTGACCTCCTTCAAAACCACGTTTAGTGCTTGTTCCACTTCTAGATCCAGCACCTTTATGTCCACGAGCAGCTGTTCCGCCTTTTCCACTACCCTCTCCTCTACCAACTCTTTTTCCTTCTTTATGGGTTGAACCACTAGCAGGTTTTAATGTATGTAATTTCATTGCTGGCGCTTAATTAAATTTTTTCAACTTTTAACAAATGAGCAACCTTATTGATCATTCCCATGATCTGTGGTGTACCTTCCACTTCTTTGCTCTGGTGCAACTTTGTAAATCCCAATGCACGTACTGTGCGTTTTTGGTCTTCTTTTCTGTCGATGGTACTTTTTATTTGGGTAATTTTATACTTTTCCATCGTTCTTATTCTCCGTTAAAAACTTTCTTTAAACTTATACCTCTTTGCTGAGCTACAGTGAATGCATCACGCATTTCTAGTAAAGCATTAATGGTAGCTTTTACCACATTATGTGGATTTGAAGAACCTTTAGATTTTGCTAATACATCTGTTACTCCTGCACTTTCCAAAACTGCACGCATTGCACCACCTGCAATTACTCCAGTACCATGGGCTGCTGGCTTTAGAAATACACGACCGCCACCATATTTACCTAATTGCTCATGTGGTACAGTTCCTTTTAATACTGGAACTTTCACCAAATTCTTCTTGGCATCATCTACACCTTTTGAAATGGCGTCAGTAACCTCCAAAGATTTACCTAAACCATAACCAACTACACCGTTTCCATCTCCTACAACAACCAAGGCTGAAAAACTAAAAGTTCTACCTCCTTTGGTTACTTTAGCTACACGGTTAATAGAAACAACTTTCTCCTTAAGTTCGATATCAGTTGTTTTAACCTTTTTTATGTTTGCTGTTGACATACTAATTCTTTTCTGAATGATTAAAATTTAAGACCACCTTCTCTTGCACCATCAGCCAATGCTTTCACACGACCATGGTACAAATAACCACCTCTATCAAAAACAACTTCACTAATTCCTGAAGCTACAGCCTTTTCGGCTAAAGCTTTTCCAACTAAAGCAGAAGAATCTACTTTAGGTGAAATCTCAGTTAACGCTCTTGATGATGTAGATACAAGTGTCTTACCATTTACGTCATCAATAAGTTGAGCGTAAATAAATTTATTGCTCCTAAATACCGATAAACGTGGTTTTTGAGCTGTGCCAGATACGCGACTACGGATACGGGCACGGATTTTATTTCTTCTTGATTCTTTTCTAAACATGGCTCAATTTTATTTAGAAGCAGTTTTACCTGCTTTTCTTCTTAATGTTTCACCTACAAACTTGATACCCTTACCTTTATATGGCTCTGGTGCGCGTAATGAACGTATCTTTGCGGCTACTTGACCAATTAATTGCTTATCGATACCTTCCAATGTAACAATTGGGTTCTTACCTTTATCTTGTTCTGTTTTTACAGTTAATTCTTTAGGAATTTCAAAATAAATATGGTGAGAATAACCTAAAGTTAGGTCTAATATATTTCCATCTGCTGCTGCCTTATAACCAACACCCACTAATTCCTGACGTTTAGTATAACCTTGGGTTACACCAGTAATCATATTATTTACTAGTGAACGGTATAAACCATGCAAAGCTTTATGACGTTTTTGTTCTGTTGGACGCTTTAATTCAACGATACCATCTGTAACATCTAATGAAATATCGTCTTCTAATTTTTGTGTTAATTCGCCTTTAGGCCCTTTAACTGTTACAACATTACCGGTAGAAACTTTAATATCTACACCTGCAGGTAGTTTTATGATTGCTTTTCCTATACGTGACATAATTTTTCTCTCCTAATATATTAATACACGTAACACAATACTTCACCACCTACATTTTGGTTACGGGCTTCCTTGTCAGTCATAACACCTTTAGAAGTGGTTACAACAGCAATACCCATTCCGTTGATTACACGTGGCATTTCAACAACACCTGTGTAACGACGTAAACCAGGACGGCTAATTCTTTGTAAATTTTTGATCGCTGAAGTTTTGGTTACCGGATGGTATTTCAACGCAATTTTGATTGTACCTTGATGGTTTATTACATCCTCAAATTTGTAATTTAAGATATAACCTTTCTCGAAAAGTACCCTAGTGATTTCCTTTTTCAATTTTGAGGAAGGAATCTCAACAATACGATGGTTTGCCTTGATCGCATTGCGAAGCCTAGTTAAATAATCTGATATTGGATCTGTCATATGTTGTTAATATACTTGCTGGTAGTAAGCCAAGGCTTTTACTCTTACCAACTAAGTTGTTGTTAAAAAATTAAAGGGATGCGAATATACAACAACTCGCCTCCCATACCAAATTTTTATTTTTACCAGCTAGCTTTGGTTACTCCTGGTATTTTTCCCATTAATGCCAATTCTCTGAATTGATTACGGCAAATACCGAAATCTCTCATATAACCTTTTGGGCGACCTGTTAATTTGCAACGATTTTTCAAACGTACTGGAGATGAATTACGAGGTAACTTTTGTAAACCTTCAAAATCCCCAGCTTTTTTCAAAGCTTCACGCTTAGTAGCATATTGGGCTACCATTCTTTCTCTTTTGCGCTGACGTGCTTTTATTGACTCTTTTGCCATCTTTAATTAATTACGATTTTTTGAATGGAAAACCAAATTCTTTCAATAACTCCAAACATTGCTCATCATTTGTTGCAGTTGTAACAAAAGCGATATCCATACCATTAATACGGTTTACTTTTTCCATAACTATTTCTGCAAAAATAATTTGTTCTGTCACACCCATATTGTAATTTCCTCTTCCATCAAAACCCTTTAGTTTTAATCCTTGGAAATCACGAACACGAGGTAAAGAAATAGAAATCAAACGATCCAAAAATTCATACATTCTATCACCACGAAGGGTAACTCTTGTACCAATAGGAACATTCTTTCTTAATTTGAAATTGGAAATATCCTTTTTAGAACGAGTTCCAACTGCTCTTTGACCTGCAATCATTGAAAGTTCTTCAATAGCTTGATCCACTAATTTCTTATCTGCTACTGCTTGACCAATACCTTGGTTGATACAAATCTTCAACAATTTAGGTACCATCATGCTATTTTTATAGCCAAATTTTTCCTGCATTGCTGGAATAATTTGTTTGGCATATTTTTCTTTTAATCTAGGCGTATACATACTATTCTTCTTAATCTATAAATTCACCAGACTTTTTTGAAACACGAGCTAATTTGCCTTTCTCATTGGTCTTACGACCAACACGAGTAGCATTACCAGCTTTATCTACAACTTTCAAATTTGAAATATGAACAGGTGCTTCTTTTTTAATAATTCCACCATTCTGGTTCTGTGCATTAGGTTTGGTATGACGACTAACAATGTTAATTCCTTCTACCAAAGCTCTTAAGCTATCAGTAATTACCTCTATTACGCGACCTTTTTTACCTTTATCGTCGCCGGCAATTATCTGAACCATGTCACCTTTTTTAACATGGAGTTTAGTCTGACTGTTAAATTTTCTTTCCATTTTATAATACCTCTGGTGCTAATGAAACAATTTTCATGAACTGTTTTTCTCTTAATTCGCGAGCAACTGGTCCAAAAATACGAGTTGCACGAGGCTCATCTTGTGCATTTAATAATACACATGAATTGTCATCAAAACGAATATAAGATCCATCCAATCTACGAACCTCCTTTTTAGTTCTTACAACAACTGCTTTTGAAACAATTCCTTTTTTTACGGTTCCTGATGGAATTGCTGACTTTACAGTCACCACAATTTTATCTCCAACAGATGCATAGCGTCTGCCAGTTCCGCCCAGAACACGAATGCAAAGAACTTCTTTTGCACCACTATTGTCTGCTACTTTAAGTCTACTTTCTTGTTGTATCATCGTTATTTAGCTTTTTCAATGATTTCTACTAATCTCCAACGCTTGTCTTTACTTAGCGGACGAGTTTCCATTACTTTTACGATATCATTCATCGCACATTCACCCTTTTCATCATGCGCCTTAAACTTGGAAGTCATTTTAATGAACTTACCATATTTTGGATGCATCACTTTACGTTCAACAGCAACTACAATAGTCTTTTGCATTTTATTGCTAACTACCTTGCCAATGATGACTTTTCTAGAGTTTCTTACTTCAATTGTATTTTCCATATCCAATGTTTATTGAACGTTTGCTAATTGACGACTTCTTTGTTCTGTTAACAAACGTGCAATTAACTTTTTGTTTTCTTTAATAATATTAGGATTCTCAACAGGAGAAATAGCATGATTTAAAACCATCTTATTTAAACCGGCTCTTTCTTCTCTGATCCTACCTGCCAATTCCTTGTTCGACAGTTCTTTGATTTCTGAATTTTTCATAATTATTCGCTATATTCAGGTTTAACAACAAATCTTGTAATAACCGGTAATTTTTGAGAAGCTAAACGCATTGCCTCTTGAGCAACTGCCATTGGCACTCCATCTGCTTCAAAAATAATGGTACCAGGACGGCAACGAGCAACCCAAAACTCTGGAGCTCCCTTACCTTTACCCATACGTACCTCAGCTGGTTTACGTGTCATTGGTTTATCTGGGAAAACACGGATCCATACTTGTCCTTCACGTTTCATATAGCGGTTTAAGGCTACACGTGCAGCTTCTAGCTGCTTTGATGTTAGGAAACAAGTATCCAATGCTTTCAATCCAAAGGAACCGAAGGATACAGAAAATCCACGTGTGGCATTTCCTCTAACTCTTCCTTTTTGTTGTTTCCTGTACTTAGTCTTTTTAGGCTGTAACATTTCTACAGTTTATTTAATCTTTTCGAACAATTAATTATTTTCTTCTTCTATCAGCACCACCGCGGTTTCCACCATCTCTTCTATCTCCACCACGGTTTCCTCCTTCTCTTCTATCTCCAGATCTTCTATCTGGACGACCACCTTGACTACCACCTTTTTCATTTGGATTGTTAAATCCTAAATTAGGGGATAAATCACGTTTTCCAAAAACCTCTCCTTTACAAATCCAAACTTTGATACCAATTTTTCCATAAACAGTTAATGCTTCAGAAATTGAATAATCAATATCAGCTCGTAAGGTATGCAATGGTGTACGACCTTCTTTGAAAGATTCAGAACGAGCCATTTCAGCACCACCTAATCTTCCAGAAACCATAACTTTTATACCTTCAGCACCCATTCTCATTGTTGAAGCAATTGCCATTTTTACAGCACGTTTGTAGGAAACACGCGCAACAACTTGACTTGCAATAGATTCACCAACTAAAGTAGCATCTAACTCTGGACGTTTAATTTCGAAAATATTAATCGCAACTTCTTTTTTGGTTAGCTTCTTAACTTCTTCTTTAATTTTATCCACTTCAGAACCCGCTTTGCCAATTACTATACCTGGACGTGAAGTATGGATTGTAATAATTACACGCTTTATAGTACGCTCAATTATAATTTTTGCAATACCACCTTTGGTAATACGGGCATGCAAATATTTTCTGATTTTTTCATCTTCAATAAGTTTATCAGCAAAATTTTTGCCTCCATACCAGTTGGATTCCCACCCTCTGATAATTCCTAAACGTAAACCTATTGGATTAACCTTTTGTCCCATTATGATTAATTTATGCGTTTTCTTTTGTTTCTTTATTTACAACCTGAGCTGCTGCTTTACTATCTACCACCAATGTAACATGGTTTGAGCGCTTACGGATACGGTGAGCTCTTCCCTGAGGAGCAGGTCTAATCCTTTTTACCATAGCACCACCATCTACGAAAATGGTTTTAACATACAACTCACTATCTTCTACTCTACTACCTTCGTTTTTCTGTTCCCAGTTTGCGATGGCAGAACGAAGAAGCTTCTCTAAACGAAGAGAGTTCTCTTTTTTGGCATTGAATACCAAAATGTTGAAGGCATCATTTACTCGTTTACCACGAATCAAATCTGCTAATAACCTCATCTTACGTGGAGAGGTAGGGCAATTATTTAATTTTGCTACTGCTTCCATTCTTATTAATCTTTCTTAACCGGATGCGACTTAAATGTACGGGTTGGAGCGAACTCGCCCAACTTATGACCAACCATGTTTTCAGTAACGTAAACAGGAATAAACTTGCTTCCGTTATGAACTGCAAAAGTATGACCAACAAAATCAGGAGTAATCATCGACCTGCGACTCCAAGTTTTGATTACTGATTTCTTCTTGTTATCGTTCATAGCAAAAACTTTCTTCTCAAGTTTTACTTCTACAAACGGACCTTTTTTTAATGAACGCGCCATATCTCGTTATTTCTTCTTACGACTTTCGATGATAAATGAATTCGAATATTTTTTTGGTGTACGAGTTTTGTACCCTTTAGATTTCAAGCCTTTACGTGAACGTGGATGACCACCTGAAGCTCTTCCTTCACCACCACCCATTGGGTGATCAATTGGATTCATTGCAACTGGCCTAGTACGAGGTCTTCTTCCAATCCAACGATTAGCACCCGCTTTACCTTTTACTTCATTCATATGATCAGGATTTGAAACTTGACCAACTGTAGCGTAACAAGTAACTAAAATTTGACGAGTTTCACCCGATGCCATCTTTACGGTAGCATACTTTCCATCACGATTCAATAATTGAGCAGCTGAACCAGCTGATCTAACTAATTGACCGCCTTTTCCTGGATGTAATTCAATATTATGAATTGTAGTTCCTAATGGAATTTCACTTAAAGGTAAAGCATTTCCTATCTCAGGAGCTATACCAGTTCCACTTACAACCGTTTGACCAGCATCTAAACCTTTCGGTGCAATAATATAACGCTTCTCTCCATCAGTATATACCAATAAAGCAATAAAGCAAGAACGGTTTGGATCGTATTGAATTGAATCAACTTTGGCTTCAACTCCAAACTTATTACGTTTGAAATCAATAACACGATATAATTTGCGGTATCCACCACCAATATAGCGCATAGTCATTTTACCTGAATTGTTACGACCACCTGAGTTTTTCAAACTCACAATAAGTGATTTCTCAACCTTATAATCCGGCGTTAGCTCTTCATAAGTATTTTGAGCTCTGAAACGAGTACCCGGTGTAACTGGTTTAAATTTCCTGATTCCCATCGTTCTATTTAAATATTTTGGAAGAAGTCAATCTTCTGACCTTCTTGTAATGTAATAACAGCCTTTTTAAAAGATGACTTACTTCCCGAGAAGTGTCCTCTTTTGGTAAATCTGGCTTTTGATTTACCTGCATATATCATAGTGTTTACATTAGTAACGCTTACACTATAAATATCTTCCACAGCTTTTTTAATCTCTGTTTTTGTAGCGGATTTTGCCACAATAAAACTTACTTTATTTAACTTTTCGCTAATTGCAGTAAATTTCTCAGTAACCAAAGGCTTCATTAATATGCTCATCTTATCCCTTGTTTAAAATGTTCTCAATAACTTCAACTGAATTCTCTACAAAAATTACTTTATCAGCATGAAGGATATCATATGTATTCAAATCTTTAGCAGCCATAATCTTCGCTTTAGGCAAATTTCTTCCAGATTTGTAAATATTCTCATTATAATCAGCCAACACTACCAAAGTTTTTGTATTTAATAGGTTCAAACCGTTTAAAATATTGATATAGTTTTTTGTTTTGGGCTCATCCATTGCAAATACTTCCAATACAGAAATATTGTTCTCTTGAGCTTTATAAGTTAAAGCACTCTTACGAGCTAATTGCTTTAATTTCTTATTTAATTTGAAACTATAATCACGTGGACGTGGCCCATGTATACGAGCACCACCAATAAAAGTACCAGATTTTATAGAACCTTTACGAGATCCACCTGTACCTTTTTGTCTGTGCAATTTCTTAGTAGAACCACTTACTTGACTTTTTTCTTTAGCCGAATGAGTGCCTTGGCGTTGGTTAGCCAAGTATTGCTTCACATCTAAATAAATAGCGTGATCGTTTGGATCGATACCAAAGATGTCATCATTTAAGTTAACTACTCTTCCTGTGGTTGATCCGCTGGTATTTAATACTGCTAATTCCATTTTACTTCTCTATCAATACTATTGAACCTTTATGGCCAGGAACAGATCCCTTTACCACTAATAAGTTCTGGTCTTTATGAACTTTCAAAATTTCAAGGTTGGTTTTCTTAACGCGAACACCACCAGTTCTACCAGCCATTCGCATACCTTTGAATACTCTAGATGGGTCAGAAGACGCTCCGATAGATCCTGGTGCACGTAAACGGTTATGTTGACCGTGTGTTTGCATACCAACACCTTGGAAGTTATGGCGCTTTACAACACCCTGAAATCCTTTACCTTTAGAAGTACCAACAACATCCACAAACTCTCCAACTTCAAATAAATCTACATTTAAAGTTTGACCAACACTAAGTGTTTGTTCAAAACCTTTAAATTCAACCATTTTTGATTTAGAGGTAGTATTTGCTTTCTTGAAAATACCAGTTAGAGCAGCAGGAGTATTTTTTTCTTTAGCATCTCCGTAAGCTATTTGAACAGCGTTATATCCGTCTGTTTCAGACGTTTTAACTTGTGTTACAACACAGGGTCCCACTTCGAGAACTGTGCAAGGAATTTGCTTACCGGCTGCATCGAAAACGGTAGTCATTCCTAATTTTTTTCCTATTAAACCTGACATAGTATTTTATCAAACTTTAATTTCAACATCAACTCCACTAGGCAATTCAAGCTTCATCAAAGCATCAACAGTTTTTGCGGTTGAACTATAAATATCTAACAATCTTTTGTACGAGCACAATTGAAACTGCTCTCTCGCTTTTTTGTTTACGTGCGGTGAACGTAGAACTGTGTAAATCTTCTTGTGAGTTGGCAAAGGAATTGGTCCGCTTACTACGGCTCCTGTTGCCTTTACAGTTCTTACAATCTTCTCAGCTGACTTATCAACTAAGTTGTGATCGAACGACTTTAATTTAATCCTTATTCTTTGGCTAACCATGATATTTATTACCCTTTTACGGCTTTTCCGTTAACTTTTGCTAATACTTCTTCTTGAATATTTCTAGGTGCTTCTGAGTAGTGGCTAAACTCCATTGAACTTGTTGCACGTCCAGATGATAATGTTCTCAACTGAGTTACATATCCAAACATTTCTGCCAATGGAACTTTTGCTTTAACAACAGACGCTCCTGCTCTACTATCCATACCTTCTAATTGACCTCTTCTCTTATTCAAGTCACCAATTACATCACCCATATTTTCCTCAGGTGTAATCACCTCAATTTTCATAATAGGTTCAAGTAACACAGGGCTAGCTTTACGAGAAGCTTCTTTGAAACCAATCTTAGCTGCCAATTCAAATGACAATGCATCCGAGTCAACTGCGTGGAAAGATCCATCGTATAAACGAACTTTTAAACTTTCAACAGCATAACCAGCCAATACACCATTAGTCATTGCTTGTTTGAAACCTTTTTCAACAGATGGAATAAATTCTTTTGGAATTGAACCACCCACGATTTCATTTACAAATTCTAAACCTGGTTTATCATCAGATCCTGGAATCAATTCAAACTGAATATCAGCGAACTTACCACGACCACCTGATTGCTTTTTGTATACTTCACGGTGCATCACCGCGTTAGTGATTGTTTCTTTATAAGATACCTGAGGTGCACCTTGATTAATCTCAACCTTAAACTCACGTTTTAAACGGTCAACAATAATCTCTAAGTGAAGCTCTCCCATTCCTGAGATTACAGTTTGACCTGAATCTTCATCAGTATGAACTTTGAAAGTTGGATCTTCCTCGGCCAATTTGGCTAAAGCCATACCTAATTTATCAGAGTCTGCTTGGGTTTTAGGTTCAACAGCTAATCCAATAACTGGATCTGGGAAATCCATTGCTTCTAATACAATTGGAAATTTCTCTGCGCATAAGGTATCACCTGTTTTAATATCCTTAAAACCAACTGCTGCACCAATATCACCAGCTTCAAGAGCTTCAATTGGGTTTTGCTTATTTGCATGCATTTGGAAAATACGAGAGATACGCTCTTTGTTACCGCTTCTTGTATTTAAAATATAAGAACCAGCATCTAATTTTCCTGAATAAGCACGCATAAATGCTAATCTACCAACAAATGGGTCAGTAGCAATTTTGAATGCCAAAGCAGTAAAAGGCTCATTTACATCAGGCTTACGCATGATTTCTGCGCCAGTATCTGGATTTGTTCCAATAACACCTTCTTTATCCATAGGACTCGGTAATAATTCCATTACCAAATCAAGCATTGTTTGAACACCTTTGTTTTTGAATGAAGAACCGCACAACATTGGTACAATCTTCATGTCAATAACGGCCTTACGCAAGGCATCTAATATTTCTCTCTCTGAGATAGAAGCTGGATCATCGAAGAATTTCTCCATCAATTTATCATCATACTCAGAAACTGCTTCTAATAATTTCTCTCTCCACTCAGTAGCTTCTTCGATCATGTCTGCAGGAATGTCAATAGTTTCATAAGTCATTCCTTTGTCATGCTCATTCCAAATCATTCCACGGAAGTTGATTAAATCAACAACCCCCTTGAAACCATCTTCTGCACCAATTGGTAATTGCAATGGAACGGCATGGCTACCCAACATTTCTTTAACTTGTTTTACAACGTTTAAGAAATCTGCACCAGAACGATCCATCTTATTAACGAAACCTAAACGAGCAACATTATAATTATTTGCTAAACGCCAGTTTGTTTCTGATTGCGGCTCAACACCATCAACCGCAGAGAATAAGAAAACCAAACCATCTAATACACGCAATGAACGATTTACTTCAACAGTAAAATCTACGTGACCAGGGGTATCAATAATATTGATATGGTAATTTTGGTTACGGTATTTCCACTCAACAGTAGTCGCAGCAGAGGTAATTGTTATACCACGTTCTGCTTCTTGAACCATCCAGTCCATTGTGGAAGCACCATCATGAACTTCACCTATTTTGTGGTTTACACCAGCATAATAGAGGATACGCTCAGTAGTGGTAGTTTTACCCGCATCAATATGCGCTGCAATACCTATATTTCTTGTATATCTTAAGTCGCGAGACATTTAATTATTCCTCTTAATTCGTTATTAGCTAATTTTAAAATGCGAGAACGCTTTATTGGCATCAGCCATCTTGTGTGTATCTTCACGTTTTTTAACAGAAGCACCTTCATTCTTAGAAGCGGCTAAAATTTCATTGGCCAATTTATCTGCCATAGTTTTTTCGCCACGTGAACGTGCATACTTAATCATCCATTTCATTCCAACTGCAACCTTACGGTCTGGTTGAACTTCCATTGGAATTTGAAAAGTGGCTCCACCTACACGGCGAGATTTTACTTCCACTGAAGGCATTACATTATTCAAAGCCTTCTTCCAAACATCTAAACCACGTTCTTGTGCTTTAGCTTCTACTTTATCTAAGGCTGCGTAAAAAACACCATAAGCGGTAGTTTTTTTGCCTTCATACATCATGTTATTTACGAAGCGGGTTACCAGCACATCATTGAATTTTGGATCTGGTAATAAAATGTGCTTTTTAGCTCTTGATTTTCTCATCTGATTATTTGCTTAAGCTTATAATTACTTCTTTTTTGCTTTAGGATCAACAGCTGCTTGACCTGGTTTAGGCTTCTTAGTGCCATATTTCGAACGTCTTTGGTTACGACCAGCAACACCGGCAGTATCTAAAGCTCCACGAACAATATGGTAACGAACACCAGGTAAATCTTTTACCCTTCCACCTCTTACTAACACAATAGAGTGCTCTTGTAAGTTGTGACCTTCACCTGGAATGTAAGCATTTATTTCGTTTCCGTTAGTTAAACGAACACGTGCTACCTTACGCATAGCCGAATTAGGCTTCTTAGGAGTGGTAGTGTACACACGAGTACAAACCCCTCTACGTTGAGGACAAGAATCAAGAGCTGGTGATTTACTCTTGGTTGAAACATCATTGCGGCCCTTACGAACCAATTGTTGAATAGTAGGCATATCTTACTGTTAAATACGCATTAATTGTCTAAAAAATGGGACGGCAAAGGTAGGTGATTAGAAGTAGCGATGCAAGTGCTTGACAAAAAATATATAAAATATCATTTGCTGAGCGGGTTATAAGCTACTAATAACCATCAGTCTTTTCCGTAAGAATCCCTTTTAAGGGGCTGCAAACGTAGTGCTTATTTGTATAATAAACAAGACCACGTTGAAAATATTTATATTTTATCTTGAATAATGGAATTTACCATTTCTGAACTTAACCAAAATGCTCATTTCAGTAAATATATAATTCTTATTATCAATATATTAAGCAAAAAAACACAAAGAAATTTCTTTTATAAAAATTTATTACAATATTTTTTTATCCAGTTCAATTTATTAGGTAATGCTATTTGTTTGAACCAAAAATTTGCAGTTTTCCATTTATTAAATAAAGCAAAAAGGCCTTGCAAATTTCTTTGCAAGGCCTTTTTAGTATAGAATGAAGTGGGATTAGTTTCTAATCACTTTCACTGCTTTTGCTTTACCTGAACCAAAAGTCAAGAAGTAAACTCCTTTATCTAATGTGCTTGGTATGCTCAATTGGTGAACCATTTCTTGTCCGTTTAACACTTGGCTA
>JAIOYZ010000026.1 GCA_021740845.1 Bacteroidia bacterium
CTAAGATAATTGCTCCTTTGGTTGGTTTAACATTTTATGCACTCGCATGGATGGTACGTTCGGTATTTGCCAAGGAAGAGAAATGGATAATTGGGATTTTAGGTGTGGCCAGTGTAATTTCTATTCTGTGCAAACTTTTACTACCAGATTGGACCCTCTTTTGGGTTACCAATATTGCCATTGCCAGTTCGCTTTATGCGGTGGTGTTTATTATTAAAGGCATGCTAAAGAAAATTCCGGGAGCATCTATTTTGGGTATTGGTATAGGACTAACAACAACCTTTATTTTGTTTGTCACTGTTATTTCTGTCATTACAGATAATGTGCAATTTAATACCGGCTCTTTGTTTGGTCAGGTGCTAATTGTATTGCTTATTTTATCTATTGTAAGTACCCCAATGTCTATGTCGGTTTACCTTTCTTGGAACTATGCGCGCAACAGTAAAAATTTATTGGTTCAGCTAAAAAATGTAAAAGAACTATCAGAGAAAACATTAGAGCAAGAGAAAGAGAAACTAAAATTAATAAGCACGCAAAACGAAATGCTAGAGCAAAAGGTAAGCGAGCGAACTAGTCAGTTGAATACCGAGAAGGAGAAATCGGATACGCTATTGCTTAATATTCTGCCCGCCGAAATAGCAGAAGAGTTAAAGCAAACAGGCCAAGCCCAAGCCAAGCAATTCAATCAAGTTTCTGTGCTCTTTACAGATTTTGTAAACTTCACCGGGCTAAGCGAGCAAATGAGTGCGCAAGAATTGGTTCAAGAAATACACAAGAACTTTACGGCCTTTGATGCCATTATGGAAAAGCACGGAGTAGAAAAAATTAAAACTATTGGCGACGCCTATTTAGCCGTTTGTGGTTTGCCCCAAGAGACCGAACACCACGCAAAGCGCCTTGTGCAAGCAGCACTTGAAATACAAGAATACATGGCGCAAAGCAATGGCAAGTTTAAGATTCGCATAGGTATTCATTCTGGTCCGGTAGTGGCGGGCATAGTAGGAGTAAAGAAATTTGCCTACGATATTTGGGGCGATACCGTAAACACCGCCAGCAGAATGGAAAGCACCAGTGAAGTAGGAAAAATAAATATCAGCGAAACCACCTACGAGCTTATAAAAAACGATTTTGATTGCACACCTAGAGGCGAAATTGAAGCCAAAGGAAAAGGAAAGGTTCCTATGTATTTTGTAAACCGAAGCTTAGCCTAGTAGTCCGAAGTTTAACTTTGTTGAACATAAGCTTTTCTATTAACCTCTTCACTGGTCCGAAATAGTAGTTAGGGCTTTCCCCAAGGGTCGGGCTTTCCGCTGCAAGTCCTCGCTGCGCTCCGGGCTTTCCGCTACAATCCCTAACGCGAATTAATTCTGAATGTGCCAAATGTTTTGATTTACCCCAAAGCCAGTTTTGCCATGTCTTTCCAAAGATAATTAGGCAAAGGTTCCAATAAATTCAAAGTATGCTCATTGGCTTGAACCAACCAAGCAAAATATTAACTTACACTTAGGTCAATAGCGTTGGCTTTTAAAATAATATCTTTAATAATACAATCTAATTCCTGACTAGATTTTACAAAATGACCCACCCAAGTTTTAAACGATTCGCTTGATAATTCTTCGTCCTCCAAAATACTTACAATGCCCATCATACGAGCCAAAGGAGCCCGAACCACATGCGATTGTATCCAAGCAATTTCACGTAATTTTCTATTTTGTTCCTCAATGGCTTTTGTATGTTTTACCACCTCTGTAATGTCTTGGGTTGCGCCAATCATTTTATAAGCCTTACCATATTCATCGCGTAAAATAAAACCTCTATCGTGCACAAATGCATATTCGCCATTGGCTTTTAAAAACCTGTAATTGTGTTCCCAGTTTTGAACAGAGCAATCGTTAAAAGCCAATTCCTCCGATTCTTTTAAAGCAGCAATATCATCCGGATGAACCAAATTATAGTAGTTGAGTTCTTCATTATTTTGGTGCTCTTTTTTATACCCAAAAAGAATTTCAAAGCCATCACCTAAACGCATTACTTTACCCAATTTAATATCCAGTTCCCAAATAGAATCATGGGTAGCTTTGGCAACCAAATCGTAGCGCTCATTGCTTTTCAACAATTCTTCTTTGGCTTTTACACTCTCTGTAATATCTATAGAAACTCCAATAATACCAATTGGTTCAGACAGCTCATTTGTTAATATGGAATGAGAAATCCAAATCTTAAAATGTTCCCCATTTTTTCTTTGCACGGTAAGCTCGCCCGACCAAGATTTACCAGCCATTAATATTTCCAAAACAGCCATACCTTCCTCCATGGTTTGGTCGGAAAGCATTATGTCTGCAATACTTTTACCAAGTGTTTCCTCCTCGGTCCAACCATAAATGGTTTCGGCAGCCTTGTTCCAATAAATTATTTTGCCGGTAAAATCAGTTGCAATTACAGATTGTTCAACAGCAAGCAATAAATTAGAGTGGAAAGTTATTTTTTGTTCCGCAAGTTTTCGAGTGGTAATATCGGTATGAGAGATAACAATCATAGGGTCCTCACTCTCAAATTTCATCACCCGCATTAAGAACCACCTTTCTTGCTTGGGAGAATGACAAGGATATTCTATTTGAAAATGCTCCACTTTTCTCTCCATAACCTCTTTTAGGCCTGTTAAAATAGTTTGCGCCAAGGTATCGCCATTGGCAATTGCTTGCTCGCAGGCCTTATAATAGTTGGCCCCAACGCCAGTTTGGTTCAAGAATATAATCTCATTGCTTAAGGCAAATTTATTCCAGGCCTCATTTACGGCAATTATTTCTCCCTCAAAATTTACCACTGCAATATGCGAAGTGAGAGAATTTAAAATCCCCTTGTTAAAGTACTCACTTTTGCGCAAGAGGAGTTTGTTTTCTTTTAGGTTTTCAATAACAGAAGTCAACTGTTCAGTTCTTTCTAGCACCTTTTCCTCTAGGGTTTCGTGACTACGAAGTAAAATTTCTTCACTTCTTTTTCTACTGGTGATATCGGTTCTAATAGATAGATATTGTTGCGGTGTACCGAGTTCATCTAAGAACGGAATAATTACGGTATCTACCCAATAAAACTGACCATATTTATCCTTATTTTGTATTTCACCCTTCCAAATTTTACCACTTGAAATGGTTTGCCACATGTCTTTAAAAAATTCTTTTTTATGAAACTTGGAATTAACAATACGGTGGTCATTACCTAGAAGTTCCTCGCGCGAATATTTAGAAATCTTGCAAAAGTTATCGTTTACATGAATAATCACGCCTTTATGGTTGGTGATGGCCACAATGGAAGCCTTGTCTAAAGCATATTTATAAAAATTCAATTCACTTAAATTGGCCGTATTAAGCTCCCTAACTTTTTTGTTTTCTGTAATGTCTTTTACATAGCCAATAGACCTAAGCACTTTGCCCTCATTATCGCGTTCGTACTTACATTTTTCAATAACAAATTTAATTTCCTCCCACTGTTCAGATACAACACGGTGCTCCACCTCACAATTATCTTCCTCCTCCAATATTGATTTCTGGTAAGCCTCATTAACAACCTCTCTATCGCCAGGATGTACTGCATCCATAAAGGTTTCAAACGGAACCTCTTCCAAGTGAGCTTGTTTTCCAAAAATTTTAAATGCCTCCTTAGACCAAATCATTTTATTGGTTTCAAAATCCAGCACCCAGCTACCAGAATTGGCAATTTCTTGAGTATAATTTAACTGTTTATCAAGAAACTCTTTGTTCTTAATTTTATGCTGTAATTTTTGTGCAATTTCATTTAGATTCTGGGCAATTAAATCCAACTCGCTATTGTTTTCGAGCACCAAAGCCTCTTGCGAAAAATCAAAATTATTCACCCTAGTTATGGTTTCAAGAATACTTTTTAGTTGAGCTTCCTTATTCATTATTGCAGGAGTTGGTTAATAAAGCGAGAATAATATTTTCAAAATAAATTAGGCCAAATATAGCCCTTAAAATGAATTTTATACCGCTAAATAACAAAATGTAGCCAACCACATAATGAATGCCAAAGGATTAATCTATTTAGCTGGGCGTTCCCCAAGGGTCGGGCTTTCCGCTGCAAGTCCTCGCTGCGCTCCGGGCTATCCGCTTCAATCCCTAACGCGAGGGTGGGATTTGCCAAATGTTTTGATTTAACCCACAGCTAATTTTGCCATGTCTTTCCAAAGATAATTGGGCAAAGGTTCTTCTAAATTCCATGTAATGCTCATTGGTTTTGAACCATAATGTGAATCATATTTTACCTTACCAAGGAAAGAATATCCAAATGTATTATTGAATTCATTTTCTGATTTCTCTCTAACAAATAGCAGTATTATTTTATTTAATTCTTCGTGATTAATGTAGGTTAATCCTTTGCCAGCATCTGACCTTGTTTTGTTTTGAGATTGCCAATGGAAATTTATCTCATTTATAGCATAGTCGTTATACATTGTTGTGGGTGAAAAATCTTCTTCAGATTTAATAAGGTCTACAAACAATAGTTCGGTATTTAGCACTTTATTTTCTGCCACGCCTTCTCTATTTGATGATTGAATTTCGAAGGTGCTTAAGCCAAATGCTGCTAAAATTTGGTCCCTCGTATAGCGAGCATGAAGTCTTAAAGGTTGTTCATAAGGAAGATTGATTTCTAATTCCTTGAAATCAATATTGTCTAATTGAAGTTCAAGAAATTCTATTATTTCAGCAACTAAAATTGGGTTATTACCAATTGAACTAATACTTTGTTCTAAGCTAGGAAATCCGCTTGCTTTTTGCCATACATCATAATGTAACATTAAGAGCATTAATCTTTCTTCCTCAGAATAGTTGTTCAACTTTATATTAAAATTCTCCCTAGCAACCCTTAGTATGAATTCAAAATAACTGGTTGAATTGGTAGATAGCCACTTTTTCTTAATGGCACTTAAAATTTCCTTTTCATTTGTATTTGGAAATTCTTCTAATATTCCAGCTAGTTGACAAAGTCTGCTCCAACAATCTTTTTTATAAATGAGTTCAATTGGAATATGATTAATTTCTAAGAAGTTTTTTAGTGTTAGTGGAAGGTCACTTTGGAACTGGTAATTTCTTATTTTTTGAATAAGCTGATTCCTATTGAGCATGGTTGCCCTTCTAATATTTTCTAAAATAGCCTCTTTTGCTTTTTTCTCTAGAACGATTGAACAACCCAAAGGTAACTTAGGAAAATTGTCTTCAATTTCTTTTTTAATGGAGGTGTTTGTTTTGCCAATTAGTGCTCTAAATTTTCCTTCAAAGTCATATTCAGGCCTTGAATTGGCTACAAAATCCAATACGGTTAGGCTATCCTTATTTTCTGCCAATCGCAAACCTCTGCCAAGTTGTTGAAGGAAAATTGTAATACTTTCTGTTGGCCTTAAAAAAAGTACCGTATCAATTTCAGGAATATCAATTCCTTCATTAAAAATATCTACTACAAATAAATAGTTGATTTCTTTATTTTGAAATTTCCTCCTTAAAACATCTCTTTCTTGGCTGTTTTTACTTGATAAATAAGCAGTCTTAAATCCAGCTAAGGTGAATTTTTCTGCCATATATTTTGCATGTTCGATTGTAATGCAAAATCCTAATGCTCTAACATCGGAAGAATCTTTTGTGTATTTTTCTAGGTTATAAATAATTTCATTAACCCTTCTATCATTTGTGGTATATAGATTACTTAATTCACTTGCAACATATCTTCCCTTTTCCCATTTTACTCCACTTAAATCAATGCTATCTGTAATGCCAAAATATTGAAATGGACAAAGAAGTCCTTGATTCAAGGCTTGTGGCAATCTAATTTCAGCTGCAATTTTATCACAAAAATCATCCAAAATATTTGCTCCATCCATTCTTTCTGGTGTTGCAGTTAATCCCAGAAGAATGTTTGGTTGAAAGTAGTTTAGAAATTTTCTATAACTCGCTGCAGAAATGTGATGAACCTCATCTATTATGATAAAATCATAAAACTCTGGACTTAGCGATAGGTCTGCAATTTTGTTGTTTAAAGTTTGCACAGAGGCAAATACATGTTCAAAATTAGTAGGTTCAAAACCATCTACCCATTGTTCTCCAAAATTATTATTTCTTAAAATGCCCCTAAATGCCCCAATTGCTTGTTCCAAAATCTCTTTTCTATGCGCAACAAAAAGAAGTTTAGCATTTGGTTTAGTAGCTGCGAAGTTTTTAAAATCAAAAACTGAAATGATAGTTTTACCTGTTCCAGTTGCAGCAACAATTAAATTCCTGTATCTATTGTGAACCTTCCTTTCCACATCCAACTTCTCCAAAATCCCAAGTTGATAATGGTGAGGTTTTATTTCAAAAAAGGTGGTAGAAATATTGTTTTGGGGATTTGATTTTCCTTGGTTCAAGGCTTCACCTAACTTTTTGGTATCTATGGTTGGGTCGAATAGTTCAAACTCTTTGTTTTGCCAGTAATATTCAAAGGTCTTCTTGAATTTGTCAATTATATGACTGACTTCTTTAGTGGTAATTTTTAAATTCCATTCTAAGCCATCTGTAAGTGCAGAGCGTGAAAAATTAGAAGAGCCAATATACCCAGTATCAAAGCCAGTATTTCTTAAAAAGAGATAAGCCTTTGCATGTAGCCTTTCATTACCTGTATTGTAAGATATTTTCACTTGAGTATTATCCAATTCAGATAATAGTTTGATTGCTTTTAAATCAGAAGCACCCATATAGGTTGTTGTAATAACACGAAGCTCACCACCTCGTTTTACAAATTCTCGCAATTCTTTTTCAAGAATAATTATCCCTTTCCATTTTATAAACGAAACCAAAAGGTATATTTTATTGGAGGAAAGGATTTCTTTTCTTAATTCACTTTCTAAAGATAAACCTGTGTTTCCGCCTGTAAAGAGTTCGCTATGAGTTAATCGAGTGTAGGGTGTTATTTCTTTTAAGTGTAAATCTAAATCAGAAAAATGTGCATCTATTTTAGTAAAAACAGCCTTTAGAATTTTTCCTTCAGTATCAATTAAATTTTCATCAAATTCTTCTCTTTTCAATTCGTCCTTTAGGTAGAGAATTATTTTATTGGCAATTTCAATTTGCAATTGAACAGAATTTTCACCACTAATTAGTTTGAGAGCTTGGTTTATAGATTCTGCTATGTGTTTGGATAAAACAGATGAAGCTTCCTCTTTATCTAATTTAGATAGTTTGTACTGATAGGAATTCTTGTCTAATTCACCTAGTTTTATTGATATAAGTTTGGTAACAAGTTCTTCGTAAATGCCTTGGTTCATTTTGTGGGGTTTGATATGTCAAATACTCTTATGAAATATCATCATAATTTCGAAACAATTTAATATTTATTTTAAAGATATTTATAGAAATAAGGATCAACTTTTACTATGAACTTATTAATTGTTTTATTACTAGAAATTAGAAAAAGCATTCAATGTATTAATAAATTGGTAAAAATGGGATTATTCAATACTTTTACTCAATCAAATTAATAGCCAATTTGATTATTTTTAACTGATTGAAAAATTCAATTATATACCTAGATAATAATTCTACAACCCAAATTGATGGAAGGGTTCTGGACTCAATGCTCCCATATTTTAGCAGCAATTTTGCAAATCCTGCGAGTACTCATCATTTTGGCAGTTTAATTAAGAAGGAGATTGATAACTCAAGGGGTCAAATTGCTAGGATTATTGGTGCTAATTCAAATGAAATAACAATAACATCTGGGGCAACTGAAAGTATTAATTTGGCACTTAAAGGAATCGCGCTTAAATCAAATAATAAACGACATATTATCACTGTTCAAACTGAACACAAAGCGGTATTAGATTGTTGTAAATATTTAGAATCTGTTGGTTATGAAGTTGATTATTTAGGGGTGAACAAAGATGGTTTGATTAATTTATCTGAATTAAAGTCTTTGATAAAAGAAGATACATTATTAGTTTCTATAATGTGGGTTAATAATGAAACAGGAGTTATTCAAAATATTAAAGAAATAGGCGAAATTATTCATAATACGGATGCGTTTTTCATGACAGATGCCACTCAAGCTGTGGGTAAAATTGAAATTGATGTGGAGGAAAATAATATTGATATTTTATGTTTTTCTGCCCATAAGTTCTATGGACCAAAGGGTATTGGTGCTCTTTATTTGAATTCTAGGCGAATTAAAAAAAATAATATTTTAGCGCAAATTCACGGTGGAGGACATGAGGGTGGTTTACGAAGTGGAACATTAAATGTACCGTCAATTATTGGATTTGGGAAAGCTTGCGAAATTGCCTCCATAGAGAAGTTTGAATTCTTTGAAATAATTAGGGGATTGAGAGATTTCTTTGAATTTGAATTGTTGAAGCATAAAGGAATAACAGTTAATGGAAGTATTACAAACAGGCTTTACAATACAAGTAATGTTTCACTTGCAAATATTGATGC
This sequence comes from Bacteroidia bacterium, assembly GCA_021740845.1. GTDB lineage: Bacteria > Bacteroidota > Bacteroidia > UKL13-3 > UKL13-3 > B1. Next base: position 8,475 of record JAIOYZ010000026.1, read on the forward strand.
CAATGTATTTATTGGGCAATTAAATTCAGTTGCTATTTCAAATGGTTCTGCTTGTAATTCTGCCGTTTTTGAACCTTCACATGTTTTAAAATCAATGGGCGTCCAAGACGGATTGGCCTATGGGAGTTTGAGATTTTCCTTTGGAAAATTCAATACAATGGAGGAAATAAAAACTGCTCTTGGTCTTATTGATAACCTATTGAAAAAAAGTTATTATGCTTAAAGAAGTTAATTGGTCTGCTGATAGAAGTTATAGGACAAATAGTGAGAACGAACCTATTCAATTCTATCTGGATGGATTGTGTAATAGCCTGAACTTTGATTTGCTTTTAGGTTATTTTAGTTCTGCTGCAATTAATGTGTTAAGTCTTGGATTTGCATCCTTTATCCATAACGGCGGAACCATGAGGGTAATTTTTAATAATATTTTATCTAAAAGTGATAAGGATGCAGTGTCAATGGCAAGTGAACCAGATTATGAGTATAATGAAATAGATTTAAGAGATATTAAGGAATTAAGGAAAACGTTAAATGAATACAACGATCATTTTTTTCAATGTTTGGCTTATTTAATTTCTATTAAACGAATTCAAATAAAAATTATTAAGCCAAAGTTAGGCAATGGAATAGCACATTTTAAATCCGGCATTTTTTCTGATGAGTATAATACCATTGGATTTAAAGCATCCTGCAATTTTACTGCATATGGATTAATTGAAAATCTCGAAGAATTAGATGCCTTTTTAAGTTGGGAGAATAGCCGCTCAACCAAAATGATAAACCGACAAACAAATGATTTCAATCAAATTTTCAACGAGTTGGATACAAATATTGAGTATTTAGATGTTAAAAATGTTGAAATTGCTATTCAAAGCGAGTTTGGAGGAAAAACAGAACAAGAGCTTTTAATACAAGAAAAAGAATTGCTAATCAAAAAGGGACAATTCTTAAAAAATGCTAGTTTAAAAAAGACTATTGATAGGATAAACAATAAAATTGATGAAATTTCTAGTCTTCCAAAATTTCCATATGCTTCAGGTCCTAGAGAATATCAAAAGGATGCCTATGGTAACTGGGTCAAGAATAATTACCAAGGAATTTTTGCAATGGCCACTGGTACGGGAAAGACAATTACATCATTAAATTGTCTATTTGAGGAATTTAATAAATCTGAGTCCAAGACTTATCATGCACTTATTTTGGTTCCAACCTTAATATTAGTTGAACAATGGGAGAACGAATGCAAGCAATTTAATTTCCAGGATTTTATTTTGGTTTCGTCCAAAACAAATTGGGAATCAGAATTGGCAACAACCTTATCAATTTCTAAAAGGACTCCAACATCATTTATTATAATTGCAACATATGCTTCATTCGTAAAGAATAAATTTCAAAATGCTCTTATTGACCTTCCGAGCGATACGATTTTAATTGCAGATGAAGCTCATAATATTGGTTCTCCAAATATTTCAAAGTTGCTTTCCAAAATACAATTAGAAAAAAGGATTGGACTATCTGCAACACCAAAGAGAAATTATGACGAAATTGGAAGTGATGCAATGTCCAACTTTTTTAATGATAAGCCCCCGTTTACATATAGTTTTAGCATGGAAAGGGCAATTGATGAAGGGATTTTATGTAAATATTATTACTATCCACATATTGTTCAATTAACAAATGAAGAATTACAGGAGTACATTGAAATTTCCAAAAAACTAGCTAGATTTTTTAATATTAACACTGGCGATTTTGATGGAAATGATATTGCCGAGATGCTTTTATTGAAAAGGAAAAGAATACTACATAAGGCAGAAAATAAATTGGGAAAAGCAATTTCTATTTTAAAGAATAAATATGAAATAGAAGGAAGTTTAAATTACAGCTTTATATATGTTCCAGAAGGAAGTGTCACAGAGGAATCAGAAAATGGATTCAGTGATGAAGAAAGCATTAAAATAATTAATCAATACACAAGGGAAATTGGCAGAATAGATAGTAAAATTAGGGTGAATCAATTTGTTAGTGGCATGACAGACAGAAATCAAATTTTAAATCAGTTCAAATCTGGTAAAATTAATGTATTGGCTTCAATGAAATGTTTAGATGAAGGAGTTGATATTCCAAGAGCTGAGTTTGCGATTTTTTGTTCAAGTACTGGAAATCCTAGACAATTTATTCAAAGAAGAGGAAGAATACTTAGAAAACATCCACAAAAGGATATTGCCATAATCCATGATTTAGTGGTGGTTCCAGATATTTTTTTTTCAAATAGAGATTCCGAAACTTTTAAATTAGAAAGGACAATGGTTGAGAAAGAAATTGAAAGAGTTATGTACTTTGCCACATTAGCAATAAATCCTCATGAAACAGAGGAGGTTTTTAATGAAATCTGTGAGCACTATGAATTAAATATTTATACGATTGGAAACAAATTAAGAGGAAATGACTAAAGAAGAATTATTAAGATCGTTTTTAGAAGACGAGCTTCTTATTGATAAAAATTACCTTAAAAAGGGTGAATTTGAAAAATATAAATGGGCTACCCCTAACAATCAAAAGTTAATTGAGGTTTTAAAGACCGCAATTGAGGGTCAACTTTCAAACGAAAGTCCCCTAATTACAGAAAAGAAAATTAACCAATTTCTAAACAAGCAAACATGATACTAGAAAGCATAGAAATTTCAAACTTTATGTGTTATGCGGGCTATAATAAGTTTGATTTCACAGAAGGTATTAACGTTATTATTGGTGATAATGGTTATGGTAAATCTAAATTATTTGATGCATTTTATTGGGTAATGTATAATGAATGTTTTGATACAAATAAGAAGAAGTTCCAAAAATCCTCTCTACTTAAAAAATTGATTATCTCTGATAAAGCTATTAATGAAATAGATGAAGGTTTAATATCAGCATCCGTAATACTTACCTTTAAAAATTTAGATAAGGGAAATGTATATATTCTTGAGAGAAAGTATAGTGTTAAAAAGTTGGATGGAAATTTAATTGAAGATATAGATAGTGAAGAGGTTGTGTGGCAAAAGGACCTGCACTACCTGACAGCGAAAGAAGTAATTGATTCTGAACAAATTTCTAGAATCAAAAAAACAATACTTCCTGATAATATTAAACCCTATATGTGGTTTCAAGGTGAGCAGGTTGAGTCCATTATTGACTTTAATAAAACCGACACTTTAACTCAGGCAATTAATGTTTTATCAAATATTACAAGGTATGATCATATTACCGAAATTTCGGAAAATTTAAAAGAATCAACAACTAAAGAATTCAATAAGAAACAACGAGATTTAAGTGGTGATAAAGAAAAAAGTTCAAGTCTTGAATTGCAAAGAAATGAAACTTTAATACGTTTAAAGGAGCTTCAAAAACAAGAACTACAAATACAAGATACAAAGGCTACCGCTGAGGAAAAATCAGAACAATTATTAAATAAAATTTCTGATGCACAAAAAATAAAAGAAGTTGAGGCAAAAAGGAGAAGTATAGAAAAAAACCTACAGGAAACGCAAGAAGAGTTTACGGAGGAACAAAAGTTATTACACAAAAAATTGTTCACCAATAAATGGGTTTTGAAAGGGACCGAAAATCTTTTTGATAAATATGGCTCCCTGTATAATAATTATGAGCAAACGAAACTAAAGCAGGAATTAACTAAGCAAGCAAGGATAGAATCAGAGAATCAAATCATGACTGAACTTCATGCAAGACTGCCTGTGGATGTGCCAGAACCTATTCATTTAGAGAATATGTTAAGCAATGAACGTTGTTTAGTTTGTGATAGAGAAGCACAAATTGGCTCAGATGCTTATCTCAAAATTAAAGAACTACTTGATAGGTCAAAAACTAAGGTAAAGACTATTGAAAGTGAAGACTCAAATATTCATGATTTTGGTGCCGACCTAAGAAAATTATATCAAAATGGATTAGGCTTAAGTCACATTATTAAAAATATTGATGATGATATTGCTTCTACTTTTAGGCGTTTAAGAAAGCTCGATAAGAAAAGGAAAACACTTACAGAAGAATTAAAGTCAATTGAATCTGCGATTAATAGTTTAATTGTTGATACTGCCTTAAACGTAAACCAGGCAAACGACTTACTTAACCAATATAGTGCGCAAAATGAACTTGCCAAAAGGGCCATTACTCAAGAATATTCGACTGCGAATGATATTTTAAAAAGGAAACAAGAATTACAACAATTAGATATTGAATTGGGTAAATTGGTTTCGGGTGAAATACCAGCCTATTTAATCGATAAACTTAAGGTTGTTGAAGAGTTTAATACTTTAGCACATTCAACAAGAAGAAGAGTTTTTGATTCATTAGTAAAGATTCTTGAAACAGAGGCAAATCAGCATTATCAACTGATGACACAAGGAAACATGTCGGCAAGAGGAATAATTAAGCTAAAAGAGCTAAATAATGGCAAAAACTATATGCCAGAGTTAATTGATGATAAGGGAAATGTATTAATGCAATTAAATACTGGAAATATTATTCTAATTAAGCTTGCTACGATAATGGCAATTATTTCAGCCAGACAAGGTTCAAGAGACACTGATTTATATACACTCATCACAGATGCTCCTATGTCAGTTTTTGGAGAAGATTATACCATTGGTTTTTGCAAAACAGTAAGCAATGTTTATCGCCAAAGTATAATTATGAGTAAGGAGTTCTACAAGAACATGGAATTAAGAAAACAACTTTTATCCAATCCAGAAATAAAGCTTGGTAAAGTTTATTTAATTACTCCATCCATTCCAGAAAATTCAAGAGCTAACAGAAATCAATTAAGTACAAATATTCAAGCGTTAAACTAATGGATTTATTAAAACGAATAAAGGATAGAGCCCCAGAATATGATAGTCAGTATTATGACATGATATTAGACTTTACAATTGAACAAGGTGGAAAGGCAGGAACGAGCACTGAAGCTGATAGATGGAAACAAGGGAAATACTTTTCTACTAGGTATGAAATGTATATGTATGCGGCACTATTGGGTCTAAAAAAGGACTATAAAATTCCTATAACCTATGGCACCAAAAAGGATAAATTCATTGAAATGCGGGCGTGGCAACCACAGGACATCACAGATTATGTAATCATGGGAGTTATCACTAAAGCAGATTTCAATTTTAACGAATTTGAAAACTGGGAAGAGGAAAAAGTTGAAAAGAAAATAACCGAATTAAAAGGCATTCTTGAAGACTACGCAAATGGTGGATTTGATTTAATAAGAGCTAAAAAAGAATCAGATCCAAACTACTTTTTGCAAAATGAAAATTGCTTTTTGGATTTGTTAGGGTGAAAAATGATCTAAAATTTATAAAAAGGTTTACTATCTGCAAATTCAATATTTTGATTAATTTTAGCTAGAAAATCAGATGAAATTTCGCTTCTAAAAAAATCAGAAAATTGTATTAGCATGTCAAATAATGGAGAATACTTCTTTTTATTTTCCGTGACTTGTGAATACAATGAAGCAACCTTTCCAAGTTCTAATTTATTTATCGACTGCTTCAAACTACCTAACATTATTATTAATTCTCTATTTCTTATTTCATTTCTTGGAATTTCAAAGTTTTGCAAAACCTTTTCTAAAGCACTTATTTCGCAGGCGTACTCATGATATAATAACGATAAAAATCGCTTTAAATCTCCAGTTGTGAAGCCATCATTATGTCTATAAAGTGTAATTAGCAAATCAACGCTATCTTCTATGTACCCTATTTTATGATATTCTAAATAAGGTGCAAATTCCTTTTTAGCAGGGGAATCATCTGTAAAGAATAAAACTCTTGTTTTGTTAAATGTATTCAAATAAAAGGATAACATCATACTTTGATACTCCCCATTTTTCTTCGAATAATTAAGTAATTTTGATAGTGCTTCATCTAAATCCTTATAACTCTCATCACTATAAATGCGTTCTCTTAAATAGTTGAGTTTAATTTCAATATCTTTATGCATTTCTATTGGGTATGGAATTGTTTTTTGAAGCTTCTTAAAAACATTTTTATTGATTTCGTCATACACTACTTTACATAGTACAAATTCAAGCTTTTGAAGTTTTTTCAACAAAAATTCATCTTCATCGATATGAAGCAAATTTATTAAGGTACATGCATCGATAATATATTGCATAAACTAATTCTTCCAACCAATTACATCAGTTAAATTAGTTTTGTAATACTCCAAGTCAATTGGTGATTTGCTATCTGATTCGGCCAAATCCACCAATGTCCCTAATGCTTCATTAATATTTCTAATCGATACATTACCAAGGTCTTTTAAAATTTGTTGAAGTAAAGTTTCATTAAAAGGCGAATAAATATTTGTATCATTTATATCTTCAACTTTATATGCCTTTAATAATTCTGAAACATACGTCAAAATTTCGGGTTCTTTTGGTAATTCGAAATTTATACGATCCTTAATTCTTGATTTTAATGCTTCACTAATGTATTCTCCCAAATCTTCAATATTAAATAATGCAGATTGAGTTAAATTCAGAAAAATCAATAAATTGTTTGGTGTATTATCTAATAGCTCTCGCAAAAACGAATTGGTTTTATCACCATTTACCTTCGTTAATATCGCAATATCTTCAAACTCATCAATCCATAAAATGACAGAAGAGTAAACCGATCCATTAAATGTTAAACATGAAAAAATAACGGATAATAACTTTGAATAATCTGTGTCCGGATTTAAAACCCTTTGTATTCCGCGTTCTGATAGAGATCTATTGTCAGTGGCATTTGCAGAGCCATATAAATACCTCCTGAATAAATTTTCTTCTATTTCATCATTAAAAAACGCCTTAGCAACATTTTTTATAAAACCATTATCACCAATTAAATCTATATAATTAATAAGATCTTCCTTCTGCGAATTAAAGGAAGCCCTCAAAAGGCTGATATCAAGTTTATCAACGATTGTTGTATAAAAATCCTCAATTGGCGATTTACCTTTAGGCAATGTTACAAAAATGAAATAAGGTATTTTACCTCCAGCTTCCTCAGATATTTCTGCAAGAACAGTTTTTTTTCCAAAATATCTAGCGGCGTGTGTTTTTCCACTTCCATATTCCCCCCAATTTAGTATTAATGAAGAATTTGGAACTTTAATTGCTCTTTTAATTCTATTATGAAATTTTTCCTTGATAAGTGGAAATCCCGCCCATATTATTTCTGTTGAACTAATTGCAGGTGTATGCCTGAATGGATTGGACTTTAAATTAAATAATTTTTCGTATGACATAGTTAATTTTTTTGAATATAGCCATCTTCGTATTGTGGCTGAAATTTATAAATATATTGACTCTTCAAATTTTCTTCTAATATACTTAAAATTGTGTTGTTTGATATTGAGTACTTATGATTTATATACATTGAATATTTAGTGTATAAAATAGCCTGTGAGGAAGTTACTCTATTTGGAGCAAGTGTTTTAAAACAATCAAAACTCTTATCAATATATAATTTAATTAAGTTTACAATTTCATTTAATGGCATTCGTTTCTCCCAATAATAATTGTTATTTGCATAGCTTAAGGCATGAGGAAAGTAATTTCTCAAAAACAATTTGGAGTCTTCAATTTGCTTACAATTGACATCAATCCATGAAGCTAGTTCATTAAAAAATGCCTCACCAAAAGTAGAAATTGAAATAATATTTGATTCACTTAATGTTATAAGTCCAAGATCTGCCATCCAATTCAATCTTGGCATAATTACATGTTCAAGATAAACTTTTGGTGCTTTCCAAGCTTCTACCCGCTTTCTAATGGCCTTTATTTCTGATAAACCTTTATTGTTCTTTATGAATTCTTCAGCCATTAATTGAGAATCTAATTTTTCCAATAGCAGTGATTGAAAATTTTCTATTAAGGATTTTGTATCCTCAAATCTTTTAATGTAAATTGATTCAATTATTAAAGAAAAATATAAATAATCTTCATTTAGAAGGATTTCAAGAAAAAATAATTTATCCAAATCATCTAAAATAAAAGGGTTCAAATTAGTACTAGAAAATGTCTTCCTTAACTCAATATAAACTCTAAGTGATTTTGAGGGCACAATAACCCTATTTACGCTAGCTACTAGTCCTAATTCTTTTATTAATTCATAATAAGGCTGCGCTGACTTTCCATTTAGGGATTGTATTAATCCCTTATTATTTTCAATGTCCTCTAAAAACACATTAAAAGTTGTAGCATACGACTCAAATTTTTTATTCACAAATCTCTCAGGTAGCCTTTGATTCTGAGATAATAATTCGAAGAAAATTTTGAGATAGCCTAATCTTCTGACTTTTGTATTGGTGTTTAAAATACCTGGAGAATTAAGTTCACCGTTTTTTTTGATTTTAGGGTGATAATAAATTGGGGCTAATCCTATAATATCAATGGTTTCAATTTCCTTAAAAATTTTAAATACATTTTCAGAAGTTATGAATTTAAGATTTAGAAAAAAACTTCCTACATAATTTGGTGCACCTCCACACATCTCGTCACCATAATCTAGGTCAAAATCGTATTTCCCAACTAAATTTGGAACAATATTATTTAATGCCCTCATCAATTTAAAAACTGATTTCGCAACAGAAATTATTTCATCCTTGTCATTTAGATTTTCACCATTTTGTCTAAGTTCGGCATTTTCGAAAAATGCCACATATATACTCTCAATACCTTCAAAGTTTTGGTTATCGATAATTTCTTGAATATTATCTAATAACCCGAGTTCCTCATATCCAAAATCCTCGTTGTCCTTAGATGTAATTTTAATTTTTATACACCAATCATTTAACTCGAAAAAAATTATACCTTTACTTTCCCATCGCCATTCCGACCTACTGGTAATATGATAAATAATTTTTAATAAATCTCTCATATAAAACAACTTGCACAACCTACACCCTCTTCCTCAGCCAAAATATCTAACAAATATGGGGATTTGACTTTGCTAGCGCGTTCTGAACGTTTAATATAATCTTCTTTAATCTGCAAAACCCTTTCTGGCTTAATTAGCTCAGTCAATGGTTCATCTTGTATCCAGGTATATCCATCCTTTTCATATTCCATAGCTTTAGCAAATAAGTCGGGGTGTTGTTCAAATAACCATACCCATTCAATTTTTTGCTGATAAAAACAGAAAAAACAACCTGAACGACTGCGAGCATAATTACCCATTTTGCCATTTACCTCAAATGCAACTTCTTTATAATATGCAGGTACACCAACACCAGAATCTTCCAATATTTTAAAAATATCCGCCCTAACTAAAATTTCTTCATTGGTAATTAAAGGGAAATTAATCTCGTTTGCTAATGGGTAATTAGTTGTTTTTACAAATTCAAAAACCGCTGCATTAAATTCCTTAATACCTAAATCAAGTAATTGGGTTAGTTTCTGCTGTTGATTATATGATGCAGAAATTTTGGTGCCTAATATTTCTAAAACCCTAGGCAACTTATCCCCCGTCATAAATTCAACGTAAAACTTTTCGGCTAATGGAATATTGGTGTTTGCTAAAAATTTGCCAATTACATCTTCGCTCCAAATGTTCTTCCGAAATGGAAAAATGGATTGTATATTAGACTTTTTTGAGATATAGCCTTCTCTATCTTCATCACCCCTAATTCCAACGTATGAAATTACTGGGTCATTGCCAACAAAGTCCTCAAATGGTTCTAATTTCAATTTTTTTGTGCACCATCTAGCATTAGATGAAGGTAAATATCCATTGTACATTTTAATAAAATGATCGAATGGCAATTCTGGGCTATTATTCGCACCAGTTAAACGGATGATTTTCTTGCCTAAAAAAATCTCCAAATTGGTAATCAATTGGTATGTTTCATCCAATTCTTTACCCGTATCGGAGGTATAGTACTCAATATCCAAATGAGGATAATTCTCCTTCATGTAAATAGCTAAAGCGGCACTATCCTTACCACCAGATATTCCTAATAAATGACGAACTTTACTCATGTTTAAGCATTTCCTTTAAAAGATTTGTTAATGCGGCAATATTTAAGGTTTTATCTTTAGAAAGCTTTTTCTTTAAATCCTCTTGAATTGTATTCACTTCGGCTTTCTTATTTTTAGGTAATCTAACAATTTTTTTACTTATTCCATCAAAGAATGAATTTATTTGCAAATCAAATACATCTTCCTTATCCTCTTTAAAATCTGATTTTGAAAGGTTTGTTAAGCTATCTAATTCTAATATCATTGCTTTAAAAGAATCGCAAACCAACACCTCTTCCTCATCCTTAATTTTATCTAGTGTTTTATTAACCAAACATTGAACTAATGAGTTTAGCCAAGCCTTTTTATCTTCAATTTGTGAATCCAATCTTAAAATAAAATTTCGCTGATTTGGTAATAATAAGTGCCTTCTTAACTTTTTGTATCGTTGTTGAAGGCTCAATTTATATTCTTCAAAAAGAATTGTTTCGCCAATTACATCTGTTTGAATAAAATTCTCGAACCTGTTTACTAATTCATCATAACTAGTTCTTAACTCACGAATTGTATCTTGTAATTTTAAGATATATTTCTGAAGGTTTTTATCTGAGTGTTGTAAATCAGAAATTGAAACCTTGAGAGCGTTGGGAAAGTCCTCAAAAAAGGTCTTCTCAGGGTCTTTTGAATTAGAAATGGCAAATCTTATGGCTTGAGCTTCGTTACTTAATCTATTGGTATAACGTGAATATTCAGGAAGGTCTTTGTAAAAAGTCAAAAATGGTTTAATTGTTTCTATAAAATTTGAATTACTTAGTTTGTCCTTTGAATTCTGGTTTAACAATATTCTGTAGCTATTAAAAATGTCCAATTTTACACCTTCAATAGCAAAACACTTTACTTCAAATTCATGCGGATTTTTACCCATTAAATCTAAAACTTCATCTGTAATAAAAGGGATGTATACATTATTGTTAAACAAAGCAAAATCGTCTCTTTTTAAAAACAGAAAGGAAGGTACCCAAAAATCGATTAGCCCTTGTTTAAGTTTAAAGGGCCTTTGATTTAAAAGGTCAATAAATTCAGCAATACTCCTTCTCGATGTTTTAGCACTTTCAAGGAATTTCAATGAATATTTCCAAAGGTGGTTAAATCTGTTCTTGCTACTTGGTTTAATTTCTGAATTAATATCATCATTAAATAACACAATGTTGTTTGTTTCCAATAAAGAAAGATAGATTGTTTTCTCAGGAGGAAATTTATCGGCAGGGAAGGCTAATTGTGGTTTATCCCAATCATTAATAAGCGCTCTAAAGTAATTACGTTTAGCAGTGTGGATAGTCTTAGAAATTTTATGCTTATTAACTAATTCATTATTAAAAATAGGAGTTTTAGAATATACATCATCACAAATATTTGACAGAAAACTATTAAATGTCTTTCTGCTTTTAATATCAATTACTTCTCCCTTAAAAATCCATAAGACATCTGACTTCGGTCCATTAAAATTATTGAGGATTTTATGTGTAAGTAGGTTCTGCTGATGTAAAATTATATTGGCTAATTCCCTAACTGCGACTTTATCATCTTCATTTTCATTTATTACCTTCTTAGTTTTCTCTATTTCAAATAGGAGCTCTTTTATTGATTTTGAATTTTTATAGTAACAGTAAATAACTGCTTCCTCATTTTGAGCTGAAACAGATTTGACGTCTTTTAATATCTCTTTCTCATTAAAAATTAGATTAATGAAGCCATCAATTTCGCCTTCAGGTATTTCTTTAATAGGTTGGCTTGAAATTCTATATTCGAACAAGCGAGGAGTACCAGTTTCATACATTACCTTTTTAGCAACAATTGGAGGCAATTGATAATATTTGTTTAACAAAGTAACGACATCAGTAACATCATCTACTTTTCTTCCAGCTTCAACTAAGGCTAATTGAATATCTAATTCCGTTCCTTCAAATAGTACAAATCTCTTGTGATAAGTTCTATAAAATATGATTTTCCGTTTTTCTAATTCATCGATTATTTCATCCGGATTTTTAACCAATAAGCATTTACTTGCATATGTAATTAAATAAGATTTATCCAAATTGGCGCCGGTTTGAGCAAAAATGTTAAGTAGCCCTATTGCCTTAACAATTTTAAAATAGTCAGATGTGTTTCTGTCAAAATTAGTTTCAACCTTTTCTAAACCTATTCTAATTGAATTCCATGAGGCTATATCTGGGTTATATATAGAATTTAAGTATGAATGGAAGTTGAAAATTAAATAATCGTACAAATCCGCTATTGAATAAAAACCATCCTTTGTTTGTTTATGTTGAAACAAACCTGTGTGGTCTGTAGATTCCAAAAATGAAAATAATGACCTTTCATTTTGCCCATATTTTTGAAGTGATAAGGTTAATAAATAGGAAGCAAAAATATCCAAAGGGAATAATTTGATTGCTATTTCCTTTATGTATTCTTCATTAATATTAAACGCTTTTGATTTGACTAACAAACCAATTATACTTGAAACATCCTTTTCGTATTTATTTTTAGAAGTAGATAAAGGCAAATGCTCAGAGGCTAAAAATAGCAATTGCTCAACGGGTTCATTGAAAGTAATTTCTTTAAACCTTCCCTTCACCTTTGTCCATTCTTGTTTTTGTGCCAGGCTTAATGTCAAGGCATATGCATCGAAATTTTGATGGACAGTAGTAAACAAAACAATATTGTAATCTGGATTACTTACAAATTCGGCAAGTTGCTGAATAAAATACAATTCCTTTTCTGGCTCATTTTGGACAGCATATTCCAAAAACTTTCCAAATTCATCCAGAACAATAAATAAAATTGGGTTCTTTTTACCCAAATCGTGATACCTATTATAAACCTCAGAAAAAATATTATTAACAATGTTTTTGTTGCTACTTACTCCAAAGGTTTCGGCAAAAGTTTGGATTAAAGATTTACTCTCCCCAACAATATTAATAAATTCAACTGTTGGACTAGGTAGTAAATTAACACCAAAGTACTTTTTGTTATTTTCTAGACATTCTTGAAAAGCCCATAAAAACGAGCTTTTTCCTGTTCCATAAGATCCAATAACATTATACGCTCGTAATCCCTTTTTAAAGTCATTTGAAATTTGGCTTACAATCCTATTGGCATTAGGTGTAGGGATATAGTTAAGTTCTTTCCCTTTATCCCTAATGATATTTACTGATGTTGTATGTCTAGCTGCCATAATAATTGTTTAAAACATCAAATTTATTAGGAACAATCTTAAATTGAAGTTCTTTGATACCTGCATGGTCATTAAAATTAATGGAGTATTTTTTGAATTTGGATTTGGTACAAATAGCTTCAATTTTATTAACCAAGCCAGTTCGATTAATAGCAAAAACACTACCTACAAAATCTTTTTCCTGCTCTAGTGTATATAAACTAATTGATTTATCAAATTCACCTTTGTCCAAAATAGCAAATAAAATTACCTCTTCAGGTATTTCTATTTTATCTGTGGATGGAATTGAGTAATAGGTAACAGTATCTTTATCAACCTTCCTTTTCTCTTCTTGAATAAGATTCAATTCTGTTAAAAGTCCAGAAAATGTATCTTCTTTATCTTTAGAATGAGCGTCTGTTCTGATATACAATTTGGTTAATACATCGAAATCACTTGAAACCGTATTTTTATTAATAGGAGAAAAGTCTAACTCCTCGCCTTTTCTAATAATAAAAGAAATAAAATTGTCCTTCGTGAATTCTATTTTTTCCCTTCTAAATTCATTAAAAATCAGATTATAAGTAGATGCAATATTGAGTTTAACTAATTGGTAATGTAAAAGCCAGAGTGTGGCCTCATCTTCTAAATAGGGGTCCTTTCCTTTATCATCTAACAAATAATTAGCAAATTCAGTTAATTCCCCATCCTTACTAATTATACCGAAGGCTTTCATCCAATAATAAATTCCAGAAACCATGTTTTTTCCAACACCCAATTCTACAACAGCATCTTCATCCGAAAATCTTCTACCAGCCTTCACGAAGTCGTACCCCTTTTTTAGCCAAAGGTGGCGACAATGAAAGGTTTCATGGCCAGAAAAGGTTAATTTTATTGGTGATTTTTTGGCATCAATCATTTATAGAAGTGTTTTTCATGTCTAGGCAAAATTAATCTAAATTGAAAATTATTGATTTTTAGTTTTTAACAAAATTTATTACTTATTGGATATTTTAGAAAATTCAAATTCTATTTTTATTGAACTTTTTAATTCAACTATATTAACCTTATCTCGTCCTTGCCAAAAGCTCAATTTTTTTGGTCATGACAAGGTGGTAAAAATTCTTATAAGCATCTTGGATTAACTCCTTTTCCAAGCGCTCTATTTCTTTATTAATAGTCTGTTCTTGGGTATTACCACCTAGGTGTTCCTTAATTTTTGCAATTAGCGTTTCATCTAAAAGTTCATTGTCGAGATATTTGGTTAATTGGTCTTTGGGAGTTGGTCTTTAGTCTTTGGGAAAAGCTGTTAGCAATTAGCTGTTGGCCTTTAGCTTTGCCTAAAGTAATAATTTCTGCTCGAATTTGAAGCATGATAATTCAATGGGAAATACGATTTAACACAAAGGGCACAAAGGTTTTCACAAAGACCACAAAGTTATATTTAGTGCTCATTTCACATTGTGGTCTTTGTGTTAAAAAAAGCAAACAAATTTGAAGCTAGAAAATTCAGCTTAGGCGAAGCAAAAAACTATTGACTATGGACTTTCCCAATTGGTCTTTGGGTGTTGGACTTTAGGCTTTGGGAAAAGCTGTTAGCAATTAGCAGTTGGCTTTTAGCTTTATTCTTTGGGAAAAGCTGTTAGCAATTAGCTGTTGGCCATTGGCATATTTTGGTTTTCAATGTTAGTTTCTGCATTCTTTTGGTTCAAACCGAAGTAATATTTTTGGTATTTGACTTGATGTGCAAATTATTATAAGTTAATGTTTGCATAAATTATAAAAACCCCGGAGGGGTGAAATAATAATAGCACTTGGAATAAGCAATAAAATAAAAACCCCAGAGGGGTGAAATAATTTCACGAATATGGATTTAGAATTAATGTATTATATCCTCCATTTAAGAGGAATAATGTCACCCCTCTGGGGTTTAAGAAATGTGGTTATTGTTGTTTTCTATTATTATTTCACCCCGCTGGGGTTTGGTATTATGTCTTTGGGAGTTGGTCTTTAGGCTTTGGGAAAAGCTGTTAGCAATTAGCTGTTGGCCTTTTTTTTGGTTCAAACCGAATTGTATTTTGAGAAGGCATTTCTAATTTTAAAACACTTAACACTTAAAACTCAAAACGAAGTACAACAAAAAGTGCTTTGTTAAATCTAGTCTTTGGGAGAATTTTTAGGGTTCTTACTTTCCAAAAATAGAATTTGATTCTCTGAACCTCCATGAAGAATTTTCTTATCCGGATCGGTGCATTGCAATAGTTTAAACTTGTATGTGTGGCCATTTCTTTCAAAGGAAATTACATCTCCAACCGTGTTCCAAGTGTATGCAAATTCTACGCTTTTTCCATTGCTTGTAATTATTAATTTCTCCTTGGTAAATTCCATTTCAATGGAGGAAATTAGTATGCTTTTTCCATCTGGAGTGGGTTCTAATGGACAAAGGTCGCAGCTTTTTAAGGAGCCATTTTCTGCTCTTTCAAAGAAACAGGTGGCGTTCCATTTTCCATAAATTTCGGTTTGAGCCAAAGCCTGCACAAAAGGTATTGTGAAAAGGATAATTGTTAGGGTGATTCTTAAATTTTTCATTGGTTTATGGGTTTAAATTATGTTATGAATTGCATCTTATTTCTGCTACCAAAATTTTGGTTCAAACCGAATTGTTTTGTACATGGGAAAGAATTTGGTTTCATAGCTTTTGGCAGAAGTGTTTATCAAAATTATTTGTTTTCCTGAGAATTAAAAAGAGTACTTATACCTCTATCCTTAAATATTTAAGACTCCATAAATTTTCTTTAAATAGGTTGACTTTGTGTATGGCTTTCCAATACCCCAAAGATTATATAGCATATTTTCACCTAATCTTTAAAGCCTTGTTCGGTTCAAACCGAAACTGCTACTTAGGTTAAATGCCTAGATGAAAACTAAAGAGCATAATAAAGATGTACTTGTTTTAATACGTGTTTCTATTGCTCCAATTGTATTTGTTTTTAAGAGATTCGTTGTGGCTTGCAAGGGTATGCAGCATTTTTTTGATTTGTTGTTTGGAAATCCATTTGCCATTTAAAAAAACACCAGCAATTTTTTTCGTGTTTTCAATATCAACCAAAGGATTTGCATCTAGCAAAATTAAGTCGGCAAATTTTCCTACTTCAATGGTGCCTAAATAGCCTTCTAATCCCAACCAAATTGCTGGCAAACGCGTGGCTGTGCTTAAGGCCTCCATAGGACTCAAACCTGCATCCACCAAGAGTTTTAATTCCTCGTGAAGAGAAAATCCCCAAACCACGCCAGAGGTTCCTGCATCTGTACCAGCCACCATTGGAATACCCATTTCTTTGCACAGGCTTACCAATAGCTTATTAAACTCCATCATTTTATGCAACCTAGTAATACTGTTTGGGGTGGCATTTTTTGCATAGTTATTAGCGCTTAGCCATTTGCTTTGCAACAGTGGGTGAACATAAGGTAGGCAATGCAAATAGGACAAACTATCTAAAGTACTACTTTGCCTCGCAATAGCGGAAATAACATAAAGAGTTGGACAAATCCACGTTCCATTTTGCTTAGCAAGTTGTAGGATTTGCACCAGCTTATCGCTTTCCTCATTTTCCAATTGCTTGTAAATTTCTTCTGCATGTGCCACCATACCAAAATTAGTAACAAAAGCTTGGATGGTGTTTCCTTTAAAGGCTTTGGGAAGGTGTCCTATAACTTTTAAATTTTGTTGTTTGGCTTCTTCTACTATAGCATAAAATGTTTCCTTATTCAACTGCGAGTAAACCTTAATAAATTCATATCCATCGGCCTTTGCCATGCGCACCGCTACCCGACCTTCTTCTGGGGTATTGGCAATTCTACCAGAACCATTTCCTCCATTTATTAGTGCCGCCAAAGCCATACGCGGACCCATAATATTTCCGCTCAAGATTTCATTTCTTTGTCCAAAATGACCAGCCATTGCATTTAATTCGAAAATGGTAGTAACACCATTTGCCAAATAGGGTGTCATGATATCTTGAGTGCTTTTAAAAATGGATGCCACATGGGTTGGAAAAGTGGCATTGAAATGCCCATCGGTTGGCGTATGAACATGCATATCTATTAATCCTGGAATTAAAAATTTGCCTTTGCCATTAATGACTTTTGCCGAAGAAGGAATGGGTTCATTAATAGAAATTATTTTATTTCCTTTGATAACAATAGTTGCCTTTTCAATGGGCTTGCCATCTTTAGTCATAGGGAGAAGAGTAACTTCCTTTATGGCAATTAATTCTTCGTGTTTGCTCGCTTTTTCAAGATGAGTAGAAGGGAGGAATTTGCACCCAGAATTTACCCAAGTAAAAAGTAATAGTAAGGCAAAAAATAAATGCGGATAAATTCTATAATTTTTCATGGTAACAATAGTTAGGGTCATTGCCCATTTAGTAATCACCTAAACAAGTTGTGTATTTATTTCCATACCCAATTATTTTCTTCTTGGTATACTAGGTTTAAATGAAGTGCTAATTCTTTAAGTGTTGCGATAAGTTCGTCCAATTGGGAGATTTTATCTTTTGGAAAAAGTATAGAAGATCCTCCTTTTAGACGAATAAGCAAAAGGCTTGGAATCTCAACTATTTCTTTTATTTCCTCAGTTGAAATGGAACTTTCGGAGCCCTGTTCTTTCAAATGAATAAGTTGTTTACCCAATTCTATGGTGGAGGTTTTTCCAAACCTTTCGTGGTAGGTATCCTCAATAAATTTTTGGTAATGTTTTCTGTAACGACGCCTTTCCCAAATGGGATATAGGAAATACCACAATAAACCAATTAAGCCAAATACAAGAGCCTGGGAATACATGCTTCCTTGCAGGTAAAGCAGACCCAAAAGAATATACAAGCCAGCAAGGAGTAGCTTTGATCTTTTCCGTTTCTTTATTATGCGTTCTGTTTTAGAAGCTATATAAAGTTGGTGGTTTAAGTAATCTGTTTGATCCAAAGAGTATTCTAGTATCATTAGTTTGTAGTTGGATTTATTGGGGTAAACTTCGACTTATATAAAGCATTGGTTAGGGTTTCTTTATCTTTTGGATTATTGTAATTAATATTTACTCCAAAATCAAACCCATTTATTAGTTGTGAGTATAGAATTTGATTTAGGATTACCGTTCCATCAGTAGCATAAATGGTAGAATAAAGCACATTAAAATCTATTCCATCTATACTTACTTTTCCGGTACTGGTATCTGCCTTTATGCCTTTGCTTTTAAAGGCATTAAAAATTATTTCATTTAATTGGCGATTGGCTTGTTGGTATTCGCCAGGAAACTCTTCGGTAAATGGCTCGGAGGTAGCAGAGAAATTATTGAATTTATCCTTTTGGAAACCAAGCAAATGCTTTAAGGCCTTGGTATCTATGTCTTGGCCAAGTTCATCTTCAAGGGCTGTTTTGCCTTTTTGGTCTAATGCTTCCACCACCTCTTTTGTGGTAAATTCCCAATCTTCTGGTATTTGAATAGACCATCCAATTTCTTCACTCACATAGGTATTTCCAGTAATTTTTCCTTCGTCTGGATTTTTTATTTCTTTGGTTTGCCCACAAGAAACTAGCATGAAAATAAGTAGCACTTGAAAGGAAAAAGTAGATTTCATTGGTAATATATTAATGGAGTTAATTAGCTTATTGAACCAAAAGTAAGGTATTTATATTTGAGAAAAAAAGGAGTGTTGTTAAGCCATATAATTGAAAAATTCTATGTTACTCTAAAATCAATTTTGGTTCAAACCGAATTAGAATAATAGTATATTTTTTACAAGCATGTTGGTATAAAAAGTGGTTTGTTAGAGTGCGGGTAATGCTTCCAAAATAGGTTTCGGGTTGAACCAAAAGAAGCGTGTATAAAAATAAAAATCCCATGCCATTTGGAGGGTACCAAGGCATGGGATTTATTTTAACTTACTAATGATAATTTATTCAATTAATTGGTGTCGGTTTCAAGACTTTGACCTTTTGGATTAGGTCCAAATTGGTTTTCGTTTTCTTGGCCATCGGTGGCAAATAATACCAATAACCAAATACCGCCAATGATAGGAATCAAAAATAAAAGAATCATCCAGCCACTTTTGCCTAAATCGTGAAGACGCCTAACAGCAACAGCTAAGCCTGGCACAAATACGCCAAGAGCATAGGAAAAATAGAACAATCCATAAGGATTTTCGCCAATGGTTAATCCCAATACATTATCCAAAATTGCAGCTATTGCAATGAATATTATATTGAAAAGTGCGAACATCCAATATTCTGTTCTTCTAGCTCTACCGTTAAAGTCGGCGTATTGTTTTATAACTTTTAAATACCAATTCATTTTGTTTATTATTAATTTCTACCCGCACACCTTTTCAGATAAGAGCTACTCGAATTAAGTAGACTTTTTCTATTGGTAATTGGTATTTATTTTTGGTTCAAACCAAACTATTAAATACCACCAACTACTCACCGAAAATTTTGGGTAGGTTTACTAAAATTATTATTTTGATTCTGTTTCTGGTGAGATAGTTTTATAAACCAATCCGGCCAAGGCTGCACCAATAATTGGCGCTACAATAAATAACCACAATTGTTCCATTGCCCATCCTCCAGCAAAAATTGCCTGACTAATACTTCTTGCAGGATTAACGGAGGTATTGGTAACTGGAATACTAATTAGGTGAATTAAGGTTAAGCCCAAACCAATGGCCAATCCCGCAAAACCTGCAGGTGCTTTAGAATGGGCTGCTCCAAGGATGATGAGCAAGAACATAAAGGTCATTACAATTTCTGTAACCAAAGCAGAAATCATGCTATAGCCATCTGGAGAATGATCGCCATAGCCATTGGCAGCAAAGCCACCTACTTCAAAGCCTGCTTTTCCACTTGCTATTAAAAACAAAATACCTGCACCCGACACGGCGCCTAAAATTTGTGCCCCAATATAAGGGAGGAGATCTTTTTTGTCGAAACGATTGCCCATCCAAAGTCCGATAGAAACAGCGGGATTTAAATGGCAACCCGAAATGTGACCAATAGCATACGCCATGGTGACTACAGTTAAACCAAAGGCGATGGAAACGCCTACAAAGCCAATACCTAATTCTGGATAAGCGGCAGCCAATACAGCGCTACCGCAGCCTCCTAGAACCAACCACATGGTTCCAATAAATTCTGCGACTAAATTTTTCATTTGTTTTGTTTTTTTGTTTTAGGGTTATAAAGAACTTGTTTGAGTTTTCTTTAGATTCAGTACATGAATTGATTGCTTCTACTGCAAAAAAATCTATGTTTATTGGTACCCTAAAATGGATTAATAAAATGAAAATCCACCCACTTCCTATTCCAAACAATTCATTGGATAACTATTCTAGGTTAAACCAAATGTAAAAATTTGAATAAGAATAACAAGGTAAAATTTTTGCGATGGCTTCAGTATTTGGTGAATAGGCAAAAACTCCTTCTATTTTTCTTTTCACGTTGCTCATTTGAACTTAGAATAACAGTCTGCTCCAATTACTAAACCAATAATTATTGGAGCAATGGCAATGATTTAGATGAAGATATCTTAACAATAAACAAAAAAGGCTATACCCGGAAGAGTATAGCCTTTGAAAATGTCAGATTGAAATTAGAATCTAAAAGAGGTATTGTAACCAACCAATTTAATGGTAATTATTTCGTCCTTAGATTTTTTAAGTTTACTTATATCCAAACATTGATTGCTGGTAAAATAAGCTTGGCATAACTCCTCTCTTTTATCAATAAATTTAATTTCATAGGTAATTTCATTGGGTTTGGTGGTAAGAGGTTTTGCTATTACCTGAAACCTATCTTTTGCAGAATTGCTGCAACCACTAAATCCAAATTTTATGTTAAGGAGCATACCTTCTTGTTGCGCATCAAGGATGTTTACCATAGCGGCAGAATGGTTTTCATAATCACTTTTTACTTCAATATTTAAGCAATTTCCATTATCTAAAACCTTAATGTAATCAATGGTGGCGCGGGTAAAAGGGAAATAAGCCATTTTACAATATATTTCAAAAGAATTGTAATCACCAGTATAATTGGAATAACGCAATTCTACTCGTTCGCCTTGGTGTAATTCTATTGGCACTAATGATTCAAAAGATTGCGCACAAGGTTGCAACAAAGTGCCGTTGTCTAATTGTATCCATAGTCGGTTGCCATAGATACTTAATCCACATGCTTGGTAAACAACAGTGCCTTTAAGCACAGCAGGCTCGTTGTTTCCGCCGCCATGTCCGTTGCCACCTTCATGGCCCCACCAATCTTTGGTACAGCTGCTAAAACTTAGCCCTAAAATAATAGTAAGAAGCAAAAGTGGCTTCCCGTTTCCTAGTAACTTTTTCATAAATAGTTTTGTTTATTGGTTTATGAATTAGACAGGCTCAAAGTTAATAATGCTGCATTAAAATTTATAAATAAGTCCGGAATATACACCAAAATAAATAGGAGCATTACGTTGTGTAAACTCTTCTTTATAATATTGCCTCATGTGAAAACGAGCAGTTGGTCCTGCAAAAAGAGAAATACGCCTGCCTAAATTATAATTGACCATTGCAGATACTTGCACCAAAGGTTGAAAAGCCTTGAAGCGCTTATTCTCTTTGTCGTTTTGTGTGGTATAACTAATTTTATTGTTAATGGTTTCAATTATATAAGTGTTGGTTTTACTCAGATACTGAAATGCAAGTCCGGATTCAAGCTCTAGGTTCAACTTTTTTGTTCCTAGTTTATAAGAAAGCAAAATAGGCATTTCAAGAAATGTTAGCGATTGGTCAATCACATTTATTTCATACCCATAGCTGTTTATAAATGACTCTCTTTGGAGAGGCGACGAAGCAATAGTTTGTTGCACAATTGGCTTATCAAATTGCACTTGCGTATAGGCTAAGCCTGTTTTAAGAGTATACTTTTGGCGAGTTATACCAAACAAAAAACCTAGACTTAAACAACTCTTTGCCTGCTCTTGATAATGAATTCCAAACTGCTCCTCTATCAGTTGATTTTCTCCTCCATTATATGCTTTGGTTTGTAACATATATTGGTTGTATACTGTTAGGCCAAATGTTAAAGGTTCTTTTACTTTTTCTGTATTGCTTGCAGAAACAATTTCTGGTGTTATAGCTAGTGAATCTGTTAAAGTAAATTCAGGAATTTCTATATTCTGTTTGAACCCAATGTTGCTGGAATCTATTGTAGGTTTGGAGGATAAAGTTTCGTTGGCAATAAGTTCTTTTGGTTCAGCAATAGCAATGGTTTTAGGCAGTTTTGTATTTTGCTTTTCTTCTATTTTGCTTTCTATATTGGCTGCAATAAGGCTATGGGTTTCTTTATTTCGGTTTGAACCAAAGGAAGGTTTTTTGATTGAAGGAATTTCATTAGAATTAATAGCACTTTTTCCTTCAGTTTTAGTAGGATTTAATTCCTTAGAAACTACGTTTGGTTCAGACCGACCTTGTATTTTTATTGCTTTTTTACTGGTGATTTTTGAAGGCTTTTCTGAAGTGTTTTTATTTGTAGTAATAGTGCTAGCAGTGCTTGTTTGTTTGCTAGGCAGCGCAGAATTTAGGGGTGGCTGTATGATCCAAAATGCCATGAGACAAGTGCCAAGCAAAAGTGTAAGCGCTGAAATATAAAGTGCAAGGCGCTTGCGTTGTTCTAATTTGCGCATTGCCAAAATACGATCAAATGCAGAGGTTTGAGGATTTAGCACAAACTCCTTTGCCCGATTTTGAAGTATTTCTGAAAATTTATTTTCCTGCATATTTATTGGTATCAAATCCGAGACTAATTAATTTCTTTTCGAGCAAGGCTTTTGCTCTTACAAACTGAGAACGCGAGGTGCTTTCTGTGATGTTTAATTCGGCAGCAATTTCTTTGTGCGAATAGCCTTCTATGGCAAACATATTGAGCACAATTCTATAGCCGGTTGGCAATTCCTGAATGCAGTTCATGAGCAGTTTTAAATCTATTTGGTGCAATTGCTCTACTACAAAATTGTGGTTTTCTGTAAGGGTTTCTATATCGCTTTCCCATTTTACTTTTTCGTTGGCTTTTAAATAATTGAGGGCTGTATTAATTACCACTCTGATGAGCCAGGTAGATAGGCTAGATTGGAATCTGAATTTAGAAAGGTTGTTAAATATTTTAACGAACCCCAACTGCACAATTTCATGTGCATCGTCTTCCGAATTAGCATATCTATAACTTACGCCTAAGAGCATAGGGGAGTAGTGCTCAAAAAGTATTTTCTGAGCACCCACATCATTCTTCATGCATCGCTGCACTAATTCCTGATCGGTTATTCCCGATTTTTTATGCTTCAAATAGAGTGGCAATTTTTATTCTCAATATGTATTAGACAGATGCAAGATAGAAAACGCTGCATCCTTTTTTAGAAGATAGCTGTTGGCCTTTAGCTGGATTTTGATTTGAGTGATGTTTTTTGTCGATGGGTAGGTTGGTCTTTGGGAGTTGGTCTTTGGTCTTTGGTAGAATTTTGTTATGAGTGATGTTTTTTGTCGATGGGTAGGTAGGTCTTTGGGGGTTGGTCTTTAGTCTTTGGTAGAATTTGCTTTGAGTGATGTTTTTTGTTGATGGGTAGGTAGGTCTTTGGGGGTTGGTCTTTGGTCTTTGGTAGAATTTTGTTATGAGTGATGTTTTTTGTTGATGGGTAGGTAGGTCTTTGGGGGTTGGTCTTTGGTCTTTGGTAGAATTTGCTTTGAGTGATGTTTTTTGTTGATGGGTAGGTAGGTCTTTGGGGGTTGGTCTTTAGTCTTTGGTAGAATTTGCTTTGAGTGAAAATTTCTTATTTTTGAGTTAGAGTAAGATTACAGGCAGGTGTTTTGAAAATATCAACAAGAAAAAAATTAACATCAGACAATTAAACAAGATTTATGAAAAAGATATTAAGTTCATTAATTGCATTTATTTTAATTGTACAAACTTTTTTAAATGCCCAAACACATCAAATTAAGACAGATGTTTATTTTGGCATGAATTATCAAGCGGGAGAACCCTGCTATTATAATAATGGAAGTGGCTGTAGATTGTATAAATTATCACTTGAAATAATACGAAGTGAGCAGACGGGTATACAATCAATTAGCGTCTATGGAGACTCATTAAAACAGGTTTTACCCGACAATATTCCATGTGTTACTGCAGGGTTAAATAGCGATGCTAATCTTATTGGGTTTATGGCTACTGGTAGTTTCAATTCTTTTTCTGCAGGGAAACTATATGTTTATAATAAAACTAATAATTCCTACACATTAGTTTCAAATGGTTCCTATTTATCGAATCAAAATGGGTCATGGATAAAATGGTTAAATGATTCGTCGTGTTTGTACACAAGCGTTAATTATTGCCCCACAATGAACACCTTACCTGGTTGTGGAACAAGTTTTACCAATAGATTTGATGATTTACGTACAGCTACAGGAAATTTTAAAACTGGAACTATAAATTCTCACAATATTGTTTTGGGTGAAATAAATAATATTACCAATCTAAATTCAAAAGTGAGCTCTGGGCAAGACGCGTCAGTTAATCCAATTGATAAGAATAAGATTGCCTTCCACAGCACCTCTATTGATGGTTATCCCTTTAATGGTGGCAATAATCTTTCTCCCTTTAATATTGGGCAAACTAATATTTTTCAGGATCCAAATGGAGATGCCGACCCTAAACCTGTAGTTTTTGATATTACGAGTTCATCTAAAAACAACCTTATAGACAGTTTAGTTTCTGGTACAAATTATTGGCTTTTTGATTTAGAAAGTGCTAAAATAAATTCTTTGGTACATTTACATTGGTCTCCTGATGGAAGTATTGTTGCTGGCAATGAGCAAAACACAAACAAATACACACCATACATGGAATGCGTAAATAATCCAGGTGTGCAAATTAGCAGTCCAACACAATGTTCTAACTCCTCAAAAAAAGTAACTTTTGAAAGGGTGTATGGATTTGAACAAGTTGGAAATACCTATAAAAACATTATGCGAACAATTGATGAAAGTTTACCATTGTTTAAACCATTACCTCCAGCTCAACTTCCTAATTCAAATACGTATTTTAATCCCAGCACTGACTTATGCAGTTCGTATCGTACAAAATACATTGAATTCTGCGGCTCAAATAAAACCATTTTGGCTACTGTAATGTGCAATAATGCAACAGGAAACCAAAACCCTTTCTCAAGGATTATGCTTATTGACTTTACTTTGGTTAATAATCCATATTATTTTGATTTAACAGGTTGGATAGAGCAAAATTATCCAACATGGCAGCCTGGAGAAGCACACGGTTTTTCTACTACCAGTCATATAATTTCCGACACATTATTACAAACAACTTCTGTTATAGAAAATATAAACAACAATATTATTTTATATCCAAACCCTTCGATTAATTCAGTTAATATTCAGTCTAAGTATGATTTTACAAATGCAGAAATAAATATTTATACATCGGTAGGTCAAAATATAAGAAGAATTACTGGTATTAACGAGCAAAACATAAGCATTTCAACATCCGATTTGCCGAACGGCATATACTTTTTAATATTGACAAATGAAGGCTCAAAGTTTATTGAAAAAATAATTATCAAAAGAGAATAGTACCAGCCGATAGTCTAGTAACACAGGGGATTTCGCCCCTACTTCCTCCTAATGGTGCTGAGCATAGTTGAAGTAGAACTTTGCCTCGCAGAACCGCGATCTTTGACTTGAACCTCTCGTTTCACACAGCTTGCCTTGTCATTTGATGAGGGGTCTTCAGAATCTACTCTTAATATAATTGCAAACCGAGTGGTTTGATGCCAATGTGCAAATATGTAATTTTTCCTTTCCACTTTTTATAAATATGTATATCAACTATTTTTCAGGCCATCGCCATATCGCATAAAATACCCTATTTTCTAGTTGCAAAACGTGGTTTTTAGATAGAATGAGGTTATCGGCATTCAATGGTAGAACTGAAACATAAACAAATTAACACTTTACTTTGCTCTATGAAAATCCAGATGATTTTACTTTGCCTACTTTTCTCCAATGCAATAGCTTTTGCAGATGGACCTATTTATATCCCAATTCAACTTTTAATTGAAACCAAAAGTGGTGAAAAAATGGTTGCCTGGATAGATTATATGATTCAAAACGACATGAATGAAATAGACTCTGTAAAACAGGAAGGCTATTTAAAAAAATACTTGGATGGTCAAAACTGCATTGATAGTTTCAACTGCTTTGAATACTATAGATACATGGTTCATTATTCGCTTGAATTTTTTGATGATAAGAAACAACGGATTAAATATGAATCATTCACTAAATTGGAATTGGGCAATTTGTCAAATCGAGAAATAAGAAATGTGAGCGTTTTACAGGTGGATGATGAAAGAAAAAAGTGGAATGATACGAACACAGTTTATTTTATGTCCATCGAAAATCAAATTGATGTCTGTGATACTTTATGGATGAAGAAAGAACCTATACAGAGATTTACTTTTAATGGGGATGCTTGTTCTTTTAAACTTATTGTACATGAAAGAAATTCCAAAACCGATGCATTGGTTAAGGAACTCAAAAAGCTTGAAATGCAATTACTCAATGACCCCGCCCGGGATGAAAAAATGCTAATACGGCTGCAGAAAATAAAAGGTTTAAAAGTAATCGTACTAGTCCCGCCTTGCTTATGTTAAAATGAATAGATCCTTTCATGACTTATTCCGGTCAGATTACTAAACTTCCGCTAATCGAGTAACACAGGGGATTTCGCCCCTATTTCCTAACACTCGTGCTGAGCATAGTCGAAGTAAAACTGTACCTCGCAGAAACGGGATCTTTGACTTGAACCTCTCGCTTCACACAGCTTGTCTCGTCGGTTGACGAGGGGTCTTCAGAATCTACTCATAATATAATTGCAAACCGAGTGGTTTGTTGCCAATGTGCAAACAAGTAAATTTTCCTTTCCACTTTAGCCATGACCACCTAATTTTCTTAAATAACTTCAACCCAACTATTTTTCAGGCCATCGCCATATCGCATAAAAATACCCTATTTTCGAGTTGCAAAACGTAGTTTTTAGATAGATTGGCGTTAGCGGTAAGTTTAGACGACATCTCCAGCTAAACTATATTGCAAATATTGGCATATGAAAATTGTTAAGAAAAATATATCAACTTCTATTCTTGCTGACATTCAAAAGCAAAAAGAACAGCTAAAGAAAAAAGCACTTAGCGACGGAATAATTATTGGAGTACTGACATTCTTTGGACTAATAGTTTTACTGCTTATTTGTGAAAAGTTCGGACTAATAATCCCATCAATATATTCTAAACCTGTATTAATTGGACTTTCAATTTTCATTGCTTTAGTTTACTATTCAAAAAGACTTCTTAAAATGAAAACTCATGACATTTCAAATAAAGAGGTAAAGCAATATTCATTCAATATTACCGACTTTCATTGCGAAGTAATTTCAAACACCGAGTTTGTTATTTATGCTTGTAAAACGAAAGACAATAAGACTCTTGTTTTTCAGACATCTCAACTAGCCACAGACAATTTATTTGACACAATTATTATTGAAATATTGAATGACAAAATTGTTAATTTAAAAAACTATTCAACTGGCAAGACAGTCAAAAAACATAACATGACAATGCAACTCTTGAACAATTATAAAGAGGAGTTTTATTTATTAGAAATGGACTTTCACAACCTTTGACTAACAACATTACGACACCAGTTAAACCTACTGCTAACAGATAAAGATTCGAAGCGGCCGGAGGACGCACTTTGAACCCTGTGTTGAGCGGAACCACGCTCAGGTTTGGGGCTTTTCGGCCATTAAACTTCGTTGGCCGAAGCTTTAGCGAAGGACTAATTTTATGGGGTTTGTGTTTTAATTTTAAGCCACCCAATTTTTATAAATATGTATAACAACTATTTTTCAAGCCTTCGCCATATCATTTAAAAAATCCCCTATTTTCGAGTTGCAAATCGTGGTTTTTAGACAGACTGACGTTATGCTCAATGCTAGGTGGGCAAAAAGCGTTGAAACCAAAATCTGTCTCTTAATAAAATTAAGGACAATTATTGGTATATTTGACTTGTGGCAAAACAAACAAAATATCATTTAGGAGTTGAAATTGACAAACTAACAAATAGTATTGTAAATACCATTTCAGGTGATAGTTTCCCCACAGACGTTCACCCAATTTCAAAAGTTGATTTAAAAAACATCAACAAGAATAAAGGTTGGCTATTTAATTGGGCAGATGAATATAAACTTACTGACCGACGTGTTTTCAAGTTAACAAATGGTAATATTCCCAAAAGAAGCCTTAA
Source organism: Bacteroidia bacterium (assembly GCA_021740845.1). Taxonomy (GTDB): domain Bacteria; phylum Bacteroidota; class Bacteroidia; order UKL13-3; family UKL13-3; genus B1. Next base: position 37,093 of record JAIOYZ010000026.1, read on the forward strand.
AACTTATTAAAAAATATTTTCCAATTTAAAAACATTTAACATGGGATACATCAAAGAACCTGCAGGAATTGACTTCGTGGTTGACTCAACACCATTAACTATTGAGGACAGAACAAAAATAAGTGAAATTATTGCATACTATAAAGCGACTGGACGAAAAAAAATATTGGCAACCACAACTAGACGAACTAAGATAAAAACTAAGATAGTGGTTACCTAAATAAAAAGTATTTCAATAACCAAATAAGTACTTGGTATAAAATTTAGCAGAATAGACTAAAAATGGCCGCCCTTTGATTTCACTCAGGGACCGCCCTTCGATTTCACTCAGGGACCGCCTTTCGATTCAACACATGGAATTCAATGGGCATTTTTGTTCTACTCTTTAGCTTGGCTCGGTTCAAAACGAGATTTACTGAAACCAAGTTTTGACAAGGTCCATCTTTTTGGGTATAAAGTATCTTGCTTTATAGGGTTACCTTGTTTTTTAAGTTTGCTTTTTTAATGCTTGGATGGTATTGTCAATGATTACCTAAATCTAATCTCGGATTACTTCATCTAGAGTTTGGTTCAAACCGATTTTAACTAAACGACCAACGCCACAACATGGACAAATAAATGGATCTCTTCCCAGCAGCTCTTTTAGCCTTTGCGTTTTTTGGGAAGATTATTTACTTGAAAAGGAGAAAGAATTCTATTTGCGCAGGCAAGACATTGTAGAGCATCCTTATGGAACTATTAAGCGATCCCGATGCATCGGGAGGGCTTTGATCACATAATGACAAAAAGAACCATGAAAAGAGCTGCTGCGGATGTTGGCTTTATTATGGTGGCTTATAATTTTCGCAGAATTTTAAATATTGTTGGCAAAAAAGTGTTCAAAGAGTTGATGGAAAAACTCGTTTGCATTTTTATGAACTATTTCAACCCACACCGAATCATTCAATCCATTTTAAGCCATCCAATTTTCAAAATTATTTATACCAACTATTTTTCAAGCACTCGCCATATCGCATAAAAATACCCTATTTTCGAGTTGCAAAAACGTAGTTTTTAGACAGACTGACGTTATCGGCAATGCTACAGGTGAATACAGAAAAAAGAGTGCAATGAAATTTGATTTAAAGTTTATAACAGATTACGGACAATTCTACATAAATGACAAAAATGCAACAGGAAATACTGGTTCCGAAAATTTTTGGACTGACCAAGCTTTTGCCGACAAACTTGCTGTAGAAGATGGAGTTCTAGGAGTTGCAATTGCGAATGATGAAGGAAAAGTGGAATGTGAATTTGAAGTTCTGGATTCAAAAAGCTTAATTAATGATTTTAGTAGATTCGACCACGTTGTAGAAGCAAGCATAAAAATTCATTCCAAAGTTTTACAAATATTGGACTGCCCTCATTCTGAAGTTGAAATTGAAACCGAAATTGAAAATGGAGAATATAGAGTACGTGTATATTCTCTAAATATAGACTCTGTTTATGATGAAATTCCAAACGATACTTATAAAATAGAAATGTGGAAAGAAGTTTATTCGGAACGAAATGTTTTGAAAAGACATTTGGAGTAATAAGCACTGCCACTAACATTTAGCAGTTTAGACGAAAAAGGGCCGTGATAAAGCCCCGTGCCCTTCGATTTCACTCAGGGACCGCCCTTTTCACTCAAGGACCAAACGGGGCTTTTTTTACTACTCTGTAGCTTGTCTCGGTTCAAAACTAGATTGACTGAAACCGAGTTTTTGCAAGGTCCATTCTTTTGAGTTATAAAGTAAGCTGCTTTTATAGGGATGCATTGTTTTTTGCTTTTACCTTTTTTAATGCTTGAATGGTATTGTCAATGATTACCTAAATCTGTTCTCGCATTACTTCATTTAGAGTTTGGTTCAAACCGATTTTAACTAAACGACTAGTAGTATACCGCATAAAAATACCCTATTTTCGAGTTGCAAAACGTGGTTTTTAGACAGACTGACGTTAGCTGCCACATTCTATGAAAAATCTCTACTAGAGTAAAAAACGCCAATAAAAATTGTATTTTCGAACTTAATTAGTATAGAATAATGTACAAAGAAATTATCATAGATCGCAATAATCTCACTATTATGGGCGTGCAATTTAATGATATAAATACTCTCGAGAGTGCTGCTAATGCTATAGGAAGTAACATGTTTGAAGGTTATGAGCCTACGCCAAAAGGGATTACACTTATTAGAGATTATTTAATTGGAAAAATAACTTTTGCAGAGTTCATTCAATTTGCAAAGAAAAAAGCCTATGTCTAATGACTACCAATATTTAGATCCTGATTTTTCTTATATAAATCCTAAAACTGGTGTACTTCGCAATTTAGCTGATATTAATGACCAAGACATTTTGCTTTTTGTTGAAAGTGGTGCTGTTGCAAAACGATTACAAGAACTTTATGAAAATCCAATAAAGGTTAAAGATATTAGTGAACTATTCAAAATTCACAAAATTCTATTTCAAGATATATACGCTTGGGCAGGTGAAAAACGAATTGTAGAAATTAGTAAAGGTGGTAAACAATTTTTTCCAACAATTCATTTTGATAACGCATATTCATACATTGAAAATTTAATTAAGGAATACAAAAAAATTAAGGGAAATGACAAACAAAATTTAGCTTATAAATTGGCAGAAATTTTGGATAGTGTTAATTATTTGCATCCCTTTAGAGAGGGAAATGGTCGCGCCCAAAGGGAATTCATAAGATTACTTGCAATAGAAAAAGGATTAATATTAAATCTAAATCCACCTGACAATATTAGTGTTTATGAAAAATACATGGAGGGAACAATAAATAGTGATATTGAAACTCTATACAAATTAATATTTGAGCAAGTAAATGAAGGTAAAAAATAGAACGAGGCCTTATAGATAAGGGTTCGAAGCGGCAGGAAGACGCACTTTGAACCCTGTGTTGAGCGAAACCGCGCTCAGGTTTGGGGCTTTTTGGCCGTTAAACTTAGAAGGCCACAAGTTTGAGGAATCCTAATTTTATGGGGTTTGTGTTTTAATTCTAAGCCACCCAATTTTTATAAATATGTTTACCAACTATTTTTCAAGCCTTCGCCATATCATTTAAAAAATCACCTATTTTTGAGTTGCAAAACGTAGTTTTTAGATAGAATGACGTTGTGTGCAATTGCATAGAGAATAGATATGACAAGATTAGTTTATATAATAATATCCCTTTTAGGAATAGTCCTTTGCACTTATCTATTAACAATAACAGAAAACGGATATATCCAGAAATCAATTTATGTTTTGTTCTTTATTTTCGTTTTAATTCTCAGAAAAAAAGCTGGTGGAGGTATTATGTAAGTAAAGAGGAAAAGAGTTTGTTAAGAACTATCATTAAATTTAATTTGAAATTAAATTTAGGTGAGATAAATATTGGCTATTCTTTAAATTATTTTCAACAACAAGCAATTTTATCGGACAAATTCAACATAGCAAATTAGCTGGCTACTTAAGAATATCTCAATCTTGTCAACCATTCAAACTAAACCAATAATAGAATGACCTCCTAACATCAGTTTTTAAGGATTGGAGATTTTTTGCCTTAAATATTTTATATGCTATCGACACCACTATTCTTTATTACTCTAATATTGTTTATCGGTTGTAAATATTAAGAATTAAAGTTAATAGAAAAGCAATTATACCCAACCGAGTAACGCAGGAGAATTTCACCCCTACGTTCTCACACATGTGCTGAGCATAATCGAAGTAAAACCGTGCCCCGCAGAAACGGGATCTCCGACTTGAACCTCTCGCTTCACGCAGCTTGCCTTGTCATTTGACGAAGGCTTTTCAGTAATCTGCTTTTTACATAATTGCAAGCCATTTGGTATTTTGCCAATGCGCAAATAAGTTAGGTTTCTCATTCCATTTTAGCCTTAACCAAGTGATAGTAACACCCGTAAATTCTTGTATTTCTTCTTGCAACACTTTACCATTTCATTGCTGAACCAATGCCTAAGAAAATCAAAACTAATTCCATAGTTATCATTTCTTAGCTGCCTTTTGTGGGTTTCGGTTTGAACCAATTTACTTTTGTAAGCATGAAATTATAGCCCACAGGTGTCAAAGCGCACCTTCACTAGGTTGATCAAAAAATTTGAAATTTACTCACTTACAATGAGTATTAAAATGTCCTCCGCATAAGGCTCAAAGTCTTTATCTTGGTGGCTTATAATTTTCGCAGATTATTAAATTTTGCTGGCAAAAAAATGTTCAAAGAGTTGACGGAAGAACTCGTTCGCATTTTAATGAACTATTTCAACCTTCACCGAATCATTCCCTCAATTTTAAGCCACCCAATTTTCATAAATATGTATACCAACTATTTTTCAAGCCATCGCCATATCGTTTAAAAATACCCTACTTTCGAGTTGCAAAACGTAGTTTTTAGACAGACTGGCGTTAGGCAATGCTAAGACCGTGTAATGATAGAAATTTTAGACAGACAACAGATATTTAAACTCAACAGGACATTTGCTTCATTCATTATTGATGTGCAAGATGCACAGTACAATCCAACATTGGACCATAATAAATATGAGCCAGGTGAAATGTATGTTGAAGCCAGCGATAAACCTAGATTTGTTTCTCAAGAGGTGTGCGATAAATGGAATGCAGAAGCGTCTGAAGAATTTTTGAAGAGGAAAGACAACATTGAACTATTTTCCATCAAAGGCAGACACGCAGGTGAAATGACATATGCGTTACCACATGCGGCAGACATATATGGCTACATTGAGAAACTTGCAGAAACTATTGTTGTGCTTAGTGACCGACTTAACTGGAAAGCAGTCATTTTCCTACTTGACTATTCAACACCTTGGCTCAATCAGAACAATGACTACAAACCTGTAAAAAAAGCCTTTGATTACTTGAAGGGTCTAGGGGTTAATAACAATTTTATAGGAGGTTTTAAAGCAAACGGACAGGATCTACAAGAATTAACTAAAAACCTATTTTGGCTTATCCGTTGCAATGGGGCATTACCATCTTGTTATTTTTCTGGTATTGATACTGATTTTACTGCAGACATTTGTAAGTACGGAAATATCCATTTTCATTTCTACTCAGAACAGGACAAAATTGAAGTTGGTAAACTTGCCGCTGAGTTGGGAATGACAGTCATTAACAACGGAGAATGCTTTGAAAATTTTTCTGATTCAAGTACTATTAAAGGACGACAAATAATTGTTTGAAAGACAAAAGCATTGGGCATATCATTTAGCAGAGTAGACGAAAAAGAACCCTTCGAATCAACTCAGGGACATCAAGGTTTTTTTTGTTCTACTCTTTAGCTTGGCTCGGTTCAAAACGAAATTAATAGAAGCCAAGTTTTTGCAAAATCTATCTTTTTGTGTATTGAGTATGTCACTTTTATAGGGCTGCTTTGTTTTTAATGCTTGCTTTTTGGTGCTTGAATTATATTGCTTCGTAGTATAGAAATGGTTCAGAAAAGTCGAGGCAAATGGGCTAAGAACCTCAATCAACTTTTTACCAATCAAAAAAAATCATAGAAATATTTGCGAAACCGAAAAGTTGCATATATATTTGCAACCGATTAGTTTCATTAAAACAAAAAAACAAATGCGTAGAGATATTTTTCAAGCAGTTGCAGACCCAACAAGACGAGCCATTATCGCCTTAATTGCATTACAAGCAATGACACCAAACGCCATTGCCGAGAACTTTAACACAACACGTCAAGCCGTGTCGAAACATTTACGCATTTTAACAGAATGCGAACTTGTAAAACAAGAGCAAAAGGGTAGAGAAATTTATTACTCTCTTGAAATAGACAAAATGAAAGAAATTGACAAGTGGATAGAACAATTCAGAAAGATTTGGGAAACCCGATTCAACCAATTAGACCAAGTATTAGCAACAATTAAAAAAAATAAAAAATGAATAATCTATTATTTGACTTCACAGTTGACAAATCAACAAAGACGGTAATTGTAACAAGAGAATTTAATGCCGAACAATCATTGGTATGGGATGCCTTTACCAAGAAAGAAATCCTCGACCAATGGTGGGCTCCTAAACCCTTTGAATCAAAAACAAAAGTTATGGACTTTAAAGTTGGTGGACGAAGATTTTATGCAATGGTTAGTGCAGAAGGGCAAGAATTAAATTATTCCATTCAAACTTATACTGCTATTTCACCAATAACTAATTTTAAGTTTGAAAGTGTGTTTGCCGATAAAGACGAAAATCCTTTTCCTCCTGGTTCATCTTGGGATTTAACTTTTAGCGAAGAAAATGGAATAACAAAAGTGAGTATTTCTATTTTTAACGAATCGCTTGAAAGAATGGAAAAGATGATTGAAATGGGCTTCAAAGAAGGCTTTACAGCAACCTTAAATGAATTGGTAAATTTATTACAAACACTTACTAAATAAAACTATGAAAAATACACTTAAATTATTGACAGCCCTAGCAATAGCGACTGTAATGGGTTGTGGGAATTCTCAACAGAATTTAAATGAAACCAGTAATACGGATACTACTACATTAAATAAACCAGATAGGATCGCGCAAAAAATTACTCCTTCGATATGGGTAGAAACAACAGACGCAAAAGCTGTTGCGGATTATTACCTTTCTATTTTCAGAGATGGGAAATTGAAAGAACATCATACCTATACAAATCCTCCAGAAGTTGGTGGTGGAAAGTTTGAAACTGCAACCCTAGAAATTGCTGGAATGGAATTGAGTATTTTAGCGGCAGGTCCATTTCAGAAATTTAATGAATCTGTTTCCTTTGTTTTTAACTGCAAAGACCAAGCAGAGGTAGATTATTATTGGAGCGCTTTAACTACTAATGGTGGTCAAGAAAGTTCTTGTGGATGGTGTAAAGACAAATATGGTTTATCATGGCAAATTGTACCTGTTGAATATTTTGATTTGATAAATAGCGATGACCCAAAAGTTAGAGAAAAGGCTATAACAAATACGCTTAATCAGAAAAAATTAATCCTTTCAGAACTCAAATAAGTTGACTATTTGTTGTAAGTAATTATTCCTAAGGATGAAATAAATGCAAGTTTGATAACAGAAATAGATTGCAATTTCATTGGTGTTTGATTGAATATTATTTACGAAGGGAAAACATGTTTATAGAAGAATTTTAGCGTCAGGGCAATGTGACCCCGCTGGGGTTTAAGAAATGTGGATTTGGTTATTTGTTTCCATAAGTTCACACCTCTGGGGTTTAAATTTTTATTTCAATTGAATTCGGTAAAAATAATTGGGAGGATTTGAACTAAATGGAATATTAATCTCTAAAATAGATTTGGCAACCTATGGATTTGGTTTCGGGGATAGAGACTTTTTTGTTATGTAGCAATTCTTCTACGGCATTGGCTACGTAAGGTGTTTCAACTTTTTCGGGTTCACTTCCATTATCGTCTATTGCTCCTTGGTATTTAATTTCCCAAACACCTTTTACCCTCCAAAGTACAAATGCATGTGGTGTTTTTTGCGCATGAAACTGCTTGGCTACTTCTTGGGTTCTATCATGTAAATATGGGTAATTAAAATGCTCTGCTTTCGCTTTCTCTACCATTTGTATAAAGCCATCTTCTTCGTACAATAAACTATCCGTAGAACTAATGGCAATTAGCGGAACTCCTTTCGATTTGTATTTTGAATTTAATGCGTTTAATCTTTCTGGATATAATTTGGCAAAAGGACAATGGTTGCAGGTAAAAATTAGGATTAATCCTTTGGCTTCTTTGTAATCGCTTAAAGAAACCATGGTGCCATCAACATTGGGTAAAGAGAAATCTTGTGGTAACTTAATTCTTTCTTTTGTGTTTGAACCAAGTATTGGTAAAAGAATAACTAAAAAGAGAACTGGAATATGTCTAAACAAATTTTTCATTGCGTATCAATTACTTTATAAAACAAACAAAACATAAATCAATTTTCCTTCTAGTTATTCTTTTCTTTTGGTTCAAACCGAACCTATACTATACCTATTATTTGGTTACCATTAACTTCTTTACCACCACTTGCTCTTCATTGGAAATACGAATAATATATTCTCCATTGTATAAAGTTCTGGTATCAAAATAAGCAATGGTGCTGCCTTTATAAATGGTTGTTGTTTGCAATTGTCTACCACTTAAATCAAACAGCTCAACTTTCAAATCTTTTTGGGTTAAATCATTGGATTGTATAGCAACCAATTCGCTAGCAGGATTAGGGAAAACTCGGATATCTAATTCTATCGCTTTGCTTTGGTTCAAACCGGTACTTGATGGCTTGTATTGAGTAACTGGCTCTGTTATAGAGGTGACTTTTGCTTGGGTAACCATGCCATAAAAAGTTGGTCCTACCACATATGGATAAGCAGAATTCCATTTGCTATCTACCGTTGCAAAATAACAATAAATGCCCTCTGGGTATTCTGGAGTTTTGCAAAATCTTCCATTGTGCTCATCTAAAAAATCTGGAGTGGATGCCGATGTAGCAATGTATTCGTAATCTTCTCTAAACAATCCTAAAGGATAAGTAGTGCTAACATCAGGACCAGCAGTTACTGTGTTTCCATTTGCGTATTTATTTCTTACGGTTATGTCTCTTAATTGGTAGCTAGATTTCATGCGAATAATGCCGCCTGTTCCATCTGCATTTTTGTAAGCATAAGCACCGTAAATTGGGAATCCGTCGTAGGCAAAACCAATCAATGGTGAGTGCTTAGTAGAATCAATTACATACAATCCATCGGCATCGTATAAATTGCAAATGGTACTAACTACTTCTGCATCTAACTTAAAGGCGCTCGGATTTTGATGGTGGTGGTAATTTCCCATTGCTGGATGACCTTTAGAGCAATCAAATCCAGCTCTTTCAGCTACTATTGCATCGCGGTTCCATACGTTATCGCCCATACCACCGGAAGGACCGCCCGCCATTGTGCCGGTAGAGTTTTTCCAAGAAACACCATCGCGGTAATCAAACAAAGCCACTCCGTTTATAAACAATCCGATATTGCCTCCAGTTGTTGCAGTAGGTGTACCTGTTTTTTGAGCAGGATTTAAAGTGAATTTGAAAATTGCATTCTGACTTGTTGTTACAGAAGGATTGCCATCTAAAAATGGTCCGGTGATATAAGAAGGAACTCCATTGGCTCTTATATAAACAGAGCTTGCAGAATAATAAACACCCAAAACATTAGCAGAATCTGCATCGTCTATTGGTGTAGAATTGTTCTTTACATAATGCCTACCTTTTAATCCGGTAGTGTTTTGCATCCAGTTTAAAATGGCAGGATTGGTTTGAGCATAAGTGATTGCACTTAGCAATACCAATGCGAGGAGGGTGATTGGTTTTTTGGGCATGGTTATTAGTTTTAAGTGTTAAGTTTTAAGTGTTAAGTTTTGAGTTTTAAGTTTATGGCTTTGCCAGCTGAAGCTTTAGCTTAGGATGAGTTGTTGGTAAATAAAAGCTAATGGCTAATAGCTAATAGCTAACAGCTTTCCTCTAATCCTTTATGAATTTTTTGGTGGTGACTATTTTGGTTTTTCCGTCGGTGAGTTGTAGGAAATAAACACCGGAGGATAAGGTAGAAATATCAATTCCATTTTGCCATTCTGGTTGCGGTAACATGCGTACTGCTTTACCAGTTATGTTTAAAATAGAAATATAATATACACTTGGATTGCTTTCATTAAAGGCTATAAAAAGCTTGTCCTTACCAGGGTTTGGGTACAAGCTAAAATCGTGCGACTCAGCGGTGGTTTTGCTTAAGCCTGTGCTTGTTTCTGTTACAATAAATTGTCCCATCATGCCTTCATCTTCGTGCAAAGAAATATGGCAATGGTACATAAATGGATGCAAGGCATCTGCAAAATCATCAAACTTAGCTATAAACTTTACTGTTGTTTGGGCTGGCACAAAAACCACATCTTTCCATCCTGCTTGAGCAGCTGCGGGAGCCGCACCATTAACAGATAAAATATTAAACTCTACATCGTGAATATGAAATGGATGTCCAAAATTAGAGGTGCTTTTTATTTCCCAAATTTCAGTATTGTTTAAAGGAACATCATAGTTGTTATAGTTGATATCAAATAGCTTGTGGTTAATAAGAAAAGCTGCCCCAGTAATGCCTGCTATATTGGTATCGTTAATGGTTAAATACCGGGTAAGGTTTGCATTAGCAGCCAAATGTGGGGTAATGCTTACCAAGCTTGTTGGAATTTGAGTAATGGCATTAGAAGTTGCAGCGCCAATATTTAAATGAAGGATATTAAAATCTTTTCTTGCCAAATAATTTACAAAGGGCCCGTTTGGAAAAACATCTCCTCCTGCCACATTTTGCGCCAAAGTTGAATTGTAAGCTTTTAAATCAATCGATTTTCCAGAATCTGCTGAGCAATCTACCAAAATTTCAATTCGCTCTCCTGCATGAATTACGTAGCGATTCAAAGCAACTGGAGCTGTTAGCAATCCGCCATCAGAAGCAATCACATAAAAGTTTCTGCTATCACTAAATCCCAAATTATACGAACGCTCTATTGCACCATTTAAAACTCTAAAGCGAACCACTTGTGCTGGCACATTGTATTGCGCACGCAAGGTAAAATTGGTTAACATGCTATCGCCATAAGGAACTTCTACCAATTGATTATCGGTTCCAAAATCTCTATCTGTTAATACCAAAGGAATATCATCAATACCATAAGTACGCGGCAAAGGCAATGCCGACTCAACACTATCTCTTACGATTATTAATCCACCAATGCCTTTGGTAATTTGCTCCATGGTCATTTCATGCAAATGCGGATGGTACCAATAAGTAGCGGCCAAATTCTCAACTTTCCAAAACGGTTGCCACAAGGTTCCTGGAGGAATTATTTGATGCGGACCACCATCCATTACTGCTGGCAAATGCATTCCGTGCCAATGCAAAGTAGTAGAATCGTTTAAATTATTTTTCACATTCATATGCACCACCTCCCCTTTGTTGAAGAACAAAGTTGGTCCCCAAAATTTTCCGTTAATACCTCCCGTGATGGTTTGGTTTCCCGAAGCAACAACCTGTGCAAAGGTGTCTTTGATGTTTAGATTAAATTCTGTGCCCGACAAAGTATCAGGAATAAACAAGTTATTGTATTGAGCTTTTAGCCCAATTGTACTTGTAAGAATTAGTCCAAAAAGAAGTGAAATTTTTCTCATGTATAGCTTTAGTTTATTTCTTAGACGAGCAGTAATTTAAATTCCTTCGCTGTAAAAAAAAGATGACAATTCTAGGAGACTAAAGCAAAGAATTCAGCAAATACAAGGCTTTGCAAGAATCAGATTTCTTAAAAACCAAATAAGTAAAATTCGGTTTGAACCAAACCTAGTTGGATTTTAAAATTTCTCTTGGGTAGGCAAAGTCCTTATTAAAGAGAAAACTTTTATCGGTAAGGGTAAGTAAAAAGGCAGTTAAGTCGGTTTGCTGTTTGCTATCCAATTGTATCGGTGTCTTTAATTCTTTGTCTAAATTAGGTTCGGTTTGAACCAAATGGGTATAGTGGTACAAAACATCTTTGAGCTTTTTAAAGCGACCATCGTGCATGTATGGATAAGAGAATTCTAAGTTGCGGAGAGTTGGCACTTTGAATTTTAGAGAATCACTTGCATTTTGAGTGATGCGCATTCTCCCAAAATCTTTTAAGTTGGTATCTATGGGAAGACCGTTGTTTCTAAATTCTAAATTGGTAAACAAAGGTTCGGCATGGCAGGCGCTACAATTTTTTTTAAATAATACATAACCGCTCTTTTCTTGCTCTGTAAATTTTGATGTACCACGCATCACGCTATCGTATTTAGAATTGGAGCTTACCAAAGTAAGCATGAATTGCGAAATGGCCTTTAAGGTATTTTCTCCCGTTGCCAAACTATCTTGATAGGCTGCAAAAAAGAGTTGTTTGTACAATGTAGATGCATTCAATTTTTCAACTACCTGTTGTATGTTTTCTCCCATTTCATCGGGATGAGAAATAGGGGCCAAAGCCTGCATATCCAAATGGTTGATGGCACCATCCCACATAAAATTTTTGTGCCAAGCTAAGTTCATCAAAGCTGGCGAATTGCGCGTTCCAATACGGTCGTTTATGCCATGACTCAAGTTATGATCTACATGAGTAAAAGCGGTATAAACAGAATGACAACTGGCACAAGAAATACTATTGTCTTGGGATAAAATAGGGTCGTAAAATAAAACCCTTCCCAATAAAATCTTTTCTTTGCTTAGGGGATTTTTCTTGAAATCGTAAGCAGGTTTTGGCCAATTTTTAGGGACAGAAAACAAAGCCCTTTCAACAACCTGAAATGCCAAGAAGAACATTCCCAAAAGAAACAAAATAAGCAGCTTGGATTTTCTCATTTGCCAATTAAAAAGAGATTGGGTAAAAGCCTTGCCAATTGCATGGCACTTGCATTAGGCGACATTACATGATTGATTTTAGAACAATCCATATCTTCAAAAAACTTATCGAGTTGCAGGTATATTTTTGCATCTGAGTTTGGTTCAAACCGAACCTGTATTTCTTGCAGCGTATTGTATGGAGCTTGGTATCCGCCAATATGATAAACCAACTCTTGATTTTGGCGTGCTGTTAAAGCTTCTAATTTAAAATTTATATATCCCGATTGCCATGTCCAATACATGCCTTTTGTTGGGTCTAAATCTCCTCCCATGGCACCAGAAACGGAGGTGGCACTATCAATGCCCACATTAAATTGGAGGGCATCGTATTCTATATTTTGAGGAAGCTGAAGCGAAAGGTTAAAACTACTTGGTTCTAACAAATCTAATAAGTGAAAACTATTGGGTTCAGACCAAACCTTTCTGCCTTTATAAAATAGACTTAAATTAGAAACATAAAAACGCAATTGGGTAATTTGGATGCTATCGGTTTGAACCAAAGGAAGCCATGTATTTGCTTGCAAAGATTGGTCATGCCAGCGAGGAAAGATGCTTATTTGAGTAGTAACTTGTGCTATAGAAACAGAGGAAGTTAAAGCAAAAAACAATAGCATAACAACCCTAAATTTTGTTTGAACCCAATACATATGCAAGTGATTTTTCATTAACAAATTCCTTTGCTTTAAATAGACGATAAAAATAGTATTTCCCTTTTCAAATTAATTAAGAATAAAATGACATTAGGTTATGAACTTAATTATTAGAACTTTGATATACCTAAACTAATAATTATGAAAAAGCTAATATTACTTATTTGCCTTGGATTTTCGTTTCAATTAATGACTGCGAAAAACCCTTTCAAAAAAACACCAACTGTGCCTGGAACCTATGGCGTGAATGCCTGTGCTTTTGAAAACACTACCAATAAGGAGGTGCTACTACAATTAAAATTAAACGAAGACCAAAGCTTTGAATTGATTGATAATACTGACCCAAACAAAAATATTGCAACCACTGGAACCTGGACATTAGATGGAAATAAAATTTTGTTAAGCAACTATTCTTCTGCTTATGCCATCTCTAATAAATGGAAGATAGACCCCAATTACCCATGCATTAAATCGCGCTTGGGATTGGAGTTTACAAGAATTTGTAAGAAGTAAATTTGGGTTTGGTTTGAACTGAAAATGCTTGAAATATTTTTGAAAATTTAAATGCCTTTAGACACTTACTGATGAAAAGCCAAATTTTCACAAAAGGTGATTTCAATTTCAGCAAGGTCTTTAATAAATTGTTTAGGTGCTTATGACCACCTTAAAGCATCTAATGAAATTAATGAATTGGTGGATGATGACCAAGACTGGTTGAAAAAGAGAAATGTGAAATTAAAATCCTTACAAATTTGTTTTTTTTGAAATTTATATATATTTAATAAACAAGATGCCTAATAAGAAATAAATCTACCTTTCAAATAGCGTAAATTTATTTCACCAATTAAAATCACCACCCAATTAAACAAATTACTTATGAAAAAAATACATTTAATAATCGCTTGCCTTATTTTCATACTTGTTAGTTGCAGAAGAGATATGGATTGCCCTGAGGATGATATATACCGTTACCCATTTGTTGAGGGAGACACCAATGTACTGGTTTACGCTATTCATGATACAATTACTTTTGTAAATCAAAATTTTGATGAAATTACATTTGTTTGTGTGGACAAGACCTATTGGCCATATTCAACTGGAGGATATGATGGGTCAGGGCTTGATTGCGGACATAATACTTATTATGTCTCTGACAGGATTGAATTTGTATTTAAACCCTATGGAAACTCTCACCAATTTGTGTCTTATGTAACCAAAGACAAAACTTATCCAACTTCATATACAACAATGTTGTTGGATGACTATTTATTATGTAGAATTTATGGACAAGATACTTTTTTTTATGTTGACTCCATTTTATATAAAGGTGATTATTTGCCAGGAGTGTACACTAGTAGAAATGATTCAATTGGATTATATAATAAAAAATTTGGTATCATAAGATTTAAAGATAAGGATGAAACTATATGGGAATTAAAAGAAAAGAAATAATTGGACTAATTTTTCTCCAATTATTTTTTCTGCCATTGTTTGCGCAGGATTGCAATCATAAATCAATTAGTAATGCACCAAAGGAGATGACCACTGGTAGGTTTGAACCAAGTGGTCGAATCTCATTAGGTCATCCTTACACTCCAAGTTATGGTTCAAGCTTTGGCCAAAATTTTAATCCCAACTTAGCTGCCAAACTTCAGTTTAAATTGGATAGTTTGGTGACTGTGTTTTCATATAATACCAAAGGAATATCGGCAAGTGTGTTTTGCCCAGGGCAAGGCATTTGGCAAGGAGCTAGCGGCGTTTCTTATGCGGGCATTAACTCTTCTTATTCCGCAAACCAATTAATTCGGAAGTGCTGTAAACCCTATTGAATTTTTTAGATTTGAGTCCATTGTAAAGCACTTTGTCGCCAGTCCATAAATATCCTTTAAGGTGCTTTGTTAAAGCAACAAAATCTGAATCATCAACATCAATACTACTAACAATTAGTTCTGCCGCAAGCCAAGTTTTGGATGGAATTAGGAGCTCGTTTATAAAATTAATTTTAGTGAATAATTTAAATCTAGCTTCGTTAAGATTTTCGTTTGAAAGCTTAGAAATTCGTAACAGTTTATCCCAATGTTTGTCTATTTCATGCTGCATGTAATCGCAACTATAAAACTAAAAAACACCTTCCGAATTAAATATCAAATCTCAATTGGAACCATTGGTATTTAATAGTCCGCTAAAAATAATGTTTGTATCAACGATTATTTTCATTTGATAAGCCTACTCCGATTTTTGTTCCACCAACCTTTCTTAATTTGCTTTGAAAGTTTGTCAACATCAGATTGTTTAGCCTTAGATTCCGAAGTTGCTTCTTTGTAACTCAAAAAGTCTAAAAGCCTCTGTAACCCCTCCGTGTCAACATTGGATGATAGCCTTATAATTACCTCACTATTTGTTCTTTCGATTAACATGCCATTCTGATTTGCAAATCAAGTATAAGGAAAATGTCCATTCTTTATTTCAGTTTTTGAAGTATATCAAAGTCCAACAATAGTTCGTCCATTTCACCTTGGTATTTGAAAGCTTCTATTTGGTTACAAACTATTGGTTTCAATTAAGGTGAATTAAGGGTTGCATTAAATATTCAATTAGAATCTTAATACAACTAATCAACAAAGTTTCCCTATTTCCTAGCTTTCTTCATTGGGTTTTCGTCATCAAACTGTCCACGACCAAGAGTCTTAGCTTTGTAAATATCGAAGCGGGAAACTTGTGGTGTGCTTGGCCAAGAATTATTGCTTTCGTTGATATCGGCAGTTTCTTTGTATGGGTCTAATAAGATAGATGTTACACGCTTATTCTTGGCAAATACCTTGCTCACTTTGTATTCATTTTTGCGCCAGATATACGCGCTAATATATTCCACTTCTTGTGTGCCATCTTCGTAATTCCATTGAATAATAATTGGCATCACTAAGCCACCTATATTGCTAAAATTAAGTTGGTAATAGAAATTGTTTTCATACTTCTTTACTTCTTCAGCATTCATAGGTGTAATTGAACCGAATCTTGGTTCCACCTTTGTTACCGTATCAATTTCTGGTTTGTAGTAATAATAAAAATCGCGCAAGGTGGTATCTTGATCTACTAAAAATTGCATGCCGCTTGCTTTGTTTCTTACTCTTGAAATAGGCAAGAAATCATCGTTGGCATTTCTATTTTTTCTTGTTCTTTTGGTACCTGTTAATTCGCCTTTTGGTTCAGACACGGTAAAAACAGTAACGCTATCTAATGCAATATCAACGGGCTCAATATCGTAAAACCAACCGCGCCAAAACCAATCTAAATCCACGCCAGATGCATCTTCCATGGTTCTAAAAAAATCGCTAGGCGTTGGATGTTTAAAGGCCCAACGGCGACTATATTCTTTAAATGCGTAATCAAATAATTCTCTTCCCATCACTGTTTCGCGCAAAATATTTAAAGCCGTTGCTGGCTTGGCATAAGCATTAGGACCAAATTGATTGATGTTCTCACTGTTGGTCATAATGGGTTCTAATTGCTCTTTTGGCAAGCTCATATAATCTGCAATTTTATGCGCTGGTCCGCGAGCCGAAGGATAATTATTATCAAATTCTTGTTCAGTTAAAAATTGCACAAAAGTGTTTAAACCCTCATCCATCCAACTCCACTGACGCTCGTCGCTATTAATAATCATTGGAAAGAAATTATGACCCACCTCATGAATAATTACGCCAATCATGCCATATTTGGTGCGAGAGCTGTAAGTTCCATCTTCATCTGTTCTACCAAAATTAAAACAAATCATAGGGTATTCCATTCCGTTGGCAGCTTCAACACTTATAGCAGTAGGGTAGGGATAATCAATGGTATGTTTAGAGTAAACGCGAATGGTATGTGCAACAGTTTTGGTAGAATAGCGATTATACAAACCATATGCTTCCTTTGGATAATAACTCATGCACATTACCTTTTTGGTAGCAATAGGTTGCATCATTGCATCCCAAACAAATTTACGCGAGCTGCCCCAAGCAAAATCTCTTACATTCTCTGCTTTGTATTTCCAGGTTTTGTAATGCTCTGTATCTGGATTTTTCTCTCTAGCCTTTGCCTCCTCTAAGGTCACCACTTCAATAGGAGCACTTGCTTTTTGGGCTTCGTTCCAACGAGCCAATTGCGCAGGAGTTAAAACCTCTTTTGGGTTCAAACAAACTCCTGTTGATGCCACCACGTGATCTGCAGGAACGCGCATGCTAACTTCAAAATTTCCAAAAGCCAAAGAGAACTCACCTCTACCTGTAAACTGTTTGTTGTTCCATCCACCATAATCGTTGTAAACACACATGCGAGGGTACCATTGCGTAATGGTAAAGGTACAATTACTGTCTGAACCAAAACGCTCATAACCGCCCCTGCCACCAATCTTCATGCGCTCTGGCAATTTGTAATTCCACTTAATGCGAAAGCTTACCTTTTGTTTCGACTTTAATATTTTTGGTAAATCAATGCGCATCATAGTCTGGTTGATGGTATAAGGAATTGCTCTACCAAAAGTATCTGTTACCGAAATAATGTTCACCCCATAACCCTCTAAATTTTGCCTTACGTTTAAGCCATCTAATTGTCCGTTTGTTAAAGGCAGAGAGATAGAGGAGCCATCAAAGAAATTGCTTTGGGCATTTGGCTGATGTTGGTTTTCATCCAATTGCAACCACAAATAAGAAAGCGCATCTGGAGAATTATTGGTATAGGTAATTGTTTCTTCACCATTTAAGCGAAGGTTTTTTTCATCTAATTCAGCAGCAATTTTATAATCTGCCTGCTGTTGCCAATAGCTATGTCCAGGCGCGCCAGAAGCACTGCGGTACACATTGGCATCGGGCAAAATGGTTCCCAATTGCTCAAACTTATTTCCGTGGTTAGAACTTGGGTTATTGCGTAAATTTTGAGCGAGAACCAGTTGGTTCAAACCGAAAAATAAAAACAGATAAAGGATATATTTTTTCATAATTTTAGGTGGTGAAAGGTAAGATGCGCTCGTAAATCATTTTGCCAGAAAGTAAAATTCCGAGCGAAGAAAAAGCAATGGTACTATATTTATTGGGCAACTTTATGAGCGATATCAATAGCACAGAAAGCAACAAAAGAAGCAGCACCCAAAGGATTTGCCCCAATTCTAAACCTATATTAAAAGCAAGCAATGGTAAAATAATTTGGCTGCCTGAACCTAACAAAGAACGCAAGGTTCCAGAGAATCCCAAGCCGTGTATGAGTCCAAAAAAGGTGCTTATGCTATACATCAATTGCCAAGCTAAGGTTTGGTTTGAACCTAAAGACCAAAGGTTTTGAATGGCTGTGAGAAGGATGGTAATGGCAATGAATAATTCTATCCAAACCGATTTTAAATGCACAAAACCCAAGGTGCTTAAAGCCAGGGAAAGGCTATGACCAAGAGTAAAAGCCGTAATTAACCAAAACAAGGATTTGCTTTGTTTCCAAGTATAAGGCGCGGTAAGCACTAATAGAAACAAGAGATGATCGTATCCATTGATATCTAAAATATGTGTAAAACCCAATTGAAGCCAGATGGAAAAATCCTGCATGTTTTCTCTACATTTGAAAGGATGCAAACTATAAAAAATATTTCAAAACCACTGCTATTCCTAACTGTCATAATTCTTTGTTCATCCTTTGCCACGTCCGTTCATCCTTTTTATGTGGGTGTACAGGAGCTGGATTTATCTAGCAAAGACCAAACCGCCAAACTCAGTTGCCGATTATTTATTGACGATTTGCAGCAAGAATTGGTTGAAACTACTAAAGAAAAAGTGAACCTACAAAAAGTGAACAAACACAATACGGAATTGCTTTCCAACTATATTTTGAAGCATTACAAAGTAAAGGTTGGTAATAATGAAATATCCTTTAAGGAACTTGGCTACGAAGTGGTGGAAGAATCTATTTGGTGTTATTTTGAGGGTCGGTTTGAACCAAAAGAGAAAAAAATAAGCATTGAGAATTCGCTTTTATGTGGAAGCATTTCGCAACAAAATAATTTGGTGCATTGCAGTTACGATGGAATTAAGAAGAGCAGTAAAATGGGTTGTGGGGAGGGGGAGTTGAGTTTTGAGTTTTAGGTTTTGAGTTTTGGGTTTTGGGTTTTGAGTTTTAAGAATTCAGAATCCAGAAAGAAGCGAGAAAGGAGAATACAGTGGTAATGCCCTAAAAGCAAATACTTGCCAGCTGCTAGGTGCCAGCTGCTAGAGGCAAGAGAGTTTTGGATGTTAAGTTTTAAGAATCAAGAAAGAAGCTAGAAGCGAGAAGCGAGATGCGAGAATCCAGTGATAAAGCCATAAAAGTAAATCCCTGCCAGTTGCTAGGTGCCAGCTGCTAGAGGCAAGAGAGTTTTGGATGTTAAGTTTTAAGAATCCAGAAAGAAGCGAGAAGCGAGATGCGAGAATCCAGTGATAAAGCCATAAAAGTAAATCCCTGCCAGTTGCTAGGTGCCAGCTGCTAGAAGCAAGAGAGTTTAATACCCAAAACAAACCTACAAACCTTCGCTAAAGCTACGGCTTGCAAAGCAAAATTCAAATAAAGGATTAAACGCATAAACGATTAAACAAATAAACATCCTCCCAGACCAATACTTCCGTTGAAAATAAAAATAGCGAAAGGCCAAAAGCTAACGGCCAACAGCTAATGGCTAACAGCTTTTCTCAAAGACCAAACTATCAATGAACAAAAAAATACTCAAAGCAAATTCCAAGTGATTTATCTTGTTAAAAAACACCATTAAAAATGGAGCCACCAACGGCAAATCCAATTAACATTCCAATAGCAACCACTGCATAAAATGCTATACCAATGATAATAAGTACCCCAATAAAATTAAAGTGACTCTTTAAAAATGCCAATCCTTTGCTTAGTCCTGCGCTGTCTCTTTCAAGGATTGCAGCATGACAATACTTGTAGAATTGTAGTAAATAATAACAAGGAATACCATAAAGGACAAGCATGATGGCCATCATAAAAATTAAAGGAATAAACCCAAATGCAGCCCCATTGTTTGATTTAGTAAAGGCAAATACAATTCCAAATATTCCAAATAGTAACATGATACCCATCATTACAAAGCCAATAATGGCAATGGTTTTGGCCCATTTGGCCGTTTCTTTAATTTGCACCATTCCATAGGCATCCAATACCATAGAAGGGGCTTGAGTTGTGTTTGCTTCTTGATTTTCCATATATCGAAAATACGTCAAAATTTTTATAGATTTCTAGAGTAAAAATTTCAACACACTTATTTTTTCCTTCGGTTCAAACCAAACCCAAATTATTAGTTATGCCATTTATGATTTGTCTGGAAAATTAATAGGTCAAAAATACGAAAGGAATAGCGGTGATTCTACCCTAGAAATTAATGTTTCCACTTTAGCTCCGAGC
>JAIOYZ010000027.1 GCA_021740845.1 Bacteroidia bacterium
AGGAGTTATGAGTTGACAAAGAAGCGAGAGACGAGAAAAGAGTTTTAAGTTTTAAGTGTTAAGTTTTAAGTTAAGAATTTAAACTTTAAACAAACTCTCAAACCTACAAACATTCGTTAAAGCTTCGGCTTGCAAAGCAAACATTCAAACCAAAATTTAGCTAAACGATTAAACAACTGCCAATTTCGCCAAGGCTTCGGTGGAGGAGCATCCACCTATGCTAAAGCTTCGGTGGAGGAGCATGCCAGCTGCTAGTGGCCAGCAGCCAGAGGCCATATTGCTACCCTAATCAAAACTGCCTATAAAATCCCACTTATAAAATTCCGTTTTTGCCTGCAGCTTAAAAATAGTATCATTGAAGACTAAAAAGTAAATTTTTTATGAGCAAGAAACTGATACTTATTGTGCTTTCGGCCTTTTTAGGTTTGAACCTAGGCGCGCAAAACAAATTATTAACGGTGGAAGATGCCGTTTTAAAAAGTAGAACTACTTTAGCACCGGAGCGTTTATCGCAACTGCAATGGATTCCTCAAAGCAATTTATTTTCTTATGTGGGCAAGCGCCAAGGAAATGAAGTTTTAATTACCCAAAATGCAGTTGGTCTTAAAAGAGACACCATTTTAACCATTGAAGAATTTAGTTTTGCCTTTAGAAACTTAGAAACAAAAAGCAAAGGCATGGGCCGCTTTCCATTTATTTCTTGGATCAACCCTTCTTCTTTTAGATTTATGTATAGCAATGCTTATTACTTATTTAACCTAAGCAATAAGAGTGTTAAAGTTTTGGCTATTGCTCCTAAAGATGCAGAAAACTTAGACTTTGACCCAGCTAGCAACCGCTTGGCATATACTCAATACAATAACTTTTTTGTAAACGATGACCCAAACAGCAACCCAAGACCTGCCAATTCGGACAACGGGCAAATTGTAAATAAGTTTGATGAAATTACAAAAGATGGCAATCCCAATATTAGCTATGGTAAAGCTGCACACAGAAATGAATTTGGCATTACCAAAGGAACATTTTTTAGTCCTAACGGAAATAGAATTGCTTTCTATAAACTAATGGAATCAATGGTGAGCGATTATCCATTGATGAACGTAAAACTAAACGACACTTTGGGCGATAAATTAAGTCAGCCTACTTTGTTTGAAAACATAAAATACCCAATGGCTGGTAATAGAAGTCACCAAGCCAAAGTAATGCTTTACGATTTTAAAAAGAAACGTTTACTAGAAGTGCAAACTACTGGCGACGAAGAGCAATATTATACCAATATTAGCTGGAGTCCGGATGAAGAGTATGTTTATATTGCAGTAGTTAACCGCGATCAAAACGAAATGAAATTGCAACAATTTGATGCAACAACTGGCGCATTTATTAGAACTTTATTTACAGAAACACATGCTAAATATGTAGAACCAGAAAAGTCAATGTACTTTATTGGCAAAGATGCGAGCAAGTTTATTTGGTTCAGCGAAAGAGATGGGTATAACCATATGTATTTATACAACAATAAAGGCGAAATGCTAAAACAATTAACCACGGGTAAAATGACTGTTTTAGATATTTTGGCAACTGACCCAAAAGGAACGCAATTGTTTTACCAAGCTGTTAGCGAAAATGGTTTGAACAAATACGTTTACAAATTGGATTTAAAAAGTGGCGTGAGCACTGTACTTAATAAATTAGAAGGTCAACACAATGGAATGGTTTCAGAAGATGGCCAATTTATTTTGGAGCAATTAAGCAGCACTAGTATTCCTAAAAGATATTTGTTGTTGGATCAAAAAGGAAAAGAAATTGCTATTTTATTTAACTCCATTAACCCATTGCGCGAGTACAAAGAATGTACTGTTAAATTGTTTTCTATTCCTTCCACCGATAAACAAGTGGCTTTAAACTGCCGCATGATTTATCCTCCAAATTTTGATTCTACCAAAAAATATCCTGTTATAGTTTATGTATATGGCGGACCACACGCGCAAATGATTACCAATAATTGGTTGGGTCAAGCCGATATGTGGTTGTATTATATGGCACAACAAGGTTATATAACTTTTACCTTAGATAACCGTGGAAGCATGAACCGCGGCTTAGAATTTGAAAATGCTACCTTTAGAAATTTAGGAAAAGTAGAAGTGGAAGATCAGTTGGCAGGTGTTTCTTATTTAACCAAACAAAAATATGTAGACACTAAACGCTTGGGAGTTTATGGCTGGAGCTTTGGTGGATTTATGACTACTTCTTTAATGACAAAAACGCCTGATGTTTACAAAGTAGGTGTTGCTGGAGGAGCTGTAATAGATTGGCGCATGTATGAAATTATGTATACCGAGCGCTATATGGACATGCCGCAAACCAATCCAGAAGGTTACCACAATGCGGACTTAACCAATTTTGCCAAAGACTTAAAAGGTAAATTGTTATTGATACATGGCACCAACGACAATGTGGTTTTATGGCAACATACTTTAACCTATTTAAAGAAATGCGTAGACGAAGGAGTTATGGTTGATTACTTTGTTTATCCTGGTCATGAGCACAATGTACTTGGACCAGATAGAGTTCATTTGATGAAGAAAATTACCCTTTATTTCAAGGAAAATTTATAGGACTTTTATACTAGTTCAGGATTTAATTAATCCTGAACTAGTATTTTTCTAATGTATTTTTGAGTAGGCGTTTCAATGCTTAAAATATAAAGACCAGCATTTAATTGGTAGCTGGATAAATTAAGGTAAATACCTTGTTCGTTAAAATTGCTTAATTTTTGTTGAACCAATTCTCGTCCGTTAATATCTATTAATTTTAAGAGTAGTTCGGTTTGAACCAAATTAGAAATTCTTAGGTTCAAACCATCTGTGCTTTTTACAGGGTTTGGATAAACTGAAAGCAAATCATTGCCAGATAAATTGGCCAAACCATTTACATGATTCACATCTGCAAACGCCGCCCCACCTGTATTGTAAAACGTTCCGCTTCCAGTTGTTTCTAATTGAATGGCCTTTACAGCATAGGTATATTTTCCGGTATAGAAATTAGTTTTATCGGTATAGAAATTATCTGTGGTAGGAGTTTCATTAAGGCGATGGTAGGTATTTGTAATTGGATCAACAATATAAATTGCATACGCTAAATTTGGGTCAGACAATTTGGGCCAGTTTAATTTTACCTCTTTGTTTTGGCTTACAGCAGTTAAGGATTCTACGGCAGGCAAGTTGCGCATTCTAAGACTTGGATCGCCCATTAAAGCAATGTGAAGTGAATTATAAGAAGCATTAAAGTTGCCGCTATAATAAAAGCTTGCATTGTTTTGAGTTATTAGGGTGCCTTTACCTATGCGCTCACCTAAGCCCATGTGGTGCACATACCATTTAGGCAAACCACCCCAAAAACTAGCCAAACTTTTTGAAGCCAAAGGAGCTCTTAGAAAATTATTCTGATTGTCCCAATCACCAAAAAAGCTACCTGCTAAAATGGTAAAAACATTTTGGAAGCTATCGTTTACAAAGGAAGTGGTAGTGCCAATACCCGAGCAAGAAGTATAAGAGCCAGCCCCGCAACCATAGCTCCACAAATACCCTGATTTTTTTTGCGCAGTAAAATAATCTTGGTTGTCTACAAGCTGGCTGGCACCCAATAAAGCAGATAAATTGGCATATCCGGTGGAGGCTAAATTTAGAGTGGAGAAATTATTATCTATTAAGGCCTTCTCTTCTACTTTCCAAGCACCGGTTCTCCATTGGTGGTTTCTTACTAAATAATTTTTTACCAAAAGGGTATCGCTTTTACCAAAGGCGGGCATATTAAATAAATCTACCCTACCCACTTCTAAGGTAGCTTTTGCGGGCAATTTCGTTTGATCAAATTTTCCATCGCCAACGGTATTGTGGTTTCTAGAAGAAGCGCCGGTGGTGCAATCTACATCGGTATCGGTAAATACATTATCTAAAATTCCGTAATACACATCTGCAGGCCAAGCGCCAGTGTGGTTACCGCTTCCTTCTACGTGCCCATCCGGCGGAGGAGCTGAGCCAGTGGAAGAATAAAATCCAGAATAAGGTACGGGAACATGACCAATAATAAAAATTGAGCTTGGCTTTATTAAGACAGTTTGGTTCAAACCGCTAATTCTACTTTTTACGGTTTGAACCGATTCGCCTCTACCAGCAAAAAGTTTATACACCACCCAAGATTCTTTTTCTAAATCGGAAACTAGCTGATTGATTTCTGAGTTAAGCGGTGAAATATAATTGCTATCGATTAACAAAATGATTCCTTGAAATTGCCTTGGTTCAGGCCAATTATTGCCAGCAAAGATATAACCCAAAGCATCTGTATTTCCATCCAAGGTTTTGAGCACCATGTATTCAAAAGCCTCCCCAATTTGGGTGGTATTATCTGTATAAGAATTTTTGTCGCCACCAATATTAGCAATAGGTTGAGAGCCCCAAATTTCATTTTCCTGACTAACACGTTTATAAATTTGAAAGGTTCCGGCATAGGTTTCTGCAGGCCAAGTTAGGGTGATGCTTCCATTAGAATTTGCAACGGCACTTACCATAACCACTTGCGTTTTGGCAGTTTGCGAAACGCCTGCTAGAGAAATAATGCAACCCAAAAGAAAGAGATAGTATTTAGTTAATTTCATAAGATCAATATAATTTTTTGCAAACCAAAAATAATTGATAATAGCTAATAAGCAACTTATGGGATTGTCATAACTCTATATTATGAAAAAATTATGGGAGGAAGTAGAATCTAGAATCCAGATTCCAGATTCCAGAAAGCGAGAGATGAGAAGCGAGAAGCGAGAAAAATTTTTAAACATAAAACCTTATCCACCTGCTTAAATGCTTCGGTGGAGAAAAAAATGGGAAAAGGAATAAACAAGAAACACTTGTCGAGGATGGCACATCAGGAATACTAATGAAGAAAACAAAATTGAAATCGTTTTTATCTCGAATCTGAAGTCCATTTTTCTAAAAATAATTTTAGGTCGCTATAAACATTTTCATCAAACCCAGTAAAGCTCTTAATAATTTTTCCGTCTTCAATAAAGATAAAACTAGGATAGGCATTGACAGAAAAAATAGAGCATAAGTTTCTTGGAATAAGATAGTTTTCTTTTTCAATGGAATGAAGCTTAGAATACCTTATTACTTTTTCTGGTTCCTTGGCATCTAATGGGTTTAGTTTAATAAAATGAACTCCCTTTTCTTTGAATTTATTTTCTAAATCAAGGATATAGGGAAAGCTTTTCATACAAGGATAGCAACCAATAAACCAAAAATCTAGGAGATACCTCCCTTTCTTAAAATCGAGGAGAATTGAATCTTGATTTTGAATGCAGTATGCCGAAATTGAGTTTACATGTCCACTATATAAATCTGCTTGTAACTTAAATGTTTCTAATGGCTTTTGAGAATAGTTAAATATTAAATAATTAAGTGAATCAGTCAATAACTTAATTTTATATCTTACCTCACTTATATCAAAATTTAAAGTCTTAATAAAAGAACTATTTATTACGGTATCCGTGTCTTCATAAACATCAACTTCTCTAAACCCTCTAAAATAATAATCTCCTTTTGAAATGAAAATTGAACTTTCAATTAAATTGGAAAAACTTGTCCTTATAGGTTTTCTAATTAACTCCCAGCAAGGAATTCCATAAATAATAGTGTCTTTAGGAAATTGGTATAAAGAATGAGAATATGAAGAATCTAAAAACATTCCAAATATTTGCTTTATTCTATTTGACTTTTCTCCAAAATTCCTACTATAAGGAATTCTTAAATTATTAAAGATCGAAAAAGTTGAATTTTGTAAATTTATCTCAACAGAATAAATTGAATCTTTTTCTTCAATTATATAATTAACCAACTTACCTCCGATAGTCCTTCTATACAAATAAAAACTATCATTCTTTATTTTACTGATTTCAATAATCTGCCTACTTACATCTAAATCTCCAACTTCTTTATAATTTTTTTCGATTATCGCACTAAAAATTTTCAAATTATTCCTAAGCTGAATAGATTTATGCAAAATTTCATTACTTGTTTCATTTTGGGCCCATAATGCCAAAGGGCTAAAAAAAACAAATAAAATTTTAATGAAGCTTTTCTTATTTCCAATATTTTGGAGATTAAAACTATTAGGATTCAAGGCTATGGGGTATTAGTTTGTTTAAACAATTGTAGTAATTTTTCCTTTAATTTTTGAACCGAAGATGCATTTAATGGGCCGAAAAAATATTTTATTCCTTTCCTCCCTATTGCTTTCAAATTGATGGCAAACGTAAATTATGGTTTTACCAATGCCTATACAATTGGTTATATATTGGAATTATAGGGGTGAAAAGATTACAAAATCCAGCCTGCATGATAGTGGTTTAGTGAAGGTGGGAATCCAGAAAGCGAGAGATGAGAAGCGAGAAAAATTTTTAAACATAAAACCTTATCCACCTGCTTTAATGTTACGTTGGAGAAAAAATGGGAAAACGATTATTCAAGAACCTAAGATTAAGCATCAATGAACTATGAATAAAATGAAAGTGGCATATGGATAATGGCTAGGTGCGAGAGAGATCATTATTTTGTTCATTAAAAAGTAAGCAGTTTAAGAAGTCTTTGTTTGTTTATAAAACCCTCCTATTCGAAAATTTTCATTCCTTGGTTTATTCCTTTAAAACCAATCACATTTTTGGTTCGAACCAAATGGTTTTTAAAAGCCATTTTGAAATTTATAGATTGAATGTGGTTTTAATTTTATCAGATACCAAACTCCTTAATAGGATTTGTCGAATGATATCAAAAAGGAAACAATTCAATTGTACCTTAATCTCATTTGCAAATCTTCATATTTAAACCTATTTTTAAATTAATAAAATTGGGAAATTGGAATTTTAATTGACAGTTTGTGAGTCTAAAAATGTGAAATAAATGAAAAATAATCTTATAATAAATTTTCACGTAATTAACGACTCGAAATGGTTTGAAAAAGTGGTTTTACTTTTAAAATCCAAATATACAATGGTTGAACTTGCTTTTTTCGAGAACTCAGATAATTACCTAAAAAAGAAAGGATTCTGCCATCTTACCTTTGACGATGGAGATAGAACATTTTATACTATTGCATATCCTATACTAAAGAAATACAATGTACCAGCAACAATATTTGTTTCACCTAAAAGCGTGGTTAATCAAGAGAACTTTTGGTTTCAAAAAGTACAAGATTTCGACAAAAATACGATGAACAAAATTCTGTCGAAAGAACTTTCATTGCCTTTAGAAAAAATAAGTAAAACTGGTTTTATAAATATCTTAAAGTGTTTAACCTTAACTCAAATTAATGAAATCATTGTTCGTTATAAAAAGGAAACGAACACTCAAGCGAAATCTTTTCAAAACATGAATTTATCAGAAATATTTGAGGTAGAAAAATCAGGTTTAATTACTGTTGGTGCTCATACATTGAATCATCCAATTTTAAAAAATGAAAACGATAAAATTTGCTTTAAAGAAATATCAGAATCTATAACAGACCTTCAAAAATTACTTGGTCATGAAATCAAGTATTTTGCATATCCAAATGGCGCACCTAAGGAGGATTTTGGCGATAGAGAAATCGAGATATTAAACAAACAAAATATCGCAATCGCTTTTTCATCAGAGTCGAAATTTATTTCAAGAAATGTCAATAGATTAGCATTTCCAAGATTAGGCTTATCAAATGGTAGCATGGCTTATGTTAAACTAAAATTAACACTAGGAGCTAATTGGGAAAGATTAAAATCACTTTTACCAAATACCGAAATAAAAAACAGAAGATACGTAACTTCAATTTCCGAAAATTTAAGAAACCTCTGAGTATAAATCGAGATATCTAGGAAATTCAAGTACATATCAGTCTATAAGCTGGCTTAGGCATCACAAACAAATTGTTGATAGCTTATCTGGTGTAGTCCAATTGGAAGTCCTTTTTCTTCTATACCAATAAGCATTTTCAAAGGCAGACAAAATATTAAGAAAATAATTAACGAATTTAAAATGAACCAACCGCATTCCAAGATAATAAACCATATTGGCAACATAACATTTGCAACAGGTATGTTTCTAGAATTTAAAACATAGGCTACCCAACAATGAAAAAACTTTATACTTACATTATACTCTTGACAATTATTAGCTGTTGGCAGGAATTATCGCAGGAGAAAATAGAATTTTTGACAAACCAAGAGAATGCAAAAAATCAAGTTTCCAATTGGATTAAAAATCACGCAAAATATCCTGAAAGTTATGAACCAATTTCATTCTCGGAGTTTGGCGAATTTACCACTATGCGAAAGAACAAAGAAGTACCAAATTCAAAAACGTTTATTATTAAGCATACTCACGAAATTCTAAATATAGATAGCACTTTAGAGACATTTAGTGGATACTTTATTCTCAATAACGACTTTCAAGTAAACATTATTGAAGTAGAAAGAAGCAAATCAATTGGTGGAGCAATTCCTCCATTAACAAAAATATGGATGGATAAATTTGGTATTAAATTAAGTGCAAAAGACAGCATAGAACAAGAAAAAACAAGAAAAGAGGAAACAAATAAAATCATCCAAAATTTGAAAGAAGATCTTGAAAATGGCGAACTAGAACCAGTATATCCATTTGATAAAGAACAAATAAAAAACCTATTAGACACAATTGACCTGAATAACTAAATAGCGATTTTATTACATATATAAGCCATTTTGGTTTATATAAAATAATACAAATCCGATTCGGTATTGTAAACAGAATCCAAATAACCTTAGGAATCGCAATCCAAAATACAATAACCTAGAAAATGCAGAAACAAGAAGGGATCATTCGTCTACCCCAACGTTTAAATTGTAGAGTAAAAATTGCCTTAATAACAAAGCAAACTAAAAGCAAAGGCAATTTTGGTTCGAACCAAACGCATTTTTTAGAAATGAATTGGATAAATATTAGGGTAGAAATTCATCCAGCAAATTTCGATTAAAGGCTTAAAAAAGGTTTTTCATTTATACAATTCTCAAACAGCCCGTGAGCAAATTTTGCTGTATTAATATTTTAGATTATGCTTTGTGAAATACTTTCTAAAGTATTTAAGGCAAAAAAGCTCTACAAAACGAGCGGAATAAACAGCGGAAAACTTGACATTTTAACTATCGGAATAAACAGCGGAATTTTTTATTTTTTTTTATTCATTAAATAACGTTATATAACTTAATAGCAACACTATATATAAATTTCAGCCATTATTTAAACCAGCGGAAATATCAACCATATTTCTCCAAATAAAACTACCGGAGTTAACAAATTATTTATTACATTTGAATAATGGATGAGGGAACGAAATTATTTATGACTCCAGACACCATGGAGCCATTATTTCCAATTGATGATAAAGGAAAATTGGAAGGATTAGCAATGGAATTAATTTTCAAAGCAGCCCGTTTGTCTGGAACTATGAACCCAATTACCAGGAAAGCTATTGCAGATTTTCTTCGTCCAATGAACAGTTACTATTCAAATCTAATTGAAGGTCATGATACCAATCCTATTGATATTGAAAAAGCCTTAAAAAACAACTTTTCTGAAGACAAAGTAAAAAGAAATTTACAGTTAGAAGCACATGCTCATATAAAACTTCATGAGCTAATTGGATTGGAAATGGAAGCTATTAATACAGACATAATTCCATCCTCAACCGAATTCATAAAAAGCATACATAAAAGGTTTTACGAACACCTTCCTAAAGACTTCAAAGAAATTAAAAGCAAGGAAGGGGTCTCAAAACAACTTATCCCAGGGGAACTAAGAGTTGACGAAGTTGAGGTTGGACGTCATATTGCTCCTTACTCCAAAAATCTACCATTATTTATGGACAGGTTTGAGGCATTTTATAATACAAAAGGTGCAGAAAATAAATCCAAAACTAAACGAATTATTTCCATTGCGGCATCTCACCATAGACTTGCATGGATACATCCTTTCCTAGATGGAAATGGTCGTGTTGTTCGGTTATTTTCGGATGCTTTTTTTATAAAAGAAGGACTTGATTCATCGGGATTATGGTCTATTTCAAGGGGACTAGCTAGAAACAATGATTTGTACAAATCTAAACTTGCAAATGCCGACCTTCAAAGGCTCAATAACTATGATGGAAGAGGCAATCTTTCTAATAAGATGTTAATAGAATTTTGCGAGTTTTTTCTTAATACAGCTATCGACCAAATAAACTATATGTATCAAATACTTGATATAGATAATATGCTTAATAGAATTGATAGTTTTACTGATTTAATGGTAATAAAGAAAAGACTTAAAACAGAGGCTAGATATATATTATCAGATGTGTTTTTAAAAGGGAAGATAACCAAAACAGAGGCGATGAGAATCACAAACACTTCTGATAAAACCTTAAAATCTATAACTGATTCGTTAGTAGAAATGGACTTAATTGAGGCAATTAAAGAAGGCATCAATATGGTTTATTATGTAAAATATCCTATAAATCATTCCCCCATGCTTTTCCCTGGCATTTATCCAAGTGAAAAGGAAGCAGAAATGGTAAGAAATGCCTAAAATTCCGTTCATTAAAAACCAACGATCCTTGATTAAAAATTTTATTATAAAGAATTGCGACTGGTAAATTACACTTACCAATACTTTGAAAACATCATCTTTTAAGCAAAAAAACCAATCGCATTTTTGGTTCGAACCAAATGGTTTTTAAAAACTGTTTTAGAATTTTAAATTGGTGGCGAAAATGGTTTTCTATATTGCATGTTTTAAAGGGAAGTATACAGAAGGTTTTTATCTTTTATAAATAAATTAATGCCTCTATTAAGTACAAGACAAACTCAATTAATTCATGACTAAATATCTCTTTATTTTGACCTCATTTATTGCATGGAATGGCTGTGCGAATGACAACTCAACCTACATAAAATCAAACCGCAAAAAAGAGGTGAGTGGCAAAACAAATTTGCTAGAAGATACCGTTAACATAAAAAAGTGGCTAACTAAAGTTATTACCGACTATGTTAACAAAAAGGACTTAAATGCTGCAGATAAAAATTTGCAAAAAATACTAACTGCCAGCTATTATGAATATAAAATTGAAGCAATTACATTAGAATATAGTGAAATGACAAAAGAAGAATTTCAAACAAAATGGAAATCAAAATACGACACAAGATTTGTTGGCAAAGGTGGTTTTTTTACCTCAGTTATGGACAACGGGAATATAGAAATTGCACAATGCAAACTTTTAAAAACCTTTGGAGATACTGCCAAAGTATTTTATACTGTTGTTCATGATCTTCAATGGAACCAAGACTATAAATTTGATATAAAAATTATTTGCAAGAACAACAAACTTCTTATTGACGATGTAAAAGAATATGAATAAGGCAACTAAAAGGCACCATACCGATTCGGATTTGAACCATGCCGATTCGGATTTGCAAATCCGAATCAAAATACAAGGAGGATTTCCAATCCGACTTATACAACATAAAAAAATCCTGCTTAGCGAACTAAGCAGGATTTTTTTGTATGTGGAATGATGTTTAGTATTCTAAAACAGTAAACATTACCCTGCGGTTTTGTAATCGTCCAGCTTCTGTTTCGTTGCTGGCAATTGGGTTGGCTTCGCCGTATCCAACTGTTTTCATTTGAGATTCTTTTACATTCTTAGCTTTTAAATATGCGGCCACAGATTTGGCTCTTTTTTCTGACAAGATTTTGTTGTTATTATCATCGCCAACATTATCTGTATAACCTGCAACTTCAATTACCATTTGCGGATTGTCGTTTAAGATATCCGCCATCTTATCCAAGATTTCATACGAAGATGTTTTTAAACGATCAGAACCTGTTTCAAAATTTACACTGCTAAATTTAAATACCAATCCTTTTTCAATCTTAATTGGTTTCAATTTTATCTCGTACTTACTTCCTTTGGCTTCGTTGCTTAAATCTACTGTTTCTTGTTGTGGCAAATAACCTTTTGCTGTTACCAACATGGTGTATTTACCCGGTTTTAAATGGAAAGTACTCTTACCACTTGGGTCTCCCTTACCTTCATAAACTGTAGCCTTTTCTTTGGTGATAACAATATTTCCTGCCACTGGAGTTCCGTATTTTTCATCTGTCATTAAAACTGTTGTGGTAACTTTATCTGCATTCACATCTGCAACTGGTGCAGGTGCTTTTTCTTTTGGTTCAGACCGACATAAACGAACTGCCAATTGAATCTCATTGGTACCTGCTGATGAAAAAGCATTGTAGGTTGAACCAACATGATATTGATAAGCGTAGGCTATGCGCAACATTTTCCAATTAAAGCCTATGCCTGCAATTAAACTTTTATCGGTGCGGTAACCCAATTGGCCACTTACCATTTCTTTCCATGTTGCCAAGCCCATGATATCATACAAACCACCAACCTCTTTGTAGTTGCGGCGCATGGCCATTGGTGTTACTTTCCAATCTTTGTTTTTTAGGTAAAAATCGTAAGCCAAGTTTACATTGTACTGACTAGAAAAATCACCAAATTGATCGAAGATATGAGGAACCGAAAAACCAGCTTTTAATTTTTTGTAATTGTAAATAACACCAAAGCCAGCATCTAATCTTGTAGAATTATAAATGGAATAAGCTGGGTCGTTTAAGTCTTTAGTGTTCACCATATCTTGGTTTAAAGAATTATTAGCAACACCTAAACTTAAACCCAATGCTAAGGAACTATTGGCATCAAATTTTACAAGATGCGCATACATTAAGTTGGCTGTAAAATAGCTTACTAAGGAGCGTTTATCGCCCACTACCATGCCACCTAAATAAGAGTTGCTTCCAATTTTACCATTCAAGCCAAAGGTAGACGCAACGGGACCTCCCGACAAATCTGCCCACTTACTCTGGCGATTGATAAATGCATTGAAGCAATTGTTTTCTGTCATGGCTGCTGGGTTCAGCAAAAATGAATTCTGAGGATATAAATTATACGATATAGGTTGTTGGGCTTGAACCAAATTTGTTAACCCCAAAACGATTCCAAAGGATACGATTAATCTTTTCATAATTTTCTTTTATTAATGGTTTTGGATTTATTTAGTTCTAATTAGCATAGCACCCTTTTTATTTACCTTTTCTCCTTTGATCAAATAATAATATTCGCCAGAAGGAACTAAGTTTCCATTTATAGTTCCATCCCAAGGAATATCGTATCCAGTTTGGTGAAACACTTCTTGTCCGAAAATATTGAACACCACAATTTCATGACCAGCCAAATCGCTAGCATTATCAATTACCCAAGTATCATTAAGTCCATCGCCATCGGGTGAGAAGGCATTGTAAATTTTGGGTTCGGTGAATGACTCATTCATGGTGGTAAATAAACTATCAGCACCATAACTTGTACCAACACTATTAATAGCATAAGCACGCACGTGGTAAGTTGTTGCAGGCATTAAACCTGTTATGTTTTGAGAAAACGCTCCTATTCCATTTCCAATCTGCACCTTAGTATTTGAAGTTGTTGGATTTGCTGTTGTAGCATAAACTACACCTCTTTCAGTAACTGAAGCAGTTCCACTATCACTCACGTTTCCACCTAATGTAGCACTGTTTGTAGTAATCAATAGTATATTACTTGTTTCAACTTGCGGTATTAAAGGAGTATTAGGTGTTACTGTAATTGTTACTGCCAATGAAGTATCTACACAAGAAACACCAGCTAAAACAATACGTTTATAATAGGTAGTTGAAGTTAAAGCAGCAGGAGAATAATCCTGGCTTGTGCTTGCTCCAGTGGCATTGTTGTATCCTGTATTTAAAGAGGCAGAACTAATCCATTGATACGTGAATGTACCACCTGTTGGAGTATTACCTGTTAAGGTTGCAGGTATAGATCCGCTAGTAATAGTTTGGTCTGAACCAATTGTATTAGAGCTAATGCTTGTTACAGTGATTTTTGTTGCAGCAGTTGTATCAGCAGTATAATCCCAATAGTAGGCACGCTTAAACCAAGTAGTTGTAGTTAAGGCGGAGGTTGAATAATCTATTAAGGAATCAGCACCACCTGCAGGAGCAAATCCAGAAACCGCAGAAGTGGTAGATTTAATCCATTTATAAGTAAAAGGACGGTTATATGAATTAATTACATTGCTTCCTTGTAAGGTGGTTGAAGAACCATTGCATAAAGATTGATTTCCAGAAATGGTATCATTTGAAATTGGATAACGCTGTCTCTTTATGCTTAGTTTTCCAGTACTTAATGAGTTAATAATATCTGGCATTCCATCTAAGTCAATATCTGCGATAGCAAGAGCAGCAAAATAATTCCCCTTAATATAAATAGAACCAGTTTGATTATAACTAATGTTGCCAGGGGTGCTTACATTTTTAAAAATACGCATGGAATCTAAATTACCACCTAAGGTTACAATATCCGGCAAACTATCTCCATCTAAATTCCCTATTGCTATATTTCTAACAGATTCTAGGTTAGGAAAAAACAATCTTGGTGCAAAACTTATATTGCCAATAGTACTTGTATTAGGCGCAATTGCAATTCTTGAAACTGTGGATTGAACCAACACTATATCCAATTTACCATTGTCGTCCAAATCAGCCATGGTTAATTCGCGAACAAAGGTATCTGCTGGAAAAGCAATTCCACTAGCGAAACTTATAGTAGCGGAAGTACTAGTGTTTCTATAAATTGAATACGTATTAGCAAAAGGATTGGAAACAGCCATATCTGGCTTGCCATCACCATCAATATCACCAAATTTCAAACCTATAGGCGAACTACCAGCAGTGATATCTAATTTCGATTCAAAACTTATCGAAGAGCTTGTACTTGTATTTTTAAAAACACTCACATTTACATTAAGTTGATTGCTACATGCTAATTCTGGCAAGCCATCCCCATTCAAATCTGAAACATCAAATGCACTTGGGTTGGCGTTTGTTTCTAAATCTATTCTTGACCCAAAACTAAGGGTTCCAATGATACTAGTATTAGGAAAAACACAAATTGATCTTCCAATAGAACAAAGCACAATTAAATCCTTCTTTCCATCTCCATTTACATCTGAAATCATCACCCTAACAGGTCTTCCTTTTACAGCTAAATCAACTCTTGAAGTAACACTTACATTGCCTTTGGTACTGTTATTCAAAAACACAGAAACAGTACTGTCTGGATAGGTATTAATCAAAGCAATATCTGGCATTCCATCTCCATCCAATTCTCCAACTGTTACTTCGTATTGTTGGGAACCAACGCCCGATTGAAAGTCAACTTTGGGTTCAAAATCTAATTTGGTTTCAGTAATTTTTGCAGGACTGAAAGTAGGTTTGAAATAATCAAAACTTGTGCAAGATAGTCCTGAACCTTTATTGACAACCTGGATAGAAGAGTAGGTAGCACCTGGAGGTAATTTTACGGTTAGAGAGGTTGCAGTTGCGTTGGTTACGGCTGCTAATGCAGGGCCAAAAAATACATAATTATTTGTCGCTGTGGTATTGAAATTATTACCAGCAATGGTTACAGTAGTTCCATAAGGACCACTTGAAGGATAAAAGGAAGTAATAGAAGGCACACCAACTGTGGCCGCGTTAGTTGTGCGAAATTTATTTGGATTTAAATTAGCATAGGAAATATTATAATCTCTATTACTACCAGTTCCAGAATATTCCATTACCATCATTCTGTAAGTAGTATTGGCTGCTAAACCTGTTACAGTAACTATTGAATCGGTACCACTATACACACAATACCAACCCGAAGTTCCTATTTGAGTACCTGAACCAAAAGCTGCATTTCCTGTGTAAGTAGTTCCATCTGCTGGTACAGGGACACTTAAAGTATCAGCTTTTAAGAAAGCTACTCTTCCAGCACCATCTCCTTTTGTCCAAACAGCATTTGCACTAGTAGTAGTTATGGTATTAAAGTTTATATTACTAGATTGACGAGAACTACTAGAACCAACTGCTATAGCAAAGATTCCACTCTGTCCTGAAATAATTTGTGTAG
This sequence comes from Bacteroidia bacterium, assembly GCA_021740845.1. Classification (GTDB taxonomy): domain Bacteria; phylum Bacteroidota; class Bacteroidia; order UKL13-3; family UKL13-3; genus B1. Next base: position 16,087 of record JAIOYZ010000027.1, read on the forward strand.
GATTGGCTCCACTTAGGCTTGCTTTATTAATTACTCCTCCATTACTACCCCAAAATAAGCGGTCGTTTCGCGGATCAATAGCAATAGAAACAAATTGTAATTGCGTTGGAAATGTATAAACAGTTTGAAAACTTGTTCCATCTAAATTTGTTTTGTAAATGGCTTTGTTATCAGCAAAATACAATTTGCTATTTTCAACATCAACTTGCACTCCCCAAGAGTTCGCTAAACCTGTGCGGATAGTATCTACCCCAGTACCATCAGTATTACAAATACTTATTTTATTAGTTTGGCTGGTATAATATAATTTACCTGTCCCAGAATTAATGGCAATTGCTCTACCTAAAATGGAGGTGCTCTGGGTTGCATTTAATGGCAAGGAATTTATATTTCCTGTGGCATAGCCTCCTGCACCAATTACATAAATATTACCAGTTGCATCGTCATAAGTTACCCCTCTTGGACTAATAAACCTTCCAACGGTATTAAATGTGTCAAGAATTTGAACATTGGTTCCGTCTAAATTGGCAATTTTCAATGCCATTTTACCACAACCTTCTACCCAAAATACTTTCCCCAAACTGGATGAAATGTATGCTCCATCAGCACAACTAGCTCCAGTAACTAGCGTTTCTGTTGTGGTGCCATCAATATTGGCCCGTGAAATAGTTCCTGAACTGTTTTTCAGCCAATACACCTTTCCTTGGCCCATTGCTGAGTTCATAGCCATTAACATGATGGCCATAAAAAAGAATAAACTGCTTTTGAAATTCATAATTTGATTTGGTTTAATAATTAATGAGTCTTGAGTTGATGTTTGCATTTTGCAACCTCTCTGTTAAGAGTTTGAGCAGGTTTGAAACTAAATTTGAGTAATCGTTTTTTCATGGTTATAGTTTTTGAAATGGTTTTATTGTTGGACAATTATATACTAAGATATAATACAAAAAAACAAGGGTTAACCCTTATTTTTCAACCCATCCAATTAACATAAAAACAAAGCCACTAATATTAAATAAACAAACATCTAAACTATTTAGCCTTGAAAAATTTATATCAACATGATTTTTTAGGTCGCTAAAACCATGCATTAATATTAGAATTCCATTGATTGGGATTTGCCACCCAACTAAAAAAAAAATCCTGCCATCGAACTTAGCAGGATCATTTAAATCTTTTGTGTTCACCATATCTTGGTTCAAAGAATTATTAGCAACACCTAAACTTAAACCCAAAGCTAAGGAACTATTGGCATCAAATTTTACAAGGTGTGCATACATTAAGTTGGCTGTAAAATAGCTTACTAATGAGCGTTTATCGCCCACTACTGCCACCAAAATAAGAGTTGTTTCCAATTTTACCATTCAAGCCAAAGGTAGACGCAACGGGACCTCCCGACAAATCTGCTCATTTGCGTTGGCGATTGATAAATGCATTGAAACAATTGTTTTCTGTCATGGCTACTGGGTTCAGCAAAATTGAATTTTGAGGATATAAATTATACAATATAGGTTGTTGGGCTTGAACCAAATTTGTTAATCCGATAATTCAACTCAAACTAATTTTCAACCGAAAGCAGAAACTTCTATCCTAATTATCGAAATTAGATGAGTAGTAAAGCATTCAAAAGCGAGCTTGATTGAAAGCATTTTAATGTAGAAAAGGATACTATACTTAATTCAAGGTACCCAAGAACCCCAAGAATTAATACCAAATCTAAAAGCAAAGATTGAACCCAATCAAAAAAATAAAATAAGGGCTTTAGCATTTCAGGATTAACCCAAACTCTATTGAAGGAATTTGTCCTTACTTGTCTATTAGCCAAACCTCTACAAACATTTTCTAAGAAATTGAATATTGAAAATCATTAAAAAATCAGGGTTAACCCTGATTTTTTTGCAGTAAAAGCGTATTTATACTTGCATATACAATTCATTAACCTAAAACCATGAAAAAAAACCGCCTTTTTTCTTACCGAAATTTTGGTAGGAACTTAATCAAATTATTTTTGCTCTTTGTCTTAATTGGCAGTGGAGTTGAAACATTTGCTCAATCAGATGATTTTGAATCTGCAACTCTTGATACTGTGAAGTGGAAAGTGAGGAACAATTCACATCAAGGATTTATTATTAATGGGCCTTCTCCTTCTGGAAGTAAGCATTTAAGAGTAAATGGTGCAGGTAACGTTAGCCACAGCAACCATATGTACCAACAGTTTGCCCCTATAAACCCAAAGGAAATTTCTTGGTATGTTAAAATGGATACCGTTGCTGTTGGTGCAAGTGGGTATATTGTAGTTGGAGATTCAGCGTTGGCAACTAATAGCGGCGCATGTGTTGTTTTTGCATATATTAATACAACAGGTACTCCTTTAAATCCAGTTTTTACTGTTTTTGCAAATAGTACTGTATCATACAATCAGCCATATATAGTTGGAACTTGGCTCAAAGTGGAAGTAAAAAACATTAATTATACCACTAGAAGGTTTGAGTTATGGGTAAATGACACTTTAAGAAATGACACTTTTCCATTTAGAAGCCCCTCATTAAACAATGTTTCTTATGTTAGAACCTATACCCTATCAAATAGTTTAGTTTATAAATTAGACAAATTTGTTATTAAAAGCGTACCAGGTCTTTCAACAACGAGTCCTGCTAGCATTACAACCAACTCAGCCACTTTAGGCGGAAACGTTTTAGACTCAGGTGAAACCGCAACTAGTGAGCGCGGTATTGTTTATGGAACCGCTCCAAATCCTACCACTGCCAATACGAAGGTCCAAATAGGAAATGGTTTGGGGGCATTTTCGCAAAATATTACGGGTTTAACCTCCAATACTAAATATTATGTTAGAGCATATGCTATAAATTTAGCTGGTACTGGTTATGGGCCAATGGATAGCTTTACAACTGCTGCTGGTATCTCCCCTTCTATTGCTGTAACAGGCACACTTAATACATTTACAAGCTGCTCTGGTTCGGTATCTGCAGTAGATAGTTTTACTTTTAGTGGAAGCAACCTTACCGGTAATATAGCCATAAGTACTCCTTCTGGATTTGAAATTTCAACTTCTCCAACATTAGGCTTCGGAAACAATTTGTTCTTTAGCAGGGTTTCGGATTCAGTGGCTACAACTAAAATTTACGTCCGCTTAAATAGCAGTGCCACAGGTAACCCAACTGGAAATATTTCTTTTACATCAACAGGTGCCACCACACAAACATTGGCCGTTAGTGGTACAGTAAATCCAGCTTCAGCACCAACAATTACATTTCATCCAGTGGTAAGGACTATTACTACTGGTACTTCTTTTTCTATTCCATACACAGCTATAAGTGGTAATTCTCATAAATTTTCAGTATTTTCAAGTAATCCACTTCCTCTTGCAGGATTCTCTGATTTAATAGACGCTGCTGTGGAGCCTAGTCAATTAATCGTCAATATTCCTGTAAGCCTAACGAATGCCTATAATTTTACATTAAGATTAAAGGATACAGTGTCAGGTTGCACAAGCAATATTTACCCATTTCAATTAGCTGTTCATGAAGTACCTGCTGCCCCACAATTAACCGTAACAACGGTACCACCAGTTGATGTAAGTAATGGACAGGCAGGAATAACATTCAATGTGCACGCAAAAGATACGGTTACCATTACAGGAATAAGCTTGGCAGCAGCAATTGGAACAATTACAGATCTTAAGGTTTGGTATAAAAAATCGGCTATTAATGGTACTCCGTCCTTTGGTACCAGCAATGGATGGATTCTGGTTGATAGCGTTCCTTCAATTATTATAGACTCAATTTACGATTATCCAAACTTAAAATCCATCCCCTTGAGTTTTGGCATTGTAATACCTAAGGGTGATACTTTCGGTATTTTTCTTACAGCAACCAGTGGTAATCTAAAATATAAAACATTTGTAACTGGCACACAAAGTAATTTTACAGACTCTACTATAACCATTCGCACGGGTACCAATGAGGGTTATGGCGTTGCCTTGAATAATGGCTTATTCTCATTCCGACAATTTCCGGGCAGTGTTACTTATGTAAAAGGCGCTAACTTGCCACCTACTATAAATAACAACACCATTGCAGCTGCGCAATCTATTTGCTCAGGTACAACAGCCAATACTTTAATAGGCAGCACGCCAACAGGTAGTAGTGGTTATAATTATTCTTGGTTAAAATCTACCACATCTTCCTCGGCTGGTTTTGGAACTGCCTCTGGCAAAAATGATAGCATTCATTATACACCAGGTATCCTTACGCAAACCTCGTGGTATAAAAGAGTTGTAAATGCCGGCACTAATACAGATACTTCTGCTGCAATTGAAATTACTGTAAATGCATTACCTACCATCTCAGTTGGAAGCATCAATTCTGTTTTAGCAACAGCTACTTCATTTAACATTACTTATTCTTCAACAACCGGTTCACCAAACCAATATAGCATTGTAACGGGCACCCCTAATGCCATGCCTTCTTTTGCTGCGGTTAACAATGCCACATTAAGTTCAAGCCCAATTAGCGTTACTATACCTGCTAGTGTTGCCAATGTTTATAATTTTAATCTAACCGTTAAAAATACCACAACAGGTTGTATCAGTTCAGCAATTCCATTAGCATTAACTGTTAATAATCCTGAACCTACAATTTCAATAAGTGGCACAATGGGAACTTTTGCTGCGTGCAGTGGTTCACCTTCTGCAATTGATAGTATTACAGTAAGTGGTACTTACCTAACGGCAAACATTAGCATGAATGCGCCTACAGGATTTGAAATTTCAACAGACGCAACAACAGGTTTTGGAAACAGTTTATCATTAACCCAAAGTGCTGGTTCGGTTGGTGCTACTAAAATATATGTTCGTTTAAGTAGCAGTGCAACTGGCAGTCCATCAGGAAATATAGTTCTTTACAGCAGTGGAGATAACTCTGCAGTTGTGGCGGTTAGTGGAACGGTTAATCCTATTCCAACAATTACACTTGGCACCATTGCCAATGTTTTACCAAGTGCAACTTCATTTGATCTAATTTATGTAGCAACAACTGGCAGCCCTAATCAATATAGCATAGTAACTGGCACTCCTACTGCTATGCCTTCATTTGCTGCGGTTAACAATGCCACATTAGGTTCAAGCCCAATAAGTGTAACTATTCCTGCTAGTACGGCCAATATGTATAATTTTATTTTGACCACCAGAAATAGCTTAACAGGTTGTTCTAGTGCTAATGTTCCATTTACTGTTACGGTACAAAATCCAGAAATTTCTAATAATACAATTAGTGGTAATCAGGTAGTATGTTCAGGTGCCTTGCCTGCTAGTATTATAGGTAGTATTGCAGATGGTGGCACACCACCTATTCAATATCTATGGATTAGTTCAACAACGGATTCGGTAAATGGCTTTGGTTCTGCCAACGGTATTAATAATCAAAGTGACTATATGCCTGCAGTTACTCTGCAAAAAACATGGTTAAGAAGAATTGCTTTTGATGCCAATTATACTGATACTTCTAACGCTGCACTAATAGATGTTAAATCCAACCCTGCAAAACCAGTAATAAGCATACAAGCAGCTAGTCCAATTTGCCAAGGAGCAGAATACCTTAACTTTGGTGCTGCTACCGAAGCTCCATCTGGAGTGACTTATACTTGGACAGCAGAGAATGCCATAGTTTATGCGCAAGGAAGTACAAAACAATATGCTTTGGTAAGCTTCCCTAACTCGGGAACTGCTGTAGTAATTTTGACTGCTAACCAAAATGGTTGCACAAACGATACTCAAGTTACATACACCGTTTCGGCGGAAAATGCACCAATTGCTAGAGTTAGGTACTTTAATAAAAACTTTGTTTGTGAAGCCAATTTGGTAAACAAATACCAGTGGGGTTATGATATGCAACCAAGTTTAGAAGGCGCTTCTATCAACGGAGAAATAAATCAAAATTATTATAATGCTTCACCAGAATTTGGCTCTAAGAATTACTGGGTAATTTCTTCAACCGGTACTTGCTACCAAAAAACCTATTATAACCAACCGCTTTCCTTACAACCAATCAATCAGAATTCAATTGCATTAATGGTTTATCCAAACCCTGTTGACAATCAATTATTGGTTCAAGCAAAAGGAGCAAAAGGCTCAATGCAGGTTCAGGTTTTGGATATGCATGGAAAAATTTGTCAAGAGGTATTTTCGGTTCAAACCGAAACTACTGTAAACATGGACGGATTGGCACCGGGTGTTTATTTAGTTAGATGTGTTTTAGAAAATGATATGATTGTAAACACCAAAGTTGTAAAAAATTAATTCGCCTAATAGTATGAAAACGATAAAAATATCAATAGCTCTTATATTGCTCTTTGCAGGTTTAACTATAAATGCACAAGACAATAGCAAAAAGGATTATGATGCAAGTATGCCCAGTTGGTTTATTGGTGGCAATTTGCGTTTGGGAACTCAGTTTATTTCTGCCAATCAAAACAATTGGTCGAGCATGTATTTAAATTCGCTTAACACCAATATAGGCGAAGTAGATGCAAGCAAGGGACTTAATTATGGATTGGATTTAACTCTTGGTTATTTCTTCGGATCCAAGAAGAATTTTGGTCTAGGAACTGGACTTCAATTTGTGAGTCAGCGCTACCAATTAAATGTAGAAAAGTTTGCTTTAGAATACCAATCTACAGATAATTTTGGTAGTACGTTTAGACAAGGGTTAAGAGCTTCCAATGGAATTGAAGAGAAGCTAATAGCTAAAAGTTTGGGCTTACCTGTTTTGTTGTTGTACAAAAAACAACTTAACGATCGCTGGGGATTTAATGTGGATTTAGGGCTTGTATTTAATTTATGGTCTAAGACAACCTATACCGCCCAATCTAATTTTGATTACGAAGCAATTTATGCTTTTGATGGAAATGGCAACCCAATTTTTGACCCAAATTCTGAACCTAACGCAGACGATTGGTTAATTACCAAAGCACATTACGAAAAGGTAAATACAGATGGTAATGTAAACAATTATTTTGAAGGCCTGTACCAACAAGGATACAATGTAGGTTTGGGAGTTAATCCAGATAAAAAAGAAGGCGATGTAAAAAATTATACCCTTCAAACTTCCTTCTTTATTCAGCCAGGTATTAGCTATAGAATTAAACCTAACTTGGCTTTGCATGGTCAAATAGCTTACCGCAGATTGGTAGTTGAGCATGGCAATAGCAGTGCTTATAGAATTACAGATAAGCGTGGAGATTACCAAACTATGAGTGATGGATTGAGCACAAGTACACAAGGATTGCTGAGCTTTTCTGCTGGAATTCGGTATTATTTTGGTTCAAGCAAACCAAAACCTGCTCCTGATCCTGCACCAGTGCCAGCACCACCAGTAGTAACTGAGCAACCTAAGCCAGAGCCTGTAGTAGTTAAGCCAGCACCAAAACCTGACCCTGCAAAGGAAAAAGTATTGGTTAAGGTTAAATTACTAGATGAAAAATATGGCAAACCAGTACCAGGAAATATCCTAATTAAAAAGGGTGATTCGGTAGTTTTCAATGGGGTGGCAGATGCTTCTGGATTAAGCAATTTCTATCTTGATCCAGGAAGTTATGCGGTAGGTGTAACTGCCAAAGGATATATTCCAGCGGAAGAAAGTTTAAATCTCCTTACCTCTCAAAAAGGAACCACAAAGGTGATTGAATTAACACAACCAAAAATTGAAAAAGGATTGGTGTTTAAAGTGAAGGCCGTTAACTTCGAAACAGGTTCGGATCAATTAACAGCTTCGTCGTATGACATTTTAAATAATATGGCGGCCATGTTAAAGGAATATCCTCAAATGGTAATAGAAGTTGCTGGACATACAGATAATGTAGGTGATGATAAATTAAACTTGGCCTTATCTCAAAAACGTGCAGATTCTGTAAAAGCTTATTTAACAAGCAAAGGTGTTAATGCAAAACAAGTGACTGCAAAAGGGTATGGAGAAAGCAAACCAATTGCTGACAACACAACTGAAGAAGGTAAACTTAAGAACAGAAGAGTTGAATTCTCCGTATTGGAGTTTTAATTTAAATTGAAATAAAAAATAGCTGTCATCTTTGGTGACAGCTATTTTTTTCTGAATAATCTGCCACAGAATTGTATTGCTTATCTCAAAATAGGTCAACCTAAATAATTTATTACTATTTCAATAATTTGTTTTTATATTGTTATAAAAAACAATCCTATTATTTATGGAGCATATAAATTTTACTTTTTTTACAAATAGGTTGGCCTTAATCTTCTTATTATCTATATCGGTATTTTCTTGCACCCAAAATCCAAAAGCTGAACCAAAACCATGGCACCACAAAGAGGTGATGCCGCAGAAATTGAAATGGTTTTTAAATTCAGACAATTACACCGATAGCAATTATATTGGGAGATTTCAATCCTATTATTCTCAGTTTTTAGAGGAAGGCCATACAGATTCTGCCTTATTTTGTTTGTTGGTTTATGGTGAAATGATTGACCAAAATTATTTGTACGATACCTTTTACCTAAAAACAGCCATAAATCATTTAAATCGGTTTGAACCAAACTCGGAAGTTCCTGGTGAATTGACGAAGCTCTATTATTATATTGGCTCCCAATACGAATCAAATTCGGATTATGACTTGGCGATTGACTGGTATAATAAAGGTATTGAAAACCCACTGGCTTTGCCAAAAACTAAGATACGTTGCAAAGGAATGTTGGCTCAAATTTACAATGAATTAAATAAGCCAGAAAAAGCATTGGAATTGCAATTGGAAAGATTGAACTATTACGAAAAGGAAAAGGATACAGTAAATATTGGTGTAGCCTATATAAGTATTGCTGGTGTATATAATGTACTTAATGCGCACCAACTAGCATTAGATTATAGTCTGAAAGCCATCAAATATTCTAGGTTAAAAAATGATACCAATACATTAATTCCATATATCACCAATTATATTACCTACAAGAAAAACAGTGAAACTGAATTCAAAATTACTGAGGAAATCTTAGAATATCAAAGGGAATTAAATGCTATTTGTGCCTCCTATAGCCGCCTTAGTCCGTACAACGAATATGTTAGACTAGATATTAATTTTGATATTTACTATAAACAAAAAAATTGGGATAGTGTTAGATCCACCCTCAATCAGTTACATGAAGTAAACCGAGTTTTAAATAATCCTTCTTTTATAAGACAAACTAAATATTTGGAATACAGATATAATAGCCATAGAGGGGTGGAAATAAAAAACACCAAAGAGATGGAAGAAATTGCCAAAAATTACGAGGAGCGAGACATGCTTTGGGAAGCAAGAGGAGCCTTTATTAATTTATATGAATATGAAAGGAAAAGGCAAAATTATGAAAAGGCATTGGACCATTTTGATAAAATATACGACATAGAAGTTGAATGGGTGCGGGCAAATACAAAAGGACAGATTTATGAAATGGACGTAAAATACCAAACTGAGAAGAAAAACCAGGAGATTTTAATTCAAGCAGAACAGCTAAAAATTAAGCAAAGAAATATTATCCTGCTGCTTACCACTCTTATTATTATTGCCCTTTCCTTTTTGGTTTATTACTTATGGCAGAAAGAAAAGTCGATTGCGGAAAAACGAAAATACGAATCTCAATTCACACAAAAATTAATGGAAAATACAGAAGAAGAAAGAATGCGCATCGCAAAAGACTTGCATGATAGTGTGGGTCACGAATTGCTAAGCATAAAAAATGCCCTTTCCAATAAACTTCAATTTACTGAAGAAAAAATAGACCATATCCTAGCTGAGGTAAGAGAAATTAGTAGAAATCTATTCCCGGTTATGTTTGAGGAAATAGGCCTAAAAATAAGTGTTGAACAATTGGCAGAAAGTATTTTCAATACCGATAATTTATATGTGAGTCACGATGTAAATTATATTGCTGGTACCCTAGATGTAAAATCGGAATTGCAGGTTTACCGCATTATCCAAGAAGCTTTAAACAATACTAGAAAATATGCGCAAGCTAAATCAGCAAAAATTTCTATTCAACAAACCAAGAACTTTATCACTATTGAAATAAAAGACAATGGAAAAGGCTTTGACGTAATGGAAGTTTTAAAATCAGGCAAGTCATTTGGCTTGCTAGCTATCAACCAAAGAAGTAAGGCCCTTAAAGCAAGTGTGGCTACAGAATCAAATTCAAAAGGAACTACCATTTCTTTAGAAATCCCTATCAAGAATGTATAAAATTGTTGTAGCCGACGATCATCCAATTACCTTAATGGGTACGGAGGCATATTTAAAAGAATTGAACCACAAGGTAATTGGCTCCTTCCACAATGGCGTGAGTTGTTCCAATGGCATTCTTACACTATTACCCGACTTAGCCGTTATAGATGTGAGCATGCCGGGCATGAGTGGATTGGAAATTTTGGCACTTGTGAAAGCAAGAAAGCTAAAAACCAAAATCATTCTTTTAACCATGCATAGAGAAATGTCGGTATTGTACAAAGCCAAAGAATTTAATTGCGATGGCTATGTTTTAAAAGACAATGCCCACAACGAACTTACAGATTGCATAGAAGCTGTAATGAAAGGAGAAATTTATGTTAGTCCGTTATTAACAGAAAGTTTTATCATAGATAAGCAACCAGAAAGAACAGATTTGTTGGACCAATTAACCCAAACAGAAAGAAAGGTAATTGAGTTAGTATCTGAACAAAAAACCAATGCCGAAATTGGCACTTTTCTTTTTATAACAGATAAAACTGTAGAATCTCACAAACGCAATATTTGCCAAAAGCTAAACATCCCCAAAGGCAAAAACGGACTCCTCATCTGGGCCATGAAGAATTTGAAATGAAAATTGCCATTTAGCAGGAATTTGTCTTTGGGTGTTGGTCTTTTTTGGTATTTGGGTGCTGGTCTTTAGTCTTTAGTAGTTAGTTATTTTTGAACCAAGTAGAGTCCATTTCTAATTTTTAAACTCAAAACTTAACACTTAAAACTCATAACTCTCCTGCCTCTAGCAGCTGGCACCTGGCACCTAGCAGGGATTTTGCTTATTTCTGGATTCCCGCCTGAATCTCCATCGGTCAATCTGGATTCTGGATTCTGGATTCTTTCTTCACTTAAAACTAAGAAAAAGGTCTTTGGGTTTTAGTCTTTGGTCTTTAGTAGTTTTGGCTGGCGAAAGTTAGCTGTTGGCTTTAGTTATTTTTGAACCAAGTAGAGTACATTTCTGATTTTTAAACTTAAAACTCTCCTGCCTCTAGCAGTTGGCACCTGGCACCTAGCAGGGATTTTGCTTATTTCTGGATTCCCGCCTGAATCTCCATCGGTCAATCTGGATTCTGGATTCTGGTTTCTGGATTCTGGATTCTTTCTTCACTTAAAACTAAGAAAAAGGTCTTTGGGTTTTGGTCTTTGGTAGTTCTTGATATTGACCAGGCCTAAAATTGGTTGTCATATTTTATCCAATTTCCATTTTTTATTTGGTTCAGACCGAAATAATAAAATGATTTTTATTGAAAGATAAGGTAGCCATATGAGGTGTATTTTATTCCTCTGTCATTTCAAAATTTAGAGTTCCGCCTTCCATAATTTCTTGAAAAGTTATAATGGGAACTTGCATTAACTTTTTATTCCAGGTTCTTCTCTCGTTATAAATTGCTTTGTCTGAAAAGTTATTGGCCTCCATATTAAATGTTTTGCCGTTTGATAAATGTATGCTTGCTTTTTGTACTTGTGGGCTACCCAAAATGAATTCGCCATTGGCTGGATTTATTGGGTAAAAGCCAAGGGTTGAAAGGATATACCAAGCGCTCATTTGTCCGCAATCATCATTCCCAATCATGCCGTTTGGGGTGTTGTTGTGGAATTCATTTATAACTTTATGAATATATTTTTGACCTGTTTTGGGTTCATTTGTTAGTGCATACAAATATATAATATGATGGCTCGGTTCGTTGCCATGAGCATACTGACCAATCATGGCTTCTTGGCCCAAAAACTTATTGGGGTTATTGGCATCTGTAGTAAAAAATGCATTGAGTTTTTGAGTGAAATTTTCTTTGCCTTCAAGTAGTTTTTCGAGGCCGTTAACATCGTATTGAGCGGGTGTCCAAAAGTATTGCCAGGCATTTGCTTCGGTATAATCTCCAGGATTATTTAATGGCGACGTTGCTAACAATGGATTAAAAGGTGTTCGCCAATTTCCATGAGTATCTTTGCCTCTAAAAAAAGTACTCTCCTTATCAAAAACATTTTGAAAATAATTTGCCCTTTTATAAAAAGTATCATTAATGGCCTTATTGCCAAGTTTTTTAGCCATTGTTGCCACACACCAATCGTCGTATCCACTTTCTAAGGTTCTTGAAATTGCTTCGTTATCTATTTTATCAAATGGGTAATAGCCATACTGGCTATATAATTCCCAATTGGAATTGATATGCGATTTTGTGGAAGTTTCTACCATTGCTGCTAAAGCTTCTTGTTTGTTGAATCCTTCGAAACCATTTTGGTGAGCAGAAAGAATCATAGGTATTGCATGGTTGCCTATCATGCAATAATTATCTTGTCCCCAGGCTGTCCAAATGGGCAAAAAACCTGCAGCTTTATGGTGTAAGAGCAATGTATTTACAATGCCGTTAATTCTTTCAGGTGCAATTATTTGCAAAAGAGGGAAAGCACCTCTGTAAATATCCCAAATGGATAAAGTAGAGTAATATTCTTTATATGGTGCAATGGCAATTTTATTGTTGGCACCTCTGTATTTGCCATCAACATCTGCTATATTAGAAGGTTGTAGAAATAAATGGTACAAGGAAGTGTAGAATATTTCTTTTTGTTTTAATGGAGCTTCAACATCAATTCTATTTAAGTAATTATCCCAGGCAATTTTGTTTTTTGTTAGCACCTCGTTAAAATCCCAATTAGGAATTTCAGTTTGCAGATTCAACTTCGCTCCATCCACTGAAACGGATGACAAGGCAATTTTCACATGTAATACTTTGTTCGTTTTTAGCTTAAATTCTAAAATGTATTTGGGTGCTTTTTCATTTTCTTTTTTATCCAAAAGTTGTGAGGTAAAAAAAGGTTGGTCAAAAGTTAGAGTGAAAAAGTATTTCCTTTTGACCCAATTTTGTGTAGAGCAATAGCCAGAAATGGTGTGGTTATTTTCTATGTTCACCTCGCTTTCTAATACTAGGCCAGTGGCGGTGTTTTCATCAAAGATAAAGCGCAAACCGTGTTGTAAATTTACTAGTACTTTGGCTTTTTGTTCTGGAAACGTATACCGATGAAATGCAACTCTTTCTGAGCAAGTGAGTTCAACTTTTATGTTATCTTTTTTGATTAAGGAATAATATCCTACTTCTGCAATTTCAGTGCTTTTATAGTAAGTGTTTTTGTGATTTTCCATTGCTGGGTTTATAGGTAGAAGCAGAATATCCCCCATTTCATTAATGCCCGTACCGCTAAAACGAGTTTGAGAAAAACCTAAAAGAAAAGTGTCATTATATTGATAACCGCTAGTGTGGTTCCATCCATAAGATTTGTTATCTGGACCTGGTTGTACCAATCCAAACGGCATAGAAGGTCCAGGAAAAGTATGACCCGTTCCGTCGGTTCCAATGAATACATTTACGAACTTTGAGTTTTGGCTAAATGCTGTGGCGTGTATTAGGAATAGGATGTAAAGGATTTTAGGCATTGAATGGGTCTTTGGATATTGGGTGTTGGGCTATTGTCTTTAGTAGTTTTAGATATTGAAAATTAGCTGTTGACCATTGGGTTAGTTATTTTTGAACCAAGTAGAGTAAATTTCTGATTTTTAAACTTAAAACCTAAAACCAAAAACCTAACACCTAAAACTCATAATAATGATTACTCTATAGTTAAAATTAAATGAGTGGTGCCGTCTGGGGCTTTGATTATCTCTTGGTTGAGGATTTTATGAATGCCCCAATTATTGGTAATTTTTAGTTCTTCTAAAAATGCTTCAAGGGGCATGTCTTTGCCGCCAATTAATTCAATTTGTTTTTCGGGTAATACTGTTGGTGCGACTCTAAAGGTGTTTAAGCCATAAGATAGGCTCTTTAACATTTCCACTGTATTGGGTTGCCAAAAGAGAAAACCGGTTGCAATTACTAAAGGTTCTTGGTTAATTCTATATACAGTGAGTTTGTTTTCTTTTAACAAAAAGCCCAATAGTTTTCCATCGTATTTTTGTTGTTTTAAACTGTCGAGGGAAAAGTATTCGCCATCTATTTTGGCAAAGTCTCCTAAGTGTTCTTGGAAAATATAAAACTGGGTGCGGTTAAGAGATTGTCCGCATGCACCTTTGTTATAAAGCATGTAGCCATTGCCATAACTTGCTATACCAATGAATACAATTGCTGGTATGTGCCAAAATTTGGAAATAGTTCTTGTTTTAAAAAGGCTCATAAAAACCAGAATAAATGAAACTAGGATCAAACAGTAACCTAAAATTTTTGAGTAGCTAGACATGTAAAAACCGATGCAGCCAGAACTACAACCACAACCAAAATCATGGTAATACATGGATTCTAGAAAAGCATAAATAGTAGCAATTACCAATAGAAAAAATAGGCCTGCTACCCAAATGTAAAAGGTTTTTCTGTGTGTCATTTTTACGAATTCTATTTTAAGTTTTACATATAGATTCCAAAAGTTCCAGTATCAAAAATAGGAAATGAAATTGTTGTACAAGTTCTTTTAACAAAAAAATATATTTGAGTTGCTTTAGCTCTTTATTTGGTTCAGACTGATATTTATTTTTTTGTCTTTTTATAGAGAATAAAGGCAGAAATAATAGCAGCCAAAACAAAGTTGCGGAGGAACCAACTGTGCCAAAACCTAGTCCGCATTTTTATGGAGTTTTGGTTAGTAAATCTCCAAAAGGGCGCCAAATGGCCAAGTTATTACACATGCAATCCAGTATAAAATCACATGCGATATTTTGCTGAAGATAAATACCAGTACAATTATTCCCGAAAAGCTGCCAACTGGTATGGCCCCTCCCCCAAATTCAAGTCCTGAATTATCCCCAAAAAAACCTCCTAAGGCAATGCCCAAAGCATTGGAAAATAAAATGGCTGTCAAGTAAAAAGGTTCTCTTAAAAATAATTTTATTACTGTAATCGAAAAGGATTTTTCAAAGGACCTACAGATGGCAAATGGGGAACTATGATTTGAAAAGCAAGATGTGCTAAATCAGAATAGTTAAGTATTAATAAAATTTAACAGAATTTTAAGCACTTGAATATCAAATGTTATGTATGATTTTTATTTGACAAATACGGAATTCAATTCCGTATTTGTCAAATAATGTTAGCTTTGAAATATGATACAGAGAGGAGCATCAACTAAAATAAAGCAGCTAGCAAAAAAGTTTCCTGCCGTAGGATTATTAGGTCCACGGCAATCAGGAAAAACTACGCTTGCCAAAGAAATGTTTCCTAAGAAACCGTATATCAGTTTCGAGAATCAAGATAATATTTTACTAGCTACAAAGGATCCACGAGCATTTTTAAATCAGTATAAATCGGGTGCTATTTTTGATGAAATACAACGTGTGCCGCAGCTTTTATCATATATGCAAGGTGTGATTGATGCACAGCCAAAGAAGGTTGGTTTGTTTATTATTACGGGTTCGCAAAATTTATTATTGCTCGAAAGTATTACTCAAACTTTAGCAGGAAGAATTGCTTTTATTCATTTACTGCCTTTTAGTTTTAGTGAATTGGTAGGAAGTAAATTTGAGAATCAAAGTTTAAATAAGCTTATCTTAAATGGAGGATATCCTCGCCTTTACGATAAGAAAATTAATCCTGTAGATTTTTACCCAAATTACCTGTTAACCTATGTAGAAAGAGATGTTAGGCAGATAAAGAATATTACCAATTTAGCTATGTTTCAGCGCTTCTTAAAAGTGTGTGCTTCAAGGGTTGGTCAGGAAGTAAATTATACCTCGATAGGCAATGATACAGGAGTTGACCAAAAAACAATATTGAGTTGGTTTGGTATTTTAGAAGCAAGTTTTATTGCGTTTAGGTTACAGCCTTTTTATAATAATCTTGGTAAGCGGTTAACCCAAATGCCAAAGCTATACTTTTACGATACCGGTTTGTGTTGTTCTCTATTGGAGTTGGAAACAGAATCGCATGTAAATACGCATCCATTAAGAGGCGCATTATTTGAGAACTTAATTATTTTAGAATTGCAAAAAGCCAGATTTAATAATGGGCAACGAAGCAATTTATTTTATTGGAGAGATAGAACCGGAAATGAAATTGATGTATTGTTGGATCAATCTTCGCAGGTTGTTCCAATTGAGATAAAGACAGCCACCACGTTTACGTCTGATTATCTAAAAGGAATTAATTATTGGAGAAAGATAAATCCGCAAACTAAAAATTCGTATGTAATTTTTACTGGGAAATCTTCAGGAATTGACAAGACTGACCTTTTGAACTGGAAAGAAATTGGCTTGATAAAGAATTAGGTTTTTGGCTAATTCTTTCTTGAAGGTGCAATAGTGTTGTTTTATTTATTTTGTTTATAGCCTGTTTATTGAATTTGGTAAGTATCAGATAATGAAATATATACAACTAAATTTACTTGACAAATACGGAATCTGATTCCGTATTTGTCAAGTGTGTATTGTGATTGTATTACTTTAATATTTGTTTTGGTTCAGGCCGTAATGGTTTTATTTTTCGGTTTGAACCAAATGCTTTTTGAGATGAAATTGTTTTCTTAAAGGTTTTCATTTTCTTTTGGTTCAAACCGAACCTAAAAGAAAAACCCCAAAAGCAGCAAAAGTAAAGTGGAATGGATTAACCAAACATACTAAACTTTTTGCTGTTTTGAGGCTCTTGCTTGACCCTAAGAATGGATGCAGTTTTGGAAGAAATTGCCCTTTCCCATTAAGCCTTACCTCCAACCGCCACCCAATGTTCTATAAATGTTTACTTGCGCAACCATTTGTTGTTTTTTTGTTTCTATTAATTCAAACTTAGAATCCAAGGCATCGCGCTGCGTTAACAATACTTCCATATAATCTGCTCTTGCCGATTTAAACAAGGTTGTAGAAATATTAATAGACTCTGTTAATGCCGCTACTTGGTTTTCTTTTAAGGCATAACTCTTCTTTAAATTACTAATGGCTGCCAGTTGATTTACTACTTCTATATGCGCTTTTAAAACGGTTTGCTCATACAAATAAATAGCTTGAATTTGCTTGTTGTTTGCCGTGTAATAATTTGCCTTAATAGCATTTCTATTTATTAATGGCGCCACCAATCCTCCTGCAATATTGTACAAAAATGATTGTGGTGTTTGCATTAAATAACGTGGATTAAAAGCTCCATAACCTGTTCCTGCAGTAATCATCAGTGATGGATAAAATTCGGCCTTGCTTGCTTTTACATCTAGCTTAGCTGCTACCAATTGCTTTTCTGCTTGTTTAATATCTGGTCGGTTTTCTAATAACTGCGATGGAATTCCAGCCATAATGGTATCAATTGGCAAATCTTTAAAGGCTTTAGAATTTCTATTCACTGGTTGCGGAAACCTACCAACTAAGAAGTTAATTTTATTTTCTGTCACCGTAATTTGTTGCAGAATGGCGTATTGCCTGCTTTGATTTTTTAGCACCTCTGCCTCAAATTTTCTTACAGCTAACTCCGTAACTTTTGCTGCTATTTTTTCTAGCTTCACAATCTCTAATGCATTTTGTTGAATCTCAATATTGTTCCTCAAAATCTCTAATTGATTGTCTAAAGCCTCCAACTCGTAGTAGGAATTGGCAATTTCTGAAATCAAATTGGTAACCATAAAGTTTTTGCCATCTAGACTTGCGAGGTATTTCATTACCGCCGCTTTTTTGGAGTTGCGCAACTTTTTCCAGATATCCGCTTCCCAAGAAACGTTTAAACCTAAAAGGTAATTGGGTAAGATTTCTGGTGTGGCTGTGCCAGGCTTAATTTCACTTATGGCATCACTTGCACCACGACTAGTATATCTCGGAGTTTTATCTACGCCTGCACCAACCTCTGCATTAAGGAATGGGAGATAAGCTCCTTTTCTTGCTCTAACTTCGTTTTGTGCAATTTGTATTTCTTGCAATACAATGTTCAACTCCTGATTTTTACTCAAAGCAGAATCTATTAAAGCAATTAATTGTTGGTCTTTAAAATAGTCGCGCCACTTGGTGTAAGCGAGGTTTGCTGTATCTTTTGAAGTGCCAAAGCTTTCGGGAACAGACTTATTTTCTGATCTGGTATTAAGTTTTAAACTGTTGCATGCCAGAAGCGAAAAGGATAGGCAAAAGGCTATGCCATATTGAATTGTTTTTCTTTTAATGCTCATTTTTTTCGTTGTCTTCTTTAAGTTGAAAATGATCGATTTTATGAACAAAATCTTCTGTCAGTGAACTCTCTTCTTCGTCTTTAATTAGCTTTTTGCCTTGAGCCATTGAACCAAAAATATAATACAAACCGGGTACGATAATTACGCCGAAAATGGTTCCGAATAACATACCACCCAAGGCAGAAGTACCAATGGTTCTATTACCAATTGCTCCCGCTCCATGCGAAATAACTAATGGAATTAAACCAGCGATAAATGCAAAGGATGTCATTAAGATTGGGCGGAAACGAACTCTTGCACCTTCAATAGCTGCGTCTAAAACTGTAGCTCCTTGTTGTTGTTTCATAACAGCAAACTCAACAATCAAAACGGCATTCTTACCCAATAAACCTACCAACATTACCAAGCCTACCTGCGCATAAATATCGTTGGCCAACCCAAAACCTTTTATGAGTAGGAATGAACCAAATATACCTGCTGGCAATGAAAAGATAACAGCCAAAGGAATGATGAAACTTTCGTATTGAGCAGCCAATACAAAATATACAAATACTAAAACCACGATAAAAATATAAATGGCTTCATTTCCTCTTCTTGTTTCGTCGTAAGATAGTGCCGACCAATCAATATCGAAGCCATGTGGTAATGTTGCAGCGGCTACTTCTTTTACGGCTTCAATGGCTTCACCACTGCTATACCCTTTTGCTGGTCCGCCTCTAATTGCGGCAGTATTATACATATTATAGCGATTGATTTCATTGGCACCTTGCTTCTTTACTATTTTCATAAAGGCCGAAAAAGGAACCATTTCATCTTTGTTATTCTTTACATATAACTGCATGATATCTGTTGGCAATCGCCTGAACTCTGGTGATGCTTGTACAAATACTTTAAAGAAACGTTGGTATTTAATAAAGCCCAACTCGTAAGTACTTCCTACAAAAATGGAAAGTGTATTCATGGCATTGCCAATACTTACGCCTTTTTGCATGGCAGCTTGGTTGTCTATTTCAATTTCGTATTGTGGATAGTTGGCACTAAAAAAGGTAAACAAACCTGTAATCTCCTTGCGCTTCCTCATCTCATTCATAAAATCGGTTGTAACCTTTTCTAATTGCTTGTAATCTCCACTATTTGTTTTATCCAATAACTGCAAAGCAAAACCTCCCGCAGCACCAAAACCTGGAACAGCTGGTGGGTCGAAAAACTCAATGGTAGCACCTGGAATTTCCTTGGCTTTTTGTTCCAATTCTGCTGTGATTTCTGTTATGGTATTTTCGCGTTCACCCCAAGGTTTAAGGTTAATTAAACAGGTTCCAGCATTGGAGCCACGACCTTCAGTTAAAACCTCATAACCTGCAATGGAAGAAACAGATTTTACTCCATCAACTGATTGAATTACCTTTACTAATTTTTCGGATAAATCGTTGGTTCTTTCTAAGGTTGAACCGGGAGGAGTTTGTAAGATAGCATACAACATTCCTTGGTCTTCACTAGGTATAAAACCAGAAGGTAAGCTATTGCTGATCCCAAAGATTCCTAATGCAAAAAAGATAAATAAGCCAACGGTAATTAACTTGCGATGTGCAATTATTTTTAATAGCCAAACGTATTTTCCTGTGAGCGATTCAAAGCTTTTGTTGAAGGCATCCAAGAAATAATTCATCAAGGTTTTCTTTCTAGGTTTGCCATGATTATTTTTTAGAATCATGGCACACAAAACGGGTGTAACCGTTAAAGCTACAATGCCAGATAGTACAATAGAAGAAGCCATGGTAATAGAGAACTGACGGTAAAAAGTACCAACTGGTCCTGACATAAATGAAACAGGCAAGAACACAGAAACCATCAATAAGGTAATAGCGATAACGGCACCGCTAATTTCCCCAATAACCTTTCGCACAGCATTGTATGGCGAGAGGTTTTCTTCCTCCATTTTGGCATGTACTGCCTCCACCACTACAATGGCATCATCCACTACAATACCAATAGCTAGAACCAATGCAAACAAGGTAATCATGTTTATGGTTAGGCCAAAGATTTGTAGAAAGAAGAAGGCGCCAATTAAGGAAATAGGAACTGCGAGAGTTGGAATTAAAGTTGAACGCCAATCTCCCAAGAAAATAAAAACAACCAAGGCTACCAAAATAAATGCATCTCTTAAGGTATGTACTACATTGTCTATTGAGGCATCTAAGAAGTTTGAAACATCGTAACTTATTTCATAATCCATACCGGGCGGAAAGGTTTTCTTGAGTTCATCAAGTTTTGCTTTAACCTCTTTTATTACTTCGCTTGCGTTACTGCCATAGGTTTGTTTTAAAACCAAGGCCGCAGAAGGATGACCATTCATGCTGGAGTATATATCGTAATACTCACTTCCCAAACTTACGGTTGCCACATCCTTTAATCGTAGGTTTTCACCCTTAGAATTGGCGCGTATAATTATATTTTCATATTGCTTGGGATCGTTGAACCTATCCGAATAAGTAAGCACATATTCTAAGGCCTCAGCTTGTTTGCTATCACCTCTACCAATCCTGCCTGGCTTTCCAATTATACTTTGGTCGCTCATGGCATCCATTACTTCATCAGGTGAAACTTTATAGGCACGCATGCGGTCTGGGTTTAGCCAAATACGCATAGCATATTGGCGGCTACCTAAAATTCTAACTTGCCCAATACCATTTATGCGTTGCAACTCTGGAACCATGTTAACCCCCGCATAGTTGAATAAAAACTTCATGTTGGCATTTTTATCCTTGCTATACAAGTTTACATACATCAACATACTTGGAATAACGGGAGTGATAATTACACCTTCACGCTGAACCAAAGTAGGTAAGCGATTAGTTACTTGTTGAACACGATTAGAAACCTGCACCAAGGCTTGGTTGATATCCTTTCCCGGATTAAACACCACTTGAATATTTGCTTCCCCTGCGCTTGTTGCATCGGAGGTCATATAGCGCATGCCCCAAGCGCCGTTGATGGCTTGCTCCAAAGGAATGATAACAGATTCGGCCAAGGATTTGGCACTAGCGCCAGGATAAGAAGCAGATACCATAACCACTGGAGGAGCAACTTCTGGAAATTGAGAAGTGGGCAATGTTTTTATGGCCAAGAAACCTACAAACAAAATAATGAGCGAGATTATAATGGCAAAAACGGGTCGTTGAATGAATTTACTAAACATAATATTTTGCTTTATGGGTTCAATTATTCAACATAGACTTTAAGTTTTGGAAGCACCGATTTTGGGTCTTCGTACTCAAATTCGATTTTGTCGTTGTCTTTAACTTTTCTTATGCCTTCCAATAGGATTTTTTCGTTTTCGTTTACGCCGCCTTGCAAGAAATAAACATCGGGCATTTCAGATGCAATTGTAATTTCTCTTGAGTGCACCACATTGTCTTTGTCAACCACAAAAACATACTTCTTCTCCAGAATTTCGAAAGTTGCTTTTTGTGGAATAATGATGGCATTCTTAATAGGAATTCGCATTTGAATATTGCCTGTTTCTCCATGTCTTAGCAATGCATTAGGGTTTGGAAAAGTTGCCCTAAAAGCAATATTTCCTGTTTCATTGTTAAAGTCGGCCTCAATGGTTTTTACCTCACCCGAGAAAGGAAAAAGTTGGTTATTTGCCATGAGTAAATTTACCTTCACTCTGTTATCTGCGGTAGCATTAGTTTTGTAATTTAAATACTCCGCTTCAGGAACATTAAAGTAAACCCACATTTCTCGGTTATCAGAAAGTGTGGTAAGCAAATCACCTTCGTTAACTAAACTACCAAGACGAACTTGAAAATGATCCATAATGCCATCAAACGGAGCTTTAATTCTGGTAAATTGCAAGTGTGTTTGAGCTAAGGATAATTCTGCTTTTGCCTTGTCTAGCTTAGCTTTTGCTAATGCCAACTCATTTGGAGAAACAACATTTTTCTCAGAAAGTTGCATGGTATTTTTGTATTCTATTTCTGCAAAATCGGCTTCTGCCTGTGCTTTTTGTAATTCTGCTTTATAGATTAAAGGCATAATTTGAAACATGAGCTGTCCTTTTTTTACCGACTGCCCTTCGTCCACATATATTTTTTCGAGATAACCTTTTTCTAAGGCTCTCATTTCTATATGTTGAATGGAATGGATTTGACACACATAATTACGCACAATGGCGGTGTCTTTTTTGAGAGGACTTGTTACTAAAAATTTAGTAGCTTCTTCTACTTCTTCTTTTTTTTGTTTGCAACTAGAAAGGTATAGCGCAAGGCATATACCTATAAAAATATACATTTTATTCATGCTAAATTGGGGAAATAAATTTTGTAAATGGGAGTTTTCTAGAGGTTCGGTTTGAACCAAAGCCTGTTTAAAAACAATTGATATTGTAAAAGCAAGGAAATGGCAAAAGCAATGTTTGCCTAAGGCTTAGAAGGATTGCCTCTAAATTCTAAAAACACCAAACTCAATGAATCTAAAGTTTGAGTTTTGGCAAAAGTGTTTGTTTTGGGAAGAGTTTTTTGACCCTACAAAATCAGTAGGATTTAGTTGCCCAGGAATATGGGTAAGGATGAAAAAGCAGTTTTTAGGAAGGGTGTTTTTAGCAAGACCTAATTCATCTTCTTCCTCGTTTTCAATAACTACAAAATTGAATAACTGCAAGGTGTTTTGATGGTGAGAATCGCTTGGCTTAATAAAAAACCAATGCTTGCTACTTGGCAAAGCAATTCCTGCATTTTCAATAGTTTCAGCCTTTTTAAAAGCAGAATTCTTTTTAATTTGAAAAGCAGTAACAACAGAAAATGAGCTAAAAAAAGATAAAATAACCAAGCCACCCAAAATTGCTCTTGTGAATACATCTTTAGCTACAGTTCGTTTCAAACGAAAGCGAGATAGTAAATAATTAAAGTATGAAATTGCTTGGTTCAAACTAATAGGTTCTAGTATTCTAATTAAGACTTTTAAACAGCTACTTAATTTTGTGGTTCAAATCTAAGGCATTTAAAAGAGTTTTTAAATTTACTTTTTTTATTGTTTGCATAAATATAATTTATGTAGGAGCCTAAGTACTTGTATAGCCAAAGCTTAACGCAATTTGGTTCAAAAATGATTAAAGCCATAAAATTTAGGAATGGAATTATTTAGCGCTGAGCGGCAAATTTTTGTTGGGGAGGAAAGAGGGGTTAGGATTTGGATTGTTTCTATAATAAATTCAACCCTTCGGGATTTTAAATTTTTGAGGACTGGCGCTTTCTTCAAGACTTAAGTGGATGATTAACCTAAATTTGATGGATCCACCTTCGTCGAGACTTTGGTGGATGATTAAACTAAATTAGATGTATCCACCTTCGTCAAGACTTCGGTGGATGAAAGCGATTGCTCTTTTGGAGCAATCGCTTTTAAACTAGCAGGGTAGCTTAGTTTATTCTTTTATCCATTTGATATGCATGGTACCTTGGTTGCTTTGTATGCTTCCAAAATAAATACCAGCAGGCCATTCTGATGTGTTGATTTGATTGTTTGAATTAGTTAAGGTTTCTTGGTGTACTTGTTTTCCTTCGGCGCTATAAACTACCAATTCTGCTGAGCCTTTAACTTCCGCAGGTAGGATCAAACCGAAATAGTTTTTACCAGGATTTGGATACAGTTGAACACCATTTTGAAGGCTAGTATTTTTGTTAACGCTTAATACTGTTGAGCCAGATACATAACCATTAATAATAGCCTCCTCTAAACTAACACTTGAGCCATTGTCTATTCTACCACTTGGGTCGATAAGCAAGCCAACAACGTGCAAGTTTCCAACATTCCAAGTAGGATCAATAGTTAAACTGAAATTATGAATAAAGGAATCGTTGGCATTAATGGTTGAACCAAATGCATTGTTTAATCCACTGAAGTTTGGATAGATAATTCTTCCAACATGATCGTAAACCATTTGTGCAGCTGGAACAGGATTTGGCAAAGTCTCATAGCCTCCCATTACTCCGTTTCCGCCGCCCGCATAGGCATTGGATTGGTTGTATCCATTGGTAGTTCCAGTAACATCGTCTTCTGTTAAAACAAAAGCTAACTTGTAGTTTCCAGTAACGGCGGTATTAAATTTAGTGATTAAACTAACTTTTAACTCGCGAGTGGTTGCATTGTATTCTGCACCATTTCTAATACCTCCTTTTGGTGCAACCACAATGCGCTCTAAGAAATCTGTTTCCATGCCTGATGGGTCTATATCTGCTCCCCTATCAACCACCATGCTTGGGTATCCACTAATTTTGGTTTTTAATCCACCATCGTAATTTGCATTTGTCATTGGGTCGTTGTTATGCACAGCAATTCCAATAACATAACCATGGTATTTTTCGTCCATGTTCTTTAACCAAACCGCACCTCTAGGACACCATTGACACCATGTTCCAGTGGCCTCTTCTGCAACTACTACTTTTCCAATTGCAGGAACCAATGGTGTAATAGAAATTGATTTTGTATTGTCGGTTGAATTGTCATCTGCACTGCCGTTCACTTCTAATAAGTTGGCGGTTATGTTGTGGTTTCCAGATACTAGCAACAAGCTCCCATCCATTGTAATTACCCTAGTTGCATTGCTGGCTAGGTTCAAACCGCTAACTGTTTTACTTAAAGTAGAACCGTTGTAGCTAACTTCAATTTTTGCAGAGGTAATTGCGGTAGTTCCTAAATTTCTAATTTCAACTTGAGGTATAACTTGTTGTCCGCTTAATTTGCCCAAAACTTTATCTATATAAGTGATGCTACCATTAAGAGTTGGCAAGGTAAATGGAGTATAAGTATAAGAAACATCATCCACATAAAACGAGCTGTTTTGAGTTGGATAAATATCCATAGAAGCAACTTTGCGGTAGCTGTTTTGGAAAGTTCCTTGAGATACATCGTCCAATAAGAAATCCCAAGTATTGGTATTTAGGTTAATCTTTACAGTAACTTTTACCCATTGGTTTGTAGAATAAGTTCCAGTTAATAAAGTTCCGTTTAAGGTGTTTACAATATTGAATTTTCCTAATGAATCAAAGTTAACATCAATGCTCCAACCTTTACCCAAAGTGGTTTGTTCTTGAAAATTGAAATAGCCTTTCTTTTGTGATTCCACAAAAATTTGCATGCTCAATTCAAAGGTTCCTGAAGTTAATTCGGAGCCACCAAAAGGAAGCACAATATCTTGAGGACCGCCAGTGCCTGCAGTGCTAGAAAAGTAAACAGAATTGCTGCCACTTTTAGCTTTTACAGAAGAGATTTTTGCATCGTCGCTGCCGCCGGGTTTGTTACTCCAAGTTTTCCAGGCAGAGTTACTCGCTGCCAAAAAGGCTCCTGAGGTATAAGAATCAAAATTGTCGGAAAAGCTTTGGGCATTGGTGCCAGAAATCAAAGCGCCTAGCATTCCAAATACTAAGTATATTTTTTTCATTTTAAGGGTTTTAGGGTATCGAATGTAGGGAATGGAAATCAGAAAAAAAAGAAGGAAATCTTTAGCTGTTAGCCATTAGCTATTGGCCTTTGGCTTTTTTGTTAAAGCCTAAAATACGTTGACCGTTTAAAAACCATTAGTTTCTGTGTTATTGCTAAAATACATCAGGAACTTTTGGTTTTGTTTGCTCAGTCAATGAGGGGCTCGATGCCCCATTTGACTGAATTTTGCCATAAATGACTCAGTCACTCTTGGTCTTGTTTGCTTTTACAACGATAAGTATTTTTCTTCAAATGTTATTGGACTAAGCATTTTTAACGCTTTATGAGGTTTTTCAACATTATAATTGGTGCATGCCCGGTCAACATTTTTGGCAAGTTCATATAATCCAGAACAGGGCCAGTGACGTAAATAATTGTTCTTTATTACTCCATTTATTCTCTCTGCCTTTCCATTCTCATAAGCGTATTCACACATGCTATTTTGGAACTCCATTTTCCTTGTGTATTCAAGAAAAATCTTGGCAAAATATTGACCGCCACCATCTGAATGAAATATCAATCCAATTAAATTTATTTTCTTCCTGTTTTTTACAGCCATCATTAATGCTGGCAGCGTTGTCTCCTCTGTTCTTAAGCTTTCCGAGACATGCCACCCAACTATAACACGTGAAAAATTATCAATTATAAATGTTATATAATACACCTCTGATCCTATTTGATAATAAGTAATATCGCTAGACCAAACTTGATTTATACGATCTATAGATAGGCCTAGAATCAAATTCGGAAAACGTATCACTCCACTGCTATCTGTAGTTCGCAAAGGCTTGAATTTTTTCTTATTTAGCAATCCTATTTCTGAGCAATAAGCAATAAACTTATCTCGTCCCATTGATGGAGGTTTTATTAGCTCATAAATACTTCTCATTGCCAGCGTTGGATGCCTTTTTCGGATTTGATGTACGATTATTTCTAAGTAACCAAACGTCTCCATTTCCTCTAACTGTCGATTAAGGTATTGGTGAAGAGATTGCTTGCTATAACCTATTGACCAGAAGAAAAAATTCAAGCTCACCTTTAATTCTTCCCTGTGGTGCCAGAACCAGATGATGGCGTTGTGCCAGAGTTTTTTTTTATTTCTATGCCATACGTTTGCTCGGCTATCTCTATAAGCTTTTCATGGAAGATTAACTGAACCTCCTTTTGACCCAAAAGCCGCTCCAATTCAGCTATGGTAGCTTGCAGCTCCTTTATTTTAACTGTGTCACTTTCTGATTCCACTACTAACTTTTCTCCTTTCTTAAAATTAAGCCCGTATTTATTTACCCATAGGCGAACAGCCCAGGACCGAACCTCATACGTTTTGCTAATTTCGGAAATTGTAGTCTGTTTTCGTTCGATTTCTTTGACTTTTTTCTTTTTGAACTCTTCGCTGAATACCCTTCTGCGACGTTCTTCCTGACTTAAGGTAAATTGTTGTCTTGTTGCCATATGTTTTGTTTTAAAGTTTTTTCCTTCAAAACGGTCAACATATTTCAGGCACTGACATTTGGTTCAAACCAGATTGCTATTAAACACGAAGGACGCAAAGGTTTTCACAAAGAGCACAAAGTTTAATTTTGCTAGGTATCCACTTTGTGGTCTTAGTGTTTTCTTTGTGTCCGTTGTGTTAAAAATTTGGTTTTTGGATAAAACTAAAAACTAAAGACCAACAACTAAAGACCAACAACTAAAGACCAACAACTAAAGACCAACGACCAACTACCAAACCCTCCCAACAAGCTACCTCGCTTTATAAGCGGTGATGAAAAAGCTATCTAGTTGTTCTGTTTTGCCATGGGTGTTTAAGCGGATTCTGATTATGGTGCCTAATGGAAGCGGGGTTACGGGGATTTCAAAATTAAATACTCCTTCTTTATATTCATTAAAATCGCCATCACAAAAATGATTGAGATAGGTATAGTGATCAAAGTAAATTCTATCTGTATTTGGGTCAAGCAATTCAAAAATAATTTTACTGTTATTGTCCTTTAGTTGCATGGTAGAAAAATGCAAGCCAATTAAATTAACTGCCGCTGTATTAATACTAGAATCAAGACTAGTTTCAAATACTATGGAGTCGGTTTGGCTTATAAAAGTTTTATTGCCAAGGGTTTTGGTTTGAACCAATTCGTAAGTGTTAAAATCATAGGATTTTTTCCAAACTAAACCAATATAATGCTTGTCCGTTTCTCCAAAAATTTTCCAGTAGAAATCTTTGTTCATATCTACCCAATGCAAAATAAACTCCTTGTATTGGTATGTTTGAATAAGGTTTAATGGCACACATGAAATTGAAAGCAAAAGCACAAATACTCTAATAATTTTGCTAGCACTTTGAAGCAGGAATGAGAATAGAAGGAAAACAAAAGGCAGAAATTCCAGGTATGCTCTATTGCCAAAACTGCATCCATAATACCAACTCCACCAACTAGAAAATACATAGGTTAATATCATAAAAGCGAGTAACCATGTTGTGGCTTCATAAATCCTTTTCTTAATAATGAGTTGGATCAAACCGAATAATGAAATAAATGCAATGGGAGTATACACAAATAAACCTTTGCGGTAACTAAATAATATATTGGCAATTTCTGGTTTTAAGAAATTAAATCCATCTTCTTCTCTATACGAGTAAAGCACCCAATTTCCACTTTGTAAATACCATGCAAAAGCTTGAATTGAAAGCATTGCAGCAACAATAGCAATGGCTTTTATCCATAGCCATTCTTTAGTAAATAAATTCGAAATTCCTTTAGAAAATGCCTTTGGTGTTTCTGCTAAAAATGGCAAAAAGACTAATACCAAAATATTAATTTGTCGGAGTAAAAGTATTAATCCTAAAAAGAGTGCGGCCCATAAAAAATCTCTTTTAGAATTTGCTTTAAAATACAAACGACTATAATATGCAAATGCACTTATGGCAAACAAGGAGTAAACATGACTAAAACTTGGTTCGGCACAAGTATAATAAGCGATTGGTGTGGCAAAGACTATTAAGAGTTGTGCAATGGCAATTTGCCAGGTTTTAATAGAATAAGTTTCTAAGAGTTTTCCAAAGAAAACCAAAGCCCAAAAGAGATAGAAAAGTCCAGAATAATATAAGCATCTTTGGTATGGAAGTTGGTAGCCATCTGTAGGCGTATGTGTTGTTTCTTGTATTAGCCAAGTGCTTATAAAAAACGGACTTTGCAAGATAGCCACACCAATAGGATATTTATTAATTTTAAAGCCATCCACGTGCACATAAGCGCCTTGCAAATCTATTATTCTTTGGTAGTATGAAGTGTCGCTTTCAAGCTTAATATCCTTTCTTACAAAATCTTTATGAATAAAAATGGAGGGTAAATATTCGTAATATCCAATTCCATCTGCAGTGATGGTTTTATCTGAATTGGTAATATAATTATTAACCGTTAATACAAACATAAAAAGGATGATTCCTTCCTTTAAAAAGATTGATTTTATAATAGTTAATAACTGCATTTACTAGCCAGATTTTGTTTCGAAAATTAGTGATTTTTGTCTGAACCTTGCGGGATATTTTTGGAAAAGTCTATATGGGAAGGCTGTTAGCAATCCAAATGAATCTAAGTAATCAAATTCGCTCAACCGTTTTTAGAAATTGTCAATTGCGAACTTAACACTTAACACTAAAAACTTATTTGTTATTGAAAACTAGCACCCCCCAAAGCCCCTACCCTATCTCCCAAACAAATCTTTACAAAACAAAATCTCCCCCTTCAAAGTTGAATCTATATTAGTAACAAAATACTCCAAACTAGTAAATCCCAAAAAGGCATTTTCTCCAAATTAA
This sequence comes from Bacteroidia bacterium, assembly GCA_021740845.1. GTDB lineage: Bacteria > Bacteroidota > Bacteroidia > UKL13-3 > UKL13-3 > B1. The sequence goes on from JAIOYZ010000027.1 coordinate 45,791, forward strand.
TAAATGGCAAAACAAGAAATAAATGTGGTTTGGTTCAAGCGCGACCTACGCTTAAAAGATCATGAACCCCTATTTTTTGCTCAAGAATCTAAGTTACCAACCTTATTAATTTATCTGTTTGAACCAAGTGTAATTGCCTACCACGATAGCGATACAAGACATTGGCGCTTTGTTTATGAATCGTTGATGGAGCTGAACGAAAAACTTAAATCTTATAACACAAAAATTTTCATTTTCAATAACGAGGCGGAACCTGTTTTTAATAAGTTATTGGAGCAATTCTCTATAAAAACCATTTTCTCCTCAGAAGAAATTGGCAATAATCTCACCTACCAAAGAGATAAGAAACTAAAAAAACTATTTATGCTGAACCAAATTTCCTGGATGGAATTCCAAACAAATGGAATCATCCGAGGATTAAAATCGCGCAAGGAATGGAAAATTCTTTGGGAAGCAAAAATGATTTCTCCTGCCAAATATATTTCTCTTCAAAACTGGAATTCCTTCAACTTGGAGGATTCTTTTTACAATCAAATAAAAGGCAATGAACTTGCCAAAGATTTTACCACACCTAATAAAAACTTCCAACCAGGAGGTGAGAATTATGCCTGGAGGTATTTAGAAAACTTTATACAAGAAAGACATATAAACTATAGCAAACACATTAGCAAACCGCTTCAAAGCAGAAAAAGCTGTAGCCGTTTATCGCCCTATTTAACTTATGGAAATATTAGTATGCGCTTAGTTTACCAATACACCAAACATCACTATTCTGCCTCCCCAAATAAAAGGGCTCTCTCAAACTTCATCTCCCGATTACATTGGCATTGCCATTTTATTCAGAAATTTGAGAGTGAATTTCGCTACGAATTTGAAAATATAAATCGTGCCTACAACCAAATTACCAAACCTAAAAACCAAGATTATATTAATGCTTGGCAAAATGGACAAACCGGAATTCCAATTATAGATGCTTGCATGCGTTGTTTAGTCGTTACCGGTTATATCAATTTTAGAATGCGTGCTATGGTGGTTTCATTCTTTGTTTTTAACCTATGGCAAGATTGGCGCGAACTGCACTTCTTGGCTCGTCAGTTTTTAGATTACGAACCTGGCATACATTATCCTCAACTGCAAATGCAAAGCGGCACCACTGGCATTAATACCATTAGAATTTACAACCCAATTAAAAATTCTGAAGACCATGATCCAGAGGGATTGTTTATTAAACAATGGGTGCCCGAATTGAAATTAATCCCAGCAAATTTAATTCACCAACCAAATAAACTAAGCCCAATTGAACAACAGATGTACAAATGTGAAATTGGAAAACAATATCCCGCACCCATTGTTGATTTGGAAGAAACAAGAAAAATTGCCAGCAAATTGGTTTGGAGTTTCAAAAAAACAAAAGAGGTAAAAATTGAAGGTCAGCGTATTTTAGAAAAACATGTAAAAACATGAAAGGTGTAAAAAAAGAAAACCTGCCCAGCAAACTCTGTAAAACCTGCCAACGACCATTTACTTGGAGAAAGAAATGGGAGAAATGCTGGAACGAAATAGCCTATTGCAGCGAAAAATGTAGAAATAATAAAACGGCCTAACGCCAATGGAACAAAAGACTCTCCGACTAATTTTGGGCGATCAACTTAATCATAACCACTCTTGGTTCAAAACGAAAAACAACCTATTTACTTATGTTTTGATGGAGCTAAGGGAGGAAACAGATTATGCCCTACACCACATACAAAAGGTAATTGGATTTTTTGGCGCCATGCAAAACTTTGCCAAAGAATTGAAAGATTTAGGTCATCAAGTAATTTATATAAACTTAAACAACACCTCAAATTTACATAGCTTTAGTAAAAATTGTGAAGCTTTAATTCTTCAACATCAGTTTACAAAGTTTGAATACCAATTGCCCGACGAATTCCGAGTTGATGAACAACTGAAACGCTTTACCAGCGAATTAAAAATAGATATTGGAATTGCAGATACCGAACACTTTTACACTTCTCGAGACGAGCTAAAAAACCTTTTTGCAGGAAAACAAAAGTTTCTAATGGAAACCTTTTACCGTTACATGCGGAAAAAGCACCAAATACTGCTGGTTGATGGAGATAAACCCATGCATGGCAAATGGAATTTTGATGAGGATAACCGCCAGAAATTACCAAAGGAACACAAACCTACCTCGCCTCTTCTTTTTTCAAACAACTTGCAATCTATAGAAGAAGAAATTAGAAAAACCTCAATAAAAACCAGTGGCCAAGTAGATAGCAGAAATTTTATTTGGCCTATTTCGCGAACACAATCTCTTGTCTTACTCGATTTCTTTGCAGAAAACTGCCTTCCACTTTTCGGGACTTTTCAAGATGCAATGGCGCCGCAAGAGTGGTCTATTTACCATTCGCGTTTGTCGTTTTCTTTGAATATAAAATTACTTTCTCCAAAAGAGGTAATAGAAAAAGCCATTGAAACCTATACTAAAAATCCAGACAAAATTGAGTTTCACCAACTAGAAGGTTTTGTAAGGCAAATAATTGGTTGGCGAGAATACATGCATGGTATGTATTGGCTAAAAATGCCAGAATACGCTAACCTAAATTATTTAGAGCATACAGCCAAATTGCCTACTTGGTTTTGGACAGGCAAAACAAAAATGAATTGCCTTAAAAACTCTATTGAGCAATCGCTTAAATATGCTTATGCACACCACATACAACGCCTAATGATTACAGGGAATTTCGCCCTTTTAGCGGGTGTAAATCCAAATGAAGTAGACGATTGGTATTTGGGTATTTATATTGATGCAATTCAATGGGTAGAAATAACCAATACACGCGGTATGAGTCAGTTTGCAGATGGAGGAATAATTGCCACTAAACCCTATGTAAGCTCTGCAACCTACATTCACAAAATGAGTTCTTATTGTCAGGGTTGCTATTATAACAAATCCATAAAAACAGGAGATAAAGCGTGCCCTTTTAACAGTTTGTATTGGAATTTTTACGACAAACATGAAGACAAACTTTCTAAAAACCCGCGCATTGGAATGATGTATAATGTTTGGCGAAAAATGAATGCAAAAGATAAATCTGAACTATTAGAACAAGCTGCCTTTTACTTAGAACATATCAACGAATTATAAATGAAACGTGCAATTGTTTGGTTTACCACAGATTTACGCTTGTACAACAATGAAACATTGGTGCAAGCCATAGCGCAAAATGATGAAATCTTTCCAGTTTATTGTTTAGATCCTTCTCATTTTAAAACGAACAAATTTGGGTTTAAAAATACAGGAAATTTTAGAGCTAAATTCTTGCTTGAATCGCTAAAAGATTTAGATGAAAACTTAAGAGAAATTGGTTCAGGACTAACTTTGTTATTTGGCCACCCAGAGATTGAGATAAACAAATTTGCAGAAAAATGGAAAGCACAAAAAGTCTATACAAAAAAGCAAGTTGCTTACTATGAATTACAAACACAAACTAATGTTGAGAAGGAGTTAAAGAAAATAAATTGCTCTTTGGAAATCTTTTCAACCAGCACTTTATTCCATGAATTGGATTTGCCCCTTTCTATAAAGCAAGTCCCAGAAATATTCACAGATTTTAGAAAGCAAATAGAAAAAGATATCAAAATTAGAAAGCCTTTTGCAAAACCAGCTTCTATTAATTCTCCTCTGTTTGAACCAATTAATTGGTGGAGTTTAAAGGATTTTGAAATAGAGCAAACTCCCACAGATAAAAGTGCTGCGATTGTTTTTAAGGGTGGCGAAACAGAAGGACGAAAAAGAGTAAATGAATATTTATTTCAAACAAAATCAATTAGCAATTATAAGGAAACCAGAAACCAAATGATTGGTGAAAACTATTCCTCAAAATTTTCGGCATGGCTCAGTTTGGGTTGCATTTCTTCTGTAGAAATCTATTGGGAAATAAAAAATTATGAATCCATTTTTGGTGCTAACCAATCCACCTATTGGCTCATTTTTGAATTATATTGGAGAGATTATTTTTGCTTTTTAATGCAGAAACATGGTCACTTGTTCTTCCTTCCAAATGGAATAAAAGCCAATACTCCAATAGAAATTATTCACAACGTGGCTTTACTCAACAATTGGATAAATGGAAAAACAGGCAACGATTTTATTGATGCAAACATGAAAGAACTTAAGCTCACCGGATTCTTAAGCAACAGAGGCCGACAAAATGTGGCAAGCTTTTTTTGCCATAACCTAAAATTAGATTGGAGATATGGAGCAGCCTATTTCGAAGAACAATTAATAGATTATGATGTTACTAGTAATTGGTGCAATTGGGCTTATATAGCAGGCGTTGGCAACGACCCGCGTGGCATAAGACAATTTAACCCAGATTTACAGGCAAACCAGTACGATAAAAATAAAACTTATAGGAATTTATGGCTCAACTAAATATGGAAACAGAATTAGATATTCCCAAAAATAAAATCAAGCTAAAAGCAAATTCTACGAAGCCAATAATTGCAGCTATACCAAGCAAAAACGGACCTTTTACCGATGAGCAATTAGATAGAATTATTCAAATGGCTTGGGAAGATCGCACTCCTTTTGAGGCTATTGAATTTCAGTTTGGCCTAAAGGAAAAAGATGTGATTGAATTTATGCGAAAAAATTCTTTGCCTTCTAGTTTTAGAATGTGGCGCAAAAGAATGAGCTCTCGCAAAACAAAACATAGCGCTCTCAGACAAGATACCATCAACAGATTTAAATGCAATAGACAAAGAGGAACTGGAAACAAAATCTCTAAACGCTAAAACAATACAATAAGTTTAGCACAAGTCATCCTCGGCTTTTAGTAAACTATTTTTCTCGATTCTGCGTTTGGTTCAAAACGAATAGTTATGCGCCAACCCATAAAGCTTTTTAGCTCCATTTTACTAGTAGCAACTACCCTTCTATTTTGCTGCAACTCTAAGCCAGATAAGCAACACAGCGTTTCAGTAGTAGAGGCAAGTAGCATAAATCCAAGCGTTAATATTTCACAAACTCGCATAAAAGCAAAGCAGGCTTTAAGCTATTGCAAATCCAAAAATTTCAATACTCAATTTTGCATTTTAATTGATATGAGTTTACACTCAGGACTCAAACGTTTTCTGGTTTGGGATTTCAAAAAAGATACTTTCACTCATTCTTTTAGTGTGAGTCATGGCTGTGGTGGATTATTTTGGAGTTACGCTCTCACCAAAACTAAACCCAAATTTAGTAATGAAGATGGTAGTCATTGTTCATCTCTAGGCAAATATAAAATTGGCCAAAGAGCCACCAGCGACTGGGGAATAAAAATAAAATATGTTTTACACGGCTTAGAATCTACCAATAGCAATGCCCTTAAACGCTTTGTGGTTCTTCACTCTTGGGAGAAAATTCCAGACGATGAAATTTATCCAGATGGAACGCCAGAAGGTTGGGGTTGCCCTAGTATTTCTAATAACAGTTTAAAAATTCTTGATCCAATTCTTAAAGCCAGCAACAAACCTGTTTTACTCTGGATTTATAATTAGTTAAATTCGGTTTGAACCAAATTTTTAACAAAACAAATAAGAGTTCTTTGCCTTTTCTCAAATACATTTGCGTTCAACAAAAAACCAAAAAATCATGGTAGATAACTGGACTAATAGATGGGACGAACGATACAGTAAAGAAGAATTTGCTTATGGCATTCACCCCAATATTTATTTAGAAGAACAATTAAAAAAACTACAACCTACTTCCATTTTATTTGCAGCAGAAGGCGAAGGTAGAAATGCCGTTTATGCAGCAAAATTAGGCTGGGAGGTTACCGCTTTCGACATTAGTAAAGAAGGAAAAAACAAGGCTCTACAATTGGCTAAAAACAATTTGGTGGAGATAAATTACTTACTTGGAGAGCTTGATACCTTAAATTTTAAAGAAGAACAATTTGATGCATTGGCATTGATTTTTGCTCATTTCCCAGCCGCTATAAAATCTAATTTACACCAATCCTTAAACACTTTATTAAAAAAAGGCGCATATGTAATCTTTGAAGCTTTTAGCAAAAATCACTTGCAATACAATTCCGTTAACGATAAAGTAGGCGGACCAAAAGACATCGATTCTTTATTCTCTTTGGAAGAAGTGAAAGCAGATTTCCACAACTTCGATTTCATTGAATTAGAAGAAAAAATTATTGAATTAAACGAAGGCCTATTTCATAATGGCACCGCTTCGGTTATCCGTTTTGTAGCACGTAAAAAATAAGTATAAAAGCAATTCGGTTTGAACCAAAATTTAATTCGGTTCAAACCGAAACTTAACAAAAAGAATGAAAGCAAAAGATGAATTGAAAACTATTTTGCTTAATAATACTTAATAGGTAAACACAAAAAATGAAAAACATTGATAAAACGAAACCCGTTCTAGTTACTGGTGCTACAGGCTATGTAGCGGGATGGATTATAAAAAAATTAATGGACGATGGCTTAACCGTTCATGCGACAGTGCGCAATCCCAACGACGAACAAAAACTAGAACATTTGGTTAAAATGGCCAATCAATCTAATGGTGGTATTAAATTCTTTAAAGCCGACTTACTAAACAATGGAAGTTTTGCAGAAGCCATGCAAGGTTGCGAATTGGTTTTCCATACCGCATCTCCTTTTATGACAGAGGTAAAAGATGCGCAGAAAGAATTGATTGAACCGGCTGTTTTAGGAACTGAAAATGTATTGAACGCTGCCATGCAATGTGAGTCGGTAAAACGCGTGGTGCTTACCAGCAGTTGCGCCGCCATTTACACAGATTGCATTGATACCGAAAACGCTACCAACGGAGAAATTACAGAGGAAAACTGGAATACAAATGCTTCCTTAACTTACCAACCTTACTCCTATTCTAAAACCTTAGCAGAGAAAAAAGCCTGGGAAATTGCTGCCTCGCAAAGCAAATGGGATTTAGTTGTTATAAACCCAAGTATGGTATTTGGCCCCGCAACAAATCCTAAAACAGCCACCTCAGAAAGCCTTTCCTTACTAAAACAAATGGGCGACGGAAGTTTTAGTCCGGGAGTGCCCAATATTGGCGTTGGCATTATAGATGTTAGAGATTTAGCAACAGCCCACATCAATGCAGGTTTTATTCCAAGCGCTTCGGGAAGAAATATTATATCAGGACATAACTCCAGTTTTCTTGAAGCAGCACAAATCTTAAACAATGAATTTGGTAAGCAATATAAAATCCCAAAAAAGGCATTGCCAAAATGGTTATTAATGCTAATTGGACCAATGGTAAACAAAGTTATTACCCGCAAATTTGTCCAGAACAATGTTAACAAAACTTGGAAGGCAAATAACACTAAAAGCATACGCGAATTAAACATGCAATACCGCCCACTAAAAGAAACTATGGTAGATTCTTTTGAGTCGTTAATTGCCAATAAATTGATTGAAAAAGGCAAACGTAAATAACATAAATTTATCCTTATCAAACAGCAAAATGAAACTCATCTTTAGTCTTCTTTTATTTTTCATATCTCCAAGTTCTTCTTTGGTTCAAACCGATTTTTTAAAAGAACAATTGAAGTTTGAAAGAGTAAGAAATGCTAAAAAAGAAAAAGAACTTGAGATACAAAAAAGCCTAGCAAAACTTGGCCTTACGAGCAGCAATGTAAACCTAATTTTTATTGCCTATAAGGACCAAGATTTGCTAGAGATTTATGCCAAAAAGAAAAGCGAAAGCAAATATAAAATCCTTACCTCCTATCCTATTTGCGCACGTTCTGGCATATTAGGACCAAAACGAAAACAGGGAGATGGGCAGGTTCCTGAAGGCTTTTATTTTATTGACAGGTTCAATCCGGCAAGTTCTTATTATTTATCACTTGGTATAAATTATCCCAACCAAGCAGATAAATTAAAAAGCATCTCTAACAATTTAGGTGGTGATATTTTTATTCACGGTTACTGCGCTACCATTGGCTGCCTGCCCATGACAAACGAGAAAATAAAAGAGATTTATTTGTTGGCTATCTATGCAAAAAATAACGGTCAAAACAAAATTCCAGTTTATATTTTTCCGTTTAAAATGAGTCAAGAAAACATGGCTATTTATTTAGAAAAATACAAAAGCAACAAAGCATTAATAAATTTCTGGCTGAACCTAAAAACAGGTTACGACAAATTTCTAAACTCTAAAACCGAACTAAAAATTTGCGCTGATAAGAAGGGAAATTATTTGTTTTTAAATTAGTTAATTGAAACAATTAAACTAAAAAAATAATCGAATTCTCCTTACTCATACCAACTAAATTTTTCTTGTACCACATTCGCTTTTTCTTTCTTTAAATATTCCAAGAAGGCAGATGCGGCGGGAGAATGTTTTTTGCCTTTCAACCATATCAAACTCCAAGTGGTTTTAATTGGCAAACCTTTAATGGGAATAATCTGTAATTCTCTTGTTTGTAGTTCGTTTTTGAGTCCAATTAAAGGCATGATAGAACAGCCCAAACCTGCTATCAAAGCTTGCTTTACCGCCTCGTTTGAGGTTAGCTCCATTTTCTTGTTGATACTAATCTGCTTCTTCTCAAAAAAACTCTCCATTGTTTGTCGGGTGCCCGAACCTTTCTCTCTATAAATAAAAGGAATTTCCTGAAACAAATCCTTGGCACTAATTCCCTTTCTCACCTCCACTTCTCCACCCGTAACTAAATACATCTTATTACTCAACAGATCTAATTTTTCAACATTTAGTGTTTTTGGCAAAATAGAAACCATAGCAAAATCTACTTCGTTTTTTTCTAGACTTTCTATTACCAAATTCTTATTGGTTACATCAATTTCCAATTCTACACTTGAATTCTTTTTCATAAAATCTGCCAAAAAAAATGGCAAAATATACTTGGCAGTTGAAACAATTGAAATCTTCAATCTTCCCGTTAAAACTCCTTTATAGGCCTGGGTTTTATTATCTATTTGCCCAACCAGATCTATCACATTTTCGGCCATTTCGGCAATCTCATGACCAAAAGCAGTAATGTATATTTTTCTTCCAACCACCTCGGTTAAGGGAATATCAAATTGATCCTGAAAATTCCTAAGCTGAATCGAAACTGCAGGCTGTGTCAAGTTCAATTCTTCGGCCGCTTTGGTAATGCTTTTGGTTCGCACAATTTTTAAAAAAATCTGCAATTGGTTTAGTGTATAATTCATAAAAATAGTTTATGCTACTCATTACAAACATATATAAAAATATATGTAATGGAAACCACATTTTTGCCGGCGATAAAAAATAGGTCCAAAACAAAGGATTAACAAAAGGCATAAAACCTAACAAAATCAGCGGCATGAACCAAAAAAAACAAATACCACGAGCGCCAAATTGCAAAAAAAGCAATGAAGAAGACATAAAGAATTTAGAATCAAAATCTCATTCTCCATCATTTTTGGAGCCATTGATTTCAACCTCTTGCAACAAAATAAACAAACCAATTAATAGATGAATTTTAACTTATTTCTAGAAAATTTAACCAACCCAGCTTTATTATTTTTCATTTTAGGAATTCTATCCGTCTACCTAAAAAGTGATTTAGAAATCCCTGCTAATTCATCCAAGTTTATATCCATCTACCTACTCTTTTCCATTGGCTTTAAAGGCGGACAAGAGCTTTCTCGAGAAGCATTTACACCAGAAATATTTTGGTCGGTAATATTTTGCATTGGCCTTTCTTTGCTAATTCCCATTTACACTTTCTTTGTCCTCAAAAGAAAACTCAATGTATTTGATTCGGGTGCAATTGCGGCAGCTTATGGCTCGGTGAGTGCTGTAACTTTTGTAACCGCTGCTTCCTACTTAGAAACGCAACAAATGAGCATGCACGGTCATATGGTAGCCATAATGGCTCTTATGGAATCGCCAGCAATTATTATTGGCTTGGTATTAATTTCATTGTATAACAAAGAGAAAAAACAAAATGTAAATAAAACAGAAATTCTAAAACATTCGCTCACCAACGGCAGCGTATTATTGATATTAGGTAGTTTGGTAATTGGGTACTTTGCCAATGCCAAACAAGCAGAAGGCATCAAACCCTTTACCAACGATTTATTCAAAGGTTTCTTGGCAATTTTCCTTTTAGACATGGGAATTTCCAGCGGTAAAAAATTGAAATCCTTTTTCTCTTTCGGCTGGTTTCCATTTTTGTTTGCAGCCATCATTCCAATTATAAACGGCACCATTGTAGCCCTCATCAGCTCAACCATCACCAGCGATATTTCCAACCGATTTATCTTTGCCGTTTTAGCCGCAAGTGCATCCTATATTGCCGTACCAGCTGCCATGAAAATAACCGTCCCAAAAGCCAACCCTGGACTTTTTTTACCCATGGCATTAGCCATAACATTCCCAATAAACATTACCATAGGTCTTCCAATTTACCTGTCCATCATTCAAAATTTTTAAGGAAGAAGTAAAAAAAGAATTCAACCTGCCCGATGGAGCCTCAGCGAAGGCAATAATCCAGAAGCGAGAAACGAGATTCGAGAAGCGAGAAGCAAAAATATAGTTATTAGTAGAGAGTTTTGAGTTTAGAAAAAAAACAAAATGTTATAGGATTTCAGATATTAATTTCAATTGCCTCCAGATTTATCTGGAGGATTTGGAAGAATTGAAAACAAATGGGGCTTTAGCCCAAATACTTATTTAGCAATAACCAAAAGCCTGGTGGCTGAGCTGCGAATAAACCAATCACCCTCCCAATCAAATGCCTCCTTCGCGTCGAAGCAGCTGGCTGAACTGCGATTAGATAAACCACGACTTCTAAACCTTAAACGATTAAACGCATAAACGATTAAACAAAAAACCAAACACCCTCCTAATCCAATGCC
>JAIOYZ010000059.1 GCA_021740845.1 Bacteroidia bacterium
GAACAATACTTAAGCAATTTAAAGAATTGGGTTATAAGAAAAAGATTTTTGGGGCAGATGTTTGGAGTTCCCCAGAATTACTTTCAAGTGCAGGTAATGCTGCAGAAGGTGTATATTTAATAAAACCTGCGGAATATAAAAATAAAAATTTTGAAGAGTTCAAGGGAAAGTATAATGCCAAATATAACGAGATACCAGATGTCTATGCTGCTTATTCTTATGATGTTGTTTATATTATTGCTAATGCACTTAAAAACACTGATAAGTCTGGAGCAAAAATCAAAGATTTCTTTTTGAATATGCCAAGTTATGAAGGTACTACGGGGATTACGAAGTTTGATAGTCTTGGAGATTGTAATTCTAAGCCATTTTCAAGATTACAAATTACAGATAGTGAGTTCATTGAAGCTGCAGCACATCAATAATAATGGAACAATTAATTATAAAATTATGGAATATAAAAAAATAGCTATATATGCTTATTTAGTAGTTGCAATACTCACAATATCCGTTCTAGCATACTATGCTTTTAATCTACATGAGCCTATACATTATATTTTTGCGTTGAGTATATTCATTGCATCAGAGTTATTCATAATATTTTTAGAGAGAGCCAAAAATAAAGAAATGAAAGAAGCTATATCTCTTTCAAATATAGAACATCAAGAAGCTGTAACTAAATTAAAGAATGAACATCATGAAACTGTATCTAACATAAAGAAAGGACATCAGGAAACAGTATCTCAATTAAATAAAGAATATAAAGATCACATTTCACTTTTATATAAGTGTTTTCCTAGTTTCATTGATTCTTTTAACATTTTTTGTTCAGAATCGATTAAAGCAATTCAACAAACAAAAAATGATTCAAAAATATTTTCTATTCAAACCCCTCTAATTCCATCAGAATACAACGAAGGGATAGATTATTTCAAAGCATACATTGATAGTATTGTCGAACAATTATTGACAAAAAATATAGAAATCAACTGCTCCAAAATCTCATCATTTAAACGCTTAATTGTAATTAATGATAAAAATGACGCTATAGAAATTGGACAAGAAAAGGATAAGCTGCAAATTTTTATAAATTCTCTTTTTGAAAGGGTTTATAGTATTGATTGGGTTGCAAGTTTAAGAAACATTGAGATTGGATTGATTGATGCAAATAGCATGATCGCCTCTCCTCTGTCTCACATAGATATATTACTTGTTTTGGATTCCCATTTAGTTATAGCATTCCCAAAAGAAAAAGAAACAGGATATGAATGGGGCACAAGTATCCACTTTAATGGTAATGATGAATATAACGACTTTATTCATAAGATGCCAATATTTTCAGACCTTTTCAATAAAGTATGGAATAAACCCGAAGTTAAAAAAATTAATTTGGGCGAGTATTATAATCATGAAAATTGGGGCAGTAGCCGTGATAAAATATTGGAAGAAACAAATAATCTCTTTAAACAGATATTGAACATTCAATAATTATGAAATATCTTCAAATCGAATTACCGAGCTTACATCTTGAATGGCAAAGAAATAATGGAGAAAGAATTATCAGCTCAGTAATTCGTACTAATTATGCAAAACCAAGTCTTGTTACTATTCCTGCAATAATACAAAATATGATTGATTGGGAAATAGAAGCAATTGATATGAAAATTAGACAACAGGATTGTTTGGGACCATACAAAGAATTTAAATATGGTGATGGAATGATGGTTGCTTCCCGAATGGGAATTCCTTTTGAAAATTTAGAAATTCAATTAAGTAAAGTTGATGTTATTGGAGTTAGTGTTAATCCGACTTCCTGGTCTGGTATAGCAATTGATTTTTTTCGATATGCAAAAACTGTAAACCCTAAAATATTAATTATAGCTGGAGGTACAGATGTCATTTTTAGACAAGATTATTATTTAAAAAATGGCTTAGTTGATTTTGTAATTAGTGGTGAAGCTGAAACAAACTTAGTAAATTTATTAAAAGCAATTAAATATGGTAATGACTTTTCAAAGGTAGACGGTATTTCATTTATAAATTCGGGTAATATTCACAAAACAAAAAAATGTATTCGTACTAATTTGGATGAATTACCTCTAGAGGCTTTGGGGTTATTAAAACAAGACATTCCTTTATGGAATGAACCAATTGAATATTTCCCTTTGCCCAAAGAGGTCAAAACACCTATTGGAATGATATTTCTAACAAGGGGATGTAGTGAAGCTTGTGATTTTTGTACAACTCCCAAAAAAATGGGTCGTTTTCGTTTTATGAGTATTGAAAAAATACATGTAAAAATAATTCATTTCAAGAATCATGGAATAAATACAATAAATATTTGGGATGACAGCATTAGTTCAGTTTTGAAATTACATCCTGAAGGATACAGAGCAGGGAGAAAATATTTAAAAGATGTTATACAAATTCTTTGGGATAATAAAATAGCTTTTGAATTTTCACAAGGCATTGTTATCAAGCATCTTTGGAATCATGAAAAAGATGAACCTGATTATGATTTAATCAATGTGCTTTATTCAAATCAAATTGATGATGGGCAATTTATTGGTTGTTATGCTGAATATTTTCCAACTGAATGTTTGCAAGAAGATGAACGGTACAAAAAATTAATGTCTTTCGAAAAAGAGAAAGAAGTGTTACTTGCAATACTAAAAGCAGGAACAAAAATTATTAGTTTTTCATCGATTATGGGTTCGAAGGAAGATAATCCAGCATCATTTAATTTGGCGACTCAAAGATTGAAAGAACTAAAAAAAATTGTAGAAACTTCAGGTGGTAAAGCTCTTGCAACTCCATTCATTTTTTCGATTTTTCCAGGAGCAAAAGTTTGGAATGATTACAAAGAAAATATACAATTTGACATTCAAAATTTTCCAGAATTATATCAATTGAATGCGGCAGCTCATGGTAATGCAAGTTTTAATGCTCATGAAATAACATTAGCAAAAAAAGAAATGGAACAACAACTTTTTACACCTGAACAATTCAAAAAGTGGAATAGTACAGGTAGGTACCAATGGTAAGAAAACAAATATGCAGGTATTAATAAATATATTACAAACTAGTTCAATATACATGATAATTGCGATATCATTTATCATTATATATTATCCTGCTAAAGCTTTTTATCTTTCTCACGCAGCTATCATATCTTTAGGGGCATATTTTTGTTATTTTTTAAGTGTACAATTAAATCAACCGTTATGGTTAAGTGTTTTACTTGCGATAGTTATTACTTCCTTATTTGGAGGTGTGGTTGATCAAATGATCTATAAACCATTAAGAAAAAGAAATGCTATTCCACTTGCAATATTAATAGCTTCATTAGGAATATACATTATCCTTCTAAATCTCATTTCTTTAATATGGGATGATAGCACAAAATCAATTCGTACTAGTGATATTGTTATTGGTAAACAAATAGCAGGCTCATACATATCAAATATTCAAGTAATTACAATAATAACAGGTATTTCTATTGTATTTCTATACCTTTTGTTTTTAAAATTTACTTCAGTTGGCAGAAAACTTAGAGCAATCTCATCAAATGAAGAGCTAAGTGATATTCTTGGGATAAATTCAAATTGGTACATTTTAATTGCTTTTATTATTGGTTCTGCAACTGCTTCTGTATCAGGAATCCTTGTAGCTTATGATATTAACATGACCCCTACGATGGGATTCAAACTACTTCTTTATGGAATTGTTGCAATGATAATCGGAGGAGTCGGAAGTACATGGGGGTTAGTAGGTGGTGCGTTCCTTTTGGCAACTGCTCAACATCTAGGTGCTTATTATATCGACAGCAAATGGATGGATGCTATTGCGTATCTCATACTCATCTTGTTTCTGATTTGGAAACCTTTGGGCTTTAGTGGTAAACGACTTAAAAAAATAGATATTTAGTGGAATACATCCTGCACATATTAATAATGATTTTGCTTTATGTAATGCTCTCCCAAAGCCTTACATTAACAGCAGGTTATTCTGGTTTGATTTCTTTAGCTCATGCAGGTTTTTATGGAATTGGGGCTTATACTTCGGCAATCTTGTCGGTTAATTACAATCTACCATTTCTGATAATTCTACCAATAGCCATGCTAATTAGTGGAATAATTGCAGTTTTTGTTTCTGTTATTGCTTTGCGTACAGTGGATGATTATTTTATTATTATTACTCTGGGTATTCAGGTGGTTGCTTTCTCTATCATGAACAACTGGATGGATTTAACCAATGGCCCTCTTGGAATTCCAGGGATTCCCTCAATATCCATTTTAGGATTGGAATTTAGCAGTAAAATATCATTTCTCATACTTGCCTTGACCTTAACTGCTATCATTTTCTATGTTCTCAGAAACATTACCAAATCTCCTTTTGGCAGGATTCTCATTGCTTTGAGCGAAGATGAAATTTTCACAAAAAGCCTGGGTAAAAAAGTCTATCAGGCTAAAGTTGCCAGTTTTACAATTGGGGCAATGTGTGCAGCCATTCCCGGTGTCTTGTATGCCCATTACATCAGTTACATTGACCCAACAAGCTTTACTGTCGATGAATCCATTTTCATCTTATCCATTGTCATAATTGGTGGTATGAGAAATTTATGGGGCTCGGCAATTGCTGCAGCCGTTCTAGTTATTTTACCGGAAGCACTACGTTTTGTCGGTATGCCAAGTAATATTGCGGCAAATATGCGGCAAATTATCTATGGTCTTGCGCTTGTAATTATGATGTTCAAATACAGCAAAGGATTTATGTCGAAAAACTATGTGGGACAGGAAAATAAATAGAATTCCAATATGAAGATCAAGTGGATTTTATTTCACACAAACTAGGTACAAAATCAAAAATTGTTAAAAAGCTAGCTGGGACAAATGGAAGAAAATGAAATACCGAAACTGTAACAAATGTGCATAAAAATGAATAAGTGGGGTAATAGTAAATATAAAGGTTGTAGCGTGCTTCAACCTTCTCCTGATTTAGTTTCCATTTGCCAAGCAATAGCCTACTTGTCATATACCTATAGGACATAATATATTGACTGTGTGACACTAATAAATAAACAACTAACTAAAAAAAAAAGACAATGCAAGACTGCCAATTTTCAGAAACACAATTCTCATTTTGCTTTACTTTTGAGTATATTAAGCAATTTTTTCCTTTTATTCCACTCCCCATTTTCCCAAACACAGTTGAAGAAGGACGGCTTGGTGGTGGATATGATGTTCAAATTAAAGGCAATATATTTTTTCAATTTAAAATTCCTGTTTACTATGACAAAGTTTCAAACTTCTGGAGACGAGACTGGAATGTTTTTAGTCATGAATACTATAAAATTAAACTGGAAACGGACGAATACCAATTCAAACTTTTAAAGGATCTTCAATGTCCTGGAAATGAAGTTTTCTATTCAACACCTGAGTTTCATACACAAATTGACCTTGGAACTTATTATAGTACTGATAATATCGTTTCTCACTCTGCACTTTTTCCTTTAGATAATTTTCCCCCATATCTCAGTGGATATCACCATTTAATTTACAGTCCTCATCATAATTGGGGGCAACTATTTTCTGAACCAAAGAAAATAAAGAAAATAAAAACAATAGCACCCTTTGAACTCTTCCCCAATAGCAAAAGTGAAATGACAATTTACAAGCAAGCTATTCAATTAAGTCAAATTATAAGAAGTCAAGACTACGAACCAAGCAATCGGTTTGAGTTTAATACTAATAGACCCATTCAGCTAGTAAAAGAGGTTTATACTTCTCTCCTAACTGACTTTAATACACATTGGTATCCTGTAATTTCATAGCAACAAGGGAGGTATGAGGTTGATCAATTATAGATATTATGACGAACAACTTTACCAAGATAGAATTTTCATTGAATCTAAATTCATGATAGAAAATCATAATCAACTAATCGAATTATTCTTTAAATGACCGGCAATCGAACAATTATTTTAACAGGAGCAGGGGCAGTAATTCCTTGGGGAGCACCAACTACTAAAGACATCACTCAAACACTTTTATCGGACAGGACATTCAGGAGCTACACTGGACAGCCTATTGGAAGTTGGATATATCATAAGCTTATAGGACTTTATCATAGAGATCCTGAATCTGTAAATTTTGAAACAATAATAAATGCCATAGAATATCTGATTACATTTTTCTCATCAAAACACAGAGAGAGCATTTCTAAATTTAAAAATCTTATGCCTGCTTTCTTTGTTGAGAAGGACGACCTCTGGGAAATATTATGGTTTGATAAAATTTACAAAAAAAACAATGGAATGTGGCAGTCGCACAATGAAAGTTCTAAGTTTTATTCATTTTGGAACGACGCAGACTATTTCTTTGAAAGCGTGCTACGATATTTCTTAAATCTTATTATTCAACAAATTGAAGGATATTCAGAAACAATTGATGACAAACCCAAACTCAACAACTTATTAAATGAGTTCTTAGGTTCAATCAAGAACCCAGTGGGGTGTTACACAACAAATTATGATAGAATTATTCCAGCGGCTTATAAAGGCGAAATGTTTGAAGGATTTACTAAGGATAGTGAAGGAGAATTAAAATTTGATTTGAAAAAAGTGCTTACAGATGAAAAATCAAACATTTATTATAATTTACATGGTTCTGCACATTACGATTTAGACTGGCCGGGGAATGTGAAATATGCTCCAGGTAAGTTTATTTATAACTTCGGGGATA
>JAIOYZ010000002.1 GCA_021740845.1 Bacteroidia bacterium
TGACCATGGTCGTTTTGCGGTTTGTTTATGAACCACTTTGCAAGCCTGTAATGCAATTTTATAACAAAAACTTAAGCCTATTAAAAATAACAAAATACTTAATGGAAAATAAAAGTGTGTTAGGGAAACTCCTTGAAACAACTAACTCAAAAACAATTGGAGACTCGGTGCAATTAAAAATAATTGCTAAATACTGTTGTTATGAAAAAAGGGTTAAAAGGATTAATTATATGCAGGAAAGCGAGATGTCGATTCCTTAAGTTGACGCGTATGCCCGCTGGGGTCGTTTAAAAAGTAGTTATATTTTTCCCTCTTGGCCTTTGTGGTTAATTTTATCCATCCTTGAATTTTCATGCCTCAAATTCGAGCAAAATTATTCACTCAAGGCCAATTCTACTATGGACAATGGACTTTGGTCAATCGACAAAAACCTACCACTTCTATGCCAACAGCTAATAGCCAACATCTAAAAACAAAACTCCCAACCTACGCACTTTTCCTCAACTCAATAACCGTAATCTCCGGCCAAATGCCAACTCGGCCGCTAAAGCCAAGAAACCCAAATCCGCGGTTTATGTGTAAGTATCGGTTATTTTCTTGGTACAAACCTGCCCATTTTTTATACCTCCACTTTACCGGACTCCATTTAAACCAAGGCAAATCAATACCCATTTGCATTCCGTGTGTATGACCAGATAAAGTTAAATGAATATGAGTATCGTGGTTCTTTACTTCGTGCTCAAAATGGGTTGGGTCGTGAGATAATAATATTTTAAATCCGGTTTGATCCAAGCCCGATAATGCTTTAGATAAATCTCCAATTTTGGCAAATCCATGTCCCCAATTTTGTACTCCAATTAAATGGATTTTTTGATTGTCTTTTTCTAGTTCTATGCTTTCGTCTTGCAACAACCGAAAGCCAATATCTGCTTGGTGTTGTTTTAAATTTTCTAAATTTTGAGCCTTGTGCTGCACACTTTCCCATGCAACATAATCGCCATAATCGTGGTTGCCTAAAACAGAAAACTGTCCAAATGGAGCGCGAATGGTGCTAAATAATTTTTTCCAAGGTTCAAATTCAGAAGCCAAATTATTTACCAAATCACCTGTAAATAAAAACAAATCTGAATTTTGTTTTTTAATCATTTCAACTCCCTTTGTCACCGCTTTTTCATTGTCAAAACTACCCGAATGCACATCCGATATTTGGGTAATTTTAAATCCATCAAATGCCTCAGGTAAATCTGGGAAAGAAAGTACATGTTTGTGAACCTTGTATTTGTATTTTCCTTTAATCATTCCATAAACAAAGTATCCAATCATAAAAAGTGCAAGAGCAATTCCTATCCAGGCGCTTGCTAGCAAATAGGTTTGGTTCGAACCAAAAGGTATTTCTGGAACCCCAATTATTGCGGAACTTGCCGAACTCATTAGAGCAATTAATTTGCTAATTCCTTTTACAAATATTAGGGAAAGCATTACAAAAAATAGAGTGATTAAACTATTGAAACCAAGGTTCCCTAAAAAGCCCAAACCATTTTTTAATTGCATTTTTCTTAAGCCATAAAGAGTTAAAGCCAAACTCAAATAGGGGATGGTCCAGAATAAAAATAGAAAGGATTTCAACGCAAAAACACTGCTGATGCCAGACAAAATTGGCTGAAGAGTGCTTAAAGCCAGTTTGTTCATAAAGTAAATAAGAAAACCTATTAAGGTAAAAGGAATTAAAGCTTTAATGCCGTTCATGAT
Source organism: Bacteroidia bacterium (assembly GCA_021740845.1). Taxonomy (GTDB): domain Bacteria; phylum Bacteroidota; class Bacteroidia; order UKL13-3; family UKL13-3; genus B1. Next base: position 1,750 of record JAIOYZ010000002.1, read on the forward strand.
TTTGTGTTTTTAATTGGATATACATCCAAATCCTGCACAAAGGTGAAACAATTATAAAGCCTGAATAACATTTGTCGATGAATGTTAGCAATGCATCGCTCAAAGCAAACTTATTAAGCCTAGGCGATAAAAATTTGCATAAAAAAATCCCCCTTCACTTTCGTGAAGAGGGATTTTCTATAATTGAATGGTAATATTATTTACCTTCTAATTTAGCTTTTAATTCAGCTAAGCCACCAACATCAGCAAATGTTGATTTCTCAGTTCCTTCGTTGATTTTCTTAGCAGCTTTAGCTACTTTTTCTTTCTCAACTTCTTTAGTTTTAACTTCAGCATCTTTCTTCACAATTTCTTCTTCTCTCCAAAGAGCAGTATGTGAAAGAACGATTCTGCGGTTTTCTTTATTGAACTCAGTTACTTTGAAAGTAAGAACCTCATCTTCTTTAGCGGTTTTCTTATCTTCTTTTTGTAATTGTTTCAATGGAGCATAACCTTCAACACCGTATGGTAAAGCTACGATTGCACTCTTATCTTCAATTTTCAAGATAGTACCTTCGTGCTCTGATCCAACAGAGAATAAAGTTTCAAAAGCTTCCCAAGGATTTTCGTCTAATTGTTTATGGCCTAAGCTCAAACGACGATTTTCTAAGTCAACTTCTAATACCAATACGTCTAATTCTTGATTTACTTTTACGAATTCGTTTGGATGTTTGATTTTCTTAGTCCAGCTCAAATCTGAAACGTGAACCAATCCGTCAACACCTTCTTCTAATTCTACAAATAAACCGTAGTTAGTCATATTACGTACAATACCTTTATGACGAGAGTTCAAAGGATATCTTTCTTGGATATTAACCCAAGGATCTGCCTTCAATTGTTTTACGCCAAGAGACATTTTACGTTCTTCTTTGTCTAAAGTTAAGATAACTGCTTCCATTTCGTCACCCATTTTCAAGAAATCTTGAGGTGAACGCAAATGTTGACTCCAGCTCATTTCACTTACGTGAATTAAACCTTCTACACCAGGAGCAATTTCTAAGAATGCACCGTAATCAGCTATGTTTACGATTTTACCAGTTACTTTAGCTCCAACAACTAAGTTTTCAGCTAAAGAATCCCAAGGATGTGCACCTAATTGTTTTAAACCTAATGAAATACGTTTCTTCTCATCATCAAAATCTAATACCACAATATTGATCTTTTGATCCATTTGCAATACTTCTTCTGGATGATTGATACGTCCCCATGAAATATCAGTGATATGTAACAAACCATCTACACCTCCAAGATCGATGAACACACCAAATGATGTCATGTTCTTCACAGTACCTTCCAATACTTGACCTTTTTCTAATTTAGATAAGATGTCTGATTTTTGTTTTTCGATGTCCTCTTCAATCAATACTTTATGTGAAATTACCACATTTTTGAAAGCATGATTTACTTTTACCACTTTAAATGGCATGGTTTGGCCAACGTAAACATCGTAATCTTTAATTGGCTTAGTGTCGATTTGTGAACCAGGTAAGAAGGTATCGATACCGAATACTTCTACCACTAAACCACCTTTGGTACGAGTTTTAACGTAACCATTAACGATTGTATCGTTTTCCTGAGCCTGCAGGATGTTTTCCCAAGCTCTTTCGCTAACCGCTTTTTTGCGACTAAGAATAAGCTGTCCGTTGGGATCTTCTTTGGTTTCTAACAATACTTCAACTTCATCGCCAATTTTCAAATCCGGCATATCGCGGAATTCTGTACGAGCAATTAGGCCATCAGATTTGAAACCGATGTTAAGAACTACTTCCTTTTCGGTAAAACCTACTACGGATCCCTTTACGATTTCCTTCTCATTGAAGGCGTTTAAGGTGTTTTCATAAAGAGAGGCTAACGTTTGGTGTTCCTCTTGCGAGCGGCCGCCAAATCCGGCTTTGTCCATACTCCAATCAAAATCCTGATCGGGAGTTGGTGTGTTTTTGTTAATGATGTTTGACAATAAAATAATCTCCTTTCGCTTAAAAAAGCCTGCAAATATAAGGCTAAATAATTGATGTGCAAGGGAATTATTCTGTTTTTAAGTCAATTTTCTCATTTATTTTTCACCTATTTTGGTTCGAACCAAATTAAAAAAATAAAATTGCATTCTTTCTTTGGTTCAAACCGAACCTTACTATTTATCTTCTACACTAGATTTTAACAATAAAATCATAATAAGAAATAAAGAAATAATAAATAGCCCAATTACAATTAATGCCAACCAAAATAGATATTGATTAACTAATTGAGTGATTTGGTTTTTCTTGCTAATTTCTGAATCAAGTTTAATTGCATTTTCTCTAACAAGGATGGAGTAATCTTTTTGAAAATGGAAAAACTCGTTTACGCTAACTGTCAATTGGTTCAAAAAAAACTTCTTAGCTTCTGTGTTTTTTTCGTTTTGAACCAACTCAATAAAAATATTTCTATCAGCAATCAACCTTTTTCTGGCATTTTCTAATGATTTAAATTGATCTTTTTGTTCTTCACTTTTTGCTTCCTTTTCCAAGGATTGCATCAAAACCTCATTTTCTGATTTAATAGAGTCGAGCGCTGTTATGGCTTCTTTCAAATCAGATTCCTCATTAGAAATTATCAATTGATAACATTTCTGCATGCCCAAAGCGGTGTTTACTGCTGCTTGTGTTAAGGCATTAGAATTTCTCAACGAACTTTCTACCATGTCCGTGTTTGCTTCGCTCTTTGATAGAAAATTAGTAGTGTTATAAGCTATTAATCCAATGAAAAAAGCTACAAAAAGAATTAAGAAAAACACGGTGATTTTTGTAGACTTTTTAGTTTTCATGGTGTTGATTTTATTTCTTTAATTCCTCAATAGCTGCATAAGCCATAAGCCCAGCACCAATTTCTAATGCATTTTCATCGATATCAAAAGTTGGCGTGTGAACACCAGATACAATTCCTTTTTCTTCATTTCTTGTGCCTAGCCTATAAAAACAGGCAGGAGCAACTTGCGAATAATAAGAGAAATCTTCTGCTGCCATCCAAATATCCAAATCCACAACATTCTCCTTACCTAAATAATCAATTGCAGCTTGTTTAGCTCTAGCTGTAATTTCTGGGTCGTTTTTTAGAAAGGGATATCCTTTTCTAATTTCAAATTCAACTCTTCCTCCAAGTCCTTCTGCAATGCTATTTGCTGTTCTTAACATTATTTCATGTGCCTTGCTTCTCCAATTTTCATCTAATGTTCTAAAGGTTCCTTCCAGATAAACTTCATTTGGAATTACATTGGTGGCTCCATTGGCTATAACTTTTCCAAATGTTAAAACACTAGGTATAATTGGATTTGCACTGCGACTAACAACTTGTTGCAACGCAACTATCATTTGTGCCGTAATTGCTATTGGGTCGATGCATAAATGTGGCATTGCTCCATGTCCGCCTTTTCCTATAACTTTCACGTAAATTTCATCTGTGCTGGCCATGTATAACCCACTTCTAAATCCTACTTTTCCTACTGGTATTAATGGCATTACGTGCTGACCCAATATACTGTTAACCTTTGGATTTTCAAGGATTCCTTCCTTAATCATTAAAGAAGCTCCACCTGGCAATTTTTCTTCGCCTGGTTGGAAAATTAGTTTAAAGGTTCCTTCAAATTCATCTTTTAAGGAATGTAATATTTGCGCAACTCCTAATAAACATGTAGTATGTACATCGTGTCCGCAGGCATGCATTACACCTGGGTTTTGAGATTTATAGCTTACTTCATTCGCCTCCACAATTGGCAGCGCATCCATATCTGCTCTTAATGCAACTACTTTTTTACTCGGGTTCTTTCCTTCAATTAAAACTTCTAATCCCGTGTTAGCCATTGGTTTTATTTGGGAAATCCCTATAGCGTCCAATTGAGCTTTTACATAGGCCACTGTTTCAAATTCTTGAAAAGATAATTCGGGATGACTATGAATATGCCTGCGAATGGCAATTAGATTATTACTAAGGCTTTTGGCTTTTTCTTTTATTTTTTGGAGATGACTCATATCACTAGCAAATGAAAACTATATCTTGCATTTTACCAAAGACTGACAAATATCAATGCTTTTCAGAAAAGGAATTGCTAATATTCGTCATCTAATTGTTTAAACCTTCTGCATAATTTTTTATCTATGCAAATGGTTTTTAGTTGTTTTTCGGTTTGAACCAAAAATTTTTCATTATGAAATTAAATAAAAATATTGCTGTAAGTGAGAATGGATTTATTTTTAATCCTTTGAGCGGTGATTCATTTTCTACAAATCCTATAGGACAAGAAATAGTGCGGTTGATGAAGGAGGGAAAAGAAAGAAAGGAAATTGTTTCTGCTTTGATGGATAAGTATGCAACCGATGAAGCCACCATTGAAAAGGATTTGAGCGATTTTTTTCAAATGTTGTTTTCCTACCAATTGATTAACGAACATGAATAAGCGCAAAGTTTGTGTTGCCGTTTCTGGACTAAATAATATTGATAGTCCTGGGCCCGGAATTCCTGTTATTCGTGCTTTAAAGGAAAGTGCAGAGTTTGATGTTCGCATAATCGGTTTGTCGTACGAAAACCTAGAACCGGGTTTGTACATGCACGATTTGGTAGATAAATCCTACAGCATTCCATTGCCTTCTTCTGGCATGGATAGCCTTCTACAACGTTTGGCTTATATTCATTCTATAGAAAAGTTAGATATGATTATTCCCAACTTCGACGCAGAATTGCATAGCTTTATCAAATTAGGTTCAAGACTAAAAACAGAATTTGGCATTGCTACCTTTATGCCAGATCTAGAAACTTTTGAATCACGACACAAATCTGTATTGTTTGAATTTGGCGAAAAAAATGGGGTAATCGTTCCTAAAGCCAAAATGATTTATACCCCAAATGAAATTTATAAAGTTGGTCAAGAATTGGGTTATCCTTTAGTAGTAAAAGGTAAATATTATGATGCTAGTATTGCTGCAACTCCAGAACAAGCCGTAAACTATTTTCATAAGATTTCTAATAAATGGGGTTTGCCAATTATTCTTCAGGAGTTTGTTTCTGGCAACGAAGTAAACGTAACTGCAATTGGTGATGGCAATGGAAATTGCATTGGCGCAGTACCCATGAGAAAATTATACATCACAGATAAAGGCAAGGCTTGGGCGGGAATTTCCTTACTAGACGAAGAACTAATTGATATCACCAACCGCGTTATTGGTAATTCTAAATGGCGTGGTGGTTGTGAGTTGGAATTTATAAAAACCAAAGAAAATAAATACTACTTATTAGAAATGAATCCTCGCTTTCCTGCTTGGGTTTATCTAGCTGTTGGCTGTGGTCAAAACCACCCAGAGGCTTTGGTGAAAATGGCTTTGGGATTAGAGCAAAAGCCTTTTGAATCCTATGAAAGTGGAAAGTTATTTGTTCGTTATAGCTTCGATCAAATTGTTAGTCTTTCTGAGTACGAAAAAATATCAACCTTGGGAGAATTGTAGTTCTTCATTATCATTTAAAAGTATAAAAATATTTAAAATAGTATCATGGTTAAATTAAGTTACGAACGTCCAGTTATTCAAAAGTTGAATACAGGATCGATGAATAAATTTGGTACCCGAACAGAATATGCTCCTTTTACACATATCGATAATGTGGCGGTAAAAGATTTAATAAAGGATTATGGTTCACCTCTTTTTGTAATAAGCGAACAACAAATTCGTAAGAATTACCAGCAAGCAAATCGTGCCTTCAGAACTCGCTACCCTAAGGTTCAATTTGCTTGGAGCTATAAAACAAATTACCTAAATGCCGTTTGTAAAGTCTTTCATCAAGAGGGTGCTTGGGCCGAAGTGGTTTCCATTTTTGAATATAAAAAGGCATTAGGAAATGGGGTTCCAGGAAATAAAATTATTTTCAATGGTCCAGATAAAACAGAGGAAGATTTAGAATTAGCAGTGAACAATAATTCTTTAATTCATATCGATCATTTTGATGAGTTGTATATGTTGATTGAACTATTGCAACGCATCAATAAAAAGGCATCTGTTGCCATTCGTGTGAATATGGATACTGGCGTTTATCCTATCTGGGATAGGTTTGGATTTAATTACGAAAATGGTCAAGCTTGGAATGCCATTAACAAAATTATGAGTCATCCCGAGTTGGAGCTTAACGGCTTGCATTGCCATATTGGAACCTATATGCTTAGCGCGGGTGCCTACGGAATTGCAGCTTGGAAGCTTTGTGATTTGGCGGTTAATATTAAAGCCAAATGGAATAAGGTTATTGATTACATCGATTTGGGTGGTGGATTTGCTTCAGCCAATACTTTAAAAGGTAGCTATTTGCAAGGCTCTGATATTATTCCAACCATGGAAGAATATGCAGATATCATTTCAAATACCATTCTTAATTTTGGGTTCAAACCGGATGAATTACCTACCTTATTTTTAGAAACTGGTAGAGCTTTAATTGATGATGCTGGCTACTTATGTGGTTCTGTTATTGCCAATAAACGCTTGAGTGATGGCCGCCGCGCAACCATTATGGATTTTGGCGTGAACCTTTTATTTACCGCTTTTTGGTACAATCATAAAATAACACCTGCCCAAGAATTTTCTCACCACACAGAAGATATGGTAGTTTATGGTCCGCTTTGCATGAACATAGATTGCATTCGCGAGAGCATTAACTTGCCTTTACTTAACAAAGGAGATCAAGTGGTTGTGCATAGGGTAGGAGCATACAACATGACTCAATGGATGCAGTTTATTCAAATGCGCCCCAATGTGGTGATGATTGATACCAATAGCAAAGTGCATTTAATTCGCGATAAAGAATCTTTGGAAACCATGCTGCGTTACGAAAAATTGCCGCTGCATTTGGAGAAGATTGATTTGTAATATTGCCAGTATCAAAAATAATTTGTAAGATGTGCCACTTATGCAATTGACTTTAAAAGATAAAGAGTTTTGGAACTATTGGATAGATGCCAATCTGCATAGTTATAGCCAAATCTTTTTTTCTTTAAATAAATTTTTTGCTGCCACAATTTTAGCGGTCACTTTTTTTAATCCTAGTGTTGGAATATTTGGTTTGCTAGCCGTTTTTATTACCAATTTATTGGCCTATGTTTTTGGTTTTAACCGACAAGAAATTAAGGAAGGGATTTATGGTTTCAATGCCTTGTTATTGGGCTTGTCTTTAGGATTTGCGTATGAGGTAAGTGGTGCTTTTTGGTTATTATTTATCATTGCATTGTTTTGCTTATTGGTATTAACAGCTGTTTTTAAAGGAACTTTCTCCAAGTCTAATTTACCATTCCTGAGCTTTCCATTTCTTATTTGTTATTGGATGATTTCTTTGGCAGCTTCCGAGTTGCAAGAAATTCATCCAAGAGTTTTAGGTCTGTTTGAACCTAATTCAGGTAGTCTTTTAAATACATTGCAACACAGTTTGGATCAAACCGAAATGCCAGTTTTATTGGTTACATTTTTTAAAACCTTAGCTGCAACATTTTTTATACAATCTGTTTTAGGTGGAATGCTCATTGCTATTGCCTTATTCCTTTTTTCTAGAATTACTTTTTCATTGGCATTTTTAGGCTTCATTTCTGCCTTTTTTGTGTATGCTTTATTTGGCGCCAATACAAATGATTTGTCAGCTAATTTAGTTGGTTCAAACTATATCTTTTTTGCTATTGCCATTGGTGGCTTTTACCTTATACCCAATACCTTTTCTTATCTCGCAAGCATCTTACTCATTCCTGTTTTGATGTTATTGCATATTGCATTAGAGAAATTAATGAAGGGTTTAGAGCTAAAAACATTCACCTTGGCTTTTAGTTTATTAACTACATTTTTCTTATACGCGCTTCACCATCGCTGGTTACATAGGTTTTTGCATTTAGTAACATGGCAATATTATTCTGCAGAGAAAACAGTTTACAAATACCTTAATTCTATTTCTAGGTTCAACCAAGCCCACCTTAAAAAAATTACTTTACCTTTTTGGGGTGAGTGGCAAGTAAGCCAAGGTTACGATGGTAATATAACCCACTTGGGCGATTGGAGTAAGGCACTTGATTTTGTAATTCAAGATGAAGAGAAAAAAACTTACTCTTCAGTGGGAATTCATTTAAGCGATTTCTATTGTTATAACAAACCTGTTTTAGCTCCTGCAGATGGGTATGTTTATGAAATTATTAATCATGTTGAAGACAACCAAATAGGAGAGGTAGATACAACTCAAAATTGGGGAAATACCATTGTTCTAAATCATTTGGATGGTGTTTATACTCAATTAAGTCATATCAAAAAAGATTCGTTTAAAGTGGCTGTTGGAGATTTTGTAACTAAGGGGACTATTCTCGCAACCTGCGGCAGTAGCGGCCGTTCTCCAGAGCCGCATTTGCATTTTCAAATTCAAAACTCCCCAAAAGTTGGAGCAAAAACTGTAGATTATCCTTTGGCTTATTTTTTAGAAGTAAAGGATAATAAATCCCTCGAGCTTAAATTATACCAAGTGCCCAAGGAGGGAAGTGTTATCTCAAATGTTGAACCCAATAAATTAATTTCTCATGCTTTTAATTTGGCACCAGGTAAAAAATTGTCTTTCTTTAAAGTGGAGAAACAAGAAATAATTTCATGGGAGGTTTTTACAGATGAATGGAATAGGTTATATCTGTTTGAACCTAAAACACAATCCTATGCATACTTTATTTGTGATGGTACACGCTTTTATTTTACAGATTTTGAAGGAACAAAAAAGAGTGATTTGTTTCAGTTTTATAGTGCTTGTTACAGTATTTTATTGGGTGCCTATCCTCAAATAAAAATGAAAGATCAACTGCCTTTAATTCACTTTAATTTTCCATTCCTAATTTGGATTCAAGATGTGCTTTCTCCATTTAAATTGTTTACTCAGGTGCAATACCAAAGTGAAATTTCTCAAATGGATCCAAGTATTTCTATGCAGTATATTCATATAAAAAGCAGTGTTCAGGCTATCTTACTTCAACAAAAATTGAGTAGCTCTTCTTACCTTATTAAACTCAATACAAATGGCATCCAGGAAATAGAATTACAAACTAGTAATGGAAAGGAGCAATGGATTTGTCAAAATTAGTATGCCTTCTTTTTATTGTTTTTTGGAGCAACAGTTCCTTTGCTTTAAGCTACAAGGAAGTAGATAGTTTAACCTATTTTCATTATCAAAATGCAAACTATAAATTGGTTCAAACCATAGGTAAAGAAGCGTTAAAGGAGAATATAGATTTTTATTATTTGAGAGTTCGATTAGGTCTTTCTTATTATTTTGAGAGCAATTTTGAAAATGCTTGGCCACACTTATTAAAGGCTGTAGATATGAATCCTTCTGATAAGGAAATTCTGAAATATACGTATCAAAGTTTGGTACTTACTTCACAAAACGAAGTTGCCAATGAGTTCTTGGTAAAATATCCTCAAACCAATAATGAAATAAAACCTTTGTCAAAGGGCTTAAATAAAATTGAGTTTGAATCTGGAAATATTTTTTCAAATAATGAAAAGGAATTTTACGGGAAACCTTTATCAGAAATAGGAAATTATTACGAGGGTAATTTCTTTTCAAATATGAAAATTATAAGGGTTTATTTGGAAGGGAAAATTAGTCCAGATTTATCCTATTCTTTAGGTGTAAATTTGTTTGAAACAACTCATCTTTCCAAGTTTAAATTTAGCACTCAAGATATTGAAACCTATCACCAAAACGACAATTATCAATTTAATGCTGGGGTATCAAAACTGTTTAAATCAAATGGGAAACTAGGATATTCTGTTGCCTATTACCGCCAGAATTTCTCCTATCCTTATACCATTTCCAGAGCCTCATCTGTGCCGCCATTGCCTGTAATGATTAGAGATAGCATAGAAAAAACTTCTGAGCTTTCTATGAGTTTGTTTTACTCTAAACGTATGAAATTTATTGAGCCCATAATATTTCTAAACTATGGAACCTTCGATTTATCAGATAACCTTCAGGCAGAATTAGGCCTAACTTATTTTCCTTTGGGTCACGATAGATTGTATGCTTATTCGAGCGTTTCTTATTTAAATAATTCCATTAATACAGGCTTTGCCTTTAATCAGAAAATTGGGTTCGGTTTGAACCAAAAGTTTGCGCTAGAAGCTAATTTTTTAGGTGGGAAACTTGGAAACTATATGGGCTCTGCTGGTTTCATAACATTGAATACTTTTGATCCCATAAATTACTCTACTGGTTTAAACCTTAGCATTAATACTCCTAAAGTTAGCATCGTGCCTTCCTATAGATTTCAAATGCGCGAAATGGAATATTTCACAGAAAACTCACCTGGGAATTTTGTTTCCCATACACACAACTATTATTCACATTTATTTTATATAACATTAAGATGGAAACTATAAAAAAAACAATCTTGCTTTGCTTTTTACTGCTTGCAATTAATGCCCATTCGCAAACCTTAACCGAGGCTTTTGCTAAAAGTTATGCTACCGAAAAAGTAGGAAATTACAAAGATGCTATTGCCGCAATTCAAACCAAATACGAACCCAATTCTTATGAAATGAACTTGCGTTTAGGTTGGCTTTTTTATCAGGATAAAAAATACCCAGAATCTATTTCTTATTACCAAAAAGCAAAAGCCATTTTTCCTAATTCCACAGAGCCATTATGGGGAATGATTTACCCTTTAAGCGCGCAAGAAAAATGGAATGGCGTGGATCAAGTTTATAAAGACATTCTAAAATTAGACCCAACTAATTCAAAAGCCAATTACTATCTAGGTTCAATCTTTTATTATAGAAAAGACTATAACCAAGCCAAGAAATATTTTATAGAAGTGGTTAAACTTTATCCTTTCGATCACGACTCTAATTTGCTTTTAGCTTGGTGTCAATATTTTTTAGGTAATAAAACAGAAGCCAAGGGTTTGTTCACTAGAGCTTTATTGAACCAACCTACTGATGCATCGGCCTTGGAAGGACTTTCTTTGATTAAATAAAGATTTCCAAACTTTGTTTATCTTTCTGCCGTGAAAGATTTCAAAAAATATTATGTAATTCCGGCTCCGCCAGAGGAGGTTTATTTAGCTCTTACAAATGAGGCAACAATTATGCTGTGGACTGGTGATCAGGCCACATTTACAGCAGAAGTTGGTTCTGAATTTTCCCTTTGGGATGGAAGCATTGTTGGCAAAAATTTGGAGTTTGAGCCCGACAAAAAAATAGTTCAAGAATGGTTCTTTGGTGAAGAGCCAACAGAAACACCAAGCATTGTTACGATTAAATTGCATCAACATAACCAAGGCACTTCCCTAGAAGTTAGGCATACAAATATTCCAGATGAGGCCTTTGATGAAATTGCCGATGGATGGTCAACAGAATATATAGATTCTTTGGTTGATTTTTATACCGATAATTAATTTTGGCTATGAAAAACCTTCTTCTACTTTTCGCTTTTTCTTTATTTTTTTCAAGCATTTCCTTGGGTCAAAACAACAGAAAAGAATATGATTCTACACTAGCCAAAACCTTTGGTGGCGACGAATATGGAATGAAGATGTATGTTTTTGTTGCCTTGAAAACTGGCAGCTATAAACCAAAAGATAGCCTTGAATCCAAATCCCTTTTTATGGGTCATATGGGCAATATCGTTAAACTCGCAAAAGAAGGAAAATTAATTGTTTCAGGTCCTTTTGGTTCAAACCAATTAAGCTACCGTGGATTATTTATTTTGGATGTGCCTACCATTGAAGAAGCCAAAAAATTGGTTCAAACCGACCCTGCCATTAAAATTGGTTTATTTGATGTGGATTTAATTCCTTGGTATGGCTCTGCCGCTTTACCAGCCTATTTACCAATTCACGATAAAATTCAAAAGAACGATTTCTAAGGTTTTGGAAACGCCCATTCAATGCCTGGTATTTCATTTTCCTCCAAATACTTATTGCATTGAGAAAAATGTTTGCACTCAAAAAAACCTCTATGTGCAGAAAGTGGCGAAGGGTGAACAGCCTTTAATACCAAGTGTTTGCTGGAATCTATCATGTTGGTTTTACTTTGCGCATAAGCTCCCCAAAGCATAAAAACCAAATGAGTTCGTTCCAAACTCAACATACGAATTACCTCATCTGTAAATTCTTCCCATCCCTTTTTCTGATGCGATCCTGCCTCATTAGCTCTCACTGTTAAAGTAGCATTTAATAACAAAACACCTTGCCTTGCCCAATGGGTTAAATTGCCATATTTTGGAATTTCATATCCCGGATAATCTACCTGCAAAGCCTTAAAAATATTCTTCAACGATGGAGGAAATGGAACTCCATCATTCACCGAAAAGCTCAATCCATGCGCTTGTCCGGGTCCATGATAAGGATCTTGACCCAACAAAACTACCTTCACTTTATCAAAAGGTGTTTGGTTAAATGCTTCAAAAATTTGGTTTCCTGCTGGGTAGTAAATGTGTTTGGCAGCTTTTTCTACTAAAAGAAATTGTTTCAACTGAGCAAAACTCTTTTGGTGAAAGGCTTTGTCTAATGGCCCTTTCCAACTATCCTCTATTTGTATGCTCATTTTTTTTATTCGGTTTGAACCAACAAAGTAATAAAACATAGCCAAAGGTTTCTAATTTTTTTGATTCCTTCTAACCTTTATTTCTGGATTAAACATTTCATTTGGATTTATCCTAGAAGCAGGTCACTTTTGCAGCATGGATCACAAAAATATAATTGAAAGTGCTTGGGAAGACCGCTCTTTATTAGCTACAGAAGCCACCCAAAATGCGATAAATGAAGTTATTGAATTATTAGATAAAGGAAAATTGCGCGTTGCAGAGCCAACTGCCAACGGCTGGCAAGTAAACGATTGGGTGAAAAAAGCGGTAATTTTATATTTCCCAATCCGTAAAATGGAAACCATTGAAGTTGGTCCTTTTGAGTTTCATGATAAAATGGCTTTGAAGAAAAATTATGCAGAACTTGGTGTTCGTGTGGTGCCTCATGCAGTTGCTAGATATGGTGCTTACTTGAGCAAAGGAACTATTTTAATGCCTAGCTATGTAAATATTGGTGCGTATGTAGACGAAGGTACCATGGTTGATACTTGGGCAACTGTTGGTAGCTGTGCGCAAATTGGAAAGAATGTGCACTTAAGCGGTGGTGTTGGAATTGGCGGCGTTTTAGAACCCGTACAAGCAGCTCCTGTAATCATAGAAGATAATTGCTTTATTGGTTCAAGATGCATTGTTGTAGAAGGCGTAAGAGTAGAATCCGAAGCAGTTTTAGGTGCCGGTGTTACCTTAACCATGAGCACCAAAATAATTGATGTAACTGGTCCTGAACCTATCGAATACAAAGGCGTGGTTCCTCCTCGCTCAGTTGTTATTCCGGGGTCTTATACTAAAGAATTTGCAGCTGGTTCTTTTCAAGTACCATGCGCATTAATCATTGGAAAACGCAAAGCAAGTACCGACCTAAAAACTTCTCTTAACAATGCTTTAAGAGATTATGATGTAGCAGTATAATTTTATTATTCGTGTTTGCCACCTTCCATTATCCTAAATATATGCAGGATAGCAGGGAAGATGGCATCCATTGATTCTGCTGCTCCTTTGGTAGAACCTGGCAATGCCAATACCAATGTATTTCCAATTAATCCTGCCACACTTCTAGATAACATGGAATAAGGCGTACGCTGCTGTCCATAGTTTCTTATGGCTTCTTCAATGCCTGGAATTTGTCTATCCAACAAAGGCAAAATAGCTTCTGGTGTCACATCTCGTGGCGATAAGCCTGTTCCTCCTGTTAGAATAACCATTGAGACTCCTTGAGCACAATAGGATTTCACCTTTTCTTGAATGGTGGTTTTTTCGTCAGGAATAATGATATAATCTTTAAGCAATACGGATTGTTTTTCTAATTTTTCTATTATTGCCTTTCCTGCACTATCTTCCTTTTTTCCTGCCGAAATACTATCCGAACAAACAATTACTGCTGCCGAATATTCTCTTATTTTCTTTTCTTTATAATCAGACTTTCCACCTTTCTTATTCACCAATCTGATATTCCTAATTTCAATTTCTTTGTCGATGGGCTTTAACATATCATACAAGGTTAAGGCTACCACAGAAACTCCATGCATAGCTTCTACCTCAACACCTGTCTTGTAAATAGTGGCAACTTCCATTTGTATTTTAATTTCCAATCCTTCTATTTCGTATTGAACCGAGGTATATTCAATTGGCAAAGGATGACAATCAGGAATAAGATCACTGGTGCGTTTAACAGCAAATAATCCTGCTGTTTTGGCCATTTCAAACACATCACCTTTGGGAACCATTTTATTTATAATGGCTTCAATTGTTTCTTCTTTACTAACCTTAACAATTGCCTCCGCAATAGCCTTCCTATACGTACTCGATTTATGCGTAATATCAATCATAATAATTTCATTTAAAACCCATGGCTGAAGCCATGGGCTAATTTTTTTATTTAATCTTCAAATTTATTAATGGCTGAAGCCATGGGCTAATTTTTTGTTTTGTCTAGATTCTAGACTCTAGACTCTTTTTCTCGCTTCTCGTTTCTCGTCTCTAATTCTTATTCACTTTCCAAGCAAAATCATCCCCACCAAACAACTCTTTCCCCCAAATAGGAACTTCCTTTTTTATTCGTTCAACCAAATAACTACAAGCATCTGTTGCCGCTGCTCTGTGTTTAGAAGATGTAAATACAAACAAACATATTTCTCCAACTTCTACCATTCCCAAACTATGGTAAACATGCAAACAACTCAATGGATATTTCTCAAAACAATTTTCCCTTATTTCATGCAATTTCTCTTCTGCCATTTCTTGGTAGCAACTGTATTCAATTCCTTTCACTTCCTGGTTTTGGATCAAATCATTTCTTACTTGTCCTAAAAAAATACTGTGTGCTCCAATATCTTTTTTGCTGCTATGTTTGGCAATAGAATCCGCAATAAAAGTAGGGGAGATGGCTCCTTCCATAAATACCTTTTTCCTTTTTTTTTCTTCTGCCATTGCCTACAATTTTATAATATCAATAATATGAACTGGACAATTTATTTGTGCCCTTTTGTTTTCTTCCAACTCCCAATCAGGAATGTTTACATTAAACATGCCTCGTTTATTAACTCCGCCAACTAGGGTTGATTTTCCGTCCAATCTACTTACTACCCATCGTTGTGGTGCCGCTTCTACACAGGCATTACAGCCAATGCATTTGTTTCTTTGTTGAATAATTTTATACATCTTGTGCGTCTACAATCTTGTATAACTTATCCGAATTTCTAACTTTTTGTGGCAAGGCTAATGAGAAAATATCTCCCATATTTACTTGCTCAACAGTCTTATCATCTACCCTCAATTCTTCAACCATTGTTTCTTGATAGCCGCTGCTTGGGCCAAGTACAATCACCTTATCACCAACTTTTAATTGGTGACTCTCCGCTTTAAATTCTGCTATTCCAATTTTAGAAAAGTAATTCATTCCTTTTCCAATATACACTTTTCTTTGGGTGGCTTTAGAACCATAAATATCGTTCCATTCGCCCATTTTTCTGCCTAAATAATATCCGTCCCAAAATCCTCTATTGAATACTGTTGCCAAGCTGTTTTTCCATTCCACTACCTTTTCTTCGCTAAAGGTTTTATCGTAATGGGCATCAATAGCTTCTCTATAGCATTTGGTAACTGTATACACATAATCTGCCGCTCTTCCTCTGCCTTCAATTTTCATTACCTTAACACCAGCATCTATAATTTTATCAATAAAATCAATGGTGCAAAGGTCTTTTGCCGACATAATATACTCATTGTCGATTTCAAATTCTATTCCTTCTTCTTTGTCGGTTACAATGTAATTTCTTCTGCAATTTTGTATGCATGCTCCTCTATTGGCTGATGCATTGTGTGAGTGTAAACTCAAATAACATTTGCCAGATACAGCCATACACAAAGCTCCATGCACAAATATTTCAATTTCTATTAAATTGCCTTTTGGACCTCTAATATCTTTCCTTTTTATTTGAGTGCAAATGTCGGCAACCTGCTTTAAAGTTAGCTCTCTTGCCAATACAACTACATCTGCAAAATTGCTATAAAACTCTACTGTTTCAACGTTGGATACATTGGCTTGGGTAGAAACATGCACTTCAACACCTTCTTTATGTGCGGCCATTATTGCTGCATGATCTGCCGCTATTATTGCAGTGATGCCTGCTTTTTTTGCCGCCTTTACTATATCTTTCATCAATCGAATATCATGGTCGTAAAGAACTGTATTGATGGTTAAATACGTTTTTACACCATGTGTTCTGCCAATTTCAGCAATCTTATCCAAATCGTTTAAGGTAAAATTATTGGTAGAACGAGCACGCATATTCAATTGTTCTACCCCAAAATAAACCGAATTACTGCCGGCCTGAATAGCCGCCATCAAGGCTTCATAAGAGCCAGCTGGAGCCATTAATTCTATAGGAGCTGGTGTTTTACTTTCTGTCATAAATTTTCTTTTGTTCTGTTATCGATTCTTGGTGAATAAGTGAGAATATTTGCTCTATATACTCCTTGCTTATGCCCAAGTTTTCTGCTTCTAATAAACGTTTTTCTAGGCTTGTTTTCCATTGTTCGGGTTGAACCAAACCTAAGTTTAAAGCAATTTTTGGTTCAGCAAGCTTAGAAACTAGGGTATTTCTTTTAACCAATAATTGCATCAATTGAACATCTAATTCATTTAAATCTGTTCGTAAATTATCTAATAAACCACTTGGATTCTCAAATGTATCTTCTCTTTTAACTTCACTTTGGTTCAAACCGATTTTTGTCTCATAAAACCGATTGAATAATGAATGATAAGTGAGTAGTTTATTGGCCAAAGGAGTGCCCAAGCCTGTTATAATTTTTATAGCCTCATTGGCTTGCAAAGTGCCAATAATACCAGGCAAAACGCCTATTACGCCTGCTTCTGCGCAATTCAAAATACTTCCTTCTTTTGGTGGAGTGGGAAACAAATCTGTATACAAACTTTTTGTTCCGTTTTTATCTGGGTAGTTAAACACTGCAACCTGACCTTCAAACCTGGATACCGAACCATAAACCCATGGCTTATTTAATTGCTGGCAAACTTCATCAACCAAATAACGAGTAGTAAAATTATCACTGCCATCAATTACTAAATCATAGTTGGAAATTAGCTCAAATGCATTGGATTCTTGAAACAAAAAAGGATAACTAATTATCTTTGAATCTGGAAACTTTGCACTAAGTTTTTGTTGGGCTATTTCTGTTTTTAATATACCAATATCATTTGGTTCAAACAGAATTTGACGATGCAAATTGCTTTCTTCAATAGTATCAAAATCTATAATGCCAATCTCTCCAACGCCAGCAGCAGCAAGGTAAAGTAGGGCAGGGCAGCCCAAACCTCCTGCGCCAATTACCAATATTTTTGCATCAAAAAGTTGTTGTTGTTTCGCTTGCCCAAATCCGGGTAAACTTATTTGCCTTTGGTATTTCTTAAACGACTTTTCCATTCCTATCAACCTCCAGAAAAAGGCGGTAATAAAGCAACTTCACAGCCATCGCTAAGTAAGGCACCATCCTTGCTAATTTGTTTATTTATAGAAAATACAAACGAAATTTCTTTCAATGCAGGATAGTCATTCCATAACTTTTCCTGAAGTTGATTTAAGTTCAAAATTCCTTCTTCTTCCCAACTATCCTTTTGAGTAATGTCTAAGATTTGTCCAAATGCAAGTACCTGTATTTTCATTTTCACCACGAATTTATTGGTTCAACCCGAATTGCATTGCTTTTTTTCTAAAACATTTTTATTTAGACAAATAATAATTTAGCAGATGCTATTACTAAAACTAATGCCAATAGCCACTTTAGGCTTGCTAAATTTAATTTATGAGCGCCCAAAAATGCTCCTAAACCTCCACCAATAATTGCTAATCCTGTTAGCAACCAAATACTGGAATCTAATGCTTCTAACTGATGAATATTTCCTGCTAAACCAGCAATAGAATTTACGGTTATAAATAGTGCACTTATGGCTGCAGTTCCTTTTAAATCGGCCCAACCCAAAAGCAAAATAACCGGCGATAATATAATTCCACCGCCAATTCCTATCAAGCCAGATAAGAAACCAATGCCAGCTCCAATTGCCAATACCAATGGAATACTAAAGGGTTTAAGAATTTTTTCTTCAGGCTTATAAAAACCAATTAATCTAATAATAGGCAATATTAAAAGAGCACCCAAAATTGGTCGATAAATTTTGCTTTCTAAATTTAACATGCCTCCAAAATAGGCGGCAGGCACGCTGGCAACTATCAAGAGTAAGAACAATTTCCAATTTATTTTGCTGCGTTTGTGGTATTGGTAAAAGGCTAAAAAGGAAACAAATATATTTAAGACAAGCGCTGTAGGTCGCATGCTTTCTGGGGCAAATCCCAATAACGACATTAATGCTAAATACCCGCTAGCTCCACCATGTCCAACCGAGGCATATAAAAATGAAACGATGGGTAACAGTAAATAAAACAAATAATTGCTGAATTCCATGGTAAAAATCGAATGGATTGAAAATCAAAAAACGTGGTTTCTTCTCTAAAAAACTAATGCCAACAATCTTTAAAGGCATGAATTCTAACCAAATCATTTTCTTTTAAAATTTCTTGCTCTGCCTCAATTCTAACCAAACAATCGCTATCGGTATAGGCATTTAATTTATACGATTCTTGCGCGCCACTTAAATATACTTTGCCATTAGATATCTTGCCTTTTAAGAAATTTGTTAAGGTGCCTTTTTTAAATGTATCATGACCCAAAGGCAAATAATTTTCACCATATGGGTTCATTTCCATTCCCATCATCAATCGAATGCATGGAACTACATATTCATAATAACAGCTTAAAACAGACGATGGATTTCCAGGCAAACCAAATACCAACTTATCTTCTAATTTGCCATAGAATAAAGGCTTTCCAGGCTTTTGTTTTACTTTATGAAACAGCTCTTTTACACCATTATTTAAAAATCCTTGCTTCACAAAATCATAATCGCCAACAGAAATTCCACCTGTTACCAAAACCAAATCGCATTTGCTTAATGCCTTTTCAATTGCTTTTGTAATTTCTTGCTCAGTATCCAATGCTAAATCAACACTTATTGGAGCAATATTACCATCTCGCAATGCTGCTTTTAACATGATAGAATTACTTTCAAAAACCTGCCCATGCAACAAATCTTCACCTGTTTTCACTAACTCATTTCCAGTAACTAAAATCCCAATTTTGGGTTGAGGAAAAACTTCCACCTCATAAATTCCTAATCCTGCCAAATAGCCTATAACTCCCGCTGTTAGCTTAGTCCCAGCTTTTACAGCCAAATCTCCTTTTGCAATTTGAGAGCCTTTTAAGCGTATATTTTGTCCTTCAACAACACTTTGGTTTTGCAATAAAATAGTTTCGGTTTGAACCAAAACATGTTCTTGAATTAGTATAGTATCTGCTCCATTTGGAATTGCAGCTCCAGTGAAAATTCGCATCGCAGTTCCAGCTTTCAAGGATTTAATTTCAGTTTCTCCCGTAACACAAGTTCCCGAAACAAAGATTGGTTCAGACAGATTGGTGCTTGAATAATGAATGACATAACCATCCATTGCCGATTGATGAAAAGGAGGGGAGAAGCTTGGTGATATTAGGTCTTTAGCCAAAACTAAACCCATTGCATCCTGCAAATTTAATAGCAATGGTGCTAATCGTTTAGAATGGTTTTCAATGGTTTTTAAAGCCTCATCTACTGAAATCATGTTGGTTTATCCTCCAATGTGAATCATACTTCGATTCACTATTTTATTGGCATCCGTTTCTCCATAAGTAGAGGCAAACTGTCCGCCTTGTTTCCATTTCTTTTCAAGGATAGATTTCTTAATAACTGAAATTACCTCTTCTCCATTTCTATATTTTCCAAGCAAATCAGATTCTTCTCTAGAAAACAAACAGTTCTTAATTTTTCCATCTGCTGTAAGTCGAATTCTATTGCAATCACCGCAAAAAGGTTCGCTCATGGTTGTTATAATAGCAAAGGTTCCAAGATGTTTTTTTACCTGATATTTCTTAGCAGTTTCATGCTTTTCATCCACCAATTTTACGTAATCATATTCAGTTGCAACAAGTCCCAAAATTTCTTCTTTGGTCATTACTTTACTTTTGTCCCAATGGTTTCCGGTAAAAGGCATAAATTCTATAAACCTTACGTGAATAGGCAATTCCTTGGTTAAAGCCACAAATTGATTGACCTCATTTTCGTTCTCACCTTTCATCAAAACTACATTGAGTTTTACATGAATCTTCTTAGAAAGAAGTAATAAAATACTCTCCCAAACTTTATTGAAATCGTTTCTTTGGGTCAGCTTAAAAAACTTATTAGAATCCAAAGAATCTAAGCTAATAGTTGCCGACTTAATTCCAGCATCTAGTATATTTTGCAGATACTTTGGTACTAAAATTCCGTTGCTTGTAAAGGTTAATTCTACTGGTAATTGGGATAGATTCTGAAGTATTTCTGGAAAGTCTTTGCGTAATAAAGGTTCTCCACCTGTTAACCGAATTTTGTTTATTCCTAAAGATACAAACTCCTTTGCTATATGGGCAATTTCTGTTGCCGACATTAACCCAGAACTAGGCAAGAATTCCATTTGTTCGTTTGGCATGCAATACAAACACCTAAAATTACATTGATCGGTTAATGAAATTCTAAGATAGGAATGTGGTCTATGAAAGGAATCATGAAGCATGGCAGTCAAAAAGTAAAACTGTTAACGTATCCGTTTTTGAGCCAAACGTTTAAGGCCTTTTCTTAAAGTTCTTAAAGTTTCTATTCTTATTGAACTTATTTCTATTTTGGTTATTATTTCTATTGTTGTTGTTACTGTATTTGTCTTCACCAATAGTAGTAACTTTTCTTTGTTGCATGTTCTTAAACTGCAAATCTTCACTTTCGCTAATGGCAATTTTTCCGTTACTCAAACTTTCCAAATGCGCCATTACTTCGTCATCATTTAGCATTTCTAAATTCCATGCTTTAGAACTCATTTTCATAAATGAGCCAATAGCATTAATATAGGCAGTTCTGTAGGGACCTTCTTCCAATTCAGCTACTTTCTGAATCATCTGAGGAACAATTTTTCCGTAAAATCTAAACTTAATTCTTGATTGAGAATAAGCCATTGGTTCAGGCTTGGCCTTAATGGTTTCTCTACTTGGAATTGGATAAGGTGAATCAACATCCAATTTAAAATCACTCATAACAAACAAGTGATCCCATAACTTATGCTTATAATCGGCTACATCTCTCAAATGTGGATTCAATTGCCCCATTAGTTTTATAACTTCATTGGCAATACTTTGGCGTTTCTCACGATTGGTTTCTGCAACTGCAACGGCAATCATCTTTTGAATGATTCTGCCATACTCCGAAATAAGGAGCTTTCCTCTTTCGGTATTGTATTCTAAACTTAAACTCATTACTTGTGCGGCAAGATAATTTTTTTTTATGGATTCTCAATTAATTCGCGTGCTGCTGCTAAAACCTTATCCGACGGATTTTCTCCACTTAGCATTCTAGCAATTTCTTCAACTCGCTCGTTGGGGTTCAAACTCCTAATTCCTGTTTGAGTTTGTTCTGTATCATTGGTTTTATAAACGTACAAATGTTGGTCGGCTTTACCTGCAATTTGTGGCAAATGCGTAATGGCAATAACTTGATGACCTCTAGCATGGTTGCGCATAACACCTGCAACTTTTTGGGCTGCATCGCCAGAAATACCAGTATCAATCTCATCAAAAACAATGGTTGGCAATTTCACCTTATCTGCAATTAATGATTTAATACAAAGCATCAATCGGCTTAATTCACCGCCGCTTGCAACCTTATCAATAGGCTGTGGCGTAAATCCTTTATTGGCAGAAAATAAGAAAACCACTTCATCCATTCCTTGTTCACGGGCTTTTTCAAATGGCAATTCTTTAAAACCGATCTCAAAATGCGCATTTGGCATAGCAACCTGTGCAAGCAATTCGTTCACTTTAAACTCTATCGTTTTTATTGCGGCCTTTCTCTTGTCTCTTAATTTATTTCCGGCGGTTTGAACCAAACTCTGTTGCGTTAAAAGTTTTGATTCATACGACGCAATTTGTTCTTCCAATGAACCTAATTCCTGAAACTGATTCTCAAAATTTTCTTTTAGTAGAATCAATTCTCCAACAGTTAAAACGCGATGCTTCTTAAGTAAATTGTATAAAACTTGAAGGCGATTTTCTATACTTGCTAATGTTGTTGGGTCAGCCAAGGTTTTTTCTGCAATCATGCTCAATTCATTGGCAATATCCTTAATATCTAAAATATTACTATCCAATCTAATTAGCAGTTCATTTACATTGCTCTGGTGTTTGGCGGCTTGAACCAAAATAGATTTGGCTTCACGAAGCATATCCGAAATAGCGTTCTCTGAACCGTCTAATAAATTACTAACTTGAGAGGATGCATTTTGTATGGTTTCTGCATGACTCAATTCATCCAATTGCTTTTCTAAAATTTCTTGCTCGTCTTCCTTAGGATTGAATTCATTTAATTCGTTCAAAACAAATCGAAGGTAATCCTCATCCTGCCTGCTTTTAGCTTCTCTATTATGAAGGTCTTGCAATTCCCTTTTTGTTTGAAGATACTCCTTAAAATGGCTAGTATATTCCTTCTTTTCATTAACTAATTCAGCAACCGCATCCAATACATCCAACTGAAATTGTGATTCGTTTAATTCCAGAGTTTGATGCTGCGAAACAATATCAACTAGGTTCAAACCGAGTTCTTTTAAAATGGGCAGGTTTACAGGTGTATCATTAATAAACGCCCTAGATTTTCCAGTAGCAGTAAGCTCTCTTCTAACTATGCAAATCGGTTCGTAATCCAATTCATGGTTCTTAAAAAAGCTCTTTAATTGGTATGCTTCTATATCAAAATGTGCTTCCACTACACATTTATCTGTTCCTTCCAAAATCACTTTTGAGTCGGCTCGCTCACCTAAAATCAAGCCCAAGGCTCCCATTAATATGGATTTACCTGCGCCTGTTTCGCCCGTAATTATGCTTAATCCTTGGTGAAAATTAATTTCACTTTGCCTAATGATGGCGTAATTCCTGATTTTTAAACTTTTTAACATGTTTCAGGAGCGAATATAGGATTTGAAATTCTCGCTTTTTCCACAAGAAATTTTTCTTTATTCCAAAATTAAACGTTGGGTCAAAACAGATTCTTTTTGTTTGATTTCTATAAAGTATAATCCTTTTG
This sequence comes from Bacteroidia bacterium, assembly GCA_021740845.1. Taxonomy (GTDB): domain Bacteria; phylum Bacteroidota; class Bacteroidia; order UKL13-3; family UKL13-3; genus B1. Next base: position 25,157 of record JAIOYZ010000002.1, read on the forward strand.
GAAGTTGCCCTACCGAAATACCTGTTTCACTGCTTGGTAAGAAGGTATTAGAGTATACTTGTTCTCCCAAAATACTATAAATTTTAACAGATGCTGGAGTCAAATTTTCCATATTTATCTGCAGAAAACTTTTTGCAGGATTTGGGAAAATACTTGCAAAAGGCTTTTCCTCGATGCCTTTTAATCCAGTTGCCCAAACCTGAATATAGTCTGTTTTCTTATGGGTATTTGTTGCTCCTGCATTTGAGGCTCTTAATGAAACAGAATAGTTTCCAGGAACTATAAATTGTAATTGCGGATTTTGGCTAATACTACTAGTTCCATTAACATAGATAAATCCTGTTGCTGGTGTAAAAGACCAAAGGTAAGATGTAGGATTTCCAGTACTTGATTCAGTAAAAGTAACTGTTTCGCTTAAGGCAGGATGGATATTGCTAGCTTCAAAATTTGCTACTATACTTTCAGCAATTTTAATATAATTGGTTTTTAAAGTATCGTCCGAGGCCCCTTCATAGGTAACACTTAGCTTAATAGAATAATTGCCCGTGGCAGAAAAAATAACTTTTGGACTTGCGCTTGTTGCATTAGATCCAGATGCATAAGTAAATGTAGCTGGCGTAATTTGCCAAGCATATGTTTTTGGTTTGCCAAAAGAGTTGTCACTTAAGGTAATTGTATCTCCAGGCTTACCAGTCAATCTACTAGCGCTAAAGTTGCAATTGTTTACATAAGCCTCTGGTCTGTAAATATCTTTATATTTTGTGCTTGTAACAATACCAGTTAATGTATTTACTATTACTTCTAAAATCGGGTATTTTTCTCCTTTTGCCAACCATGTATAAACAGTGCTATTATTGGGAATAGGTATACCAAAACCATTAAAAACAATACTATCAGTTTCGGTAATCTCAGATTTCACACGAATACAATCAAAGGTTCCGTAAGGTGTGGTAATAGATCCCCAACCGTCAACCAAAGTATGGCGGTTGCCTACTTGTTTCAAGGTTCCCAATCCTGTTAAACCCGCTTCCCCTAAATAATTACCACTGTATTCCATGCCATAAGTCAGTGGGTATTTAAAAACAGTATCACGAAGGGAGTAAACAATTCCCAATGGCAAACTTTGAACTGTTGCTCCTCTGCCTAAAATTACTTGGGCAGTATTGCTAGTTTTATAAAAAGCATAAATATTTGATGCAATTCCTCCCGCCTGACTCAAAGCTTGGCCTGTTTCTGGAATCCCATAAGTAGCGCTTAAGAATTGCAATAAATAAGGTGTTTGAAGTGGAGACGTAAAAGTTTGAACGTCCTGGTTGCTAACAACTATATTAGAAAAATCCCAAGTGTAATTTTCACCTGTAGAATCCAAATTAATTTTTGTGGTGGTGGTACTATACCTCAAAGCATCATTAACTTTAGGCATGTCAGCATTCAATATGCTAATTTGAGCTTGGGCAAATAAATTACTTAGTAAGCAAAAAAGTAAAACTTTTATTTTCATGGGTTTATAGAAAAATGGAAATGTTAACGCAATTTAACTTAATTTGGTTCAAATAAAATTACGACAAAATAATTTTCCAACTTATGACAAGAGCCAGTAATGAAGCACTTGTTAACATGAGATTAATTTTTGTGGAAAGCTTGTGGAAAGAGCATTGGACACAATTTCTTAATTTGTGGGAGTAAAAATAGAAAACGTGGAGTTGAAAGGACCTATCATTTGGCAATTTATTAAGCACTACCTGCACAAGCATAATGAGTTATGTATTGTGGGTTTTGGCCGTTTTGCTGCTCAGGTTCACGAATTCAATATAGACCCCGTTGCCAAGAAAGTAATACCATCCTTTAGAAAAATATATTTTCAGCCCGGTGAGTTCGATACTTCAATAGAATTTGTTGAGTTTTTGGCCTCTTCCCTAGAAATGCCTTCTATAGAAATTGTGGATAAACTTGGCCTATTTGTAAACGGTTTTCAGAACCATGTTTCTACTGCTCAAAAAGTAGAAATTGAAGGTTTTGGCTTGTTTAAATTCAATGTAATGGGCGAATTGGAGTTTGAATCTGCCTTAAGTTCCAATTTTGATGATATTAGTTTTGGGTTGAAACCAATCCATTTTGCTGCTAATCTTTTAAAAACAAAAAGAATTGTTGTAGATAAAGTAGATACCGAAGAGGAGGAAGAGCTAACACAAATGCGCGAATCCGCTCTTAAGGAACTAAAAGTTTTATTAGATTCTGCAAGAATTGCTGATAGCGAAAAACAAAAGAAATCTTCAAAGGTATTTCCAATAATTGCAACTGTTCTTACTTTAATACTTGTAATAAATTTAGGTTTCTTCTTGTTTAAAGGTCCAGTAGATCAGTTAAAGCAGCAAATTTCTAAAATGAGTACTTTGGGTCAGACCGAAGCTATTATTGATAGCCAATTTGCCAAACCAACTCCTGAAATTATTGCTGAACCAATTGCAAAAGAAATAGATGTTGTTAAGCCTGAACCTAGCAAAGAGGAGATAATTATTGAATCAACTCCAGCGCCAGCGTTAGAAACTCCCAAAAAGGATTTAACCATTTCTCCAGATATTAAGAAAGAAATAATTCTGTCTGAACCGAAAATAGAAACCCCAATACAAAAAGAGATTGAACCAACTGATATCTTTAAACGTAGTGGTGGATTTGATTTTGATAGCACTTTTTATACTCAAATTTCTGTTGAATCCATTCCAACTCCTACACCAATTATTGATGTAGAAATTCAATCAACTCCATTTGTTAAAGAAACCCCTTTGGTTCAAACCGAAACAGAAAAATACGAACCTATTACAGAAGTTGCTGTAGAAGTTGAAACCTACGATATGCCAAATATGGTAAACGTAGATGCTAAATCAAATGGAATTGAAAAGGGATTTTATGTAATAGCTGGAGCATTTAAGGTGCCTGCTAATGCTAATAAATTTAAAGAAAAATTGGTGAAAAATGGCGATAGTCAAGCTGTGGTCTTTAAACCAAAATCGCATCCTTATTTTTTAGTTGCCTATAAAAAAGGAGAAACTCTAAACCAGGCTCTAAATCTCCTAGAAAAGAAAGAAGACAAAAACCCTTCTATTTGGGTTTATTGCGCTTACTAGATTCTTGGTCGCCACAAAATTTCTACATCTTTATTTTCGTGAACAATCATTCTTGATAACACAAAAAGAAAATCGCTCAATCTGTTAAGGTAACTCAAGACTTTTTCATTCAATGGCCCGTTCTCCCCAATAATTACTACATATCTTTCTGCTCTTCTGCATATGCAACGAGCTACATGGCAATGTGAGGCTAAAATATTTCCTCCAGGCAAAATAAAACTTTTCAAAGGAGGCAAAACCTCGTTCATTAAATCTATTTCTTGTTCTAGGCGCTCAATATCGCTTTCGTGCAAATCTGGAATTTTCATCTTAGATTTTTCTGGATCGCTAGCAAGGTCTGAACCAATTGTAAATAACCGGTCTTGAATTTCACGAATCAAATCTATTCTAGATGGTAGATGAGTTAAATCGGCAATTATCCCAAGATAAGAGTTTAGCTCATCTACCGTTCCGTATGCTTCTATTCTAACATGTGCTTTTGAAACTCTAACTCCTCCAATTAAAGAGGTTTCACCTTTATCTCCGGTTTTAGTATATATCTTAAACGACATGTTTTTATATTAGTTTATTAATCTCTTGAAATGGAATATACCAAGCCAATTGAAAGTACTTGCGACCATTGAATATCGTGTGATTGGTCGTAATCTTTAATGATATTAACCTGGAAATTTGTACTTAAATATTTTGTGGCCTTTAAAGTTAAATTGGCATTGAATAATTGTACAAAAGCATTTGGCTTTCCAGATTTAAAATAATCGTAATTTAAAGTATACCTAGATTTAAAGTTTACGTTTTTGTTTAAATCTTTATCAAAATTAAAAATATACTGCAATACAAATTGGTTTCTTAATTTATCTCCCGGTTTTTCTAAACCATACAATTGTTGTTGGGAAAGGCTTTCGTTCAAAACAAATGTTTGGCGCAAAGTTCCAACGCCAAAACGCATCCAGGCATAACTTAATGGCTTGTATTCCAATCCTACAGAACTAGTTAAATAGGCAGGCGACATAAACGAAGAAATTAAAGGTAATGAATCCTGAGTTGGGTCAAGCACACTTTTTATTGCCTTGTCAAATCCATCCGTAAATTGTGAAAGGAAGTTTAGGGAGCCAAATGCATTCCAATGCTTACTTAAAATAAAACCTGCTTTTGCATCATAAAAAATTCTATCTGCATTCTTCTTTCTTGTTTCACCTTGGTTATCTACATAACCCAACTGAAGCTGTAAATCACTATTAAAATCCCAATTTTTATTTTTATACTTTACCAAGTAATTGGCATACCAGCCAAAGGCAAAACTATTTAAACTTCCCGCATTCCAATTATCACTAAATGAGGATTGGTTAATATTCATACCTGCTTGTAAACTGTGTTTAACAGGATGAACTTTAGGGGCCTGAACCGAATCAGTTTGGGCCATTAAAACATTGATGAAAAGTAGGGATAATAGGAGTAAGGAAAGTTTTTTCATAAAGTATATTTGAGTTTAATTATTTGCTTGTGATGGATAAATTTCAACCATTTTCTCAACTACATAATCAATCTCTTCTTTGGTATTTTGTTTGCCAAATGAAAACCTAACACTAGGTCTATCTGCTGGCACTTTTAAGGCAGTTAAAACGTGAGAACCCACATTAGAACCCGATGAACATGCACTTCCGCCAGAGGCCGAAATACCTGCAATATCTAATTTAAATAAAATCATTTCTGCATAAGGACTAGGAGGGAAGTTGGCATTTAAAACTGTGTACAATGAACTACCTTCTGCATCTCCATTAAATTGTATTCCTGGAATATTTGCCCTTAGTTTATCCAACATATAGGTTTTTAATCCCTGAATATGCGCCTTTTCAGATTCAATATTTGCATATGCTAACTCCAATGCTTTCGCTAATCCAATTATTCCATAAACATTTTCTGTTCCACCTCGCATATTTCTTTCTTGCGCACCACCTGTGATATAAGGTGAAATTTTAGCTTCGTGGTTAATGTAAATAAACCCAACGCCTTTTGGCCCATTAAATTTATGTGCACCACAGGCTAAAAAATGAACATGTGTTTTTTTTGTATCCAAAGCATAATGTCCCATGGTTTGCACTGTGTCGCAATGGAAGTAAGCCTTGAATTGCTGGCATAGTTCACCAACTTTATCAATATCTAATAAATTTCCAAGTTCATTATTGGCGTGCATTAAACTTACTAATGCATGTTCATTGTTAGCAAGTAATTCTTCTAAATGAGTTAAATCTACATGCCCATTAGTTAGCAAATTTACCAAATGCATTTTCACTTTACCTTCATGAGCTAACTCTTCAATTGTATGTAAAACTGCATGGTGTTCAATTGGCGAGGTAATTATATTTTTTACCCCTAAATCCAATACAGATTTACGAATGGCCATATTATCTGCTTCGGTTCCACCACTAGTAAAAAATATTTCGCCTGGTGTGCAATTCAACAAATGAGCAACTTTCTTTCGCGCCTCTTCAATAAGGGTTCTTACCACTCTACCATGCGAATGTGTAGAGGATGGGTTGCCAAATTCTTCACTCATAACCTTTGTCATGGCCTCAATTACTTGTGGATCCATTGGTGTAGTGGCTGCATTGTCTAAATAAACTCTCATAAATTGTTTCGGTTTGAACCTAAAAATTAAAATACGGATTCTGGAATTTCAAATTCGTTGGAAATATCGGTTAATACGAAAGGTTTTCCTTTGGTTATGCAAATGGTATGCTCAAATTGTGCGGATAATTTTCCGTCGATGGTTCTTGCTGTCCAACCATCTTTGCGGTCTATTTTACACCTTGCTTTTCCAGCATTAATCATAGGCTCAATTGTAAAAATCATACCTGGCGCTAAAATAGGCCCTGTATTCTTATCTGCAATATGGCAAACTTCTGGTTCTTCATGAAATTTTATTCCAACTCCATGTCCGCAAAACTCATAAACCGTACTGTAGCCATGGGCAGTTGCATGTTTATTAATTTCGTAACCAATATTATTTATAGGTGTTCCACTTATACATTGGTTAATTCCAATTGCTAAACATTCCTTGGTAACTTTTACTAATTTTTTTGCGTGCTCGCTAACTTCTCCTACTAAATACATTCTAGAAGTATCACCAAAAAAACCATTTAAAATAGTGGTAACATCTATGTTAACGATATCACCATCGCGTAATTCGTATTTGCCAGGTATGCCATGACAAACAACATCATTTACAGAAATACAAGATTCTTTTGGATACCCATTATACCCTTTTGTGGCTGGAATAGCCTTATTAGCCAACATAAAATCTGCACAGATTTTATTAAGAAAATCAGTAGTTACTCCTTGCTTAACATAGGGTGCAACAATTTCTAGGGTTTGAGCCGCTAAAATGCTACTTAATCTTATCCCTTCAATCTGTTCAGGGGTTTTGATAATTATTTTACTTTTAGTGTCGCGAAATGCCAATAGTTAAAAATTAGACAGCGAAAGTATGACTTTCAAATAAAATAATAAAACTTGAGGCTATTTTAGGCGCAGCTTTGGTTCAAACCGAACCCATAATATTTGAGAAAATACAATTAATATATTACTGGAAACGCAGGAAATAAAGGTGTGAAACTTGAAATCTTAATTACAATGTATCTAATATTCCTCTAATTTCAACAATAGATTCTGCCACCAATGATTTAACCTTATCAATAAGTTGAGGCATTTCATCTAAGTGCGAACCTTCTTTTCCATAATGCTCCAAATTGCGAATAGTTTGAAACAATTCATTTGCACCTAACATTTGTATAGGAGCCTTCATTTTATGTGCTAAATGCCCAATTCCTTCGTAATCACGAGAATTCAACATTTCTGTATACAAATCCGCTTCTGTAGCTGTAGTATTAATATATAACTCAAGCATTTCTTTTATGAAGCTACTATCTCCACCAGAAATCTCATTTAAATAGCTTAAATCAATAATCTTTGACATAATGATAATTTGACCACAACTATACGAATATTTTATTTTAATTGCATGAAAATTCATGATATGAAAAAAGGTGTTTGTCTCATAAGCCTTATTCCTATTCGGTCTGAACCAATTAGCAAAAGTGAATTGGTTTCTCAATTATTGTTTGGCGAAACTTACGAAGTTTTGGAAATGCAAACAGATTGGGTAAAAATTAAAACAGAAAACGAGGAATACGAAGGCTGGATTAGCCAAAATCAATTTCATTCTTGGGATGGTAATTTTTTGAATTTTAAAATTGTAAATAAGTTCCCATTTACCAAAGTAATAAACCAAATTAGCAATCTTCCAGTGTATATTTTGCCTGGTAGTTTACTACACCAAGTTGAAGTAAATTCAGTTGGAGAATCCTTCTTTACTATTAATAACATTCGGTATTCCGGCAATTTTACAGAAGGAGACCTGCTTCCAATAGCCAAATCTCAAATAGGAATTTTGGCAACAGAGTTTTTAAATTCGCCCTATTTATGGGGAGGCAAAACTATGTGGGGCATAGATTGCTCGGGTTTTACCCAATTACTTTTTAAATTAATGGGCATACAATTGCCTAGAGATGCCTACCAACAAGCAGAAATAGGAACTGATATTGCATTTGCTAACGAAGCAATTTTAGGTGATTTGGCTTTTTTTGAGAACGATAACGGAAAAATAACTCATGTTGGAATGGTTCTCGAACCTGGTGAAATTATTCATGCTAGCGGTAAGGTAAGAATAGATATTTTAGATAGTTACGGTATATTTAATTCTAAACAAGGTACACATACACATAAACTAAGAAGGATAAAACGGATTATATAAAGTAATTCTGTTTGAACCAACTAAAAAAAATGAAACAAAATACCATTAGTGCTGTTTATTTTCTCGAATATTGTTTTTGAAATCACTTTATAAAATAACCAAATATGTCATTAAAAAAAGGAGATAAAGCTCCATCATTTAAACTTATTGATACCGATAAAAAAGAAGTATCCCTTGAAGATTTTAAAGGTAAAAATCTAATTGTACATTTCTTCCCAGCTGCTTTTACTGGTGTTTGTACAACCCAATTGTGTACTGTTAGAGATGCAATTAGCATGTACCATAACGACAAATGTGATGTGGTGGCAATTTCAGTTGACCTTCCATTTACATTAGGTAAATTCAAAGAATTGCAAAATCTTAATTTTACTTTGCTTTCCGATTTTAATAAAGAAGCAATTACTGCTTATGGTGCTATTTATGAAAATTGGATTCTTGGCTTAAAAGGTGTTGCTAAACGTTCGGCATTTGTTATTGATGCAGAAGGTACTATCCAATATGCAGAAGTTTTGGAAAGTGCTGGCGATTTGCCAAATTTTGAAGCAATCAACGAAGTATTGGCAAGTTTATAATTTTTGAATAAAAAAGATATTTGAAAATCTAATGCTAAATTCCTTTTGGAATAAGGCTTTGGAAGAGAAAAAATATTTTTATTTCACTGTTTAACAGATGGGTTCAGAAAAAAATCTGAACCCATTTGTTTATTAGGCTTGAATCACTACATTTGCACCCCACAATTGGTTTCGTAGCTCAATTGAATAGAGCATCTGACTACGGATCAGAAGGTTACAGGTTTGAATCCTGTCGAGACCACCAATACCAATTGAATGCCCAGATGGCGGAATTGGTAGACGCACTAGTCTCAAACACTAGCGAGAAATCGTGCCGGTTCGACTCCGGCTCTGGGTACAAAAGCCCCTGAAGACATCAAGTTTTTAGGGGCTTTTTTATTAGTAGCAAAAATTGCCTTTCGCACGTTTTTTTATTAATCCCATTTTTTTTAGACAAATAATTATACTTTTGATATTAAGTTAAATAGTAAATCATATAAAATCCTATGAATATTACCCTAAATTATATAACTTTAATTGGAATAGCCCTGGCAATATATAGTTTACTTTTATTTTTGTTTCCACCAAAATTTGGAAATATTTATTTAGGCTTTAATACCCTAAAAATAAATTCATCAGAAAAGGTATGGTTTCAAGGCCAAAGGTTAATGGCCTTAGCTTTAATATTTATGGCATTTTTCTTTATCCTTATGGGAAACCTAAAAAGTGAATTCCCAATTGGTAATTACTTTGTTTTTTATTTTATCCTTCTTTGGAAATTAAGCAAATTTAGTATCGAAAAATATTTGATTAGCAAAGCTTCTTATTAAACCAATTTCCTGGCTAATTATGCTCCTAATCGAAATAAATTAATGAATATTCAATTTTTGAAGTAGCACAAACGATAGGCAATTTTACAATCACTAACATTTCCCCAGAGTAAATTCAATTTACTTCCCCTCATAACTTTTTGAATCTAGAGCTCTGGGATTCCAAGCTTTTAAAAAGGCCATAATTTTAGCTTTGTTATAACTGCTTCCTTCCTCTAAATAACTAGAATTTTCAGTATGAATCCTCTCCCCATTTTGGTTTAAAACAACAAATACTGGAAAACCAAATCTTTGCGGAAATCCATATTGAGATAAGATTTCTAAGTTTTTGTTTTCTTTGCTATAGTTCAAATGATAAACTACATAATCGGCCTGAACCATTGAATCTATTTGTGAATCACTTTTGCAAAATCGGTTAAATTCAATACACCACTTGCACCAATTTCCTCCTATTTGAACCAATATATGCTTGTTTTCATTTTTTGCTTTTAAAATAGCATTTGCTAAGTCATCCTTGGCATTAGCATTTGGATTATACAAATCTTTATGACTGTTCTGTCCATTTGAAATCACTGAAAATAAACTCAAACATAGGATCAAAACATATCGGTTCAAACCAACAATTTTATTCATATGATTACAATGTTTAGATTAATAAACTACTCTCCGAATATACACTTATATCAATGAATTCATCCAAAATAAATGCAAGAAACCGGATTTGATTTCACACAAATCTATACGTTTTTCAAATGAAAATCTGTCCTTTGTTTTCCTATGAAACCCTATCCAAGTCTCATTTTTTAAGGTCAACTTAAAATATGCCTTGGAAATAATTAAAAAGAAAATGAGTGAAAGACAAGAATTCCTAACCATCATCTCCCTTATCAAACAGGCCAGAATTCAATCAATTAGAGCCGTTAACACCGAATTAATAAACTTATACTGGAATATAGGTTCATACCTGGATCACCAATTAAAAAATGCGAAATGGGGAGAAAAAACCGTTGATGAATTAGCCGATTTTATTAAAAAAAGCCATCCAGAACTTAAAGGTTTTAACCGCCGTGGACTTTATAGGATGAAACAATTTTATCAAACTTATGCTGATTCTTTAATTGTGTCATCGCCGATGACACAATTACAACCAATTGGTTATAAAGGACATAAAATTGTGTCATCGCCGATGACACAATTTCCTTTAAGCGATATTCGGTCAACCATTTTAACCAAAATTAGTTGGACAAATCACCTCGCAATTTTCGGAAAATGTAAATCCCCTGAAGAAAGACCTTTCTACCTTAATCTTTGTTCAAAAGAGAATTATTCTGTTAAAGAACAAGAGCGCCAAATAAATAGCAGTTCATTTGAACGAACTCTTTTAGGAAATTCAAGATTAGGAAACCTTCCTGAAGATATTTTGGCTATTTCAGAGAAAGTTTTTAAAGAAAATTATGTATTCGAATTTCTCAATCTCCCTGAGCCATATTCAGAAAAAGATTTACAGAAAGAATTGACCAAACAAATGAAGAATTTTTTACTCGAGCTGGGAAAAGATTTTTTGTTTTTAGACCAAGAATTTCGCTTGCAAGTTGGCAACAAAGATTACCGTATCGACTTACTTTTTTATCATCGTAATTTGCAATGTTTGGTTGCCATAGAGCTAAAAACCGTGGATTTTGAACCAGAGCATTTAGGTAAACTTAACTTTTATTTGGAAGCTTTGGACAGAGATATTAGGAAGCCTCATGAAAATCCAAGCATAGGAATATTACTCTGTAAAAGTAAAGATGATGAGGTTGTTGAATATGCAATGAGTAGAAATATTTCACCTGCATTAATAAGTCAATACACAATTGCATTACCCAATAAACAGCTTTTGCAAGCTAAACTTAATGAATTATATGAAATTTTTGAACGGGAAATTCAGGAATAATTTTATAGCCCAAATAATAAATTAAATGCAAGAAACCAGATTTGATTTCGCCTAAATCTATACGTTTTTAAAAGTAAAATCTGTTCTTTGTTTCCTTATGAAACTAATACCCAAAATCACTCTAATTGCATGTTTGCTCTTAACACTTTTTCCAAAGTCTAATAAAGCTTGGGGTTTTTACGCTCACCAACAAATTAACAGGTTGGCTGTATTTTGCTTGCCTCAAGAAATGTTTGGCTTTTACAAAAGCCATATAGATTTCATTTCTGAACATGCTGTAGACCCAGATAAGCGTCGCTACTTGGTAGAAGGAGAAGGAGTGAAGCATTTTATCGACATAGATTATTACGAAAAGGCATTGCCATTCGACACCATACCTCGACTTTACCATGAGGCCGTTATCAAATTTTCAAAGGACACCTTACATACCTATGGAATTGTTCCTTGGAATATTCAATGGATGCTCAAATCCCTAACCCAAGCTTTTCTGGAGAAAAATAAAGCAAATATTTTAAAATATTCGGCAGAAATTGGCCATTATATTGGAGACGCTCATGTGCCTTTACATGCTACTTCTAACTACAATGGCCAACAAACTAATCAACATGGAATTCATGGATTTTTTGAGTCGCGTTTGCCTGAATTATTTTCTAACCAATACGATTTCTTTTTGGGTCAAGCCACTTACATAGCAAAACCAAATGATGCAGCTTGGGAAGCAGTTGAGGGAAGTTTTTCTTGTTTGGATTCTGTATTTTGGTTTGAACGCTACTTGCATGAAAACTATTTGGATCAGGCAAAATATGTGATGGAATGGAAGGGGAGTACTTTGCAAAAAATGTATAGCAAAGAATTTTCTGAGGCATATCACCTAAAACTACAAGGAATGGTTGAGCGTAGGATGCAAGCTGCAACCATTTGTATTGCATCTTTCTGGTACACTGCTTGGGTTAATGCTGGTCAGCCTAATTTATTGGACCTTAGTGTTTCAGTTCCTTTGGATTCTAGCCTATTTGAAAAATTCCCCACTATCCTGCCCACAACAATAATTGGGCGACCAGAATATTAATTAACTTTTTACTGCAATTCTGACCAATTATTGTGCATAACTTGTTTTTGCTACTCCATGTGTGGCCTTTATTTTTGTTTGCAAGAGGAAGTGGTGTAAATTCTTTAATTTGCATCGGTTCATCCATTAAAAATAAAAAATTAAACTAACCTATACCAATGAAGTTTATTGTAAATAGCAGTGTGTTATTACGTCACTTATCTTATATAGATGGAGTGGTTGTTGCAAAACCTATTATTCCTATTCTAAACAATTTCCTATTCGATATTAAAGATGGTTTATTAACCATCCATTCTACCGATTTGGAAACTACAATGAATACCAGCATAAAGGTTGATTCAAAGGAGGATGTATCAATTGCTATTCCTTCAAAAACTACTTTAGAGTTATTAAAAACATTGGCCGATCAGCCTTTGGCTTTTTCTATCAACGAAGAAAAAGGTTCGGTTGAAATTAAATATGAAAGTGGTAGGTTCAAACTTACTGCTCAAAAAGGAGATGAATTTCCTAAAACTCCTGAAGTAGATGGCGCAAGTACTTTTGAAATTAGCTCTAAAATCCTTTTAAAAGCAATTAATAAAAGTGTTTTTGCAACTAGTAACGATGAGCTTAGGTTAAACCTTACCGGGGTATACCTTCAGTTATTCAAAAACAATATCACTTTTGTTGCAACTGATGCAAATCGTTTGGTTAGGTTTACTAGAAACGATGTTCAACCAGGTACTGAAGAGGCCTTGATTTTGCCTAAGAAAGCATTAAGTCTTTTGAAGTCATGCTTGCCTAATGATGAAACCAAAGTAAAAGTGAATTTTAATCGTCAAAATGCGTTTTTTCAAATTGGTGATGTAAGTTTAATTTGTCGTTTAATCGACGAAAAATACCCGGATTACAAAGCAGTAATTCCTACAGAAAATCCTAATCAATTAACTATTGATAGAGGTGAATTCCTAATGGCTGTAAAACGTGTTGCCATTACATCAAATAAAACCACACATCAAATTCGTTTAAAATTAGCTGGTAGTGAATTAACAATTAGCGCTGAAGACATTGATTTTGAAAATGAATCTTTAGAAAAATTAACCTGTAACTACTCTGGTGAAGACATGGAAATAGGGTTCAATTCTAAATATTTATTAGAAATGTTAAATACAATGGATGCTCCTCAAATTGTGCTAGAAATGTCGCAACCAAATAGAGCTGGAGTAATTGTCCCTGCCGTTCAAGAACCTGATGAAGACATGTTAATGCTAATCATGCCAATGATGCTTAACAGTTATTAGTAGATAAAAAATAAGAAATAAAAAGCCCTTGATTGAATTCAATCAAGGGCTTTTTTATGGAAAAACATATTTAATTAACAGAAATCCTGCCCATTTGCAATCTAGAATTTGCTTTCTTTATTACTTTTCTAAAATCATCAGCAATATATCCGGAAGTTTTTATCCTTCTAAAATAATTCATTGGATCTCCTCCAACAAAAATTCCTAAACCATTTGCTCCAGTATTATATGGACTTCCTAGCTGAATAAATTTTGGATCATAAAAATACAAGCCATAATCTGGTTTATGGGTATAGTCTGATACATCTTCAACAAAGGCTGCTAAAAAATAATTTGTAGTATCAAAACTTACATTCTCTTTTGGAGACAAATTATCGTCAACAAAAACACCATCAAATTTTCCACGATTAACCTTATTGGCATTGGAGTTCATAAAAAACTCAATTTTGCAAAAATCAAAATTTGCTCTAAACTCTTTAATGATATTCAAATTGGTTTGTTCTTGCAGCTTTCTAACATATTTTGCATCGTCAACTTTGTTTTCATCCACCAATTCCTTAATTAGTTTTTCATCGGGCTCCTCCAACATAATAAGCAAGGTTCCTTGAGCTCTCTTATTCAATTCATCCACCTGAATTTTCTCAACATCAATAATTTTATCACGTATTCTAATTGCACTTAATTTCAATCCAACTTCAACAGCACTTGGTCTACCGCGAAATTCTGTTGCTGTTGTTTTATTAGTAAAGCTATGTACATATTTTATTTCAAGACTGGCAATTTCTCCCATACTAATTGATAACCCCAAAACACCAGAAAAATCAATATCTCCTCGTTGATTTAGATTTTGTGAATCATTATTGATAATGCTGTATTCTCCATAATTAATAATACTTGTGGAAGTATAAGTTAAATAGGAGGGTCTTACTCCAGCAAAAAGTCTTAAATCATCCGACATACGGTCTGGAACATAATTTAAATATAGACTCAAGTCAATAAAATTACTCTGAAACCTTTTATCACTCGACTTATCTCTAAAACTTAACCAACTCATTGCCGGTTCAATTGTATAATCCAATCTATTAAAATACCTATTAGTATGATATGGAGTTATTGGTTTCTGAAAAAACACACCAAAACTTCCTAAACCTCTACCAACAAAATTATCGTAAGCCATATGAACCGTTGTAAAATTGGCACTAGCCACAATACCAAAGTTTGGCTCAAAACTACTTTTCTGACCCATGGCCGTTAAAGCTATTAGTGAAAATATATAGGTAAAACTTTTTTTCATAAAACTAAGAGTTTAGTAGGAAGTCAATATTTTTCTTTAATCCGTTGTATTTGGCTCGTTTTAATGGAGATTTTTTAAATAGTTCTTGAAAAACATCCTCAGTAATTTCTTCCCAGTCCTTTTTTTCAAATGCCAACCAGCTTTCTTTTGGTTCAAACCTTGGCTCTTCGTGTTTTTTAGAAAAGCGATTCCAAGGGCAAACATCCATACAAATATCGCAACCAAAAATCCAATTTTCCCAAGTTCCCTTCATTTCTGGTGGAATTGCATCTTTAAGTTCAATTGTAAAATAACTAATGCATTTACTTCCATCAACTTTTTGTGGTTCATAAATAGCCTCCGTTGGGCAAGCGTCAATGCAGGCGGTGCAGCTACCACAATGATCAGTAACTGGTTTGTCGTATTCCAAATCTAAGTCTAAAATTAGCTCACTCAAAAAGAAATAGCTGCCTGCCTTTTTATGAATAATATTTCCATTTTTCCCCATCCATCCCAATCCACTTTTTTGCGCCCACGCTTTTTCTAAAATTGGCGCAGAATCCACAAATGCTCTTCCATTTACTTCACCAATTGTTTCATTAATAAAAAGCATTAACTCCTTAAGTTTGTCTTTTACTACCAAATGGTAATCTTCTCCAAAAGCATATTGCGAAATTTTATATTGGTTTGAACCAAATATAGGTTCAGGATTATGGTAATTGTATAAAAAACTGATTACAGATTTTGCCCCATCAACCAATAGAGTAGGGTCGAGGCGCTTATCGAAATGGTTTTCCATATAAACCATCTTTCCATTTCTGCCTTCATTTAACCATTTTTCTAATGCAGCGGCTTCATTCTCTAAAAATCCAGCCTTGGAGATTCCACAAAAGGAAAACCCTAACCGTTTTGCTTCGGCTTTAATAAGTTGGGAATATTGTTCTTTTAAATTCAATTATTCGCAAAATACACTTTTGTAAGATTAGGTGCTTTACAAATTAATGGTAGCCTCTTAAAATTTAGTTTATTCGGTTTGAACCAAAAAAAAATGCGACTAAATTTATTTCATTTTAGTCGCATCTTAAATTTTATAAAACAACTTCTTCGCCTTTTTCGTCGATAAATTTATAATCAACTAAATGCAAAGCCTGATTTGGACTAACTTTAATCCATTGTCTATAAGCTTTCCACCATTTAAATCGAGGAGATTTAAACCAACCATCCTTTAAAAAGGCTGCCAAAAACGGATGAACTTCAATGGTGAATCCTTTTAAATGAAGGTTTTCAATTAAATATTTTACATGACTGTCAATATCATCAACAATGCTAACGCTGCTTTGAATTTCGCCACTACCTAAACAAGTTGGGCATTTTTCATTGGTAACAACTGCCATTTCTGGCCTTACGCGCTGACGAGTAATTTGGATCAAACCGAAAGGACTCATTGGCAAAATTTTATGTTTTGCCCTATCAGTTTTCATTACTTCCTTCAGCTTTTCATAAACCAATTTGCGGTTTCCAGCGGTCTTTAGGTCAATTAAATCAATAACAATAATTCCACCTAAATCTCTTAAACGTAATTGGCGTGCTATTTCTTCAACAGCTTCCATATTTACTTTTAAGGCATTTTCTTCCTGATTTTCACCTTTATTAGAAGTATTGCCGCTATTTACATCAATAACATGAAGTGCTTCGGTATGTTCAATAATTAGGTAAGAACCACCTAGGAAATTAACTTCTTTTCCAAAGCTGGTTTTAATTTGTTTTTCTACACCAAAGTTTTCGAAAATTGGAAGCTTACCGTTATAAAACTTAACAATATTCTCCAAATCCTGAGATTTACTCTTTAAGTAATTCTTGATTTTGGTATAAAGAAAATTGTCATTAATTTGAATGTTTACATAGGTGTCATTAACCAAATCTCTTACAAGAGTAAGTGTTCTATCGTTTTCACCTAAAACTTTTTGTGGGGCTGTAGCATCTTTAAGTTGCTTACACATATCGTCCCACTTAGTCATTAATTCCTTTAAATCTGATTGTAAATCTTCTATACTTTCACCTTCTGCATTGGTTCTAATAATTACACCAAAATGGTCGGGACGAATAGCGTTAACGGCCTCTTTAAGGCGTTTACGTTCCTCTTGCTTTACAATTTTCTTAGAGATACTTACAGCATTATCAAAAGGCATCATCACTAAAAATCTGCCTGCCAATGAAATTTCTGAGGTAAGTCGTGGACCTTTATTAGAAATGGGCTCTTTGGTTACCTGAACCAAAATCTGCTGATTTCTTTTTAGTAACTCGGTGATTTTTCCACCTTTATTAATATCTGCCTCAAGATGTTCTTGAGTAATCAGATTGGTTTTGGGTCTGCTACTGCGCAATACCCGAGTAAATTTTTGAAGGGATTGGAATTGGGGACCTAAATCTAAGTAATGTAAAAAGGCATCTTTTTCATGACCAACATCTACAAAACCAGCATTTAAACCAGCCATTATTTTTCCTACGGTACCGAGATAAATATCACCTACCTGAAAGTTATTGTCTACTTTTTCGTGGTGTAGCTCAATTAACTTTTTGTCTTTAAGAATGGCAATATCCACCCCTCCCGATGGGTTTGAATTGATAATTAATTCGTAATTCACAACAATATTTTATTAGGCAATCAACCATTATTGGTTGTTGCTAGGTTAGAGGGAGGGTAAAAGGTAGTAACTTAAGAGAATAACAAGAACAGAAAAAGAAGTAAGGAAAATCCCTACTTCTTTCTCAATTCAAACTACTTTTTCTTGTGTCTGTTTTTACGAAGACGTTTTTTGCGTTTGTGGGTTGCGATTTTATGACGCTTTCTTTTCTTACCGCTTGGCATGTTAATTAGAATTTTTAAGGTTATTAATACTGATATCGATATTTTTCTTTGCTTCCTCGTCTGGCACCAAGCCTTTAAAGGTTTCGTAAGCTTTTATTGCTTCATTCTTCTTACCCATTTGAGCATATGCTTCTCCTAAGTAATAATGAAATTCTGCATTCATTGGTTGAATTCTCACAAGAGTTTCAAATCTAGCTGCTGCTTTATCCACTTGACCGCTGCGCATAGACAACATACCAAGTGTATAATTCGCTTCTAAATTATTTGAATCTCTTTTGGTTACGTCTTTTAACAATTGTACACCCTTCATGATATCTAAATCATTTTGAATATAGCAAATTGCTAAGGCATTTTTGGCATCAACATTATTTTCATTTAAAACAACTACTTTTTCAAAGGCTTCAATAGCCTGTCTCGATGCATAAATTTGCATAGAAGTGTCTTGGCATGTTGCAGCAAACTCATAGAATTTCAACCCTGAATTATACCAGGAGTTTTCATCATTTAGTCTAGATGCTACTTTTGCAAAATAATGCGCGCCAACCAATTTGTAACCCAGAGAATCCCATTTAGCGGATAATCCTGCAATTTCATAAATTCTAGCTTCTGGTGAATTAGCTTGCTGAGTTTGTTCATTCAAACTTGCCCACATTTCCTCAGAAACTGAATCTTTTAAATGGCTCAAATAATCAGTAAAATCAAATGCTTTCATTGCTGGTTGTTGAGCCATGCTAGTATCTGGCAATACATCAGGCGTTGAAGATTTGTAGTTTAAATAAACTAAAATCCCTACTAATCCCAATAGTACGGCAATAATGATTATTTGAGCTTTGTTAAATTGCATTAAGCTTCTTTTAAGGCTTGTTTAGCTTCAGCTTCTCTTTTAGCTGCAGTAGTTTTTACAACTTCACTTTTCTTAATTTTCTCAACAAAAGTTTTAGCTGGTTTAAATGATGGAATATAATGCTCATCAATAACCATTGCTGTATTTTTAGAGATGTTACGTGCTATTTTCTTAGCACGTCTTTTTATGATAAAAGAGCCAAATCCACGAAAATACACGTTTTTGCCTTCTGTCATGTTGTTACGTACTACCTTGAAGAAAGACTCTACTACTTCCTGCACTTGGTTTTTCTCTACTCCTGTTTTAAGTGAAATCTCTTGGATAATTTCTGCTTTAGTCATTGTTAATCTGTGTTATATGAATGAATGATTTGTGCTCTATTTCCCTTTAACCTATTCGTAAGGGGTTGCAAATGTATGTATTAGTACTTAAAAAAGGTGTTTTTTTTCTAAAATATTTCATTTTTCTTGCCAATCCTTAGATATGTCAAACAATCAACTATTAAAATGGTACGGTCTGAACCAACGAGATTTACCTTGGAGAAAGTCTACCGACCCTTATATTATCTGGCTTTCTGAGGTAATTCTTCAGCAAACCAGAGTGCAACAAGGCTTGCCTTATTTTCTGAACTTTCAACAAAAATATCCACAAGTTTATGATTTAGCGAATGCATCTGAAGAAGAAGTTCTTAAATTATGGCAAGGTTTAGGTTATTACAGTCGGGCCAGAAATATGCATTATACCGCAAAACTAATTGTTAGTGAGTTTAAAGGAGTTTTTCCTAATTCCTATTCTGGTTTGATCCAATTAAAAGGCATTGGGTCTTATACTGCTGCTGCAATTGCTAGTTTCGCCTTCAATGAACCAGTTGCGGTTTTAGATGGAAACGTATTTAGGGTTTTATCGAGGTATTTTGCTCAACCAATTGCGATTAACTCAACAACTGGAAAAAAACTCTTTGCACAATTAGCTCAAGATTTTTTAAATAAAAAACATCCTGCAACTCACAACCAAGCTATGATGGAATTGGGGTCTCTTGTTTGTACTCCTCAAAATCCAGATTGTTTAAATTGTCCATTAAATAAATCCTGTTTAGCTCATTCCCTTCAGTCGGAAACCTCATATCCGGTTAAAGATCAAAAAGTAAAAGTGAAGGAAAGAAAAATGGCCTACCTGCATTTTCAATTGAATGGGAAAATTGCCATTTACCAAAGACCTGCAGGGGATATTTGGCAAAATTTATTCGATCTTCCTAATTTAATTTTAGAAAATGATGATTCGATGGATAATATACTTAAAGAATTAATTGATAAAGATTGGATCAAACCAAATGATACTTTAAAATTAGTTTATAGAAGAAAACATCTTTTAAGTCACCGCAGAATTTTTGCCGACTTTTACCTTATAAATTTGAGTGAAAAGGCAAATTTGGGTTTAAATGAAATTTGGGTCAAACCATCTGAATTAACTAAATACGGTATATCTCGACTATTTCAACATTATTTCGAATCTCTTTAATAGAGTTTGGTTCAGACCTTAAAATAATACTTCCTAAGATTTTGAATATTGATTTGTATTTTTGGTCAGTAATAAAATTCGATAAGCAAAAAACAAATAAATGTCTTTAAATAAGGTACTCTTAATAGGAAATTTAGGGCAAGATCCAAGTGTAAAATTTTTGGAAAATAATAGGGTAGTAGCCCAATTTTCATTGGCAACTCATGAGCAATACAAGGATAAAGAAGGAATTCAAAAAATTGAAACAGAATGGCACCAAATTGAGGCTTGGGACCAGTTGGCAAGAGCCATTGATCAATGGAAGTTGAAAGGCTATTTAAAAAAAGGAACTCAAGTTTATATTGAGGGTAAAATTCGCACTGAAATGCACAAGGATGCTTCTGGAATTGAGCAACAAAGGAAGAAAATTAAGGTAAATCAAATCCAAATTTTGGGTCATACCAAACCAAATGAATAATATTTTTTGTTGATTTTTAGGGAAAAATGGACAATCAATCAAGGTTCAATTTCATTTGTCGCTGCTAATCATTACTTTTGTGAACTAACCATTTAAACAAAATTATGGGCGAACCTCCTCCCGGTAGTAACCTTTTACAAATATTAAACCCTGCATTCAGTTCTGCTGATTCGATTTCAGTGGTATTTTTTATCATAGCCATCTTGTTGCTAATATTTCTTTCTGCTTGTTATTCTGGTTCAGAAAATGCTTTATTTTCATTAACCAAGGCTCATTTAGAAGAACTTATGGAAGTGCCTGGAACGAGAGCAAATGCAATTAATTTTTTGTTGAGGTATCCCAAACGCTTATTAGCCACAATTCTTATTGCTAATACCTTTGTAAACATAGCTATCGTTCTTGTTTTTACACTATTCTTTTCCACCATTTTTAATTTTGCCTCCTATCCATTATTTGGCTTTTTTGTAGAGGTAGTTTTTGTAACATTTATTTTGGTCCTTTTTGGAGAAGTTGTTCCCAAAGTTTATAGCTTCCAAAATAATGTTAAGGTTTCAAGGATCTTAGCTGTTCCTCTTTATTATTCGTATAAAATTTTTCAACCATTGGTTTATGTTTTAGAACATAGTACAACCATTATTGATAAAAGAATAACCAAAAAAGGTCATATACTTTCGGTAGACGAATTGAATCATGCAATTGAAATTACCTCCGAAAAAGATGCTCCCAAACAAGAGAAAAACATTCTGAAAAGTGTAGTTAATTTTGGTAATACTAATGTAAAGCAAATCATGCGTCAACGCATGGATATAATTGGCGTTGAAATAGGAGTTAATTTTAATGAATTAATGCTTCAAATAGTAGATTCGGGCTACAGCCGAGTACCAGTTTTTGAAGAAAGTTTGGATCAAATAAAAGGTATTTTGTTTACCAAAGATCTTTTGCCGCATATGAATGAGGGCGATTCTTTTCTTTGGCAATCTCTAATAAGGCCTGCTTATTTTGTTCCCGAAAGTAAAAAAATTGATGATCTATTAAAGGAATTTCAATTAAAGAGAATGCACCTAGCGATAGTGGTAGATGAATTTGGTGGAACAAATGGCTTGGTGAGCATGGAAGATATTGTTGAAGAAATTTTTGGGGAAATTCAAGATGAATTTGATGAAGACGAACATGTTTATACTCGTATTAACCAATATACTTTTGTTTTTGAGGGTAAAATGCTCATTAACGATATGTGTAAATTCATGGAAATATCTGTAGAAGATTTTGATGATATAAGAAATGATGCCGAAACTCTTGGTGGAATGCTTTTAGAATTAAATTCGCATATGCCAAAGATGGGGCAGGAGTTAAAGTATAAGAATTATACCTTTAAAATTGAATCGGTAGACTCTAGAAGAATTAAACGCGTTAAAGTTTCTTTTGAACCTAAAACCAATGCTTAAAATTGTTTTCCATTTATTAATTATTACCCTAGTTTTTTCTGCTTGCGGTGGCCAAACAAAAGATTCAACTCCTCGCCCTAGAGGTTACCAGCGTATTGATTATCCAGAAAAAAAATACGAAAAGGTAAATTTGGAAGAATGTAAATATGGGTTCGAAAAACCCGTTTATTCTGAGGTTAAAATAGATCCATATCCTGCTGCAGAAGAATGTTGGTACAATGTAAATTATACTCCATTTGGGGCAACTCTTCATTTGAGTTATAGAGATATTAAGGATAGAAAAGACTTGTTTAAATTGCTAAATGATTCGCGCGAAATGGTTTTTAAACATGTAATGCGTGCTGATCAAATTATTGAAAATTATATTAATACCACTAAATTTCATGGCATCTACTATGAATTAGAAGGTAGCACCGCAACAAATGTTCAATTTTATATTACAGATAGTACTTCTCACTTTTTAAGAGGGTCTTTATATTTTAATTCAAAAACTAATCAAGATTCTATTGCACCTGTTTTAAAGTTTTTGAAAGCAGATATTTTACACTTGATAGAAACCGTAGAGTGGAAAAATTAAGCTTATCTCAATAAGGTGAAGTTTCCTTTTTTAGTATATGCATTTCCATCCCAACCTGTATATTCTACGATATAAAAATACACTTCAGATTTAATTTCTTTTCCTTTGTACAAGCTACTAAATCCTTGTTTTTTATCGTGAGTTTCAAAAATTCTTTCACCCCAACGATTGTAAATTTGTAGGTAATAATCTTTTACAAATACTGGTACTGTGTGAAATTGATCGTTTAAACCATCGCCATTTTCTGTATAAGCATTTGGAGCATATAATAAAGGCAACTGTATTAAATCTATGGTATTGGATTGGCTAGTTTGGTTATTTCCAAAAGTGCTTTCATGGGCTAAAATAGTGTATTCATAAAGTCCATTATCGTAATTCAATTGATCATCTAATTTAACCAAAGGTTTCGAAAATGTGGTAGCAAATAATTGGTCTTGGTAAATTCCAGGTTCAGTTTTTAATACTTCATACTTGTTTATTCCATTTTGCCAATAATCATAGGGCAGCCAATTGATTTGATTAGCAAATGGTATAGAATTTCCTTGCAACAAAATGCTACAAGCTTCTTTGTTATTAACACTTAGGTTGCCACATAAATCCATATTTACAATTCTATAGCAATAACTTTCTTCATCTACTTTTACTTTGATATCAGTTAATACGGTATCGTAAATATTCCCGAACTCCGCAATTTTTTCATAATTTTTACCAAATCGACCCACTCTCTTTTCAACAGTATATCTCCAAAAACTATCTGCATTTGCCGATTCCCAAATCAATTTTATTTCTTTATCATCAACAACTGTAGCTGTATAAATACCAAGATTTGGAGCGGGTGTGGAATTGTTTTGTAAACATGAAAGATTGCTGGTATCTCCAAAATAATTGCAAAAATCTTGTGTACTTAATGCATAACAAACCAAATCAGTTGGATTCCGAGTAAAAACATCCAAATAACTCACCGTTTTTAAATCGCTAAATGAGCTTATTAATTCTATTTTTTCATTAACCTTCCTGTACAACCTTAATTCTTTTGTCAATGGTAATGCAGAAATTTCTGGCCATTCAATTAAAACAGAATCATTATTGATTTTTTTAGGACAATAGGCATTAGGAGAAATCGCTTGTTTGGCTGGGATTATTAAAAACTTAATAAGTTTATTCCCTTGTTTAAAATAAGGACAAGTATTATCCCTAACCTGAATTAATAATTCCAATGTATCTCCGGTAATATCATCACAATTAGGTATCCAATTTAATAATGTTTTGGCCGAACCTAATCCGTTTTCTGTAAGTATATTCCCCTTATTTAATTGAACCATACTTCCTGTTACTTTTGAGAAAACAGAGTCCTTATTATCAGTGTCCGAAATAATAAATGAATTTGAAAAAGTATCAAATGCATGAAGTATAATTAAATCATCTTCTAATCCATTAAAATAGTTTGTGGTAGATGAATCTTCTTTATACAAACTACATATTACTCTTGAAGAATCTCCAG
The DNA here is from genome assembly GCA_021740845.1 of Bacteroidia bacterium. Lineage (GTDB taxonomy): Bacteria > Bacteroidota > Bacteroidia > UKL13-3 > UKL13-3 > B1. Next base: position 49,242 of record JAIOYZ010000002.1, read on the forward strand.
CCCTCCTGCAACTATTTAGACTTAAGATTTGATAACAATAATTTGTAGTTAAAATATTAGGTGTTTTAGAATCCTGGTAAGTTGTGGAAAGTTGATTATTTATTGAATCAAACAATACCATTGGCTCATCATTGATTTTCCTATACAATTGGTAGTTTAAAAAATCACTGTTTGGAGTTCCATTTATCCATTTTAATTTTAGTGTATTGTCATCCAAAACCCCAATACAATCTGGATAGGGCGGACCAATTGGTTCAGAAATAAGTACAATTTTTATAGTTCCATTTACTTCATTTGGTAATGGGCAAGCATCGTCTAAAACATTAACATCAATTACAATGGTATCGCTTCCAAAATCAGAGCATTGGGTACTCCAATTTAATGTGGCATTTATTATACCTGGCGAATTCCCATTAATTGTAATTTTAGCTGGATTTACGGTTCTATTTAATACTTCCGAATTAAAATTAATAGTTAGGTTATCTCCTCCAGCATCATTGGCTGTAAATTGATAGTTTAAATTACTTCCAGCAATAATTGTAATAACAGTATCTTTAAAGGTTGGAGCTAATATATAAGTCCGCATATCAAACTTAAATAATCCCAAATTACATCCTCCTATACTGGTATTATAGGCTCGTTTTCCCGGGTTTATTCTAGAATAAGCATTGCTCGTTGTTGGGAAGTCATCCAAGCCTCCACAGCCCGCGCAAACCGCTTGGTAAACTATTCCAGATTTATCAAAGTGACTAGTTCCTCCATCAACGTGTTCCTGACTTTGAATGCCACCATAAAATGTTGCATACAGTAAGGTGCCAAAATTTGGAGAAAGTGCCATCAAATAAAAGTCTGATCCATCTGTAGATTTTTGAAATGCATCTGAAGTTGTTGGCAATCCAAAAACATTATCCATCCCATTATGATAGGAGGTATTGGTTCCACCACCCCAACCACTAACATAAACTCTTCCACAAACATCCACTAAAAAAGCAGAAGGAGAAATGGAAGGCTCTGTGCCACCCGGTTTTCCAAAAGTTGTAGAAAGTAAAAGAGAGGTTAAACTAGAATTGTACTTCTGCAAAAATTGTTTGGCGTTATTTACTCCATATGTCCCTAAGGTTCTAGGCATATTTCCTTTGGTCTGCCCCATGGCATAAATATTATTTTGTTCATCGGTTTGAACAAAAAATATTTGGTCATAAAATCCAGTTCCTGTATAAATAACTCGAACTAAAGAGCCGCTACTAGAATATTTGGCAATAAAACCGTCAACATCTCCACTGTAAGGAAAATTGCTGCTACCGAAGGGCAAATTTGCACTTGTGGTTCCACCACCAATTATGGGTTCGTTTAAATTATTTATACAAACAGAATAGGCAGATTCATTTCCTGATCCGCCAATAAAAGTGCTGAAAATAATATTACTTAAACTATTATTAAGTTTAACAAAATATCCATCCTGAAAACCACCACCATAGCTTGTTTGGGCTGAATTTATTAGTGGAATAGCTTGACTTTGATTTGAACGTGTACACGTAGAAACATAAATATTCCCTACCAAATCTGTAATTACTTCTCCTCTATACCAATCAGCATAGTTATATGGTAAAGAATGTGTTTGTGCTGGAAAGCCAAAATGAGCTTCACCATTAATACCATCATCCTGTGTTCCTCCAATAAATGTTGAACCATTTAAAATTGAACCTGCACCATTTAATTTTAAAACAAATAAATCAGACCCTCCATTGTATGTTTTATCAAAAGCATTATTTGTTACTGGAAAATTTCCTGAATTGGTGGTGCCAAAAACAATAATTTCATTGTTATAAAAAGTTACACTATGCGGTTGTTCATTATCACTGCCTCCAATAAAAGTTCCAAATATTAGACTACTTCCATTAGGATTAAATTTCATAATAAATGCATCTCTTGCATATTCATTATTATCTGAGCTTCCTCCATTAAAACTTACATCAAATGCTCCAGCAGTGTAGGGGAAATTAGCAGCATATACCGTTCCAGCTCCGTAAGCATTTCCGAGATTATCAAAACTTGCTGCAAATCCAAAATTATCAGCTGCACTTCCAGCATAAGTACCAAAAACTACAGCAGGGTCAATAACCAAAGGCTCTTTCGGGTTGAACCGATCTAATTTATAAGTAAGAATATTATTGGTCAATTGATACTTGGTGTCTATCATTTCTTGAACCGAATCTTTCATTTGAAAGCTAAAAGGAGATTCTTCTAATAGCTCACCCAAACTGGTTTGCACATGAAGTTGGTTATTCTTTAAAAACAATTTATCTGCTCCATCGTATTGCACTTTTATTTTATTTGGATCAGCCCCAACTCCTAAAATAAAATTAAGTTTAATCCCATCTGGTTGTGCTAGAATTTCTAAATCAATTTGAGGATATAGATTTTTTATTGTCAGTTTTTTATAGGCATAAACTTCCGACTTCCAAAATTTTTGTTCACCAACAAAAAAATTATAATAAGCCTCGCTTTTATAATCTTTAATAATTGTAGAATTTGGATTAGCATCTAAAAATTTAACCTTTACGGAATGAAAATGAATGGCATCAGTTTTTTTGCCATGTTGCATCTCATGCGTAGCCTCTTTGTCTACAAACAAATAAGTTAATTGGTCTTTTTCAATAAATAAATTACCAATAGGAATATCCGCTTTAAATAAAAATGGTGCTTCCCATTGTCCTTTATTTTCGGTAAATTGTATGCCTGATTTAGGTATTTCAATTGCATACAAAAATTGTGTTGAACCCAATAAAAATAATAGGTTCAAACAGAAAATTGCCTTGAGAGCTTGGTATGTAATTTTTACTTTCAAAAAAAATCAGGTAAATATAACAATAATGATAGACAAAAAGAAACCCCAAATAGTTGTTTTAACTGGAGCTGGAATTAGCGCAGAAAGTGGAATTAAAACATTTAGAGATAGTGATGGATTGTGGGAAGGCTACAAAATTGAAGAAGTGGCAACTCCTGAGGCTTGGAATGAAGATTTTATTCGTGTACTAAATTTTTACAATGAAAGAAGGGAAAATGTAAAAATGGCCAAGCCAAATGGAGCACATTTTGATTTGGTTAGCCTAGAATCAGAATTTGAAGTAAGGATAATTACACAAAATGTTGATGATTTGCACGAACGTGCTGGAAGCTCAACAATTCTTCATTTGCATGGTGAAATAAATAAAAGTAGGTCTACCAGTAACCCCAATCTAGTTTATAATATAGTTGGAAGCCAACTTAACCCCGGAGATAAGTGTGATTTAGGCTCTCAACTTAGGCCACATATTGTTTGGTTTGGTGAAGAAGTTCCTAACATTGTAATCGCCTCCGACTGGGTTTCAAATGCAGATATTCTTGTTGTTATAGGTACCTCCTTACAAGTTTATCCAGCTGCTGGTTTGTGCAGGTATTTGCCTTTAAACAAGCCAATTATCACAATTGATCCTAAACCATTGCCTTTCATAAGAAGAAATGAAGTTTTCCATATTCAAAAAACGGCAGTGGAGGGTGTAAAAGATTTGTGGCCTTTGTTGGAAAAATTTCACATTTAATACTTTTCAAAAACCTAATTTGCTCTTGGTATGGAGATGAATCAAGATTTAAAAATTGCCCTTATTCAACAAGATTTAATTTGGGAGAACAAATTAGAAAACCTTCAAAAATTTGATCAACTTATTTCTAATATTAAGGAGCCAATCGACCTAATTCTTTTGCCCGAAATGTTTAGTACTGGTTTCACCATGCGTGCGGATAAATTTGCTGAAACCATGGATGGAAATGCAGTTTCTTTAATGAAGAAATGGGCAAATGAAAAGCATGTCGCGGTGGCTGGAAGCCTTATTATTAAAGAAGTTGGTAAGTACTATAATCGTTTTGTATGGGTTGAACCTAATGGTGAAATTCAAACTTATGATAAGGCTCATTTATTTAGAATGGGAGAGGAGCAATTGCATTTTTCTAAAGGTTTGAACCGAATTATCATTAGTTACAAAGGTTGGAAAATTGCACCTTTTATTTGTTATGATTTGAGGTTCCCTGTTTGGATCAGAAAATCAAAAAACTTTGATTACGACCTTCTTTTATTTTCGGCAAATTGGCCAGAAAGAAGAAAATTCCATTGGAATTTATTATTGCAAGCTAGAGCAATAGAAAACCAAAGTTATGTTGCTGCTGTTAATAGAATTGGTATAGATGGAAATGGTATGAACCATTCTGGCGATTCTCAGATAATTAGTCCTTTGGGTGAAGTAATTTATAAACAAGAATACCAGGCTAGCTTAGGAATAATAAATCTTTCTAAGGAGGTTCTTGTAAAATATAGAGAAACTTTCCCCGTTGGTTTAGATGCAGATACCTTTGAAATCACAAATTGATGCAACGATTTTTAATTAATAATCATCCATGTTAAACACAAGATAAAATAGTATGACAAAAAAATATTACGCTTTCTTCTTAACCCTACTTTTTACTTCCATTTTAGTTCAGGGGCAAAACAAAAAACCTGTTTCAAACAAAAAACCTGCAGCAACTCAAGAGAAACCAGCTGCAGTTATTGCTCCTGGTGGCAATGGTCATTTAGAATTTGATTATCTTAAATACGATTTTATCAATATAAATGAAAAAGGTGGAAGAGTTTATCATGATTTTAGATTTGTGAATTTAGGTACTGGTCCAATTACAATAAAAAATGTGCAAACTTCTTGTGGATGTACAAATAGTGATTGGACAAGAACTCCCGTATTACCTGGTGACTCTGGAATAGTTAGGGCTACTTTTGATCCAAATGGTAGACAAGGTAAATTTGACAAGTCACTTGTTGTTGAAACTGATGGCTCACCTGCAAGTATTTCTCTTACAATAAAGGGGCATGTATACCCATCCAAAATGAATTTTGTGGATACTTACAAATATCAATATGGAAATTTGGCAGTAATAACTAATAGCCTCACCTTTAATAATGTTAAAAATACTGGTTATGATTCTTCTGAAATTGGAATGTATAATTTGAGTAATAAGAAGATATATGTTTATAAGATTGAAACGCCTGGAAATATCATGGCCACTAAGCCATACGACAATTTGCCGCCAAATACAGATATGCGAATAAAGGTAAAATATTACCCTAGACAACCTATTGAATTTGGGCCAATTCGTCAGGAAATTAAAATATATACAAACGATGATTCTATTCCAATAAAGAAGTTTTATGTTTCGGCAAATGTTGTGGAGGATTTTAGTAATCTTACCAAAAAAGACCTTAAAAAGGCTGCAAAGTTTAGTGTAAAATCAGCTGAAATTGACCTTGGGAATGTGCCATTATTTAATACACCAACTGCAACCTTTACTATTACCAATAAAGGTAAAAAGGATTTAATTATTAGAAAGGTAATTAGAAGTTGTAGTTGTTTAAGTCCAGACCAAAGTTCTATGGTTATTCCTAAAGGAAAATCAGCTAATTTAAATGTTGTTTATTCCTTGGCAAATATGGCTGGTACAGACACAAAAACTCTAAAATTAATTACTAATGACCCAACTCAAACCGAAATTACTTTAACTATTAAGATTAATGTAACTGAGTAAATTTTGGTTCAAACCTATTGACCTCTAAAAGGCAATCTATTATTTTTGTTTTCTTAAAATTTTGAAATAATTTCTGATGAAAAAACTTAATGTTCTACTAATTGGATTTACTGGCGGTATTGCTGGTGCCTTATTAATTGCACAATTTCAGCCTAAAACTGTATTCCTTGAAACTGCAGATAATGCTGAGAAAATTCAGTATTCTAATATCGATTACAAGGGTACTAAAATGGCTAATGTTGATTTTGTAAAAGCTTCTCAAGCGTCTACACATTCTGTTGTTTTTATTAAAACTTTAACCAATCAACAAAGTTATCGTGATCCATTTTTCGATTTTTGGAATGGAGCCGACTTTTTTGGAAGAAGAGGTCCTGTGGCTAGCTCTGGTTCAGGTGTAATTATTACTGAAGATGGCTACATCGTTACAAATTTCCATGTGGTAAAAGGTGCAAATCAAATTGAAGTTATCCTTAATAATAACAAACAAAGCTATACTGCAAAAGTTATTGGTTCAGACCCTTCAACTGATTTGGCTTTATTAAAAATAGAGGCAAAGGGATTACAGCATATTGTTTTGGGTAATTCGGATCAAGTACAAGTTGGTGAATGGGTATTGGCTGTAGGAAATCCGTTTAATTTAACATCTACTGTTACTGCTGGAATTGTTAGTGCGAAAGGTAGAAATATCAATATTGTTAACAACCAATTCCCGATAGAAAGTTTTATACAAACAGATGCGGCTATTAACCCCGGAAATAGTGGTGGAGCACTTGTAGATTTAGAGGGTAAACTAGTTGGAATAAATACTGCCATAGCCAGTAATACTGGTTCTTATAATGGTTATGGATTTGCCATTCCAGTGAATATAGTGGCTAAAATTGTTAAAGATTTAGTTGAGTTTAAAGAGGTTCAAAGGGGATTTACTGGCATGGATGTTAAGGACGTAGATGCTGCCAACGCCCAGCGATTAAAAATTAATGATAACCATGGAGTTCTTATCCATCAGATTTTAGCCGAAGGTCCTGCCGAGCAAGCTGGATTAAAAGCTGGAGATTTAATTGTTAAGGTTAACGACAAAGACATGGATAGTAAGGCCAATTTGGATGAACAGATAGCCTATTTGCGACCTGGCGATAAAGTTAAAGTTGTTTATATTAGAAATGGAAAAGAAGATATTACCACAATTACCTTATTAAATATGGAAGGTACAACTGCTATTATGAAAAAAGGTACCGTGAGTTCTGATATTTTGGGAGCAGACTTTCAACCCATTTCTAAGTTAGAAAAAGATAGATTAGGCGCTTCTTCTGGATATAGAGTTAGTAGTATTCGCCAAGGTAGAGTGGCCAGTATGGGAATTCAAGAAGGGTTTATTATTTCAACAATTAATAAGAAGTCTTTTGATAAAGTTGAAGACCTTATTAAAACTTTAGAATCAGCAAGAGGACAAGTTATTATAGAAGGTTTTTTTGCAAATGGTGGTAGAGGAGTATTTTCATTCTATACTTACTAAAGAATTAAAAAAACAAACCCGATGAATACTAGGATTCATCGGGTTTGAAATGCAAAACCTTGAAGATTTCTTTGCCAAATAGTTTTAATATTTTTCTTAAAACATCATTGGTAAATTACTATGCAATTGTAGTATTATCTAAATATTTGGTCAACTACAATTTTGCATTGGTATTATTGTTTCATAAACCTTTTGCTAAGGCTTGTTCCTTTTATTTCATCTACAAGCAATAATTGGTAAACACCTGATTTCAAATCAGACACATTCACTTCTAACTGATTTTCCATTAGGTAATTTCCAATAACTGAACCCTGAATATCCATAATAATCACTTTCATTTTCCCTTTGTAATTTAGGTTAATTGTTGTGTTAGCTGGATTAGGAAATATACTAAATGTTTGAGCCAATAATTCATCTATTCCTGTTACAGAAACAGCATAGCAAGTAGAAGTATCTATACAATCGTTTTTACTAATAATTACACCGTATTCTCCAGTTTCTGTAGCAACATAATCTTTATTTATTGCACCATTAATTAGGGTAGGAGTGCTTCCACAAACAAACCATTGATATTGGGCGTTTACCTCTTCAGAACTAAGTGTTGTACCTGCCAAAATAACTTGTGTATTAATAGTATTTAATACCAATGCAGTAGTGATGCTACTATCACATCCAGCTTTGGTTTTTAACTTGCTAACATGCACTTCAGATTGCTTGCCTATTGTTCCATCAGGGTATTGGTATTCGCCATTTTTACAAATTTGAATACTTTCATTTAAAGAATAATTTGGCAAAATTTTAATACTAATATTTACCAGTGTGTCGCATGCATTCATTGATTTTATGGTGTCCAAATAATTGCCTTGCACTTGGTAGTTTTTACCATGGTAGGTAAATATTTCTCCATTGCATATGCTAGCAGAAATAGCTGTTTGAACCAATGGATTTATTGTTAATAGAGTAGTAACTATACTATCACATCCTTTACTGCCCAATAGGGTGTCTTTGTAAGTACCGCTAATAGAGTAAGTATGACCATTAATAGAATAAGTTTTACCAGCACAAAGTGAAACAATATTTTGAAAATAACTTCTTAAGTTAACCTGTAAATTGGTTATAATTATGCTATCACAACCCAATAAAGTTTTTAATGAATCAAGGTAAACTCCAGGTTGGCTATAAGACTTGTTGTTAAAAACAAATGTATTTCCTTCACATATTTGTATATTTTGATTTTTAAAAGTTGGTGTGCAAGGATTTACTGGTGCACCAACACCAACATGGCCATATAATCCAGTGCTTGTGCCTGCAAGCAATTCATCATAATACAAAAAGTGGATTTCTGTTCCATTTGGATAGGCATATCCCATTGTCCAAGAACTACTTCCCCAAATATACATGTAAATAACATTGTCTACAGCGCAAAAAACAGTATCCACTCCTAGTGAAACAGCATTTCCTTTCTTTCCAGTAACAAAAGGAAATCCTGAGGTTGTCATTGGTGTCCATTTATTTGTGGAAGAAATTGGTTTGTAATAGCAAATAGGATGGTTGATACCAGCATCAGTTCCTACGGCATAAAGGGTATCACCAGTATAACTAACATGAATATCTTCAATTGTTGCAACTATCAAAGAGCTAGTTGAAGTATTAGTTGCATTCATGTTTTGGGAAGGAGTCCAGGTACTTCCTGATTTCACTATCCTATAAATACTTCTTCCTTGTGGTTTGCTTAAATCATATCTTACAGAGGCATAGGCAACTGTATCTGTTCCCTCAATATTAAATGCAATATCAGTAACGTCAACATCTTGCCCAACTGAACTAGCCTCTAATAATAATTGGCTCCAACTATTGCCAGCATTTAAGGAATAAAACAATCCTCCTTTTGCGGTATCTTGAATTTCAAATCCAGCAAAAACAATATTGGTATCAAATTGACAAACTTCAATGGCATTAGCTATTGTACCTACACCTTGGAAATTATAGGGTGCAGACTCAGGCGTAAAAACTTGAATCCAATGTTTTCCTCCGCTGTTGGTCTTGTATATTCTTAAATTACCTACATAAACTGTATTGGTATCACCTGTGCTCATAGCAGCCGAATAATAAGGAGAGCCATCGTTATTTGGAAACATTGGTCTGGTCCAAACTGGTGTAGATTGATAATTGCTAACTTTTCTAATTCCAGCTTTAGAAGCTATCCAAGCAGTTTGTTTATCACTAGTCATATCAAAATCTCTAACTTGCACCGCCTCAATTCCTCGTTCAATATCATACATACTATCACCGCCATTTCTAGATACTGCCAAAGCCAAATCACTTGTTAAATAAACTGTATTGGTGTCATTTGGATCCGAAAAAACTGCACCATCATTTGGATGAGTTTCTTGAAAAGTATTACCAAAACTCAACCAAGTGGAACCTTGGTCAGTTGAATATCCATTAGCAAAATAAGTTCTGTAAGAGCTAGAACTGCCACTAAAGGCAAAAACTTCTGATGAAACTCCTCCCATAATTGGAGTCGAAGTAAACCATGTAATTTCATTATCGGTATACCTGAAAATTTTGCCAGGCGACAAAGGATTTCCATACCCTCCTAAAAACAATCGGCCAGAAGGACTAATTCCAAAACCTGTAAACTCTTTGTTACTTGGTAAGGTACCCATTGAAATACTTGAAAAACTTAAACTTGTTCCTAAATTGTAAAAAGTTAAATTTGATTTGGATAGGCTGGGGGTTGTTCCTTTATAAAACAAATAAATTAAAAAAGTACTTGGGTGAATATCAAAAGAACTTGGTGCCATAGGACCTGCTAAAAACTTCGGGGAGGAGCTTGATTTAATATAAATCCCGTTTGCATCCAAAATGCCATAACACAATTGATTTCCCTTTAAATAAATTAATACTGAATCCTTGATTTTCACCCAATTTACAGCTCCCGCATCTATTAGGGTACTATTCATTGAATCCGGATGTGTTACATACAAGCCACTTCCGCCTGTTGAAAAAAACAGTTTTCCAGATGCATTGTGGATAGCCATTGTGCGAATAGTTCCACCTAAATTCTTACTCGCATCAGCGCTTTTTAAGGATTTAAATTTTTTGAATCTAAACCCAGCTCCTGCTGGATTGTAAATATCCGAATAGAAAATTGAATTTGCACTTTCGGTTGAAATAAACAAACGGGTAGTGTCACTCGTTTTTGAATACCCTGTGATGGCATTAATTCTGCCACCAAATACTTCTTCTACATTAGGCGCGCTCAACTGCCCAAAAGAGAAAAATGATACTCCCATCATCCAAATTAATAGGATTGCATTTTTTGAGATGTGTTTACGTGTTTTCATAATTTTTGAAATTTTTATAGCACAAATTTAGTTTCTAATGCCTCGAAGCTTGTCATTAAAAAGGATGATTTGTTGTCATACCTAAATAATTAAATGATTATAAATCAAATAATTAAAAACAATTTCGACTTTTCATTCGAATTAACTACAATGAAAAATCCTGTTTTTTGGTTCAAACCGAAACTTACTTGTTTTTTACTACTGGTTTTACCAAAACATGCCCGTTTGTGATATCCTCCAACCTTATAAAGTAAATTCCTTCCCTCAAATCAGATAAATTTAGGATATAGGAATTCCCTTTACTGTTTTGTTTTTCCATAACTGTTCGGCCTTGTGCATCTATCAATGATATTTCAAAAAGAATTTCTTTAGGTAATTCAATAGTAATTAGTTCTTTACTAGGATTAGGAAAAACTTTAATCCAACCATTTTTATCCCATTCTGGCAAATAACTTGGATTGATAAATTGGCATGAAGAGGTATCAGTACAATTGTCTTTACTAACCCTAACAGCGTAATTACCAGGGAAATCAGGCACAAAAATTTTATTAGTAGCACCAGGAATGGCTTTAAAGCTAGAATCACAATACAGCCATTGATAAGTTGAATTTGGTGAATTAGAGCTGAGAGTATCTTTATTTACCAAAATAGAAACGTCTGGTTTATTTACTGTTAAAGTTATTGTTACAATACTATCGCAGCCTCCCTTAGATTTTAACAAGCTAATATGAGTTTTGGTACTATCTCCAAAAGTTCCGTCAGGAAACATGAAAATATCTCCATTACAAATAGTTGCGGTTCCAAATAAATCGTACCGAGAGTTTAGTATTAGGTTCAAACCAACCATAACACTATCACAACCTTGTTTGGATTTTACTAGGATATTGTAATTACCTCCTTGCTTAATGTATTGACCATTAAATAAAAAGGAATCCCCTTGGCAAATGGATTCTGTAATATTTGTTGAATAGGCTGGCCTACATAATGGACCAGAAGCTGAATGTCCATAAAGACCAGTGCCAGTTCCAGCAAGTAATTCATCGTAATACAAAAAGTTAATTTGTGTTCCATTTGGATAATTATAGCCGAAGAACCAAATGCTATCTTTCATTGGATGGATATACAAAGTATTATTTATGGCCGCATATAAGGTGTCGTTTCCTAATGAGACTTTGTTTTTAGGAAAAATACCAGGGGGTAAAAATGGCAATCCAAAACTTGGAATTGTATCCCATTTGTTTGTGTTAGAAATTGCCTTGAAATAAACCTTGTTTGTGTTTGTCGCACTAGAGTCTACCCCAATGGCGTAAAGGGTATCGCCAGTTTGGTTGAGTTCTAAATCTGTAATATGTGCAATAATTTCAATCCCCGAAACGGTATTGATAGGAAGCATGTCTTTATTAGCCAACCAAATTGCTCCAGTTTTCTTAATTTTATAAACACTCCTGGCCGATCCTATGGAAGAATTTAATTCTGCAGATACATACGCAATAGTATCTCCACTTTCAATTGTAAAAACCACATCTGTTAAATTTATATCCGATCCAATTCCAGTTCCATTTAATTTAATTTGCCCCCAAGTATTTCCAGCATTATTACTAAAAAATAAACCTCCCAAATTACTTGGTTGCCCAGCATATGTTACCATAACTATGTTTGTGTCAAAGGGCGCAACTGCAACCTTATTAGCAAATAGACCTACTCCAGGAAAATTAAAAGGTGGATTTTCAGGGGTAAAAATTTGATTCCAATTTTTTCCTCCATCATTAGTTTTATAAATTCTATTATTACCAGCATAAACTCGGTTACTATCGTTGTTAATGATTGCAACCGTATAGTAGGGGGAGCCATCTCCATTTGGAAAAATTCCTTGCGACCAACTTTGTAATCCAGTGCCATAATTCAAAACCCTTCTTAAACCAGCTTTGGATGCTAACCATGCCGTTTTTTTATCAGTAGTCATTGAGAAGCCGTTCACTTGCAATGCTTCAATTCCTGTATTAATATCAAAAACAATGGGACCACGATTGGTTGAAACTCCTAAACCAGCATCTGTGTTTAAATAGACAATATTTGTATCATTTGGGTCGGCATAGGAATTTCCATCATTTGGGTGTGTTTGGTTGTAAACTTGTCCAAATGAACTCCAAGTATTCCCCTTATTTAAAGAAAAACTACTAGAAAAATAAGTAATGTAACTTGTTGAAGCTCCAGCGAAAGAAAACCTATTTGCGCCTCGTCCTGGTATTAATGTGTTAATTTGAGTCCAACTAACCTCGTTATCAGAATAGGCAATTTTCTTGGTGCTAAAATCAAATCCTCCCAAAAAAATCCTTCCATCAGGCGCAATACCCAAACCTTCCCATGATACCCCAGTATTTAGGCTAGATAATGAAACCACACTGAAGGTTGTGGTTGATTTTAACTGATTATAATTATCACTAGATTTATATAAAGTAGGTGTATTCCCTCCAAATAATATATAAACCTTTAAGTTAATTGGGTTTATTACAACAACCTTTTGTGGGCTAAAAGAACTTCCAAGCACAAAATCAGGAATGCTAGAATTTAGAATGGAAGTGCCACTTATTTTCTTATAATTTAGATGATTACCTTGAAGATAAATAACAATAGAATCTTTTAAGCATACAAATTCGGTATTAAAATTATCTGCTTTAAATACATTGCTTGAATCTGGATGGGCAAAAAATAATCCATTTGGATGTCCAAATACCAACATTCCTGAATTTGGATGCACCGATAAAAATTTAATTCCAGATCCAAATCCTGCATTGGAGGATAAGGTTTTTACAACATGAAAACTATCTGGAACAAATGAACTCGTTCCTGTCTTGAAATCTGCATAAAACACCGAATTGGCACTTTCAGTAGCCACAAACAATCGAGTAGTTGAGGCAGATTTGGCATATCCAACAATATCAGAAATTGTTCCACCATATACACCCTCAACTTTGGGTGTACTTAATTGTGCTATTGCAAATTGAAACACAAAAGTGTTTATTGCCAAGGTGAGTAAAAACTTTTTCATATGCATTTGAGTAACATCTAAATACAATCTTAACCAAATGAAAGTAATAATGCAACTGAACTTATTCCTGATGGAGTTGATATCTATTTAAACAGGCAACAGCTTCTGTTCTATTGTTCACCAATAATTTGTCGTAAATTCTTCTTGTATGAGTTTTTACAGTGTTTACGCTAACAAAAATTTTTTCTGCAATTTCTTTGTCCGCTAATCCTTCTGCTAAGAATAATAAAACCTCGTATTCCCTTTTCGAAAGTGGCACCATGTTTTCAGGAAGAACCTCCTTTTCACCACTATATTTTGAATTTAAATTGATGAGCTCGTTTTCAGTGTTTTTTAACTTAATCCTTAGACCATCATTCTCTGATTTTAATTCCTCAATTTGTTTACCAATTGAATAAATATTTTCCTCTAATAACTGGTGTTTTTTTATTCTATTTCTATAGGCAAACAATATCCCAATTGCAAGAAAAATCAATAATATCAATGCCAAAAAATAATAGGTATTGTTTTCACTTAACTCAGTAATTTCTTGGTTCTTTATTTCAAGTTGTTGGTCCTTTTTGTTGCTTTGCAAGGTTTGATCCAACTCTAAATACTTTACGTTTTCAGCCACTGTATTTATTTCTTCTTTATAGATATCATATAGCTTTCTATATTCTAAAGCTTTCTCAGTATTTCCTAAAGATTCATATATCCTACTTAAATTTTGAGCAATAATTACCCTAAAGTTTTTGTCGTTTGCATATTGAGCCAAAGCAATTGCTTTTTCAAGATTTAAAGCAGCTTCCTTATCTTTCTTCTGTTTAATATTTAAGTTTCCTTTATTGTTATATACAACAGCTAAATTTTGTTTATCATTAATTAAAATTAAGATTTTTTCAGCCTCATCATAATGTTGCAATGCCACATTTAATTTCCCGCTTTCAGTTAACAAATCTGCTAAGTTCACGAGTTGTTGTGCATATTCTTTTCTATCGCCTTTTTGTTTGTAAATCTGTGCTGATTCTTGGAAATATTTTGCCGCCTCTTCATTATTTCCTATCGCCTTATTAGATGCTCCTAATCCATTTAAGGATTGTGCAATACAATCTAAATCACCTACACCTTTACCTAATTCGTAAGCTTCTAGATATGCGTTTAAAGCTTGCTTATTTTTCTTTTTGGTTAAAAAGCATGACCCTAAATTGCTTAATGTTTTAGATTTAAAAACAGTTTCATCCAACATCTCATAAAGTGAAAGTGCCTTACTATGGTATTCAACGGCCTGAGATAAATCGCCAGTTTGTTTACTTATCATTCCCAAATTATTATAGGCATTTGCTTTTAATTTGGCATTTACTGAGTAATTAATGGCTTCTTGGTAATTTTCTGCAGCAAATTTTATCTTCCCTAATAAATAATAATCAACTCCCAAGCGATTGAAATTTTTAGATATTTCAGAGCTATCTCCAGTATTTATTAAAAGTCTTTTTGCTTTTTCATTCCAATATAAAGCACTATCCAATTGATCGTTTAAATAATAAAATAAACCCAAGTTGCTTTGTGCAATTCCAACTCCTCTTGTATATTCATTATCAGTTCCAAGTTCAATCGCCATTTTGGCGTAATCCATTGCTAACATTAATTGAGTGCCTTTAACTTCCATTGATAGGGCATTCAAAATATCGGTCTTTATCTGAGTATTTGTTTCCCTAGAAAGCCTTTGGTATAAACTATCTTTTTTGGTTTGACCCAATGCGGAAATTCCATGAAATAGCATTAAGAATAGAACAATTCCTACTGGTATATTATTGTCTTTCTTGCTTAAAAATAAATGTTCTTTTTTCTTTATCATTTTGGTTTGAACCAAACAAATTTTCTGCCCTAAAAATAAGCATTGAAAGGTAGAATACAAATGAAGGTTATTAACCAATTCTCAAATTGATTGAAAACATATGAGATAAATCAAGTTTACTTTTTATTTCTTTTTTCGCATTTTGCACCCATAAGAATAAAAGTTATGATTCGTTTTGATTATTTAGAGGCTAATAAGGAGAAGTTTAGAAAGCAATTTTTAGAGGCTAGGCCCTTTCCACATATTGGAATAAGTGATATTTGTGATAAAGAAAAATTGGAATTATTATATAGCCAAATTCCAGAAATTGATACACCTAGCGCAGATTACGTTTTTGCGAAAAACAAATTTGAAAAGAGCAAATACTATGAAATGGGTGGTTTGTTTTTAGAATTACATGAAGATTTAATAAGTCCAAAATTTGCAGAATTGATAACTTATATTAGTAATGAAGATATTTTTATCGACCCAACTTTTTATGGCGGTGGCATCCACCAAGGTCGTAAAGGTAGTTTCTTAGATATGCATGCAGATTTTAATTACCACCCACTTCACGATAATTGGTATAGAAATTTAAATCTCCTTTTGTATATCAATAAGGATTGGAAAAAAGAATATGGTGGCGAATTGAAACTAGAGGATGGAAGAACAGGAGAAAAAACAGAAGTTGATGTAAATTTTAATACACTTGCTATCATGCATTGTAGAAGTTATACTCTACATGGTTATGATCCAATTAATTTTCCAGAAAACCAATATAGAACATCAATTGCAGCCTACGCTTACACCATTCATCAAAATCATATGGAATCAAGCAGGACCACTGTATGGCATGTGAAGAAGGAAAATCCCTTGAAATTTATGTTGTCTAAAATTTGGGTGCCAGCTGTTAAATTAAAAAGCATGTTCTCAAAAAGTAAAACTGCCGATCATTAATAAATTTTTCTTTTTTTTGTAATATTCTGTACAAATAGAAAATATTCTATTTGATTTTTTCCTATTCAGCCATTTTTGGCTATTTTCGGAAATGCATTCAAAGGTTATACTCTGCCTTTTTTTTATTATTTTATTAGGTTCAAACCAAAATTGCAAAGCCCAGCATGTGAGCATTAGCGGCTATGTAAAAGATAGTACTACAGGTGAAACATTAATAGGAGCATCTTTAAGAACCAAAGATGGAAACTCAGGAACCGTAACCAATGCCTATGGTTTTTTCACCCTTAATTTACCTAGTTCAGTTACAGAAATAATTTGCTCCTATGTTGGTTATCAACCTAAAATTATATCTATCGCAACAAATAAAAAACAGCAATACCAAATTTCACTTGCTCCTAGAAATAAACAGGAGAGGGAAGTTGTAATTACTGGTGAACGAAATAATAGAAATGTTCAGAGTACAGAAATGAGCAGGATAGAATTAAGTGGAGAAAAAATAAAATCTCTACCTGTAATTTTTGGCGAACCAGATGTTTTAAAAGCCATAACATTACTTCCAGGAATTAAAAGTGGAGGTGAAGCAAGTACTGGATTTTATGTTCGTGGAGGTGGCCCAGATCAAAACCTAATATTAATGGACGAAGCTGTGGTTTATAATCCTTCTCATTTGTTTGGTTTTTTGTCGGTTTTTAACTCTGATGCAGTAAAAAATATAGATATAATAAAAGGAGGAATGCCTGCAAATTATGGTGGAAGGTTGTCTTCTATCCTAAATGTTAACATGCGGGAGGGAAACAATCAAAACTTTAAATACAGTGGTGGAATTGGTTTAATTTCTTCTCGTATTTCTGCTGAAGGACCAATAAAAAAAGGCAAAAGCAGTTTCTTGGTTGCTGCTAGAAGAACGTATATTGATGTTTTGGCGAGACCATTTTTACCTAACCAAATAAAAGGAAATAGCTATTATTTTTACGACCTAAATCTTAAAATGAATTTTATTTTAAGTGATAAGGATAGGTTGTTCATTTCAGGCTATTTTGGTAGGGATATTTTAGATTATCAAAGTCAAATTAACGATGCCGTTAATTTTAATTTTGGTTGGGGAAACAGCACTGCAACTTTAAGATGGAACCATGTGTTTAATCCGAAGTTATTTGTAAATACCGCTGTTATTTTTAATAGATATGAGTTGTTTAATGATTTTCAATTCGGTTCGGGAGGATTTAATGTAAGAAGCAATTTATTGGACTGGAATTTAAAAAGCGATTTCACTTGGTCTCCAATTGATAAACATCAAGTAAAGTTTGGGTTTAATTATACCTACCATACCTTTCAGCCCGGCATTCTTAGTGGAAATATAGGAAGCACAGATATTTCTCAAACTATTAAAAAGCAATTTGCCCACGAGTATGCGACATATGTTTTGGACGAATGGAAAGTAAACCATCGCCTAACATTGAACTACGGTTTACGATTAGTTGCCTTTCAATTAGTAGGCCCATACACACAAAACGAATACGATCCAGATACACAATTACCTACAAGTAATTCAATCTCCTATGGTAAGGGAGAAACTATAGCATTTTATCCAAGAATTGAGCCTCGAATTAATAGCACGTATTTGCTAAGTGAAAACTCTAGCATCAAAGCTTCCTATACTCAAACCTATCAATTCCTTCATTTGGCAACAACCTCTGGTGCTCAATTTCCAATTGATCTTTGGGTGCCAAGTAGCAAGTTGGTTCAACCTCAAATGGCAAGACAATATGCACTTGGTTATTATAGAAATTTCAAAGACAATATGTATGAAACCTCCGCAGAAATTTATTATAAACCCATGCGAAACCAAATTGAATTTAAACCAGGCGCCAATTTGTTTTTTAATCAAAACTTAGAAAATGAAATGGTTTTTGGACAAGGTTTGAGTTATGGTTTGGAATTGTTTCTAAGGAAAAAGATTGGAAATTTTAATGGATGGATAGGGTATACATGGAGCAAAACAACAAGACAATTTGATGCACTAAATGATGGTAAACCTTACTTTTATAGATACGATAGAACACATGATATTTCTGTTTTGTTATCCTATCAGTTTAATAAAAAATGGTCGGGTAACTTTGTCTTTGTTTATGGTACAGGCAATGCGACAACCCTTCCAGACTCAAGATATGCTTATAGATTTGGTGTAGATCCAACAACTGGTGAGCCTAAGTTTATTTTTATAGATAAGTACTCAAAAGTAAATTCATTTAGAATGCCTGCTTACCATAGAGCAGATATTTCTTTTACCTATTTACATAAACAAACAAAGAAATTTGAGAGTAGTTGGAATTTTAGTATTTACAATGTTTACAATAGAGCTAATCCCTACTTTATTTATTTTTATCCTGATATAAAAACCCAAACTGTTAAGGCTTATATGGTGTATTTATTTCCAATTGTTCCATCTGTTCAATGGAATTTTAAATTTTAATACAAATGAAATACACAATCAAAAATATTGAAGTCTTTTTTGGTTCAAACCGAATTGTTTTTACCTGCTTATTTATTTGTTTATGGTTTGTTAGTTCATGCGAAAAGGAAATAACAATTAATGTTCCACCCTCAGTTGAAGAATTGGTTGTAGAAGCCTCCATCAATCAATTATCACCTACCTTAAATTATGTGGTGTTATCAAAAACTTTGGATTATTTTAATCCGAATTTGAGTTTCAATGCAATTGGTGGGGCTAGCGTTTTTATTACAGAAGGTGTAATTTCTGGTTCAGATACCCTTTACCCTGAGGCAAACAGGACCCAATTCTTTGATGTATTAGATACCATTATACCTGGCGTTTATGTTAGCGCAACATTTATGGGAAAAGAGGAAACTAGCTATAAATTAGATATTGAATTAACAGATGGAAGGAAAATTTCAGGCAAAACTTTTATTCCTAAACCTTCTGTTTTTGATAGCATCCATTATTGGTTTGAGGAAACTAGTAAAGATACCAATGCTTATTTTTTTCTTCAATGGTTTGATGGACCAGAGCAAAATAATTACAGGATGGTTTTGAAAAAGAGTTTCTTTCCTTTCTTAACTGGTTGGGGTTATGGGGATAGATTTTATACGTTTGACGATGAAATAATAAATAATAGAGAAAGGCCATTTTTAATGTTGAACCCATATAAATATGGTGATACTGTAAATATTTATTTAACCCAAATGGGAAGAAATGAATATTTGTTTTGGGATTCTTTTCGCAATGCTGCTAATAATGGTGGGCCGTTTGCAACTCCAGTTTCCGTAAAGTCTAACGTTATAGGTGCTATAGGTTCTTTTACTGGTTATGCTTTAACACAAGAGCAATTAATTTTAAGGTAGTTACTTCTTTAGTATAGAAATATTTTCCGCATATTTTTTTACATAATCCTCCAATTTAATCTTCTTCATTAATTCCTCGATTAAATCAAATGGAATATCCTCGGGTTTCTTAAATCGAATACAACTTTTGCCCATATCCAATTTCTTTTTACTGTGCTTTGGGTATTCAGAAACAAACCAATCTAGCAAAGTTTTATTTCCATATAATCCCATATGGTATAAGGCTATAAAATTTTTTTGGGAAGCTATGTTTACAAAGGGGAGTGGTAATTCTGGAGTAACATGGTAACCCTTTGGATAAATAGAAAAAGGCACCACGTAACCTATCATCCCATAACTCATTCTTTCTTCAAAGCCTTGTAATTCTGAACGGCAAATAGCAACTAATTTTGATATAGCCGGCTTCCGTTCTTCTGGAATTTCATTTAAATATTCGTCAACCGTTAGGGCTTTACTTTGCATTTTTATTCTGTTTGAACCAAAAATAATAAAATCTTATAAACAAAGAAAGCCATTCGAAATGATGCGAATGGCTTTCTTTTAAATTTTTTAATGAACTATTTTATTTTACAAAATCTTCAAATTGAACTTTAAATTCAACTCTTCTGTTTTTTGCTTTTCCATCTGTAGTTTTATTATCAGCAACCGGAGCGGTATCACCATATCCTTCAGAAGCCATTCTACTATCCTCAACTCCTTTAGAAATTAAATACTTTCTCACCGCAGCAGCGCGGTCTTTTGATAATTGTAAGTTTTTATCTGCATTACCAACATTGTCTGTATGTCCACCAATAAATAATCTATAGGTTGGATTTTCAATCATAGCTTTTGCCACACCATCCAAAATAGGGAAGGATTGTTTTTTAATTGTTGATTTTCCAGTTTCAAACTGAACGCCTTGTAAAGCACGCTCAAATAATTTTTTAACATTTTGTTTTACTTCAGGGCAACCTTTGTTTTCTGCAATCCCAGCAATAGCAGGACACTTATCTAAATTGTCAGGAATGCCATCCCCGTCAGTATCTGGGCAACCATCATATTGTGCAATACCTTTTAATTTAGGACATTTATCATTTGCATCTTCAATTCCGTCTCCGTCGGTATCAGGGCAACCGTTAAATTGCGTAATACCTGCAACACTTGGGCATTTATCCAAAGCATCTTCAATACCATCACCATCAGTATCTGGGCAACCTTCAAATTTGGCAATTCCCTTAACGGTTGGGCATTTATCTTTACTATCTTCAATACCATCGCTGTCAGTATCTGGGCAACCATTAAATTGAGCAATACCAGCAATATTTGGACAAGCATCTTGGTTATCTGCAATTCCATCTTTATCGGCATCAATAATACAACCTTCCTTGTCAACTAGGGCTCCTGATGCAGTTCCTGGGCATTTATCGCGCTTATCACCAACTTTATCTCCATCGGCATCTTTCATTTTGCCTAATAAGAATGAAATTCCAATTGAATGGTGCCACAATTGGTCGTAGGAAAGTTTGGTGTATTTAGCTTTTCCTTCAATTTTATCTCCACTTGTCCAACCATAATGAGATTGAATATTTAAATAAACGCGTTCTTCTAATTTTATATTTACGCCTACACCTAATGGAATTACCAAATCGCTAACACCTTTTTTGCCAAAATCGTTACCACTTGGTAAATCGGCATATCTATACCCCAAACCGCTTAAGAAATACGGGGTTAACCTAGCATAATCCTTGCCCAAAAATTTCCAACGAGCCGTTGCATCTAAATAAGCAAAGTTGGAATAGAAATAATGATCAATGTTTCTGAAAATACCAGTTTCTCCATAAGAGGCGGCAAAGTTAAAGTCGAAACGACGATTATAATATCTAGTTGCATTTAATCCAATATAACCGGGTCTATTTTCCTTAATGCCAATGCCATTATCTTTATAAATTCGATTAGACAATAAATCAAATTTAAAAAATCCGTTTCCCATGTCTCCATAGTATTCGGAAAATCCAACATTCAAACCTAAAGCCCATTTGTAATCTGGAGTTTGAGATTTGGTGGTTTGTAGGAAACAAGTCAAAACCAAAAAGCTAAGTAATAATTTTCTCATAGAAGTTTTAATTTACATTGGTGCCAAGATAATAAATTTCAATAAATCGTAAATGCTTTGTTAAATTATTCTCGCCTAACTTATTATTATGTGTATATTTTTTTAGATTTTGGTTATGTTTGATTTTCAATTTAAGGAGTAAAGTGATTCGTATTTTTATAATAGGCGGAGGACGGTTAGCAGAAAATCTGGTAGAGGCATTTAAGAATACTGATAGTGTTATTTCTGGTATTTATGCAAGGTCTCCTGATCAATTAAAAAAAATTGTTCAAGAAAATAATATTGCTGGATTTAACGATTTAGAATCTATACCTACTGATTGTGATGTTTATTTTATTGCTGTTTCTGATAAGTCAATCGAATTAGTTTCAAAACAAATTAATCCAAATGGATTAGTGGTACATTGCTCTGGTGTTTTGCCAATTGGGGCACTAAATAAGCATTTGAACGTGGGTGTTTTTTGGCCAATTCAAACTTTAAGTTTAAATAAAAAAATAGACTTCCAGAATGTACCAATTTGTATTGAATCCAACTCTGAAAATAATCGAAAATTATTAGTGAAACTAGCCTCGAAAATTTCCAGCAAATCGGTGGTTGTAAATTCTGAAGAGAGAAGAAAATTACACCTTTCCGCGGTTTTGGTAAATAATTTTTCGAATCATTTATACGTTTTAGCAAAACAATATTTAGAAGAAAACGAGTTGTCATTTGATTTATTAAAACCATTGATCCTTCAAACCACAGAAAATGCTTTGGAGAAAGATCCAACATTGGTTCAAACCGGACCAGCAAGTAGAAAAGATTTTGGAACCATTACCAACCACGAAACCTTATTAATAGACCATCCCGAACTTTTAAATATTTATAAATCCTTAACTCAAAGCATACTTCATCAATCCAATTAATATACTTTATGAAAAGGTACCTAATTATTTTATTTCTCGTGTTAAGTTATATAAGTGGACAATGCTCTCGAATATTAATTCCTATGGACGAGGAGCAAAAAAACCACCTAAAAGCTTATGGGATTTCTTTTTTAGTTTTGAAAAAAGACAAAGAGGTAAATTGGTTATTAAACTATCGAGGTGGTAGTTTTATGATGATGTATGAAGAATCGATAGAAAAAGAATGTAAGATTAGAGGGGTAAGCTATGAGTTAATAAGTGAGGGTCAGGTTACAGAAATATTGATGGAAATAGCCAAGCCAGATATTAATATGGAGTTGGTTAAATTACTTAAAGCACCAAAAATTGCAGTGTATTCACCTAAAACTAAACAACCATGGGATGATGCGGTAACTTTGGTTCTTACCTATGCAGAAATTCCATATGATATTGTTTATGACGATGAGGTTTTGGATGGAAAATTAGTTTTATACGATTGGTTACATGTTCACCATGAAGATTTTACTGGGCAGTTTGGGAAATTTTACGCATCCTTTGCCAATGCTGCTTGGTACCAAGCCGATGTAAAAGAAAATGAGGCAATGGCTGCCAAACATGGATTTAGCAAGGTTTCTGATTTGAAACTAACGGTTGCAAAAAAAATTAGAGATTTTGTAGTTGGTGGTGGATTTATGTTTGCCATGTGCAGTGCTACAGATACTTATGATATTGCATTAGCTGCTGATGGAATTGATATTGTTGAACAAGTTTTTGATGGTGACCCAGCAGATTGGGGTGCCGATAAAAAATTGAATTTTGGAAATGGGTTTGCCTTTAAAGATTACAAACTTTATTATGATCCTATGATTTACGAGCATAGTTATATTGATGCTATGCAAGGAACAAGGCCCGTAGCAGAGGAGAATGACGTTTTTTCATTATTTGAATTCAGTGCTAAATGGGATATGGTTCCAGCTATGTTAAACCAGAATCATACAAATACGGTAAAGGGTTTTTGGGGTCAAACCACCGCATTTAGAAAGCCATTTATAAAGAGTGATGTAATAATTTTAGGAGATAACAAGTCTCTAAATGAGGCAAGGTATATCCATGGAACTTCAGGAAAAGGCACTTGGACTTTTTATGGAGGTCATGATCCAGAAGATTATCAGCACCAAGTGGGTGAGCCACCAACAGATTTAAACCTTCATCCCAATTCACCTGGCTATCGCCTTATTCTAAATAATGTTTTGTTTCCTTCTGCTCAAAAGAAAAAGCAAAAGACATGATTTTTTTAAGTCTGAATAGCATAATCTGACCTCTATTTGTTTATTTTTTTGATTTTACTGGCCAATTTCAATTGGAAAATTTAACCACTTTTAAAATTTTACAATTCACAATGAATTCCAATTAATTAGCATATTAAATCATCAAATTCCTTTATCCATAAGGGCCTTGCTTATTTTATGGGCAAATTTTTTTTCAATGTTGAGTTGCCGATTAATAGTTGTAAGCAGCCACTTATTCAAAATGTCCTTGTATTTTAGTTAAACTTTTTATTTTTGAACCAGAAAAAGCAGCTTATCCTATTAATACGTTAATTGATAATCTGAAGTTTGATACTAAAACCTAAAATTTAAAGAAACATTTATGAAAAATTCAAACCCTAATGCAAGTGGAATCCTATTTACCTTAGCTTTTTTTGGGCTATTCTTCGTTGCTATGATTGTAGTTTTGGCAGGAGATGTAGAAATCAGTTCAATTTTTGAAGACAAAGTAAACAGTGCCATAAACACAGAGGTGCAATCAAGAATTAGTTCGGTAGGAACAAGCGCAGCAAAAACTGGGAGTATTAATAACTCTTTATTTTATGAATTAACAGGAGATAAATAGGATTTTATTACATTTATAGACATTTAGCCATGTCAAAATCCAAAAGGGTGCCCAAAAGGCGCCCTTTTTTAGTAGAATGATTTAAAGCCTATAGCTTCTCTGCATTCTTTCAAAGTATTATTGGCACTTTCGGAAGCTTTTTCTTTACCTAATTTTACCACCTTGCCCAAATAATCATTATCCTGATCTATTTCAATAATTTTCTCTCTTATTGGTGTTAGGAATTGAACCATATCTTCTGCTAAATCTTTTTTAAGATCTCCATATCTTATGGTGCAATCAGCATAAAGTTTTTGGTAATGACTTAACTTTTCTTCGCCTGAAACAATTTTAATAATATCAAATAAATTTTGAACGGCCTGACTAGGAGTGGAGTTGGGTTCTGTTGGACCAACTTCAGTAACTGCTTTGCTCATTTTTTTTCTTATGAGCTCTGGTGTGTCTATTAAGTTAATGACATTGTTATCCCCATCACTTTTACTCATTTTTCCACCACCTTGCAATCCTGGAATCTTTACTAACTCTTTTCCATAATTAAAGGCAAAAGGTTCAGGAAAAATTTCAGTTTCATAAATTCTATTAAAGCGATTTCCAAATGTACGTGCCATTTCTAAATGTTGCTCTTGATCTTTGCCCACTGGCACTTTGGTAGCTTTATGAATAATAATATCTGCAGCCATTAATACAGGATAAGTTAATAAACCGGCATTCACATTTTCTGGATGACTTCTTACTTTTTCTTTAAAGGATGCAACACGTTCCAATTCACCTTTATATGCATGCATATTTAATATCATATATAATTCAGGAATTTGAGGCAAATCACTTTGAATATATAAGGTACAAACTTCTGGATCCAAACCACAAGCTAAATATTCAACCAAAACTTGGCGAACATTACTATGTAAGTCTTTAGGGTTTGGGTGGGTGGTTAAACTATGGTAATCAGCAATAAAAAAATAGCAGTTATGCTCGTGTTGCATGCTAACAAAATTGGTAACAGCGCCTAAATAATTTCCTAAATGCAAATTGCCAGTTGGCCTAATTCCGCTAACTATTATCTCTTTACTCATATGATTCGCAAATTAATAAATTTCCTTTGTGATTAGAAGTTAATCCTAAAATCCTTTGGGTTCAAACCGAAAAAATAATGGATAAAAATTTGAAACCTAATTGGCTAAATAAATTATTCTAAAATTGTTTTCTCAATTGAATTCCAGAGTTTGTTGGCAGTTTGATTCCAAGAAAAATTCAATTTTCTACTATTTCCTTTTCTAATTAAATCCTGCTTGATTTCTGGCGAGGAATATAAGTTTTCCATTTCCTTTGCCATTTCATCAATATTAAAAGGGTCAACATAAAGTGCCGCGTTGCCAGCAATTTCGGGCATGCAGCTAGTATTGCTGGAAATAATTGGCACCCCACATTGCATTGCTTCTACCAAAGGAATTCCAAATCCCTCAAAATAAGAAACAAAGGTTAATGCAAATGCAGCAGCCATTATTTTTTCTAATTCGGTTTGAACCAAACGTCCTGTAAATAAAATATCAGATGAAAAAGTTGAATCTTTTAATGCTTGTGCAATTTCACCTTCACCCCAAAAAGACGATCCAACCAAAACCAATTTATAATTCGATTTTGTTTTTAATTTATAAATATCAAAAGCTTTTATCAATCTAACTAAATTCTTTCTTGGACTTTGCGATCCAACAAATAGGAAATAAGGTTTTCCTTCGCTGTATTTTTTTCTAACTAAGTCAATTTCGCCTTCTGTTAAAGGCATATAACCTTCATTGATGCCATTATACACCACATCAATTTTTGATGGTTTTATGCCATACTGTTTAACAATATCCTGTTTACTAAACTCTGAAACAGTGGCAATTCTTGTTGCCGCTTTTACAAAACGAGGCACCAAAAAATTGTAATATTTGCTATAAAAAAACTTTAAATCCTTAGGGTAATGAAGGAAATTTATATCGTGAACAACTGCCAATTGTTTGCATTTTGCACCCAAAACTAACAAGCCATCTGGAGCCAAAAATAAATCAGGTTTAATTTTATCTAATTGCTTTTTAACCGACCATTGATAAAACCAAAGGTATAAAAATGGATGTCGCGCTGGTGGAAAAAGTACAATAGGAGTAACGTTTTTGCCAAAAATGAATTCTTTTGAAAATGGCCTATCAAATAAAAATACAAATTCAATATTTTGATTTTGCTGCGTTATCCTTCTTAAAGTTTGATAGGTAAACCATCCAATTCCATCCAGTTTATTTGGTATTAAGGAGCGTGTATTAACAACAATTTTCATCCATGGCAATATTAATTTTCTTTCTTCAAAAATCACTATCAAATATTCTTTTCCTTTTCGGTTTGAACCTATTGTTATTTTATAGAATTCTCGTATTTTTCAAGTTTGAAGGTTAGCCCAAAAATATTAACCAATAAATTGATGCTTGAATTTTATTTTTATGGATTGGTTTTATTGTGGGGAATTCTACGTTACCATTTTATTCATAAAAATAGAATGGAAAGTGAGGATGAGTTTGATTATCCGCCAATAGTAAATTATGAATATTACGATACCTTATTAAGTAAGGAAATTCCTTACTATAATTCATTAAGTGAGGGTGGTAAACATTACTTTATTGGCAGACTTAAGGAAATCAGATCAAATATTGAAATACAAGGAAGAGAGGATTTTGTTGTAACCAAGGATGTGGAAGTACTAATTTCTGCTTGTATTGCTCAATTAACGTTTGGGTTTAAGAGTCCAATTATGCCAACATTAAAAGGTGTAGTTGTTTTTCCAGAAGAGTTTTATAGTAGATTAACAGAAGCATGGGTTAAAGGTTTAGCCATGGGAAATGGTGTTGTATTCTTAAGTTGGTACGATTTCAAAGAAGGTTATTTATATAGTACAAGCACTTATAATTTAGGCTTGCATGAATTTGCTCACATGCTTCGTTTTCAATCCAATGAAATGGGTTTTGGCGACCATCGTTTGTCTTATTATTTTGATCAATGGGAGCAAAACGGCGAAAATGTATTCCAGAAAATTAGGAGGGGTAGTCAAAATTTTTTTAGAGAATATGGTGGCACAAATCGATCCGAATTTTTTTCTGTATGTGTAGAAAATTTCTTCGAAGTACCCAAAGAATTCATGGAGGAACAGCCTGATCTTTATTTTCATTTATGTTATTTGTTGAAGCAAAACCCGCTCAACACTACTGGCGATTATGGATTTAAAAAAGAAAACATTCAAATAGCCAACGAATATGTAAAAAAGAAAATTCCGGAATATGAGGTTTTTCATTCTAAGTTGGAGTTCCAAATATGGCAATACATCAAGATTTTCAAATTTATTGCCTTTATATCGTTCTTTATTCTACTTGTTTTTATAATAGATCAAAATGAATTTGTATTGTGGATTCGCATGTTTATGGTAGCCGCTATAATTGGACTTGTAACCAGAATTCATTTTTATAAAACAGTAGATTCTGTTAAAAACAAAGAATACTTGGAGCATTTTTTTCTTAGGGTTTTGCCCGTAATTATGGTTATTTCACTCATGTTTGAGATATTTTTTGTTCTATTTTAGTTTAAATTTTATGTGTTATCATGCATCCGTTTCTGCTACCTATAACCAACTTGAGCTTAGGTATGAAAGACCTTTTTTAGGAGATATTTTTCCCTCATTTTCAAATAGTACAGATATTGTAGCTTATCACCTAAATGGTTTTGATTTTCCATTAATGCCAATTATTACTCAAGAAAACCCAGAGCATTTTGATTTTTTTCAATGGGGGTTAATTCCATCATGGGTAAAGGATTTTGAAAATGCAAAGGCGATACGTTCACAAACCTTAAATGCCAAAAGCGAAACTATTTTTGAAAAGCCTTCATTTAGGAATTCAATAGTAAAATCACGTTGCCTAATTCCAATCACTGGATTTTTTGAATGGAAGCAGGAAGATTCAAAAACAAAAATCCCTTATTTTATAAAGTTAAAGGACGAATCAATTTTTACTTTGGCAGGTATTTGCTCTAAATGGTTTCATCCTGCCGAGGATAAAGAGTATAAAACCTTCTCAATAATTACAACAGAAGCAAACCCTTTAATGGCTAAAATTCATAACCTAAAAAAAAGAATGCCATTAATTTTAAATAAGGACCAAGAAGAATTTTGGCTTGACCCAAATTTAGAAAAGGATAAAATAATCCAATCCTTTCAGATTTTCGATGAAAATAAAATGGATGCCTATACTATTTCCAATTTAATCAGTTCAAGAAAAATCAATTCAAATGTTGCTCAAGTTTTAAGCCCATATTCATACGAAAGAAGAGACTTATTTTCTTAATCGTTGGTTCAAGCCGAAAATAAATAGCAAAAAAAATCCCCTCATTTTTGTGAGGGGATTTTTTTATGTTTTAAAAAACTAGATATGCATTCTGTTTTTCTTTTCCAATAATACTTCTTGTGTTTCAACATGATCTGGATCAGGTACACAACAATCTACCGGACATACCGCAGCACATTGTGGTTCTTCATGGAAACCAACGCACTCAGTACATTTGCTTGTAACAATAAAGTACGTGTCTTCTGAAACAGGTGCAAAACGTTTTGCAACGTCAATGCTTTCTCCATCTACAGTTACAGTGCCACTCAAATTGTTTCCATCAGCCCAAGCCCATTCAGCTCCAGCTTCGTAGATTGCGTTATTTGGACATTCTGGTTCGCATGCTCCGCAATTGATGCATTCGTCAGTAATTATAATTGCCATAATTTTTAAAATTTATATAGGATGATAACTACTGCAAGTTTAGTTTTGTTGAGGCTTTCAAAAAAATAGAATGAGTCTAAATTATATGAATTATTCACAACGTATTGACGCACTTTCAATTTTAGGGGACAAGTTGCTAAAAATAAGCGCAGAAACCCCTGTATTACACCAAGCTTACTTGCATAATAATTGGTTTACCATTGATATGCAGCTTAAGGCAATTCATGCTTGGGGCGAATTATTAAGCAAAACTAATCTTGAAAATTGGCTTAAATCTTACTCCATGGAAGAAAATGTAGAGCCAAAAATTATTGCAGTTATCATGGCAGGCAATATTCCATTAGTTGGTTTACATGATTTGATTTCAATTTTGGTAACAGGAAATATTGCTCTAATTAAGCCAAGCAGCGATGATACCAAATTAATGAATTGGTTGGTTTCTGAATTGATTGAAATTGAGCCCAATTTTGCATCATTAATTAGAATAGCTGAAGAAAGGCAATTAAAAAACTTTGATGCTATTATAGCTACAGGAAGCAATAATAGCCATAGGTATTTTGAGTATTATTTTAAGGATAAACCTAACTTACTAAGGAAAAATAGAAACAGTGTGGCAGTTCTAACTGGGAATGAAACAGAAGAAGAATTGGATAAATTGGCCGATGATGTTTTCTTATATTTTGGAATGGGTTGTAGAAATGTATCCAAGCTATTATTGCCGCAAGGATATAACCTCGAGCCAATGTTTCAGGCATTTGAAAGGTATAAGGATATTATTAATCATAATAAATTTGCCAACAACTATACCTACCATAAAGCCTTGTTTTTAATGAATCAGGATCCTCATTTAGATAATGGATTTTTAATTTTAAGGCAAGATGATAAACTGGCTTCACCATTAAGCGTGCTGATGTTTGAGTTTTACGAAAACGAAATTGATATTCAAAAATACTTAGATGCCAACAAAGAATTAATTCAGTGTTCTGTTGGTAATATTGGTTTGGAAGGAATGGTTCCTTTTGGAAAATCGCAAGATCCTGGTTTGGATGATTATGCCGATGGAGTAGATACGATAAAATTTATCTTATCCCTTTAAATAAAGATATCTTATTAAGAAAAACGCCTCGAAATATCGAGGCGTTTTTCTTAAATTAGTTTAAGAAACCAGAATTGATAAAACTCTTTTCTATTATTTCGGCTACGGCAATTTCCATAGGATTATGCCTATCAAGTAGTGGATTAATTTCAGTGGTTTCAAATCCAAACAAATTTGGTAATTGCAATAATTCACTTAATAATTCTATCGCTTGGTCTTTGCTTAATCCATCAGGAACAGGAGTTCCTGTACCATATGAAATTGATGGATCTAAACTGTCAACATCAAATGAAACTAAGATATGATTGCAATTCGATAAATGTGAAATTGTTTCTTCAATAATTTTTTTCAGCCCCAATTCTTTCCTTGTAAGCGGAGTAAAATATTTAATCGACAATTCCCCTAATAAATTAATTTCCTCTTCCTCCAAATCTCGCAAATCAATAAATACTAAATCACTAGATTCTACCTTAGGTGAAACATTTTTGTCGCCTAATAATAAAAGTTCTTTCCATTTAGATTGAATGGATTTTTCTACTTTATTCCTAGGATGTTTTGGTTCGGCCAAACCTAATGCTGCCCCCAAAGGCATTCCATGAACGTTTCCACTTGGAGAAGTATAAGGTGTATGTAAATCTGCATGTGCATCAATCCAAATCACCCCCAATTTATTCTCTGGAAAACTATTCTTGTAGGCAGAAATAGCAGAAAGGCCATTGCTATGATCACCACTAATAATCCATGGTGTTCCGCCATTTTTAACTACTTCTTCAATTATTTGAATGGATCTTTTTTGGGTTTCAATTATCGCGTCAATATGAAGTCCGAATTCGGATGAATAATCCTCAACTAATTCAGTATTGTCTACAACATGAACTGGAATTGAATTAATTAATGAGCTTGATAATTCTTTAAGCAAAGCTTGTGGACCTAATTTAGCACCTTTTTTACCAGCGCCAAAATCAGATTCAATAGTTATAATGTTTACATTTTTCACAAAACCTCCATAAATGGTGGAATGGCAAAGATATCTATTTTACCCTAAGGGCAAAAAATGGCGGTAAATAAGTAATCCACCAACTGTATAAATAAATCACAATTTATTTATACAATATACCTTTCTAATTCATTAAAATTGCACAAACTTTATTGCATTGACTACTTTACAAATTAAAAACAAGTATACCGACTTAATTCACCAAACCTTCTTTTTTCCACGTCATGGTTTTGAGGTAGTTAATAATGAATTGCAATTTCATGGAATTGATTTGGTGAAACTTATTGAGGAGTTTGGCTCCCCATTAAAATTTACCTATTTGCCAAAAATTACAAGTCAAATTGAAAAAGCACGAACTTTATTTGCAAATGCTTTTGAAAAATATGATTACCAAGGCAAATACAATTATTGTTATTGCACAAAAAGCTCTCACTTTAGTTTCGTTTTGAACCAAGTTTTAAAAAGTGGTGTTGATTTAGAAACCAGTTCGGCTTTCGACCTATCAATTATTGAACGATTAGCCGCCCAAGGAAAATTTAAAAAGGACCAGTTTATAATTTGTAACGGTTATAAAACTGAAATTTATGCTAAAAACATGGCAAAATTGGTTCAAAACGGATTTGAAAACTTGGTTTGTGTTTTAGATAATGTGAATGAATTTGAACTAATAAGCAAATACACTGAACAAAAGACCAAATTAGGAATTCGTATTGCTACAGAAGAAGAACCTAATTTCCTAGTTTATACCTCTCGATTAGGTATGAGCCATAAAAAAATATTGGATTTTTATAAAGGCAAAATTCAAAACCATCCCAATTTCGATTTAAAGGTTTTGCATTTTTTTGTTAATTCTGGAATTAGAGATACCACCTATTTTTGGAGTGAGTTAACAAGATTGGTTAATGTTTATTGCGATGTAAAGGAAGTTTGCGAGGAGTTGGATACCCTAGATATTGGAGGTGGTATGCCAATTTATACTTCTTTGGGTGTAGAATATGATTATGATTATATGATAGATCAAATTGTTTATTATATCAAAGCAATTTGTGATAATCGTAAGGTTCCAGTTCCAAATATTTTCACAGAATTTGGCTCATTTACAGTAGGTGAAAGTGGAGGAATGCTGTATTCAATTATTGGTCAGAAAGAGCAAAATGATAAGGAATTGTGGTATATGATTAATAGCTCATTTATTACCACTTTGCCAGATACTTGGGGTATTGGACAAAAATTTATTATGTTGGCAATTAACCAATGGAATAATGAGTTTCAAAGAATAAATTTAGGTGGTTTAACCTGTGATAGCCAAGATTTCTATAATTCCGATACCAATACCAATCAGGTTTTTATGCCCAAATTAAAAGAAGGAGAAACTCTACATATGGGATTTTTCCATACAGGTGCATACCAAGAAAGCCTCGGCGGTTATGGAGGAATTCAACATTGCTTGATTCCTGCACCAAAACATATTCTAATTGATAAGGATTCAGAAGGCAATTTGAAATACGAATTGTTTGCTAAAGAGCAGGATCCAGAAAGTATGTTAAATATTTTAGGTTATTAATTGCGTGTATTCAGAATTTTTCTATATTTGCACAAAAATAATTTTATGGCAACCACCCGTTTGAAAAGAAAAGACAGAAGAAATAAGGTTACTTCAGTATTACGTAAAGTAGGTATTAAGGTAAATACACAATTAGTGAAAATTAAATCGCCTAATACTGAGCGTACAATTATTACTGAAGAATAGTCTTCTTCTAATTAAGAAATTTAAAGCCTCGATTTTATCGGGGCTTTTTTTTGCAAAAAAAATGCATAAAAAAAGGTGAATTCAAATGAATATCACCTTTTTGTGCCGTGAAGGAGACTCGAACTCCTACGCCCTTGCGAGCACCACCCCCTCAAGATGGCATGTCTACCATTTCACCACCACGGCTTTTTTTGCTGTCGCAATATCTTTCTAAATACTTAATTATAAAAGAAGTTTTCTACTTAACGGCACCTTTAAGAGGATTTAGCACTGTGGAAACACCATCTACAATACTAGTAAATCCGTCCACCACAGCCTGGAAATCTGTTACAAACAAAACAATAATGAATGTAACAAGTGCTACGAAGAAAAATCGAAGAAGTTGGTTCATAAGAATTAATTTCCAATATCAAAAATAAGTATTTGTGAGCGTCCAAAATTAAAATTTCTAAAACATTTTCCCCAAACAAAAGGATTTTTCTATTTTAGTGAACTATTAAACTAAAATGTACGAATTAAAATCGAATCAATTGAAAATTCAAGTATCTGAAAATGGTGCTGAATTAATTTCTGTTAAAGATATTTCCTCCGAGTTTGAATTTATGTGGAATGCAAATCCCCAGGTTTGGAATAGACATGCTCCCGTATTATTCCCAATAGTTGGAAAGCTCAATAATAACGAAGTGAAAATTGATGGAAATAATTTTCAAATGGGTCAACATGGATTTGCAAGAGATATGGTTTTTGAACCAATTGAAGTCTATTCTGATCTTGTACAGTTTATGCTTGAGTCAAATGAACAGACTTTGGAAAAATTCCCATTCGAATTTAAATTTTTTATAGGTTATGAGTTGGTTGAAAGAACATTGAAAATAACCTATAGAGTTTTAAATATGGGCCAGAAAAACATGTATTTTTCTGTTGGAGCCCATCCCGGATTTAGCTTACCTATTCAAGATTTATCAAAATACTCAATAAAATTTGAAAAGGAGGAAAACCTAACTAGACATTTATTAAATAACGGTCTTTTTAATGGAGAAATAGAAAATATTGGTTCGAACCAAAATGTATTAAATCTGAATTCAACTCTTTTTGAAAAGGATGCGATTGTTTTGAAAAACCTGGAAAGTAAATGGCTCAAATTGGTTCAAAACGATTCTGACTTTTCTATTAAGATGGAAATGGATGATTTTCCTTACTTTGGGATTTGGACGAAAGCTGGTCAACAGGCTTTTATTTGTTTGGAACCTTGGCAAGGTTTAGCAGATAAAATCAATTTTTCGGAGGAAATTGAAAATAAAGAAGGGATTATTTGTTTAGGACCAGGTTCTGAGCATATATCTAGCTATACAGTAGAATTCAATTTTGGATAATTTAATAGTTTATTAAATATAACTCCTCCAAATCCATAAGCGAATAAATCAAAAAAATCGGCGGTAAACTCATTTGAGAAATAGGGGAAAATACCCTCAAAAATGATAGAAAAAACTAGCCATGTGCCTAAAATTTGCATTTTTGAAAAAACAAAAGTGGCGAGAACAAATTCTTGTTGAACCCAAATCCCAAATCCTAAAACAATGGGAATTAGTAGAATATCATCCAAATAATTACTAATAAAAAAAATTGGTTCAAACCGAAATTGAATCCATTTTTCTATTACAAAAAGTGTTATAATAATTAAATACCTACTTAAAAGCATTACTAACCAGGCAATAAAGCCAAAATAATGGCAACAAATGCAATTAAGAAAATCAGTACCATTTGTCCACTCTGAATTGACCTTTCAAGCCAGAATAACAATTTATTGTTTTCCGAGTTCTTAATTTTAACCATTTTCATCATGGGAGAGCCTTCCCTTTGTTCTCTTTCTAATTCAGCCCTTTCTTCCCTGTACTTTTTGTCTAAAATCTCACCGCAATGCTCGCAAAAGGCCTTTTCCCCGTTCGTCCATTTGCTGCAATGCTCGCATTTTTTGGTTGAGCTAATTATTTCTGAAGATTTCATTTAGTTGTTGTTCTCGGTAGGCAAATATCTCATTCACTTTCTTATCTACAAACAACCAGTGTAAAAAAGGAGCAAATATCCATCCCTTTGATCTATACTCAACAATATCAGTCATTTCGGTTTCATTGCCTACTGATTTAAAGATATGTTGATGGTGCCATTTGGAATAAGGACCACTTATTTGTTCGTCTACAAATGAATGTGGAGGATTCCAAACACTAATTTTTGTTTTCCATTTAAAAGGAATACCCATTAATGCAATCTGGTAATTAATAATCTGGCCAGGAAACATTTTAATTGGCAAAGGAGATAATATTTTAAAATTTATTATAGGAGGGGTAAGAAGATTTAAATTTTCTGCCTTGCTAAAAAATTCAAATACTTCTGCGATAGGTTTGTTAATTCTGGTGTTGTGGGAGAGAGTTACGCTTTTCATACTATACTAAATAACTTTAGGTCAGAATTGTTTTAATCTGCCAAATTTTCCAGTAATACATTTGTTTAGGAAAGAAAAACAAATGTTAATACTACGCAAAAAGTATTTATTAAGGTACAGAAAACCAATTAAATACCTACACATATGTTAAGTTTTACTATAAAATACAAGTTTACAAATGTTATATAGGGTAGTAAACAATTGTTTTTAATGATTTACATTTGTGAAGGCTCTCTAAACATTTGTTTATACGGCTTATTAATCAATACTTTATATGGATGAATTGAATTTACGTGTGTTAAGTGTAATGGAGGCTAAGCAAATGACCAAAAGCACCTTTGCTTTGGCATTAGATATTTCCTTGCCTGTATTGACTCATATTAGTTCTGGTAGAAATAAACCAGGTATTGACCTTATACAGAAGATTTTAATGAGATTTAAGGATATTAGCCCCGATTGGCTGTTATTAGGAGAAGGACCTATGTTCAGAACAAAAGTGGAAAAGATCAATTTAAAGGCTGAAATAGATAGAATTGACCAAATAATTCAAAATATATCTAGTTTTTCCTCTAATTCCAATCAAGTTTTGGCATATCATGAGCTTTTACTAAAAGAAATTCTATATCTAAAGGAGCTAAATCCTTATTTGTTCGCTATTAACACGGAGGCTTCAGAAATGCGTAAAACCCTCGAAGAGCTTAAGTCTGAAATATTATCTAAATTAAAGGATTAAGTAGCTTGTCGTAATATATTGATTTATATAATAATATGAGATTGTTTTATTGTGTCTATAAAATTTACAAGTGAAATTTTGTCATCCTTAATTTTTGTATAATGCAGTAAAATTTAAAATTTTAGTGGAATTTTTTTTCTATTTACTTCTTTAAAATAGAAATTTGAGTAAAACCCTTTTATCAAATGAAAAAGTTGAAAATAGGCCAAAGTGAAAAAGGATTGCTATTTAGAAATCAATTTTTAGAATTTTTTACTAAAACAAATGTTTTACAAGCAATTCTAATTTATGGCATTAATTGGCTTGGTTTACTTTATTTTCATTTTAAGAGTTCCAATCTGTCAATTATAGAAAATGTATTAATTTATTTATTTGCGATTCTATCTTGGACCTTATTTGAGTATTTGGCACACAGATATCTATTTCATTTAGTAAATGAGAGCCTTTGGGTTAAGAAAATTCATTACTTCATCCATGGGATTCACCACCAATTTCCAAGAGATGCAGAAAGGCTAATTATGCCAAGTTTGCCTGGTTTGATAGTAATTTGGGTGCTTTTCAATCTATTTAATCTGATTTTAGGCGAATATTCCTATTTATTCCTTGCAGGTTTTATAAACGGTTGGGCAATTTATGTTACAATCCATTATTTAATACATGCTTTTCAACCAATTCCAGGATTCAAAACTTTATGGACGCACCACGCAAAACACCATTATGATAGGGGAGACAGGGCATTTGGTGTTTCCTCTCCTTTTTGGGATTATATTTTCGGAACCTTACCCGATTAGGGAAGATTATTCTTTAAGGTTTGGTATTCTTTGGTGAATTTTTCACCTTTTTTTGCCCCTAATCTTTTCCATTCTTTTAGGATTTCCTCAATTCGGTTATCTGGATTGGGATGTGTACTAATAAACTCAATTAATTCAGGATCCTTATTTTCCTTTTTCAATTTTTCGAAAAAGGTTGCAACACCTCTTGCATCATAATCTGTTGCATATAAATAATTTACCGATTTTAAGTCGGCTTCTTTTTCATCACTTCTGCTAAAAGAAAGGCTTAATAAGTTGGCTCCAATATTTAATAAACTTGAATTGTCAACCCCAAATATAAATTGCAGGATTAATCCAATTCCCATGTTTTTAACCATTTGCTGGGTTCCATGACGCATATCTGCATGCG
The DNA here is from genome assembly GCA_021740845.1 of Bacteroidia bacterium. Lineage (GTDB taxonomy): Bacteria > Bacteroidota > Bacteroidia > UKL13-3 > UKL13-3 > B1. The sequence goes on from JAIOYZ010000002.1 coordinate 86,751, forward strand.
CCATTTCATGTCCCAAAACTCCAGCCAAGGCGCTTTCATTTGGCAGGTATTTTATTAATCCAGTAAAAACATAGATATAACCTCCAGGCAAACAAAATGCATTTAAGACTGAATCATCTTCAATAATTTTTAATTCCCAGTGGAAATCATTTTGATGTTTCAATTGACCACTGGCCAAAATTTTATCCTTCAGTTTATTTAATGATTGATAAGCCTCAGGGTATTCTGATTCATCTACAATTTTGAAAAAACCATTTTCTTCAACTTGCTGGCTGCTTTGATACCCCAAGTTTTCATCTAGGCTTAAAGGAAGCCAATCTCCGCCACAAGAACTGAGAAAAAGGATAGAAATTAGGAGAAATAAATACCTAACTTTTACCATATATTAGCTCTAATATCAGTTGATCTGTACATTTTGTCACCTTCTTTTATTCCAAAAGCTTCATAGAATTGAGGCATATTACTTAAAGGGCCAAAAACTCTAAATTCACCTGGAGAATGTGGGTCGGTTAATATCCTTTGGCGTAGTGCTTCAGGACGAATATTGTTTTTCCAAATTTGCGCAAAACCAATAAAGAATCTTTGCTCTGGTGTAAATCCATCGATTACTTTCCCAGGATTTTTCTTTAATCGCATTTTATATGCCTCAAATGCAATAGTTAATCCACCTAAATCGGCAATGTTTTCGCCTAATGTTAATTCGCCATTCACATGAAGACTATCAGTAATAAAAAATCCATTGTATTGATCTACCAAAACCTTGGTTTTTGCTTCAAATAATTTTTTATCTTCCTTAGTCCACCAGCTCTTAAGATTTCCATCTGCCCCATATTTAGCCCCTTGATCGTCAAAGCCATGGGTTAATTCGTGACCAATAACGGCACCAATACTACCATAATTAATAGCGTCGTCGGCATTTGGATCAAAAAATGGAGCTTGCATTATGGCTGCTGGGAAAACAATTTCATTTAGTGTGGGGCTATAATATGCATTTACAGTTTGAGGGTTCATGCCCCATTTATTTCTATCAATAGGTTTACCCAAATGTTCAATCATTTCTTTAAAGTCAAATTCATTTGCCCTGTAATTGTTTTCGATGTATGAATCTTCTTTAATTTCAAGATCTGTATAATCTTTCCATTTATCTGGATAGCCAAATTTCCTATTGAATGAGTTTAATTTGATTAAGGCCTTTTCTCTAGTGGCCGAACTCATCCATGTTAAATTTGCCAATCTTATTCTAAATGCTTCAACGATATCGTCCACCATAGCATTCACACGAAGTTTAGAATTTGGGCTAAAGGTTTTTTCAACAAATAATTGTCCTAATAGTTCGCCCACAACATTATTGGCGGCGTCAATTCCTCTTTTCCATAATGGCTTTTGCTCCTTTACTCCAGTTAGTAATGTACCATAAAAAGCAAAATTTTGATTAACCAATTTACTATCCAAATATCCAGCAGCATTGTTCATTAAATTCCATCTTAAATAAGACTTAAGCTCATTTAATGGAGTGCTTTTAATTACCTCATTTAAGGCTAAAAAGAAATCTGGCTGAGATACTATTAAGCTATCAAAAGATTTAACACCTAATAATTGAAAGTAGGCTGCTAGTCTTATTTCTGGATAATCATTTTGTAATTGCTGAACCGTTCTTTTATTATATTGAACTTCCTGATTTCTTCTTTCTGTGCGGGTCATGGAGGCCTTTGCTAATTTGGTTTCTATAGGTAAGGTCTGATCCGATAATTTATCGTCAGGAAAGCCAAATAAATTATTAATGGCAGTCACATGTTTACCATATTCTTCACGTATCATTAATGACTTACTATCTGTTTTAAAATAATAGTCGCGATCTGGTAAACCTAAGCCTCCTTGAGATAAATAAGGAATATATGCCGTACTATTTTTTAAATCTTGACCAACATAGAAATTAAAAAAACAACGAATTCCCTTTTTATGAAATGAGGCTATAGTTTCAATTAATTGTTCCTTAGTTTCTATTTTATTGATGGATGCTAAATCTGAAAGTACTGGTCTTATTCCTTGATTTTCTCTTTTATTTGAATCCAGAAAAATACGATAAAAAGTACCAACTTTATCTTTAACAGATCCTGGTTTAGCAGTTCTATCTGCCGCTGCATCTTCTAATAATTGCCTTAGAATGCTATTGTTTCTTTCGGCAACAATATTAAAATTGCTCCATCTACTTTCACTTGCAGGAACTGGATTTTCTTTTAACCAAGTTCCGTTTGCATATCTATAAAAATCTGCTCCTGGCAATACGGTTAAATCCATTGAACTTTTGTCGACTCCTTTTGGAGTTTTATTTGCAACAAATGCAATGACTAAAAAAAATCCTATGGCACCTATAATCTTTGTCGTTAAATTTTTCATAAATGTTTGGTTCAAACTATTGGTGCGAACATATTAAAAGCACTTTGGCTTCCCAAATTTATTTGTTAGGTGGAAAAATTCCTTCATTTTTGGTGTTTTAAAAGGAATTTCATTTCCTTTTAGTAATATTGAGCGAGATGATTAGAGTCGAAAACATACAAAAATCCTACGGAAGCTTGCCAATACTAAAAGGGGTAAACCTTTCGGTTCAAACCGGAGAAATTGTTTCTATTGTTGGTGCCTCAGGTGCTGGTAAAACTACTTTATTGCAAATAATTGGAACTTTGGATCAAGCCGACAAAGGAAATTTATTCATTGCCGACCAAAACATAATGGGCTTATCTGGAAATAAATTAGCAAAGTTTAGAAATAAACATATTGGCTTTGTTTTTCAATTTCATCAACTCCTGCCAGAATTTACGGCAATAGAAAATGTATGTATACCCGGCTGGATTGGTGGTGAATCTGAGACTAAAATAAAAAAGAGAGCTGCCGAATTATTGGATTATTTAGGTTTATCAGACCGGATTTCACATAAGCCAAGTGCATTAAGTGGGGGAGAACAGCAGCGAGTTGCTGTAGCTCGAGCACTTATAAATCAACCTTCAGTTATTTTAGCAGATGAACCTTCTGGTAATTTAGATTCACATTCTGCTGAAGAATTACATCAATTATTTTTTAATCTGAGAAAAGAGTTCAATCAAACTTTTGTAATTGTAACTCATAATCAAGTATTAGCAGCACAAAGCGATAGAATGCTAACCATTAAAGACGGTGTAATTCTTGACTAATTCAATTCATGAAATATTAAAGCAGTATTGGGGTTATGATGAATTTAGACCTCTTCAACAAGATATTATTGAATCCATAATTCAGGGTAAAGATACTTTGGCTTTGCTACCAACTGGCGGAGGTAAATCTATTTGTTTTCAGGTTCCAGGAATGTATTTAGATGGCGTTTGTATTGTAGTTTCACCCCTAATCGCCTTGATGAAAGACCAGGTTGAGAACCTTGAGAAAGCTGGAATAAGGGCGCACGCTATATATTCTGGATTACACTACCAAGAAATACAATTGATCTTAAATAATTGTGTTCATGGTGGTGTAAAATTTCTATATGTTTCTCCAGAACGACTAGGTTCTCAATTGTTATTGGATTATTTGGGTCAAATGAAAATTGGTTTATTTGCCATTGATGAGGCGCATTGTATCAGTCAATGGGGATTTGATTTTAGACCAGAATACAGAAAGATAAGTGAAATTAGAAATCTGCATCCAAACGTTCCTTTAATTGCATTAACCGCAACCGCCACAGCTAGTGTAGTGGATGACATACAAACGCAATTAAACTTTAAGTCTAAAAATTTGTTTAGAAAAAGTTTTGAGCGTTTAAACCTCCATTATATCGTTCGCACAAATGAAAACAAAGAAGAAAAGCTCCTAAGTAGTGTAAAAAACATAAAGGGGAGTGGTTTAGTTTATGTTAGAAATCGGAAAATGACCGAGCAATTGTCTAATTTTTTGGTAGCAAATTCTGTGAATGCATCTTTTTATCATGCTGGTTTGAGCGCAGAATTGAGGATTTCTAGACAGGAAGATTGGATCAAAAATAAAACAAGAGTAATGGTTTGTACCAATGCTTTTGGAATGGGGATAGATAAACCTGATTGTAACTTTGTGGTTCATTACGAAATGCCAGATTGCTTGGAAGCATATTACCAAGAAGCAGGTAGGGCAGGAAGAAATGGAAATCCTGCTTATTGTCTTTTGATTTTTCATCCATCTGATTCCGCTAAAATGCGAAATAAATTGGAGCAAAGTTTTCCAGAGGATGCCATTATTAGAAAAGTTTACGATGGTTTAGGAAGTTACTTTCAATTGCCAATTGGAGGTAGAATGATTGAGGAAATTGATTTTGATTACCTAGTATTTTCTAAGTACATTCATTTGCATCCAATTTTAGTTATTAATTCAATAAAACTATTGTCGCAATTAGGAATTCTTACTATTAGCGAAGCTTTAAATCAATTGTCGCAATTGCAAATTTCACTTCCAGGAAATCAATTATATGCCTTTCAAGTAGAGCATGAAAAATACGATATCTTCTTGAAAACTATTTTAAGAACCTATGGTGGAATTTTTGATAAGCCTATTTCTATAAGTGAAAAGTTGTTGGCAATGAAAATGAATTTATCAGAAACCATTATAAAGCAAAATTTGGAGAAACTTCATCTTATGGAAGTGCTCCATTACAAACCACAAAAAACGCTTGGTCAATTACAAATTATTGAAGAACGTGTTTCATCCAATTATTTAAATATCAATCCTAGTTTTCTTGAGTCAAGAAGAAATACAGAAAGAGAGAAACTTGAGGCCATGATTAGGTTTGCGGAAAACGATAAAATTTGCAGAAGCAGGGTTTTGTTAGCCTATTTTGATGAGAACTCTGCCAATGATTGTGGTGTTTGTGATATCTGCAAGGAAAAATTGAAAGGTATTTGGGAGGAAGAAAATCTTTCCCAATTAGTAAATCAACTAGATAAATTGAATTGGGAAACAAGCCTTGAATTAAAGGATTTGGTAAAACAAGTGAAAGGTTTTAAGGAGGAAGATTTACTAGTTGCATTTAGGATTTTATTAGATAAGGGTATATTGCAACTCGATAAAGAGCAAAGACTAGTTTGGAAAAAGGGAAATCAATAATTTTTACGGTTAGCAACGACCTTAGTTACGATCAAAGAATGCAAAGGCACAGCAAAATTTTAGTAAATGCTGGGTTTGATGTGTTATTGATAGGTAGAAAAAAAACTAAATCTATTCCCATTAAGCAAGAGATTTTTAGGCAAAAACGATTGAATTGTTGGTTTCAAAAAGGAAAATTGTTTTACCTTGAATATAACTTTAGACTTTTCATTTTTCTTCTTTTCGCAAAAGCAGATATTTATGTGGCAATTGATTTGGATACGCTAATTCCAAATACACTTGTGGCCAAAATTAAAGGCAAAAAACTTATTTTTGATTCTCATGAATATTTTACTGAAGTCCCTGAATTAATTGGAAGAAACGCTTCTAAAAAAATATGGGAATATGTAGCTAAAACATTCATTCCTAAAGTAGATAAAGCCTATACTGTAGGACCAAAATTGGCTGAATTATTTGAGGAATTATACCATAAACCTTTTGCATGTATATTAAATGTTGGGTTATATGAGAAGCAAATTCGGTTTGAACCAAAGGAAGTTGAACCAATAATATTTTACCAAGGAGCATTAAATGAAGGCAGGGGATTAGAACAGCTTATTGGAGCTATGAAAAATTTGGATGCAAAACTTTGGATTGCTGGAGAAGGTGATTTAAGCAAATTTTTAAGGACATTTACAATAGATAATAATTTATCGGAAAAGGTGAAATTTTTAGGTTTTGTTGAACCAAGTGAACTCAAGAAATTAACAAACCAAGCATGGTTGGGATGTAATATTCTAGAGCCAAAAGGATTAAGTTACCAATATTCATTAGCAAACAAATTTTTCGATTATATGCATTCCGGAGTTCCACAAATTTGTGCCAACTTTTTAGAATATGAAGCCATTAATCGGAAGTTTGAAATTGCAGTTTTAAGCGATTGTGAAACACAAAACTTGGTTCAAACAATAACTAATTTACTAGTCGATAAGGGATTGTATCAAAGATTAAAGGAAAATTGTTTGAAAGCTTCAGAAGTATATAATTTGCAAATAGAATCAAAGAAATTAATCGACATTTATAAAGGACTTTAATTGGGCAATCAATTACATATTGTAACATTCGACATTCCATTTCCAGCAAATTATGGTGGAGTAATTGATGTGTTTTACAGAATAAAAGCACTTTATGAACAAGGAATTGAAATTACACTTCATTGTTTTGAGTATGGCAACAGATCAAGGAGGAATGAGCTAGAAAAATACTGTAAACAAGTATATTATTATCCTAGAAAGAAATATGTATATCAATTCTGGATGCCTTATATTGTTAGTAGTAGAAGTGATTCAAAGCTTTTAAATAATTTATGTTTGAACCAAGCACCAATTTTGTTTGAAGCGGTTCATAGCTGTTATTTTTTGGATCATCCTAAACTTGAAAACAGAATAAAGCTAGTTAGAATGCATAATATTGAACACGATTATTATGCCTTATTAGCAAAAGCCGAAAACCATTTATTTAAGAAGGCTTACTATTTATTTGAAGCGAAATTTTTGGAGCGTTATGAAGGAATACTTCATCATGCCAATTATATCTTAGCTATTTCGCCAAAAGATCAAAATAACTTAAAAAATAGGTTTAAAGAAAAAGTTAAGTTATTGCCAGCTTTTCATGGTAATAAATTATTCTCCTTTAAAGAGGGCAAAGGAAATTATTGCTTCTACCATGGAAAGTTAAGTGTTGCCGAAAATCATTTGGCAGCCTTATATCTAATCAATGAGATTTTTTCAAAAACTTCTATTCCCTTCAAAATTGCCGGTGATGGCGCATCAAATGAATTAAAAAGGGCAGTGGCGAAAAATAAAAATATAGAATTAGTAGAAGGCCAGAACCCAGAAGAGATTAATACTTTAATTCAAAATGCTCAAATTAATGTATTGTATACCTTTCAACCAACCGGTATCAAACTAAAATTAGTAAATGTACTTTACCAAGGACGATTTATACTTGTTAATCCTCCAATGGTATGCGAGACAAATTTGGAAAATGCCTGTATAGTTGCGGATAATCCTCAAATGTCCATAGCGGCCATTGAAGAATTAATGCAAAAAAACTTCACGCAATCTGATGGAGACGAAAGGAGAAAAATAGTTGGAGAGCAGTTTGATAACAATAAAAATGCAATGAAAATTTGCAGGCTTATTAGTTAGTTTCCTTTAATAGTTTATTCACTAAGACTTTACCACCTTCACATCTAATAATTCCAGCTGGAAATTTTTCCAAAATCCTATAATCATGGGTTGCCATAAGCACGGCAGTTCCGGTTTTGCATATTTCATGAAGTAATTCTAAAATATCATCGCTAGTTTTTGGGTCGAGGTTTCCTGTAGGTTCATCCGCCAAAATTAGCTCAGGTTTATTTAATAAAGCTCTAGCAATTGCCACCCTTTGCTGTTCTCCACCACTTAACTCAAATGGCATCTTGTGAGATTTTGTGCTCAAACCAACTAAATCTAAAACTTCTTGAATGCGTTTATCTTTTTCATCCTTCTTTTTCCAGCCTGTAGCATTCAAAACAAAGAGTAAATTATCATGTACATCCCTATCAAATAATAACTGGAAATCCTGAAAAATCACTCCCAACTTCCTTCTTAACATTGGAATATCTGATTTTTTTAGATTTTCTAAACCTAAACCAGCCAAGCTAGCAGTACCTTTTTCTATTGGTAAATCACCGTAAAGCACCTTTAGCAGAGTGCTTTTACCACTGCCGGTTGAGCCAATTAAATAATGGAATTCACCTGCATTTACCTCCAAAGAAACGTCAGAGAGGATTAGGTTGTTTTGTTGAAAAATTGAAACATTGTCCAATTTTATGATTGCTTGATTTTCAGTCATTAAGTTCTAATTTTGTCATTTGGCCAAAAGGAATTTCATTCATTAAAGCAAGGATTTTTGGAATAGAATCTCCTAATCCACATTTTTCCAATGCCTTTTCTGGTCTGTCAGTGCGAGTATAGGCAATCAAGGTAAAATTGTCATCTCTTACTTGTAAGTAATCTGGAATTTTTGCTTTTCCTTTTATTTTAATGATATACAAAATGATATTTAGTTTTTAAAGTTAGTTCGAAATCCCTAATATTGCGCATCAAAAATAAATAAGTATGAAGGATTTTTCACAAAAAGTTCTACCGATTGGTTTCGCCGCTTCAGTTTTTTTAGCCGCTTGTAGTGGTCCAGGAAACCTAACTAAAAACTCTTACACTGTTAATCCCAATCCATTGGAGATGAAAGCAGATTCTGTAAGCATTGTAATTACAGGAAATGTTCCACCTAAAACCATGAAAGGTAAGGCTGTTGTAACATTCCAACCTTACTTAAAAACCAATGATGGTAAAGAAATCATCTTGAAAAGTGTTACTGTTAAAGGAGAAAAAGCAAAAGAATCAGCTGACTACACAGTTAATTCTAAAACAGGGGGTACAGTTACTTATTCAGAAAAAATTCCTTATACACCTGAATTGAAAAACGTAAGCTTAATGCCACGTTTTATTTATGAAACCAAACAAATTGCTGTTCCAGATAGTATTAAAGTAAAAGGTACAATTACTACTGCATCTTTGGTTAAATATACCAATGAATACAGAACTGGAAAAGACAATTATCAACCAGAAATTAGCAATAAAGCAGTTAATATTTACTTCCCTATGGATGTAGATAAATTCAATGTTAACTTTAAAATGGGTAAAACATTGAACAACAAAACTCAAATTAACAATTTGAAAAATCTTTTGAAGACAGATCCTAATTGGATAATCAGAGGTATTTCTATCAACGCTTATGCATCTCCAGATGGTGAGTTGGAAAGAAATAGCAACCTTTCTAAAGGACGCTCTTCTTCAACTTTTGCTTATTTTAGAAAAGAATTGAAAAAATTAGGTTTTTCTGAAGTAAATGACAGTAATTTTAGTATGGGTTATATGTTAGCAGAAGATTGGAAAGGCTTCGCTAATGAATTAGCAAATTCTAATTATGAAGATAAGGATGCAATGATTGCAATTATCAATGATGCCAATATTAGTGATGTTGAACGTGAAGCTAAATTAAGAGCTAACCATGAAAATTCTTGGAAAAAATCAGCAGACCAAATTTTACCTTTATTGCGTAAATCTGAATTAGTTGTAATTGGAAACAAACCATTTAAAACTGAAGCGGAATTGATGACCTTTTATGGTAAATACGATCAACTATCTGATGTTGAATTATACCATTTAGCTATAATTACTTCTGATTTGAAACAAAAAGAAGAAGTATTAAACGCTTATACTACCAAAGCATCAGGTGATTGGAGAGGTTTTAATGATTTAGCTGTGGTTAACTTGCAATCAAATAACTTAACTGCTGCAGAAAGTAACTTAAATAAAGCAAACGAATTAAGTGCAAATAACGGTTCTGTATTAGCAAATATGGGAGCATTAGCTCGTGCTAAAGGAGATTATGCTGGTGCACAAGCGATGTATCAAAAAGCAGCAAATAATGGTGGAGATACTTATTATAACTTAGGTGTTTACGACATTAAGAGAGGTAATTATCCTTCAGCAGTTAGTAATTTTGGAAAAAGTGGAAAATCTGATTATAATTCAGCTTTGGCTCAATTGTTAAACGGAGATGCCAATGGTGCTAAAACTACTATTGATAACATTAACCCAGATGATTTAACTTGGGAGCATTATTATTTACGTGCAATTTGTGGTGCTAGAATGAACAATCAAGATGTTTGTACTACTAATTTAGCACAAGCAATTAGCAAAAATCGTGAAGCTAGAAACATGGCTAAAGAAGATATCGAATTCTTGAGATTTTTCAACAACCCATTGTTTGAAGCTGCAATTCGCTAGTTAAAAACCATATTATTGAAAAACCCCGGAGCTTAAACTTCGGGGTTTTTTGTTTCAAAAAAATTGACTTAATTGCTACAGTATAAATGATAAAAGATTCTGAAATTTTTCTTGCTGCATTAAGTCAATCTCCCGAAGGGATGGTTATTTTCAATGAGAACAATGAATTTATTTATTGCAATGAGGCATTTTGTGATGCTTTAGGTTATCACAAACTTGAACTTCTTCATCATCCTTTAGTTGAAATTATTCCTTTATCCTTTATTGATAAGTTAAACCTAATTCAAATAGGTCAAAAAAGCAATTCCAATGGAGACGCCTTTTATGAAAAGCCCATAAAAAACAAAACGGGTGAAATAATTTGGTTTAATGTAGTTTCTAAGTTATTTAAACTAAAAGATAAGGAATACACAGTTTGTTTTTATCGGAACGAAATTGATTTTAGGGTTCAAAAGGAACAATTGCAAGAGAGTAATAAACGACTTAGTGAATACTCATTCTTAACATCTCACAAATTAAGACATCCAATTGCCAATATTTTAGGATTGATAAATTTATTTGATACAAATAACCTTTCTAATCCAGAAAACGGACCCTTAATTGATTATTTAAAACAAGCCTCTTTTCAGTTAAACGAAGTGGTACATGAACTAAACCACACTCTTAATTCAGCTAAATACAAGGAGGAAATAAATTTATTTGCAAAATCTGGATATCCAAAATCAGTAATGCTTATTGATGACGATTCTATAAACCATTTTATTACAAAATCTATTATTTCACGGGTTGATCCAAATATGATTATCTTGTCTTACGACAACCCAAAACAGGCATTGCAATATTTAAATGCAGGAAATAATCTTCCAGAAATTATTTTAATTGACCTTGGTTTAAGATGGATGACAGAGTGGGATTTTATGAAAGAATATTCAGCAATAAAAGGTTTGAAAATCCCTTGCTATATTTTCAGAAATTTTATTGAACCGATAGACAAATCAAATGGTAAGAGATATGCCAACTTCAAAGAGTTTGTGGTAAAACCTATTACTACAGATAAGTTGGAAATGTTATTCAATAATTAAGAGATTTATTTTTTTTGCCTTTTCCAAGCCTAGCTTTAGTTCTTTCCTTTTGCAATTTATCCACAATAATGTGTAAAAACTGAGGTCAGCAAATGGCAGTTTATACCTAAATTAGCAACTCTATTTTTGAGTATGGCAGAAGAAGTTGTAAATTATGACGAGAGCAGTATTCGCTCCTTAGATTGGCGTGAACATATCCGGTTAAGACCAGGTATGTATATTGGTAAACTTGGCGATGGTAGCGCCATGGATGATGGTATCTATATTTTACTTAAAGAAATTATTGATAATTCAATTGACGAATTTGTAATGGGTAACGGCCGGCAAATTGATATAAAAATTACCGATAATAGAGCCTTTATTCGCGATTATGGAAGAGGTATTCCTTTGGGAAAGGTAATCGAGTGTGTTTCCCAAATTAATACTGGTGGTAAATATGATTCTGCCGCATTTAAAAAATCAGTAGGATTAAATGGGGTGGGAACAAAGGCCGTAAATGCCCTTTCGGCTCAGTTTAAGGTGCAATCTTTTAGGGATGGTAAAACAAAGGTTGCAGAATTTGAAAAAGGCCATTTGGTGAAGGATTCTAAATTGCAAGATACCATTGAACCTAATGGAACAGCAATTTCATTTGTTGCAGACGATACCATTTTCAAGCATTTTAAATTTATCAATGAGTACATTGAAAATATGCTTTGGAATTATGTTTACCTAAATGCTGGGCTTACAATTTGGTTCAACGATAAAAAATTTCATTCCAAAGATGGCTTATTGGATTTATTGAAAAACAAAACCAATAGCGACGCACTTAGATACCCAATTATTCACCTTAGAGGTGAAGATATTGAAGTGGCTATTACCCATGAAAACCAATATGGGGAAGAATATTATAGTTTCGTTAATGGCCAACATACCACACAAGGTGGTACCCATTTAATAGCTTTTAGAGAAGCATTTGCCAAAACCGTTAGAGAATTCTTTAAGAAAGACTTCGACTTGGCAGATATTAGAGCGAGCATTATTGCTGCGGTAAGTTTACGTGTTCAGGAACCCGTTTTTGAAAGTCAAACCAAAACCAAATTGGGTTCAACCAATATGGCGCCTACAGAATCGCCAACAGTAAAGCAGTTTGTTATCGATTTTATGAAGAAAAGTTTAGACGATTTTCTTCATAAGCACCCTGAAGTTGCAGATGCTTTATTAAGACGAATTAACCAAAGTGAGCGCGAGAGAAAAGAAATGGCTGGTATTAAAAAACTAGCTAATGATCGTGCAAAAAAAGCAAACTTACACAATAGGAAATTAAGAGATTGCCGACTTCATTATAACGAAGGAAAAGATGAAAGGCGCTTTGAATCTACCTTATTTATTACTGAAGGAGATTCGGCAAGTGGCTCCATCACCAAAAGTAGAAATGTTGAATTGCAAGCAGTTTTTAGTTTAAGAGGAAAACCATTGAATAGTTTTGGTTTGACCAAGAAAATTGTTTACGAAAATGAAGAGTTTAATCTTTTACAACATGCATTAAACATTGAAGAAAGTATAGAAGATTTAAGGTATAATAGAATTGTTATTGCAACTGATGCCGATGTGGATGGCATGCATATTCGCTTGTTATTATTAACGTTCTTTCTTCAGTTCTTTCCAGATCTAGCAAAAAACGGACATTTATTTATCCTTGAAACACCTTTGTTTAGGGTTAGAAATAAGCAAAAAACCATTTATTGCTATACAGATGAAGAAAGACTAAATGCCATTAGTCAATTAGGTGTACGCCCAGAAATAACCCGATTTAAAGGTTTGGGTGAAATTTCTCCAGAGGAATTTGGCTTGTTTATAGGTGAAGATATGCGCCTTCAACCAGTTGTGCTTAGTAAGGATGTTCCTATCAAGAAAATGTTGGAATATTTTATGGGTAAAAACACAATGGAACGCCAAGGTTTTATCATAGACAATTTAAGAATTGAAAAGGATACTATTATCGAAAAGGAAATAGAAGAAGAATTGGTTTAGGTTCAAACCAAAATTTAATAACTATAGAATACGAGATTCTCCGCAATAGATATTAAACCTATCTTCTTTTAAAAATCCTACCAAAGTAATTTCAGCTTCTTTAGCAATATCAACAGCTAAACTAGAAGGAGCGCCAACAGAAGCCACAATTGCTATTCCAGCCATTGTGGCTTTTTGTATTAATTCAAAACTAGCTCTACCACTTAACAATAAAATTCCTTCTTTAAATAGGTTTAGGTCTGAACCTAATATAGCGCCAATTAATTTATCTAAGGCATTATGTCTTCCAACATCTTCTCTAAGTAAAAACAATTTCCCTTGGCTATCAAATAATGCGCAAGCATGAATTCCACCAGTGTAAGTAAATACCTGTTGAGCCCCTTTTAATGCTTCTGGTAGATTTAATAAAGTGTCTTTTGAAATAGTAAATTGATTTAAATTCCTCTTGTCGCAATGTTGGAAAACGGCTTCAATACTAGCTTTGCCGCATACGCCGCAACTAGATGTGGTATAGAAATTTCTTTGTAACGAACTTCCATCAAATTCAATATTTTCTTTTAATTCAACCCTAACTACATTGAATAAGTTTTCTTTGGTATTTAACTCTGTACAATATTGAACACTCGAAACATCATCCAAAGTTTGAATAATTCCTTCTGTAAATAAGAATCCCAAAGCCAATTCAAAATCATTTCCAGGAGTTCGCATGGTAACAGAAATGCGTTGTTGTTGCCTGTTTTCTTTTGATCCAAAACCAAGTCTAATTTCCAATGGTTCTTCAACAGCAAGTAAATCTTCTTTGTACTCTAAATTACCATTTATAAATTTCAATAAACGTATTGCTGAAACAGGTGCCTTTCCCATTTTACTTTACAATAATGGTTTGACTAATTTTCCCTTTTTCATCTTCAAAAACTACAAAATAATTTCCTTTGGCTAGGTTATCGGTTTTTAGTTCAAAGGTTGAATCTACTTTATTGACGATGTGTTCAAGCATCAAAACACCATTTGGATTAAATACTTGCAACTTGCCATTTCCATGAACAAATTGAATTTCAATATTCAATGCGCCTTCAGTTGGATTTGGAAAAACTTTCATGGTTCTTGACCCAACTTCTTTTGTCTTATTGGTAGCTGTAAAATCTAAATAGCCAAATACATAATCACCTTTCTTTAAGTTATTAACCCAAAATCTTCCAGTTTTATCAGTTTTACTTGGGCCCATTTGTTTAGTTAAATCTGTTTCTATTACAAATGGCGATTGTGCATTTTCTCTATATAATAGTACCAAACTATCCTCAGTTCCAACAATTAGTTCATTGTCTAAGTACCCACTATTCTTAGTGCTAGGAGTGGAGCCATCGTAATTAAAGAAAGCAGTAGATTTAAATGAAGGATTCCAAAGTCCATCTATGTTCCAATATCTTTCTGATGAAACTCTAACGCCAGCAGGTAATTGTGTGCCATTTATCCATGGTTGAACAAAATGATGTTGAATAAAAATATAACTAGAATCTGGGTTGGTTTGAGGAGTAATGGTTAGTAATGCATTTGAAAATGTTTTAACCGAATTGCCTTTTACCCATTCAAATTGGGAGGTAGCTCCGTTCATGGTTCCTTGGTTTATTCCAATTTTTAAATTGCTTAGGACAGAGTTACCAGTATTTATTGTTAATTTAAATTCTCCAGATTCCAAATTTCTAAATATTGGCAAATAGGATTGAACCCACTGATTCCCTAAATTATAACTTAAATGTACAAGCAGAGTATCTGGAATAATTGTTTTGTGCCTCGACATTAATTGAAAGCTAGCAATAACACTTTGTTTTGTGTTTGGTTCAACACTAATTAATTGTAAATCTGTATGGCCTTTATCAAAAATATAAGAGTTAAAAAAAGCATTTATGCCTGAACCAAATCTAATTTCAAAATGATTCTGCAAATCCAAACTGCTGGCAACATTAAACTGAAATTTTTCTAAGTATGACTTTACGGTATTGAAAAAGGCCGTATCATCATTAATATACATTCTTAAACTATGAGCCATTAATGCACCTTTGGTATAAACATGTGTGCCGTATGTTTGAGCCAAAGGCACCCCAGAAACAGGCATATAAGATCCATCTCTTACATGAGCCCAGCGCAACACTTCAAACAACTTATCATTAATGTCGGCATTATAAGAATCCTTTCCATAAACACATTCTAAAAATAAAGCTTCGCAATAACTTGCCCAGCCTTCGTTAAGCCACATATCTGCTGCCGTATTGGTTGTTACCAAATTCCCAAACCAATGGTGTGAAAGTTCATGTGCCATTAATGTTTCATAATTGGTTGAACCATCAATGGCATACAATGGATATGAAATATTTCCTGCGTGTTCCATGGCACCAGAATTAAAAGGAACACCAACATAACCAACTCTATCAAATTGGTAGGGGCCAAACTTAGTTTCAAAACACTGTAAAGCATTATTTAATTTGGCAAAAGATGCAATTGCTTTTAAGGTGTCTTTGGCCTCAACTGCCAAGGAAACGGGGATATTTCTATTAACACCAGCATAAATGCTATTAACTAAAACATATTTACTAACAGCTACATTGGCAATATAGGTAGGTATTTCCTGACCTAATTTCCAATGCCAAGTATGGCCATTATTATCCGCTGGTGTTGCTGGCGACTGAATTCCATTACAAACTGCCACATAACCAGAATCTGTTGTAATATGAAACTCATATGTGGCTTTGTCCGAAAAATTATCGATGCAAGGAAACCAGCATCTACCAAAATTTGGAGGATTGGAAGCCATACCAACACCCATATTGTATGCATAGGTGCTAGTAAAAAAGAAACCTCCCCAACGTGCATCTGTTTTTGGAGAACCGTCATAAGTAATTTCCAATTTTAGCGTATCTCCTTTTTGGTAGGTTTGATCCAAAAGTATATGAAGTGTAGAGTCGGTTTGAGAATAGGAGGATGCAATAGAATTGCATTTAATTTCGCTAACAGGAAGCATCAATAAATCCAAAATAAGTGATTTGGTTTGATTGAATTTTGCAACTGCAATAATTTCTGTTTTTCCTTGAATTTGTTTGCTGCCTATATTCCGAATATTTGCCTCAATATTATAATGTATAACATCTACAGAATCAGTTCGATTGGCCATTAATTCAATTGAATTTAGGTTCAAGAGGAAAAGGATTAGTAAAGAGAGAAAAGTTTTTTGCATATAGTTCCAAATATAACATAAAAATTAAGACAATTTCTTATCCACATACAATGGAATTTTTGTGGGAATTTTATGCATGAAAATCACCGCGAATACCATATTTTGCAATGATTTAACGAAAAAAAGAGGTTGGGGTAATACCAGCCCTAAATAAATTAGAATATGGCAGAAGATAGAATCATACAAATCAACATTGAAGATGAAATGAAGACCGCCTACATCGATTATTCGATGTCGGTTATTGTAAGTAGGGCATTGCCCGATGTGCGTGATGGTCTCAAACCCGTTCACCGCCGAGTTTTATACGGCATGACGGAATTAGGATTGGCCTCCAATAGGTCTTACAAAAAATCAGCCCGTATTGTAGGGGAGGTTTTGGGTAAGTATCACCCACATGGAGATAGCTCAGTTTATGATACCATGGTGCGTATGGCCCAAGAATGGAATATGCGCTACATGTTGGTGGATGGCCAAGGAAACTTTGGTTCTGTAGATGGTGATCCACCTGCAGCAATGCGTTATACGGAAGCTCGTTTGCGTAAAATGGCTGAGGAATTATTGGTTGATATCGACAAAAACACGGTTGATTTTCGTCCGAACTTTGATGATAGCTTAACTGAACCTTCTGTATTGCCATCAAAAGTTCCAAATCTATTAATGAATGGTGCCTCGGGTATTGCTGTAGGTATGGCAACCAATATGGCTCCACACAATTTATCAGAATGTGTAGACGGAATTCAAGCTTATATTGATAATAGGGATATCACTATTCCTGAATTAATGAAATTTATTAAAGCACCAGATTTTCCAACTGGGGGTACAATTTATGGATATGAAGGTGTAAAACAGGCATTTGAAACAGGAAGAGGTCGCATTGTTATGCGTGCTAAATCTAATTTTGAAACTTCTAAAACTGGAAAAGACCAAATTGTAGTTAATGAAATTCCTTACCAAGTAAACAAAGCTAATTTGATTAAACAAATTGCTGATTTGGTAAATGAAAAAGTGATTGAAGGCATTAGTGATGTTAGAGATGAAAGTGATAGAGATGGTATGCGCATGGTTTTCGATTTAAAACGCGATGCTGTTCCAAATGTGGTTTTAAACAAACTTTACAAATACTCTCAACTTCAAACTTCTTTTAGCGTTAACAATGTGGCCCTTGTAAAAGGCAGACCAGACATGTTGAACCTAAAAGATTTAATAGTTCATTTTGTTGACCATAGACATACCGTAATTGTTCGTAGAACTCAATTTGATTTAGAAGAAGCTCAAAAACGCGCTCATATTTTAGAAGGCTTACTAATTGCTTTAGATCATTTAGATGAAGTAATTGCCCTTATTCGTAAATCCCGCACACCAGACGAAGCTAAAGCTGGGTTAATGGATAATTTTAAACTATCCGACATTCAGGCGAAAGCTATTTTGGACATGCGTTTACAACGTTTAACCGGACTAGAACGCGATAAAATTAAAGATGAGTACGCTCAAATCATGGAGTTGATTGCTCGTTTAGAAGAAATTCTTGCAAACGAATCTATCCGTATGAAAATAATCAAGGACGAATTGGCCGAGATGAAAGATAAATACGGCGATGAGCGCAGAAGTGTTATTGAAATGGTGGGTAATGAAATGAGTATGGAAGATTTAATTCCTGATGAAGATGTGGTTATTACCATTTCTCATTTGGGTTATATGAAACGTACTTCATTAAATGAATATCGCACTCAAGCTCGCGGTGGTAGAGGTAGTAGAGGTGTTGCAAAACGCCAAGAAGATTTTGTTGAACATATCTTTATGGCAACAAACCACAACTATTTGCTATTGTTCACAGAACAAGGTAGATGTTTCTGGTTGCGTATTTATGAAATCCCAGAAGGTGAAAAAACTAGCAAAGGAAGAGCAATTCAGAACTTAATCAACATGCCAGTTGATGATAAAGTGAAAGCTTTCTTATGTGTTAAAACCCTTAGCGACGAAGAATATATTAATTCTACCAATGTAATTATGGTAACGCAACAAGGTACCATCAAGAAAACTACCTTGGAAGCTTATAGTCGTCCTCGTGCAAATGGTATTAATGCCATTAATGTTAGAGAAGGTGATAACTTGGTAGAAGCAAGATTAACTAGTGGTACCAGCGAAATAATTATTGCGAGTAGAGAAGGTAAAGCCATTCGTTTTAATGAAAGCACAGTAAGACCTATGGGCAGAAATGCTACAGGTGTAAGAGCTATTCGTTTGGCTGAAGGCGATGAAGTTATTGGTATGGCTAGCATCGATGATCCAACAATAACAGAGGTTTTAGTGGTTACCGAAAATGGTATGGGTAAGCGTTCCGAAGTGGAAGATTATCGTATTACTAACCGTGGTGGTAAAGGTGTAAGCGCCATGAAAATCACCGATAAAACTGGAAAATTAGTGACCATTAAAGATGTAGACGATTCTAACGATATCATGATTATTAACAAAAGCGGAATCACAATTCGCCTAAGCGTTAAAGATTTGAGAGTATTGGGTCGTGTTACACAAGGTGTGAAATTGATTAATATTGGCGACAAAGATGAAATAGCTAGTGTTGCTAAAATCAATTACATTCCTGGAGAAGAAGAAGGCGAAGTTGAATTAGGAGAAGATGGATTACCCATTATAAAAGTGGATTTAGGTGAAACACCAGAATCTGATTTGGAAACTCCAAGTGATATCAACCCGGAAACTGAAACTCCTCCAACAGAATAATTTCAGGATTTACCTAATTAAAAAGCCCGAAGCGAAAACTTCGGGCTTTTTTGCGTAATATGATTTTGGTTTGTTTTATAGACGGTTATGAGTTTGTTATTCAACTATAAGTTTAAATATTTTCACTAAATCTCCTTTTAGATAAACCTTGCAAAAATAGAAGCCAGTTGGCAATTCTTGCGGTAATTCAATTGAGTTTTTTTCGTCTTGAACCAAGTTTTTTTCCCATACAAAAGTTCCATTAGTTTGATACAATTCTATTTTTAAGGGAGCATATTTTGGTTCAAACCGAAAATTTAAAACCTTGTTGTTTGGATTTGGAAATAGCTCAAATGAAATTTCTTTACCAATTTCTGAACCTAATCCTGTTGCCCCAGACATGGAAAACTCGCATAAACCAATAATGGCAAATTTGCTCATTTCAAAAAAATAGTTGAGGTTTATGTTTTCAATACTATCCGAATACCGGTGCCAATTAGGATTGAAATCTCGGTCGTAATCCTCCGTGAGCCCAATGGCATCAATATCTTTGTCCCAGAAAGATTGTTGGTCTGTATTGGGTTCCCCAGGATTTTTTATAAAACATTGAAGCTTCAATTTATGCTGAATTGCAATATTGCTTAAGTATTCTCCATACCCAATTGTATTGGGTAATTTGGGGATAACATGAATCATAGCTAAAGAATCATTATCGCCATCCCAAGCAATCATATCCAAATTAATTACACATATAATTTCAGGTAAATTTCCGCCAGTACTAGGGTAGGATTTACTACCTAAAAGCCCTAATTCCTCCTCATCCCAAAATGCCAATTGAATAGAGTAGGGGAAATCGATATTCTTTAAAACCCTTGCTGCTTCAAGCAATGCAGCTACACCACTTGCATTATCATCTGCACCTTGAAAGGATGTAATATTTCCTCCCACACAATCGTAATGAGCGCAAAGGATAATTGATTTATTAGGATAAATTGTTCCTTTTTTCTCAGCAATAATATTAGTACCGGTGCCGCTATATTCCATTTTTCGAATGTTATAACCGTAAGAAGTACAAGTGTTTTCTAAATATTTTGCAGCCAAAATATTGTTGGGATGAAACGCATATCTTGAAGAAATATATTGTGACGTATTATCAATTATTACGGGGCTTTTTCCAACTAATTCTTGCAGCTTTTTGAGTAAACTATCATTGTTGATCTGCATGAGAGCTTGAGAACAAGCCAAATTTTGGGCATTTCCAATTTCTACCAACAATCCAAGCAATATGCCCAATAAGAGTTTTTTCATACTTTTTACTATTAATTAATCCCTAATCAAAGGTCACTATTTTTAGCGTTTATGGTTCAAATTTTATCATAATTTATAAATTATTATGGCAGTGTTTTTATTTATTTCGGTTTGAACCAAAGAAAGAAAACAGTTTGGGAAGAGTATATTCGCAAAAGTAAATTCTATTTTATAAATGAGGTTCTTTTCTATATTCTTTTTTATTTTAGCAAGTATTAATGGCTTTTCGCAATTTGCTCCACAGGTTGGTATCGCTGGGTCTAAGGCAATTCATAGAGACAGTTTAATAATAAGTAAATGGGCAAATGGGGCAGAAATAGAAATTGGTTGGCAAGATATTTCAGATACACTCTTAGGTAAGGTTTCGGTAGGGGATAGCAGTTCAATAATTGGAATAGCTGGAAATGGAATACTCAGTTTAGGTGATGGTGGAATAGCAACCTTAAGTTTCCCAAATTTGATAAGCAATGGCCCAGGACCAGATTTTGTAGTATTTGAAAATGGATTTAAATTTGGGAATGACTCGGTATTTTTAGAGTTAGCATTTGTGGAAGTTAGCTCAGATGGAATCCATTTTGTTCGTTTTCCTGCAACTAGTTTAACAGATACATTGGTTCAAACCGGCCCCTTTGGACATACCCAAGCAAGTAAAATTAATAACCTTGCAGGGAAATATATTGCACCATACGGTACTCCTTTTGATTTAGAAGAATTGAAGGATTCCTCTGATTTAGATATTAATTCTATTCAATATGTTCGAATTATTGATGTGATTGGGTCTTTGAATAATGATTTTTCTAGCCTAGATTTTATTGGAAATAAAATAAACGATCCTTGGCCAACCCCTTTTCCATCTAGTGGTTTTGATTTAGATGCAGTGGGTTTAATAAATTATCAAATTCCATCCTCACTTGAAGCCTTGAAATTAGATATTGGATTAATTTACCCTAATCCAATTAAAGTGAATTCCATCCTAAATTTGGGCTTTGAGTTTTCCGAATGCAACTATTCCATTATTAATATTTTTGGGGAATTGGTTCAAACCGGAATTCTTTATAAAGACAACCTAAAGATTAATGGACCAGATAAACCTGGGATTTACTTTTTGAATATTTTGAAAGGAAATGCCAATAGGATGGTTAAATTAATTGTGGAGCCCTAATGAAAAAAACTTGTCCAAATTGCAAGAACGAATTCACATGTAAACAAGATGATATCGTTAATTGTGATTGCTATTTAATATCAATCGATTCTGTAAGAAGAGAATTTCTTAGGAAAAATTTTGTTGGTTGTTTATGTAAAGATTGCTTGCGAATAACTTTAGAAAAAGAATTTATCACCGAAAACCAATAACTACACGATAATTTCTTTCCTTTCTAATTTTAAGAAAATTGATATTTGTCTTACCTAATCCATTCTTTTTTTAAGAAGAATTATTTTATTGAATAATAATTTTTCGTGTAATACTTATTCCTGATTTTAATTCCATTTGCAGTAAATAATTCCCTTGTTTCAAATCCGAAACTTTTAAAATTATTTCTTCTAAATCAACAGGTTGTTGAATTATTTTCCTGCCTAAAATATCTATTATACAGATAGAATTAATTTGATTTTTAGGGTTAAGAATAGTAATTATATCGCTGGTAGGATTTGGAAATACCTTTATTCCTAAGTCGTTAATTTCATTTATGCCATTTAAATTTGTAACATTTACTTCTAAGCTACCAGTATCACTGGCACAAGAGAATTTATTGATATCTATAACTTGTATAACAAACTTGTCGCTTGTAACCCAACTAATTTGTGCAAAAGAATCTGAACTTGTAAATACACTTAATCCTTTAATAATCCATTTATAAACAGAATCGGTTTTATGGTTAATTGTATAGGTATATGGATTATTCTTAATATCAGGTAAAATATTTCCAGAAATAATTGGCTTCAGAGGTTTTGGGTTGAAGTTTAAATGAATTGTTTCAGAGGTATCGAAACAACCAAATTCATTTCTAATCCAAAGTCTAAAATTCCCAGTTTCTTTGATAATTAAATTTGAACTATTTGCGCCAAAAAGGTTGTTATTTCCTTTTTGCCACTGGTAAAAATTTGTTGAGCTAGGATTAGCGCTAATAAACTCAATGCTATCACCAGTGCAAAATATACTTTGAGAATTTCCAATTATAGTAGCATTTGGTTTAGGATTAACAATTAGATTTATTATTGGGGAAGTATCAGAACAACCGTAAGAATTTAATTGTGCCACCCTATAACTGCCAGAATTTTTAGCCCATAAACTATTTAAGGTGTCTTTTGAATTTTGATTTACATAAAGCCATTGAACTTTTGTACCAATAAGTGGAATTGTTTTTAGCTCTAAACTATCACCAAAACAAAAGGTAGTAAAACCATTAGCAACAAATTCTGCAATAGGAACTGTGTTAACAAAAACCATATTAAATACAGAATCCTTACAGCCGTAAGCATTTTCCCTAATTAATTTAACATTATAATTGCCCTCCAATGGGTAGTTCTTAATCATTTGGGACGAAAATCCTTGTTGTGACAAACCATCGCCAAACCGCCAAATACGCGATATAATGGAATCGGTTTCGGTACTAAAATCCTCGAAAATAAAGTTATTACTATTTGCACATTGGGATTGAGAATTTACTCCAAAATCTTTGTCAGGATTAGGATTAACCTCAACATAAATAAAATTTGAACTATCATAATCGCCACCTGAAGTGACAAGCCTTTTCAACCAATAACTGGATTGATTTCCAGCAGGCAAATAGTTTATTTGATTATTAATTCCAGGAGCGATAAAAAATCCAGAATTACCAGATAGGTATGATATAAGCCAAGAATAAGCATATGTACCTGAGCCACCTAGTGGATTAGACCCTTGAACCAAGGAAGGAGTACCTCCATTGCAAATTTTCTGATTTGCGGAAATGGAATTACTATTAATTGGAATTAGATTACCGTTGCCAGTTAGAGAAAGAATAAATGCATCATCGGTTCCGCCTAAATAGGGTTGATAAACTCCAGAAGTTGCAAAACCTGAGGTTGAATTTGTAATTCCAGTAACCAATATATAATTGTTTTTTCCAATTGCAATTCCATTACCATAATCCTCAAAATTACCGCCATAATAAGAACCCCAAATTCTAAAACCACTTGTATCAAATTTGGATATAAAAATATCTTTATCTCCACTTATTGTAGTCTTAAAAGCTTGTGGAGATGAAATTCCATAGGAAGACTCAGAAAAACCAAGCATGCAAATATTGCCAAATTCATCAAGAACCACCGCAGATCCATAATCATTTTGAAGGCCTCCATAATAGGTTGACCATTTTCTATTTCCAGTCGAATCAAATGCAGCTAAATATGCATCATTGTCGCCAGCATAATACTGCTGATGTGCTCCAAATGTTGAAATATTAGAACTAGATTTGGTTGACCCTACCCAATAAATCTCTCCTAATTGACCTATGGCAATTGCTCTTCCATCTTCATTGCCTTCACCTCCAAAATAAGTACCCCAAACTCGTAGTCCATCTGCATTAAATTTCACCAAAAAAGCATCGTAAGTAAACCCTGAACCTGTTAAATAAGATTGATATGTTCCTGTGGAAGCTATTCCAGAAGAGGAGGAGGTAAAGCCTGTTACGAAAACACTCCCATAAATATCAGTTTTAATTCCATTACCAAATTCATTTTGGTTCCCCCCTAAATAAGTTGCCCAAAATAAATCGCCCGAGGAATTAAACTTAGCCAAAATACAATCATGACCTCCAGCAAAAGTATTTTGGTGTGCGCCAATTGTTGCAATTCCAGAATCAGAACTCGAGTATCCAAAAATATAAATATTATCATATTGATCACTAGCAATTCCATTGCCGTAATCATCAACATTTCCACCAAAATAACTTGCCCAAATTCGAGTTCCATTGGAATTGAATTTTGCCAAAAATGCATCTGTATATCCACTAAGATAGGGCTTAAAAGATCCCGTTGTGGATATGCCAGCATTCGAACCTGTTGAGCCAGAAATAACAATAAAACCTTGTTTCGTTATTTCTAAATCGTAACAATAATCATTATCGCTGCCTCCATAATAGGTAGCCCAAATTAATTGGCCGTCTAGTCCAACTTTTATTATAAACCCATCATTATTCCCACTATAGGTTGTTTGAAAAGCTCCAGCTGTGGCGATACCAGAGGTAGAATATGTATATCCAGATATAAAACTATTACCAGATGAGTCTATTTTAATACTATTTCCATTTTCATAAGCAGAACCTCCAAAATATGTTGCCCAAGGGCTAGGGTCAATTACCAATTCATTTTGCGAAGAAAATTCTTTGCAATCAAAACCAAAGGTATTTTCATCAATTAGTTTAAAAAATACATCTGTTTTGGTTTGACCCAATTCAGTGTCAATAAAATAACTTAATGGGATTTTTTCGGTGATTTTCCCTAATGATGTTTGAATTTCAATTTCATTTCCCTCGTTTATAAATAGATTAATTGCGCCCTTTATTCTAAATTTTAGATTGCTCAAATTAGCACCAGGATGTAAAATAATATTATATTTAAAAGTAGGCGACTCTATAAATTCTATGTCGATTTTTGGGTAAATATTTTTATAAATAATCCTGCCAAAATGAGGGATGTTTTCAAATCCTTTAGTAGGAGTATATTCATTGTAAAAGTTTAATTTACTAGGTAATTCATAACCTTCAATGATTTCCATGTTTTGGTTTGAACCAACAAATTCAATTTCAATTCTATGGCTAGTTATATGAATTTCTTTTTCAGTTGATTTGGTTCTGTTACTTTGAATTGATTTTATCTCCTTACCAAATTTTATTTCAGTTACTTCATAGTTAAAGCCTTGTGGAGTAAGATGTACCTTTATATTTCTTTGGTTCAACAAATACAAAACATTAGCATTTTGTTTTCTGTTTTGATCCAAAATTTGACCCGAATTCTTAACAAAACCCAAATCGCGAGAAATTGGGACTTCTTTCGTAAATGCCAAACTTCCTTTTATTAATAGAAGAATGATGCACAAAATTCGAGTAGGGTACATAAGTTTTAGTCAATATTAACTTAAAGTAAAAGTAGTTAAAAAAATATTAAAAAAACAAGCGTGTATTAAATGATTTTTGTGATTAGGTAAAACAGGAATAAAACTGATATTTGTTTTTATCAAATTCTTAATGACAAGTAAATATTTAACTTTAGTAAACTATATTTTTGGGGTAAAACCAGAAACGGAAATTAGGACTAAACTATTTTTAGTCATTTCTTTCTTACTAAGTATAGGAGGGGTAATTGCTGAACTCGGAAATTTATTTATGGAATTACCTTCTAAACTATTAATTCAAACTTTCGTAATGGTTGTTTTTGTTATTCTATTACATATTTATGTAAGGATTAGTGGCAAAACAAACGTATTATTAATCTCTCTATTTATATTAATATCTGTATTATTCATAATGCTTATTTGGCCACAAAATGGAGGTTTTGAAGGCCCAATTTTGTATTATTTTTTTATAATCCCTTTTTCAATAGCATTTTTCTTGAAAAGGAAGGATGCCTATTTTGCCTTTTCAATTTTAATAGGAATAATAACTCTTTTTGTGATTTATTATCATAGACATCCAAACGAAATTATTCCATATAAATCAGCAGATTTTCAAATTATTGATAATTTAATATCTCTGTTTTTAACAGGTTGGATTTCAATGGAAATATCAATGTATTATAGAGACCAACAATTAGAAAGTCAGAATCAATTACAAAAGAAGAACGAATTAATTGAACTTCAAATTAAGGCACTTCAGGATTTGGATAAACACAAGAATTCGGTATTTGCATTACTTTCACATGATATTAATGCTCCAATTAACAATGCAACCTCAGTGTTCAATTTGTTAAAAGATGGTGGTTTAACAGAGGAAGAAAAAAAGAAATTTGTAATTGCTTCAGCAGAAAATTTAAATGAAATCTCTTCTCAGGTGGGAAATATCTTATTTTGGGCGAAATCTCAAATGAATGGAATTGAAATCACCAAAACTAATTTTAATGTTGAGAAGGAAATTAATGAGATAATATTAAATGAATCGCATGCAGTTCAGTCAAAGAGCATTTTAATACAAACAAGTATTGCGTATAATTTATATGCCTATGGCGATGTAGAGTTATTTAAAATTGTATTTAGAAATTTATTAATTAACGCTATAAAATTCTCATTCAAGAAATCAATTGTAACGGTGGTTGGCGGAGTTAATTCATTAGGAGAAGTTGAAATTGAAGTGGCAGATGAAGGAACTGGAATCTCATTAATTAACCAAGATTCAATTTTTAAAGGAACCAATAGTACTCAGGGCACAAATAATGAAAAAGGAAATGGCCTTGGTTTAAAACTTTGTAAATTATTTACCGAAACCAATGGAGGAAGTATTGAGTTTAGAAGTAATGAGAATAAAGGTAGCAATTTCATTTTCACAAT
This sequence comes from Bacteroidia bacterium, assembly GCA_021740845.1. Classification (GTDB taxonomy): domain Bacteria; phylum Bacteroidota; class Bacteroidia; order UKL13-3; family UKL13-3; genus B1. The sequence continues at coordinate 113,601 of JAIOYZ010000002.1, forward strand.
TCCCAAAGGTAAAAACGCTTAGTTTTATTGCCCGTAAAATTGCATGGTTTTAATGTTACATAATTAATATTATGTTAAATAGAATGGAGCAAATACCAAATATAACAGTATAAATATCAACCCATTAATAATTATGTAAATATTTGAACGCTACTCCTATGAGGAATTTAACAAAAAAGCCCCCAACCTATTGGCTGGGGGCTTTTAAAAAATCTAATTAGATATTATTCATATAAATCTCTTTTCTTTTTTGTTTCCATGGTCATCTTCTCATCCCCTAGATTAGCGTACACTTGTTGCATGCTATACAAAATGTCTCTCATGTAAGAATACTTTTCTTTCTTTTTATCAGCGGTATCTTCAGATTTAGCTTCTGCTATTTCTAAAGCTTGTTTAAAATATCCTAATGCAGTTGTTAAAATTTCATCCTTTTGCTTTTTCAAAGGATTATACTTTTTGTCGTATTCAGTCATTGGCAAATTACTAGGTATTGCGTTCATTTTCTCAACCAATTCGGTGGTTTTGTTATTTGTTAATGCGCCTAAATTGTAATAAGCATCAATATAATCTGGGTTCAACTTAACTACATTTAAGTAATCAACTTCTGCCTTTGCCGAATAATCTTTGCTAGACTTAAATTGTTCATCGGCTATTTTTTGGTAATTAGCTGCTGAAGCAAGCAAGGCTGTTTTCTTTGCAGCTACTTTTTCTGAGCTTGCTTTTCTTTTAATAGTAGAAACTGTATCTCTTGTGTGCTTTGCTTTTTTTGCAGCATCATTTGAGAAATTATCAAATACACTTCCTCTTACATATAATAATGTAATATCATCTGGGTTGTTTTCTAATGCTCCATTCAATTTATCCAATAAAATATCTTGGCGACCCATGCTTAAATAAATGTTAAGCTCCTGATTAATTAGGTCTTTTTCGGTTGGATATTTAATTCTAGCATTATCCATTACAGATAAAGCCGTAGTAGTATCCTGTTCCTCCAAATGGATATTTACCATTTGCATATATATTAAATGGTCATCATAATTTAAGTCCATCAATTTTTGCAAATACACCTTCGCATTTTTGTTGTCGTTAGATTGAATAGCCGCATAAGCCATATATAAATAAATGTTCTTTTCAGATAAATTATTCTTTTTCAAATCCTCATTTTTATCATATGGGATAACATCTAAAACCATTTGGTAATATTTGATAGACTTTTGAAATTCTTTATTTTCATATGCCGCAATTCCTTTATTAAAGCACATAAATGCACTATTTAAAATCGCTTGGTCTTTGCAATAAAACTCATATCTCTTTTTTGCATCAAACTCAATGCATTTCTTGCAACCGTCAAAGAATTTTTCTGCTAAATCCGTATCTACTAATTTTTCATACGCTGGATTTCTATAAATGGTATCCAAAATGGCAACATAATAATACCATGCCTTGGCATCCATTTTTGTTTCATCATTTACAATTGCAGTTTCAATAGATTTTTTGGCGTCTTCTAGCTCACCGTTTCTTAGATAAATAGCGGCACTTTCAACATTGCTCTTTTGTGCAAAAGCTTGCAAACTTAAAATTGCAAAGCCAGCTAACAATAATCTTTTCATCAGATATGGGTTTAAATAGTTAATGGGTTGTTTTAAAATTATCTTTAAACAAATTTTAGTTTAATTATTAATAAGTCAACAAATTTCTAAATTGGTTTCACAACCCCAATTTAGCACAATTATAAGTCAAATTTTTATGGGGTTCAAGTTATATAGTAAATTTCGGTTTGAACCAAACTTTGCAAGTAATATACCAAAAAAAAAGCCCCCGAAAATTCGGAGACTTTTTCTAAAATCAATTATTAGTTCTTCTCGTAAGTAGCAACTTCTACGTCTTTGAAGTCTTGGATTTTATAACCAAGTTTCTCAATAGGTGCTTTCACTTTTTCCTTATCTCCAACAATTAGAATAATCATTTTATCTGGCTGAAGTACTTCTTTTGCCAATGCATTAATTTCTTCCTTTGTTAATGATTTGATCGTTAAATTTTGCTGACGAATATAATCCTTAGGCAAATTGTATTCAACCAATCTGTTTAAGAAACTTGCCTTTTGGAAATTAGTTTCATAACGCAATGCATCACTTTGAGTTATTGAATTTTTCATAAATTCCAATTCTTCATCGGTAATACCATTGTCACGGTAATTATTCACTTCGTACATAATTTCTTTTAAAGCACTATCAGTTGCAGAAGTACGCACTCCGGTAGATATTTCATAAACACCTGGGCGTTCTCTATATGCACTGTTATATGAACGAATACCATAAGTAAAGCCTTTGTCTTCACGTAAGTTTAGGTTCAAACGGCTATTAAAACTACCTCCCAACGGATAGTTCATTGCATTTGTTTTGAAGAACTTGCCATTCCAATCGTAATTCTGGCCTAAGTTACCAATACGAATTTCAGACTGAGCTGCTTTATATTTATCTACCAACATAACTTGCTTACCACCATTTGGAACTGCAACTGGCACTGCCATTGGAGGATATACCACACCTTTTTTAGCCCAACTTTTTAAGAAACCAACTTTACTCATTATTTCTTGTTCTGTAACATCCCCAACAATTGTTAAAGTAGCAAAATCAGGAGCATAAAATTTATCGTAAAAACTTTGAACATCTTTAATGCCCATAGATTTAATTGATTTCAAAGTACCTCCTACTGGCTCTGCTGCAATTGATTTACCGTAAATTAATTTATTAAATGCCAAATCCGCTGTAGCTGCTGCATTGTACTTTTGAGAATTTACCGATTGGTAATTTTGTGATTGGTTCAACTTAAATTCATCTGCATTAAATTTAGGACGCATTAATTTTTCTTCTACTAATTTTAAAGTAGCGTCCAAATTCTTTTTCAAACAAATAACCTGCATAAAATGATTATCTGTTCCACTACCAAAGCTAATTGAACTACCTAATTTATCCATTTCGTTCTCAAACTGTTCGCTTGTATAATTTTGGGTTGCCTCTCCCATCATATCTGCTGTTAAAGATGCCAAACCAGTTTTAGAAGGGTCTCCAACTGCAATATTTCCACCTTTCATATTTAATAAAATAGTTATTACAGGTGATTCTTTGGTTTCGGTTCCAATAACTTTAATTCCATTATCCCAATTTGCTGCATAAAAATTAGGAATTTCAGTTAATTTAGCTGCTCCTGGAGTTGGGCGAACACTTCTATCAAAATTATCTTTAGGAACAGTATAGCTTAAACCTTTGTATTCTAATTCAGTTTTTGTGGCAACTCCAGATGATTTTTGCTCAACAGATTCATCTTTGTTTGCAGCTGCATTAGCCTTTTTAGGAAATACATTTACCAAGGTGTAATTTCTACCTTTAACATATTGACGATAAACTCTCATTACATCTTCTTTAGTAACCTTTGTATAGCGAGCTAACTCATCAGAAAGATTGTAACCTTTTTCTAATTTAGTATTCCCATGACTTAAATACCAAGTTTGGCTTAAAACGCTAGCACGGCTACCTATACTTTGCATTGATTGAATAATACTGGTTTCAAACTGGCCTTTAGCACGATTCAAATCATCATCGTTTACACCTTTCGTATCAAATTCATTTAACATGGCCAAAAATCCTTTTTCAATGTCGTTATCTCCATCAAAATTTGGCATGGCATAAAAAGCCACTACAAATTCACCTGCTAATTCTGTAGCAGAATGATATGAGAATGCTTGAATTGCTTTTTCAGGTTTTACAAAGTTTTTATAAATAATTGAGTTAGATCCATTACCCAAAACAAATCCTAAAACATCTAATGCAGCCTCGTCATTGTGGTAATTTTTTACTGTTGGGTAAGTAAATTGGTAAAGTGGAACTGGAACATTATCACCATAGTTTGCATATTTGTTATCTGGTAAACGAACAGGCTCTATTCTTTGTGCACGTACTTCTGGTCCTCTTGGAATTGGTCCAAAATATTTCTCAGTCAACATTACAACATCTGCAGGTTTAACATCACCTGTTACAACCACACAAGCATTGTTTGGACCATACCAACGCATAAAGAAGTTTTTCAAGTCATTAACATCCACTCTATCCAAATCTTCCAAATAACCAATGGTTGGCCAGCTATAAGGGTGACCAGAAGGATAAAGAGCTGCATCTTTTATTTCCTCTGTTTTACCAAATGGCACGTTGTCTACGCGTTGGCCTTTTTCATTTTTTACAGTTGCTCTTTGTACTTCAAATTTCTTTTGAGTAACAGAATCCAACAAAAATCCCATACGATCTGCCTCTAACCACAATGCAGTTTCCAAATAATTAGCTGGAAGAGTTTCAAAATAATTAGTTCTATCTCTGTTGGTAGTACCGTTCATTTGACCACCTGCTCCTTGAACAATTTTAAAATGCTCCTCATCTCTAACATGCATCGAGCCTTGGAACATCATGTGTTCAAAGAAATGGGCAAATCCAGATTTACCTGGGGTTTCGCGGGCTGAACCAACATGGTAAGTTACTTCAACATGTACTATAGGATCTGAATGATCCTCATGTACAATTAGTGTTAAACCATTAGGAAGTAAATATTTCTCGTAAGAAATTTTCATTTCCCCAGGGTTAGCAGTTACTTTCTCAAGCAATTGCGTTTGATTGGGGTTGGTAGCAGCTGGGGCTTGTGCTTTACTTACTTGGGAACCCAAGATAAAAGCGAATACTCCAGCAAATAATAAACCTTTTTTCATTGTATTTATTTTTTGATTTTTGGTTTTTAAAGAGGCTAAATAAATATTTTTAATATAATTTTAGCTTTCGCAATTTAAGGACTTTGATTAAAGTGCGACAATTTTTTTTATGAATGGAGCCATCAACTTTTAGACGGGTTTTTGCAGAATTGGGGAAAACTATTTTGATTTTCGTCCTTTTGAGACGCTAATTAGTATTGCATTCTCTCAAAAGCTTCTTATTTTCGCCACACGAACAAATTATAAAATGAATAAAAGAATATTAACAGTTGTTGCCCTTGTTTTTTTGGCAGCCTTGTTGCGCTTAATACCACATGCGCCAAACTTTAGTCCAATAGGAGCTTTAGCTATTTTTGGAGGTGCTTATTTGAGTAAAAAATATTTAGCCTATTTAATTCCAATTTTCGCCATGTTGGTGAGTGATTTATTTCTTGGATTTTACGGATTTGAAATGCTTATAACCTATGGAGCATTTATAGCATCTATTTTTATAGGAACTCAATTAAGAAAAAATATTACTTGGTATAATGTTGGCTTAGCTTCACTATCAAGCTCTGTTGTATTTTTCTTAGTAACCAATTTTGTGTTTTTCTACCCAGCAACTATGGGAACAATTTATAGTCATAATTTTTCAGGTATGATTGCTAGTTATGTTGCAGGTTGGCCGTTTTTTCAAAATACATTTGCGTCTGATCTTCTATATAGCACAATTTTATTTGGAGGCTTTTATTTATTAAGCATCAATATTCCTTCGCAAAAAACAAAAGAAATTAAGGTTTCATAAAAGAATATTTCACCACTTTTTGTGGAAATGCAACGCTCAAGTGGTACAAACCACTTGGGCGTTTTTTGTATCCTTTAAGCACTACCCTATTCAAACCTTTTTTTAATTGAATAGCAACTTTATCAAATTCTCCCTTTGTGCTTTCCTCAGAAGCGATAGTCACTTTTTGGTTCAACCTTGAAAAAATTAATACATGAATGTTTTTATCTTCTAATTCCCTTGCATCAAGTATACTGTCTTTATTAGCCTGAACCATTTTTGCTGCAAGCACTAAATTTGGTATGCCTGATCCAATATATTTATCGGGATTATAATAATTATCGCAGCTTAACATCAATGCTTCCTTAGTTTTTATTGCCGAAGACAGGGGCGCTAATTGAAGCAATTGAGCTGCTGTTCCAGAAATAATTGGACAAGCATAAGAGGTGCCATTACCTTCAAAAACTTTGCCATTTGAACCAAGAATGGTGGTTGATTTTCCTAAGGCGGCAAGGTCTGGTTTTATTCTTTTATCTGCGGTTGGCCCAACAGAACTAAAACCCACATAGGCGCCAAATTTATCCACTGCCCCAACGCTTAAACAATGTGGAGCATCTGCTGGGGCACTAATTTGTCTCCATGGATCATTTCCTTCATTTCCAGCACTTACAACAACCAAAATTCCCTTACTTGCAGCAATCTCTGCAGCCTGAGTTACTATGGTAGACTTTCCATCCAATTCTGAATATTTATGACCCATTTTTTTATCATCGTGTTTGGTATAACCAAGTGATGAATTAATTATGTCGGCTCCAGCACTGTCTGCGTATTCCGCTGCAAGTGTCCAAAAATATTCCTCAACTAAAAATTCTGTAGAAGCATTTTCACTTCTCAATAGTATATATGTAGCTTTAGGCGCAGTGCCCATTATTACCCCAGGTTGATCAGCGGCTAAACAACTTAATACTGCCAAACCATGATCATCATCCTCAAAAACTTCTTCTTCCTTTTCTACAAAATCATAGGATGATAGAATTCTTTTTTCATTCATCAAATTTTTAAAAGGTGGCAATTTATCTACATTCTTAAATCCAGCATCTAGAACCGCAATTAAAACACCTTCCCCATTTATTCCTGAATTCATCAAACCTTGGTCTGTTAACATTTCAATTTGTTTCTGACTTCTACCTAAATAAATTGAGTCAACTTTATCCTTTTTGTTTTCAAAACTCTGTTCAAGAATATTGAGTTGATTTTCGAGGCTATTTTCTGTGGCTTCTCCTTCCTCTGCATAAAAATAAGCTGGCCCCAAATATTTTATACTTTCCACAAAAGGTAAACGAAGCAGTGAATCTTCAATTGATTTAGAATCACATAAAACTATACTTCCATTTAACCAACGACTATTGCCATAAAGCAAAAGTGGTAATTGTGCTAATTGTGCTAAATAACTGCTATCAGGTGGAATGTCATTTACATTTAATGGAACTCTATTCTTCGACCTTCTCTCAATTGCTCTGGTGGAAATATAGGTTGCGGGCTGGTAAAGTTGAGCTTTGTAATTGGGCTTATCTTTAAAAGCTACAAAATAAAATCTTTGTTGGGCGCTTAGGTTCAAACCGAACCCTACTAAAATAACCAATAGAAAAAACCTCATGGACGAGAAAAAGAAATTAACTTTTGATGAACCTTATATCCAGAAATGCCAGAAACTTGAGTATTGGTATAATTGTTTGTAAAATCAACTAATCCAAAGCCTTTGCAGTAAACACTCTTTATTAAAATATTTTCAATAACATTACTTGCCTGGGCTTCAATAACTGTTGCACAATTGGTAAACAGGGTATCGCCATTGTCGAAATTTGTTGAGTTGGATTGTAATTGAAAGGTCTTTTTGCCATTTCCATTTAGCTGGTTTCCATCCCACGTTTTTACATTGCCTATTGGAAAAACTAATTTAACTGTTCTAATATTCTCGTCAATCCTTTGCAAATTATTTTCTGTTTGTAGAACATAACATGAATTTCTTGGTTCAAAAAATAAAGAAGAATCGGGTTGAACCAAACGTAAAATTTCTAAATGACCAGACAAGGTATGACCTTGAATAATTCCAGAATTGATTTCTTTTAAAATAAAATGAAAGGTGTCTATGCTTTGATTATTGTCGTTATAGGAAATAGAATCTACTGAATAGATTCTAACCCAGCCAGAATCTATGGGGAAATAATCATAGCCTAAATCGTAGGTTTCAATTTTTGCATCTTTCTTACACGAAACAAAACTTGTAATTGCTAGTATCATTATCCATTTCATGAATGGCAAACGAATTAATTTCATTAATAATATCAAGGATTTGAGAATATTCAAGTATAACCAAAACTTAGAAGATTTAGTTAATTCCAGTATTAATTTCATAGCTAGATTGTATCCAACCTCCACCAATTACGTCGTCTCCTTCATAAAATACTGCACTTTGTCCTGGTGCAATTCCTTTAACCTGTTTGTGAAAATCTACCTGCATTTTGTTGCCATGTTGAGTAATTATTGCATTTGTACCAGCGTCTTTATACCTAACTTTTGTAAGACTTTCAAGGGAAGAAGGAAGGCTATCATATTTTTGGAGGTTAATATTTCTTACCCACATACCATTTCTTTGCAACTCCTCTTCCCTACCCAATACCACTGTATTAGTTTCTGGTTGAATTTCTAAAACGAACATTGGTTCACCCAAAGCAATTTCTAAACCTTTTCTTTGCCCAACTGTGTAAAATGGATACCCACGATGCTTTCCAAGGACTTTTCCGTCTTTGTTTACAAATAATCCGCCATCAACTCTTTCTTCCAAACCGCTTACTTTTCTTTTCAAAAAGCCACGGTAATCATTGTCGGGCACAAAACAAATTTCGTAGCTTTCACTTTTATTAGCTAACTCTGTAAATCCTTTATCCAAGGCCATTTGCTTGATATCTGTTTTGTGAAATCCTCCTAAAGGAAATTTGGTTCTAGCCAAACTTTCTTGACTTAAGCCCCATAAAACATAACTCTGATCTTTGTGATGATCCAATCCTTTGCTAACAACAAAGCGGTTATTTTCATTTCTTATTTGAGCATAATGGCCAGTTGCAATAAATTCACAATCTAATTGATTTGCTCTTTTTAATAAAGCCTCCCATTTTATATGTGTATTGCATAATACACATGGATTAGGCGTTCTTCCTGCTAAATATTCATCTACAAAATTGTCGATTACGAAATCTCCAAACTCGTCTCGAATATCTAAAATTAAATGATGAATACCGTATTGAACCGCAATGGCTCTGGCATCGTTGATGGAATCAAGGCTACAGCAGCCTGTTTCTTTTTTACTTCCACCACTATTTTGGTAATCCCATGTTTTCATGGTTATTCCAACAACCTCATAGCCTTCTTCGGCCAACATTACTGCCGCAACGGTACTATCAATACCGCCACTCATGGCAACTAAAATTCTTCCTTTTTTACTCATTAGTCAAAACATTAAAGGGGAAAAAGCCCTTGTGATTGATGATGCAAATATAGTTTACCTTTTCGATAATGAAAAAGTCAATTTAAATTACTCTTTCCAAACAGATGGAAACAATAGATAGGCGAGAAAAAAAACTAAACAATTGAAGGCAAATAATATCTCAAGGTCCTTTAATATTAAACTTGAATCTAAACCATCAATTGCTCGTTTTGAAGCTTTTATTATTATTAGCAACAGAGGGATAATTATAGGCAAACTCAATACGGGCATCAATAAATTGCTATTTCCAGCCTTTGATGCGATGGCTGATAACATAGTAAAAGTGCTCGCAAAACCAATACAACCTAAAAAAGTAATTGCAAAATAGAATCCTACAGAATCTATAGGATTACCTAATAACAAAATAAAAGTAGCTAAACAAAGTGCGGCCAAAACAACATTTAATAGGGCATTGTATATAAATTTGGCAACTAATAATTGTTGGGGTTGAACCAACATATGATAATAAAGATTCTTGCCTTTTCCTTCTCCAATAAAACTCTTTGCAATTGCATTAATAGAAATAAAAAGCATAACAACCCAAAATACGCCATTCCATGTGTTATTATTTAAAACTTTAATTGCAAGGTAAACCACAAAAACAGAAGATAAAACCTGAATCAGAATTCCGTTTAAGGCATACCTCTGCCTCCATTCTAGTAGTAATTCCTTTTTTATTAATTGCTGGATTGCCGACATTCCTTTAAAATTAGGTTACCCAATTATTCAGTCCTTATTACTTAATGAAGAATTATTTATGCTACTCCCAATTCTTTTAGCCTTTTTAGATGCGATTTAACAGCACCAATTAGGGTTGGATTAGACAAATATGGAAATCCGTATTTTTTTGCTGTTGCTTCAACAATTTTGGAAATTTTTGGATAATGAAGGTGGCAAATATTTGGAAATAAATGATGTTCAACCTGGAAATTTAAACCTCCAACATACCAATTAAGTAACCAATTTTTAGGTGCAAAATTAGCTGTAGTCATAAGTTGATGTACAGCCCATTCATTTTCTGTCACTTTATTTTCATTTGGCACTGGTTGCACAACTCCTTCAACAATATGAGCCATTTGGAAAACTATTGCAAAAATAAATCCGGCCACCATATGCATCCCTGTAAATGAAACAAGTACTTGCCACCATGCTAAGTCGGTGTATATTATTGGTAGTCCAATTAATATAAAAAGGTAAATTAATTTCACACCAATTAAAATGCTGTATTCCTTTTTAGGATCACCTAAATGTTGTTTCATTAAACCAACTTTTTCATAACCCATAAGTCTAGGAAGGTCAACAACAAGCATAGAAAATGTCATCATAGTGTATAATGGCAATGAATATAGATATTGGTATTTATGAATTGGTTTTAATTGAGATTGCTCCGAAAAACGCATAATCCAGCGAGGTTGAATATCCTCATCCAAACCGTCAATATTAGTATATGCATGGTGGAAGATATTATGTTGAATTTTCCAATTAAATACATTGCTACCTATAAGATACATGCTATAACCCATCATCTTATTTACCCATTTGTGTTTAGAATATGAATTATGCAAAGCGTCATGCATTACACTCATTCCAACCCCTGCCGTACCAAACCCTGCAATTAAGTACATCCAAAATGCAGAAGAAAAGGATAGGTTGTAATAAAAAATTGCAGCAAGAGGTAAAACATATAGTGAATAAACTGAAATGGTTTTAAGAATCATAACAAAATTCCCTTTGGTAGAAATGTTATTATCTTTAAAATAAAGATTTACATTATGTCTTAATTCTTTTGCAAAATCTTTTTGAGCGCTTATGTCGCTATGAAATTTTATAAGCTTCATTCAATAGATACTGGTTTTTAATGGGTTAGGATTTACCTAGACTAAATATCGTGTAAAGGTATAGCAATTTAGTAAAGAACAAGTTTTAATAACTGGAATAAATTAATTTAGTTTTTAAAATACAAGTGCTTAACTAATTGATTTTGCTAATGAAATATTTTTTTCTTAATAAAACAATTTAAAAATATCCAATAACATTTTAAGGTCTTAAGTAGTGGCAGTTAGATAGGTTAAAACTGTATATTTTATGTTTTTAATTGCCATATTCATTTTTCTTTTAAATTTGTCTGTTTGAACCAAAAAAAATGAAGAAAATATTAATTGCCAATCGTGGCGAAATAGCCTTGAGAGTTATGAGAACTGCAAAGGAGATGGGTATAAAAACCGTTGCTGTTTTTAGTGAAGCTGATAGAAAAGCATTGCATGTAAGATATGCTGATGAAGCAGTTTGTATTGGCCCTCCTCCTAGCAATCAAAGTTATTTATTAGGCGATAAAATTATTGAAGTGGCCAAATCTGTTGGTGCGGATGCCATTCATCCCGGTTATGGTTTCTTAAGTGAAAACGCTCATTTTACTAGAAAAGTTAAAGAAGCTGGTTTAATTTTTATAGGTCCTTCTGCCGAAAGCATGGAGATTATGGGTAGTAAAATAGGCGCAAAACAGGCAGTAAGCAAATTTAATGTGCCTTTGGTTCCAGGAACACAAGAGGCACTAAGAGATGTAACAGAAGCAAAGAAAATTGCCAATGGAATTGGTTATCCTGTTTTAGTAAAGGCTTCTGCAGGTGGAGGTGGAAAAGGTATGCGTGTTGTTAATTCTGAGGACGAATTTGAGGAAGCAATTCGTATGGCTCAATCAGAGGCATTAGCTTCATTTGGTGACGACGCTGTTTTTATTGAAAAATTTGTTGGTTCGCCTAAACATATAGAAATACAAATTTTAGGAGATCAACATGGTAATGTAGTTTATTTGTTTGAACGCGAATGTAGTATTCAACGCAGGCATCAAAAACTAGTTGAAGAGGCGCCATCTAGTTGTTTAACACCTGAGGTTAGAAAGCAAATGGGTGAAGCTGCCGTAAATGTTGCAAAAGCTTCCAATTATTATGGTGCCGGTACAGTTGAATTTTTAGTTGACAATGATCTGAATTTCTACTTTTTGGAAATGAACACCCGTCTACAAGTTGAGCATCCAGTTACAGAACAAATTGTTGGGCTGGATTTGGTAAAAGAACAAATTAGAGTGGCTCGTGGTGAAAAATTAGGATATTCTCAAGATGATTTGAAAATACATGGTCATGCAATTGAACTAAGGGTTTGCGCAGAGGATCCCATGAATAATTTCTTACCAGATATTGGTAAACTAAACACCTATAAAACTCCTCAAGGTTATGGAGTTAGGGTTGATGATAGTTTTGAAGAAGGAATGGAAATTCCTATTCAATATGATCCAATGATTGCTAAATTAATAACTTTTGGAGCCACTAGAGAAGAAGCTATTCAAAGAATGATTCGTGCAATTGCAGATTATAGAATAAGTGGTATTGAAACCACGCTAAGTTTTGGAACATTTGTAATGAACCATGAGGCATTTATTAAAGGTGATTTTGATACAAAGTTTATTGAGAAGTACTTTAATCCAGAAATGTTGCAGAAAAACAATCCTGAATTAAATGTGGCAGGTGCCTACAGTGCAGGAAATTTGTTTTTTCAATACGAAGGAAAAGATACCAAAACTCAGGAAAACCCTACTAGCAATTGGGCTCTGAAAAGAAAAGGATAAGTTTTTTTTCAATAATTTTGGTTTTGCAAACCTATCACTTTTTACAAATTCATTTTTTTGATACATTCTAATAGTCCTTGTGCAAAATCAAAGGTAAACGCCTTTGTATTTAAGCAAGAATTAAAACATCTTTGAGTTAATAACTTACTTAAGATTTAGAGAATTATGCCAAAGAAAATACACCTTTTCCTCATTGTCCTATTATTCCAATATAATGCAGTTTTCTCGCAGTCGAAAATAGTTTTAGATAAAAATTCTGGAGGTGGATATTGCAATAATTATTTTGATTTAGGCGACCAGGGTTTCGCTCTAATTTTCAATAAAAACAAGGATGATGAGAGCACTAACTCCAATGCAACACTTCAAAATAATATCTTTTATTATAGCAAAGACTTAAGTAAAAAGGCCAATTTCAAGATATCGAGCACTGGAATTTTTACTATTAATGCCACCAAAAATCATCTCATTTTAGTAGACAGGTTAAGTACTAAATACTATGTGAGAGTATTAGATTTTATGGGAAGAGAAGTTTCTTCTAGGAAATTTGATTTAAATACAATCGGTTTGAACCAAGATGTAATTAGTAAAATTCATTATACAGACCAAGGCAAAATGATTTTTGAAGTATATGATGGTCATGACGATTTACACATTTACACCATAAATCTAATAGATGCAAGAGGTGGAGAATTAATGGAAGTTGATATTCCTCTTCCTAGTGCCAACCCACTAGAAAGCATGACATTTTTAGGGCATTGGAAAATGGTAGCTCAAAACATGGGTTATTATATATTAGCAAGAAAAGGTGCAAATTCTGAGTTCGACCCAAATGCAATTGCCTACCACATTGCCTTTTATGATGAGGACTTTAATTTATTTAGAGAATTCCTTTTAGATAATTTCCTTATGCCAAACGTTCAAATGATAGGCAAAGAAGCTTCATTTATATTAAACCCTACCCTACAGTCTTTTGCTGTAAGTTGTTTGATAATGAGAAATGGGAAATCAGGATTTATGGTAGCAAACTATGGAATGAATTCAAACTCAAATGTGATGAGTTTATTTTGGCACAAAGAATTTGAAATTACTCAAAACGGAAAATACAGATTAGTAGAAAACGATGGATTATCGGTGCCTATACCACCTGTCATTTCCAATAAAGGTCCAAAGATTATTGTAAACGTTGTTAAAAACAAAATGAATGTTTCAGAAGAAGCAATTAACCAAATGGTAGTTTTTGATGCGCAAGGAAATGCTGTGTTTAATGAAATTCAAATGGGAAATTTCGAAGGGTTGAATTTGGATAATTATTGTGTAGATAATGATAACTTATATAGTAGAATTAAGAAATTACAGATTGCTTCTGTATTAAAACCTTATTGTGAGCAGGTAAATACAGATGTTCTAGATATTGATGTAGATGCAGATGGTAATGAATTAGCCATTGTAAGAAACTATGATATTTCTAAGAACCAAGTAATTATTTATAGGTTCAACCACAAATAGCAATAGGTTTGTAATTAATTTCTAGTTCATTTGGACTTCCGAAAAACAAAACTATTTTTGCGTTGTTCAAAAACCAATGAGGAGCATAGAAAATATACAAGAAAAACCACTTGAATGTCCCGTTAGCCATAAAGGCAGGAGCAAATTCAAAACTTGGTTCAAACGTATGGGTGTTGCTGGATTTTTCTTCTTCCTAATTAAAGGATTACTTTGGATAATCATCCCCTATCTAATTTCCAAAGGGATTTTCTAAACAAATAAATACTATTTCAATTTCAATAAAGCTTCTGCAATTGCCAGGTCTTCTGGTGTGGTAATTTTAATGTTCTTATAACTGCCTTCTATCATTTGAATCGTCACACCCATTTCTTCTAATACTCCTGCATCATCCGTAAAATTATCGTGTTTGGCTTCTGAGTAAGCTTGTTTAATTTGGGTTGTTATAAATGTTTGTGGTGTTTGAACCAAATAATAATTGGCCCTATTAACACTGTGATTGCCCAATAACTCTTGTTTTCTTAACGAATCCTTTGAAGGAACAACAGCAACACTATTACCTTTATCAGAAGCTATTCTGTAACCCTCAAGAATAATATCTAAAGAAATTAAAGGTCTTACGCCATCATGAATAGCAACCAATGAGTTATCATTAGATATAGAATTTAATCCGTTTTGAACCGAATGAAAACGAGTTAATCCTCCAGTGGCAATTTTATGCGGAATAGTGAAATTGTATTTAGAACAAAGTTCCTTCCAAAACTCAAGTTGGGATTGAGGTAAAACTAAAATAATTTGAATATCTTCAACAAGGCTAAACGCCTTAATAGTATGCATTAAAACGGGTAAACCATTTAATTCAATAAACTGTTTTGGCAGTTCTGAACCCATCCTTAGGCCTTTTCCGCCAGCAACAATGAGTGCGTATTTTTGCATACCTATAAAATAATTACACTTGGTTCAAACAGAAATTTGTTTGAACCAAGTGAAGAAATAATATTAAATGATAATCATGGCATCGCCATATGCTAAGAAGCGATATTTCTTCTTAACAGCTTCGTTATATGCTTCTTGCATCAAATCAAAACCAGCAAAAGCAGCGCTAGCCATCAATAAAGTTGACTCTGGTGGGTGAAAATTAGAAATCAAAACATTGGCAATTCTAAAATCATGCGGTGGAAACAAGAATTTATCTGTCCAACCGGAAAGTGGATTTAACCTATCTGCAGAAGAAACCGAAGATTCTAAAGCACGCATAACAGAGTTACCTACTGCAACAATTTTTTTCTTTTCTGCTATAGCCGTATTAACAATCTCAGTAGTTTCAACTGGAATTTCATAATACTCAGAATCCATTTTGTGTTTGGTTAAATCTTCAACCTCAACAGTTCTAAAAGAACCCAAACCATTATGTAAAGTCAATTCTGGAAAACGAACACCTTTAATTTCTAGGCGCATCATCAATTCACGACTAAAATGCATTCCAGCAGTTGGTGGAATAACCGCTCCAACATTCTTAGCGAAAATAGTATTAAAACGTTCTTTATCAGATTTGTCAACGTCTCTTCCCATGTATTTAGGAATTGGCATTTCACCTAATTTGTCGATTAGTTTTCTTAATTCTTCATCAGAACCATCAAATAAGAAACGGATGGTTCTACCTCTACTGGTTGTATTGTCAACAACTTCAGCTACTAAATCATCGTTGCCAAAATACAATTTATTACCAACACGAATTTTTCTAGCAGGATCAACCAATACATCCCATAATTTCATTTCCTTGTTTAATTCGCGCAACAAGAAAACCTCAATTTTCGCACCTGTTTTTTCCTTGCTTCCATACAAACGAGCAGGAAAAACTTTTGTATTGTTCAAAACCATTACATCACGGTCGTTGAACATTCCTAAGATGTCTGAGAATTTTTTGTGCTCTATTTTACCCTTCTCACGATTAATTACCATTAATTTCGATTCATCCCTGGCATCTGTTGGGAATTTTGCAATTAAACTTTCATTGAAGGCAAATTTGAACTGAGATAATTTCATTTATTCTTTTAATTATTAAACGGTTAAGCCATTTTCTAAAATTAACCCCCCGCTATTTTGCAGTATTTAGGCTAATTAAGCTAAAAAAATGGACTGCGAAGGTAAGGTCGTTTCGTCCAAAACCGACCGAGCAAACGAATATTTGGCTTAAATAACTATTTTATAGCAACTTACATTTTATTTTCTCTACTAGTCGTATCCAAATAAGATAATGAATTTGGATTTAACGTAAAAAAAGAAAACCCCTACCAAAGGCAGAGGTTTTCTAAAAAAATATTCTTGTTTACTTCTCCAATCCTTGCCTAATTTTTTGGGTCAATAATAAACCATGTGCTTTTGATTCTTCTGAACCACCAAAGCTCATTTTTTCAATTGCTTTTAATTGTGCCAAAGCAGCAGCTTGACTAATACCATCGTAATTAGAGGATTTGTAAACCATTAACAATCGATCTACATAAAGACTTTGAAGGTTGAACCTAAAGGTTGGAACTTTACCATTGTCGCCCTTAAAGATTGCATTTGTTAAATCACCTAACATCATTACAACTGAATAGTCATTGCCATACATTCTAGAATCGCTTAATCTTTCTAAAACGGTGGCATTGGTTAGATGAGCCAATAGTACTTTTTGATAGTTTAAAACACGTTCATTTATTTTAGGATCTTCATTGGTTCCAAAGAAATTAAATCCTCGTCTTTGCATTTGTAGGTAAGGAAATAAATCTGTTTGAACCCCATAAGAATTAGCAGAGAAAGCGTATTGCGACAGTAAACTCATAGCTCTTTTTTGCTCAGCTAATGGAACCGGAACATAAGCTTTACCTTCACCTGGTTGGCCAACAAAAGCACGGTTTACATAAACCCCGCCAACATACTTTACTACTACATTGGTAGCTTGGAAATATTCGTTTTGAACAACAGCATAGGCTTGTCTTAATTCTTGGTAACTTTGATTAGGCTTGCTATATTTTTCTTTAAGCTTACCCAGCAACTGCAAACTTAACTGTATTCTTTCTGCACTGTAAGTAATGGCATCGCCAGTTAAATCATTAACGTTTACTCTTGGGTCAATACCACTACCAACTCCACGCATATCGTCTGCATCGTTACCAAATATCAATTGAGGATCGTTTGCTTTAGACAAAAGTGCAATCTGACGTTGGGTTTCTTTTTCACTATCGCTCAATGAAGGCGCATATCCAAATTCAATAGCCCACAAATCATAAGGACCTGGTCTGGTAGTAAAATAATCCCCTTGTTTGGCTTTGTCTAATGAAACATTAGCAGCAGGATAATCCATTACTGAAGCGGTTAAACCAATTTTACGAGTTACACTTTGATCATTAATTTGACTAGGCAATAACATCTGACTTGCTTTCATGTTGTGGTTTAAACCCATGGTATGCCCCATTTCATGCAGCACTAAATAGTAAAGTGATTGTTTAATATATTCTCTCTTCTCAACTTCACTAATACCTTGAACATCTAAAACCTGACTACCAAATAAGGTAGACTGGTGCAAATAATCGTGTGCATCGCAATAGTTTTTGAAGCTAAATTTTTGATCGGTTTCTTCATTTTGGTTCGAAGCAACAAAAAGCTTTTCTTGGCGAAGTCTATTAGTAACAAAGATGTATTCTAACATAATATCTGCACCCAAAATTTGTCCTGTTCTAGGATCAACAAAACTTGGTCCATACCCACCAAATGGAGGCTGAGGCGAGCTTGTCCAGCGCAATACATTGTAACGAATATCCCCTGCATCCCAATCGGCGGTATCTGGTTGTTCTTTTACAATTACTGCATTTTTAAATCCAGCTTTTTCAAAAGCTAAATTCCATTTTTCACCCGCTTCTTTAATGGTTGCTCTAAATTCGTGAGGTGTTGTATTTTCAATCCACCAAACAATGGGTTCAACTGGCTCCGAAATAGCTGCATTAGTATCTTTCTTTACTAAATTCCAACGATGAATTAAATCTCTATAGGCAACAGCATTAGTGGATGTCATGTCTTCTACTTGCTCAGAAAAATAACCTATTCTTGGATCATCCAATCTTGGTTGGAAATCGTTTTTAGGAGCTTCAATTAAGGTGTGTTGCACCACAACACTTACTGCGCGCTCGTCTGTAACCTCTTTGCCACCACCAAAAACTGGATTAGGATTATCATAAACATATTCAACAATTACATCGGTATTCTTTTCGTAGTTGCGCAAACTTATAAATTTGGTTTTATCTTTACTTAAACTACCCAATTGAAAGCCCATGGCTCCTGGGCGAGAAGAAGGTTTTATCTGCTGCATGTTTTCAGAAAGGAATAAAGCGCTAGCATCAATAAGTATCTCTCCCTTTTTAGCATCTTCAGCTACAATTTTCTGGCTGCTTAAAATAGCATCACTGATATTGGCTTTTGAGGCCTTGCTAATAGGATTGCTTGGGTCAAAATAATATCCGGTATTCATTACCGTAAATTCAATTTTATCAAAATAACGCTTGATAGTAAAAACTTTATTATCCCTAAAGCTACCTCTAAAATGACCAGCAGCCACCACTCCATCAACTGTATAAGAGAAATAAATATACTCTTTATTCAATTGGTCTTTATGAAGGAGCATCATTACATTTCCGCTTGTGCTGTCTTGATATAATGGAAACAAACCAGCCAATTTGGATGAATTTTTAGTTTTATCTGCAATGGTTGCAGTTTTACTTGTTGAAGCTGTTGCAGAAGTTGCAGGCTTTTTTTTGCTCTTGGAACTTGAGCAAGCAGACAACAAAATTGCCAATGCTAAGAAATGGGTAAAGTACTTTTTCATTCTAGAAATTTTGGTTCAAATAAATTAATAATTAGCGATTAAACAACAGACCGATTGTTTTTTTGATGAGCGGGAAAATCAAGCTGTTATTTGAAATTTGAGTGAAATTAATACCTTGGGTCAGGCCTAGTTGCCAACTTTGCCATTTTATTAACCTCTAAGGTATAGAAACCAAACTCCTCCGTTACTTTTCCTTCAACTAGATAAACGCCTCTTCCAGCAAACGGAAATTTTGTTAAGCTTTGTGCAAAATGTGTGGTATCAAAGAAATTACTTTCTACATCGTAAAAGGTTCCAAAAGCCATATAATCGTTCTTTATCGTTTTTACAGATTTTGTAGTTACATAGTTGCCAACCATGCGTATGGTTTGATCCAAATATTTGCTCATATCTTTGGCAAGCACATCTCCCCTATATTCTGTTTGTAGCAAATCGAAATCCGTCATGCTCACTGGAAATCCTAGGAGTTCTATTTCGTCGTAAGCATCTTCAATGGAGTTATGAACCAATGCAGGCAAGGTAAATTCTTTCTGTGGTTCAGTGAATAAAATAGATTGCATAGTTTCTTGAACCAAGGTTTGTATAGCTTCTGGCTGACCCGACACGCTTGTTCTAGAACGACTAACAGTGTTAGGCTGCGCATTTTTTTTTGTAGATTTGCCAACATCTGGATTAGCCATATACGCCTGCCACATTAAATGCTTTTTACCTGCGCCGCAAAATTTAAGTGCACCTGCTTTAATTAATATTTTTACTTGCAGAACGCTTATATCAACCCTGGCCATAAAATCAGCAAAGCTCAAAAACGGGCCATTGGCGTTGCGTTCAAACAGAATAGCTTCAACAGATTTGCGTTCAAGACTATCTATATGCGTAAACCCTAAATAAACATCTTCTCCTTTGATATTGGTAAATTGCTCTGATTGGTTTACGCAGGGTAAATGAACCTTTGCTCCTGTTTTCTTTAACTCATTTACATAAACCCAGGTTCTATAAAAGCCACCAAAATTATTTATAACCGCCACCATAAACTCCATAGGATAATAGGTTTTGAGAAACAAGCTCTGAAAACTTTCAACGGCAAAGGAGGCCGAATGCGCCTTGCTAAAAGAGTATCCCGCAAAACTTTCTATTTGTCGCCACACTTCTTTTGTGAGTTCATCTGCATATCCCTTCTCTTTGCAATGCGCAAAGAATTTATCTACTATCCTTTGAAACTCTGCTTTAGAACGATACTTCCCACTCATGGCTCTTCGCAGCACATCTGCATCGGCTAAATCTAAGCCCGCAAAATGGTGACAAACTTTCAGCACATCTTCTTGGAAAACCATTACGCCATAAGTTTCTTCCAGTTGTTCTTGCATTACGGGATGCAAATAATTGATGCTTTTAGGATCATGAAAACGTTGAATATATGCCTTCATCATTCCAGACTTTGCCACTCCCGGACGAATGATAGAACTGGCTGCAACCAAGTGAATATAGGTGTCGCATTTTAGCTTTTTCAATAGCCCGCGCATACCGGGACTTTCAATATAAAAACAACCAATACTGTTGGCATTTTTCAACTGTAGTTTGATGTGTGGATCTGTTTTAAACTTTTGCACTTCATGTACATCCACTTTTATCTTTTTATTTTGCCAAACTAAGTCGGCAGCATCTTTAATATGCCCTATTCCCCGTTGCGACAAAATGTCGAATTTTTCAAAGCCGATATCTTCAGACATATACATATCCCACTGCACCGTTGGCAAGCCTACTGGCGGTAAATCAAGTGCTGAATATTGAAAAATGGGCTGCTCAGAAATAAGCACACCGCCCGCATGTATAGATCTATGATTGGGAAAGTCTTGTATCTGTTGCGCAATCTGCATCATGTTGGCTATTATGGGAGATTTGCGATCTGCCTTATGCGGATAATCTACCAATATATCAATCTCGCGCTTAGGCAAACCATAAACTTTCCCTAACTCTCTATAAATAGAACTACTTCTAAAGGTAGACATGGTGCCTAATAAAGCCGTGTGATCGCGACCATAGCGTTTAAAAATATAATCGTGTACTTGAGGTCTTTCTTTCCAACTATAATCAATATCAAAATCTGGTGGAGAGGTTCTTTTCGGGTTCAAAAAACGCTCAAAATACAAGTTCAATTCTATGGGATCCACATCGGTAATGCGCAAGCAATAGGCCACTACACTATTGGCTCCACTCCCACGCCCCACATGGTAAAATCCTCTCGACATAGAATACCGAATAATGTCCCACGTAATTAAGAAATAAGCAGAAAAGCCCAACTTATCAATAATGTCTAGTTCTTTTTGAACCCTTTGTTGAGCAACTATATTGTTGTTTCCATAGCGATACACCAAACCATCGTAGGCAAGTGTTTCTAGTAGTTGCTTGTCATCATAAACCGAAGAAGAATAAATCTTTTTGTTTTTATGCGTTTTAAAATCAAAGCTCACTCCACACCTATCCATGAAATTAATCGTATTGCTCAGAATATAATGGTGGTAGCGGCAGGCATGTATCAAGTCGGGTTCAGACATTAGGTATTCATCTACTGCAGCAATAGAATTTGGATCAAGCCGACTAATTAAAACATTGTTATCTATGGCTCTAAGATGCAAGTGTAGTTGGTAACTCGATGCATTTTTAAAGGTTACGGGTTGTTGTAAGATGAGCTTGTTTTTTATTTTGCTTACATCTTTTCGCATCAACTTATTAAGCTCAGAAAGCCGAATACCAATGAGTTCATGGTCGGCCAAAATGCTTGGGTAATTGGCAAAAGGATAAATCACATAGGTATTTTGCATGTGTTTTAACCTATCGGCATAGGGTTTTCCATAGAGGTTGTAATCAGATAAAAGTCGGTTTATTTCTTCTATGCCAGAGGTATTTTTAGCAACAGCGGTAAACAGCAAATGGTTACCCTCTCTAAATTCAATTCCTGCAATGGGTTTAATTCCGTGCTGCTCACAGCATTTTACAAATTCAAAAATACCTGTTGAGCAATTGATATCGGTAATGCCCAAAGAAGTTAAACCCAAGTGTTTGGCCTGTAAAACCAAGTCTTCTACCGACATGGTGCCATAGCGTAGGCTGTAGTATGTATGTATATTCCAGAACATAATTTTAATCTTTATACCTTGTTTTAATTACTAGGCATGAGTTTTTTGAGTATTGTTTCAATTTCTTTTTAAGAACCGTGTTTGTCTTTTCGTGTTACGGTGCCACCTCTTGCCACCGCTTTTTTGCCATACCAATATTTAATTTGATCCAAGGCTTGGTAGAGTTTAATCATCTCTTCGCTGTCTTCAAAGAGATCTATTTGTTGTGCTCCATACACCAAATTACTCACCTTAACTCCAATCAATCGAATGAGCAAGCGGCGATCGTACACTTTGTTTAATAGCTCTTTTGCTTTGTTTAAGATAGTGTGATCATAAGAAGTATAAGGAACGCGTGCTTGCATGGTATGCGTTTGAAAATCTGAATACCTTATTTTTACAGTAACTGTGGCGCATAAGCGATTTTGTTTGCGCATATCAAAACACACATCTTGCACCATTTTAGAAAGTACGCCATGCAAGAACTTTATATCTGTAGTGTCTGTTTCAAAGGTTCGTTCTGAACCAATAGACTTTTGTTCGCGGTAAGATTCTACTGCTCTATTATCAATACCATTTGCCTTTTCCCAAATTGTTTTTCCGTTATCGCCCATTACTCTACTAATGAGTTCAATTGGCATATTGGCCAATGTTTCGATATACACAATGCCCATATCTCTTAGTGTATGGTATGATTTATCGCCTATACCCGGAATTTTTTTGATAGACAAAGGATACAAAAAAGGCTTAACTGAACCCTGCGAGACTTCTTTTTCGCCATTTGGTTTGGCTTCACCTGTGGCAATTTTAGAAACGGTTTTATTCACCGATAAACCAAAAGAAATGGGCAAACCTGTTTCGCTAATGATGCGTTCTCTGAGTTCGTGCATCCATTTATAGGTGCCAAAAAAGCGATCCATTCCAGTAACATCTAAGTAATGTTCGTCTACAGAAGCTTTCTCTACTAAAGGAGCAGCCTCTTCTATAATTTCAGTTACATCGTGCGATAGCCTGCTATACTTATCCATATCGCCTCTAATCCAGATGGCTTGCGGACAAAGTCTACGGGCTAATTTTCCGGGCATGGCAGAGTGTACACCAAATTTTCTAGCCTCATAGCTGCAACTAGCCACCACTCCTCTATCGGCAAATCCACCAATAATTACAGGTTTTCCGTTGAGTGAAGAGTTCTCTAAACGCTCTACCGAAACAAAGAAGGTATCGAGGTCCATATGGGCAATTATTCGAGTCATTTTTAGTTAATATTTTTAACAATTATTGGTTAAATAAATTAACTATTATAATTCTAAAAGCAAGAAAAAAAACGCAGGTATCAGTATTTGAGAGTGTTAAAAAAAGGAGCCGAAAAGAGAATAGAATACCTAAATATTTTTTTGCCCTTGGTATACAGGTTTGGTAAAGGGTTCAGCTTTTTGGAGGTGATTTATTGAAAATTTATTTGCATTTCCAAAAAATTGATAATACTTTTGACATGTATTTGTTAATTTAAGTAACAATAGTACTCGCCCTTCCAAAGACAATTAAACACCTAATTAGTCGGAACAGGTTTACTATCAATACGTTTTTAAAAGACAATACCTAAACAAACCTAATTATGTATCTATCTAGTAACATTAAATTTCTCCGAAAAAGGAAAAACTTTAGTCAGGAAGAAATGGCGCTCGCTTTAGAGTCTAAGCGTTCTGTTTTGAATAGCTACGAGAACAATATTGCCTCGCCTCCCATAGACATGGCTATACGTATCTCCGATTATTTTAGGATTAGCTTAGATACTTTATTAAGAATAGACCTTACCCGCTTGCCCGAATCTAAAGTGGGCGAATTGGAGCGCGGCTTAGAGGATTATATCAAAGGCAAGTATTTGCGAATTATTGCCACCACCACCAATTCGGATAATATAGACAATATTGAACTTGTTTCGGAAAAAGCACATGCTGGATATGCGGCAGGTTATTCGGATATGCAGTTTATCTCTGAGTTGCCTCAATTTAGCTTACCCTTTTTGGATAGACGAAAAAAATACAGAAGCTTTCAAATTAGTGGAGATTCTATGCTACCCATTCAGGATAAAACCTATGTTACCTGCGAGTATGTGGAAGATTGGAGTTCTCTCAAAGACGGGCTTTGTTATGTTATTCTAACAAAAGAAGATGGTATTGTATTTAAACGAGTTTATAATGAAATAGCCAAAACGCAGAGGCTAGTACTTATTTCTAATAACCCTATTTATAAGCCTTACGAAGTAAATATTGAAGATGTTCTGGAGATCTGGAAATACGTGATGGATCACAGCAAAACATTGGATTGATAGAATCAGTCTGATTGATTACACAAAATGGGCAGCTTTAGGGCTGCCTTTTTTGTTTTAACTAAGCTCTAGTTTTTAACTATTTTCTTCAAATAAACGCTATTACCAAATGTCAATTCAATAAAGTATATCCCAGGCTCTAATTCGGTTAAGTTCAATTGAACATCCTTCATGTCCAAATTTTCTTTACTTAAATTGGAGATAATCTTTCCTTGAATAGTTAGTATCCTAAGTGAATTAACATCTCTGTCGCAATTAATACTAACTATTGATGATACTGGGTTAGGAAATATATTTATAGCACTATTTGAGGCGACCATTTCTAAACCTGCAGGTATCACTCGCGTAGTTAATTTCTTCCAATCGTAAAAGGCATATACGGGATAATGATCGGATGTATTGTTACTAAAACCTGTGCAATAGCTGGGTGCATTATCAAACACATGAGCCGTTCCTTTTAGATAAATGGAATCAAGGGTTTTGCTGTTTAATATGTGATCAATCATGTTTACGCTAAATGCGTAGGAGGATTTACCAATGTCTGTTAATTCCTTACTCGGAAAAGTATAATTGGCATCTAAAAGATTCTTGAATGGCGTAACAGCAGCATTGTAGGTTGATTGATCCAAATCATCGTTCCAATCGCCTAAAACTATAAATTTCTTACCTTTTAAATTTGCTTCAATATACGTTTTTAGTGCTGCACTCGCTCCCACTCTTCTGTTATAAGAATCAAGATCTGCATAGGCTTTCATATGCATTACCAAGAAATAGATTGTATCTGTTTTTGTTCCTCCAATAGTTTGTAAGCAAACTTGCAGTGGTGGTCGTGATGCAAAATTGTAGTTTTCGCTACTGTTTAATGGGATGTCTTTGGTTTCGGTTCCAATGACATTGAACATTGATTTTTTCCAATACAAACACATCTTTTGCGTTTGCGAAAAAGTAGAAATATAAGTATCATATTTACTAGCCAACGCGGTACTTAAGGTATTATACGTATTATAATTGCTCATTTCCTCCAAAGCAAAAACGTCTATATCTGTTTTATTCAATAGGGCTAATACATTGGTATACTGTGTTCCTTCATCTGTTGGTCCATTACTTACATCACCAAACCATTCAATATTCCAACAGGCTACATCTAATAAGGTATCGTTGCCTAATTTCGGAAAATTTTGTGCTTCTACACAGGCTAGGTTCAAACCGAACCCTACTAAAAATAAGAATTTACGAAACATGTTTTTTGTTTTGATAAAGCAGCCAAAGGTAAGCACTAAAACCAAATAGCAAAGTTAAGATTGTTTGAAATCCATGGATTACCAAAGCCAATGCATTTCCTGTTACTAAATTTACCCCCATTAGCAATAAAGCCTGACTAACCACATAATGGTAAGCGCCCGCGGAGCCAGCCTGAATGGGCAATGAGCGAGCAACTACCCCCAAAACCATGATTAAAAAAGCATCGTATAAACTTAACTGAGAAGACTCTTTAAACATAAAAAACCAGAGGTAGGTCATTAAGAAAAAGCCCACCCAAATGGCCAAGGTATGCAAAATAAAACCCTTTGCGTTGGGCATTTTAAGCATTAAAAATATGTTTTGAACCAATTTATTAAGCCAAATACTTACCTGATCTTTTCTATTTTTTAGCAGCTGATATCCAACTAAGACTGCGGACAATACTAGGAACAAAAGTAAACCCTTTTTAGGCGTGAACAATTCCATATCCTTTGTAAAGTAGTTTAGCAATTCTCCTTCTTTTATAAATTCTGCTCCAAAAGCCCAAAGGATGATTATCAATAAACACAGCATGTCGGCCAACCGCTCAAATACAATTGTAGATAAGCTATCATTTACAGGATAATTCAAGGATTTTTTCAGTACAATTGCTCTAGAAATTTCGCCCAATCTAGGAATTGCAAAGTTTACCAAATAGCCTGTTGCTAAAGAGGCTAGCAAGTAATTTGCTGGAGCCTTTATTTTTATCGTTTCAAATAAGAGTTGCCAACGTTTAACGCGTGAAATATAAACGCCTATTGAAACAATTAAAAC
Source organism: Bacteroidia bacterium (assembly GCA_021740845.1). Taxonomy (GTDB): domain Bacteria; phylum Bacteroidota; class Bacteroidia; order UKL13-3; family UKL13-3; genus B1. The sequence goes on from JAIOYZ010000002.1 coordinate 140,144, forward strand.
AGGAATCATCACCCAAAATTCACCTTTGTTTATTACTAAGAGTATATCAGAAAAATCTGTTTTTCTAAAACTTAGGTAAAGTAGAAAAACACCTAAAGATGCAAATAATAGCGTTTGAAGTACAATTGATTTTTTCAACGTCTTAACTATTTTACTCTGTATAGGTTTAATTTATTTTCTGCATCGGTGAAAATTAGCCAAGTGTCTGCTTCTTTAAATAAATTTCCAATAGCAAACGAACCTTTTATATTTAATGGAAATGGCTTGTATGGCTTTCCATTGATATTTTCAATAATCAATTTATCTTCTAAGGTGTTTAGATAGGCCAATTGAAAGGAATTACCTATATAAGTCCAAGTTGCAAATTTATAAGTACTATCCTCGATAATCTTTTCAAGAATTAGTTTTCCTTGCTCGTTCATTAAGCCTATTTTGTGTGGGCCTTTCAAGAAGTAAATTGGATTTGGGGCTCCATTGTTTACCATAGAGAAATTAGTATACCCACTTGCTTGGTAGCTTATTGATTTTGATGTTTGGTTACTATAGTATTTTGTACTTACTAAATCAAAGGAATCTAGTGTTGTTAGTAAAATTTCATTGGTATCAATTGTCTCTATTTTAGCATCTAGGCAATAAAAGTCGCTATCTAATTTTATTTCTAAATATTCCTTCGCACCGGTTTCCAAAAACTGCAATTTCCCCTTTTCATTTTCACCCCAAAATAGTTGCTTTCCTTTGAATGGAAAACTGTTTATTTCTGAATTCCAGTTTGGCCAAACATCTTTAGGGCTCCAACCTGGCAATAACCTACCCTGACTTGAGTAATTCATTAGTTTATAATACAAGCCAGTAACAAGTACTTGGTAATTCCTATCTAAGTTTGGATCTATTACTACCGCAGGAAATTTGGTGCTAGTAGGAATCCAAACTGGCCAACCAGGCAAAGAATTTCCATTGTCGTTTATTAAATAAATTGAGTGATTTGTATTGAACAACCATTGTCTTTTACCATTATTATACAAATCCAATTCGTAAATTTTCGATAGCATGGCTCCATCCAATTTTTGTTTCCAAATTATTTTACCTTCTCTATCTATCATGTATAATTGGTTCAAGGCATCTTGAGCCAAAATTACATTTGCACCCAAGCCAAAATTATAAACCACCTGTGGAGTAGTTGTTAGGATTGTATCCAACTGAATTGCCCAAACCTGTTCTGTTTTTTCTGGTTTACTTAGATTGAAATGAGTGTATATTTGGGTTGCAAATATCTTGTCGTTGCTTCCTGCAAACTGAATAGCCATAAAATTGGCACGCTTTACTGTACCCATATTTCTATTTAATAAACTGAACCAAGAATTGTTTAAATAGCCCAAAATTAATTTTGGCATATGTTCATTTAAAACCAATATTTCCAAATTGCTGTTTGGCGATAATTTATTTTCAAATTCCTCGTATTTTTCGCTTGTTAGAATTAATTTTTTGCTTTCCCATCTATTCTGCAAAACGCTTAGGATTTTTTGGTTATTTGCAAAAAAGTAGTAACCATTTTTTTTGATATAATAATTTGCCTCTGTACCTTCAAATAAATCCGTAAAATAAAATTTAAAGGCATCGCCTAAATAGGCTTTGTGTATACCTTCATCTAAAGTATCTTGAACGATTTGGATTGAATCACTAGAATTCTTTTTCCTCAAAGCATTTTCCATTTCCATGAGCATTTCATCTAAGCCTCCCTCCTTACTAGCCTCAACAGCTATTAAGAAGCAACTATCCTTCCAAAAACCGGGCTCGTCTATTGCCAATAATGCCGCATGATTTCCAAGATTTGAAGCCAACTTGGCTGAGAATTTATAGTTGAGTTCCTTTTCAATGCTATCCAAGTAACTTCTGTATGGTACAAACAATTTTTTATTGAGTAAATACTCATTGATGTTTTTAAAAAATGCATCATAGCCATTGTATCCAAATGTTAATGAAAAATGTATTCCTGTTGGCAATAATTTTCTTAAAGTATTTGGGATTGGGGCTTGAGCATTTAATAAATCAAGATATTGAAAATTGGATTCGTGAGTTTGGGCTGCACCTTTTAGCATTAATTCTTCGTCATCATAGGTTACATTATAAACAGCTCTCTCTCCAAAATCGCCAAGTATTCCAAAAGAATTTTGATAATCCTCTTTGCATGTGCCTTGCAAAAAAGCAGGGAGATTTTTATAGAAAACATGGAGATTTAATTCTTCCCCACTATTTTTAACAAAGGATAACTTATCTTCAGGTACGCCGCTTGTATTGATTTTGTTGATATTTATAATTGCTAATTCAACCAAAGACCCATCTTGAGAAAACAATAAAAGTTTGTTTTTGAAAGCAATTGTAAACTGTGTTCCTTCCTTAAAATCGGTTAAATCATAAATTTCTTCATTTAAAAATTTACGAGATGACAGTTTAAATCTATTAGGGAAATGCGTTTCAAAAAACTTTAATGCATTTTTACTGTCTACTTCTTTTTGGGTTTGAACGGCCATAAAAAAAGCCATCTCTTTTGTTGGAAAACTATGAAATGAATATACTGCCTGCCCATGGCTAAACCACTCTTTTGTAGTTTCGTTTGTTTTTAATAAGCTATCAAATTGAACTAATTGGTTATAAAAATATTTTATATCCTCATTTGCCAAAAGTCGATTCATAAACTCTGGATCGGAGAAATTCCTCAAATTCTGACTGCTATTATTTGATTCAATTGCAAATGCCGCATTGTTAGGTATAATTTGAATAGGCTTTATACTAGTATCGTCAATTTGAGCAAAATACAAATAAATACCCAGCGCTAATCCAATGGATATTACAATACTTAAAATGCTCAATAACTGCTTATTCATAATTAATCCCCAAAAATAATTTGTGAAACCCGATTCTTGACTATAACTTGTTCACAAGTTCACCTTCCATTCTTATGAAACATACACATAAAGTTTATACTAAATTAGGATTTCTAATCTGCGCATTTGCTGTTATTTTAGGAGCCTTTGGAGCACATTTATTAAAGGAAAAGATTGGAGAAAATGAGCTAAAAACCTTTGAAACTGGAGTTAAATATCAGTTTTATCACGCACTTGCAATCCTTGTTCTTTCAATAAATTATAGAAAATTTGATTCGAAATATCTTCAAATAGCTTTGAGTCTGTTTTTTCTTGGAATTATTTTATTTTCAGGTAGTTTATACCTGCTTTCAACCATTAATTTATGGGGAAGTGAATCCTTCAAATTTATTGGTGCTATTACTCCAATTGGGGGTTTAAGTTTTATATCAGGATGGTTGATTTTATTTTTCAAAGGTTTTTCAAAGGATGAAGGCAATAAGGATTCTGTAATGGGCATTTTTGAAGAAGAAAATAAGGCAAAAAGAAAACATCGTCAAAAATCGTATAAAAATAGTAGCCCAGAAACTCAAGAGTAATTAGTAATTTTATTAAATTATTTTTTTTCGGTTTGAACCAAATCATTATCACTGCAAAGGATTGATTTTTTGAAACTTAGTTATACTTTTACACATGCTAAATGAATAATTTTAGATATGTTAAGAAAAGTGTTCCTAAGAATTACTTATAAATACTTTCAATTGTGCTTTGAAAACGTATTTTCGCAACAAAATTTTATAAGAAATGAATATTCATGAATACCAAGCCAAGCAGATTTTGAAATCCTTTGGCGTTGCCGTTCAGGAAGGCATTGTTGCCGAGACTGCCGAAGAAGCGCATATAGCTGCTTTGAAATTAAAAGATCAATTTGGAAGTGATTTTGTGGTGGTAAAAGCCCAAATTCATGCTGGAGGTAGAGGAAAAGGTAATATTGTTGGAAAAGAACAAAGAGGTGTTGCCGTTGCCAAAAATGCTGATAAAGCAAAAGAAATTGCTGGAAATATTCTTGGTGGAACTTTAGTTACCATTCAAACCGGCCCTAAAGGCAAATTGGTTAGCAAAGTATTAGTTGCTCAAGATGTTTATTACCCAGGAGATAATGAGCCTAAAGAATATTACATGAGTGTAATGTTGGATAGAAGTCAAGGCAAGAACATTATTGTATATTCTACTGAAGGTGGTATGGACATTGAGCATGTTGCTGAGCATACTCCACATTTAATTCATAAAGAAACGGTTGACCCTAAAGTTGGTCTTCAAGGTTTCCAAGCTAGAAAAATTGCTTTCAACCTAGGTTGTGAAGGCGAGGCATTTAAACAAATGGTGAAGTTTGTAAGTGCTTTGTATAAAGCTTACGACAAATCAGATTCTGCTATGTTTGAAATCAATCCGGTTTTGAGAACATCTGATAATAAAATTATTGCGGTTGATGGTAAGGTAAATATTGATGATAATGCTTTGTACCGTCACCCAGATTATGAAGCTATGCGTGATACCTCTGAGGAAGATCCTACAGAAGTTGAAGCTGCTGCACATAATCTTAATTTTGTTAAATTAGATGGTAATGTAGGCTGCATGGTAAATGGTGCCGGTTTAGCTATGGCAACAATGGATATTATTAAATTATCTGGTGGTGATCCTGCTAACTTTTTAGATGTAGGTGGCTCTGCTAATGCAAAAACCGTTGAAGCTGGATTTAGAATTATCTTGAAAGACCCTAATGTTAAAGCTATATTGATTAATATTTTTGGAGGTATAGTTCGTTGCGATAGAGTTGCTCAAGGTGTTGTAGATGCTTACCAAAGCATTGGAAATATCCCTGTTCCTATTATTGTTCGTTTACAAGGTACAAATGCCGAGGCTGCTAAAAAATTAATCGATGAATCTGGATTAAAAGTATATTCGGCTATCGTATTGAAAGAAGCTGCTGATTTGGTTCAAAAAGCAGTAGCTGGTACTTTATAAAAGCTAATTATTATTTTCAGGTTGCAAATTTTGGAGTATCTTTATTCTAAATTTTGCAACCTATTTTTTTACATTCAAATTATGCTCCTAGAACTTCATCCCAAAAATCCCAATCCACGCGACCTAAAAAAGGTGATGGATATATTGGATAAAGATGGCGTAATTATTTTGCCAACGGATACTATTTATGCCATGGCTTGCAGAATGGATTCTAAAAAAGGAATTGAGCGCATGAGCAGGATAATGGGCAAAAAAGCTGAGAAAGTAAATTATTCATTGCTTTGCGCAGACTTGGCAAATATCTCTGATGTTACATCTGCAATTGATAAAAATGTTTTTCGTTTGCTTAAAAACAACCTGCCAGGTCCTTTCACATTTATTTTGAAGGCCAATAATCACGTAAGCAAACTTTTTGCTGGTAATAAAAAAACAATTGGTATTCGTGTTCCCGATAACGCCATTGCTCAGACAATAATTAAAGAATTGGGAACACCACTTGTTGTTAGTACTATTCATCACGAGGATGAGATTATTGAATACATGACGGATCCAGAAGAAATACATGAAAAATTTGAATACCAAGTAGACTTGGTTATTAATGGTGGGTATGGTGATAATATACCCTCCACTATTATTGATTGTAGTGGAGAAGAGCCAATAATTATTCGTGAAGGAAAAGGAGAATTAGTTGGATAGGTAATTATTATTTATTAGCATTTTTTGCTCCTATCAATATTCCAACCTTCAAACCTGTTTGAACACAAAAGGATAATTTATTATTTTGTTCTGTGAAGGAAATAAATCCAAACCCACCTACATCTGAAATATCGTTATATCTATTGGGCACTTCGTTGCCGTTTAAATATTTTCTAACTTTCTTGTAGCCAATACCAGGACCTAAATAGAAATCCACACAAAAAATATCTGAAAACACCCATTGTTTTCCAAAATTCAAGAAAACTGCTGCACCATTTACCTTTGCCTTTCTAGTGGATGAACTAGTTGGAATCCCCCCATAGGAATAATAATAATTTCGACTTGAAAAATTCTCATGATACATCAACATTATTTCGGGCTTAATGTAAGCTCCTTTCAAAATATGAGCATATCTCATTCCTTTCATATAATAATCAGGTTGATTAATGAATTTTATACCAGCCCTGATAAATCCACCGTCGACTTCGTTATAATTAAACCATTCATTATTTGTAAATGAAGACACACCAATAAATCCTAACCCACCTTCTAAACTCATTCCTGGTTTAATTGAATATTCATATGAAAATGAAAGTACATTCCTAATTGGGCTAAACATATCCATTTTAATTGCCATCTTCTTTTGCGATGTGTAGTTTTCTGGGTTACTAAATTCATCTTCTGCAAAACGAATTATGGTACCATTAGCAAAAACAATTTTCCTGATTCTGTCCTTTTTTTCTACCATAATTGGCATATCTGCATCAATTGGCCATAATTTGTATTTAACCTCGTCTGCACCAATTTCTATTACTTTAATCTGCAGAGTATCTGGTTTTCCTCTTAAAAGCATTTTGTCTTGGGCAGAGGAAATTTTATTGAAACCAATAGCAAGTAGAAATAGAATTATAAGTTTATTAGAAATTTTCATACTTATTGAGTTTTTGTTATTTATTATTTGAAGTATTTGAACCAATTAAAACTCCTATTTTTAAACCAATTTGACCTGTAAATCCAATACCTGAATTATACCTAGTGCCAAAACCTACACCAGCGGCAGGTGCTGATGAACCATAATAATCATAATTATAAAAACCTGAACCACTTCCAATATTTTGTCCAACATCTACTGAAGTGGTTTTGCCTCCTCCAAGTCCACCACCAATAAAGAAATCAACAGCAAAAATGTCTGAAAAAACCCATTGCTTTCCAAAGTTAAGCATAAAGGAAACAGCAGAATATCTAGTGATATCTTCATGATCAAAGGGAGAAAGAGTATTGTAATTGTAATATGTTTTAATTGTTTTTAAGTTGTATAAATTGGCTACTATTTCAGGCCTGATATAAGCTCCCTTAAGAATATGGGTATATCTCATTCCCTTCATATAATAATCTGGTTGATTTATAAATTTATAACCAACTCTTAGGAAAGTACCACTTCTTTTATATGAATCATTGAACCCATTGTCTGATGGCTTTGCTCCCATTCCAATTAAGCCAATTCCAACTTCATAACTTCTTCCTGGTTCTATACTTTTCTCATAAGATAGAGATGTGCTTCCAACCAAAATAGAAAATAAATCCATTTTAATTATTGCTTTTTTTTGGTTTGCATAATTTTCTGCATTTACAAATTCATTTTCAGAAAAGCGAAGAACAGTTCCATTTGATAAAATCACCTTTCTAATTCGGTCTTTATTTTCAACCATAATTGGCATTTCTTCATCTACTGGCCAAAGTTTGTATCTAATTTCATCTGTACCAATTTCAATTATCTTTACCCAGAGGGTGTCTGGTTTAGCACGAAGTATCATAGCATCTTGTGCTTGAAGATTATTAATAAATAATAAAAGAAATAAACTTAGAATCAATTTTGAGAATACTTTTTTCATGGCTTTCTGATTTTTAGAATAAACAAATATACATTAGGAACTATTTCAATTTACTTTTTTTATTGAAATTAATAATACAAAACTAAGATTACATAAAGAATGTATCCAATTGATTTAGTCTTATTTGGAATTAATAATTTGCGTTTTATGCAAATAAACCTTTTTGTAATAGTATTTTTTGTGGAAAACCAATTTGGTCTTACACCTTAAAATAAATGAATTTTGCTAACTATGGAGAATCCAATTTTAGTTGAAGTTTATAGGTCTGGTATTATTGAAAGCTTTCACAGAGGTGCTGTTTGTGTGGTAAATGAAAATGGTGAGATAGTTTTTGAGTTAGGTGATTCTAATCAAATATGTTTTCCACGCTCGGCAATGAAATTTGTTCAAGTTTTACCTTTAATTGAATTAGGTGGAATTAAAAAATTTGGATTCAACAGAGAAGAGATTGCTATTATGTGTGGTTCTCACAATGCTGAGCCACTACATTTGGCTGCAGTAAGAAGTATTTTAACTAAAATTGGAGTTGATGAATCCACCTTGGGCTGCGGTGCCCAATATCCAACAGATAAAAAAACTGCAAATGAGTTGGTTCAAACCAAAACCAAACCAAGTGCAATACATAATAACTGCAGTGGAAAACACGCAGGAATGTTAGCTTTATGTTTATTAATGGGTGAAAGCACCTCAGATTATTTAAACCCTAACCATCCAATTCAAAAGTTAATATTAAGGTATGTATCCGAAATGTATGAGTATCCAATTGAAAAAATGACTTGTGCTTTAGACGGTTGTACTGCCCCTATTTATTCAATTCCTGTTTACAATCAAGCTATTTGCTTTAAGAACTTGGTTGATCCAAAATCATTTTCAGCAAAAAGGCAGGAAGCTTGTGCAACTTTGATACAATCAATCAGTGAGTTTCCTTTTATGGTGGCGGGTTCTAAGAGATATTGCACAGATATGATGGAAATTTGTGCACCCCAAATTATTGGAAAAACTGGAGCTGAAGGTGTTTTTTGTTTAAGTTTTACAAAGCAGAAACTAGGGGTTTGCATTAAGATTGATGATGGCAAAATGCTGCCTCAATACAATGTTGCACAGGCTTTAATTGAAGCATCTGGCTTGTTTTCTAAAGAAGAATTGGAACCGATACATAGGTACGCGGAAGATGAATTGAAAAATTTCAATAATTTAGTTACTGGCACAATCAATGTCAATTCAAAATTATTCGAAAATTTCAGGGAAATATTTCATTAAAATTTTCTGCCAAATAATTGGGAAAACTTGTGGAAAAACAAGCGCTATAATACATTGTAATAGTTTGGTTCAAACCATGTTTTAGCTTACTTTTACGCATTAAATATATTTCAATAAAGATGAGTAACGAAGCAATGGAAAACAGAGAAAATTATTCGGCCGATAATATTCAGGTTCTTGAAGGCTTGGAAGCAGTTCGTAAGCGACCAGCCATGTATATTGGTGATGTAGGAGCTAGAGGTTTGCACCATTTAGTTTATGAAGTAGTAGACAATTCAATTGATGAGGCATTGGCAGGGTATTGTAAAAACATTGTGGTTACAATTAATCCGGGAGATTCTATTACGGTTGTTGATGATGGTAGAGGAATTCCAACTGGAATGCATACCAAAGAAGGTCGATCTGCCCTAGAGGTGGTTATGACGGTTTTACATGCCGGTGGAAAGTTTGATAAGGATACTTATAAAGTTTCAGGTGGTTTGCATGGTGTGGGTGTTAGTTGTGTTAATGCACTTTCTACCCTTCTTAGAGCTACGGTTCATAGAGATGGTAAAATATTTCAACAGGATTACAATTGCGGTAAACCAGTTTTTGATGTTAAAGTAGTTGGAGAAACAGACCATACTGGAACTACTATATATTTTGAGCCAGACGGAAGTATTTTTACAACACTAGAATATAAGTATGAAACTTTAGCAGCGCGTATGCGTGAGCTTTCTTACCTAAACCGTGGGATAAAAATCACTTTAAAGGATGATCGTCCGGATGAAAGCGGAAATTTAAAGGAAGATGTGTTTTACAGTGAAGGTGGATTAAGGGAATTTGTAACTTATTTGGACGGAACTAGAGAAAAATTGCTGCCTGAACCAATTTACGTAGAAGGCGAAAAGGGTGGCGTACCTGTAGAAGTTGCAATGACATACAACAGTGGATATACCGAAAATTTGCATTCTTATGTAAATAATATCAATACTATTGAGGGTGGAACACACGTAGCAGGATTTAGAAGAGCCTTGACGCGTACTCTAAAAGCATATGCGGAAAAAGAAGGTTTGTTAAAAAACTTAAAGATTGAAATTGCTGGGGATGACTTTAGAGAAGGTTTAACAGGCGTAATTTCCGTAAAGGTTCAAGAACCTCAGTTTGAAGGTCAAACAAAAACCAAATTAGGTAATAGCGATGTAACAGGAGCTGTGGATGTTTGTGTAGGTGAAATGTTAAACAATTACTTAGAAGAAAATCCAAAAGAGGCTAAATTAATTGTTCAGAAGGTAATATTAGCAGCAACTGCTAGGGCTGCAGCTCGTAAAGCACGGGAAATGGTGCAAAGAAAAGGTGCCTTAACTGGAAGTGGGTTACCTGGTAAATTGGCGGATTGTCAAGAAACTGACCCTGCGGTTTGTGAAATTTATTTAGTTGAGGGAGATTCTGCTGGTGGTACAGCTAAACAAGGCAGAAATAGAGCTAACCAAGCTATTTTACCACTTAGAGGAAAAATTCTAAATGTAGAAAAAGCATTAGAACACAAAATTTATGAAAACGAAGAAATTCGTAATATGTTTACTGGGCTTGGGGTTACTATTGGTACACCAGATGATGGAAAGGCCTTGAACATTACAAAACTTCGTTACCATAAAATTATTATTATGACTGATGCGGATGTGGATGGAAGTCATATTAGAACTTTGATTTTGACGCTTTTCTTCCGTTATATGAAAGAATTAATTGAGTTTGGGTATGTTTATATAGCCCAACCACCATTGTATTTGGTAAAGAAAGGTAAAGATGAAGAATATTGCTGGACAGAACCTCAAAGAGATGAAGCTGTTTTAAGATTAGCTAAAGGCGGAAACCCTGATTCTGTAGGAATTCAAAGGTATAAAGGTTTAGGAGAAATGAATGCCGAGCAATTGTGGCAAACTACTATGAATCCTGAAACTAGAACCTTAAAACGTGTTAGTTTAGATTCAGCAGCTGAAGCAGACCATGTGTTCAGTATGTTGATGGGTGATGAAGTTCCACCAAGGAGAGAATTTATTGAGGCGAATGCTAAATACGCCAAAATAGACGCTTAATATTCCTGTGTTCCCCCACATACGATGGGGGTTGGGAATAACCATTAATGGTTGTTTATATACTAAAATCCTGCAATGAAAGTTGCGGGATTTTTTATTTAAAGGGTGAATTTTGTTCTTTTGAAATAACCTTATAAACTTGCCTATCTACATAATCTGGGAACAGTTTATTGACCCAATACATTAATTTTCCAGTAAAAGTAAGGACTTGGTATTTGCGTCTTTTCTTTACCATTAAAACAATTTGCTTGGCCACCTCTTCAGGCGCCATCAATTTTGATTCGTCTAATGGGCTTTCCTCTTGCGAAATTCCTGAGGCATTTAATGCTGTTTTTCGGATATTTGATTTGGTATATCCTGGGAAAATTGTTCCAATATGTAGCCCAGTTTTTAGATTTTCAACTCGCAAAGATTCCATAAAACCAAGTAGGGCAAATTTGGAGGATGTATAACCTGTTCTGCCGGGAAGTCCAGTAAATCCAGCCCATGAGTTAACCGCGATAATACTACCTTTTGTTTTTAATAGAAATGGTAATGCAAATTTGGCACAATAAACTGAGCCCCAGAAATTGGTTTGCATAAGTTGTTTCATAACCTCCAAATCCAAACTTTGAAAGGTTGCCCTCATGCTAATTCCAGCATTATTTACCAATACATCTATGGTATGAAATTTTGAAATTGCTTGCTCAATTAAGTTCTTGCAATCGTCCTCTAGCCTAACATCACATTTTACAGATATACAATTTCCACCCGAATGGTTTATTCGATTTGAAATTTCCTCTAAAAGCAAATTATTTCTTGAGGCTAAAACTAAATTTGCACCCTCTGCAGAAAAAGCATAAGCACATGCCTCTCCTATTCCAGAAGAAGCACCCGTAATTATAACCGTTTTTCCTTTTAATGACATAATACACTAAATGAAGAAAAGGTTGAAGAAATCCTCCTGATCAGTTTATTTACAAAGTTTATTTCTTCCAAATGATTGGAGTTCCTTCTGCCTGTGTTTCTGGAAAATCAATTTCCATTCCGTCTAAAGTTTCCTCTATAGCATCTTCAAGGTAAACGGTTCCAACCATTGCTTCATTTTCCCATGAATCGTCTATTGCCCCTTTGTAAACCAATTCTCTTGTTCTATTAAAAAGGAATACCTCAGGATTTACTTTGGCTCCAAAAGTTTTAGCCACTTCTTGGTCTTCGTCCTTTAAGTAAAGAAAATGCATTTCTTCTAACCCCAATTTTGCGGCAGTATGTTTCATTTTCTCGAAACTATCTTCAGGAGATTGGGATGCATCGTTTGAATTTATTCCAACGATACCCATGCTATCTTCTTCATATTTTTCAAACAATTTGATTAACCTCTGGCTATATGCCTTTGAAATAGCTGAGCTATTGCAAGTGAAAATTATAGCCAACGCATATTTATCGGCATAATCAAAGTTGGTATAAAAGTTACCGTCAAAACCTTTTAACTTAAAATCTGGGAGTTTGTCACCAATATTGAGCATAATAGTGTGATATTTGTTGTGCAAATTAACTAAACAAGCTTAGAGTTCAAAACACTAATTTGTGTATTTCCATACTAAAATAGAAATTCGCTGCAAATGCAAGTCAAAGAAGTAATTAGTTTTTTGGATCAAACCAATTTCATTGATTTTCCAAGAAAAATATATAAAAACGACCCCGAATGGATTTCCCATTTGGATAATGATATAGAAGACATTTTTAATTCTGCAAAAAATCAAAATTTTCTTTTAGGTGCTGCAAAAAGGTTTTTTGTAATTAACGATGATGAGATCCTTGGAAGAATTGCGGTATTTTACAAATTGGAGGAGGGTTTTAATAAGGGAGGAATTGGTTTTTTTGAATGTATTAACGAGCAAAAGGTTGCCAATTTATTATTTGATACTTCAAAAAATTGGCTGATTACTCAAGGGTGTTTGGGTATGGATGGCCCAATTAATTTTGGTGAAAAAGACAAGTATTGGGGATTGCTTGTGAAAGGTTTTAAAAACCCTTCCTACCAAGAAAATTATAATTCGCCCTACTATCAAAGTTTATTTGAGAATTACGGCTTTGAAAGAATATTTGAACAAACCACTTCTGAAATTACCTTAAAAGACTTTAATTACGAAAGGGTTAACAAACTTTCTGCAAGAGTTTTTAAGAATCCAAGTTATCGGTTTGAACATTATAAAGATAAAGAGTTAAAAAAATTCGCCTCAGATTTTATCCATATTTATAATAAAGCATGGGCATCTAGGCCTGATTTTTCGCCAATTACTTTAAACCGAATTGAAAGTACATTAGTTGCCATTAAACCCATTTTAATTGAGGAGGCAATTTGGTTTGTTTATGCCAATGATGAACCTGCAGGTTTTTATGTAAATGTGTTAGATGTAAATCAAATTTTTAAGCATGTTAAAGGTAAAATGGATTTTTGGGGGAAGTTAAAGTTCTTATTTTATAGGGAATTTGGTAAAATCAATCGAATTAGAGGAATAGTATTTGGAATAATTCCTGAATATCAAAACCTAGGTTTGGAAACAGGAATGATAATTAATTTATATAATTCCTTGCGAGAAAAACACCCAAATATCACCCAATCAGAATTGTCATGGATTGGTGATTTTAACCCCAAAATGCATAGCCTTTTTAACGCTTTAGGAGCAAAAACAACAAAAATTCATTATACTTACCACTATAATTTCTCTAACAAAAGACACTCGCATTAATCAATTAAATTTTGAAAAAAATCATCCTTTTTATTTTCCTAATTAATTTGGTTCAAACCAAAATTTTAGCCCAAGATTCTTTTAGAATTAGAAAATTAGATTCTTATAATAACCCTAACTTACCTAAGGTAGATGCCACGGATATTTGGAATGATTTAACTGGATATGTTGATCCAATTACCCAAAAAGAATACATTATTTGTGGTAGCACAGACAGTGTTTATTTCTTTGATATTTCTACTTATGATAAAATGAAATTGGTAGATGTAAAATTTGGAGCTTCTTTTTTTGCCAGAAATAGAGATTTTGAAACCTATAGTCACTATGCTTATTGCGTAGCAGATCAAGCCAGTGGAATTGGTGCGTTGCAAATTTTTGATTTGCAATATTTACCAGATTCTGTCCATTTAGTTTATCAAAGTAATGAGTTTGGGACCTTTACCCACACCATATTTATTGATTCGATAAGTGCGCGTTTATACATGTGCTCTAACTCAAAACCTAGTGGCTTTTCTGCAATGGATGTTTTGTCTTTAGAAAATCCAGAGGCCCCTACTTACTTAATGAAATTGCAGGTTCCAACCAAATCAAATGGATTTCCTTTGTTTAATAAAGTACATGAAATGTATGCACGAGGTGACACTGCTTATTTGAGTTGTGAAGAGGCGGGTTTATTTATTTTCGATATGCGAACCACAGGTTCGAACCCTTTATTGGGAACAATAAATTCTTATCCAGATCAAGGTTATAACCATAGCTCTTGGTTGGATAAAACGGGAAGGTATCTGATGTTTACAGATGAAAACATGGGTATGGACATAAAGATTTTCGATATTCAAAATATAAATAGCCCTCAATTTGTTAGTCAGTTTAATAGTAATGTTAGTACTACGCCTCACAATGCATTTTGGTATGGAGATTTTGCTTATGTTTCTGCATACCATGATGGATTAAGAATTTATGATATCAAAGACCCAAGTAACCCACAACAAGTTGGATGGTATGATACCCATCCAGTAGTACCAGAAACTTATGGCGGTTATAAAGGTTGTTGGGGAGTTTATCCCTATTTGCCTAGCAGAAGAATTATTGCAAGTGATTTAACCTCTGGAATTTTTCTTTTAGAAATTGATTCCGCCTTGGTTGGAAACAAAGAAATAACGAAAGAGAATTCTAATATTTCTATTTTTCCAAACCCTGGAAATGACGAAATGCTAATTTCCTTCGACAACCATAATTCTAAGCTTATTAAGGTTTATGATTCTTTGGGGCGAAAAGTAATTGAAATTGAATCCGCTTCCAGTTTAGAGAAAATTGAAACAAGCAATTGGCCCACGGGAATCTATTTTGTAGAAATAAATTTGGGTCAAACCAAATGGACAAAAAAGTGGGTAAAATGAAAACATTTTTAAAAAGTATTTGCAGGGCTTCTCTCCTATTTATTTTATTAATTCGGTTTGAACCAATATTAGCTCAACCAATTTCTTTAAATATTGAATTACTTGGCCATTGGCAAAATGAAAACTTACCCAGATTAAATGGATACCAAATTTGGAACGACTTAACTGGGTATTATGATTCGCTAACTGGAAAAGAATACATAATTGCCGGGAGTACCGATAGCATTTACTTTTTTGACGTATCCAATCCCAAGGAAATTGTTTTGTGCGATGTAGAAGATGGAAGATCTAAAAACATGGTGAATAGGGATTATGAATGTTATAGTCATTATGCCTATTGCGTAAGTGATAATAAGAATTTAGGTAGTTTACAGGTTTTCGATTTACAATATTTACCAGACTCTGTTCACAAGGTTTATGATAGTGATTCCTTATCCTATAATACCCACAGTATTTTTATTGAAGCTAAAAGCAAGCGAATGTATATGTGCATTAATCGTTTGAAAGTTGGTGGTGTTTCTGCAATGGATATTATGAGTTTGGAGAATCCGGAATATCCAACTTTGATAGGAAGATTAAATATACCTTCTTTTGGAAATGGCACACCAGCCTTTACCAATGTGCATGAAACATACGTAAGAAACGATACAGCATATTGTTCAGTTGAGTATAAAGGGATTTTTATTTTCGATTTAATTAATCTTGATAGTCAAAAGCTAATTTCCATTATTGCTGATTATCCCGAAAATGGTTATAACCACAATGGAACCCTAGATAAATCTGGAAAGCACTTAATGTTTACAGATGAAATTCCAGGAGGTTTAAGTGTGAAAATTTATGATATTCACGATATCAAAAACCCCAAATTAATGGGGGTATTTAGATCCAATCAGGGAGCAACGGCACATAATCCCTATTGGGTTGGTAGTTTTGCTTATGTATCTTATTACCATGATGGATTTTATGTTTTTAATCTAACGGATCCAAGTCATCCATTTATGGTTGGATATTACCACACATCGCCATGGCCGCCAAAAAGTTATGATGGATATATGGGCTGTTGGGGAGTTTACCCTTGGTTGCCTTCGGGAAATATTGCTGCAAGTGATATGGGTGAAGGAATTTTTCTATTTAAATTAGATTCCAGTATTACTAGTTTGGTTCAAACCGAAAAGCCTATTGGACCTAGAATAACCCCTAACCCTTTTAACGAAAAACTAAGCTTTTCAAGCGAAAATGGAAAAATATTTCCAATGGAACTGAGTATTTATGACTCAAAAGGAGAAATGGTTTTGCATAAGAAAGCCATGGAAGCTACCTTTGAGACCGAAACATCTAATTTGAAACCAGGAATGTATTTTGTTTTGATCCAAACAGGAGATATGCAATGGGTACAAAAAATGATTAAACAATAAGATTCACTAGTGAGCAAAAAAATCTTCTACTCTTTTATTTTTTTAGCCTTTTTGGGGCAAACTAAGCTATTTGCTCAAACGGATAGTATTCAAAAGAAAAAGTATCCTACAGAATTTATCACTGAATTTGCATTAGATAGAAACCTATCCCCTGTTTTTGAGGATACCTTATTGAGAAGAGATGAGATTTACCACACTTATTACAAAAAAAATGGTGTTTTTCAAGACCTAGGAAATATTGGAACACCAGGAAGAAGTTTGGTGTTCGACTGGAATCGTAAAACTGATTTTGTTCTTGGTTTTAATCCTTATCAAGCTTACTTTAAAACACCTGAAACATCAAGGTATTATAAAACAAAAAAGCCTTATGCCGATTTTACATACACGCAAGGTCAGCGCGATTTATTGCTTTTTGCTGCCAAGTTTGCTGTAAACTTTACACCACGTTTAAATATAGGTGTAGATTATGATAGAGTTACTTCTTCCGGATTTTATTCGAGACAATATACTAGTGGGTATTTCACAAATGTATTTGGAAGTTACCAAAGCAAAAATGAAAAATATGGTGTAATTGGAAATGCAATATGGAATAAAGGTGTTTTGGATGAAAGTGGAGGAATAACAAGTGATTCATTATTTGAAACTTTACGTGGTGTTAATAAAGCCGCTCCAGTAAGATTGTATGATAGTCAAAGTAGGTTTAGAAACAAGACTTTATACGCTAAGCAATATTTTTATTTGGGAAAGGTTAGAGAGATAATAGTTGACGAGGATACCTCTTTTGCATTAACAAGAGGAGGCTTTTTATCTCACACCATTAGATACGATAACAACAATTTCTTTTTTGACAATCCTACTGGTGAAACGGATTCACTTTTATTTCCTTTTGGAAATGGTGATACCACTGGTATTTTTTATGATTCTGTAGCGAATAAAACCATTATGAATAGGGTTGCATATGCTTATTGGACTAAGAGTACTGCTACCCGCCAGAGTTATATTGAATTTGCTGTGGCCCACAAATTTATTTCAGTACAGCAAATGAGTTTGGAGAACAAATATCAAAATATTTGGGGAGAAGCTACTATGGAAAGAATACCAAAAACTGAAAGGAATTTGGGATTGAAATTAAATGGTTCTTACTGCATGACAGGCTACAATCAAAATGATTTTAAGCTATCTGCAGATGTTAAATGGTTGAATAAGAAATTTGATTTTATTGGTGGATTCACCAATAAATTATCTGAACCAGAATATTTGCAAGTTAATTACTTGTCTGGCCCATTATCTTGGTCGAACCGATTTTCTAAAGTTAGTGTAAGTAATTGGAGAGCAGGAATTGGCACTAAGATTTTTAGACATAATGTTACCGCAAATTTCAATCAATACATTATTGCTAATTGGGTTTATTATGGAAAACAAATTACTCCAGAACAGAGCAATAAAATTTTGGTCATTAATACACTTGATATTAATAAGACTTTTCAACTAGGATGGTTCTTTTTTGAGAACAAATTGATACTGCAAAAGTCGAATCTTAGTATTGTTACATTACCAGAATTGACAGCCAATTTGAGGTATTATTTAAATGGCAGTTTATTTAGGAAAGCTTTGAAATTTCAAATGGGTGCTGAATTGTTTTATAATACATCATATTATGGCAATAGCTATCACCCATCTGCAAGAGCATTTTATTTGCAAGACCAAACCTTAATTGGTAATTACCCGATGATTGATTTGTTTTTAACAGGGCAAATTATGACAGCAGTAATTTATGTTAAGTTTGAGCACATAAATATGGATTGGAAGAGTACAGGATTCTATTATACTCCAAATTACCCATTACCAGTAAGGGCTTTTAGATTGGGATTAAGATTGAGGTTATATAACTAATTGAGCCAGAAAAAAGCAGCATTTAGAATTGTTGCAAAACTTACCCAAGCTAAATAAGGATAGTTCATGTAGGCAGCAATTGGCTTGATTCTTTTAAAATGAATAATCATCAACAAAATGAAAAGCCACATAAAAATTATTTCAATTAAAGCCCATCCAATTAAATGAAATTTGAAAAAGAGAATGCTCCAAAAAAAGTTCAATCCTAATTGAACCAAGAAAATTAAAATAGCATTTTTCTGATTTTCTACTCTTGGGCTATTCCAAATTAAAAAGATAGATATTCCCATTAAGATATAAAGGGAAGTCCAAACTGGAGCGAATATCCAATTGGGCGGATTGAAGAATGGTTTTTGTATGGTAATATACCACGAATTAATGCCATCTGCCGTAATCCAACCAGAAATACCCCCTACCAAAAGTGGGAGCAATAAGGAGAAAATAAACTTCAAAAATTTCATGGCTTTTGGTTGATTCAAAATTATTAATAAATCATCATTTTCATACAAAATACACTTCCTCCAGATTTCATGTATTCACTTGTATTTACTTCAATTACTTCAAAGCCATTTTCAATCAAAACTTTTTTGGCGACTTTACTTCCCTTTTGTAAAATGGCTATTTTTTGGTTCAAACCGTAATTTATTATTACATGAGCATTTAAACTAAAAGTGCTTATTGCTTCTTTAGCTGGTATTTCAATCACCTCTTCAAATGTTTGTCGCAATAAGTTTAAGCCCTCCTCTGTGAATGCTTCTTTGCAAAGCATTACCTTGGTTTCGGAGATTGGTACAAAGCAGGTATCGAGATGGTAAAAATTATCATTTATGAGTTCTAAGGCAATTATGGGCACGCCTAAATTCTCAGATAATTCTTCGTAGGCTTTCGGACTTGTTCTTTGGCCAAAGCCACCATATAGTAACATTTTATTTGGATGAGGAATTGTATCGCCCATTCCTTCGAATATTGGTGTTCTGGCAAAGTGGCGAGCTTGGTAATTTAATTGGGTAAAATATGCTTCAAAAAATGGGACTTCTTTTTGTCTGGAAGGATGTCTCATTCTGCTCATCCATACTTCTTTTTTATTCTGTTTGATCCAAGGGAAAGTTTGATTTGCGCAAAAAACCATGTCCTCACACCCCTCTTCACCAGGAATAACCAATAATTCTGAAAGGATTTTTCTTTCAACTAGTGATTCATAAACAGATTTAAGTTCTTGCCATTGTGTTCGAGCCAATTCACTGTCTAGAGCATTTGCATTGCCTTCCATGTGAATATTTTTCACATCAACAATAGAAAAATACTCAGGGCTGCACATTAGTAATCGCAGAGGTTCCTCTCTCCTATTTAGATCACTTATTTTAAATGGTAGAATTCCTTTATAATAAACTTTGAAACTTTCTGCACTTGTCATATGTTCGAATGATTAAAGCTCAAATTTAGTCTTTATTTAAGGGCTAATTTAAAAATTAGTAAAATAATAAACTTGAATATCAATTTACAAAAAAGCCCTATTTTTACTACTTATTTGCATATCATTAGGAGTATTGGGTCAAACTAAATTGGTGAAACAAAATATGGAACGCACTATTTGAATATAAATGTATCCGAATTCAAAAAAGGAATGTATATTTATCAGTCGATTATTGAATGGTCTCTTATTAATAGCAAGACATAGGTAATAAAATATAAAAGTTGATTTATTATGAAAAAAACTAACAGAAAAGAATTCATTAAAGCCTCTGCCCTATTGGGTTTTGGAGCAATGACATTAGGTGTAAATGCATCTAAACTTGAGATAGATAATTTGGGAACTTCTAATAAAATATTTCCTATTGACCCAAAGGATGGGAAATTTGAATTACCACCTTTAGGATATGATTTTAATGCGCTTGAGCCTCATATTGACGCTCAAACTATGGAAATACATTATACCAAACATCATCAAGCATATATCAATAAATTAAATGATGCAATTTCTAAAGAACCGGGTTTAAAAGGAAGAAGTTTGGAAGATTTATTAACTAACAATTCAAGCTTACCCGAAAGTGTGAGATCTGCGGTGCGCAACCATGGTGGTGGACATTGGAACCATAGTTTCTTTTGGAAATCTATGAAAACAGGAACCAGTATGGGTAAGGATTTTGAAAAGGCAGTTTTAGGATCTTTTGAGAGCGTAGCAGCATTTAAAGCAAGTTTTGAAAAATTGGCAACAGGCGTTTTTGGTTCAGGTTGGGCATGGGTAATTATGCAAAACGGTTTGTTAAAAATAGTAACTACACCTAATCAGGATAATCCAATTTTAGATGCAGGAAAGAACGCTCCAAAAGTATTATTAGGAATTGATGTTTGGGAACATGCCTACTACCTAAAGCACAAAAATAAGCGTGGAGATTACGTTAGCAGCTTCTGGAATGTAGTTAATTGGGATGAAATTGAAGGACTTCTGAAGTAATTGAAAAATATTTTTGCAATTTATTAGGCAATCATTACTTTCGCACTCCCAAAATGGTGGTTTTAGCTCAGTTGGTTAGAGCGCCTGATTGTGGTTCAGGAGGTCGCCGGTTCGAGCCCGGTATTCCACCCAAAAGCCTTTACGAAAGTAAAGGCTTTTTTTTTGCTTAATTTTCAAGAAAACTTTTTAAAGAATAGCTCAATTGGTTAGAGCGTCCCGATGTGAAATCGGGAAGGTCGCTGGTTCTCCCGATTATTATCGGGACGGTATTCCACCCGAAAGCCTTTACGAAAGTGAAGGCTTTTTTTATGCTTAATTTCCAAGAAAACTTTTTTAAGAATAGCTCAATTGGTTAGAGCGTCCCGATGTGAAATCGGGAAGGTCGCTGGTTCTCCCGATTATTATCGGGACGGTATTCCACCCAAAAGCCTTTACGAAAGTGAAGGCTTTTTTTTTATGCTTAATTTTCAAGAAAACTCTTTCAAGAATAGCTCAGTTGTTTAGTGCGTCCCGATGTAAAATCGGGACGTTGGCTGGTGGTATATGAACATAAAAAAGGTTTCGACTTTTGCCTAATTGAAAATTAATTTTACTAATTTTGATTTATGGAAGTTAAGGAACCAGATATGACTTATGATAGATACAGCTATGCTGATTATCTTGGTTGGAATATTCCAGAAATTGTTGAAATTATTAAGGGTCGCGTATTTAAGATGAATGCGGCTCCAAAGAGGATTCATCAAAAAATAAGTGGCAGGTTATTTCTAAAGTTTGGCAATTTTTTAGAGGGCAAGAAATGCGAGGTTTATGATGCACCCTTTGATGTGAGGCTTTCTAATAATTATGATGAAAACCACACTATTTTCACCGTTGTTCAGCCAGACCTATGCGTTATTTGTGATCCAAGTAAACTTGACGAGGCCGGTTGTTTAGGTGCGCCTGACCTGATTGTTGAAATTTTATCTCCGGGGAATTCCAAGAAGGAGTTGCAAAATAAATATGAGGTTTATGAAGAAAGTGGTGTACTTGAATATTGGGTAATTTCGCCAGAGGCAGAAACATTGCTTGTTTATTCTCTAATAAATGGGAAATATCAAGCCTCAAAACTTTATACTAGTGGTGATCAAATTTCAACTCCTATCCTTCCAGGATTATCAATTAATTTGGAGGAATTATTTCTAGGAATAAATGAATGATATTGGCCTAGTTGGACATTAAAAAAGGCTAACTCAAAATGAATTAGCCTTTTTTTATTGGATCAAACCTTTTTACTCTTCAATCATAACAAACACATCTTCATTGTCTGCTTTCATGAGGTATTTTTCTCTTGCAAACTTTTCCAGCTTTTTGGGGTTGCCAAACAATTCTTCCTTTTCCTTTTTCACCTTGGCAATCTCAGTTATGTAATACTGGTGCATTTGTTTGGCTTCTTTCAAATTCCTGCTGTATTCAATTTGATCGAAGATGCTATTTCGCTCGTTTAGCAATAACAATAACACAAAAGCTAGTCCTGCCAAAAAGTATTTATTCTTGACAATATTTAAATATTTTGGAGCTAGCTTGAGTTTCATTATTTAGCGTATTTGAAATCTTTACCTGGGTAATAAGCGTTTTTACCTAATTCTTCTTCAATACGAATCAATTGGTTGTATTTAGCAATCCTATCTGTTCTGCTAGCTGATCCTGTTTTAATTTGACCGCTATTTAAAGCAACTGCAAGATCGGCAATAGTTGTATCTTCTGTTTCACCACTTCTATGACTCATGATATTGGTATATCCAGCTCTAGTGGCCATATTTACCGCATCAATAGTTTCTGTTAATGACCCAATTTGATTTACTTTAACTAGAATAGAGTTAGCAATATTTTCTTTGATACCTTTAGAAAGACGTTTCACATTGGTAACAAATAAATCGTCGCCCACCAATTGGCATTTTGAACCAATCGATTGAGTTAATTCAGCCCAACCTTTCCAATCGTCTTCAGCACAACCATCTTCAATGGAGATAATTGGATATTTATTTACCCATTCTGTCCAATAAGCCACCATTTCTGAAGGCGTCATTTCGCGTTTATCAGATTTTTTGAAAATGTACATTCCTTTTTTCTCATCCCAGAATTCGCTAGTAGCTGCGTCCATAGCTATATAAATATCCTTACCTGGTTTGTAACCTGCAGCTTCAATTGCAGTTAGAACTGTTTCAATGGCCTCTTCATTTGATTGAATATTTGGAGCAAAACCGCCCTCATCACCAACATTGGTGCTATATCCTTTTTTCTTTAGAACTGCTTTTAAATGATGGAATACAGAAGTACCCATTTGCAAAGCCTCACTAAAACTATCTGCTTTGGTAGGGACAATCATAAATTCTTGAAAATCTATAGAATTATCTGCGTGAGAACCGCCATTTAAGATATTCATTAATGGAATAGGAAGAGTATTTGCATTTACACCACCAATGTATCTGTATAAAGGCATATTAGCCTCAATAGCCGCTGCTTTTGCACAGGCCATAGAAACAGCAAGAATTGCATTAGCACCTAAATTTCCTTTATTATCAGTTCCATCTAGCTTAATCATCTTGCGGTCGATTTCGTTTTGTTCAAAAACATCTACCCCAATTAGTTTATCACAGATTTCTTCGTTTACATTTTTTACGGCTTTAAGAACGCCTTTTCCCATGTAAACATTTTTATCTCCATCACGTAACTCAACTGCCTCGTGAATACCTGTGGAAGCACCTGAAGGAACAGCTGCTCTGCCCAAGGCCCCACCTTCTGTAATAACTTCTACCTCAACAGTTGGATTACCACGTGAATCCAAAATTTGTCTTGCATGAATATCAATAATACCGCTCATAGTTAAAATTTATTATTTTTTTTACTGAATTTCTTGAATTAATTGCTCATCATAGCCACAAAATCATCAAACAAATACCTACTATCTTCTGGTCCTGGTGCCGCTTCTGGGTGGTATTGAACAGAAAATGCTTTTTTGCCTTTTACTCTTATTCCTTCAACTGTATTATCATTTAGGTTAATATGAGTTAATTCCACATTAGGATTGCTTAATGTTTCTTCCATATCCACTCCAAAACCATGATTTTGAGAAGTGATTTCACATTTACCTGTAATTATATTTTTTACTGGGTGATTTAAACCTCTATGTCCATTATGCATTTTAAAAGTATGCAAACCTTGCGATTCAGCTAACATTTGATGACCCAAGCAAATTCCAAATAAAGGAATTCCTGCATCAACAATTTTCTTAACGGTATCAACTGCATAAGGCATTACAGCAGGATCTCCAGGGCCATTACTTATCATAAACCCATCTGGTTTAAATTGCATCATATCTTCAAAAGTTGATTTGCAATTGAACACCCCTAGGTATGCTCCTCTTTCTTCAAGACATCTTAGAATATTCATTTTAACACCAAGGTCTAAAACAGCAACTCTTTTGGGTGCGTTTTCATCTCCAAGGTAATAAGTTTCTTTAGTAGAAACTGTTGAAGACAATTCTAAACCTTCCATGGATGGAACAGCCGCCAATTCAATTTTTAGCTCTTCAATTGTTTTATTTTCGGAAGAAATAATTGCATTCATGGCGCCCTTGTTCCTTACATGTCTAACCAATTCGCGGGTATCAATATCTGCAATGCCTACAATATTATTTAAGGCAAAATATTCTTGAACCGATTGGTCGGCTTGCTTGCGTGAGTATGGGACATTAAAGTTTTTGCATACCAATCCAGCAATTTTAATGGTGGAGGATTCTTCTTCTATTTGGTTAATTCCGTAATTACCAATATGTACGTTGGTTTGAACCAAAATTTGACCCGTATAACTAGGATCGGTAAAGATTTCTTGGTAGCCGGTCATTCCGGTATTAAAACATATTTCTCCAGTAGTTGAGCCTATTTTTCCAATGGAAGTGCCCATGAAAACCGTACCATCTGCAAGAAGTAGCGTGGCCGGAAACTTATTGACTGTTCTATTCAAAGTAGTTTAGATTTGGGCAAAGGTAATAATTCCTTGTACACCTCCCAAACCAAGTATTCACATTTTTAAAAAAGCTGTGGATTTCATCCATTTCTTGGTTCAAACAGAACGAAAAAGAAAAAACTAATCTTCTAATTCTAATGAATCTGAGGCACCAGGAAGTTCCAAAGCTTTAATATCCATAACAGCATTTCCTGCAATTCCTTTGATAGACCCATACATATCAATGGTATTGTTTACCACCTTTTCTATTTGCTTTTCACGCGTTTTCCAAATACGTTGCATAGACCGTTTTTCTGCGTCTAAATCTGATTGCATTTGAGTGAAACCTTCTACAATGGCCTCGATTTGCATTCTGAAGGTATTGCTGGTTAGAAAATTATAAAGCATGCTCATTTTATCTCCACGATTTTCTTGAGTAGAAAGCGCTGTGTCTAGCTGAATAATAGATTCACGAAGAACCTTGCAAAGGCCTTTAAATTCTTCGTAGCTACAAACCCAAATACCATCTTTTAAACCTACACGATCCATATCTGAAGGAAAAACATCTGTAACCAAAACGCCTATGGAAGCACCTTTTTCTCTGATATCTGCTTTAAATTTTTCAATCCAGGAAGCTTGAAATTCTTTGGTTCTTTTACTTTCATAATAGATTGTACCGCAGTTTTGGCGTTCCCGAGTATTTACTATTTGAACACAATCGCCTCCCCTTGCGCCCTTTTTAATTTCTGCAATTGTATCCAAAGGAAATTGTTGCATCAACCAATTTTCTATTGCCAATTCTTGAACCTCACCTTGTAATTGCATTGAACCTTGGTCCTGTTTGCGTTTCATTTCCTCGGTAAGTCGTTTTTGGTCTTCCAACTGTTTTTGCAACTCCCTAACCACCATTTCATTTTTGTCTTGCTCCAACTTCTTAATCTTTTCTCTCTCCTCTCCTAGCTTTGTAGTAAGCGCCTTTTCAGCTTCCATGGTTACTTGTTCGCGCATCATATCCTTTTCGCGTTTCAACTGTTCTATTTCGGCTTTGGTTCGGTTCAACTCTTTTAATTGTTCTTGTTTAGAGTTCAATTCATTTTGCATGAGTTTGATTTGATCTTGTTGTTCCGATTCTAATTGAAGACGCAATTTCTTTTCAAGACTTTCCTTTAATTCTTTTTCTTTTTGGTTCAAACGGTCTTGAAAAAGTTCATTTTCCTTTTTCTTTTTCTCTTCAAATTCAAGTTGTTTTTGTTTTAGCAAATCAAACTCTTTATCGTATTTTTTCTTTTCATCTGCGAGTCTTGAGTTGAATTCTTTTTTGATTTCCTCTTCCATTTGGTGAAACACCAACTCATTTACATCTATTCCGAAACCACAGTTTGGACAATTAATTTTATTCTCTTTTTCCATACCTTACAATATTATGCAATTAGCCATAAAACTTAATACCTTGTGGGAATTCTATTTATTATTTTGTGGAATTAACATGTGATGAGCAAACTAAAACATTGTAAATCCAAGATATAGATAGAAGGATTTTATTATTACATAAATAATCGATTTATTTGAGGATTATAAACTAAAAACATGATCATAACAACCACCCCCCATATTGAGGGCAAAACCATTTCGGAATACAAAGGAATTGTTTCAGGAGAAGTAATTTTAGGAGCTAATTTATTCAAAGATTTCTTTGCAGGGATTAGAGATATTATTGGTGGAAGAGCGAGCTCTTATGAAAAAGTTTTGCGCGAAGCAAAAGAAAAGGCTATAGATGAAATGATGACAGAAGCCAGAATTCTGGGTGCAGATGCAATTGTTGGAGTAGATTTAGACTATGAAACTCTTGGACAAAGAGGAAGTATGTTGATGGTTTCTGTTTCTGGAACCGCAGTTAAATTTTATTAGAATGTTAGAAAATTACCAATCAAGTGTAGCGGAGCGTTTTATGCGCTATGTTCAAATTGACACTACCGCTGATCCCAATTCAGAAACTCAACCAAGCTCGATGAAGCAAAAGGATTTAAGCAGAGTTTTAGTTCAAGAATTAATTGAATTGGGAATTATGGATGCAGAATTGGATGAACACGGTTATGTGTATGCTACAATTCCTTCCAATTCGGAAAAGCAATTGCCTGTTATTTGCTTTTGTGCCCATGTAGATACCGCACCAGATTGCAGTGGAACTGATGTAAAACCAATTCTACACACTAATTATACTGGTGCAGATATAGTTTTACCAGACGATAAGGACGTTGTTATTTCAACAAAGAATCATCCTTATTTATTGAATAGAATTGGTGATGATATTATTACTGCATCAGGCAAAACCCTATTGGGAGCAGATGATAAGGCTGGAGTTGCTATTATAATGGAATTAGCCAAATACCTTCTTGAAAATCCAAGTATTGAGCATGGAAAAGTGAGAATATTGTTTACTCCAGATGAAGAAATTGGAAGGGGTGTAAACAAAGTTGATATGCAAAGATTGGGTGCAGATTTTGGATATACTTTAGATGGTGGAGATCGTGGACATCTCGAAGGTGAATCATTTTCTGCTGATGGTTGTACTATAATTTTTAAAGGAATTAGCGCACATCCAGGTTATGCAAAAGATAAAATGGTAAATGCTCAAAAGGTGGCAGCTTACTTTATGACTCTCCTACCTTCTGATACTTGGTGTCCTGAAAAAACTGAAGGTTATGAAGGTTTTGTTCATCCTGTTCACATGGAAGGAGGATTGGAAGAGGCAAAAGTGCAATTTATTGTTAGAGATTTTGTGACTGCAAAATTAGCTGATTACGAAAATCGTTTAGAATCCTTAGCTAAGGACGCAATTGCTAAATTCCCTGGTGCTAGTTATGAGATTTCTGTTCAGGAACAATACCGCAATATGCGCGAAATTTTAGACCAGCAACCACATGTAATGGCATTTGCTAAAAAGGCCTATGAGTTAAGTGGATTGGAGCCAGAAATAAAAAATATTAGAGGAGGAACCGATGGATCAAGGTTGTCTTTTATGGGCTTACCTTGTCCAAATATTTTTACAGGTGAGATGGGAATCCATAGCAAACAAGAATATGTGAGTGTTCAAGATATGGAAAAGGCTGTTGAAGTTTGTGTAAATATTCTTAAGGTGAGTTTGGCGTAATATTTTTTTTGCTAAACGCTTTTAATAAACAAGAATCATGAATCATTGGTTAGTTAAATCAGAACCATTTAAATATAGCTGGGATCAGTTTGTGGCAGATGGAAAAACCATGTGGGACGGTGTAAGAAATTACCAGGCAAGAAACAACTTGCGCGACATGAAGAAAGGGGATTTGGTTCTTTGGTACCATAGCAACGAAGGCTTGGAAGTTGTTGGAATTGCTAAGGTGGTTAAAGAATCTTATCAAGATCCAACCAGCGATAATGCCAATTGGGTGGTAGTAGATTTAAAACCATTTAAAAAGCTAAAAAAATCTGTAACACTTGAGCAAGTTAAGGCCGATCCAAGATTGCAAAATATTGGATTAGTAAGGCAAGGTCGACTATCGGTTCAAGCATTAAAGCCAGAAGAGTTTGACGCAATTTTAGATTTATCCTCTGCCAAATAGTTTTAACCAATTGCTTTGTTAAAAAGGTTCGGTTTTGAACCAAGAAACAGAGTTGATTTTAAAAATTCATTCTTTTTATTCATCTTTGACCAAATCAATCTCTTTAAAAATAGGCGTGTTTGTATATGGACTCTAGAATTATACTTGAGAAAAAACAATTAGACATAACCCTCGACAGGCTCTGTTTTGAGTTGATTGAACGCTTGGGTGATTTTGATGATACTGCTCTTATTGGTATGCAACCACGCGGTATTTTTTTAAGCAGAAGGATTAAAGAAAAACTAAATAATATTCTTGGAAAGCAACCTTTTCTTTACGGAGAACTTGATATTGCTTTTTACCGTGATGATTTTAGACGCGGCAAAGACATTATTATTCCGAGTGAATTAAAAATTGATTTTACAGTACAAGACAAAAAAATTGTACTGATTGATGATGTTTTATATACAGGCAGGTCTATACGCTCTGCATTAGAAGCATTAACAGATTTTGGAAGACCAGCTAAGGTTGAATTATTAGTTTTGGTGGATAGAAAATACAGTAGAGATTTACCCATTCAACCAGATTATGTTGGAATATCTGTGGATACTCGAGCCAATGATCAGGTGAAGGTAGAATGGAAAGAAAAGCATAAAAAAGACGCGGTTCATATTGTAACAACGGCATAGGTTCAAACAGAATGAAACATTTATATTACCCCAAGAAAAGCGCAAGTAAAAGCAAATGAAAACATTTTCGCAAAGGCACTTACTAGGAATTAAAGATATCTCTCTTGAAGATATTAATTTGGTTTTTGAAACCGCAGATAATTTTAAATCTATCATCAACCGACCGATAAAAAAAGTTCCTAGCCTTAGAGATATTACCATTGCCAATGTGTTTTTTGAAAACTCAACAAGAACAAGAATTTCCTTTGAATTAGCTCAGAAACGATTAAGTGCAGATATTGTAAACTTCTCTGCTTCCTCATCTTCTGTTTCTAAAGGAGAAACCTTAATAGACACGGTTAACAATATCTTAGCAATGAAAGTTGATATGGTGGTAATGCGCCATCCAGCTCCAGGTGCTTGTCAGTTTTTGGCCAAACATGTTGATGCAAAGATTATTAATGCAGGTGACGGAACCCACGAACATCCTACACAAGCATTGTTAGATGCCTATTCAATTCGCGAAAAATTGGGCAAAGTAAAAGGCAAGAAAGTTGTAATTGTTGGAGATATAACCCACTCGCGTGTGGCATTATCTAATATAATTTGCTTGCAAAAGTTAGGTGCTGAAGTTATGGTTTGTGGACCAACCACCTTGATTCCAAAGCATATTCAATCTTTAGGAGTTAAAGTAGAACATGATTTAATGAAAGCTTTGGCTTGGTGTGATGTGGCTAATATGTTGCGTATACAATTGGAGCGTCAAGATACTAAATATTTCCCTTCATTGAGAGAATACAGTATGCTATACGGCTTAGATAAAGAGCGTTTGGAGTCTTTGGAAAAGGAAATTGTAATTATGCATCCAGGGCCAATAAACAGAGGAGTGGAAATAACAAGTGATGTAGCAGATAGCAAACACGCTATTATTTTAGATCAGGTAGAAAATGGAGTTGCTACTAGAATGGCAATTATGTTTTTATTAGCAGGCCAACGATAAAACGATACCATAAGAAAACAAAAAAGCTTGAATTCCAATTGGATTTCAAGCTTTTTTTGATTTTAAGAATATTTATTAAACAAATAACATATGGGTTCCTTCACCAGAACCATATTTATAGAAATCTCCAACAGTAATCACATCGCTTAAGCCCTCGTACATGTCTTCTTTTTTGTAATGGAACATATCCATTGCCAATCTGCATGCCCATAATTTAACACCAGAAGCAACAAGGATATCTAAAAATTCATGGATATCTGGCATGTCAATTTTTTCCATTTCCTTTTTCATCATTGAAGTAGCCAAAGCTTCCATTCCAGGTAAACCACCCAACATAGTTGGCATGTGCATAGCTGGATTACCTACCGTTGCTACATGCAGGTGTTCTAATTTTTTACTATGGATGGCTTCCAAACCAAAAAAGGTAAAAAATATTTCAGCCTCAATTCCTTCCATTCTTGCTCCATTTGCTAAAACAAAAGCAGCATAAACATTTTCTAAAGTGGCTTTAGATAAGATGATCATCATCTTTTTAATCTCGCCGTGATATTCAGTACTCATGATTTTTTATTTTTATTTTATTTTTTGAAAATGAGTTAGGTTCAAACCGAACCTAACCCAAAAACCTAGAATTATAAACAACTAGCGGGTTTAGGAATACCTGCAATTTTTGTAGAAATTTTAAGTGGACCATTTGGAAACAAAGCATAAAATTCTTTGATATCTACCACATTACTTTTTCCAATTTTTCTGATACTTAATGCAACTTGATTTTTATGCTCACCTTGCAAATAGCTTATAACTTCCCAATGTCTTGGTGTTAATTCCACATTATTCTCTTTTGCTATTTCTTCTGCAACGGCTTTATCCCATTGACTAAAATCTGTTAAGTAACCTTCTTCGTTAACGGCAATAGTTTTGCCTGCAATCATCTTTTCCATAATCTTATTTATTAATTGTTTTTAGGTTTAAAATTCTTTTCCAGCTTCTTGCATTGTTGCAGAAACAAACGGTATATGAGTTCCTTTTAATAACATGTTCCAATAAATCCATCTAAAGGCAAGTTTACCCATATGGTTCATTCTACTTTCTTTTAAAAGTCTAAGTGGGCCAACTCCTGGGAATGGGAATGTTCCTTCAACTGGTTCGTGGCTATAGTTAAAATCTATCAATAAAGCTTTGCCATGACCGGTTTCAATAAAGCAATTAGCATGACCATCAAATTCTTCTTTCAAAGGCTCATCGTGGATATAGCGTTTGATATTTTCTGTAAGAATCTCAGCTTCAAAATGTGCTACAGAACCAGCTTTACTAGCAGGTATATTTGAAGCATCGCCAATTACAAAAATGTTTTTATTGGCAAGACTTTGAAGAGAACCTTTATTGGTAGGAATAAAGTTTAAATCATCACCTAAGCCAGAACGTTCAATTACTTCATCTCCTTTATTGGTAGGTACGGTTACTAATAAATCATAAGAAATTTCTCTTCCACCGTAATCAATTATTTTCTTATTTTCTTGATCTACGCTTTCAATAGCGAAATCACTTTCAATTTTTATATGTTTGTCTTGTAATAAATGATCTAAAGCTTCTGTTGCTTTAGGTTTGGTAAAGGCACCACTTAAAGGAGTTACAAAAGTAATTTCTACTTTATCTCTCATGTTTTTATTTTGGAAATAAGAATCTGCTAAGAATGCAAATTCTAAAGGAGCAACAGGACATTTAATTGGCATTTCTGTAATATGAACCACCAATTTACCACCTTCCCAAGTGCGTAATTTGTTTCTTAAATTTAATGCACCTTCAAAAGTGTAAAAATCAAAAACTGTTTTGTGCCATTCCTCACCCAACATTCCAGGAGTTTCTTCTGGAGCTATTTTTGCACCTGTAGCTATTATTAAAATGTCGTAGTTCATAACCCTTCCATCGGCCATTAACACATGGTTATTGTCGGGTTGAACCCTATCAATTTTACCTTTTACTAAGCGAACTCCTTTAGGAATAAATTCATCAATTGTTTTTACAATATCTTCAGGTTCGTAAATATCAAATGGTAGAAACAAATAACCTGGTTGGTAATAATGTTCCTCTCTTTCGTCGATGATGTCTATTTCCCAATCAGCACGTTTTAGCTCGTGGTTTAAATGATTGGCCATCATTGTTCCTGCTGTACCTGCTCCTAAAATTACAATACGTTTCATAATATTTCTTATTAGTTGTCTTTAATTCCACAACAAAAGTATATGCACCTTGGTCGTCAAAAAATGAGCATTGTCAAATGAACAAGTGATTAAAGGCACACGATTCTGTGACTATTGTTACTTTTATTTTTATATTTGGTTCAAGATTGAAACCCTATATGTTCACAGATCCAAAACTAAAAGAATCCTTTTCAAAGTACTCGAGCATTATGAAATTGCCAGAAGGCGCAGTTTTAATGAACCCTGGAGAGCCTATTCGCTTTATACCACTTGTAAAATCTGGATGCATTAGAGTATTAAGGCAAAATGATGAGGGAAAGGAAGTTTTTCTTTATCACATTATGCCCGGTGAAACATGCGCCATGTCGTTAACTTGTTGCAATGTGCAAAGTTTAAGTGAAGTAAAAGCAGTTGCTGAAGAAGAAACCGAAGTGTTTACCGTGCCAGTTACCAAATTAGAAGAATGGCAAAACTTCAAAGAGTGGAGAGATTATATTTCAAATACCTATAAAGTTAGATTTGAAAGAATGATGCAAACCATAGATGATCTTGCATTTGAGAATATGGATGAAAGACTATGGAGGTATTTATTGGCTCGATCAAAGGCAAAAGGAAGCACTACACTACAGATAAATCATGAGGAAATGGCAAATGAGTTAAATATTCAAAGGGAATCAGCCACTCGTTTACTTAAAAAACTTAAGGATTTGGGTTATCTAGAGACCGGCCGAGGGCAGGTAACTTTGTTAAAAAATGAATAGTGTAATTCTATGGCATTTAGTTTAGAATTAGCAGAAAAAATTAGGCAAAGGCTCAAAGAAATATCACCCATTGAAGAAAAAGAAATGATGGGAGGAATTGCTTTTATGTATCGTGGGAAAATGTGCGTTGGAATCATAAAAGATGAAATGATGTGCAGAATTGATCCATCCAAATATGATTGGGCATTGGAGCAAAATGCCTGTAGGGAGATGGATTTTACTGGTAGACCTATGAAAGGTTGGGTAATGATTGAAGAAGCTGGGATTAACCAACCCAATGAATTTAACCAGTGGATTCAACTAGCTTTGGATTACAACCAGGAAGCAAAAAAATCTATTAAAAAGAAAAAGAAAGATTCTGTTAGAACAAAGAAAACAAGTGAGTAGTGTTTTCAAAATTCTTAATTTAAATCATTTTTATGTTTGTAAAATGATCTAATTAAAAAGAAAGAGCTTACAAGAAATGGAAGTGTTAGCAAAGCTATTTTGTATTTAAAACCAAGAATACCAACTAATAAAATAAAAAAATATAAAACTGCTAAACCCGCAATACCACTGTACACAAGTATTTTACTAGGTTCGGTTTGAACCAAAGAAATTACCAAAAGTATTTGACCAATTAATGGTAAAATAATAAAAGGATGAACAATTGAAATTGGGTCAATAAAAATTTTAGAGAAAATTTCAGCTTCCATTTGAAAGAGAAACATTTGGTGATTTCCACCCCATTCTAAATAGCCCAATAATGAAAAAATAATTGTGCTAAATAGTAGCATTTTCCTTTTCATATCATTTCAGTTTTCTATCAGTTTCCTTAATCTCCAAATCATTTATACTGGCAAAGCGCTTAGCCATATAACCATTTTCGTCAAACTCCCAATTCTCGTTTCCATAAGCTCTAAACCATTGTCCGCTGGAGTTTTTAAATTCGTACTCAAATCTAACCGCAATTCTATTTTCGGTATGTGCCCAATATTCCTTCTTAAGTTTATAATCTATTTCTTTGTTCCATTTATCCATCAAAAAAGCAACAATCTCTTCTCTCCCATTTATAAATAAATTTCTATTTCTCCACTCACTGTTTACTGTATAAGCTTTAGACACTCTAATAGCATCTTTGCTATTCCAAGCATCTTCTGCCATTTGAATTTTCTGCTTTGCTGTTTCTTCAGTAAAAGGTGGCAATGGATGTCTTTGTTCTATTGTCATAGTATTAGTTTGAGTAGTCTGAGAATTATTTGAGTAAAAAAGGAAATTAAATATTACTAAAATTTACAATCTGGGCAATTGGCAATAGCCAAATTAATAAGTTTAAATAAATCCTTTTGGGCGGATACCTGCTTGTCTTCAAAATACCATTTGTGTAGTTGTTCGGCAAATAATTCTTTGGTGGCAAACTCGTCTTTCCACTTTTTGGCTAGGCCTTGAACAGCAAGTGGTCTTGGACCCCAAGTACCCGTAATTGAATAGTACTTATCCATTTGAATAACTTTTGGAATTGCTCTTCCTCCAAAACTTAAATGTGCATCAATTAAGGGCAAATTTTGGTCTCTAAAAACAATTTTCAAATCAATTTTACCATTTGATTCTTGAGCAATTGAATGTATAATTGGCAATAATTGAGCAGCATCGCCACACCAGAATTCGCTAATAACAAGCCATTTTATTGGATGATGCAAGAGAGGTAAAACTTCCTTCCATTTTTCATCCAACTTAATTTGTTTCAAAATTCTAGAAATACGTTGCAGATTTAGTTTGGTGTAATCAAAATAAGGATCCTCCAAATTTGGTGCATTCAAATAGCTTTTCATTTGTTCAAAATAGGTCTCAAAATCTATCCCATTTTCAAAATATGATTGGTAATCTTCCTTATTAAGAGTTATTGTATTGGTGGTATTTTCCATTTTTATAATGTATTTCCAAATCTAAGTAATGATTGGCAAATTAGAAACTGATTGTATTTAATTCAATAATCCAATAATAAAAGTTTTAATTTCATCATTGGTTTTGGCAACACTTATTCTTCCAATTTCCTTTTTAGTTTTTGGGTCAAATAATATAATTATCCCAGTTGTTTTATTACCTTTTAATTGTTCTTCCAAACCAATAGCGACCAATTTCAACTTACTTTCTTCCTTTGTTTTCTTGTTACTTAAATCGTTTTCAATAACGGTTATTTGGTCTGAACCAAATGTAGCCAATACCTCTTTAGAAACTCGTGGGCCATTAGCCTTACAAGTTGGACACCAATCTGCTTGGTTAACAACCGCAACTACTTGTGCATTTAAATTACTAAAGCTACTTAATACTAAAAAGGATAAAAATAATCCGAATTTGATTTTCGATAATTTCATGGTATTTGAATAATTAATTGTAAGGCAAATTTGCTACAATTCAATTAAAGGATAAATGGATGTATAGCGCATTTCCATGGACAATTTTTCTGAGCTGAAAATCCAGTTTCATAATGGCAAGGTCTATTTGGTGATTAAAGATAAATTTCTATTTTTACACTAAGTAAATAAACAAGTATGAAGAGAAATGTACTACTAATTTTATTGGGTTTCTTATCTATTTTATCCTGCAAAAAAGAGGAAAAAACTCCCCCTCCTGCTCCACCGCAAGAAACTACAGAAGAAATAATAGAAATAAAAACCAGCTATGGCGATATGTATATTTGGCTTTACAAAGAAACACCTTTGCATAGAAAGAACTTTTTAGCTTTGGCAGATACCAATTATTTTGATGGCACAACTTTTCATCGCATTATTAAGAATTTTGTAATCCAAGGTGGCGATCCCAATACAAAAGATTCTATTCCAGGAAACGATGGCGACGGTGGGCCAGATTATACCATACCTGCCGAATTTGTAGATTCATTAAAACATGATTATGGTGCATTAGGGGCTGCTAGAACAGATAATCCAGAAAAGGCTTCAAGTGGCAGTCAATTTTATATTGTAACCAATAAAAATGGCCAACATAGCTTAGATAAAAATTATACGGTTTTTGGTAAATTATTAGCTGGTCATGATATTGCTTATGCCATTTCAACCAAAGCAAAAGATGCCAATGATAGACCTATAACAGATATTGTAATGGATGTAAATGTAGTTCGCAAAACCTTAACTCAATTAAAATCTGAATTCAATTTTGTGCCTTAAATTAGTGTTGGTTCAAACCGAATATTAATAAAAATTATGAGTATAGATGAATTTAGAAAGCTGGCACTAAGCTTTGAAGAGTCTGAAGAAATGCCTCATTTTGAAAAGCCCTCTTTTAGAATAAGAAAGAAAATTTTTGCCACACTTCATGCTGATTCTAATAAGTCTGTTCTCAAATTAG
The DNA here is from genome assembly GCA_021740845.1 of Bacteroidia bacterium. Lineage (GTDB taxonomy): Bacteria > Bacteroidota > Bacteroidia > UKL13-3 > UKL13-3 > B1. Next base: position 176,385 of record JAIOYZ010000002.1, read on the forward strand.
ATTTAATAAATCAACAAGTATTTATGGGTATAAATTCAAAAGGCATTTATCCAGTTAAGGGTGCTTGGGGAAAGCAAGGATGGACATTTTTTGAATTGGATAAATTGCCAGAAGAATTGGTTTATGATGCACTTAGTATTGCATATTGCATTGTGGCACCAAAAAAATTAACAGAAAAATACCACACAAATAATTTTTAACTCTCCTCTACCTCACCAATAATAGTTTTTAAAATTTGCTCTGTTTGGTAAAAATGCAACAAACGATTATCGGCAAGAATATCTGATTCTTTTAACTTTCGTTTTAATACAATTCCTTCTAATTTCCTGCACCTACTCAAGGCAGTATAAACTTGACCGTTTACAAATGCTCCTGTTCCTAAATCTATTACTACTTGATCAAAGCTTAAACCTTGGCTTTTATGAATGGTTATTGCCCAAGCCATTTTTATAGCATATTGAGTAAATGTACCAACCACTTCGGATACAATTTTTCTAGTTTCTCTATTGTAACGGTATTTTCTATTCTCCCAAGTTACGGGTTCAAGTTTATGAATCTCCCCATTTTGCAAACGAATTTCCAAAAGGTTTTGTGAAATAAAATCAACCTTCGCAATGGTTCCATTTACCCAACGTTGTGCTCCATCGTTTTTAATGAAAATTACTTGAGCAAATTTTTTCAATTCCAAAACTTGTGAAGTTGGGTATTTATCCTCTTTAAAGTCGCCCGTAATCTTGGCCTCAAATTTAAACGAGGTAAAAGGCAAGCCCTGCAAACGCTTTTGATTCTCGGCATTAGCAATAAAATTTGTTGCGCTAAGTGTAATCATAAAAGCCTCTTCATTTGGAATAAAATTAGGATGAAAGCGCTCATTTAGTAATTCCAAAGACCTTAAGCTTGGTTTGCATGTTCTAACTTCATCCAATAAATGAACAAAGGGTAAATCATCCTTTTGACGATAGCTTTTTTCAAATTCAAAATACTTAGGCGCAATTTCTTTATAAGCAGGAGAATCAAAAAAATACTCGCTTTTGTATTCTTCTGTAAAAAGCATTTGCTCCACTTCATCATTTTTATTTACAACCGGCGGCAATTGAAAAACATCACCCACAAATAAGATTTGCTTTCCACCAAATCGCTTGTAAGGATTGCCACCATTGATTCTTAAAGAATAATCAATTGCTTCTAAAACATCCGAGCGCAACATTGAAACCTCATCAATTATTATGGTATCTATGCCTTTAATTATTTTGTATTTCTCTGTGGCTTCTTTAAACCTAAATATCTCATCATCCTCGGGAAGCATAGGTTTTAAAGGAAATAAGAAAAAAGAATGAATGGTTTGCCCACCTACATTTATAGATGCAATTCCAGTAAATGCCAACTTTAAGACTTTCTTTTTGGTAGTTTTTGTGAAATACTGAATGAATGTTGATTTACCAGTTCCGGCTTTACCACTTATAAAGAAACTTTCATTGCCACCTTCAATTTCTTTGAACAGATTTAGTACAACTTCATTTTTCTCATAGCCCTCTGGAAAACTTGCAAATCTGCTGTATAATTCAGGTAATTCTAAGTCTTCAAACAAAGGCAATTGGTTTACGGATAAGGATTCTCCAGATTCAATTCTCAAGAGAAAATACACATTACTTCCAATGTCTTTAAAAGGTCTATTTACATCAAATGTTTCGCCATAATGAGCAAGTGTTTTAAAAATATAATAACAGTTTTTAAAAAGCTTGGCGTAATCAGTTGGTCGTATTTCTAAATGCTTAATTATTTTTTCTTCTTTCGGTTTGAACCCAATAATATGAAGGAATTCGAGCAGTTGTTTTATGGAATCTTCTTGGCTAGATTCTTCGTAATTGCTGAAGAAATCCAGGAAACCTTTGGGAAAATTTTCTGGATAGGTATCGTCTAATTTTCCGTAAAATAATTGGAAAGCAATGCGTGATAAAAAGGCACCAGAATCTTGTTCAACCAAAGCGCAATTCAGGAAACCTTCCATCCATTTTTTTTCTATTTTTTTGGTTTCCCAAGTCATGCCGCAATTTAACTTTTTTAAAGCTCTATGCGCAAATGCCTCCATTTAATAAATTCAACAAAAGGTAAGAATTGTTTATTTATTTATAAATTGCCTTCCTAACTCAAAACTCATGAACGACTCAAACAGAAGAAATTTTCTTAAATCCCTTGGTTTAACTGCTGCAACAGCTTTAGCAAGTAATTCGGTTATGGGCTCAATGGTAGAAAAGGATGATATCCTAAAATTGAATCCTGAACAACAAAAATTTATGTTGGAATATGGCCAATGGATGGACGAAAACATTGTTTTGCTTCGTAAACAAAAGGAAGAACCTGATAATATAGACTTGAAACATCAAATGATGAAATTAAGTGAACGTGCTGAAGGCATGCAGGATCAATTGGTTTCTTATATGAAAGACCGTGATTTTGGTTTGATATACAATGCCTCAATTCAAAAAATGCGCGATGAAATTATAGGTTAGTTGGTTCAAACCGAATTTAATAATAACCCCAACACACCATTGTAGAAATCATTTGGTGCTTCTGCATGAACCCAATGACCAGCGTTAGCTATCTCAATTAATTGATAATTTGGGAACAAGTCTTTAAAATCTATTTCATCCAAGTTGGAAATATACCTGCTATTGCCACCTTTAATAACCAATGTATTTCCTGTAAATGGAATTTCACTTATAATAGGTTTTATTATTTCCTCGTAATCTTGGTGCAGTGTTTTTAGGTTAACTTTCCACCCATAGGTTCCATCTTGATTTCTTTCTAAATTTTTCATCAAAAATTGGCGGGTGCCAAAATCTTGAACAAATGGCTCCATCATATTTTCTGCATCTTTTCTACCTGTAACCATTGGTAAATCCACTGCAAAAATTGCCTCAAAAACATCATCGTGTCCGCGCTTGTATTGCCTTGGAGCAATATCAACTACAATTAAATTTTTAACTAATTCTGGGTAGCTTAATGCAAATTGCATGGCCACTTTCCCTCCCATTGAATGCCCAATTATGGAAACAGAATGAAGGTTATGATCATTTAAAAACTCCAATAAATCTGCCACCATTAATGGAATAGAATGCTCTTCGCTATGAGGCGATTTTCCATGATTTCTTTGATCAATGGTAAATACTTTAAAGTTTTGAGCAAATTGATTTGCTAAAGTATGCCAATTATCTAATGAACCCATAAACCCATGAAGAATGAGTAAAGGCGAACCATGTCCGTAAGATTTATAATTTAATTTCATTTCAAAAAATTCTAGTGCAAGTATAGGCCCAAAAATAAAATCCTAATAAAATCAATTAAATTAGAGATTAAACATGTAAATATTTACTTAATTTTTCACTAATCAGTTAATTATAAACTAATAAACACTTAATTTAGTTCCATTAAACAAAACGGATATGAAAAAAAACATTTACAAATTTTCCTTTTTGGCACTATTTAGCTTCTTATGGATTGCAAGTCACGCACAATCCTATAGCTATTTTTACGTTCCAACAGCAGCAAACGGCACCTCAGGGTCTGGAAGAGGTCCCATTACCACTTCCAATGCCCATAGAAGTTGCGCCATCTATTCTGCAGCAGAATTTGCTGGTCTTTTAAATTCTGGTGACACTATTTTTAGGTTAGGTTTTAGTATTAACAATACCAATACGGTTACCTCACCTGTAGTTGGGAATATTAAAATTTACCTAGTAAATACTAGTGATGCCACTTATTTAAAAAGTACAACTTGGACAACTATTTTAACTTCACCCACAGCAATGGACACGAATTACAATGGTACCATGACCATTCCTGCCTCAACAGGTCCATTTTTTGTTTCATTAACTAAGCCTTTTGTTTATACAGGTGGTGGAGTTTATTTAGCCTACGAATGGACACTTCCCACTGCAGCTAGTGCCTCAATGATTTACAATTGTAACACTGCCATCACAAGTGGGCAAAGAAATGTTCAAGGTGCTTCCCTAGCTACTTTAACAACATTAACAGGTACCAGCAGCTTTAGGGCTCAATTGTATCTTGGGGTTAAAACGCCATCTAATGATGCTCAAATTTTGGAAACCTATTCCCTAGGTAAATTACCAATTCCATTTGCCGCACCACATATTGTAAAAGCTAGAGTTAAAAATGGCGGGTCAGATACATTAATAGATAGGTGGTTTTATTTAAATGTTGGTCCAGTAAACCTAATTTCCGATTCAATAATGGTAGATACCTTGTTGCCTTCACAAGAAAAGACCATTGAATTTCCAAGTTATTCTTCAGCAATTGTAGGGTTTGATACAGTTAAAGTTTCTTGTGCACCAGATAATAATAATGCCAATAATTTAAAAAAATATGGTCAAGCTGTTAACCTTAACACATACAATTATGCGGATCCTTTAAAACCTGCCAATGGAGGTGTTGGATTTACAAGTGCTACTGGTGATTTTGTGGCAAAATTCCCTTATACTGGTTCTAATAGTATTAACCAAATTGGGGTTAATTTTAGCGTTGGTGGCACCAGCCTAAAAGTTGGTATTTGGGATACTGCTACAACTGGAGCACCTGGCACTTTGCTTTGGTCTTCAAATACATTTACCACCTTAGCTGGTTTAAATACAATACCTGTAAATCCACCTGTACCTGTATCTGGAACCTTTTTCGTTGGGGTAATTCAAACCGGAACAGTTAATGCGTCCTTTTCATTCCAAAGTGAAACACCTATAAGAGGGCAAACTTTCTATTATACCTCTCCAACTGGTTCAACTACTTGGTCGGATTTCCTTACCACAAATTCTAATTTTAGATTTATGGTTGAACCAAGATTGCAAATGGCAAATGATATTGGAACTACAGAAATTCTTTCACCTTGCAATTCATTTCCTTTAGGACAAGGCAGTATAGTTCCAACAGCAAATATTTATAATTATGGATCTAACACTCAATTTGCATTCACAGTTAAAGCACAAATAACAAATGCATCTAATACTGTGGTTTATAACGATAGTAGTTCTGTTAGCTTTATTCTTCCTAACGACAATGTGATTTCAAGTTTTACTAATGCTTTCACACCAACAACTGCTGGCACCTATACAGTTAAAGTATGGACAGAATTAATGGGTGATGGAGATCCTAATAATGATACAGCCACCAAAACAATTGTTGTAGAGGGATTAATTGCAGGTGCTGATGCTGGTTACCGTTTACAATTAGATGGTATTGATGATTATATTAGTATTCCTTATTCTGCTACCACCACTCCTATTGATGATTTTACAATTGAAACATGGGTGAGACCAAGTAATGTAATTTCTGTTGGAACGCTTTATTCCAAAGATTCATTGGCATCCGATACTTCTTTAAGAATAACTATGGTTGGTTTAACACCACAGGTGGTTATGCAAACAACTTCTAGTTATGTCAACTTATTAAGTACCGTAAATGCCAAACTAAACTCATGGTCGCATATTGCACTTACTTATGATGGCAGTCATTTAATACTTTATGTAAACGGAACCATTGGAATTGATACCTTTATTTCTGGTTCGGTCATAACCAAAATGGGCCCAACCTATTTAGGAAGATTGGCCGGCACAACGAGTTCTTTAAATGCAGGAATAGAGAATTTTATTTTTAGAAATGAAGTGTTAAGTGCAAGTGAAATAAGATTAGGATTGCATAGGAAACATCCTGCATTAACCAACCCACATATTACTTGCTATTTAAGATTTGATGAAGGGGCAGGTTCTGTAAACCTTGCAGACGTTTCTGGAAATTGCAATGTTGGTTCAATGAATAATTTCGATCCAGCTGTTGCATGGTTTATAAGTTCTTTACCTCAAGACACGGGATATGGCACCTCAGTGAATGTTATTAGTTCTGGCCCCCAAACTTTTGCTGGCAAGAATTTAACTCTTGATTTTGCCAATTTCTCTGGCTCTACCGATGTAGTTGCACATTATATAAAAGGTTATCCTTTAGGATTTTTGCCTGATACCGTAATTGCAACGTCTCCTAAAACTAGTCATAACAATTATTGGATTTTGTATGAATATGGTTCTGCTAGTTATGATAGTTGTTTGGCAACATTCCAACTTCAAGTAGGAAACATTGGTGCAGGTGCCATAAATTCTAACTTTTATTTATCAATGCGCGATAATGGTGCTTCAGGATTGTGGACCTTAGGAAGAAATCCTGCAGATACAGTAAATATTTCTGGTCAGGCTTTGCGTTTTTGGTTACCAACAAGCAATACATTTGTAACTCAATATGGAATTACTAGCTCTGGAAGTAATAACCCATTACCAGTAACTTATGCTTATTTTAAAGGTGCAAAATCAGAATCTGGAGTTACTTTAAATTGGGCAACGGTTACAGAAAGTAATAGCTCTCATTTTATTTTAGAAAGAAGTTTAAATGGTAAAGATTTTAATAGCATTTCTAAAGTAAAAGCTGCAGGAAATAGTTCAAAATTCTTACTATATAATTACTTAGATAAGGAGGCATTAAGCCTAAATTCTAAGGTTATTTATTACCGCCTAAACCAAGTGGATATGGATGGAAAGCAGGAATATTCACCTGTAATTCAAATTTCTTTGGATGAACTTAACGACATTACTATTTTAAGTGTTCAACCAAATCCTTTCCAAAATAATTTAACCCTAACCTTTAATTCAAATAAGGAAATGGGAATGAAAGTGGAACTTTTAAATATCAACGGACAGATTATGGTATCCAAAGAAATTAGAACAGAAGCTGGCCAACAAAACTTTAATTTAGATGAAACCGGCATTTTACCTTCAGGATTGTATTTCGTGAGAATAGAATACAACGGGCAATCCGAAATAATCAAGGTTATAAAATCTGGTAATTAAGAAAACTTAAGCAAAACAAAAGAAAGGCTAGCCTCGTGCTGGCCTTTTTTTTTGTTTCGGTTTGAACCAAACAATGCTTTTAATAATTATAGTTTTTAAAATAAGAAATTGAGATTTAGGAGCATTTCTATATTCATTAGAATTATTTTTTATTGTTTAAAACAAAGCGAATAAATCATTGTCTATTATTTAGATTTAGTACAAATAAGTTTAAAATTATCCTTATTTTTGACCCCTAATTCATATTAAAAAGCATGTCGGAACCTGAAGTAGACATTATTGATCAGGTAGTTAACCAAGAATACCAATACGGCTTTACCACCGATATTGAAATGGAGACTGCCCCAAAAGGACTCAATGAAGACATAGTTCGCTATATCTCCGCAAAGAAAAATGAGCCCGAATGGTTATTAGAATGGCGACTAAAAGCCTATAAAAATTGGTTGAAAATGGAAGAGCCTAATTGGCAAAATTTCAATTACCCAAAAATCAATTATCAGGACATTATTTTTTACGCTGCTCCAAAGCAAAAAATTAAATTAGACAGTTTAGATCAAGTTGATCCAGAGTTATTGAAAACTTTCGAAAAACTAGGAATCAGTCTTTTAGAGCAAAAACGTTTAACAGGTGTTGCTGTGGATGCTGTTTTTGATTCAGTTTCTATTGCAACTACTTTTAAGGAACAGTTAAAAGAAAAAGGTGTCATATTTTGTGCAATCTCAGAAGCTGTTCACGATTATCCTGAATTGATTAAGAAGTATTTGGGTTCTGTTGTTCCTGCCACAGATAATTATTTTGCAGCCCTAAATAGTGCTGTTTTTTCTGATGGTTCTTTTGTTTATATTCCAAAAGGGGTTCGTTGCCCTATGGAACTTTCAACCTATTTTAGGATAAACGCCGAGAACACTGGTCAGTTTGAAAGAACACTTATTGTTGCCGACGATGATAGCAATGTAAGTTACCTTGAAGGTTGTACCGCTCCTATGCGCGATGAAAATCAATTGCACGCCGCAGTGGTTGAACTGGTTGCCATGGAAAACGCAGAAATAAAATACTCAACTGTCCAAAATTGGTATCCTGGTGATAAAGATGGTAAAGGTGGAATTTTCAATTTTGTAACCAAAAGAGGAAGTTGCGAAGGTGCTAATTCTAAAATTAGTTGGACACAAGTGGAAACAGGTTCTGCCATTACTTGGAAATACCCAAGTTGCATATTAAAAGGTGATAATAGTACTGGTGAATTTTTCTCTGTTGCAGTTACAAACAATGCTCAGGTGGCGGATACTGGCACCAAAATGATTCATATTGGAAAGAATACCAAAAGTAGAATTGTTTCAAAAGGTATTTCTGCTGGTAAATCGCATAACAGCTATAGAGGCTTGGTAAAAGTGAATAAGAAAGCCGAGAATGCTAGAAACTATACTCAATGCGACAGTATGTTGATTGGCGATAAATCGGGAGCGCATACTTTTCCGTATATTGAAGTAAATAACAATACAGCTACCTTAGAACACGAGGCTAGTACGAGCAAAATTGGCGAAGACCAAATCTTTTATTGCAACCAAAGAGGAATCGGTTTAGAAGAAGCAATAGCGCTAATTGTAAATGGTTTTTGTAAAGAAGTTTTGAACCAATTACCAATGGAATTTGCAGTAGAGGCTCAGAAGCTTCTATCTGTTTCCCTAGAAGGTTCTGTAGGATAACGAAAAATTATAAGATATAAACAAGTTGAAATTTAAAGCGAAAGCTTGAAACTAGAAATAGAAAAATGTTAACAATAAAGAATTTAAAAGCCTCCATAGAAGGAAAATCCATATTAAACGGAATCAATTTAGAAATTAAACCAGGTGAAGTACATGCCATAATGGGGCCAAATGGTGCAGGAAAAAGCACCCTTTCATCTGTGTTGGCAGGTAGAGCAGATTATGAGGTTACAGATGGCTCTGCCGATTTTATGGGTAAAGACCTTTTGGATTTATCTCCTGAAGATAGAGCAAGAGAAGGTTTGTTTTTAGCCTTCCAATATCCTGTAGAAATACCAGGTGTAAGCAGCACCAATTTTTTAAAAACTGCCATCAACGAAAAGCGCAAATACCATGGTTTAGAGCCAATGGAAGCAACTGATTTCCTTAAATTCATGAAGTCCAAAATGGAAGAAATGGAAATGGATAAATCGCTTACCTCCCGCTCTTTGAACGAAGGTTTTAGCGGTGGTGAAAAGAAAAGAAATGAGGTTTTCCAAATGGCAATGCTTGAACCAAAATTATGTATCATGGATGAAACCGATTCTGGTTTGGATATTGATGCCTTGCGTTTGGTTTCTAATGGTGTAAATAAATTGCGTAATCCAGAAAGAAGTTTCTTAGTTATTACTCACTACCAAAGATTATTAGATTATATCGTTCCAGATTTTGTGCATGTTTTGTACAAAGGTAGAATTGTAAAAAGTGGTGATGCTTCCTTAGCCAAAGAATTAGAGGTTAAAGGCTACGATTGGATCAAACAGGAAGTTGAAGCTGCTGCCATTTAATTTTTGAACCAAACGATTTAAGAAATTAATTAATGAGTCTTTTAGAACAAATAAAAAACGATTTCTCTGATTATGCGAAACAAGCAGAACAGGATTCCTTTTTTGATACACGTGCTCAAGCCTTTGCTGAATTTGAGAAAATTGGTTTACCCACTCAAAAGCACGAAGAGTGGAAATACACCAACTTAAGAAAGCTATCTGAAGGTGGTTTTGCAACAACTTGTGTAAGTAAAATTGATGCAAAAACCTTTTTAGAAGTTGGCATCTTGAATAAAATTGAAAGCCATAAAATTGTTTTTGTAAATGGCTGCTTATATCCAGAATTGAATGTAATTTTGGAAGAGGAAGAAGGTGTTATCATTTCAAATTTAGCTCAAGCTAGAAAAAATCATTCTGCCCTTTTCAGTGCGCACTTTGGTAAATATGCAAAATTTGAGGGCGAAGGTTTAAACGCCATGAACACCGCTTTAATGAGCGATGGCGCATTTGTTTTTGTTCCTAAAGGAAAACAATTAAAGCATCCAATATTAATTACAAATATTGTAGACGCTACAGAAACCAATGTTCTTCAGCAGCCTAGAAACCTTGTTATTATTGAAGAAAGTGCTTCTGCGACCATTATTGAAAATTATATTTCAATGGGAATTAACTCTTCATTTACCAATGTGGTTAATGAAATATTTGTTGATGAAAATGCCCAACTAGAACATTATAAAGTTCAACGCACAGGTGGAGAATCTTATCACAACAACTACACACAGATTTTCCAAAATGGAAATACCAATATCAATCAGGTAACGCTTACTCTTAACGGACAATGGGTGCGCAATAACCTCCATTTTTATATGAATGGTGAAAATTGTAATAGTCTTTTGTATGGTTTATACATCCCAGATGGTAATCAATTTGTAGATAACCATAGCCGGGTAGATCATGCAAAACCCAATTGTTTTAGTGATGAGAAATACAAAGGGATTTTAAAAGACCAATCTACAGCCGTTTTTAATGGTAAGATTATGGTTCATATAGATGCACAAAAAACCAATGCCTACCAACGCAATCAAAATATTTTGTTGAGCAATGATGCAACGGTAAATACAAAACCTCAATTAGAGATTTTTGCAGACGATGTAAAATGTACTCATGGTGCTACTATTGGTCAATTAGATGAAGAGCCTATGTTTTACTTGAGAAGCAGAGGCATTTCTGAAAACGAAGCTAGAAAATTATTGTTAAATGCTTTTGCCGATGATATAGCAGAGAAAATAAAAATCCCTGAATTGGTGCAGATTCTGGAAGCAGAAATTGAAAGAAAATTATAAGCACAACCTTGGATTTACCTCCTACGAACAATAAAAAAATGACAACAGCACAAAAAGATTTTTCAGTTATTAGAGAGGAGTTCCCCATTTTAAACCAAAAGGTAAATGGTCATCCACTTATCTATTTTGATAATGCTGCAACTACACAAAAGCCTGCAATTGTAATTAAGAATCTTGGCGCTTATTATCTTATTAATAATTCCAATATACATAGAGGTGCCCACACCTTAGCAGATAGAGCTACTGGCATGTTTGAGGCAACTCGAAAAGCGGTACAAGCCTTTATTAATGCACCCGAAGCTGAGGAGTGTATTTTTACTAAAGGGGTTACAGAGGGGATAAATTTAGTGGCCCAAACTTGGGGTAGAAAATTTCTCCAAGAAGGTGATGAGGTAATTATTACTTATATGGAACATCATAGCAATATTGTTCCATGGCAAATGATATGTGAAGAAAAAGGAGCTATCTTAAAGGTTGTTCCTATTTTTGAAAATGGAGAATTGGATTTAGAAGCCTATAAAAATCTTTTGTCGGCTCGAACCAAACTGGTTTCTTGCGTTTGGGCAAGTAATGCCTTAGGAACCATCAACCCAATTAAGGAAATAATAGATTTAGCGCATCAAAATGAAGCAGTAGTTTTAATTGATGGTGCACAAGCGGGTTCACATATTCCTATTGATGTTCAAGCAATGGATATGGACTTCTTAGTTTTAAGTGGACATAAATTATATGGTCCTACTGGATTGGGAGTTTTGTACGGAAAAAGAGCTTTATTAGAAGCAATGCCACCATATCAAGGTGGAGGAGAAATGATTCGTGAAGTGAGTTTTTCTGGAACTACCTATAACGATATTCCATTTAAGTTTGAGGCGGGAACGCCTAATATTGCAGATGTTATTGCATTTAAATATGCATTAGAATTTGTGAACCAAATTGGTAAAGAAACTATCATTGAATTTGAAAATTCGCTACTAAACAGATTTGTTGCTGGTATAGATTCTTTGAATACTAAGTTTGGTTCAAACCGAATAAAACTAATAGGAACGGCCGCAAATAAAGTGGCTGTGCAATCTTTTACAATTGAAGGCAAACACCATTTTGATATTGGGATGATGTTAGATGCCAAAGGAATTGCGGTAAGAACGGGTCATCATTGCACACAACCTTTAATGGATTTTTATAAAATAGAAGGAACGGTTAGGGCCTCTTTTGCTTTTTATAATACTTTGAAAGAAGTGGATGTTTTATTGGAAGCTCTTGAAAAAATTGCTTCAAGATAAATACCTTAAACAAATGACAACAACAGAAATACAAGACGAAATAATTGATGATTTCTCTCTATTTGATGAAGATATGGAGAGTAAGTTGTTCTACTTAATGGATTTGGGAAAGAAGCTTCCAGCAATGCCTTCAGAGCATCAAACAGAAAATTATATTGTTAAGGGTTGTCAGAGTAAAGTTTGGTTATTCCCTGTTTTTGAAGATGGGAAATTGTTTTTTGAAGCCGATAGCAATACAGAAATAACAAAAGGATTAGTGAGTTTATTGATAAAGGTTTGGAGCGGCAAAACGCCAGAAGAAATAATGGCTACCGACTTATATTTTATTGAGAAAATTGGCATGAGTAGAATGATTGGTTCGCAAAGAAGTAACGGCTTTAGCAGCATGATTAAACAAATTAAGATGTATGCTTTTGCCCTTTTAAGTAAAGAAAACAATTAAGGTTAGTGGAAAATAATAATTCAAGTACGATTCAAATGACAACTGAAAATACACCCATAAGAAATTTTGTAGATGTGCAAAACGAAGCCATACAAGTTTTGCAAACTATCTTTGATCCAGAAATACCTGTAAATATTTATGAGCTGGGATTAATTTATGAAGTAAACGTATCGCATGAATTAAATATAGAAATTATCATGTCGTTAACTTCTCCATTTTGTCCTGCCGCTCAAAGCATGCCAGCCGAAATAAAAGAGAAATTGGGTGCTATGGAAGGCGTAAAAGAAGTGGAAGTAAAAGTAACTTTTGATCCACCTTGGAGCCAAGATTTAATGAGTGAATCAGCTAAATTGCAATTGGGATTTTTGTAGAGTATTCCTTTTAGGTTTCGGTTTGAACCAAAAGAATTTATCGGAGCCGAATGGTTCTTCCTGTTTTCAATTTAGTATTAACTTTTATTCCATTTAATTTAGATACCCTCGTTGCACTAATTCTATATCTACGTGCAATAATTGCAATGGTATCTCCTTTGCGCGCTTTAACATACTTTGGAACCTTAGGCGCCTTAGCCTTTAACTTGGCTGCCTGAACATCGTACAAGTGCTTAAAACAACCTTTGTCAACCTGAAAAGTATCATTTAATAAAGAACCACTTGGGAAATGAATAATGGTGGCTGGATCAATTTTTTCACCTTGAAACCTTACCTCAAAATGCAAGTGTGGGCCAGTACTTCTTCCTGTGCTTCCTGCTAATCCAATAATATTTCCACCCTTTACAGGCTGACCAGGATAAGCAAGTAATTGGGAGAAGTGAGCATATAATGTTTCTAATCCATTATTATGTCGGATCAAAACTACATAACCGTAATCTGAGCTTTTTTTAGCTATGCGAACAACTCCCTCAAATGCCGCATAAACAGGGTCACCAACCTCCATCCTAATATCCGTACCAAAATGAAATTTTTGTCGACGACCCCAGTTTCTAAAACCAAAATTGGATGTAATATCGCCAATTGCTGGCGGATGAAAAGAACAATCATCGTAATTTGCTAACACCAAGCGAATGGTGTCTTCCATGTTTTTTAAATCTTTCTTGTAGGGATTAATTGTAATGGTATCCCAAGAAGAATAAAACATGTTGGCAGGTGCAAAGGCCGTATCAAATAAAAAATCTTTTGGCCTAATATAATCCCAATATCTATCAGAACTAGAAACAATAACACTATCATATTCCGCAGCTTCACTTTCCTCCTCTTCCTCCTCTTTTTCGTCGCTAACTTCTGTGCTATCTGTAACTTGTGCAAAAGTCTTTGAGTTGAAACTGAAAAATAAAAGAAAATATATACTTACTACAACAATCCTTTTTACAACCATGCCTATTTAATTATTGGCCATTTCAAGCCTTTTCAATGACTGCAATTTATCATTTTGTAATTGAGATTTCAGTGCATCCAAGTTAGCGAACTTGGCTTCATCCCTTAATTTATCAACAAATTGGAGGCTTATAGTTTGATTGTAAATTGATTCACTAAAATTAAATATGTGGACTTCTATACTTCTTCCCTTCCCCTCAATGGTTGGATTATTGCCAATATTGAGCATTCCACCATATTTTAAATTGTTTATTATTACCCAAACAGCATATACTCCATCTTGAGGAATTAATTTATAGGGTTCATTAATTTGAACATTTGCCGTTGGATAACCAATTGTTCTACCAAGTTTTCTACCTTCAATAACTAATCCGCAAATTGAATACGGCTTACCCAAAAACCTTGCTGCTAATTCTACCTCTCCACTCTTTAATGCCTCTCTTATTTTTGTTGAACTCACAGACATTTGGTCAACATCCTGCTCAGAAATTTCTTTAACTTCAAATCCATATGCAGGTGCAAATTCTTTTAGGTGAGCAAAACTTCCTTCCCTATTCTTCCCAAACCTATGGTTATAGCCAATCACCAAATATTTGGTTCCAATTTTATTTACTAAAATATCTCTTATAAATTCCAATGAACTCAACCTAGAAAACTCTTTGGTAAAAGGTAAAATTAACAAATGATCAATACCTTGATCTTCTAAAAGTTTTATCTTTTCCTCTGTGGTACTTAATAAATGCAAGCCATGATCTTCTGGAAACAAAACCATTCTTGGATGAGGATGGTATGTTATCAATACGGTTTCTCCACCATTTTGCTTTGCTAATTCTTTGAGTTGATTCAAGATAACCTGATGGGCAGCATGAACGCCATCAAAGGTTCCTTGGGTAACAATGGCTGTTTCAATTTTCTGGAATTCTTCTAAACTTCTATAAACCTTCATGCTTGCAGCGAAAATAAGAAAATACACGAAAACTTAACCCTTGGTTCAGACAAAAAAAATAAAAAAGCCCACCCAGTTTCCCGAGTGGACTTTTAACCTATGAAAACTCAAGCTACCCTGCTTGTTTACTTAATAACGACCTTAGTGGCATTTTGTTTTACTTCGGTCTTTGGAATGGAAATATTTAGCATTCCATCCTCAAATCTTGCATCAATTTTACTTTGATCAACATTTTCTGGAAGGGTGAAAGTTCTTGAAAATTTACCATAAAAATTTTCAACCATATGGTACTTTTCGTCTTTGTTTTCGGTGTTTAAAACACGTTCACCGCTAATTTTTAATTCATTCTTTTCAATATCAATTTGAATTTGTTCTTTCTTTAAACCTGGTAATGCAATGGCAACTTCAAATTGGTTTTCTTTTTCAAGAACATCAACTCTTGGTTTAAAAAAAACATTGCGTTCAAATTTGCTCAAACCATCGTTGAAAAATGAATCAAATAGGGTGTTCATTTCTGTTGGCAAAGCTCTTTCCCTGAAGAACTCTCTAGCCGGATTAAATTTAATAAGTGTCATAATGTATTTCTCCTTTAGTTTTTTTGTTTGGATACACTCTAATTTGCAAGTAGTATTCCAATCCAATAAAAAAGCCATTATGTCTTATTTACTTAAAATAAATTCGGTTTGAACCAAAATAGCAAGACAAAAAGTCGCTTTTAACGAAATTCGAGGGCTAAATCGTCATTGTTCAATATAGATATTAATTTCGTCAATCATCTTTTTTGCAATGGTTTTGCAAACCAAATGAGTCATTTCTTCTTTGCTAGCAATTTCTTTTTTAACACTATTAAATTGCTCTCTAAATGCTGTTGGCTTTTGGGGCATGAAATTACCTGTTGGCAACTCAGGATAAAGGTTACTAACATTGCCATTATAAGTTGCATAATGAGTTTCATCTGCAACTTCTTCGCTTAATACCTCGCTTGCTACAACTTGAGCAGTTTGGGTTGAAACCAATTGATAAAACACTCTATAGTACACCCTTCTTTTTTGGTGAACATCACAATATTTTACTTTTTTAAACCTTGTAACTGATTGTGGAATTCCTCCAGTTGAAGATGGGATTTGCTCAGTTACTGCTTCATAAGCTACAATAGAATCAGTTAATACTCCTGGATCTTCGAAAACCAAATCACTTAAAGCTGTCATTAATACATACTTTAAACCAATCAACTTTCCAGCTTTTGCAGCGCTTTCAGGGTCTACAATTCCGCTCATTCCTAATTCTTGTTCTCTCAGCATTCTTTCTAATTCTGCCCTATCAACAACCTTTAGAAATGGATTTTTACTAACAACCATTGAGGCAACAATTTGTTGGTAAAGTCTTACATCAAAACCTTGCTCTCTTGTTTGGTTTTGAACCAACATTATTCCAATACCAACACTTGCTTTCACAAGAACTTCATCTCTTAGCGCTTTGGAATTTTTATAGGTAATATCTTGTGCAACTACTTTATTGAAATCGCGATAAGCTTCTTTAAAATTACCAGCCTCCATCATTTTAATACCATGCTGATAAAGGGGTTCTATTAAACTTCTTGTTCTTAAAACTGTAGCATTTTTATAAGTTGAATCAATTTCTGATATGGCTGTAAATTTCTGTTCTGCTATATCGTATTTATTATCCTGCATAAGCAGAATTCCTTCATCATATAATTTACTGATATATTCATTTTTAATATCCTCATAAATTTCGTCGTACATGCTTGGCCACTCCAATTCAACTCCCACAGAATTGCAACCTTTAAAATATTTCTTACACGACAAATATTGATGAACCGAATTTGCTTGATCATTGGCTACCACATATTTACTGAATTGAGAAAACTTCCCATTTAATACAATCGAACCTGCTTTTTGTAGACCTTGAGTAGCTTCAATATGGCCAGGTTTTACCAATAATACATTGTAATAATAATTGGCAGCACCATCCATATTGCCTAGTTCATATTGCCTATTACCATCCTGCATCAATTTCTTGCTAGGATCACAGGAAACCAATAGAAAACAAAAAAACAAAATGCTTACAATCGAGAATCTATTCATGGTTTACATTTTTTCTGGAACTTCTATTCCTAATAGTGAAAAGGATGAACGAATAACAGCTGCACTTAGTTCACAAATTTGCAATCTCATATTCTTTTGATTTAAATTAACTTCTTTAAGAATCTGATGGTCGTGGTAAAACTGACTATAATTTTTCGCCAATTCAAATACATAATTGCAAATAACTCCAGGACTCATTTCCCTTCCAGCCTCAGCAATTACAAGTGGGAAATGATATAACTTTACTAGAATTTCTTTTTCAACTTTACTTAAACTTACTTCATTTGGTTCAAACCGAAACTCATTGGAGCCAGCATTTCTTAAAACTGATTTTATACGAGCATGGGTATATTGAATAAATGGCCCAGTATTTCCTTGAAAATCGATGCTTTCCTCTGGATTAAACATCATTTTTTTCTTTGGATCAACCTTTAATAAATAATATTTAAGTGCACCCATCCCAATGGTATGATAAAGTTTCTTTAAATTCTCCTCACTTTCGCCATCCATTTTACCTAAGGCTTTAGTGGTTTCTTCTGCAGTTAATTCCATTTCAGAAATTAAATCATCTGCATCAACTACGGTTCCTTCCCTACTTTTCATTTTACCATGAGGTAATTCTACCATTCCATAACTTAAATGAAATATACCTGGAGCATAAGATTTGCCAAGCTTTATAGCAATTTGTTGCAGTACTTTGAAATGGTATTCTTGTTCATTACCTACCACATAAATGGAGCGGTTGCAATTAAAATCTGCAAACTTCAATTCAGCAGTTCCTAAATCTTGGGTTATATAAACAGAAGTTCCGTCGCCTCTCAAAACTAATTTTTGATCCAAACCCTCTTCGCTCAAATCTATCCATACAGAGTTATCATCTTTTTTGTAGAAAATTCCAGCATCTAAACCTTCTTGAACAATTTCTTTGCCTAATAAATATGTATTTGATTCGTAATAATAATGGTTAAAATTAACACCTAACTTTTTATAGGTTACGTCAAATCCTCTGTAAACCCATTCGTTCATCATCTTCCAAACCCCAACAGTTTCAGGATCATTTGCCTCCCATTTTACTAATAATTCTTGAGCGGCTAAAATGCTTGAAGCCTTTTTACCAGCATCTTCTTCAGTCATTCCATTTAAGCAAAGCTCCTTAATTTCTGATTTGTATTTTTGGTCGAATAAAACATAATATTTCCCTACCAAATGGTCACCTTTTAAACCAGATGATTCAGGAGTTTCTCCATTACCAAACTGCATCCAAGCATACATACTTTTACATATATGAATTCCCCTATCGTTTACCAAATTGCAGGTTATTACTTTATGTCCGGTTGCCTTTAATATTTCTGCAACTGAATATCCCAAGAGATTATTTCTTATATGACCTAAATGAAGAGGCTTATTCGTGTTTGGGGAAGAATATTCAACTAATACTGCTTCTTTAGAGTTTGGTTCAGCAAAACCATAATTAGAAATTGAATACGAAGAACTCAAGAAATTTAACCAATATTCTTGTTTAATACTCATGTTCAGAAAACCTGTTACTACTTCATAAGAATCTATTTCAGAACAATTGTCATTTAGAAAAGCACCTAGCTCCTGAGCTGTTGCAGCTGGACTTTTTCTTGAGGCTTTCAGATACGGGAAGACTACAAATGTAAAATCACCAGAATAATCGTCGCTTGTCTTTTCAATAACAACATTTTCTGGAGCTATAGTAATTTGGTATAAACTATATAATGCCGTTGCAATTTGACCTTTTATTATATCTTGAATCATCACGTAAAAATAAGGCTCAAATATAGGTCAAGCCTTTTATTTTTACTGACAAATTATGTGATAAAAACAAAAAAAGCGGCCCAACCGAAATTGTGCCGCCTTTCACCTAAAACTTATGAAACTAAATTCCGAAACCGGGATTTTCAATTGTAAATGTAGGATGAGGTGGATTCACATCTTTTGCAAAAACACTTATTAAATTTTTGTTTGTTATAATACCTACAACCTTATTGTTTTCAACCACAGGCAAAGCTTGAAAGGCACCTTCTCTTAAAATGGTTAGAGCCTCATTAAGTTTTGTGTCTGGATTTACAGAAACAGGATCAGGAGTCATTAATTCGTTAACAGGATACTTCTTATCTAAATCAGAAATGTTAATGTTTTCACCCTTATTTAATTCAAGGAAAAATGCGGCAACCACATCAGTTACGCTAACCATTCCAACTAATTCGTCTTTATCTGTTACCGGTAAATGGTGAATTTTATGAGTTACAAAAAACTTCATAACTTCACTTAACTTGTTGTGTAATCCTGCAACCACAACATCTTCCGACATAAAATCACTAACTGTAAATTGAGTATTCATAAACTAATTAAATTGTTTCATTAAATTGACAAAACAAAGGTAGGTGCAGGTTAAAAATTAACCTTTGACCTTAATCAACTTTGAAACTGATTTATATCAGCTAAAACTCTATACACGCATTAGCTTTTCGGCAGCTTTTTCTAGTGTTTCTTCACTTTTGGCAAAGCAAAAACGAAGTACATTATTATCTATTTTTTTATGATAAAAAACCGAGGTTGGAATACTTGCAACTTTGTGTTCTTTTGTTAAACGCACGGCAAAGTCAATGTCGCGTTCTTGCGTAATCTTCGCATAGTTGAGCATTTGAAAATATGAACCTTTGCACGGCAAAAGCTTAAAGTTTGACCCCTTAATGAGCTTCTGAAAATAATTCCTTTTGTCTTCATAAAATTGATTGAGTTGTAAATATGCATCGGCATCATCTAAAAAATCTGCCAAGGCATATTGAATTGGAGTATTGGCACTAAAGGCCATAAATTGATGTACTTTTCTAAATTCTTTTGTAATATTTTCAGGTGCTAAAACATATCCCATTTTCCATCCAGTGGTATGGTAAGTTTTACCAAATGAACTTATGATAATGCTTCTTTCGGCAAGTTTTGGAAACCTCGAAACACTTTGGTGCTCTAATCCATCAAAAATAATATGTTCATAAACTTCATCACTTAACACTACAACGTCTGTATTATCAAGTATTTTCTGAAGTTGCAACATATCACTATCTGTTAACACACTTCCAGTTGGGTTATGTGGTGTGTTAATCATAATCATTCTAGTTTTGAAATTAATTAATCTCTTAACTTCATTCCAATCAATAGAATAATCAGGATACTTCATTTCATAAAAAATGGCTCTGCCTCCATTTAATTCAATTGCAGGAACATAACTATCATAACAAGGCTCAATAACCAAAACCTCATCATCTTCACCAACAACAGCACTTATTGCAGCATAAATCGCATGTGTACCTCCAGGCACAATAGTGATTTCTGTATCTGGGTTGTATTTACTTCCATAAAGACGTTCAGTTTTTTCTGCTATTTTTTCCCTTAAAGCCATTACACCAGGCATTGGTGCATACTGATTAAAACCTTTCACCATATACTGATTAACTAGTGAAACTAACTTAGGTGAACAGTTGAAATCAGGGAAGCCTTGGGCTAAATTTATTGCACCTTGCTCCTGCGCATGTGAAGACATTACTGAAAAAATTGTAGTGCCAACGTGGGGTAGTTTACTCTTAACGGAGCCTGAAAAAATCATTGCTAATTTTATGTTTACATTCAATGATAACATTTGCGTAATATATTCACAAATAGAATTTATAACGATTTGAATGTGTGTTTTTTAATTATTAATTGCAATCCCAAACCAAGGTTTTGTTTTAATATATAGATTTTTTTTGATTTATTAATTGTAATATTAACCATATTTTTATATTCTCGTAAATAAACAAAATAAGATATGTATTTAATAGCCGACAGTGGTTCAACTAAAACAGATTGGTGCCTAACTAATAAAAGTGGTACAGAGCAAAAAATATTTCATACAATTGGATACAATCCATACTTTATAGATACAGAAGCAATTTATTACTCCCTATCAGAAAATCTCTTGAAGGATTTTGACGGTGATGTTGTAACTGAAATCTATTTTTACGGCGCTGGTTGCAGTACTCCAGAAAAAAAGGAGATTGTAAGGAAAGCCCTGGTAAGAAGTTTTCCTAAAGCAAATTCTATTTTTGTTGGTCATGATTTACTTGCAACAGCCAGGGCACTTTTAGGAAAAGAAAAAGGATTTGCCGCCATTTTAGGTACCGGTTGTAATACTTGTTTATACGATGGTGAAGATGTTTCAATGAATATTGATTCACTTGGCTATTTATTAGGTGATGAGGGAAGTGGAAGTTATATTGGTAAAAAGATTGTTCGTGATTTTATGCGTGGTAGATTAGAACCACCTTTGCAAGCAAGATTTCAAGAGCGTTTTCAAATTGTAGACAACGAGCAAATTTTCCATACGCTGTATACAACACAGTTTCCAAATAGATATTTGGCAAGTTTTTGCAAATTCGCTGATGAGTTTGTAACCCATCCATATATTAGAAATAAGGTTAGAGATTCCTTCAGAGACTTCTTCAAGAACCTGGCAAGTAAATACCCCGATTATAAAGATTATAAATTTAACTGCATTGGTTCTGTAGGCTTTGTTTTTAAAGATATTTTGGAGGAAGTTGCCTTAAGTTACGATATGCATATGGGAAGAGTAATTAAATCACCTTTAGAAGATTTAGTGAAATTTCATTTGGAAGAAAAATAAACAAATTTAGCATCATAAAAAAAGAGGTTTCGACCTCTTTTTTTATGCAATTATTTCTCTAAATGCAAAACGCAAAGGGGTAATGCACTGCTATCTACTTTCCAAAAAGG
Organism: Bacteroidia bacterium; assembly: GCA_021740845.1. Classification (GTDB taxonomy): domain Bacteria; phylum Bacteroidota; class Bacteroidia; order UKL13-3; family UKL13-3; genus B1. Next base: position 198,082 of record JAIOYZ010000002.1, read on the forward strand.
AGTTGTCAATAATGAATCAATAAAGTGGTTAGAATCTTCATTAGACAAGGGATAGGAATTCCCATTTGGCTTCATTATTAAAAGATATTCTGAATCCTTAATATATGGAAAATGGTAAATGAAATCTCTATTTGCCAAATGAGGTAAAATATTAGATTGAGCACAAACTTTCGCATTGGCAGGTATTTCATTTATTTTTTGATTTACCTTTTCAATATCAAAATCTATTTTGTAATGGTTTGAACCAAAAACATTTTCTTTTTCTGGTCTATAATCCGCTCTCCTATTTTGCATTAAAGAAAAGGTGGTATAGGCTGTTGATACAAACAATAAAATGGGTATACCATAAATTAGAAGTTTGTTATTTTTCGGTTTGATCCAAAATAAAATAGCCAGCGAAATAATAGGCGCTAACTCAATTTGATAATGGTAACTCACACCCCAAAAAGCCAATTCCTTATTCCATAATTTCTGCATAAAAATTGGTAGGGCAATCCATAAAAAAGAGGGTTTTGCTATAAGAATAATCCCGCCAGAAAATAAAACAGCCCACAAAAATTCATGTTTTACTACTTCATCAATATCTGGTTGAATATGGCTTTCAAAAAACATTCGTATCATTTTAATTGGATGCGAAATGATATGTATTATTATTTCACTAAGGTTTGAACCTAAGTGAGAAAAACGTGTTAATTGTTCAAATTTCCCATTTGGATTAAGCAAAGGCATTAGGATCAAACCACTAAATAAAAACCAAAATATTGAAACCAAAACCATTACTCCAATTAATTTGAAATACGATTTTTTAGTTGATTTTTGATGAAAATAAAAGCCTATGGAAATAAAAATTAACCATATTGCCATGTTCTCTTTTGAAAGTAAAATGGCTAAAAAGCAAATGACAAATAACCCAAGATTTTCCTTGTAATAAAAGTAAAATAGCCATGGTAAAAAACATGCCCCTATTACATTATCATGGTAATCAAATGCAATGGCAGAAAATATAGTAAAGCTGGAATAAAATTGCACCAAAACGATTAGGGCAACTTTCTCTTTTAATTGCAAATGATTAGCCATTTTCACCAAACCAACCCCTCCAAAAACCAATGCAAGATTTTGGAAAATCAATAAGGTATAAGACCCAAACACCCAATAAAATGGACTTAATATTGGAACCCACAAACTAAAGTGCAATCCCAAATATGATATTGGTTCAGCTCCAATTAACTGGGTGCAAATAGCCGATTTAAAATGTGCGTATTGATAAATTGCTTGGTTTGCAATTCCATAATCCAAACCTGCTGATCTAAATAAATAATGATTAACTAGTGAAACAGAACAAAAGATTAAAAAGAAAAATACATGGATCCAAAATTGGATTGGATTTTTATACTTTTCCATAACCCTTTAGCTTAATTTGATTTCTATTTCAAACCAATTTCTTTCAAACGTTCAATCAAATAATCGCCTGCAGATATTGGTTCGTATTGAATTGGATTTTCATCGCTAATGCAATTAGTTAAACAGTCTAAACGCATTTCACTTCTTGGATGTAAAAAGAAAGGAATTGAAAATCTTGAACTACCCCACTTTTCCTTAGGTGGATTGATAACCCGATGCGTTGTGCTTTTCAAAACATTATTAGTTAATCGTTGCAGCATATCTCCTACGTTTACAACTAATTGCTCAGGTAAGGCAGTTATACTCACCCATTCGTTTTGTTTGTTAAGCACTTGCAAACCTTCGGCACTTGCACCCATTAACAGGGTAATTAAATTGATATCTTCGTGCTCTGCTGCTCTAACAGCTGATTTAGGTTCTGAGGTAATTGGTGGATAATGAATAGGTCTTAAAATACTATTTCCATGATGGATTTTATCATCAAAATAAAACTCATCCAAATGTAAGAATAAGGCAATTGCCCTTAACATATACTTACCTGTTTCTTCTAATTGTTTATATGCCAATAATCCATTTTCGTTAAATGAAGGAAACTCTTTTATAAAAACATTTTCTGGGTATTCCATTTTTATCGGATCATCGCCAATAACAGTTTGACCAAAATGCCAAAACTCTTTTAAATCGCCTTCATTCCTACCTTTTGCATGTTCCTTACCAAAACTAGTATAGCCTCGTTGGCCAGCTAAACCTTGAACCTCATAAGCCTTTTTTTCTTCATCACTTAATGAAAAAAAACTTTTGCACGAGTCATATAAATTTTCACTAACTCCTTCATTTAATAAATGGCCTTTTACTGCAACAAATCCAATTTCTTGATATGCTTTTCCTAAGCTTTGTACAAATTCATCTTTCTTTTCTGGGTTTCCACTTAGGAAATCTCTTAAATCTATTGATGGTATCATATTAAATGAATAATTAATATTGGTTTTTAATTGGTGCCTTGCTTTTTAAATAGTTCTGAAAAAGTATCAAACTCTTTGTGAAAAAACAATCCCGTTCCTGAAGTGGTAACATTTCTATTATAAATGGCATCAAATCCGCTTTTGTTAAATACCCTCAGCTTTGTACTTCCATTTTTTCTTAAATTATAAGTGGCAGAAACATTGGTTTGAGTTTGGTCTATAGCATAACTTGTTTGCACTTCTAATCTATTATCCAAAAATCTTTTAGAAGCAGAAAGCAATACTGTTCTACCTTTTGTTGGGTCAGAGGCATTTAATAAATCTACACTAACATCAATATTGGGTACCGCTTTACCAATTAATCCCGCTGCTTGCTTACTTAATAAATCAGAAACGGTTTGCGTTCCAAAGCTACTATTTGCAGTTGTATTAGTATTGGTAATTGGAACAAAACTACCAGAAATTAACAAGAACAAAATTTGTTGGTTCATCATTTCTGGCTCCCTTCTAAAATTGGAAACAACTGCATTTAATTCTGAAGCTGCTGCTCCCGTTACATTGTTTTGCAAATCGGGGAAACTTAAATCAAAGGTAAATTCAGGCTTCTCTACAATACCGTTGATATTAATTAAACATTCCACAGGTACTCTCACATTTGGATCGGCAGCATTGGTCATATTTACAATTTGGCTAATGGTAGTCTTTAAAGAATACTTACCTACAATATTTAACCTTCCTGTTAAAGGATCTCCATGCCATTCAATTTTACTTCCTGGTTTCAAATCAAACTTTTTTGCAACCACATTCATTGCACTAAATCTGTACTCTCCTTCTGTTAAAACATATTCGCCATTCATTAAAAAATTACCATCTGGCAAATAATCCATTTTCAGCTGTCCATTCCCTTTTGCTTTGATCCTATCATCAGATTTTGCATCAAAAATTACTTGAATTTCAGCATTGGGATTTGCTTTAATTTTCATATACACTCCAATTCCAAATTCAGGCCCTTTTCCTAGGCTAGTAAAGGTTTGCAAAGTATCGCGACTTACATAATGAATATAAGATTCACCAGTCTCAGTGGAAGCCCCAAAAGGATTAATAATAACTTTGGTTCCTTTCTCTGAAACAACATCGATGTGCATAGCTAAATTGTTATCACTGCCACGCATCGAAAACTTACCACTTGCGTAGGCAGCTCCATAAAACAAATCATTGTCCTTTGCAACCGTATTCAACACCTGAAAAGATTTAAAATCGTTGATATGTAAATCATATTTTAGGTTAGTAAATCCTTTGTGGGTTACTTTTCCAGACACCTTTGCCTGTTGTTTATTTATGTCAAAAATATCAAATGGAACAATATTAATTAAGTTATCGTTAAAGTTAATTTTTGCCAAATCAAACCTATATGTGGTCTGCAAATAATCAACCTTTAATTCCACTTTTGACAATTGCAATTGGCCATCCAATCTCAATTGAGAAATAGGACCCGAAAGCTTTGCATTTAATTCTGCTTTCCCATCATAAAGCTTTACATAATCTTTAACAAATGCTTGAAATGCTGTCACTTTAGAATCTTTGAAATCTACATTTAAATCTAAATATTTTTTGGGTATATCATAAATTCCATATCCTTTTAATTGATTAATTTTCCCTTTATTAGAAACAAAATCAATTAGCAAATCCTCCTCCTCTTCCCTATATCCTATTGCCAAAGTATAATCGCCTAAAGTATCTTTATCCAATGTTAAATTTTTTGTTTCAATATTTGTAATTACCACATCTCTTGAGCCCATATTTTTATATACCAAATATCCATTTGCAATTCCACCTAAATCCACTCCTATTTCTTTTACAAATTGATTAATTGTATTCAAGTCTAAATCTGTAATCTTTGCACTGATATTTTTCTTAGAACCATCATAATCATAAAATCCATCTAATAATATTTGCTGATTTAAATTGGATAATATTAAGTTCTCAAAATTGATTTCATCAGAAGCTAATTCAATAGTTTTCCCTTCCGCAATACTCCATCTTGACACACCAGATTGCAACCATGAAGGCATAAAATCTAACCAAAACGAATTTGGTTCAAACAGAACTGCATGCTTAAATTCGCCTTGAACCAAACTTAAGCTATCCCGTATTTGGTATTGCAAATTTATTTTATTTGGTATAGCATCTGCCTTTAAGGCAAAATCTCCAATGTATAGAGTATCAAGTCTTCCAAAATTTGAAAATCCAAAAAGCAAACTTCCTTTTTCCTTTTCTTCTTCAGTAATTTTGAATGTTGTTTGATTTAAATGCCATCCATCTGTATTGAAATTCCCTATATACCCAGCCAATTTATAAGATTCTCGCAAACTATTAACCTCACCCTCTAAATCTATATTGCTAGCATTAATACCTGGAAAAAATAAAGGCGAAATACTTGCCGTGTTTAAAATAGTCAATTCAAATTCAAAATTCTGTTCACCCTTTTCTACCTTTCTAGGTTTATAATAAGCTTCGCCCAAATTAAGTGTCCAATACTTAAGTTCCTCATAAAGCCTAGCAAAATCAAATTGTCCTTTGATTTTTCCATGAACAAAATCACCATTAATCAAAAACAATTCCTCATCCTCATTTTCAGATTCAACCTTTAATTGATTCACCCTATAGCTATATCCAGATTTTTCATAATGAAAATCTTCCACCCACATTTCCCCGTAGTGATTATTTAAATCCTTAAAATGATAATCAGCTTTAAACTTTGTTCCTAAAGCAATTTTACTTTTGTGTAAATTAAGTGGCTTTAAATTAACATTTTCTGCCTCACCGTCTACAATAAGATGCGAATAAGGTTTGCTTAAATCTGCCATCAAACTTGAGTTAATAACCAAATTTGTGTCGTTTATATCAAATTGACTAGTTAATTTTTTGTTCCTAATTTCACCTGCAATATCAATATTTCTATAGGTATACCCCCTAAAACCAAAAGCAGAAATAGATGCCTCCAATTTGGTATCAAGGGTATTTAAATCAAATCCTTTTCCAACCAAATGACCTCTAAAATCCACCTCACCTAAATCTTTATTTTTCAAATAGTCACCTAATTGAAAATGGTCCATTTCAATATTACCAGAATATTCACTCAATAAGGTTTCTTCATTTACCTTCATGTTTAAATCTGTTTGGGCTGAACCAAACGCAGTTTCTAAAGAACCAAAGGCAACAAAATCTTGATAAAATCCTGTAAATTTTCCTCTATAATTAAGCAAGCCTAAATCTCCTAATTCTTGCGGTAGATCCATAGCAATTACCTTCTCCAATTCTGGTTTAATTGTAGAAAAATAATCTGCCTCAATATCCATGAAAGTTTCCTCAATATTGGGCAACCCTATAAATTTTGCATTACCAGCAAAACGAGTTTCTGAACCTATTCTTAGTAGTAAATTTTTTAAATTCAAATTTGATACAGGACCTTTTCCATTTCCACTTACTTTTGCCTTGTAATGATAAACATCAAATGATGGAACAAAATAAGTAATGTCTTTCATGTCAACATCACTTTGATTGAGGTTTATTTTTAATACTACCTTATTATTAAAATCAGAATATTCTTCCCACGATTTAGAATTTAAACTCAAATAATCTTTGATATGACTATTGGGTGTAACCAAATCTAAATTTTTCAATTCTATTGTTTTATCGCATATAATCACATTTGATTTCATTCGAAGTATTTCAAACCCACTTCTTTCCTTGCAACTAAAATTCTTTACATCAAACACTAAGGAATCATTAATAATTTGAAGTTTTTTACATCTAAAATTTATATTATCAATATCTATTCGGTTATAATCAAACCCAATTGGAAAAAATTCTCCAGTTGAATCGAAATAATTGAAACGAGTATCCATGCATTCCAAATTATTGAACTCTAAAATAAATGGTGGAGCATTGGGATCTGAAATAGTATCATTGGGGTCTGAAAACAAATTAATCACATCTAAACTATAGGTACTATCCTTATATGTGGTTATTTTACAGACAGCTTCATCCAAAACAGCGTCATTTAAAATAAAATGAGTGGAATCTATATTTAAACCTGCTAAATTAAATTGCAACCTTCCTACATAAAAAGTTGTATCTAATTTTTGGTCCCCGAATTGAATATTTCTTAAACTAAAGAAAGTCCAACCATCATAGCTCACTTCACCAATGTTTATGCGGGTGTGAAAGGTTTCATTTACATAGGAATTAACTCTTTTTACTAAATAATTTTGGAAGGAATGGGTATTAAATAAAAGGTACAGAAGCATCAGCAAGCCAATAAGCCCTGCAAATAAAACATAAGATATTTTGATAAACTTCTTTAGCAACGTAGTTTTGTCCGAATATAATTAAATATACAAGTGCCTGCAAATTTGCAAAAAGATATTCTCATTCTTGCCATAGAATCTTCCTGTGATGATACAGCGGCTGCTATTATTAAAAATGGAAAAATATTATCTAATAAAGTTTCCACGCAAAGTATTCACCAACTATATGGCGGAGTTGTGCCAGAATTGGCAAGCAGAGCTCATCAACAAAATATAGTTCCAGTAGTTGAAATTGCCTTAATGGAAGCTCAAATAGAATTAAATGATTTGGATGCTGTTGCTTTTACAAAAGGTCCTGGATTAATTGGTTCATTAATGGTAGGTTGTAGTTTTGCTAAATCAATTTCCCAATCACTAAGTATTCCTCTTATTGGAATAAACCACATGCAAGCACATGTTTTGGCGCACTTTATTGATGAGCCAAGACCTGAATTTCCTTTTTTGTGTTTAACAGTAAGTGGTGGCCATACCCAAATTGTTAAATTGACCTCCTATTTTGAATCGGAAGTATTGGGTAAAACCATTGACGATGCTGCAGGTGAGGCTTTTGATAAAGCTGCTAAAATTTTAGGACTTCCTTATCCAGGTGGACCATTAATAGATACTTATGCTAAAAATGGCAATCCATTAGCATTTCCTTTCCCCCAACCACAAATTCCAAATTTAGATTATAGTTTTAGTGGCTTAAAAACTTCTTTCCTCTACTTTATTCAGAAGCAAATTATTTTGGATCAAAACTTTATAAAAAATAATTTAGAGGATTTATGCGCATCAATCCAATTTGCTATTATAAAACACCTTATGAAAAAAGTAATTATTGCCATGAAAGAAACTGGTATTAATCAAATTTCATTAGCTGGTGGTGTTTCTGCGAATAGCTCTTTGAGAAAGGCAATTGAAGAAGAAGGGATTAATAGAAATTGGAAAACCTTTGTTCCTGCATTTGAATATTGTACAGATAATGCAGCCATGATTGCAATGGCTGCACATTATAAATTTATTGAGCGCGATTTTGAAAATATGGATACTGCACCTTATGCCAGAAACTATTAGCAATTTTATTAAATTAAAAACATCAATTTACCTAAAATTGTATTAGGTTGAGAAAAAATAATATTCCTATGAAACAGGTTATTTTTATGCGTCACGCTAAGGCGGTGAAGGATTCTTCAAATGGAGATTTTTATAGAGATTTAGATGATAGGTCGAAAAAAGACCTTGCATTTATGGCTCATGAATTTAAAAATACAAATTTTAGTATCGATAAAATTATTGCTAGCCCTTCTCATAGAACAAAAAAAACGGCCCAAATTTTTTGTAAAGAATTAAAATTGAACACCTCAATTGTTGACCTAGATACTTCAATCTACGAGGCTAGTATTTCTGATTTGATGCATGTTATAAGAGAACAAGATGATAATCTTCATTCCATATTAATTGTTGGTCACAATCCTTCTATAACAGGTATTATTGGCTTTCTCACGCCTACGTTTGCAGAACATGTGCCTACCTCTGGCATTGTTGTTGTTGAATTCAACGAAAAAACTTGGAAATTGGTTCAAGCTAAAAATGGAAAAGTAACTTGGTTTAAAAACCCAAAAGGTCTTAATCTTGTTTGAACCAATTTTTTAACTATTTTGGGCGTTCAACTCATATGATTTCGATGAAAAAATTATTATTTATTGTGGTTTTGTTCTTAGGAATTTTTCAAGCAAATTCTCAAGAACTTCCATTTAGCGGCACAAAAAATAAAAAGGCCGAATACTATTTTGGTGAGGCATTAAAAACCTTTCAAACTCAAGATTTTATGAGGGCCCAAACTTGGTTAGATAAAGCCATTGCATTAGATCCTAATTTTATTGATGCATACATGATGTTGGCGGAAATAAAAAAAGACAATGAAAAATATGAGGAGGCTATTGCCTTGTATGATAAAATTGTAAATCTTAACCCCAATTTCCCAATGAGTTATTTTGGGCGTAGCAGGTGTTATTTCACAATTGGCAAATACAACGAAGCTTTTAAAGATGCCGAAACATTTATGAGTTTCCCTGATTACTATCAAAAAAAGGAACAAATAACAAGTATTAAAAACAATGCTGATTTTGCTCGAAAAGCTGTATTAACTCCATTTCCGTTTGCACCTGTTAACCTTGGTAATATGGTTAATTCCCCAGAACATGAGTACTTCCCAGGAATAACAGCAGATGAACAATATTTAATTTTCACCCGACTAGTAAATGGCAGAGATGAAGAGTTTTATAGAAGTGCAAAAATTGATGGTAAATATCAGTTTGCCGAAAACATGGGTTATCCTATAAACACAGAAAGAAACGAAGGAACTGTTTCACTTTCTGCAGATGGTCAATACATTTTTTATACTGCTTGTAATCGCCCTGGTGCAATGGGTAGTTGCGATTTATACTTAAGCAAATTAGATGGAAATGCTTGGTCTGAACCTATTAATCTTGGGGCTCCCGTAAATACCGCCGCTTGGGAAAGTCAGCCTTGTTTAAGCTTTGATGGCAGAGTATTGTATTTTAGTAGTAATAGGCCAGGTGGTTTTGGTCAAAGTGATATTTGGTATACTACTTTTAAAAATGGAAGGTGGACACCACCTATTAATGCTGGTCCAGAAATAAATACTTCAGGAGATGAGCAATCACCACATATTGCTAAAGACGATCAAACTTTATATTTTAATAGCGATGGTCACCCTGGAATGGGCGGTGTTGACTTGTTTTTTACAAGAAGAGGAACAGATGGAAGGTGGCAAAAACCTATTAATTTAGGATACCCAATTAATAGTGAAAAAGATGAAACATGTATTGTAATTGCATCAAATGGAAAAGATGCCTTTATAGCTAAAGAAGGTGTTGACTCTAGAGGTGGTTTGGATATTTACCAATTTGAATTGTATGAAGCAGCAAGACCTAAACAAACCGGTTATGCTAAAGGCGTTGTTTTTGATGCAAATACAAAAAAGAAATTAGCTGCAAAGGTTGAACTTATCGACTTATCAAATGGAAGAGTTGTAATTGAATCTTTTTCTAATAAAGTTAGTGGCGAATTTTTAGTGTGTTTACAAGGAAATAAAAACTATGCTTTAAATGTAAGTGCCTCTGGTTATCTTTTTTATTCCGAAAATTTTTCTTTAGAAAATCAAAGTGCCACCGAACCACTCATCCTTTCAGTACCCTTACAACCAATTACTCCAGGAGCAAAAATTGTTTTGAAGAATATCTTTTTCGATTCAGATAAGTTTGAATTAAAGGAAGAGTCCAAAGTTGAATTAAATAAATTAATTCAATTCTTAGGGGCTAATCCAAGTGTTAAAATTGAAATTGGTGGTCACACAGATAATACTGGCGATTTATCTAAAAACTATGTTCTTTCTGCCAATCGTGCTAAAGCTGTAAAAGAATATTTAATTGGTGCAGGGGTTCCTGCAAACCGATTAACCTCTAAAGGTTATGCCGATACTCAACCCATAGCCGATAACAAAACAATAGAGGGTAGAGGATTAAATAGAAGAACAGAAATTACGATCATGCCCTAATTATAATTTTAAAACAGGAAAATCTTAATCGACTAATAATCTACATCATTACGATTGAGGCATTGTCGCATTCTAAATTTACCTTGATTCGCTCTAAAAAATAGTGCATATTGCATGCTTATTCTAAAGTATGGAAGCACTAGTTTCAACCAACCTATTCTTCAATAAACAAAAGAATTTTTATAGAGGCAAAGTTAGGGACGTTTATAATATTCAAAATCGCTACTTGGCCATGGTTGCCTGCGATAGGATCTCTGCATTTGATGTAGTAATGCCAAAACCTATTCCATTTAAAGGTCAGGTATTAAACCAGATTGCTGCTCATTTTCTAACCTTAACAAAAGACATAGTTCCAAATTGGCTAATTTCTAGTCCCGACCCAAATGTAACTATCGGACATTATTGCGAACCATTTGATGTTGAAATGGTGATTAGAGGATATTTGGCTGGTCATGCTTGGAGAGAATATAAAAGCGGTAAAAGAGAAATTTGTGGCGTTCCAATGCCAGATGGTTTAAAGGAAAACGACAAATTACCTGAGCCCATAATTACCCCAACTATCAAAGCAAAAAAAGGCCATGATGAGGATATTTCAAGAGAAGGTATTCTTAAAATGGGCTTGGTTTCTGAAGAAGATTATATTGTTTTAGAAAATTATACTAAGCAACTTTTTGCATTTGGTTCGGAGTATGCCCAAAAACAAGGTCTAATTTTGGTGGATACCAAATATGAATTTGGAAAGAAAGATGGTGTTATTATGTTAATGGATGAAATTCACACCCCTGATTCTAGCAGGTATTTCTATGCCGACACTTATGCCGAAATTCAGGAAAAGGATCAACAACAAAGACAATTATCCAAAGAATTTGTTCGTCAATGGTTAATCGAAAATGGTTTCCAAGGATTAGAAGGGCAGCACATCCCAGTATTTACTGAAGAATTCGTAAATATGGTTACCCTTAGATACATCGAACTTTTTGAAAGTATAACTGGTCAGAAATTTGTTAGTCAAGATTATTCTGATATTACAAATAGAGTTGAAAAGAGTATTATCGAGGCCCTAAAAGAATTAGAATAAATGTTGGCCTTTTGGTTTTCCTTGGCGGTTAACTTATCGTATTTTCTTGCTGATGTTTTCATAAAATTAGGTAGTATTTCTCAAAGTGCTGGCCAATTAATTTATAAAAGGTCGTTACTTACTGTTCTATTTGTAAGTATTTGGTTATTGGTATCAGGAGATTTACTGCTTTTCCCTAATTTGTCTAGCATTTTATGGCTTGTCTTCTGCTCTATCCAAATTTCATTAGGACTATATTTTTACATAAAAGCACTACAACACCTTCATTTTGTTAATGTAGCAGTCATTGGTATTTGCGGCGCATTTATTCATTACCTCCTTGGCATTTTAATTTTTAATGAAACTAGCAGTCCTTGGTTTATTCTAGCTGCAACACTTTCAATTATTGGCATCGTTATTCAATGGAAAAAAACTCCAAATAAAAAAGGTTTGTATGAAGCTATAATTTCAGCAATATTATGGGGATTTGGATATGCATTATTATCAATTCCATTGGCTACAACTAGTGCTGTTTGGGGCACATGGATACTTGAAGTTGGAACATTATTACTTTCAACTTTTTACCTAATTATTAATGACCCAAAATTCTCAATGCTTAAACCTAAATTACTTAGTTTGCCCATAATTTCAATTGCAAGCTTTACAATTTTAGGGTCGGTATTATTAAATATCTGCTACCAAAAATTCTCACTAAATATTATGGGATATATGCAATTAGCTTTTTTCCCTTTTTCCTTAATGGCAGGTTTTTTAATATTTAAAGAAAAATTAAATCCTTGGGAATGGATTGGAAACATTTTGGTTATGCTTGGTTTGATAATTTATTTTATAACCTGCACCTAACTAATCTAAATAGGTTCTTCGGCCAAATCAAAGATCATTTCATTTTCAATTATTTCATAACCTACTCTATTTAATTTAGCTAAATTATTCATTGCTTTGGCAACCGTTGAACCTTGAATAGCTTTGTATTTTTTTAATGGACCAATAAATAGTGGGTTTAGGCCTCGCATTAACATCTGACTAAACATTTCTAATGGGCGTAGTTCGATTCTATTACCCAATAATAAACTTGGACGAAATATTTTAAATCCTTCAAATTTTAATTCACTTATTGCAAGTTCAACTTCACCTTTTAACTTAGAATAAAAAATTCGTGAATTCTTATCTGCACCCATTGAACTTACTAAAAAATAGTTTTTAGCTCCGTTTTTCAAAGCTAGCTTTCCAAATTCTATTGGATAATCGTAATCGATCTTTCTATATTCTTCTTGGTTTGGAGTTTTGTTTTTTGTTGAACCTAAACAACAAAAAACGTCATCAATAATTTGGGTAGTAAAGTGCATTTCCAAATCATCAAAATCGCAAATAATTTGATTTAATTTTGAATGCTTTATTACCAAATCTCTTCTAGTAAAAACCAATACAGAATCATAATTATCATTTTTAAGTAATTCAAAAACCAAATTTCTACCAATAAGTCCTGTTGCACCAATTACCAATGCTGTTTTTTTCATCCAAGCAATTTAGTAATCTTCAGGTAGAAACTCTTTTTTATTATCCGAGTTTGATAATGCTGTGGAGATGATTTTTTGGGATAAAATATTAGAAGGTGTTGCTTTTACTTTATTTAATATCCCCATGCCCAATAAATTAATTAGACTTCCTACACCTTTCTTGGTTGCAAATAAGGTACTTTCCATATTTACAGGCCCACGAATTTTATTTACTCTAAAAACAACAAAATTCTCAAATCCTAATCTACCTATTTCTAATTCTAATCTGGCTCTGGTTGAAATAATAAAATTATTAGAATTAATATCCAATTTACTTGGATTCAAAAGATAAAAATTCTTAATACCTGCTTCCTTGGCTACCTGAGCCACACTTAATGGATACTCGTAATCAAATTTTGAGGCTTCATCCAAGTTTCTGGTATCAATATATTCTGTTCCCAATAAACAAAACACATCATCAACCTCATGAAAATGTGTTAAATTATCTTGCATGTTTGCAAAATCAACCATTACTCGTTTTAGATGTATATTCTTTAAACGTCTGTTTTCTCGCCTTGTAAGAACTACAATCTGTTTGTAATGGCGATTATTTAATAAGCCTTGTAATAAAGCCTTTCCGCAATCACCTGATATACCTACAATTAACGCTGTTCGCATGACACGAATAAAAACATTTAATCGTCCCAATGCAAATGAATTTACCATTAGAAACCGCCATTTTCCACTTAAACTAGTATTACGCCAGACAAAATAAAATATACAACCATTAAAATTTTAAAATAAATGCAAGAAATATCATTCAACTTTCTAATTGAAAATATTTTTCAAGCATTTCCATAATTTAATTGGATATTTTCGCACCAAAATAAATAATATGATTAGCAACCATGAAATTGATTACCGAATTTTCGGTAGCGAAATGCAATGTGTAGAAATAGAATTAGATCCTCAAGAAACCGTAATGGCTGAACCAGGAAGTTTCATGATGATGAATGATGGAATTCAGATGAATACCATTTTTGGCGATGGCAGTCAAAATCAAGGAGGAATTTTAGGCAAGTTGATGTCGGCAGGTAAACGCTTGCTTACTGGCGAAAGCTTATTTATGACTGCCTATACAAACAATGGAAACGGAAAAAGAACGGTAACTTTTGCTGCTCCTTACCCAGGCAAAATTATCCCAGTTGATTTAAGTCGACACGCTGGAAGATTAACTTGCCAGAAAGATGCATTCCTATGTGCTGCAAAAGGTGTTAGTATTGGCATCGAATTTCAAAAGAAATTGGGAACTGGCTTATTTGGTGGTGAAGGTTTTATCATGGAAAAATTAGAAGGCGACGGAATGGCTTTTCTCCATGCTGGTGGGCATGTTGAAGAACGTCAACTACAAGCTGGAGAAATGTTAAAAGTAGACACTGGTTGTATTGTGGCATTTACCAAAGATGTAAATTACGATATCCAATTTGTTGGTGGCATTAAAAACACCTTATTTGGTGGAGAAGGGGTTTTCTTTGCTACCTTGCAAGGCCCTGGAAAAGTTTGGATACAATCTTTACCTATTTCAAGATTGGCTAGTAGGATTTTGGCTTATGGTGGTCCTGGTGGCAGAAGAGAAGAAGGCGGTATCCTTGGTGGTCTTGGAAATATTTTAGATGGCGATGGCTATTAATTCTAAAGTAAAAGGGTTTATTATTTAATTTTTTTGAACCATTTTTATTGGTTCAAACCGAAACACAACCCAAATGGTAACGCATTTGGTTTATTAGGAAAATGAGTAAATATAAAAAAATCGACGTTCATGCCCATATTCTGCCAGAAAATATGGCCAATCTAAAAGATAAATATGGTTATGGAGAAGATTTTATCTACTTAGACCATTTCCAGCCAGGAAGGGCTAATATGATGAAGGCCGATGGAACTTTTTTTAGAACCATTGATGAACTTTGTTGGAACCCAGAAGCTATTATTGAGCACATGGACAAACACGATGTTGAGCTTATGGCTTTGTCTATTGTTCCTGTATTATTTTACTATTGGGCAAAACCAGAACACACTCATGAATGGGCTCAATATTACAATAATCATGTGGCCAAAATTCAAGAAACCTACCCTACTCGTTTTGTTGGTTTGGGTACCTTACCCATGCAAGATATCGACCTTGCCTGTGAAGAATTGTCGCGTTGTAAACACGAATTAAATTTACCAGGCGTAGAAATAGCAACACATATTGAAGGTAAAAACTTAGACGACCCTTATTATTACCCATTCTACGAAACTGCCGAAAAATTAGGAATGGCAATTTTTGTTCACCCTTGGGACATGATGGGGCAAGATAGAATGCCAAACTATTTTCTTCCTTGGCTAGTTGGTATGCCTGCCGAAACTTCTTTGGCAATTTGCAGTATGATGTTTGGTGGCATTTTTGATAAATTCCCGAAACTACGCGTTCTATTTGCACATGGCGGTGGTTGCTTCCCTCAAACCATTGGAAGAATTTCTCATGCCTACCATGCCAGACCAGATCTTTGCAACGTACATAAAATTGATGATCCTAGAACCTTTACAGACAAATTTTATATAGACTCATTGGTTCACGACGATGAAACATTTCAGTTCTTATTGAAAATGTTTGGTCCAGATAAAATTGCTATGGGTTCTGATTTCCCTTTCCCATTGGGTGATTTAGAGCATGGGAAGTTTATTGAGCTTATGAAAAGTTTAGACGAAGAAACAAAAGTTAAACTACTTAGAAATACCGCTAAAGAATGGTTAGGTATTAAATAATCCTAATCATTAAATTTCGGTTTGAACCAAAAATATTAAAAATATCATGCTAAATTTTGAAGACCTAAACCTAAATAAGCCTTTGCTTAATGCGCTGCAAGATTTAGAATACCTACACCCAACTCCTATTCAAGAACAATCATTCCCAACTATTATGTCGGGCAAAGATGTTGTTGGTATAGCCCAAACAGGAACAGGAAAAACCTTTGCTTACTTATTGCCAATTCTTAGAATGCATAAGTACTCTGCTCAAAAGCACCCTAAAACTTTGATTTTAGTTCCAACGAGAGAATTGGTTACTCAAGTAATTGGAGAAATTGAAAAGCTTACCCAACATATTTCTATAAGGTATGCTGGTATTTATGGTGGCTCTAGCATTACTCCACAAAAGCTTGCTATCATGGCAGGTTTAGATATTTTGGTTTCTACTCCCGGTAGGTTGATAGATATGGCCATGATGGGAATTCTAAAGATTAAAACGGTTCAGCATTTTATTATCGATGAAGTAGATGAAATGATGGAAATTGGATTCAGAGCCCAATTAACCATGATATTAGATTTGCTTCCTCCTAAACGTCAAAATATTTTCTTTTCTGCTACTTTGGGTCAAGACGTAAAAGTACTTATTGAAACCTTTACCAAAAGCCCAATTTATATTGAGGCTGCTGTACATGGAACACCTTTAGAAAAAATAAAACAATATGCTTATGATGGTCCAAATTTCTACACTAAAATTAATCTATTAAACAATTTATTAGAAGACAAAAAGACCTTCAACAAGGTAATGATTTTTGTTGGAACCATAAAATTAGCAGATAGACTTTTTGAGAAATTATTGCCAGTTTATGGTGATGAAATTGCTCTTATCCACTCCAATAAATCTCAAAATATTCGTTTTCAAACTTTAGAAAACTTTCATAATGGTTTGAACCGAATATTATTGGCAACAGATATTGCAGCAAGAGGATTAGATATTTTTGAGGTTTCTCATGTAATTAATTTTGATACGCCAATTGAAAGTGGAGATTATATCCATAGAATTGGTAGAACCGGTCGTGCTGGCAAAAATGGAATTGCAATCACCTTCTTTAACGAGATGGAAGAACCATATTTGGAATCAATAGAACAATTGATGAAATTGAAGGTAACCCGTAAAAGAATTCCAAAAGAAGTGGTTATTTCATCCATATTCAGCGAAGATGAACTTCCACCAGTTAAACAAAAAAACTACCTAAAAGCTCCAAGTAGAGAAGGTGCTCCTGTTACACACCATGAGAAAAAAGCCAAAAACTCTAAGGTAAATTTAGGCGGACCAAGAAAAAGAAACCCCAATAAAAACAAACCAAGGAATAGAGCTGTTGAAAGAAATAGAGCAAGAAAAAACAAATAGTTTTCAATAAAATAAAACCTGAAAATTTGTTCTGACAATAGAACAAATTGTTAAAAACTGGTTTGTTTTTTGTCTTAGGTTTGATCCAATTAATTAGATTATGAGTAATACAGTAGAACATATTGAATGCCTGATTGTAGGTTCAGGCCCTGCAGGATATACTGCAGCTATTTACGCAGCGCGTGCCGACATGAAACCAGTTATGTATGCAGGAATGCAGCCAGGTGGACAATTAACCATTACAACGGATGTAGAGAATTACCCAGGTTATCCTGAAGGAATTATGGGACCAGAAATGATGGAATTGTTTAGAAAACAAGCCGAACGTTTTGGAACAGATATCCGTTATGGTATGATTACTAGTGTTGATTTCTCTGGCAAACCTCCCTACAAACTTATTGCCGATGAAACCCATGAAATTTTGGCCGAGTCTGTCATTATTGCAACTGGTGCGAGTGCCAAATGGTTAGGAATTCCATCCGAAGAAAAATTAAATGGTAGAGGCGTTAGTGCTTGTGCTGTTTGTGATGGTTTCTTCTTTAGAGGAAAAGATGTTGCAATTGTTGGTGCAGGTGATACAGCTTGTGAAGAAGCAAGTTACTTGGCTAAAATTTGTAGCAAAGTATACATGATTGTAAGAAGAGATGAATTCCGTGCTTCAAAAGCAATGGTACATAGAGTTATGAATACTCCAAATATTGAAGTAATATTTGATACCGAAACGGATGAGATTTTAGGAGAAGACAAAGTTATTGGAGCCCGCTTGAAAAACAGAAAAACTGGTGATTTAAGAACAATTGATATCAGCGGTTTCTTTGTTGCAATTGGCCACCACCCAAATACAGACATATTCAAAGGATTTTTGGATATGGATGAAACAGGCTATTTGAAAACTATACCTGGAACAAGCAAAACAAATGTTGAAGCTGTATTTGCTTGCGGTGATGCTCAAGATAAAGTATACAGACAAGCGGTAACCGCAGCCGGTAGCGGCTGTATGGCTGCCTTAGATGCTGAAAGGTACTTAGCCGCTAAACAAGATTAAGAGTTATTATTTAATTCAAAATCCGAATTCATTATTTGAGTTCGGATTTTTTTTTGCTTTAACATTAACAGCTTCAAATCAGCCTAATATTATTTCAATACCATTTTTCATTTCTTATTCTATCCTTTTAGGCTTTTAATATTTCGGTTTGAACCAAACGCATTATTAAGTAAGATTTTGCAACCATCCACACTTGTGAATAAGTTAATTTTAGTTTCCTATGTTTAATTTGAATATTTCCTAAACGTGTTACCAAATCATTAATAAACTATTCATGGCAAAAAAGGCAGTTGCAGTAAAAAAAGTGTTAAAGAAAAAAGTTTCTAAACCACTTCCAAAAAAACAAGAAAATACCAAAATTTTTGTCTTGGATACCTCGGTTATCCTTTATGATAACAATT
Source organism: Bacteroidia bacterium (assembly GCA_021740845.1). Classification (GTDB taxonomy): domain Bacteria; phylum Bacteroidota; class Bacteroidia; order UKL13-3; family UKL13-3; genus B1. Next base: position 216,589 of record JAIOYZ010000002.1, read on the forward strand.
CAATTAAGAACTTTGCAGAACACGATGTAGCTATACCAATTACAGTTTTGGAGGAATTGGATAATTTTAAAAAAGGAAACGATACAATTAACTTTGAGGCAAGACAATTCATTCGTTTTTTGGATGAACTTTCTGGTCAATTTACCTTAACAGATTGGATTCAAATAAATGGCCCAACTCGTGGTAAATTTAAAGTTATCATGAATGAAAAAACCAAAATTGATGCGCAAGTTATTTTTGGTGAACGCAAGGCAGACCATAGAATTTTAAATGGCGCTATAGCCATGCAAGAACAATATCCTAATAGAACTGTAATTATGGTAACTAAAGATGTAAACCTTCGCTTGAAGGCTAAATCTTTAGGAATACATTCGGAAGATTATGAAACAGGAAAAATAAAAAACATTGAAACCCTCCATACTGGGAGTTCAATTATAGAAAAAGTTAAACCCTCAGTAATAGATGAAATATATGCACGTGGGTTTGCTAGTTATGATTTGGCTATGAAAAAAAAGCCAATTGCAAACCATTTTTATATTCTAAAAAATAGTCAAAATTCGGTTCTTACCTATTACAATGCAGAAACTGAAAGCTTAGAAAAAGTTAATAAGAACAGTGCTTATGGGATCAAACCTAGAAATGCAGAACAGGCTTTTGCCATGCATGCTGTATTGAACCCACAAATAAAATTGGTAACTATCCAAGGTGTGGCAGGTACAGGAAAAACCTTGCTAGCACTAGCTGCAGCATTAGAACAAAAAGCCAATTATAGGCAAATTTATTTAGCCAGACCAATTGTTCCATTAGGTAATAGAGATATAGGATTTCTCCCTGGAGATATTAAATCAAAAATAAACCCTTATATGGAACCACTTTGGGATAACCTAAAATTGATTCAAAATCAATGGAAGGAAACAGATAAAGAGTTTCAAAAAATTACAGATATGGTAAACCAAGAAAAATTGGTTGTTACCCCTTTGGCTTATATTAGAGGCAGAAGTTTATCAAATATAATATTCATAATTGATGAGGCTCAAAACCTCACTCCACTTGAAGTAAAAACTATTATTACTCGTGCTGGAGAAGGAACCAAAATTGTATTTACTGGCGATATTTTTCAAATTGATACCCCTTATTTAGATTCTCAATCAAATGGACTTTCATACTTAATAGATAGGGTTCAAAACAACCCACTTTATGCTCATATTACCTTAGAAAAAGGAGAACGATCAGAATTAGCCAATTTGGCAAACCAATTACTTTAACAGGTATGAATGAAAAAAATATAAATTTAAGTGAAAGGAGTTTTTTAGAAGGTCCACATTCAAGAAGAAAAGAATTTACATTTTCAATTAAGGTTCTAATAGAATTAATAAAAGGCTTTAGGGCCTTACATTTCTTAGGTCCGTGTGTAACTGTTTTTGGAAGTGCTCGTTTTGGAGAAGACCACCCATATTATCAAAAGGCTAGAGAGATTGGTGCTGGCCTCACAGAATTGGGGTTTGCTGTAATGACTGGTGGCGGCCCTGGAATTATGGAAGCTGCCAATAGAGGTGCTTTCGAAAACAATGGCATTAGTATTGGGTGTAATATTCAGTTACCGCATGAACAAAAAGAAAATCCATACTTACATAAATGGGTTGATTTTAGATATTTCTTTGTTAGAAAAACCCTTTTAATAAAATACTCATTCGGATTTGTAATCATGCCTGGAGGTTGGGGTACAATGGATGAAATGTTTGAAGCACTAACATTGATTCAAACTGGCAAAATAGAAGAATTTCCAGTTGTATTATTTGGAAAGGACTATTGGAAAAACTTAATCGAATTAACTCAAGACATGATTAAATATGAAACTGTTTCTGCAAAAGAAATCAAAGAGTATTTATTGGTAACAGATTCTGTTGAGGAGGCAATGGAGCACCTAAATAAATATGGTATTCAGAAATTCAAATTAAAAAGAGGAAAAACTATTAATCCATCATCCTTTTTAGGAGAAAGATAATTAGTCTTTAGCCATTTTTATTGCTCGTTGAAAATTGGCATAAAATCCATTGGCAGGCAAAGATTTATAATGGCAATGATTGCTAATGGTTCCTGTTTCTTCGCACTTGCATGCTACAATTTTATTGTTTTCCAGAAAAAACCTACATGTCTCACAAGCAACGGCAGAGCACATTTTAAAAAATGCATCTTCATTCAATACAAATTGAATTCCTACCATATCCAAATCTACTGCAGCCATCCTTTTATGTCCTTGGTAAACACATTGGGCAACCAAATAATAGGTATTTGAAATTTGTTCAATTTTCAAATCAGTGACTTTAGTTCCATCTCTAAATGTCCATTCAAAAGCCTTTGTTAATGACTTTTGATGTTCATTTAATTCATAAACTCCATTGTTCATTTCCCCTATGGCAGTGCCTTCATTTTGCGCATAAGTAGAAAAAGAAACAACTAATAAGAAACTAAAAAGTATATTTTTAAACATAAGGATCATTTACCACACAAAGATAAGGCTATCCTCCAATTAACCTTGCAATACTATATGCACATGCAGCAGCTAATGCACCAATAAACAAAGTTTTAATGGCTCCCATAAATGGAGGCTGACCAATTATTTTGGTTTTAAAATAACCAAAAACAAATAAGCAAAAGGCAGTAACTATGCATGAATAAACAAAACCATCAAAAGGATTGGTCGAAAAAATTGGAAAATAAGTGCTTAATGGAACTATTCCTCCAATAATGTATGATAGTCCAATTGTTAGGGCACTTTGCCTTGCACGGTTAATATCTGGTTCTTCCAACCCCAATTCATATCGCATCATAAATTGCACCCATTTATCTTTGTCCTGCGATAATTCTTCAACTATTGCTTCGGTAGAGGCTTCACTTAAACCATATTCATAAAATACGTCTCTCACCTCTTGTTTCTCTTTTTCTGGAAACATATCCACTTCCATGTATTCTCTATCTAATTCACTTTTGTAGTGATCAATTTCTGTTCTACCTGCTAAATACCCCCCAAGACCCATAGCAATACTTCCTGCAACTATTTCGGCTAAACCAGCTGTAATAATGATTCCATTTCCTTGTGCTGCACCTGTTAAACCAGCTGCTAAGGCAAAAGGTACTGTAAGTCCGTCACTCATTCCAATAACAATATCCCTAACCATTTCGCTACCACTAAAATGTTCCTCGTTGTGGTGATGGTGACTTGCAGAATTTGACATATAAGTTTGTTTGAATTTTATCGGAAAGATACTTTTTTTAGGAAATTTAACGAATTTAGAAAAGTAAAAGTTTTATTTGGTTCAAACCAAGCCCAATTTTTAACTCTTTATTTTCTCGTATTTTGAAAGATTAGCGATATTGATTTCGCTTAACAACTCAATTGCTTTTGGCTTTTCAATTTCCTCCGCACCTTTAAAAATACTTACTAATTCATCACTTTTGGCTTCAAAAAACATCATTAACATAACAGTATTTGGGGCAAATTTAAATACCTTTTTCACTTGGTCTAATGATGCCATAATTTGCTTTCTAGCTTTAAATGGATCTGTAGTAAATTGATCTAAACCCTTCCGGTGATAAATATAATAAGCATTACGTAATGGTCTAAACCTTTCATTCAAAATATTGTCAATTAAATTATAACGAGTTCTTGTTGTTTTTTCAAAAGGTTTCCAGCCAGATCTTGAACTACTTTGTTGAGCCAAATTTGCTATTTGTGAGGCTTTATTAAAATAAGGTGTCCCTCCTTCTAATGAAAAACTATCAAAATCTAACCCAATAATATAGTTTGCATAAAAACATATCAAAGAAGAAATATCACCAAGATATTGACCATCTTGGTATTCTACCCTATCCTGACTTTGGTATTTAAAGTCCCAATTTTCATCATTAAATGTAAATAAGGTTGTACTATAATTTGAACCATAAACAGGTCTTCTGCATTGAATTATAGCTGAAGCCCTATATTCATAAGTAGTTTGATCATAGGCAGAAATAAACAATTCGATATTTAATTCAATTTTTTCATTAGAAGCGAAATTTTCGGTGGTCCATTTTGTATTGTTTATGAAATCCTGAAGCCTTTGTTCTAATGCCCTAAATATAGATTTATCAGCTATCTGAACTTGAACATCATTTACTTTAAATCGGCAAGAAATCTCTTGAGCATTTGCAGAAAAAACAAACAAATTTAAAAAGAACAGAAAAAATAAGACTTTACGCATGTAGTGTTTTAATTATTTGATCAACGATATCTTTTGCAACTTCGTGCTTTGGTTTTAAACCGTAATTTACTTTTTCTCCACCTTTATGAATAACTTGTATTTGATTGGTATCAAACCCAAATCCTGCGCCTTTATTTTTAAGAGAATTGAGAACAATAAAATCTAGATTTTTCTCATTTAATTTCTTTATTGCATTGGCCTCTTCGTTATCAGTCTCCAAAGCAAAACCAACCAAAATTTGTTTCTTGGTTTTAATCTTACCCAACTCCTTTAAAATATCTCGAGTCTTTTTTAATTTCAATTGCAATTCATCTCCACTCTTTTTAATTTTACTAATACTAACCTTTTCAGGAGTATAGTCTGCAACTGCTGCACTCATTACAGCAATATTGGTTTTAGGGAAATGTTTTAATGTAGCATCATACATTTCGGCAGCTGATGTTACATCAATTCGGGTAATATTACCATGCTTGGCTTTTTGATTACTTGGTCCAGTAACTAAAATAACTTGTGCTCCCTTAGATGCAAAAACTTCTGCAATTGCAAAACCCATTTTACCTGTACTATGATTACCAACAAACCTCACAGGATCTATATGTTCGTATGTTGGGCCAGCGGTTATCAATACTTTCTTCCCTTTTAAAATTTGTTGATCGCTGAAATGATTTGAAATAAATTCCAAAATTTCTTCCGGTTCAACCATTCTGCCTTTACCCTCTAAACCACTAGCCAATTCACCAGCGTTTGGTTCAAAAATTGTATTCCCAAAGCTGCTTAATAATTTTAGATTATTCTGAGTTGCAGGGTGAGCAAACATATCTAAATCCATTGCAGGTGCAACAAAAACGGGGCATCTGGCCGACAAGTATGTTGCAAGTAATAAATTATCACAAATGCCATGGGCCATTTTTGCAAGTGTATTAGCAGATGCGGGCGCAATTATCATTATATCTGCCAATAATCCTAATTCCACGTGATTATTCCATTCACCTGAATTTCCTTTAACAAAATCTATTAAAACAGGATTTCGGCTCAAGGTAGCCATTGTTATGGGTGTAATAAAGTCTTGGGAAGATGAAGTCATTATAACTTTAACTTCTGCCCCAGCTTTAACAAATAAGCGGGCCAATGCAGCTGATTTATAGGCTGCAATGCTCCCGCTTATTCCTAGTATTATTTTTTTTCCTTCAAGCATGTGAAGGCAAATTAAACAATTAGTTTTCTTCTGCCAAATGCTTTTCTTTTTCAGGATTTCTGAAATAAACTTTACCGTCTAAAAATTCTTGTGTAGCAATTAAAGTAGGCTTAGGTATACGTTCGTATAACATACTGATTTCAATCTGTTCACGGTTTTCAAATACTTCTTCCAAGGTATCGCTATCGTTACTAAATTCATCTAATTTAGCATGCAATTCTTCTTTCAATTGCGCTCCAATTTGGTTGGCACGCTTAGACATAATAGCAATTGACTCATAAATATTGTCTGTTCCTTGCTCTAATTTTCTCAAATCACGAGAAATCGTGCTTGATGGTACGTTTTGATAATTGTTGTTAGCCATATATATAAATTTAATTTTTCAAAATATTGTCCTCCACACATAGGTTGTTCGAAAACAACAATTCGTGGTGGTGATTATTAACATTAAAATCCAACGATGGAATTCCATCATGTCCATTATTTATTTCATATACTTCAGCCATTGGCCATTCGTAAACCATTTCCAAACATTTGGCAAACGATTTACCTAAAAACGCCTCACTTGGCTGTTGTTTTAAACTTGCAGGTGAATATCCCATTTCAGGATCACCTCCACCAGTTTCTGGCCCCATCGCTTTTCTTGTATAATCAATAGTATCGATAGTTAAAACAGAATGAGGAATTTCATAATCTTCTCTACTCAACAGTACTAAAACTACCAAGACTAATAAACCTATACCAACTAGTAATGCATTTTTCATCTATCTAACTTTTTTTAGAATCAATTTTCTTAATTGCCAAAATAGCCTTTTGTTGAATTTCCTTTGCATCTTTCATGTATTTGCTGCCCTCTGTATAGGCCTCACTAAATTCCTCAAATGCAACTATGGTATTTTGAAAACGTTCTTTTTGTTTTTCCTCAATACTATTCTGGGCAAGAAGATAGTTACTTTTTACTACTAAAAAATCAACTTCTTCTTTTTGTATCATTTCAGGGAAGTTTTGGGAAATATTCTTTAAAGCCACTATTGCACTTTTGTATTCACCCATATCATAATACAATTTAGCGGTTCTATAGGCTTTGAAGCTTAATTTAGCCCTTAATTTATCCATGTAATTATTGCATTCTGGCACATATTTACTTTCTGGATAAACATTAATAAAAATTCTAAATGTTTCAAGTGCCTTATAAGTATCTGTTTGATCCAATTCTGGTTCCATGGATTCTAGATAGGCACAATAAGCATTCATATACAATGCTTCTTCCGCATTTTCTCCTGTAGGAAAATTTTCAAAATAGGTTTTAAATTGAAAACCTGACAAGGCATACATTTTTAGCCCAAAATTACATTGAGCACTATTATATAAAATCTTTCCAGCAGTTGGTGTTCCGCTAAAAGCATCCTCCACTTGTTCGTAAAGACTAACCGCTTTTACAAAATCTTTCTTCTTGTAATAGGCATCTGCCATTTCAAGCTTCAATCTGTTATCAGGATTTTTTAGTGCCTTCTGGTACTCATTTGAACAAGCACCCAGTACCAAAGAAACCACCAAAAGAATAATATTGAAATACCTCATAGTTAAGAAACTGCAAACATACACTTTTTATTTTGCCAAATTCAATTATTTTTACAACCTATTGAAGGTAACCATTAGATATATCATCCTGATTATTTGCATTTTACTTGCTTCAATTCCAAGTTGGGCGCAAAAAGATTCTGCAATTCAATTATACCTGCTATCAAAAAAAGTTGATTCTGGTTTGGTTCAAACCAAAAAAATAGAGGCAATACAACTCTATAAACTTAATAAAATAAATGATTCTACCTCGGTTCAAACCAATAAAAAAGTTAATCCAGATAGTTTAATTTCTTATGCATTTTCCTTTTCTGGTAAACGATACAAAAGAGGAGGTACCACCGTAAATGGATTTGATTGTAGTGGTTTTACGATGGTTGTTTTTAGGCAGTTTGGTATTAAATTACCCCATACATCTGCAGGACAAAGTTTTATAGGGGTGGAGGTTCCAAAAAAACAAATATCAAAAGGTGATCTTTTGTTTTTTAGAGGCGCCAATAGCAAAAGAAAGGGAATTGGACATGTTGGAATTGTAATAAGTAATAAAGGAGATCCTGTTCAATTTATTCATTCTAGCAGTAGTGCTGGTGTGAGAGTGGATAGACTGGAAGCTGAATATTATAAGAAGAGATTTATGAAAGCAACTCGAGTAATTTTTTAAAATTGAAAAACATAAAGATTCTAATTTTAAGAAAAATCGGTTTGAACCAAAATCAATTGGCCAATAATTGAGTAAGATTGCCATTTATTATTCTAAATTTGTTTTAAAAATAATGTAGAACCATGAGTATACGTAAACCATTTAATTTGCAAAAATGGATTGACGAGAATCGTCATCTTTTAATCCCACCAGTTGCTAATAAAAATTTATATCCTGAAGGATCCGACTATATCGTAATGATTGTTGGTGGACCCAATGCACGTAAGGATTATCATTACAATGAAACTGAAGAATTATTTTATCAATTAGAGGGAAATATTACTGTTAATATTCAGGAAGATGGTCAGGCTGTTCCTATTCATTTAGGTCCTGGCGATATGTTTCTTTGCCCAGCAAAAATACCTCATTCCCCTGGTAGAACAGAAGGTTCTATTGGCTTGGTTATAGAAAAAGTTAGAAAAGGAACCAACTTTAAAGATGGTTTACTTTGGTTCTGCGAAAAGTGTAATAACAAATTGCATGAAACCTACTTTGAACAAAATAATATTGAAACCGATTTCCAACCAAGATTCAGAGAATATTATACCTCTGAAGATTTACGTACCTGCAAAAAATGCGGACATGTAATGGAAACCGACCCTAAGTTTTTATAGGAAATTATTTCATTTTCACTTCCTTTTCCTTGACCCAATTTTGGATCAAGATGATAATCTATTGATTTTATGAAAAAAATTATTTTTATCCCAGTCCTTCTAATTATCGCCTTGCAAGGGATTCAAGCTCAAAATAAATGGTGGAATCAAACTACTGCTTATGAGATTTTTGTTAGAAGTTTCTATGATAGCAATGGAGATGGTATCGGAGATTTTAATGGGGTTACTCAAAAAATAGATTATCTAAATAATGGAAATGGAACTGCTAATACCGACCTAGGAGTTGGATTAGTTTGGTTAATGCCTATAAACGCAAGTCCAAGTTACCATGGTTATGATGTTACCAATTATTTAGCTCTAAATCCTCAATATGGAACCATTAATCAATTTCAAGCTATGCTTACTGAAGCCCATAAACGTGGTATAAAAGTAATCATGGATTTTGTTATTAACCATTGCTCTGATCAACATCCTTGGTTTATTAAATCAGCTGCTAACGACCCATTTTATAGAGATTTTTTTAGATGGGAAACTACCGCTCCTAATCAAATTGGTCCTTGGGGTCAAAAAGTTTGGTACTCAAAAAATGGGAGCAATTATTATGCATTATTTTGGAGCGGAATGCCCGATTTGAATTATGACTATCAACCTGTTAAAGACAGCATTTTTGCTGCCGCAAAATATTGGATTAATGACATTGGCATTGATGGATTTAGGTTAGATGCAGCTTCTTATATTTTTGAGGAAGGAAATGTATTAAAACACCATCCAAAAACAATTGCATTTTGGAAAGAACTAAATGATAGTTGTAAATCGTGGAAACCAAATTCACTTTTGATAGGAGAAGTTTGGGATACTCCTGAATACATGGCACAGTATACAGGCAAACTAGATATGGTTTTTGATTTCAATCTAGCTGGAGCCAATTTAGATGCCGCATCAACCGGTAATCCTTACAATTCTCGGGTAGCTATTAATACAGGCAAAACAATTTTTAACCCCAATCAGTTTGGTAGTTTTTTAACAAACCACGACCAAGACAGAATTATTGATGTGTTTAGCGGCGACATTAATAAAAATAAGGTGGCGGCTAGCCTGTTATTAACCCAAGCAGGTGTGCCTTTTATTTATTATGGTGAAGAGGTTGGAATGAAAGGTAGTAAACCAGATGAAAACATAAGAAGACCCATGCAATGGAATACTTCTACCTATTCTGGATTTACCACAGGAACACCTTGGCGTTCATTAAACACAAATTATGCAACCTTTAATGTAAGCACCATGCAAAATGATTCTAATTCTTTATGGAATCATTACCAACATTTGATAAAGATTAGGAATGAAAATGAGGCCTTACAAATTGGTGAGCACAAAAATTTAATTAGCACCCACAATGAAGTTCATTCGTATTTGAGGTCATCAAATGGAAACGAAATTGTGGTACTAGTTAATACCACAAATGTTGCCATTCCTGGATTAATTGTTAATGTGGTTAGAGCTGATGGAAAAGGAGGAAGTTATTTAATTACCGACCTTTTAGACAATTCAAATTTTATGTCAATTTCTAATGGAAATCAATTTTCATTTACAATTGATTTAGCACCCTATCAAACTAAAATATTGAGTTTTGTATATCCAACTGGTATTCAAAAATACAATGAAAGCACTTTTACTATATATCCAAATCCTGCTAAAAGCAATTTTAAAATTAGCCTATCTAATAAGCAATTGCCTGCAAAAATGGAATTGTACAGCTTAAGCGGAGAGCTTATAGAGAAAGGTACAATTACAGAAACTGAAACATCCTTTGATATCAATGTAAATCAAGGTTTTTATTTTTTAAATATTTGGAATGAATCTGGGTTCTTAGGAAGCAAGAAAATTTGTATTCAACCCTAATTGGTTCAAACCGAAAAACTATTAATTGAAATTCATTTTGGGGAATCTATAAGCTTCACCATCATGAATAAACAACTCATTAATTTCTATGGTAATGAAACGATGAATTGGGAATTGTTGAACTATATCTAAGACCTCTTCTGCTTTTTCTGAATAAAATATAATCCACCCCTTACTCCTATCAAAACTTATGGAATAGGATAATATTGTTCCATTTGTAATTAATTCATTGATATAAGCTCTATGGGCTGGAATCATCCTCATAAAATCCATCTCCATTGCCTCTGGAAGGAAAATTTCAACCATGAACTGCTTTTTCATATTCTACAAATTTTAAGCTTTTTGTTCAACAATTGTGCCTTTAAATAAATGAAATTTGTAACATTTAACGATTTATTAACTTAAAATTGTGTCTTTAGCTTTGAAATTGACCCAAAAATCAAGTTAAGTTTGTTTTAAGATGATTAAGGAAAGAAAAGGACATTTATTTAAAGATAGAGAAATCAGTTGGTTACATTTTAATGAGCGTGTTTTACAGGAAGCAGAAAATCCTAAAAACCCTCTTATTGAACGCATAAAATTCTTGGCAATATTTTCATCTAACCTTGATGAATTTTTTAGGGTACGTGTTGCCCAGATTAGGCGATTGCAAAGAATTAATGGCAAAAAGGCCATTTCAGAATATCAATCCTCACCGGATGAAATTTTGTCGGAAATACAACGGACAGTTTTGGTAATTCAGGACAAATTTACCGAAATATACGAAGAGCAAGTTTTGCCTGAGCTAAATAGAAACAATATTTTTTTGGTAGAAGAGCATCAAATAGATGAAACCGAAAAAGACATTCTACGCTCCTATTTTAAAACCACCATCCTCAATAATTTATTTCCAGTTGTATTAGACGAATTAAAGCATATTCCACATCTTAGAGACAGAAGTATTTATTTGGCTATAAGAATGAAGAATAGTGAAAGTGGCTTATCCCCAAAACATGCTATTATTGAGGTTCCAAGTTCTGTGATTAATCGCTTTTTCACCTTACCCCAAAACAAAACTGTTCAACATATAATTTTATTAGAAAATATTATCCGTTTGAACCTAAAAAGGATTTTCTCCATTTTTGATTACACTGAATTTGAATCTTATATCATTAAAATAACCAGAGATGCTGGTTATGAAATTTCTTCAGATGATAACGATTATTCGGCAAATTTGATGGATAAGATTCAAAAGAGTTTAAAACAACGTTCTAAGGGATTGCCAACTCGTTTTGTTTACGATGAATCTATGCCTAAAGAAATGCTGGAACTTTTGATAAGGAAATTGGATCTTAAAAATGTGAATCTTATACCCGGTGGTAGGTATCATAATTTTAAGGATTTTATGGATTTCCCTAAAGTGGGTAATTTAGATAGTTATTATTCCCCATTGGTGCAGATTCCAATTAAAGAGTTGGATCAATCTAAAACCATGTTTGAGGCAATTACAAAAAAAGACTATTTAATACACCAACCCTATCAAAGTTTCGACTATCTAATTCGTTTTTTACGTGAGGCGGCAATTGATCCTAAAGTAACTACTATCCTTATAACTTTATATCGGGTAGCAAAACATAGTAATGTGGTAAATGCCTTGATAAATGCAGTGAAAAACGGCAAAAAAGTAGTAGTTTTAATGGAACTTCAGGCAAGGTTTGATGAAGAGTCGAATATCTTTTGGACAAACCAATTGCAAGAAGCTGGAGCCCAAGTTCATTTTGGAAAAGCAGGGCAAAAAGTTCACTCCAAATTGTGTTTAATATACCGAAAAGAGGAAAATAAAGTGGTTAAATATGTCCACTTATCTACGGGTAATTACAATGGAGTAACTAGCAGAATTTATAGCGACTTTTCTTTATTTACTAAGGATTCGAGGATTACCGAAGAGGTGGATGCACTAACAGATATTTTATTTGTAAACTTAAAGAGAAGTGGGTTCAAACACATTTTGGTAGCTCCAGATTTCATGAAGAAGCAATTTATTGCTCTAATTGAACAAGAAGCCATCAATGCCAGGGCTGGTAAACCTGCCTATATAAAAGCAAAAATGAACTCCTTAGTTGATTTCGACATTATAAAAAAGTTATATGAAGCAAGCAATTCGGGGGTTAAAATTCAATTGATAATAAGAGGCATTTGTTGTTTGGTTCCTGGCATTCAAAATAGCAGTGAGAACATAGAGGTTATTTCAATTATTGATCGATTTTTAGAACATGCACGCCTGTATATTTTCTGCAATAATGGTCAGGAAAAAATTTACTTAGCTTCTGCAGATTGGATGAACCGAAACCTAATGAGTAGGATTGAATGCGCCTTCCCTATTTATTCTTCAGAAAACAGGAAAATATTAAACGATATTTTCGAACTACAATGGAACGATTCTGAGAAAGCTAGAAAAATAGATGGCATAAATGATAACCAATTTATAAATAACAATGCCAATTCGGACGGCTTAAGTTCACAACAAAAAAGTTACATCTATTTGCAACAAGAAAATTGAACTAGGGCTTTTCAATAACCATTTTATCTTGAATAGTGAAAAATTGGGTAGGCACACTCTGCCTAAATCCTAAATAAGTTTCATAAATAGGTGTAAAATCTTTTCGCTCGTCCATGCATTGGTTGTAATTTTCATATAAACCCATTAACAACTCACAAGTCTCTCTTACTGCAAAATTCCCGCTTTCGTGCCCAGTTATGTAATCGGCTAATTCGTTTTGAACCAAATAGTTTTTAAACAATGGATTGGCTTTTCTATTAATGAGAATCCTAACCCCAGAAACCGCTGCTATACTTAAATCTAAAACATCATCAAAAACATAGCAAACCTCATCAAATTGAATATTCTGTAGTTTGCAAAAATGATCTAAAGCTATAATTTTATTAGGAACTTTATAATAGCAAGAATCAAAATGTTCTCTTTCAGAAAAATAAAAGGCCATTTCATTTTTCTCTCCAGAAATAATTGCAGTAGAAGGTAATTTTTGGTTCAACAAATAATAACTAAAGCGCAACATATTAGTGCCCATGCTATCTGCTTCGTTAAATGTGCTGCTTTTATTTTCATTTTTAACTGCATTATTAAAAACCCCATCCCAATCAAAAACAAATGCTTTTACTTTAGTTAATTTTTGAGCCAACTCTGTTGCTGGGATGCAAAAAACTCCACCAATTTGGGTGAATAAGGATTCTGTATGATTCATGAATTTTACCTTAGAAAGGTGCAAGATAAGTTGCTTTAAGGTAATTTCAAGAATGCATAAAAAAAGCTGCCAGAGCAGCTTTTTTGTAGTAAATTTTTATTCCTTCTCCATTACCCCTTTCAGGTTTTTTAAACCTGATTCTAATTGTTCTCCCAACATTTTATCCATATCCATGGTGAGCAATAATAAATTCATAGGATAAGGCATTTTACCATCAAATCCCCATCTAACTGTGGTAGTACTATCATTTACGCTTTCAGTTGCCAAATAAGCATGGTCCTTTGATTCAAAAGGTTCAAAAAATCTCAGTTCATAATCCACTTTTTCTCCTTCACTAATTCCAATAATTTCCTGCTCACCTTTACCAATATCCTCCATTTTGCTATTCCAAGAAGAAGTGGCACCAACCATGCCATCTGTTCCGGTAAACCCTTTTTCCATATTTGGGTCTTTCATTGCCCAAACACTGAAATTATCTTGGTTCTTTAATAATTTAACATAATTAAAGACAAGATCTTTTGATTTGTTAATAGTAATTTCTCTCTCAACAGCATATTCTTTTTTTACAAATAAGGCTGTGAGTAATGCAATTGCCACCAATCCAACGATGACAAGCAGAATGTTTTTTAGAATTTTCATATTTAGGTTTTAGAAGTACAAATTAAAAATATGAAATTTAAAATCTCTCCTTTTTTGATAAAAGGCAAAAAAAGACCGCCAATGTGGCGGTCCTTTTTCAGAATCAATTTGTTATAAGAATTAGTCTTCCAAATCTTGGATATCTATCATTCCAATGGGTTTGCCATTTTCTGTTACCAAAATTGTATCTACTTTGGTTGATTTAAATAATCCAGCAGCCTCATTTAATAAAGCAGAACTTTCAATAGATACTGCATTTCCGTATGTAAAGTCACCCATAGATTTACTCAAAACATCTCTACCATCCGTTTGAATTTTTCTACGTAAATCTCCATCAGTAAATACACCTTTTAAACTTCCATCAGTATTAACAACGGTAATTGCTCCAAATCCAAACTCAGTCATTTTTACAATAGCATCTGCTAGATTGGTTTCAGAGGTTACAATTGGGTTAACAGTATTTATTGCTTCCTTAACACGAACGGTCATTAATCTGGTATCATGAATAAATTGATCAGTACCTACAGTGGTAAAATGATTTTCTGTCAACTGCTTCATAATTTTCAATGGAACAGTAATGGTGTGAACACCTAAATTTATGGCATTTCTAATATGTTCCATTGTGCGCACAGATGAGAACATAACTTTGGTATCATAACCATAATGGTTAACAGCGTCAACAATTTGTGCAACTAAATCAAGTGCGTCATGACCTTGATCTTGTAAACGGCCAACTAACGGGCAAACATAGGTTGCACCGGCATGCATGGCCATATATGCTTGTTGTAAAGTATATACCAAATGAACATTAACAAGTAAACCTTCATTACGCAATAATTTACATGCACGAACTCCTTCTAGCGATACTGGAATCTTAAATACTGTCTTCTTTGGGTCAAGACCTAAAGCCAATTGGCGTTTTGCTTCTGCAAGAACATCTTCTGCTGTATCACCTAATGCTTCAATTTGAAGAACAGGAACAATTTTCGATAATCTAACAATCATTGCATCTACATCCGTAATGCCTTCACGTTGCATAAAGGTTGGAGTGGTAGTTAAACCATTTAAAAAGCCTAATTTAAATGCTTCTTCAATTTCTTTCAGGTTGGCTGAATCTAAGTATAATTCCATTTTTTAGTGTTTCTTTTTTTTAATGAACGGGCTCAAAAATAATTTTTATTCTCAAATAATCTATAGCCTATTCATTAACCAACTTATTTAAACCCAAAATTATAGGATAATCCAAGCATTAGACCAGCAGGATTTAATAGTTTAAAAGCCGCCTTTTGATTATTGGAAAAAGTAAGTTCATTAGTTGAAACCCTTGTATTGGTTGAAACTAACAAAGCTGAAGACTCATTAAAGCCATAATATTGTTTGTTTAATCCAAATGCAAAACCCATTTCCAATGCAAATCGATTTCCTCTTTTGGATACAAATTGTCTTTGTATTCCAGTGTTTAAGGTAATCATTTGATCCAAATAGCAGTCAGTGGTAGTTTTTGTTGTGGCTCCCATATAAACCACTTCAACTTCTGTATTTATGGTTGAAAAGCCAGAGGCTCTCGAGAAGCCAAGCATTGGGCACCATGCATTTTTATTTATTGCATTAAAAATAGTTGTTATCCCAACCTTGGAACCATAGCCACCTATACCCAAATTTAATTCGGTAATAATATTAGGGGCTACTTTATATCCAGCCGATATACCTAATAACCCCATTTTATAGTGTAATCCAGTACCTAAACCAAAATAGAACTTAGGTTCTCCTATTTCACTAGAACTCGAATTCCCTTTTTTGTCTTTTTGGTAAACCGGTTCGTATTGAGCTTTCGCTGTATAATTTATTAGGTTCAAACCGAATACTATAAAAAATAGGTGCAGGATTTTCATGGATTTGATTAATTTTTATAATTGCCTTTGCAATAATAAAGACCATGTAGCGTAAAATAACAAAATTTATTCTGATAAATAAAGAAACCATATTTTGCATTTAGCGGTACAAATATTTTGGGGTTAATAACCCTAATTTCATTGGTATTTTTGTTCCAATATTGATAGCCATCATAATCAGAAAAATACAACAAGGAATCACCATCTCCTAATAGATTTTGCTTTTGAACATAGTCATAAAAATTTACTTTTGTAGGAAATGAATAATATATAGAAGAAGTAAAGTCTGGATTAATTTTATAAATGCCTAAGTTATTTCCATTTGGTTCTTTTGTGTATGTTGTTAAACCAAACATTTCTCCTCCTAGTTCAGTGAAATCTCTTATTTCAATTGGGAAATTAAATGACACACTATCCATTTTTGAAGTATTTGGGTCAAAAACGATAAAAAAATTATAATTGGCGGAAATGAATTTGGAATTGAATTCTCTAAATGAATTATTTTCAGTCCAACTAATTTTATTTGAAATTATTTTTGGTGGTCCATTGGGTGTATAGGAATTAGAATTAAAGCTAACAAAAAAATTGGTAAAATTACTTGGATTGTTTTTACCAGCAACTTTAAATAAACCAATTGCACCCATATTCCCATTTTTAAAAAAATCAAAATCGAGCAAAGTTGCTGAGGTATCTGAATATCCTAAAAATTCATTTAGGTCTTTCTTTATTTCTACATCTAAATTATTGACATCAAAAATGGAAAATTTATTCTTTTTTAGCCCTGAAGAATAAACTATATATGGGTAAACAAATTTGTAATTCAAATTAAAACTGACAGCCTTTTCAGTGATTAATTCAAGGTTCTTATTAAACTTTAAAATGCTGGACCGGTTTACTATTATTAAGTTACCTGCAGCATCTTCTTGTATTATTGTGGAACCATCAATTAGTCCACTATAAAATTTAGAATACAAAGAATCCTCAATAACTGGATTTTCGGTTTTTGTGGTTGAATCTTTTTTACATGAAAAGAAGCATGAGCAGGTCAATAAAATGACCATTGGGGCAAAAAGTTGTTTCATTATTTTTATTGATTAAAAAACGAAAAAAACAAATTGCCCCAATTAATACAAGCGTATTTATACGTTTCTGTATGCTACTTCAGTATTGTGTATCTCAATTAATGGTTTCATAAACTCTTCTAAATCGTAAACACTAAGTTGAGATGCTGCATCGCATAAAGCGGTTGCAGGATCAGGATGAGTTTCAATAAAAACACCATCTACACCAGCTGCAACCCCTGCCCTGCTTAATACTGGTAAAAATTCTCTTGCACCACCTTTTGCATCTGCACTAGGAATTCCATATTTTCTGATAGCATGAGTAATATCAAAAACTACAGGATATCCAATCTGACCCATTAAGAAAAAACTTCTTGGGTCAACAATCATATCATTGTAGCCAAAAGTATAACCTCTTTCGGTTAAAATAATTTGGTCATTTCCAGAATCTATACATTTCTGAACAGGATGTTTCATGTTTTCTGGTGCTAAAAACTGACCATGTTTAATATTAATTACGCGACCAGTTTTTGCGGCGGCAACCATCAAAGTTGATTGCATGCATAAATAAGCAGGTATTTGCAAAACATCACATACCTCACCAGCAGCAGCTGCCTGATCTGGGTAATGAATATCAGTTAATAAAGGAAAACCAAATTGCTCCTTAACTTTAGCTAATATTTTTACACCTTTATCTAAACCAGGTCCATCATAGTATTTTAAACTACTACGATTATCTTTTTGGAAGGAGGATTTATAAATCATTTTGATATTTAATCTTTCAGAAACCTCTTTTAACTTTTCTGCTGTTTTCATCATTATCGATTCATCTTCGATAACACAAGGACCAGAAATTAAGAATAATTCTTTACTTCCAGCTTCAATATTTCCTACTTTTACTATTTTAGTCATTTTGTTTTTATTATAATCTTCTAAACAATCCTTCAATTAATTCAATGGAAATGATTTCTTTCCAATTTGTTCCAATAGCATGGTTCCACATATGAGGCAAGTTATAAGCAACATGGGCCATTGCGGTAATTTCAGCATCTGTCCATGTAGCACTTAGGTTTTGAGGAAGTTTAATTGAATGCTTTTGGAGCATGGTATTAAATTCGGCCACACCTTCTGGGTAATAATCACCCAAATGTTGAAAGGCCAAACAATTTGCATAGCAATGTTTTTCGCCAAAAATCTTGCTTAATCCATAACTTAAAGCATGGCAAACTCCTACTTCAGAATAGGTTAGGCTCAAACCGCCCATTAATGAAGCTACCATTAACTTATCATCATTTTCTGGTGATTGACCAGAATTTTCACTCAAGAAAATATCTCTACATAATTTAAGAGACTGCTCTCCGTAAGCCATGCTATAGGCATTGTTAAGAATCCCGTCTCTACTTTCAATGCAATGAATAAAAGTATCCATTCCAGTATAAAACCACTTATCAACAGGAACACTTTCAGTTAATTCGGAATCCAATATTACTTGATCAAAAATGGTCCAATCACATTTTAAACCAAGCTTCTTCTCTGGTCCTGTTAAAACCGCGGTCATGCTGCAC
This sequence comes from Bacteroidia bacterium, assembly GCA_021740845.1. GTDB lineage: Bacteria > Bacteroidota > Bacteroidia > UKL13-3 > UKL13-3 > B1. The sequence continues at coordinate 235,218 of JAIOYZ010000002.1, forward strand.
TCAGCGCCAGTTCCAGAAATAGTAGGAACACCAAGGTGATAAACTCCTGGCTTCTTAATTAGGTTCAAACCTTGATAATTTTGAGAAGGACCTTCATTGCAAAGCATCAATGAAAGGGCTTTTGCAATATCCATAATACTCCCACCGCCAATACCAATTACACCAGAAGGAAGACCTTTACCAGCAAGAATTTCATCTCTTAATTGGTCAATTTGCTCTGTGGTTGGTTCATGAGGATCTACATCAATAAAGTAAATAGTATCCTCTGGTTTTTGTTGCAAACTACTTTCTAAGGATTTCCCTTTAAAATAATTATCTACTATATAAACAAAATACTTATTGTTTAATTCTCTTTTAGGTTCAACAATCTCGGCAAGTTGATTAAAGCTTCCCCTGCCAAAAACTGTTTTTTCAATTGATTTAAAATTCTTATGGCTCATCAAAAAAAAATTAAGCGGTTTGAACCAAAACAGATTGAATACTCTTGGTCATTTTAGCTATTAGGTCTGTTAATTCAGCATCCGTCCAAGTTGCTTTAATACCAAAAGAAATCAAACGACCAATAGTTTCTTGAGTTTTTGGAATCTCCAAATTATTATAATCTTGTGGGGCACCTAATAACTGTACATTAGTTTTTGCAGCTACATTCCCATTCTTAATATGATTCCATTGGTTGATGAAATGGTACATATTTGTGAACCAATAATTGAAGCCAGAAACCCCATTTGCATTAAACTCCTCCACTACTTTCATAGCAGTTTCTGTATCGGGTAAAAACATATTTAAAAATGTGGCTGAATCTCCATTAGGATCAGGAATAGTAGCAAAACTTACCCCAGAAATAGCGCCTAATTCATTCATTAAACGTTTCTTAATTAGATTGTTTTTTTCTCTAATCATAGGAACTCTTCTGGTTTGAACCAAACCTATAGCTGCATGTAACTCGGATATTCTATAATTGAAACCCAAAACTGGGTGATTTTCCATACCCCTATTGTTTCCTTGGTGATCATGGCCATGGTCTGAAAAACTATCAGCTAATTTATAGGCATTTTCATCATTGGTTACCATTACTCCACCTTCACCAGCTGTTGCAATTTTAAAGAAATCGAAACTATAACAACCAGTTTTACCAAATAAGCCAGTTGATACACCTTTATAACTTGCAGCCATTGCCTGACCGGCATCTTCTACCAATATTAAATTATTTTCTTTAACAACAGCCATTATCTCATCCATATTGGCCATTTGACCGCACATATGTACCAATAAAACAGCTTTAGTTTTAGGAGTGATTGCTTTTTTAATTCCTTCTGCACTTAAACAAAGAGTTTCATCAATTTCCGCAAAAACTGGTAAAGCGCCAGCAAAAATCACTGCCTCAACGCTTGCTATATAGGTAAATGGAGGTACGATTACCTCATCGCCAGCACCAATTCCTGCTGCTGCTAATGAGCAAGAAACGGCTGTACTTCCACTAGAAACCGCATGGGCATACTTTGAACCAACCAATTTAGAAACTTCTACCTCAAATTCACGAGCCTTCCAAATATTGTTTCTTTGAGCATCGTGGTTAAATCTAAAAAAGATGCCTGTTTCAAGCACATCGTTTATTTCTTTGCGCTCCTCAGCGCCATAAAATTCGGTACCAGCCATAATATGTTTTCTATTTAGACTGCGAATGTACCAAATCAACTTGAAATTATTTCGAAAAGGATAAAGTATCCTTTTTTCCAAATATAGGGTCCGAAAACGGGTATCTATTCCCATTTAGAGACAAATTAATGTGAGATTAAAATTTACCACACTCATTAAATAAATTTTAAAGCACTAATTATTAATTAATTACAACTTGACACTAATTTTTTCAGTAGTAGGTTCAGCGTTTGTACTTTATGAAATACAAAACACCAAACATTATGAAAAATACAGTATTAGTAGGTTTATTAGCAATCGGAATGATGGCTTCCTGCAAAAAAGATTTAATTGAGAAGTTTAATGAGGATCATGCAACCTCTCAAACCACGAAAGTTAGCTCTTTTAATCAAATAAAAGCTTCAGAAACTTTTGATTGGTCAACAACCAAAAAAGTAACTTTGAATGTAACTGGATTAAAAACTATGGTTCCTATTAAGAACACTCTAAAAGTAACAGATGTGGATGGAAAAACAGTTTACCATAGTGCAAATCTTGCAATGGATGAAAGCGTAAATTTTCAACTTGATTTACCTACTTCAGTAGCGGAAGTTATAATTAATTTTGGGTCAATTAGCAAAAAATTGAGCACAACTTCAGGTAAAATAGAATTTGATTATATAGTTGAAGTAGCAGAATAAATTAGAAAAAGTGTTTAAAATTTGATTAAATTTGAATACTTTTGTTTAAACCCAATTGACTCCTAATTTTCAAACAAGGTTAGGAATATTATAGATAGTTATACTGGAGAAAATGAGAAATCGAAAAATAATTGGCGCATTGGTAATTTTAGTTATGGCTTTTTCTTCTTGCTTAAAATTACCGAATCCTACTGAGGAAAAACCAACAACCCCTGTAAAATTTGGAGAAATAAAAACAGATCCAAATTTCAACTGGACAACTACTAGAATTGTTGATATAGAGGTTTTAGGATTGTCAACTCGTACTCCAATTTATAATACGTTTAAACTTTCTACAAAGGATAAGGCTTCTGTTTTTTACCAAGGCAAGCATGCCATGAGTGAAAATATTGCACTTAAAATTACAATTCCTGCTGTTCTGGATTCTGTTTTAATGGAATTTGGCTCTATCCAAAAAACCTATTCTGTTGCTAATTCTAAGGTAACAATTGATTATATAATAAATTATCCTGAAGAGGAATAAAATAAAACAATTAAAATGAAAAAATTAATCATCTTATTTTCACTTTTCGCATCTTTAAATTTGCAATCTATTGCGCAAACCTTAACCCTTACTTGTGAGAATTATGCAAGTTCTCCAAGTACAAGTAATAATAGAAATTATGATATAGCGAATTGTTGGGGATTTGGAGGAGTTTCCTATACATCTAGTAATAAAATTGATGGCAATTATTCCACACAAAGTGGATCCGCAACCAATTTAAATCCTACCAGCTTTTGGCTTAAATCTCCCTGGATTAAACCTGGAAGTGGAAATATCAAACTTAAAACAAAATTAAACTCAGGAAATGGGACTTCCAGATTTTTGAGATTGGCGTATATACCTTATGATGCCAATGCATCTTATAAAGAAGGAACAAGAGTTGATTTTTTTACGCATACCTTTACCATAAGTACAAGTGTGGTAGAAATTTCAGAGGCCATCCCTTCTGCAATTGCAAATAGTGGACAGCCCTTTAAAATTATGGCATTGATGTATGGAAGTGGCGGAAATAGTAGAATTATGACGGATTCTTGGGAAATTCCAGGAACCTATTGGGCTGATCCAAGTAATAGCTGTTATCCTTTGGCCTTAATTGCCGATGCTGATAGCGATGGAGTTGCAGATGAAGATGATGGTTATCCTAATGATGCAACAAAGGCTTATAATAATTATTTTCCAGCAGCTGGTTTTGGAACCTTGATGTTTGAAGATTTATGGCCAGCAACAGGCGACTATGACTTTAACGATTTGGTATTAGATTATAGATACAATTTGGTTACAAATGCAAATAATAAGGTAGTTGAAATGGATGCAAGTGTGGTAACTCGTGCAATTGGTGCAAGTTTTAGAAATGGATTTGCCTTTCAAATGAATGGAATTGCACCAAACAAAATTGTTTCTACAACAGGTCCAAAATACCATGGTGCTTCATGGCTGAATAACGCAGCCAACGGAACTGAAAATGGCCAAACCTATGCTAATATAATTGTCTTTGATGATGCGCAAAAGGTATTACCTTCTCCAGGAGGTAGTGGTACAAATGTAATTCCTGCCAATGGCAGAGTTGCTCCAGATACCACTAATTTAGTTATTACCTTCGTAACCACCTCTGGACAAGAATTACAGGTTTCGGATTTTGATTTAAATCCTTATATTATTGTAAATCAAATTAGAGGAAAGGAAGTTCATTTGCCAAATGGTGTTCCTTCTACTTTACATAATGCAGATTGGTTTGGAACATTTCAAGATGACAGCAAACCAAACGAAGGAAAATACTACAAAACTAAAAACAATTTGCCTTGGGCATTAAGTATAGACTCATCTATCCCTTATACACATACTACAAATGATTTAATTGATGCCTATTTGAAGTTTTCTGACTGGGCTCAAAGTAATGGAACACTCTATACTGATTGGTATGAAAACAAACCTGGGTATAGGGATACCAATAAATTATTTATTCCTTAATCTTTAACATATTTAGAGAAAAGCCAATTTAATAATCAAATAAATTGGCTTTTTTTTCACAATAGTTAAACCAATTATTAATTAAGTTGATTCAAAAGTAAATAAAATGAAAAAGATAGTTAGTATTTTAGCACTAATCGCATGTGCCATTCAAATAAATGCACAATCCGTTACATTGGAATGTGAAACTTCCTCCTCACCCATTTCATCTGGTGGTAGCAGAGATGCAGCTGATAGACGAAATTACGATATTGCCAATTGTTGGGGCTTTGGAGGTGTTACCTATACCAATATTAGTCCATTAAGTGGCAGTTTTTCAACCCAAAGTGGTTCAGCCACCAACTTGAATCCAACTAGTTTTTGGATTAAATCCCCTTGGTTCAAACCAGGTTCAGGAAACATTACTCTTAAAACAAAATTATCTTCTAGTAGCGGTTCGTCGAGGTATTTGAGGTTAGCTTACATTCCTTATGACGCCAATGCATCATATAAAGAAGGTACCAGGGTAGATTTTTATACTCATACCTTTACCATAAATACGAGTGTAGTTAATATTTCAGAGGCCATCCCTTCTGCCATTGCGAATAGCGGACAGCCTTATAAAATAATTGCCCTAATGTTTGGAAGTGGAGGAAGTAGTAGAATAATGACAGATTCCTGGAATATTCCTGGAACCTATTGGGCTGATCCAAGTAATAGCTGTTATCCTTTGGCCTTAATAGCAGATGCCGATAGCGATGGAGTTGCAGATGATGATGATGCTTATCCTAATGATGCAACAAAGGCTTATAATAATTTTTTCCCAGCAGCAGGATATGGAACCTTGATGTTTGAAGATTTATGGCCAGCAACAGGAGATTATGATTTTAATGATTTAGTTCTTGATTACAGATACAACTTGATAACAAATGCTGATAACAAGGTTGTTGAAATGGATGGAAGTGTTGTAACTCGTGCAATTGGTGCAAGTTTTAGAAATGGATTTGCCTTTCAAATGAATGGTATTGCTCCAAACAAAATTGTTTCTACAACAGGTCCAAAATACCACGGTGCCTCATGGCTGAATAACGCTGCCAACGGCACTGAAAATGGCCAAACCTATGCTAATATAATTGTCTTTGATGATGCTCAGAAAGTTTTACCTTCTCCAGGAGGAAGTGGTACAAATGTAATTCCTGCCAATGGCAGAGTTGCTCCAGATACCACTAATTTGGTTATAACTTTCGTAACCACTTCTGGACAAGAATTACAACTTTCAGATTTTGACCTTAACCCTTACATAATTGTTAATCAAATTAGAGGAAAAGAAGTTCATTTACCTAATGGAGTTCCTTCTACCTTAAACAATCCTGAATGGTTTGGAACATTTCAAGATGACAGCAAACCAAACGAAGGAAAATATTATAAAACTAAGAACAATTTGCCTTGGGCATTAAGCATAGATTCATCCATTCCTTATACACATACTACAAGTGATTTAATTGATGCCTATTTGAGATTTGCAGATTGGGCTCAAAGCAATGGAACTTTATATACTGATTGGTACGTAAACAATCCGGGGTATAGAGATACCAACAAATTATTTATTCCTTAATAAATCTGAAACAACTATCCCTTTTTGGGAATAGCTATTCAAAAAAGGACAAAACCTAAGGATTTCACCTTAAGTTTTGTCCTTTTTCATTTTTTTAACTATCTGTTTACTAATAACATAAACTCAATTTCTATAGAAGATAAATATAGGCATATGAATTGGGATAAGTACTTTAAACAAATCTATTAAATTATGAAAAATCTAACCCTTATCCTATTAGTAGCAATTGGACTAAGCTCCTGCAAAAAAAGCTTATTAGAGAAAGTTACTCCAACAAGCACCCCAACTTCACAAAAAGTTGCTAGTTTTAACGAATTAACTGCTAGCGACAATTTTGATTGGAAAACTTCTAAAACGATAAATTTCACTTTTAAAGGAATTAATACTATTGCTCCTGCAAAAGGAAATCTAATTGTGACCTCTGACGATAAAAAGATTGTTTTTTATTCAGGTAACCACTTAATTAGTGAAAACTTCACCACTCCAATTCAAGTTCCAAATCATATTAAGGGATTAAAAATTAGATTTGGTTCAATAACAAAATCATTTACAACCCAATCAAATTCTATTACTTTTGATTGCTTACCAACTGAAACAGAACTAAAATACTACAATTAGAAAAAAACTATGAAAAAAATAATTTTAGCTAGTTTAATTGCACTAATTGCAACAATCGGCATCCAAGCTCAAACGGCTTTACCCGTGTTGAATATGGAAAATGGAAGTAAAAGTTTAGACCAAGGAAGTTGTTGGGCATTTGGATCGGTTAGCTATTCCAATTTAGAATTTAGAATAGCTGGTTTTTGGAGTGGTAGAACAAACCAACTTACTAATTCATCTATTACCTCCTGCTGGATTAAAACACCTTGGATTTTGCCAACAACTGGAAATATCACTTTAAAGGCAAGATTAGAGAATTCATCTGGTACGAGTAGAGGAATTGTGGTGAGTTATATCCCTTACGATGCAGGCTCAGCAAGTATTTACAAAGAAGGTGCCACTACAAGTTTTTACACTTACACCTTCCCTACTCCTTTATCTATTGATATTAGAAGTATAACCTTACCAATCCCTAGCGCAATTCAAAATTCCACCACGCCATATAAAATCTTAATTAGTTTTGTTGGGTCAGGTGGAAATAGCCGTGCTTTTGTTGATGATATTAGTATTCCTGCAACTTATTATTCTGACCCATTAAATAGTTGTTTACCTATTACACCAGCAGTAAAAGATAAAGATGGAGATGGTGTTGCTGATGCCGATGACCAATATCCAGATGATGAAACCAGAGCATTTAATACAACTTTAGTTAAAGAATCTACCTTAATGTTCGAGGACTTATGGCCATCAACAGGTGATTTTGACTTCAATGATTTGGTTACAAAATACGATGCATTGGCAGTTACAAATGCGGATAACAATTTGGTTGAAATTATTTTGAATGTAGAATTAAGAGCAATTGGAGCTAGTTTCAATAATGGTTTAATTTTTCAATTAGACAATATCGACCCTAAAAGTATTGTTTCTGTGGATGGCAACTCACTTAACAAAGCAGAATGGCTAAATATTGCAGATAATGGAACAGAAAACGAGCAAAAATATGCGAACATTGTCATATTTGATCAAGCTAAAATGGTTTTACCCTCACCTGGTGGAAGTGGTGTAAATGTTAATCCAGAGAACCCTTATGTAAAACCTGAAGTATTAAAAGTGGTAATATCTTTTGATGCAAAAGACAAGGAGTATAATGTTTCTCTAAAGGATATTAGATTAAATCCCTACATCATCGTAAATCAAAAAAGAGAAGTAGAAGTTCATTTACCAGATTATATTCCATCCAGTTTAGCGAGTGAAAAATTATTTGGATCAAGCAAAGACGATACTAACTTGGAAAAAGGAAAATATTATAAAACCAAAAACAATCTTCCTTTTGCATTACAAGTAGAAGGCGATGTTCCACATATGATTGAAAAGCAAGATATCCTAACTGGTTATTTGATGCTAGAGGATTGGATTAAAAGTGAAGGAAATGCCAATGAAGATTGGTATAAAGAAACTGAAAAAGGGTATAGGAATGATAAATTCCTTTTTTATATGAAATAGAATAATTTAGTGATTTAAAAACGGCCAATTTGGGTTAAACCAATTGGCCGTTTTTATTATTATTAATTCCTGTTAAATAATTTATGATATCAACTTCCTCTAAATTAATATTCATAGACAAAGTAGATTCCCTTTTACTAAATCCAAATAAATATTGCTTGTCGTAATGTTTTAAAACTATTTCTGCCCAGCCTTTAATATCGCCTTGGTTCAAAAAATCAATGGCATTTCTATTTGCCTGGTCTCCCATTCTCTTTTTTAATTTGGAAGTAATTTCTACTAAAACATCCGCTGGAAATCTCCCATATGAATTGATGATTTGATTTAATCTTTTCTCAAATGGAATATCTAAAAAATGAACAAAACTGCTTCTAATTCCTCCATAAATTGCATCAGGAACTTGAACTCTACCAATTAATCGACTTTCGTCTTCAATCCAAATGGGAAGATTGGAGTTGAACCTTCTTAATTTTTCAAAAATCAAATTTTCAAAATGCTCCTGAGAAGGTTGATTGGGCATACCTAAATAACCAAATGCAGAACCTTTATGGGAAGCTAAATATTCGAGATTTAAAACTTGGGCACCTTTCAAATGAATTTCCTCAAGTATTTCCGTTTTTCTACATCCAGTAAAACCTCCCAAAACCTCAAATGTAAACTCTTGTGAGAGGTATTCTAAAACCTGGGTTCTATATAATTTATAACCACCTTTTATCAAGTTTACCTTGAATCCTGCGGTGCTCAATACATTCCCCATTATTTGGCTTCTTAAGCCTCCTCTCCAGCAATGGATAAAAATTTCTTTACCTTTAAACTCCTTATAGGCAAGCTCTATAAATCCATAAAACTTGGGCCCTACTAATTTATAGCCCAAAACAACAGCTTCTTCATGCCCTTTTTGTTTGTAACAAGTTCCAACCAATTTTCTTTCCTCATTGTTAAGAATTGGGAATGATATGGCTCCAGGAATATGTCCTTGTAAATATTCGCCTTCACTACGTATATCTAATAAAACAACAGGTTCTGTTTGAACCAACCAATCAGAAATTTGGATTAATTTCAACATTCTTATAGGTTCCTTTAATATTGTGACAAAAAAACGTGAAATTCGCGCCTGTATATGGAAGAAAAAGTCCTCATAATTGATTTTGGGTCGCAATATACCCAATTAATTGCCCGTCGCCTTCGCGAACTAAATGTTTATTCAGAAATTCACCCTTGCACCAATATTCCTGCATTGGATTCGGCAACAAAAGCCGTGATATTAAGTGGTAGCCCTTATAGTGTAAATGATGGAATTTTACCTGATGTAGATTTAAGTCCTTACAGAGGCAAACTACCATTATTGGGAGTTTGCTATGGAGCTCAATTATTGGCCAAACAAAATGGAGGCTATGTAGTTCCAAGTAAAATAAGGGAATATGGGAGAGCAAATTTAAAATCGGTTCAAACAAATTTATTATTAAGTGAAATACCTTTAGATAGCCAAGTTTGGATGAGCCACGGGGATACAATTCAAGACATTCCTGCCAATTTTGAGATAATTGCAAGTACCGAAAGTGTAAAGGTTGCGGCTTTTAGAATTCAAAATGAAGACACCTATGCTATTCAGTTTCACCCTGAAGTTACTCATAGCACTGATGGAAAAACTTTGTTGTTTAATTTCATTTCCAAAGTTGCAGGATTAAAACAAAACTGGACTCCTACACATTTTATTGAAAATACTACAGCAGACTTAAAGGCAAAATTAGGTTCAGACCGAGTAATTCTTGGGCTATCTGGAGGAGTTGATTCATCTGTTGCTGCTATGCTTTTGAAAGAGGCAATTGGATCAAACCTAACCGGTATTTTTATTGACAATGGACTGCTTAGAAAAGATGAATTTGCCCAAGTATTGCATGCATACCGAAATATGGGTATTAATGTAATTGGTGTTGATGCAAAAAGTAAATTCATAGATGCACTTAAGGGAATAAGCGATCCAGAGCAAAAAAGAAAAACAATAGGTAGGGTTTTTATTGAGGTTTTTGATGAAGAGGCCAATAAAATAGAAAACACTAAATGGTTAGCGCAAGGAACCATTTATCCAGATGTAATTGAAAGTGTAAGTGTAAAAGGCCCATCTGCCACTATAAAATCACATCATAATGTGGGTGGATTGCCAGAAAACATGAAATTAAAGATTGTTGAACCTTTAAGAATGTTGTTTAAGGATGAAGTAAGAAGTGTAGGAACAGCCTTAGGCATGGAACCTATTATTTTAAACAGACATCCTTTCCCTGGACCTGGGTTGGCAATTCGTATTTTAGGAGACATAACAGAAGAAAAAATAAGGATTTTACAAGAGGCGGATCATATTTTTATAAGTGAATTAAAAGACAAAGGCCATTATAATTCGGTATGGCAAGCGGGTGCAATTTTCCTCCCAATTCAATCTGTTGGGGTTATGGGAGACGAAAGAACCTATGAGCACGTTATATGCCTAAGAGCGGTAACCTCAGTTGATGGTATGACTGCTGATTTTTGCCATTTACCACATGATTTTTTAGGTTTGGTGGCGAACAGAATAATAAATGAAGTTAAAGGAATTAACAGAGTTGTATATGATATTAGCAGTAAACCACCTGCAACCATTGAATGGGAATAAAATATGAATAAAAAAATAGCCCTCTTAGCAATAGTTATTTTTGCTATTTCTTTTTTATCGCATGCTCAAAACACTAAGGATTCAACTGAGCAAAAGTTTCTTATTACGGTTGCAATGCCATTTTGTAGTCAGCAAGTTTTGGCTGAACCAAAGAATAAAAACTTAGCTTTGAGCAATGCCTGCCGACAATACTATGAAGGCTTGGTTTTGGCGATGGATAGTTTTAGAAGGGCTGAAATTCCTATTGAAATAAAGGTTTACGACACTAAAAAGGATAGTGGTATATTCAATAAAATTCTTACCAAAAAAGAAGTTCAAAATTCAGATTTAATTATTGGACCAGTTTTAAAAGAAGGCAATGAGAAAATGATTGGATTTTGTAAGAAATACAAAATTTACCATATTTCTCCATTCTTTACTTTGAGCAAAAGTAAAATTGAAAATCCTTATTTAATTTCAGCATATCCAGATTTGGGCTATTATGGGGATTATTTCTTAGAAAAAATTGATGAAGCTGGCGGTGGAACAGGAAATATTACTGTAATTACTGGCAAGGAAAGTAATGATAAATTAATCAGTGCTCGAATTCTTTCACTTAAGTCGAAATACCCAGGATTTACAATTAATTCACTCGATATAAGTAAATACAATGATTACCGTAAATTATATAAACCTGGAGGGCAAAACCATGTAATTATAAGTTGCGAAACTGAATTCTTAGTGGGTACAACTTTGAAATATTTGGCTGATACTACTCTGTTTTTGGACCTTCAAGTTTATGGATTTAGAAAGTGGTTGGATTTTAAAACTCCGAATATTCCGTTAATGGAGCAATTAAATGTTAAAATAATTAGTCCCTATTATTTTGACTATTCAGATTTAGGTGTAAAACAGTTTATAGAAAAGTACCGTGAAAGGTATTATACAGAACCGAGTGAATATTCGTTAGCAGGTTTTGAGCAAGGTTTGTTTTTTATTGGTTCCTTATTTGAGAACCATGGAAATTTAGGCTTAATTACCAAACAAACTAAGAACAAACCACTTTGCAATTGGTACCAAATTAGGCAAAAACTGGATCAGAAAAGTTTGCAAAACTCTAAATTGAATTTACTTTATTTTGAAGAAGGAATATTAAAAAGGTTGGTTGAAACTAATTAAAGTATCCACCTAAATAAAAGAAATAAACCTCCTGAAAGAATAATACTAACTGGCAAAGTTAATAGCCAAGCAATGGCAATACTTTTAATGGTTTTAGCATTTAAGTTTTTTATCCCTTTGCTGGCAACCATAGAGCCTGCAATACCAGATGACAATACATGTGTGGTACTTACAGGTAAACCCAACCAAGTTGAAAACCCAATTGTTGAAGCAGCTACCAATTCTGCACTTGCGCCCTGAGCATAAGTTAAATGTTGTTTTCCTATTTTCTCCCCTATTGTTTTAACAATTCTCTTCCACCCTACCATAGTACCTAAACCAAGGCTTAAAGAAATCATAAGAATTACCCATGAAGGGGCATATTCTGTAAGTGATTTTAATTGAGCTACACTTTTCTTAAGCGCTTCTTTGCTAGTTTGGCTTAAATTAAGATGCTTACTAGCCAATAAAATTTTGGTAGATTTACCAAGAAATACTAAACTTTTGCGCAAATCAGCCTTTTCATAATTGGTAAATTGTTCGATGGTTTTTCCCACAACTAACAAAGTATCAAAATTATTTATTTCGGTCATTGCTTTTTTGTATTCAAAGCGCTCTTCCTCATTTAATTCATTTGCATCAATTTTAGAATAAAGCTTTCTAACCTCGGTTAATTGTTCTCTTACGTCAGTTGTTTTCTTATCAAGGTTTAAAGTAAAATATCCAGGTACTATGGCAATCAAAATAAGCATAACAAGGCCTACCCCCTTTTGTCCATCGTTGGACCCATGAGAAAAGCTAACACCAGTGCAAGTGAGCAATAATATTAATCGAATCCAAAATGGTGGAGGTGCATTTGTTACTGGTTCCCTAAAAATAACCCTATTTTTGATTACTTGCCTAAGAATATACATCAATAAAATGGCGAAACTAAAACCAAAAATGGGTGATAATAATAGGGATAACCCAATATCAGAAGCTTTACCCCAATTAACATATTGAGCAGTATGACCAGGTGCTATTAGTGAAAAAGCGATACCAACACCTAGGATAGACCCAATTAAAGTGTGAGAACTGGAACAAGGAATTCCTAAATACCAAGTTCCTAAATTCCAAGCAATAGCAGTAATAAGCAAGGATAAAATAAGGGCAATATTATGGTAGATATCTGTATCTAGGAGAAGTTCTGTTGGCAATAAATTGGTTATTCCCATAGCAACAGCAATGCCTCCAGCAAACACTCCAATTGAATTCCAAATTCCACTCCAAATAACAGCAGCCCAAGGTTTAAGGCTATTAGTATAAATAACAGTAGCAACTGCATTTGCAGTATCATGAAAACCATTAATAAATTCAAATGCGGCAGCAGCTAATAAGCATAGCAACAAAAGGATGGTTACAGAGGTGTCTAGTCCAAACATAATATATTTGCAATATTAAGAGTCTGATTGCGGTTCAATGTTACGTAATTGTGAAATAATTGTTAGAATGAATTTGCCATTTATCAAAAAAAATATAGATGAATCCATCTTTGTTTTTACTTTCGCCCTGAATTTAAAAAAGTAAAATGAAAAAATTTCTACACATCATAGCAGTAATGCTGCTTTTGGTATCCGGCGCAAAAGCCGACGAAGGTATGTGGCTTCCAATGCTACTTAAGAAGTATAATTACGAGCAAATGAAGGCAAAAGGCCTTAAACTTACTCCTGAACAATTATACGATGTTAACAATAGCTCTCTAAAAGATGCAATTGTTTGGTTTAATGGAGGATGTACTGGGGAGATTATCTCTTCAAAGGGATTGGTATTAACTAATCACCATTGCGGATATGATGCAATTGCGAGTAATTCTACACCCGAGAACAATAGATTAGACAACGGTTTTTGGGCTAAAAACAATGGAGAAGAAATTCCTATTGCTGGAATGTGGGTTTCAATCGTTCAGCGTATGGAAGACATGACTGATCGTGTTCAAAACGAATTAAAAGGAGTAAGTGAAAAAGATAGACCAGCTAAATTACAAGAGATTTTCAAGAAAATTACCACAGAAGCAACTGCCGGAACAACTTACGAAGCTCAAATGCGTGAAATGTTTAGAGGTAATGCCTATTACTTATTTATTTTTCAACGTTTTACTGATATTAGATTGGTTGGAACTCCACCCCAAAGTGTAGGTAAATTTGGTGGAGATGCAGACAATTGGATGTGGCCACGACATACAGGAGATTTTAGCATGTTCCGTATTTATGCAAATAAAAACAACGAAGCATCTGGATATGCTCCTGATAATATTCCTTACACACCAAAGCATTCTTTACCAATTAATATAAAAGGTGTTAAAGAAGGTGATTACGCCATGATTTATGGTTTTCCTGGAAGAACTAATCGTTATGAATTTTCTCAAGGTATTGATTTAGCTATAGAAAAGGTAAATCCAACAATTGTAAATTTAAGGGATATTCGATTAAAGGCATGGAAAGAAGTAATGGATAAAAATGAAGGTGATCGTTTAAAACTTTCTGCTGATTACGCACAAATTGCAAACTATTGGAAATATTTTATTGGCCAAACAGAGCAAATGAAACGTTTAAAGGTTTATGATTTCAAGGTAGCTTCAGAAAATAAATTCAATGAATTTGCTAAAGGAAAACCCGAATTTCAAGATGTAATAGCGAATGTAGAAAAAGCATATGTTGCTTATCGTCCAATTGCTTTGCAAAGAATATATTTAGGTGAAGGAATTTTAGGAGTATCTATGAATTCCATGTCGACTAGCTTATTTGCATATGCTAAAAATGCAAAAGACAATAAAGATACTGCAGCTGCAAATAAAGCTATTAAAGGGGCACAAGCTGGAGCAGATGAGTTTTATAATTCTTTCTTTCCAAGTGCAGACGAGAAAATTTTAGCTCAAATTTTGGAAATGTATTATAACAATATTCCAGTTGACCAACATCCTGCTTATATGGCTGTTATTTTAAAGTCGAAAGGAGCAACTACTGCTGAGAAATTTAGAAATTATTCTAAATTGGTTTATGCAAAAAGTTTCTTGGCAAGCAAAGAAAAATTTGATGCATTTACCAAAGCGCCAAGTTATAAAAAGTTAATGGCTGACCCATGTTTTGCAATGACATATGCCTTTTACAATCATTATTTAGATAATTACAAAGCACAAATTGATGCATTTAATGCTGCAATAGCGCCAGAAGCGAGAGCTTATATAAAAGGTTTAATGGAAATGAACCCTAGCAAAACCTTTTACCCAGATGCCAATTCCTCTTTACGTTTAACCTATGGATCGGTTCAGGCATACGAGCCTAAGGATGCGGTTAAATTTGATTATATGACCACTTTAGATGGAGTTATAGAAAAATACAATCCTAAAGATTTTGAATTTAATGCACCCCAAAAGTTAATTGATTTATACAATGCAAAAGATTTTGGCAATTACAAAAGAGAAGACGGTAGAATGCCAGTTGCGTTTATAACCAATAATGATATTACAGGTGGTAATTCAGGAAGTCCGGTAATAGATGGTGAAGGAAGATTAATTGGATTAGCATTTGATGGAAATTGGGAAGCAATGAGTGGAGATATTGTATTTGATGAAAAATACAAAAGAACAATTAATGTAGATATTAGATATGTAATGTTCTTAATTGACAAATTAGGAGGAGCACCTCATATTGTAGCAGAAATGAATTTGGTACAATAATTCTAAACATAGACCATAAAAGAAAAGGCCATGAATTTAATTTTCATGGCCTTTTCTTTTTAATTTTTTCTATTTAAAAATTTACTTGGGCTTGTAATCTAAGTAATCTTCCACTTTGAAGATTATCTTGCAGGGTAAAATCCTCAAATCTTCTTGAAGAAAATGTATACATAATAACTAATTCAAAGTTTTTGTTTGGTTGCCATTCTGCTCCAATTTCTAATTCTTTCACATTATAACTTCTGGCATCGCGTTCGTGCTTTTTACCTCCTTCGTAATATTGAAATCTTGTAAATGGAATTATGGTTTGGTTTTTCATTTTCGTTAAATACGAAATTGTAAAATAACCACCTTTTAAATCCTTTACTTCAATAGAATCTGATATTTTGTTAAATTCTGGACCCTTTCCAATATTATATTCTGCCTGTATTCCAAATGGTTTTGGATACAAAATAAAACTAGTTGCTACTCTTTGATCCAAATAATTAAGATTGGCATTGGTTTTTACCCCAGTGGATAATTGATCCTTAGCAATAACATATTTGCCAGAATATCCTTGAATAGAGGTTTCGATAATTTGACTATTTATTTGAAATGGGTAGGTAGCACGAACGAAAACATGAGGTTCATCATTTAACTCAGGCTTATTGGCCGTTTGTCCATTATATACACCAAGGCTAAAAACTCCATAATCACCGCTTCCTTTTAAACCTAATTTCACTAAATCACTATAGAGTTTTCTAACCTCCTTGGGTGCCCAAAAAAAGTACAACCCTAAATCACGTTCATTAGAAACAGCACTGTTCAATCCATCATTTCTATCCAATGGCAACCTATTTTGGCTCGATTGCATATTTTCGAAACCAAATGGCACCTTACTTTGCCCAAGTCGAAATCTAAATTCATTGGCATCATCCAATGAGATATCAAAATAAGCATCTCGCAATTGAGCAAAATGCAATCCAGTGCTGCTAGCTGAACTAGCAAAATCTGGTTGGATATAAAAATAGACTCTTTTATTGATTTGTCCATAAAAAATGATCCTCGTTCTACGAATGAAAAATCCACCGTTTTCTCCAATGGATTTATCGCACTGCTCACATTTTAATTTACTGTTTGTTTCTAGGAGTCTATTGTATCGTACTTGCATGTACCCCCTAATTGCAAAAGTTTCAAACCACTTTTTAGAAGGTTCCAAGGTTACCTTATTACTATTATCTTGATTCATAATTAAAGTTGAATCAGGAAATTTGGATTCGAGGCCAGGAAAACTCCCATTTTGAAAAATAGTTGAATCAACAATGTAACTTGCCTTTAATTGGCAATAACTTGCAAAAAAGAGAAAAAAAAGAGTTGGAATTTGCAAGGAATTCCGAAAATGAGACCTTAGTCCCATTTTGAGGAAAAAATAAATTTTCATTAAAATAAAAGATTTCTATGCATTGATTAATAGTGAATTAACATTCCTTTTTACCCGTGGTATGTTAATTAATTGGTACAATAATATTAAGTTATTGTTAACACAATGTTAAGTCGCTTCAATTATTTTAAGTTTGTCACGAAAATTAAAAATTATGAATTTCAATTCGATTATCCAATTTTTTACACCAAAAGACAAGGTGTTTTACTCATTATTTGAGCAGGTAGCAGAAAATGTTGCTGACATGGGAAAATTAATGAAAGAGGTAGTTGCAGAGCCTGATTTTGACAGAAGAGGTGTGGTTATTAAGAAAGTTGAAGCCTTGGAAGCAAAAAACGACGACCTAACTCATGAGATATTTACCCAATTAGGTAAAAACTTCATTACCCCTTTCGATCGTGAAGATATTCATTATCTCGCTACATCCTTGGATGATATTTGTGATTATATCTATGCCTCTGCTAAGAAAATTAATTTTTATAAAGTTAATCCAAGCGATAGTGGAATTCAGAAAATGGCAGACATTATTGCACTTGGTGCAGAATCTATAAAAACAGCTGTGTTTGAATTACGCAACATGAGAAATGTACGTAATATTACAGATGCAATTATTAAAGTAAACAGCTACGAAAACCAAGCTGATGATTTATTTGATATGTGTATTGAGCATTTGTTTGAAACAGAAGATGATATTAAAATGC
The DNA here is from genome assembly GCA_021740845.1 of Bacteroidia bacterium. Lineage (GTDB taxonomy): Bacteria > Bacteroidota > Bacteroidia > UKL13-3 > UKL13-3 > B1. The sequence goes on from JAIOYZ010000002.1 coordinate 252,882, forward strand.
TAATTAAGAAGCGTGAGATTTATCAAGTATTAGAAATTGTTACAGATAAATTTGAGGACGCAGCTAATGTGATGGAATCTATCGTTGTTAAATACGCATAAATAATCTCCCATGACATTTCTTGTTATCATTATTGTACTTGCATTAATTTTTGATTATATTAATGGCTTTCACGATGCTGCAAACTCCATTGCTACCATTGTTTCCACCAAAGTACTAACACCTTTCCAAGCCGTAATTTGGGCTGCATTTTTCAATTTTGTGGCTTTCTTTATCTTCAAGGACCATGCAGTTGCAAACACCATAGCAAAAACTGTATATAAGGAATACATTACCTTGGATGTAATATTTGCAGGATTAATTGCTGCAATTATATGGAATTTATTTACCTGGTGGTATGGAATACCCTCCTCTTCTTCCCATACTTTGATTGGAGGTTTTGCGGGTGCTGCTATTGCCCATGCATATGACTCAACAGGTAATATTAATATTCCATCCATTGTAGAAATGAGTAAGATAAGTAAAACTGTCTTATTTATATTTTTAGCTCCCTTAATTGGTATGCTAATTTCAATGTTTATTACTCTTGTAACTATTATGCAAAATGTTTGGTACCGGATAAGCATAATGGTACTTGCAGCAATTGGAACATTTTTCCTTTTTGGAAATTTAGAACAAGGAAAATTAAAAGATAACTTGGCTAAATATTACCAAATTGATAAACTAAAAAAAGAGGTTCAAATCAATCCTTCACTTCAAGGTAAATTAGATTCTGCAATCCAATATGTAGAAGCGGCTAAACCTTATGTTAAACAATATGATGCATTAGGTTCAGACAAACTTGCGGCCTTAATAATTGAAAAAGTTGATCCAACTGCAGATCAAAAGAAGTTAAGCAAAGACCTCAAAAAGGCCGACAATTCTGCCATAGTTTGGGGAATTATGTTTGTTGTTTTACTTTTTATTCTTGCCTATTTATATGTTGAGAAATATAAAACTCCCAACGCATATAGAATGGCAAATATGTTTAAGAAATTGCAATTACTTTCTTCAGCTGCATTTAGTATTGGTCATGGTGGAAACGATGCTCAAAAAGTTATGGGTATTATTTCTGCGGCCATGGTAGCTAACGGAAACATAGCAGATTTAAAACAAATGCCAGATTGGGTTCCATTGGCATGTTATGCTGCAATTGGTTTTGGAACCTTAAGTGGAGGTTGGAAGATTGTGAAAACTATGGGTTCAAAAATAACAAAAGTAACTCCATTGGAAGGTGTAAGTGCAGAATCTGCAGGAGCTTTAACCTTATTTATGACTGAGCAAATGGGAATTCCAGTTAGTACAACACATACCATCACAGGTTCTATTATTGGTGTAGGGGCTACTAAACGACTTTCTGCAGTTAGATGGGGAGTTACTTTAAACTTGTTATGGGCTTGGATTTTAACCATCCCAGTTAGTGCTTTGCTTGCAGGTTTAACCTTTTATATTATTAAATTATTCTAATATGAGAAGTTTCGGTTTGATCCTATTTTTAGCATTAGTTGCAATAGGTTGCTCCAATGATCCAAGAGAAAAATTGCCTACAAGCGGTGCTTTTGGAGAAGAGTTTACATTAACTGATGCAATTATTTCTGCTGAAACAATTGATTTTAAAGACTCCAATATTTTTGAAATAAAACAAATCTCTGGAACAATTGAAAAATATTGCAAAGGGGAAGGTTGCTGGTTCACAATTAAGCAAACAAATGGAAATTACATATTGGTAGATTTAGAAGAAAAGAAATATGTTTTACCGAGGAATATTGATGGAAAGGAAGTTATTGCAAATGGATATTTTGTGGAAAGTAAGAATCCCAAAAGACCTGAGCCATCCTTTGTAGCAAAAGGAATTCAAATAAAATAAAAAAATCCCCGCTGCAAATGCAACGGGGATTTTTTTTAGACCTCCTCTAACTTCTTTTGACTTGTTTTTTGAGAGTACTCTAAAATCAATTCAATGGTGGTTTGTGAGGGTTCTTCTTCTAAACTTTCTAGGGCTGTAATACCAGCTTTTAGATTTGTTAGGGAAGCCTGTAATTTTTCATCGGTAATCAACGCTAGTTCCAAATTCTTGGAATCTTCCTCGCTCATTTCCTTGTAAAGGTACAGTAATAGGTCGTTCTCAGTGTAATGGTTAGCCATAAGCATTTTTAATTGTACAAAGAAAAAACGCAAAGTACCATTCTCTTATTTTACTGAGAACCAAAGATTATTTAAAAATCTTCAAAACTTAAGTTAGTTGGTTGATTATGAGGTGTTTTTTCTTTAGGATAAGGGATGGTTGCAGGAACAGTTGCATCTACCACTTCAAACGACAAATCATCAAACCAAAGTTGTCCGCCACCGGCAAGTAATGCGCCATAAGCAATATTGGTGGCCTTTTTAGGAACATCTACAATTATTTCGCAAAGTTTCCAATCGGTATTTCCTTTTACTTTTCTGTTCGACATATTATCAAACACGTATGGGTCGCCAGTTTTTTGGCCATCGATACGCAACCAGAATCCGCCCCAGCCGTTTACTTCTTCTGTTTTAATGTACCCAGACATGCGAATACGCTTACCAGCAAAGTCGCCAGGAACTAAGTTTTGAACCAAAGTTCCAAAACCACGAACCTTATTTGCGCCTGCTTTAATGGTGGCTGCATTCGTGCCATTTATCCCTGCACCACGGTCGATCCCAATTTCATATTGGTCGGGGTTACTACCAGCTTTGTACCAACCTTTTGGCACGTCGAATGAATAGAATGCCACTAGAACTACTAGTAACATAGCTGCTTTTGCTGCTGAATTTTTCATAACATTGATAAATTAAGGGTTAAAAATTAAAACAAGAAAACTGTATGAGGTGGTTTAGATCTGAACACCTTTGGCCACCATCATTTTTCGTAAATTATTGAGGGCATAACGCATTCTACCAAGTGCAGTATTAATGCTAACACCGGTTTTATCTGCAATTTCTTTGAAGCTCATATCGCCCCAATGACGCATAATTAAAACCTCTCTTTGTTCTTCTGGAAGAAGCTTAATAAGATTTTTCAATTGCTGTTCCGACTGAAGTTGCATGATTTTGTCCTCTTTGTTTTCCTCAGCAATAACTAAGTAATCAAAGATTCCATTTCCTTCACTATCGGTAATGGTTACATCGCGTTTCATTTTACGGATGTAATCGATAGTTAGATTTCTGCCAACGCGAACGGCCCAACCACCAAATTTTCCTTCTTCGTTGTAATTTCCTTCACGAAGAGTTTTGATGATTTTGATAAAAGTCTCCTGGAAGATATCTTCAGCCAAAGGACGATTACGTACGATAATATATATCGCAGAGAAGATACTACGCTTGTGGCGTTTGATTAGTTCTTCGAGAGCAGTTTGTGTGCCGGCTTGGTATAGCTTTACCAATTCGTGGTCACTAATTTTCTGCATGTTCATGGTTAAAGGGATTAAAAGGTTAAACCAGAGAGAATATTAGTGTAGATCTTTTTATCTATAAGCTATAATTATTTAGTATTTGTGTTGTTTTGTTAAGACGAATTTAGTAAACAAAATGAAATAAACAAGTGTTAGCTAAAATTTTTTAAAACTTTTTTTGATAAACCCTATTTAATTGAAAACACAAGCCTAATGTTATAGTAGAAGTTTGAAAGGGGGATTCATAGGATTCACTTGAACCAATATTATTTCCTGAAGCGTCTACATAGGCGGGCTTTCCAAAGTTTGGTTGTGAGTTAAAATAATCATAAGAAAGAACAAGTGATACCTTATCATTTAAATAAATATTTGTTCCAAAACCTAAATTAATTGCTAAGCTATTTTCACTTGCAACTTTTCTTTTTATGATATCGTAGCCAGAAAGTGTATCATAATATGCATAACCAAAAGTTCTATTCCAAGCCAAGCCAACACCTAATTTGGCGAACAAGGTATAATTGGAATTGAAGTAATTAAATTTAGCTCCTGCCATCAATAAATTTTGCGTCCAAGGTTTATAAGTTTGGAGTCCAATAATTGTTGGATTTAATACTCTTACATATTTTTCTACGGCATCTTGATCAATCGTATTTGTATTGTGAGTGAACTGTAGAAATGGGTTTACAATTCTATTTTTTCGATTGTCCTCAAAAATAATATTAAGTGCATAGCCAGTTTTTGCTAAACCTGCATCTTTATTTGTAAAATCTCTACTTCCATAAAGTCCTGAAGGAAGGCTAATTCCACCAGAAAAGGCAATGGTTTGAGCAATTGTTGGATTACTTAAGAATAAAAAAATAAGAACAAAACAATTTGCCGCGATTGTTTTTTGTAATCTTGTAGGCTGAACCAAGGTTTTATACATTGAATTGATTTTACATGCAAGATAAAAATATTTTGATAAAAGGGGCAAGAATGCATAATTTGAAAAATGTATCCGTTGCCATTGAGAGAAATAAATTGACGATAGTGACTGGAGTATCCGGCTCTGGAAAGAGTAGTTTGGTATTTGATACTTTATATGCCGAAGGACAAAGGCGTTATGTGGAGAGTTTATCTGCATATGCGAGGCAATTTTTAGGTAAAATGAATAAGCCAGATGTAGATACTATTCAAGGTATTTCTCCATCTATAGCTATAGAACAAAAAGTAAATACAAAAAATCCTAGAAGTACTGTTGCTACAAGTACAGAAATTTACGATTACTTGAAACTCCTTTTTGCAAGAATTGGAGTCACCTACTCCCCTATTTCTGGCAAAGAAGTAATTAGGCATACCGTTGAATTTGTTACTGATCACATACTTTCCTACCCTGAGTCAACACGCATGTACCTTTTGGTTGCTTTGAACCAAAATGGACCTGATTTGATGAAGGAGTTGGAACTTCATTTGCAAAATGGCTTCAATCGAATTTTCCTTGAAAATGAAATTATAGAAATTGAGGACTATCTAAAAACCCTTAAACTTCAGGAATCTGTTTCACCTAAAAAGAAAACTGCAAAAAATAAAGAATCACACCAAAATGAAATCTTTTTAATGGTGGATAGATTTGCAGTTGTTCAAGGTGATGAAGACTTCCAAAACCGCATCAGCGACTCGGTTCAAACCGCCTTTTTTGAAGGACATGGAGAACTAACATTAATGGTTGATACAGAAGTAAGAAGCTTTGAAGTTTTTAATAATAAATTTGAAGTAGACGGTATAACGTTTGAAGAGCCAAGCGTTAATTTCTTTAGCTTTAACAATCCATACGGAGCATGTAAAACCTGCGAAGGTTTTGGTAGTGTTATTGGAATTGATGAAGATTTGGTGATACCAGATAAGAGCCTTTCTATCTTTGAAGATGCTATTGTGCCATGGAAAGGCGAGAAAATGCAAGAATGGAAAATTAGGTTTATTGCAATTAGCAGGAAGAATGATTTTCCTATACATAAACCTTATTACGAGCTAACTCAAAAACATAAGAATTATTTGTGGCAAGGTGGCAAAGATTGGGAAGGTATCAATGGATTTTTCCATGAATTAGAAAAACAAACATATAAGATTCAATACAGAGTTATGTTGGCTCGTTATAGAGGCAAGACTACATGTATGGATTGCATGGGAACGCGCTTAAGAAAAGATGCCAATAATGTAATGTTAAAACCAATTGGGTTTGAACCAAACATTGCCGGTAGTGAAAAAGATACTCGAATTACTTTATCTGAATTAATTTTACTAAGCATTGATGATTGTTATGCCTATTTTGAATCCTTAGAATTAAATGCCAATCATACTCAAATTTCTAAGCGCATTCTTCAAGAAATACAAAATAGATTAAGCTTTTTAAAACAAGTTGGTTTGGGTTATTTATCTTTGAATCGTTTGTCTAATTCTTTGAGTGGTGGCGAATCTCAGCGAATAAATTTGGCAACTTCACTTGGTTCAAGCCTTGTTGGTTCTTTATATATTTTGGATGAACCTAGTATTGGTTTACATAGCCGAGATACAGAGAAACTTATTGGTGTTTTAAAGCGCTTGAGAGACATTGGAAATACAGTTGTAGTAGTTGAGCACGACCAAGATATTATGGAGCAAGCAGATCATATTATTGATATGGGTCCGCTTGCGGGAATACATGGTGGTGAGATTGTAGCCAAAGGAACTTTAGATGAACTTAGAAAGGATGAAAACAGTTTAACAGGAAAATATTTAAGTCATAGAGAGTCTATTCCATTACCAGAAAGAAGAAGAAAGTGGAACCAGAAAATATCTTTAAAAGGAGCTCGACAAAATAATTTAAAAGGCTTTGATGTTGATTTCCCTTTAAACGTTTTAACAGTTGTAACAGGCGTAAGTGGAAGCGGAAAAACTACTTTAATTAAGAGTATCCTCTACCCTGCTTTGCAAAAATTATTGGGTAGTTATAGTGGAGAGAAAACTGGAAGTTTTGATAAGTTAGAAGGCAATTTAAAATCGGTACAACAAATAGAATTTGTAGATCAAAATCCAATTGGCAAATCTTCAAGGTCTAATCCTGTTACCTATGTAAAAGCATACGATGCAATAAGAGAATTGTATTCTAACCAACCTTTGGCCAAACATCGTCATTATAAGCCGCAACATTTTAGTTTTAATGTGGAAGGTGGTAGATGTGATACTTGCCAAGGAGAAGGCGAAATAACCATAGAAATGCAATTTATGGCAGACGTTCATTTGCCGTGTGAAGAATGTGGAGGCACTCGTTTTAAAGAAGAGGTAAGAGAAGTTCAGTATAAGAATAAAAGCATTAGTGATGTTTTAAACCTTAGTATTGACGAGGCATTGGAGTTTTTTGTAGATGAAAAAACTATAAATAATAAACTAAAACCATTGCAAGATGTAGGTTTAGGTTATATAAAATTGGGTCAAAGCTCTAATACCTTAAGTGGTGGAGAAGCACAAAGGGTAAAGCTTGCAACGTTTTTAGGCAAAGGAAAAAACAGCGATCCAGTATTATTTATTTTTGATGAACCAACAACGGGATTGCATTTCCATGATATCAAAAAACTACTCAATTCATTTTATGCACTCTTAGATCAAGGTCATAGCATACTTGTAATTGAGCACAATATGGAAGTAATAAAATGTGCCGATTGGATTATTGATTTAGGTCCTGTAGCGGGTAATTTAGGTGGCAATTTGGTGTTTACTGGAACCCCAGAAGACATGATTAAAACATCTGGAGGCTATACTGTAAATTACTTAAAACAGGTAATGGAAGTTTAAAACAATTCTAACAAAAATTTATTTCTGTTTGAACCAAAAAATTATTGAATTTGATTTTTACTAATTAGGTAAATTGCATCTATTAATTTTGAAAAAGAGTGAAAATCCTCTAATAATTCTTTTTTATTAATCTTATCTTTTTTGAAATTATACTCAAATAAGGTGTGTGAGCTTGGAATTTGCAGGTAAAGGGTATTATTAATTTCATTTGCAATTATTCCTTTTTTATTTAGTTCGGTTTGAACCAACGCACTTTTTTTTGTTGAAGGAATAGCGCAAACCAATCCAGAAAATCGTTTGAAGAAAAAGAAATCCTTAGAGTGTATTTCACTCAATCGAAAGGACAAACCATTTAATTCGCCATAGATTAAATCATTGCCAAAAGCAAAACGAGTGATGCCATTTTCAAGTTTCAATGCACTTAAATCTTCATCAGGTAAAATGCCTGCAAGTGAGATATTATAATCACTTGGATATTTATCGAGAGCTTCATAGAAAATGGTTTGCTTTATTTTGCCTTCCATTCTATTTACCAATCGTTTTCCAATTAAGCTGGTAAGTTTAATTGGTAAAACCATTGCCATAATAATTGAAGCAAAAATAATTTCAATGGAGTAAACTTCAATCCATGAAAATTTTTCAAAACTTTTATGGCTGCTAAACTTTAAAAAACCAACCAAAATGGAAGCCAAAGCAATTAAAATCAATTTCCTTTTGCTATTCTTTAAATCAACTTTATAGTAAGAATAAAACCGTTCAATGAGGTTAATTGCATGTTCCAGCTTTTCCATATAATTCCTGCTTTAGGGTTTGTAATACTACTTAAAAACCTGAAATAGAAAAATATCGACCTAAAATTTTATTCATTTTTTGGTTCAAACCGAAATAAAATAAAGTACAACCCACAAATTAACTACCCCTATTTGCTGATAAATAGCATTTGGAAAAGAAAATTATTATTCTAATTTTATGCTAAACAATAACCCATGAAAATTCAAAAAATTCTTGTCGCAAATAGAGGCGAAATAGCCATTCGAGTTTTTAGAGCAGCTGTGGAGCTTGAAATAAAAACGGTTGCAATTTATACTTATGAAGATCGTCATTCATTGCACAGATACAAGGCTGATGAAAGCTACCAAATTGGTAAAGATTCTGATCCTTTAAAGCCCTATTTAGATATTGAAGAAATTATTCATGTTGCTAAAAGTCATCAAGTAGATGCCATTCATCCTGGTTATGGTTTTTTAAGCGAAAATGCACTTTTTGCGCAACGTTGCGGTGAAGAAGGTATAATTTTTATTGGTCCAAGTCCAGAAGTAATGCGCCAATTAGGCGATAAGGTAATGGCAAAAAAAGTTGCTATTCAAGCACAAGTTCCAATTATTGAAGATAGCCACCACGAATTAATAAACTATGAAATAGCAGCAAGTGAAGCCAAACGCGTTGGGTTTCCAATCATGTTAAAAGCTGCTGCAGGCGGAGGTGGCAGAGGAATGCGTGTAGTAAGAAGTTCAGAAGACTTAGAAAAGAATTTCAATGAGGCAAAGAATGAGGCTAAGGTTGCTTTTGGAGACGATACCATTTTTATAGAAAAATTTATAGACCAGCCTCGCCATATAGAAGTACAAATAATGGGAGATAACCATGGCAATTTAATTCATTTACATGAAAGAGATTGTTCGGTTCAACGCAGGTTTCAAAAAGTAGTGGAAATGGCACCAGCGCCATCTATTTCACAAGAAACAAGAGAGCAATTGCATGCTTATGCGATTAAAATTTGCAAAACTGTTAACTTTAATAATGTTGGTACCGTAGAGTTTTTAGTTGACCAACAAGAAAATATTTATTTCATTGAAGTTAATCCAAGAATTCAGGTTGAGCATACCGTAACTGAAGCAATAACGGGTGTAGATATTGTAAAAAGTCAAATTAGAATTGCAGAAGGCTTTACACTCTCCTCACCAGAAATAAATATAGGAGATCAAAGTCATGTGGTGGCAGATAGATTTGCCATACAAGTACGTATCACAACAGAAGATCCAGCCAATGGGTTCAAACCAGACCATGGAACTATAATAGCATACAGAAACGCGGGCGGACCAGGAATAAGATTAGATGAAGGAAGCGCTTACCCTAATGTAAAAATTTCTCCATTCTTTGATTCTTTGTTGGTGAAAATTACAGCGAGTGGTAGAAACCTATTTGAGGTTTCGGAGCGCTTGCAAAGGGTTTTAAAAGAGTTTAGAATACGTGGAGTAAAAACCAATATTAGTTTCCTAGAAAACGTATTAAAACATCCCACCTTTTTAGAAGGAAAGACAACTGTAAACTTTATTGATAGCCATCCAGAGTTATTTAAGTTTACTAAGAAAATGGATCGTGGAACCAAAGCATTAATGTATATAGCAGACATTACTGTTAATGGAAATCCGGATGTAAAATTTGTTGACCAAAAAAAGAATTTCAGAAACCCAGTTGTACCTGATTTTAATAAATACGATGCTTTTCCTAAAGGAACAAAAGACAAGTTAAATGAATTAGGAAGAGATAAATTTACAGCTTGGCTCAAACAAGAAAAATCGATTCAATATACAGATTGTACATGGCGAGATGCGCATCAAAGTTTGTTGGCAACACGAGTAAGAACATTAGATATTTTAAAGGTTGCCGAATCTTATGCCAAGAATAATCCACAGGTATTTTCTTTGGAAATGTGGGGCGGAGCTACCTTTGATGTGGCTTTGAGATTCTTGCATGAAAATCCTTGGTATCGTTTACAAGTTTTGCGTGAAGCAGCACCCAATATTTTGTTTCAAATGTTGATTCGTGGCGCCAATGCAGTTGGGTATAAGGCTTACCCTGATAATTTGGTTGAAAAGTTTATTGAAGAAAGCAGCAATAATGGAATTGATATCTTTAGAATTTTTGATTCCTTAAATTGGATTGAAGGAATGCGAAATAGCATTAAGGCTGTTAACGAAAGAACTCCAGGTTTAGCGGAAGCATGTATTTGTTATACTGGAGATTTTCTTGACCCTAAGAAAAACCAAAAGTTCAATTTGGAATATTACCTAAGTTTAGCAAGACAATTAGAAGATGCAGGAGCACATATTTTAGGAATAAAAGATATGGCAGGATTGTTAAAACCCTATCAAGCAAGTGTACTTATTACCGAATTGAAAAAGACTGTTTCTATACCTATTCATTTGCATACACACGATACAAGCAGCATACAACCTGCAACCTATCTTAAAGCTATTGAAGCAGGTGTGGATGTAATTGATGTGGCATTGGCAAGCATGAGTGGTTTAACTTCTCAACCGAATTTTAATTCTATTGTTGCCATGATGGAAGGCCAAGATAGGGAACAAAAAATGAATCTAAACTCTTTGAATGATTTCTCAAATTATTGGGAGGCAGTAAGAGAATTTTATTATCCGTTTGAACACGAATTAAAAGGTGGAACTGCTGAAGTTTACGACCATGAAATTCCGGGTGGGCAATATTCAAATCTTCGTCCGCAAGCGCGCAGTTTGGGTTTAGAAGACAAGTTTGAAACCATTAAAGAAAATTATGTTGTAGCCAACCAATTATTTGGCGATATAGTTAAAGTAACACCATCCTCTAAGGTGGTTGGAGATATGGCTTTGTTCATGACATCCAATGGTTACAGTGCAGAAGATATCTTAGCTAAGGGCGAATCCATTTCTTTTCCGGATAGTGTGATAGAGTTGTTTAGAGGTGATTTAGGACAAAATCCTGGAGGATTTCCTGAGGCTTTATCCAAACTTATTTTAAAAGAAAAAATCCCCTATACTGGTAGACCAAACGAGCATTTAGCCCCTATTGATTTTGATAAAGCCTTTGCTGATTTTCAAGTTCAGTTTGGTTCAGACTATAACTTTTTGGATTTACTTTCTTACTTATTTTACCCGAAAGTTTTTGAAGATTACGCAAAAAGAAGGGATCAGTTTGGCCCCATGTGGCATATGCCTACTCCTACTTTCTTTTATGGCTTAAAAAATAACGAAGAAGCATTGATTGAATTGGCACCAGGCAAGAACATTTTAATAAGAATGTTGAATGTGATTGATGAGGGCGAAGGTAAGAAATCCATATTCTTTAGATTGAATGGCCAAACTAGAAGTGTAGAAGTATTGGATAGAAACTTTACCAGCACCAAAGCCTCACACAAAAAGGTAAGTTCAGAAAATGAGATAGGTTCTCCATTGCAAGGAAGGCTTTCTAAAGTATTGGTAAAAGTGGGCGATAAAGTTGAAAAGAATACGCCATTATTTACAATAGAAGCTATGAAAATGGAAAGCACGGTGGTGGCAAGTAAAGCAGGAAAAGTTAGTGCAATTCTTTTAAATGAGGCTGTATTTATTGCGCAGGATGATGTGGTGGTGGTGCTTGAAAATTTTTAGAAACGAGAAGCGAGAAGCAAGAAACGAGAAGTGAGATTGCGAGAAAGAATCCAGAGATTCTGTGTCAATTTCCAAATAAATTTAAATTTTATTTTCTTTGTATTTCAAAACAGCCAAGAGCTAGTTTCTAAAGAGCGTTTTCTACTTTTTGTAGTTGCGCTCTTTTTTCTATCTCATAGTTGTTTTGATAAGTTGTTTTATTTTTAAATAAAATGAAAATT
>JAIOYZ010000060.1 GCA_021740845.1 Bacteroidia bacterium
AAGCATAACTAATAGTTTCAGATTGATTGGTAGACGTTGCTCCATTGCCAAAATCCCAATCGTAAGTTAAGCCAGTGGCTGAGGTTGTATCTGTAAATATAAATTGATTGCTGCGCAAACATTGGATGGTTTTGTTAACCGTAAATCCTGCTTTAAAGGTGCTGCCTATTTTTATAATGACCGCATTGGAGGTATCAAATGCACTGCCATCTGTAACCACCCGTTTGTAATAGGTTTCTGCAACTATGCTGCCTGGAGAATAATCTTTGTTGCTATTGGTGCCATTGGCGCCAACATAAGAACCATCCAAACCTGTTGGAGATTGCAACCAAGTATAGGAGTAGGAACCTGTTCCGCCTGTTGGTGTGCTACCAATTAAATCGTTGGCAATGCTAGAGCCGCAAAGGGTTTGGTCCGTGCCAATGGTATTGTTGCCTAAGTTACCGCTAGGTATATCAAGGGTAATTTTTATAAGAATGGCTTCGTCGCCTCCTGACCTTGTAGATTGATGAACAGAACCAAAATAAATAAAAGAATCCGAATAACTATCGCCTAAAACAAATAGGTTATTAGATTTGTCAACAGCTAATTTTCTTAAATAATCTGCATTTTCCCCTCCAAAGTATGTAGACCAACTAAGACTTCCACTGCTGGTAAAACAAGCAATCATTCCATCAAATATTACACTTCTCAAATTAGCCTGATAGGCTCCGGAGGTGGCAATGCCCGTAGTACTATTAGTATAACCCGTTACATAAATATTATCAGCACCATCTAAGGTCATTCCAAAAATTATATTGGTAGAATTACCACCATAATAAGTAGAAAAATTAAGGTTAAATATCGAATCAAATTGAACAACAAAACCTAATGGTCCAGTTGATGAAATGCTAGGTTTATCGGCATTTTTAACAGGAAAATCAGAAAGAGAATAGGTATATCCAGCTAAATCAATATTTCCCTTACTGTCAATAGTTATTTCTAATGGATAATCCAAATTTACACCTCCAAAATAGGTGGCATAAATTAGAACCATATTGGTATCAAACTTTCCTATATATGCATCTGAGTTACCAATTAAGGCGCCTTGATAAGCAGTTGGTGTGGCAATTCCCGAGGTAGAATTAGTGTATCCAGTTATATAAATTTTACAATCAGAATCCACGCAAATACCCGATGCGTAATCGGCTCCAGTGCCCGCAAAATAAGAACCTTTTCTAAGAACCCCATTTTTATCGAATCTCAAAACAAAGGCATCGTTAGAACCTCCTGGTGTAGTTTGATGAACACCAGGAAAGCTAATATTCATGCCCGAATTACTAACTCCAGTTACTACTATATTCCCAAACTTATCGGCTGCAACCGAATTGATTTGGTCAGAAATTAATCCTCCAAAATAGGTAGACCAAACAAGATTTCCGTTAGAATTAAACTTGGCAACAAAACCATCAGTAGCTCCGCCAATTGTTGTTTGATATGCTCCCGTGCTTGCAATACCAGCAGACGAATTGGTTTGACCCACCACAATAATATTTCCATTTCCATCCACTGTCATGCCTAATCCAAATTCAGATTCGGCACCCCCAAAATAGGTTGCCCATACCAAAGATCCATTAGTTGTAAATTTAGCAATAAATAGATCGTAAGAAGAACTGCTTCCAGCCAAACTAGTTTGGTATGCGCCTGTTGTTGCAATATTTGTTGTAGAGGTTGTAATTCCCGAAATAAGAATACTTCCCCCTGGATCGATATCTATATTACGTGAAACTTCATTGCTTGTACCTCCATAATAAGTACACCATACAAATGGGTCAATTACTCTTGTAATTGCAGTATTATTCTGTGTCAAAGCAAAGCCAACTGTATTAGCGTTTAGCATCACATATTTAGACTCGATAGTCTTCCCTATCACACCCTTCTCCTTTAACTCATAACTGTAGGGTATATTCTCTTCAAAATTTCCACCTTTGGTTGAAAATACCAAATTTCCATTCTTGGATACTTCTGTCTTTTCTGCTCCTGTAATAGCCAACTTTACTAATTTGGCATCTGCTCCAGGATGCAAAATAACATTGTATTTAAAGCTTTGCTTTCCTTTTTCCTCTGCTATCAAAAATTCAAAATCAATTTGAGGATACACATTTTTATAAAGTACCCTTCTAAAAATTTGGGGTCTAAACGAATCTGAATTTCCTTGTTTTGCGGAATATACCAACTGACTTGAACTGGCATCCAATTCCTCGATATCCATTGCGAGATTTCCACCTAAAAAATCAATATCAATGCGATTTACAGTAAACTCTTGTGGGGGCATTTCCATCAATAAATTCCCCAAATCATCTAGAATTTCACTAGGCTTATTCGATTTAAAAATCTCATAGCTAAACCCGTTTTTGCGCAATTGTACCTGTAAATTATTGCTTCTAAAAAGGTACAAAACATTGTGGTTTACCTGCCCTGTTTGGTCTACTATTTGACCTCTATTTTCTATAAAGCCTGCATGCAAATTGTTTAAAAAACTCTCCTTGGTATCCTTAGAATAACCCAAGGAAATCGTTATTAAAAACAGAAATATTAGTAAGTAGTGCTTTTTTATCATATCCTTAAAATTACGCCAATAATAATCCACCCAAAATTAATTCCTTTTTGGCAGTTAATCTAATTCGTTTTGAACCAATTGCGTTTGCTTAAACTATCAAGTGTCTACTCTTCTTGAACTTGCATCTTCTTAGTAAACACGTTTCCGTCTGAATTGATGAGGTGAATTACATACAATCCTGCTCTAGCATTCTCTAATTCGATTCTCGTTTCGCCTTGTATCACTTGGGTTTTCACTAATGCGCCTCGCGCATCGTAAACGTTTACCGTAAACTCTTTTTGGTTCAAACCGCCAATTACAAAACTGCCACTATTAGGATTTGGATACACTTGAAATGCATTCTCATTTGTTAGTTCTTCTAACTCTAATGCAGGTGAAATGGTGATGTCCAAATACGCTGTATCACCTAAGCAATTTCCTGAAGATGTCTCTACAACTTTTAGTTGGGTTGTGCCAACGGCAGTCCACTTTATTTGTATTTGGTTGCCGGTTCCATTGCCTTTCAATTGACCATTATCAAATACCCAACTATACCTAGAACCTGACGAATGTGGCACGAAATAACTGGCAGTGTCTAATCTTCCTACTTGGTCTAATCCTGTGATGGTTTTGGCTATTGGATCGCTTACCGTATAAACAGTTTTGTAATTGGTATCGGCACAACTTCCACCAAATGAAGTAATCAATCTTACCTTGTAAACATTGGCTGCTTGGTAAGCATAACTAATAGTTTCAGATTGATTGGTAGACGTTGCTCCATTGCCAAAATCCCAATCGTAAGTTAAGCCTGTGGCTGAGGTTGTATCTGTAAAAATAAACTCATTGCTGCGCAAACATTGGATGGTTTTGTTAACCGTAAAACCTGCTTTAAAGGTGCTGCCTATTTTTATAATTACCGCATTGGAGGTATCAAAAGCGCTGCCATCTGTAACCACTCGTTTGTAATAGGTTTCTGCAACTATGCTACCTGGGGAATAATCTTTGTTGCTATTGGTGCCAGTGGCGCCAACATAAGAACCATCCAAACCTGTTGGAGATTGCAACCAAGTATACGAGTAGGAACCTGTTCCGCCTGTTGGTGTGCTACCAATTAAATTGTTGGCAATGCTAGAGCCGCAAAGTGTTTGGTCCGTGCCAATGGTATTGTTGCCGAGTGGCCCACCAGAGGGAAGACCGAGTTCCATTTTTAGAAAAAACGCATCAAAGGTCCCGTCGGTATTTGGTTGATGTACAGAGGAACCAATCGATAAGGAATCCGAGTTGGTATAGCCTCCAACAAAAAGATTCTGATTTTTATCGATATAAGGCTTCCATGAATAATCAAACTTAGAACCTCCAAAATAGGTGCACCAATTTATAGAACCTGATTTATTGAAACTACCAAAAAAAGCATCGTAATTTCCGCTAATAACTTCTCTATCTGCTCCTGGGGTGGCAATTTTTGTTGAACTAGTTGTATAGCCGCAAATATAAATATCACCAAATTGGTCAATATTAAAATTTATTAAGATGGTTACAAGCTCACCTCCAAAAAGTGTTGACCAAAGTAAGTTACCTGTGGTGTCCATCATACAAATAAAGCCTTGATTGCTCGACGATTCAAAAGTGGATTGATAGGCATTTTTAAGAGGAAATCCTGTAAGGGAATAGGTATATCCTGCGATAGCCAAATTTCCATCTTGGTTTATTAAAATCCCCCTTGGATAATCAATATCAGAACCACCAAAATAGGTTCCAAATAATTGTGCTCCATTGGTCGAAAATTTGGCAATAAAACCATCATGACCTCCTGCAATATTAGGTTGATAAGGATTATTAAAAGCTATGCCCGTTTCCGAAGCTGTAGTACCAACAAAATAAATATTATTTAATAAGTCGGTACAAACACCATACGCATAATCAGCCATTGCGCCACCATAATAGGTTGCCCATTTAACAGAACCTGAACTGCTCATTTTAACAAGAATAACATCTGAATTACCCGAATGAGTTGACTTGTGAATTCCAGGGTAGTTAAAATTCATGGACGAATTACTTGAACCAACCATTATCAAATCACTATTGGAATCTTCATAAACACCATAAAAACTTTCTGTCATATCACCACCAAAATAACTAGCCCAAAGTAAATTACCTGAAGTATTAAACATAGCTATAAATGCATCTGCACTTCCTCCCAAAGTTGTTTGATAAGCGCCAGCGGTGGCTATCCCATTATTAGATTGGGTTTGCCCAACCAACACAATATTACCATTTTTTGTTACTTTAATTCCAAGAACATTTTCATTGATAGAGCCACCATAATAGGTTGCCCATTGCAATACTCCATCATTCGAAAATTTTGCTAAAAACACATCGTATCCACTCGGTCCAGAATAGGTTGTTTGATAGGCACCAGCAGTAGCAATATTTGAACTTGAATTGGTATATCCTGCCATAAATACATTTCCCAACGAATCTCCATCCAAAGAAACAGAAATATCCGTTCCCGAGCCTCCTAAATAGGTGCACCATAAAATTGGGTCAATAACTCTAGTAGTTTGAGTTATGGGTTGGTTCAAACCAAAACCAAACACATTTTTGCTTAACAAAACAAACTTGGCTTCAATAGACTTTCCTTTAGTTCCATTTTTTTCCAACTCAAAACTCAGGGGAATTTGCTCTTCCATTTTTCCCAAGCTTGTTTCAAATTCTAAATTTCCATTTTTACTTAGTTGGGTTCGGTTTGAACCAAAAATAGCTAACTGAACCAAACGGGCATCAGCCCCCGGATGAAGGATGACATTGTATTTGAAGTTTTGCTTCTCGTTTTCATCCGAAATTAAAAACTCAATATCCGTTTGAGGATACACATTCTTGTATAGGATTCTTCTGAAATTACTACAAGAAATAAACGCGTTGGCACTTCCTTTTGCTGAAAATTGAGGTTGTGTTTGGGCCTTTTCCAATTCCACTATTTCAATAGAGCTATTGGCCCCTTTAAAATCAATGTCTACTCGATGTGTTTTAAGTACAGGACTCGTTAAAATTGCTCCCTGTTCAATTAACAAATGAGGTGCAAGTTGTTCTCCTTCCTCGCGAAACAATTCATAACTAAAGCCATTTTTTCGCAATTGAACCTGCATGTTTCCAGTTCTAAACAAATACAAAACATCTTGGTTCATTTGCCCTTCTTGGTTCACTACCTGACCTTTATTCTCCACAAAAGCAAATTGCAATTTAGGTGCAAAAGGATTTGCTTCTTTTGCATAATTGTTAAGGGTAAAAAGGCTAAATACGGTCGAAAACAAAAGGTAAAATCTATTCATTTTTCAATTATTACTTTAGATGAGCATTCTAAATAAGTTGAAAAAATAAGTCCTTTTTAGTAATTAAAATAATTCGGTTTGAACCAAACGCATTTATTTACAAAAGGTAATGCACTACTCTGCTTGAATTTGCATCTTCTTAGTAAACACCAATCCGTCTGAATGGATGAGTTGAATTACATACAATCCTGCTCGTGCATTGTCTAATTCAATCTGCGTTTCGCCTTGTATCACTTGGGTTTTCACCAATGCTCCTCTTGCATCAAATACATTTACAGTAAACTCTTTTTGGTTCAAACCGCCTATTACAAAACTGCCACTATTAGGGTTTGGATACACTTGAAATGCATTCTCATTTGTTAGTTCTTCTA
>JAIOYZ010000061.1 GCA_021740845.1 Bacteroidia bacterium
CGGCTTGTTTGAGGGCTTGGTGAGCGTTGCGCCTTGGCCTGAACCCATAGCTGTATTCGCTAAAGCATGGGTCATAAATCTTTTGCAATTCTTGTGAGATGGCTTGTTGAACCAATCGGTCAACTACTGTTGGAATGCCAGTTGGCGGAAGCCTCCACCCTTAGTTTTAGGTGTTTATACACATCGCACAAGTGGAGGATTGTAGTTTTCATTTAGTAGTTGGTTTTGGAGTTGCTGAATATTCGTTTGCAGCCACCCTGTTAACTCCTCTACTTTCATTCCATCAACGCCATCTGTTCCCTTGTTGCGTACTAACTTTTTGCAAGCTTCTGTCAAGTTTAATGTGTATGTAATTCGCTCCATTAATGCTTGCGTCCGATGTCTTTCTTCTTTGCAGATAGCCATTCGAGACTTCCCTTTTTTGGGTCTATTACTACTTCAAAAAAATCATCAGCTTTAAGGATTCAGTCCTTCCCTCCATTATCTTTCGATTACTTCTTTGGTACTATGGCCTCTGCTGACTTCTGCCTAATCGCCTCGATTCGCCTGTTTGCTCTACTCTTCCTTAGCACCTATTGGGCTGACCTCTTTCGGTAAACTCATTGTTCTATCCTTGTAAGCCACATGATTTACTACCACTGTTTACCTCCAATTATTGGGCTTTGCGGTCTAATGCCCACTTACCCACAGTGTAAGCCTTATATCATGTTTCTGTTCATTGACTCACAATTTTATCCGCCGCTTCCTTCAGATTTAGCCTCGCGGCTAACACCCTTGCTTTGGATTAACGATTCCCATTGGCAGGCTCGTTCAAGACTTTCATCCTAAAGAACAATCGTAGGCGTAGCGTACATAAAAAAGGCTTCGTAAAAACACGAAGCCTTTTTTGTAATTTTAAATGTTAAAGAAATACTTATTTATACAATGGAAAACCTTCCATTAAAGTATTTACTTCCTTGCTTACCTCTGCAAGTATGGTGTCATTATCTGCATTCATCAACACTTTGTCGATTAAAGTTACAATATTACCCATATCGCTTGGCATCATGTGTCTGCTTGTAATTGCTGGCGTTCCTACACGAATACCAGAGGTGACAAATGGTGATTTATCATCAAAAGGAACCATATTCTTGTTTATGGTTATATGTGCTTTGATTAATGCATTCTCTGCTGCTTTTCCGCTTATATTTTTATTGCGAAGATCTATTAACATTAAATGATTGTCTGTTCCTCCACTAATTATCTTATACCCTAAATCTACAAAAGCATTAGCCATAGCATCTGCATTTGCCTTCACATTGCGAATATATTGAGCATACTCGTCGCTTAATGCCTCGCCAAATGCAACAGCTTTAGACGCAATAACATGCTCCAACGGACCACCTTGTGTTCCTGGAAAAACCGCTCCATCCAAAATAGAACTCATCATTTTTACTTCACCTTTTGGTGTTTTCAATCCCCATGGATTTTCAAAATCTTTGCCCATCATAATCACTCCACCTCTTGGTCCGCGCAAGGTTTTATGCGTGGTTGAGGTAACAATATGACAATGCGGAATTGGATCATTCAACAACTTTCCTACAATTAATCCTGCTGGGTGAGAAATATCTGCCAATAACAATGCTCCAACTTCATCTGCAATTTTACGCAAACGCACATAATCCCAATCTCTACTATAGGCAGATGCTCCACAGATTATCAATTTTGGCAACTCTTTTTTGGCTGTTGCCTCCACCTTATCCCAATCAATTAATCCAGAATCTGGTTCTACTCCATAAAAACTAGGTTTATATAATTTACCAGAAAAATTAACTGGTGAGCCATGAGTTAAATGTCCTCCGTGAGATAAATCAAATCCTAAAATTTTGTCACCTGGGTTCAAACAACCCAGCATAACTGCCGCATTAGCTTGTGCGCCACTATGAGGTTGTACGTTTGCCCACGCTGCACCAAACATTTCTTTTAATCTACTGATAGCTAAATTCTCCACAATATCTACAACCTCGCAACCACCGTAATAACGCTTACCTGGCAAGCCTTCGGCATATTTATTGGTCAAAACAGAGCCCATCGCTTCCATCACTTGTTTGCTAACAAAATTCTCTGAAGCAATTAATTCTAATCCATGTTCCTGACGGTGCAATTCCTTTTCTATCAGGTTAAAAATTTCGGTATCTCTTGTCATAATTATTGAGTATGTAGGGTTGCAAATTAGTATTTTGGAACTAACTAATAAAATAGTTTATTTTTGTCTCTTCGCTTTTTGGTTCAAACCAAAAAATACAAGATAAATTAACACATGAAAGCTATTATACCTGTTGCTGGAATTGGCACTCGCCTAAGACCACACACGCATACACAACCAAAAGCATTAATTCCTATTGCAGGAAAACCAATTTTAGCACATATCACCGAAAGCCTAATAGATGCCGGTATTCTTGACTTTGTGTTTGTTATTGGCTATTTGGGAGATAAAATAGAACATTATATTCTTACTCATTACCCAAATATCAACGCTCAATTTGTAATTCAAACCACTGGAAAGGGCGTAGGACATGCAATTTGGTTAGCTCGCGAATGTGTAAAACCTGAAGAAGAAATATTGATTGTCTTTGGTGATACCATTGTTGATGCCGACCTTAAAGAAATATGTGCTAAAGAAGGTAATTGGTTAGGAATTAAAAAAGTAGAAGACCCTCGATTATTTGGTGTTGCAGAAGTAGATTCAAGTGGAACAATAATTCGTGTTATAGAAAAGCCTGCAATTCCAAAAAGCAATATGGCTTTGGTGGGAGTTTTTAAAATTAAGGACAGTGCAAAATTATTAGAGGAGTTAGACACAAACCTTGCTAAAAAATTAAAAACCCATGGAGAGTTTACCTTAACAGATGCCATCAGTCAAATGATAAATCTGGGTTTTACTTTTCATTCTTTTGGCGTAGACAATTGGTTTGATTGCGGCAAAAAAGAAATCCTTTTAGAAACAAACTCACTTTTGTTAAAACGCCTAAACTACGACACCTCACAATATCATTTTGATAACACAATTATAATTCCGCCCGTATTTATTGGTGAAGGTTGCAAAATTAGCAACTCTATTATTGGTCCAAATGTTTCTGTTGGTGAGCATGCAATTCTTAATTATGCCACCCTAAACGATTCTATCATTGGACCCTATGCACAAATAGAATATGCCATCCTACATCGGTCTCTAATTGGTAACGATGCATTTCTTAAAGGCATGAGCCAAAGTTTAAATATTGGAGATAGCACAGAAATAAATTTTGGTTAAATTATTCGGTTTGAACCAAACCTTTATTCAATAACTTTATGAATCCAGTTGCTGAGTTGTTTCAAATAGAACATCCCATTGTTCAGGGTGGTATGGTTTGGTGCAGCGGTTGGAAATTAGCCTCAGCAGTTAGCAATGCTGGTGCATTGGGATTATTGGGCTCCGGCTCTATGAACCCACAATTACTAGAAGAACATATTATAAAGTGCAAAAACGCAACATCAAAGCCTTTCGGAGTCAATATTCCTTTGCTGTATCCTCATGCAAAAGACCATATCGAAACATGTATTCGTAATGGTATTAAAATAGTTTTTACCTCCGCAGGAAATCCCGATACCTATACTGCCTTGTTAAAATCTCATGGAATCATTGTAGTTCATGTTATTGCCAACTCAAAGTTTGCGATAAAGGCCCAAAACGCTGGTGTAGACGCAATAGTTGCAGAAGGCTTTGAAGCTGGTGGTCACAACGGAAGAGAAGAAACAAGCACCTTTTGTTTAATCCCACAAATTAAAAAAATTGCTAGCGTTCCTTTAATTGCAGCTGGTGGAATTTACGATGGCAAATCATGGTTAGCAGCACAAATTTTAGGTGCGGATGCTGTTCAATTGGGCTCTCGATTTGCCGCTTGTGAAGAGTCTTCAGCCCACACAAATTACAAAGATACTGTTAGGCAAGCTACAGAAGGTAGCACCCAACTTACCTTGAAAAAGCTTACCCCAGTAAGAATGCTCAAAAATGCATTTTACCAACAAATTGCAAATGCCGAAAACAGCGGCTCAAGTGCTGAAACCTTAAAAGAAATTTTAGGTAAAGGTCGTTCAAAAAAGGGAATATTAGAAGGTGATTTAGAAGAAGGTGAAATGGAAATAGGTCAAGTTTCTGCACTAATTGAAAAGCCAGAAACTGCCTCTCAAATTATTCAAGACCTCTTACAAACTTATCAAAAAGCAAAAGAAAATCTTTATGTCTGAACCAATTGAATTTTGGTTCAAACCGACCTTTTAATACAATACCCTAAACTTTATAGTTTCTGGTATTGCTCTCAATTCCTCCAGAACAAATTCAGAATACTCCTTACTTACGTCGGTAATTACATATCCAATTTGCTCGTTGGTTTTTAAATACTGCCCACTAATATTTAATTTATGTTTAGCTAACAAACCATTAATTTGAGCCAAAACACCGGGCTTGTTTAGATGAATATGAATAAAGCGATGCGATTGTTGCAGTGCAGGTAAATTCATTTGAGGAAAGCTCAAACTACCTTTACTGCTTCCAGTATTTACATACGAAATCAGCCTTTCACTAAGGTTATCGGAAATATTTATTTGAGTTTGTTTGGTTGCCAATCTCTTTCTATAGGTTAAGCGAACATTCAATCCTTTCCACTTATCCAAAATTGGAACACTAGTCAATTGGTCCATTCCAAATCCTGCAAGTTTTCCACTTTTCAAAGCCTGCATAACCACTAGTTCATCAACTCGTTCATCATAACTGAGATTAATTAATATGGAGCTGTTTTGCATCTGTTTTATCTCTTTTGAACCCAAAAGCAATTGCTTGTCAAAACGCATTCCTGCAACTACCACAACCAAATTGCTCTTTCGCAAAACCTCACTCAATTGTTTTGTCCTTTTAGCATTTCCTAATGGCGGTTTTTCATCAATATCATAATACAAAACCTCTAAACCCATTTGCTCCGCCATAACAGATAATAAAGAGCCGCTATGCCCATAACCTATTATTCCAAGCTTTTTCCCTTGCAATTCTTCTTCTAAATTTCTGCTTAAATCCAACATCATCAATAAAGCTAACTCTGCAATACTTCGTGTATGAGCATAATTGCTTCCAAATAATGCAATTCCCTTTTCTGCCCAATTTGCCTGAAGTTTTTCTGTGGGAATCTCACCCCAAACCCCAGCAGTTAAAAGTTTATTGGGTTCGTTCAACACCCAATCAAACCTGGCCTCAGGAGTAAATACTAAAAGCTGACAGTCTTTTATTGCTTCCTTAAAACTTGTTTTATTTGCTTTAATAGAAAGCTGTTGAATTTGATATCCCTCTTCTTTAAAATGATTCTCCGCCATAAAACAAGCCTCTCCCCATAACAAAACCTTTATCCGCGATTTGGGATAGGATAAGCTCATGGGCAATTTTTGCTTGTACAAAATTTCATCTAAGCTTGGCGCAACTTGCGGAGCCAATTGAACAACTTTTTGCCTACTTACATTTTCAGTATAGGCATAAAAATGGTGCGCAAGTTTTGCTTCAAATACTTGGTAATCAGTAAAGCCATCCCCTATCATTACAACATTCCCTTGTAATTTAAGTTGCTTTAAGAGCTTTACTTTTCCGTTTTCCTGCGCCAATAAGTTCTCTTCATCAACACCTATGATATTGTTCTTTTTATCGTAAACAAAAGTATTGGCAAATACATGGTCTGGCTCAATAAAATAAGCCTTTACTATTGGTTCAATAAACTCTTTAAAACCTCCAGAAACAATATAAATGTTTTCCTTCTCCTCCTTAAAAAATTTCTTATTGCGAATAAAGGAAGTGCTCACCCTCTTACGCAAGCGATTCACCAACATGTTCAAATGGTATTTCTTAGCAGAAAGCAAGGCAATTCTGGCCTTGAGCGACTTTCCAAATGGCATACTACCATCCATTGCCAAATCAGTTAACTGCTTTATTTTTTCTATCAATACCTCCTTTTCTGGATCATTTGCTAAACTAATTTCAGCCAATTCTTCCATCGCTTCTACTTGAGTAAAAGTGCTATCAAAATCAAATATATAAAAGGTTGGTCTCATAACATTTCTACTTGGTGTAAAAATTAAGTAGGAGGCAAAGATAATTTAAATAAATTCTCTTTGCCGTCCTCTCACACCACCGTATGTACTTGCGTGTACGGCGGTTTCCTTAAAGTTAGTTCCGATGAAGCCGCATATAGTTCTCTGCGAGGCTGTA
>JAIOYZ010000003.1 GCA_021740845.1 Bacteroidia bacterium
TTTCTATAATGAAAGTACAATTGGTGATAATTCTCCATTGAGTTATATCTGGACCTTCCCTCCATTGAAGCCAGGTAACCCAGATAGAAAGGATTATACAACCGATCCTAAACAAGTAACTTTCTTGGCTGATACTGGATTAATAACCGTTAAATTAACAGCTATTAGTGAGCATGGATGTTACGATTCAACTTTCAATTATGTAAGGATTGAACCAGATATTACCGTGTTTATTCCAAATGTATTTTATCCGGTTAATGCAGATGGATCAGGTGGTAGTAATGTTGATTTCCCTTATGGAGGAAATAAAACTTTTAAGGTATCAGCTACAGGGTTTGAAACCATTGAAATCTTTGTTTTCAACCGTTGGGGACAGATGGTTTACAAAACGGCTATGACTAGCAAAACTTGGGATCAGAACGAAGGATGGAATGGAAAAGATTTCAATACTGGCAAAGATTGTCAACAAGATTCTTATATCTACCAAGTAAACGCAACCAGCTTTAATGGTAAGAAATATACCTATAGCGGTTCGATTACATTGTTAAGATAGAATTATTGGCGAAGGGTTTCAGAAAATGAAACCTTAGCACATAAAAAAACCCGGCCAAATGGTCGGGTTTTTTTATGAATTTTATTTGCTTATTTAGGTTCAACTAAATCAATGATTTCTTCTTTGATTTTGCCATAACCACCCCAAACATTTTTTACATTAGTAAAACCATTTTTCTTAAAAATACTTGCTGCCACCATGCTTCTATAACCGCCAGCACAATGGACGAGTATTTCTGCATTTTTTTCTAGTTCTGAATGTCGATCTGAAATATCTGATAGGGGCATAGATGCAGCTTTAGCTACGTGACCCGAAGCAAACTCAGAAGGTTTACGAACATCAATAATTACAGCTTTTGGATTATGTTTTGAATCTAGGGCAAATTCTTCAGGTGAAATAGAAATAACCATATCTATTTTTTCATTTGCGTTTTGCCAAGTGTCGAATCCACCTTTTAAATACCCTTTTATATTATCGAATCCAACTCTAGTTAACCTTTGGATAGATTCTTCTTCTGTACCTGGTTTGCAAACTAAAACTATGGGTTGGTGTAAGTCTACAATTGTGGCGGCCCAAATTGCATATTGACCATTTAATCCAAAGTTTAAAGATCCAGGAATAAATCCTAATTCAAAAAAATCTGCAAATCTGGTATCAATAATTTGAACCGTATTTTCGGAGGTGATTGATTTGAAGTCTTCTAAAGTTAGAGGATTTGAACCATTTTGAATTACCTCGTCGTAAGTGGAGTATCCTTCTTTGTTTAATTTTGCATCTTTAAAGAAGTAAGCAGGCGCTGGTGCAATTCCGTCGGTAACAGCTTTTATAAAATCAGATTCTGACATGGGTTGTAAGGCATAATTGTTTGCTTTTTGCTCACCTATGGTGCTAAATGTTTCCTTACCAATATTTTTCCCGCAAGCTGAACCAGGACCATGTGCAGGATATAAAATAACATCATCCGGAAGTGTTGTTAATTTTTTTAATGAGTGGTACATATGGCTGGCCAATTCTTCCTTTGTAATAATACCACCTAATAAATCGGGGCGACCCACATCACCAACAAAAAGTGTATCGCCTGAGAAAAGGCAATGTGGCTTATTTTCTTTGTTGAAAAGAAGAAAACAACTACTTTCTAAAGTATGACCGGGAGTATGAATTACTTGTATTTTTAGTTCACCTAAATTAAAAAATTCTCCATCTGTTGCCACATGAACGGGGAAGTTTGTGGTTGTTTGTGGGCCATAAATTATTGTGGCACCTGTTTTTGTTGCCAAATCTATGTGTCCGCTAACGAAATCGGCATGGAAATGAGTTTCAAAAATGTACTTTATTTTGGCTCCATTGGCATAAGCTTTATCAATATAGACTTGATAATCGCGTAAAGGATCAATAATGGCAACCTCTCCTTTACTTTCAATATAATAGGCTGCTTGAGCCAAACAATTTGTATATAGTTGTTCTACAATCATGAAATGGAATTTCCCCAAATATAAATAATCCCAATTTGATTAATATAATTTAAGTGTTTTTTGACCCAACCTTATAAAGGATATTAGTAGTCATTTTAAAGGTTATAGTCAAATACTTTTGGTTCAAACCGAACTATTTTTTAGGTTTTGTTCCCACAAAATCTTTTAAATAATAGGGCTCAAAATAGGCTAAGTTTTCAAATGATTTATTTTGAAAAGCTGTTTCAGCTAATGATATTAATCCAGAAGCACTACAAAAAAAATCGTCGATAAAAATTGCGTTTGGGTGTTGGATGGTGTCTTTACATTTGCTAGCCCCGTTGCCAAAGAAGACTGTTTTTTGCTTTTCTAAAAATTCAATAAAGGAGTTTTCATCAATTATTTTTGCTTGAACAGGGTCGAATTCTTCAATATGTTGATTGTAAATAGCGCAATAAACTTCCATCCTTCTGGCGTCTATCATGGGTACAAATTGGGTTTCAATAATTTCGGTTTGAACCAATAATTTGCTTACCATTGCTGGTAATGTGCCTATTGCGACAATTGGAATTTTTAAGGCATAAGCGAAACCTTTTGCAGCTGAAACACCCACTCTTAAACCGGTATAACTTCCAGGACCTTTGCTTACCGCTATGGCATCTAGTTGGTTTAAAGAAAATCCAGTTTCTTGTAAAATCTTTTCAATCATGGGATGTAATTGTGAGGCATGTGAGTTACCCTCAAGATTGTTAAGTTCTGCTATACTTGTACCATCCTTGCCAATAGCAACGGAACATACTTCTGTAGCTGTTTCTATTCCTAAAATTAATCCCATTCTGTTACAAAAATAAGATTTACCCATGTATTTTTTCATTTAATAGAAACCCTTGATACTAAGCGTGGATGTTGGTTGTGTTAAACTTCTTTGCTGTTTGGGAGCAAATTTTTTGTAATTTGGCCAACATTAATAATGACAAAACGCTGGAGACCAAAATTAGAACCCGATAAGGTTGTTGTGGAAGAACTTTCCAAGGCAATAAATCTGAATAAGGTGCTAACTGGCATTTTGGTTCAAAGAGGAATAACCAATTTTGAAGAAGCCAAAAAGTTCTTCAGACCTCAATTGAGTGATTTACATTCTCCATTTATAATGAAAGGAATGGATAAGGCAATTGACAGAATTGATTCTGCCTTGGCTGCCAATCAAAAAATTCTTATTTATGGTGATTATGATGTGGATGGTACCACAGCAGTAGCAACAGTTTATAGTTTTTTTAAGACTCATTTTCCGGAACATATAGATTTTTATATTCCAGACAGATACACCGAAGGGTATGGAATTAGCTTTATGAGCATTGATTGGGCTTCAAATAATGGCTTTTCACTAATAATTGCATTGGATTGTGGTATAAAATCAGTAGATAAGGTTGCCTATGCAATTACTAAGAATGTTGATTTTATTATTTGCGATCACCATTTACCAGGCGATGAAATACCAGCAGCTATTGCGGTTTTAAATCCTAAACAAAAAGACTGTCCTTATCCATTTAAAGAATTATCTGGTGCTGGCATTGGTTATAAACTTATCCAAGGTTATGCAGAACGACATTCAATTGCCTCAGAAGAAGTAGAGCGATTCTTGGATTTAGGTGCTGTAAGTGTGGCTAGTGATTTGGTTCCAATATTGGATGAAAATAGAGTTTTGGCCCATTTTGGTCTAAAGAAATTAAAACAAAATCCTAATAATGGATTGAAAGCATTATTAGAAGCTTATCCAGATAAGCCCGAATTTGGAGTTAACGATATAGTGTTTTTTATTGGCCCAAGAATCAATGCTGCTGGAAGAATTGCAGATGCAAAAGATTCAGTAAGATTGATGACCGCAGATTCTATGGATGACGCCAAAACAATTGCTTATCAAGTTAATCAGCATAATAATGAGCGCAGAGGTTTTGATCAATCAATTACTGAGCATGCTTTTGAGTTAATTGAAAAAGACCCTGGTTTTGCAGATAGAAAAAGCACCATTTTGTTTCATAACGAATGGCATAAAGGTGTAATAGGAATTGTTGCAAGTAGGTTAATTGAGAAGTTTTATCGTCCTACCATTATTTTAACAGAATCTAATGGAATGGCAACGGGAAGTGCCAGATCTGTTGAAGGATTTGACTTGTATTCTGCAATTGAAGAATGCAGTGAGTTGTTAGATCAATATGGTGGGCATACTCATGCGGCAGGTTTAACATTGAAATTGGAAAATCTTCCTAAGTTTATTGAGAAATTTGAAAGGGTGGTGGCAAATAATATTGTGGAGCGCAGCCTTACTCCAGAAATAGAATTCGATATGGAAATTCCGTTGAGAACAATTACCCCAAAATTTTATTCTGTTTTGAAACAATTTTCACCATTTGGACCTGGAAATTTGAATCCGGTTTTTATGAGTAAAAATGTTTGGGATGTAGGTGATGCAACCATTGTTGGTAATAATCATTTAAAATTAAGTTTAACTCAAGAGGAAGGCGGCAGAATTTTTAAGGCAATTGGCTTTGGATTAGGTGAACATTACGAACGAGTTTCTCAAGGAATTAGCTTTGATATTTGCTTTACCATTGAAGAAAATCATTTTAATGGGCATGTAAATCTGCAGTTGAATATTAAGGACATTCTTTTTAGATAAATGAAAAAAGGCCTTTAACCATAAGTTAAAGACCTTTCCTTTTCAACTATTTATTTCCCTTATTTCTTAAGAGAGCAATTTGCCCCAACTAATTTCCTTAGCTAAAATTTCACGAATTTGAGAGATGCCAATTCGCTCTTGTACCATGGTGTCTCGGTAGCGGATGGTTACTGTTTTGTTTTCTAAAGACTCATGGTCGATGGTAATACAAAATGGAGTACCTAATGCATCTTGCCTGCGGTAACGTTTTCCAATAGCATCTTTTTCTTCATAAAAACAGTTGTAGTCTGTTTTCAAATCCTTCATAATTTCTCTAGCTACTTCTGGTAAGCCATCTTTCTTAAGCAATGGTAAAATTGCAACTTTGTATGGAGCCAAAATAGGAGGAAGATTTAATACTACTCTGGTATCTTTCTTTTCTCCTTCACCCACTTCTTCTTCTTTAAATGAA
This sequence comes from Bacteroidia bacterium, assembly GCA_021740845.1. Taxonomy (GTDB): domain Bacteria; phylum Bacteroidota; class Bacteroidia; order UKL13-3; family UKL13-3; genus B1. Next base: position 5,133 of record JAIOYZ010000003.1, read on the forward strand.
GCACAAAGTGTTGCTAAGAATAATCTATCTAAACCAATTGAAGTTTCTATTACGTATGGAATATAATTGCCATAAGCTTTACCATTTTCATCTAATTCGGCATCAAAATACTGGAGTTTTTTACCAGATAATTCTTGGTGATTTTTTAAATCGAAATCGGTGCGGGAGTGAATTCCTTCCATTTCTTTGAAACCAAAAGGATAATCAAATTCAATATCTACAGCCGCATCAGCATAATGTGCTAATTTCACATGGTCGTGAAAGCGGTATTTGGCTGAACCAAAACCAAGTTTTTCGTGCCAAGCCATTCGGGCTGCTTTCCAATGCTCGTACCATTCTTTTTGTGTGCTAGGACGGATAAAGAATTGCATTTCCATTTGTTCGAATTCACGCATGCGCATGATAAATTGGCGAGCAATAATTTCGTTTCTAAAAGCTTTTCCTGTTTGGGCAATACCAAATGGGATTTTCATTCTACCTGTTTTTTGAACGTTCAAGAAATTAACAAAAATTCCTTGAGCCGTTTCTGGTCTCAGATAAACCTTATCGGCGTCTTCGGCCATTGCGCCCATTTCTGTAGCAAACATCAAATTAAACTGGCGAACATCCGTCCAGTTTCTGGTGCCACTAATTGGACAAACAATTTCGTGTTGTTCTATTAAGGCTTTAAGCTGAACCAAGTTATTGTCTAACAAAGCTTGGTCTAAAGCAGCTTGCAATTCATCGGCCTTAATTGTTTTACCGTCTTTTTGGTAACGAGTAATTTTATCTTCTAATAAGTTATCAGCGCGGTAGCGTTTTTTGGAATCCTTATTGTCTATCATTGGGTCGGAAAACCCATCTATATGTCCGCTGGCTTTCCACGTTTTGGGGTGCATGAAAATTGCGGCATCTAGACCTACAATGTTTTCGTGCATTTGCACCATCGCTTTCCACCAATATTGGCGCAAATTGTTTTTTAATTCTACTCCATTTTGGCCGTAATCGTATACTGCGCCTAAACCATCGTAAATTTCACTACTTGGAAAAACAAATCCATACTCTTTTGCATGGGAAACTACTTTCTTAAAAACTTCTTCGCTCATTTCTTTTTTGAACAGGTAAATAAATGCACAAAGGCACCAAGACAGAAGGAATAAACCACTTTGTGTCTTAGTGCCTTTGTGGCAAAAATACTATTTGATTAGTGTACTAATTCTTTGTAAGCATCTGCACTTAATAAACCAGCAACCTCTGCTGCGTTTGCAATTGTGCATTTTATCATCCAACCTTCACCGTAAGCATCAGAATTTACTAATTCTGGAGCTCCGTCTAAAGCTGGGTTGATTTCCAAAACTTCACCAGAAACTGGCATAAACAAATCACTAACAGTTTTTACAGCTTCTACAGTACCAAACACTTCGTGTTGAGCAACTGTTTTTCCTTTGCTTGGGATATCTACGTATACAATATCTCCTAATTCGTGTTGAGCAAAATCTGTGATACCAATGTAGGCAACATCACCTTCAACACGCACCCATTCGTGGTCTTTGGTGTAAAGTAAATTTTCTGGAAAGTTCATTTTATTTGGTTTTTATTTCGGCGCTAAAATAAGGCTTGGAAGGGAATAAAAAAATGATTCTTAAAACCACCTCAAAAAGGGGCAATTGTTAATTTGGTTCAAACCGAAAAATGACCATTAAACCCCTGGTTTTTTAAAGTACTCCAAAACGGTAATTGGCAACAAGAGACAGGTTAATGCATAAATTGTATCTTCTAAAGGAATTGTATATAAGCGAATTCCTATAATTTCATTGGGGTTATACTTTACCACTGGTTCTGGAGTAATAGCGCCAGTTAGGATTCCGTTAACAATAAAAAATGGTATTAGGTGAATAAAGTAGGCTGCCCAGAAATAACCCATGTATTGGCCTTTTATTACAAATTGTTGAACCAATAGTAGAATTAAAGCTAAGGAAAAGTTTACTAAAGTATAAGTTTTATCCCAGAAAAATAGAATGTTTAATAAGCACCAAGCGATAAAAAAATAGTTTAGATAGATAACCTTTGGGTTCCACCATCTATCCGAAAAATATGCTTTAAAACATGCGTAAATGAAGATACTTGCATAGGGAACCACCACAAAAAAACTCCATTCTTCTAAGGGTAATTCTAGCCAACGGATTTCCCAAACATAGCTCGGGTTAAAGCTCCAAACGACTGTTTTGGCAAACCACCAATCCCAGAGGATGAATAAAATTAGGTTCAAACCGATACCTAAAAATAAGGAAGGCCACCATTTGTAGAATGCCACTTTTTTATCGAAGCTTAAAGCAAGCGGCCCGATAAAAGAAATAGCCATTAACCAAGCGTATAAACTCATTTGCTCGTGTTTGGGTCAAGCCAATATTTTATAGGAACAATGAGCATTCCGAAGTTTTCGCCTTGGTATTTTCCAATATGTTTGTGGTGCATTTTATGGGCCCTACGAATAGCACGTACATATCTATTATCCCAATGCGTAAACACCTTAAATCTTTGGTGTATAATAATATCATGAATTAGGAAATAGGCCAGTCCATAAATTGAAATCCCTATCCCAATATACAACCTAAAATCGTGATTCATTAGGCCTGTCATGTAGCAATAAGCGCTTGGGATGGCGAAAATAAGGAAGAAGGCATCGTTTTTTTCAAAGAAACCTGGCTCAACTTGATGGTGGTCTTTGTGGAGGTACCACAAAACTCCATGCATTACAAATTTATGTGTGAACCAAGCAACAAACTCCATAAAGAGAAAGGTGATTAAAACAATAATTACTGCCATAATAAATTATAAAGAAACGTGGGTTAAGGTAATATTTAACAAAATGAAAAATGCAATTTGAACTAAATAAACACGCCAAGCTAAAGGATTGTTTTTTAGCATTCCACCTTTTAATAACCAATAACAAAAAGCAAAGCCAAAGAAAAACCAAGCAGTATAATTTTGGATAGGTATTAAATTATTCTCCCATGACCAAAAGTCTAATTTTGGGGCGATGGGTTCAATAAAAAAATCTAGAATTACCATGAAAATGGAGGCAAGGAGAGCACCAAGCAATTCGGTGAGTTTAAGGTTAAATTTTAAAGCAATGGTTTGAACCAATTGAATACTGCTATATGCCACAATTATCCAATTTAGGCCTATGAGTATTGGTGTTTGATTTAGTTTAAAGCCTAATGCGTTTCCGTATGTATATTTTCCAAAAATACTACCTGAATTTACTCCAATCATTTCTAAGAAAAACGCCCCAGTGAAAACGAAAAGCAGGTTGGTAAAAAAAAGGATGTCTTTTTGAGGATGTAACCAAAAAAGAAGCACAGAAGTTAGCAAAAGATTGAAGGGGCTAAGTTTTGCAAAGTCTGTTGGATTTAATGAAATACCTACTAATCCTACTGAATAGAAAATAAGTAAGATTAAGGTTAGAAAATTTTCTGGCTTTTTGATCCAATGTTTCATGATGCAAATTAAACAGAAAATAGCCTTTATTGTTTGCCTATTTTGTGTGGTTATTTTGGGATGTTATATGGAATGGAATTTCTAAAAAAATGCAAAGAAAAAGCCAACTGTTTTTTGAACAAATTGGCTTTTTATAAAAATTAAAATGCGGTTTAGTTAACTTTGGCAAGCATTGGATTTTTTAAATTATCGTATCCAATTAATTCAGCTTTTATTGAACCAACAAAGATGTCGCTTTCTACCAAAAGAGGAATTTTATTAGCATCATCGGTTACCCAAAGAGTAAGTGCCTCGTCTTCTTTAAAAACTCTGCCTTTTATCAATTGAGGCTTAATTACTAAAGTTCTAAAAGTTCCAACATCGGTTTTAATGGTTTCTCTGCCAGCAAATTTAAATTGAAGTTGGTAGTTTTCTCCATCCATATAAAAGTTAACGGGGAAAACATCTCCAATTTTAGCCTTGGTCATATCGGTAGAACGGGCAAAATAAATAGCAGAAACTACATCTTGAGTTTGCTGAAAGATATCTACTTTTCCTCTTCTGCTGGTTGCAAAACCATTTACTTGATCAAACATAATAAAGTCGCTATCGGTATAGCCACCTTCTTTAACTTTTTTTATGCATTTCCATGGAATAATGGCATCTTCATCTACAAAGCTTTCGTATTCATCACGCACTTTGTACATAACCTCTACCATTCCAGCAGATTTTCCTTTTACTTTAATATGGTATGCTTTGCGCTTATTTACTTCTACTGATTTTGGTTCAACCTCAAACTCACAATGGCCGCCTGTTAATGGACCATAATGTATGCGGTATCTTAGTTTTTCTCCGTAGGTAAAAGCTGTATTGTTTATTTTTTTGATTTCGTATGGAACAGCTTCTCTGGCCTTGTTAACTTTAGGTCCATCCAATGCATTTGCTGAAAGAAGAACTCCAGCGAATGCAATTAAAAACGAAAAAATAATCTTGTTTTTCATAATACCTCTACATGGCAAACGGCATACCAAAAGTGTTTATTACGCTTAAAGGTCAAATTTTATTCCTTGAGCCAATGGCAATTCTTTGCCATAATTTAAGGTATTGGTTTGTCTGCGCATATAAACTTTCCATGCATCGCTTCCACTTTCTCTGCCGCCACCGGTTTCTTTCTCACCTCCAAAAGCCCCACCTATTTCTGCACCACTGGTACCAATATTTACATTTGCAATGCCACAGTCGCTGCCCCAAGCACTCAAGAATTCTTCTGCTTCCAACATGTTATTTGTGAAAATGCTAGAACTTAAACCTTGTTTCACTCCATTTTGAAGCGCAATAGCTTCTTCTAAATTTGAATATTTTAGTAAATATAAAATTGGAGCAAATGTTTCTGATTGGACAATTTTGTATTCATTTTTTGCTTCACAAATAGTAGGTTTCACATAGCAACCACTTTCAAAACCTTCGCCTTGCATAACTTCTGCACCACAAAGAACAGAACCGCCTTCAGCTTTTAATTGTTCAATTGCGTTGAGGTAATTGTTTACAGCAGCTTTATCGATAAGAGGTCCAACTAAATTTCCTGTTAATGGATTTCCAATGGTTAGCTGACCATACGCTTTAACCAATTTCTCTTTAACTTCTTCGTATAAACTTTCGTGAATAATTAATCTTCTTGTTGTGGTACAACGTTGGCCTGCAGTGCCAACTGCCCCAAATAGGACGCCTACCATGGCAATATTAAGATTGGCATTTTCGGTTAAGATAATGGCATTGTTTCCACCCAATTCTAATAATGCTTTTCCAAAACGTTGTGCAAGAGCCGCACCAACAGCTTTACCCATGCGAGTTGAACCTGTTGCTGAAAGCAAAGGAACTCTTTCGTCATTGGTCATCCATTCGCCAACCTTAAAATCTCCATTGATTAGGGAGAAAATTCCTTCTGGTAAATTATTGTCTTTAAGTGTTTTTGCCATTAAGTTTTGACAAGCAACTGCAGAAAGTGGTGTTTTTTCTGAAGGCTTCCAGATACAAACATCACCGCAAACGGCAGCTAACATGGCATTCCAGCTCCATACTGCAACAGGGAAATTAAAGGCAGAAATTACACCAACTATTCCTAGCGGATGGTATTGCTCATACATGCGGTGGTTGGGTCTTTCGCTATGCATGGTTAAACCGTGTAATTGTCTGCTTAGGCCAACTGCAAAGTCGCAGATATCAATCATTTCTTGCACTTCGCCCAAACCTTCTTGAAGACTTTTGCCCATTTCGTAACTCACCAAATGGCCAAGAGCATCCTTGTATTCTCTTAATAAATTTCCGTATTGTCTAATAATTTCACCTCTTTTAGGAGCAGGTGTTTTACGCCAAACTTTAAAGGCTTCTTCTGCTTTTTCAACAACTGTATTGTATTCTGCTTCTGTTGTGTAAGATATTTTACCTACTAATTTTCCATCTACAGGAGAATAGATTTCTCTTTGGATTGCATTTGGAGATGAAAAGTGATTTTGACCAGTAGAAGTTCCGTGGTTATTTTCTGTGATTCCTAATACCTTTAAGAAATCGGTTGAGAATGCTTGTGTATTATTCATAATTGTATGCCTTTTTGGGCTTTAAATTTGAGGTGCAAAGTAACGAAGAATTAGGCTGCAATCAATCATTATTAAGCAATAAAATCTCCTTTTCCTTGCCTCATTATTAATTAAGTTGTAAAAAAAATTGGTTCAGACCGAACCTAAACTTTTATAATTTGATATCTCTTATAAATTGAATTGGGTTAATTTTATTTAGGTTCAAAACAAAACTTACTCTGCTAAAAATGGATTCGTAACCATTGGTTTCCCAGTATCCTTTAACATCGCTGCTGGCCATTAACGGTACATAAATTGTAAAAACATCTTTGGCCACGGTGAAATAAACACCACCGTTATAGGTAAAGTTCATTTTGGAAGGATAATAACTTGTGGTAACGCCTGCAACGCCATTAACAATTACATATCCAGAAGGTGATTGCCAATAACTCATATCTCCATATACACCGATTGGAATTGGTATTGGAAATGGTACCGTAAAGTTTAGGGCGCTTAAGAAAGTATTGGTTGAACCAACATTTGCATAGTTTCTAAAACCTGCTTCTGTATAAATAATTTGGCGACCGTAAATCTTTTGGGAACCGCTATTGGGAGCATTTAATGTATTGGCAATATTGCCAAGGCTTTCTGCTCTTCCAATAAGTGTTTCATCATAGAGGTAATCAAAAGCACCAGATTTTGCACCACCTTGCAAGAATGCTTTGGAAGAAAAATATTCATCTTTGCTACCGGAAACGGCAGTTTTTTCAAAAGCAAATCCTCCTAAAAACACTCTTATTTCAGCAGCTTTTCTTTTGCCTTTTTTGTATTTAAAACCTTGGTTGAATTCGAAACCCAATTTATTAAAGGTAGTATTTTGTATGCCAGATTGTAAAAAGGCCTTTGCTCTGGAAGGATAGAGAACATTAGGGTTTTGGTAAGTATAGGCTAATTCTGCAATTCCAAAATGGTCTGAACCAAATTGATAAAAGATACCTGATGAGTTCTTTTGTTCGTTTACCATTACATAGCGCAATTGGATGGCTTGTTCTATAAGACTATTGCGATGTTTTGGTTGCAATTTTAGTTGCACAAAAGGAGCAAATTTTTCATAACTAATTCCATCATAAACACTAGTTGGAATATCGGAACCCGGTGTGGTTTGGAAGTAGATTCCATTGGTAGCAAAACGTGAAGATTTAAAGCCAAGTTGAATAGCTCTTACTTTTCCAGGTTTGTACCAATTATGGGAATAATCCAAGTATCCATTTAAATCGTTTGAACCAAAACTATAAACTGGCATAAAAAGAAATTCATTCTTTTTTTCAGGGAAAAGATTGTTGTAAAATGCTATTCCCAGCATGCTTTTGTTGTACATATTAAAGGCATAAACTGGCGACCAAAATACCTGTTTGCTATTATCGTTTTCTAAGTTTCCGATAGGTTGTAAAACAATTGGTTTGTATTTGTTTGATCCTTGAGAAATTACGTAAGTATTGTTTTGGCGGTATAGATCAAGAGTTTTTTTATTAGCATCTAATCTGTAAAGGGATTTGCTTTCTGGTTTGGAATTGGGGAAGTTAAATTCGGAAATGTTAAAGGTTTTTTCTCCTTCAAATCCATCAGTCCAAAAGGTGCCAACCAATGAATCGTTTTCTAGTTTAGAGATAGAAATTGGTGCAATTAAATCTCCCTGATTCTTAATGGTTACTAAACCATTTTTCACCCCAACCAGTTTGTAATCTAATTTTTTTGTTGACCCTAAAGCACCATCAAAAAACCAATCTAAATTTTGGTTGGTAAACGATTCGGCATGGTTTCTAAAGTCGTTGGGAAGAGGATGTTTGAATTTCCATTTTTGGTAATAAGCCTGCATCATGGCATCAAACTTTTCGGTGCCCAAATAGTATTGTAAATAGGCAAATGCCAGAGGGTTTTTGGCATAAATGATTGCACCATAATTATTGTCGGTATAAGCTTCGGAAGGTAAATTCCCTGCTTGGTCTATGTTTTTTCTGCTGGCATATTTAAATAGCATGGTGGTTTGATCCATAAGGTTACCAATATTAATCCCAACAATTTTCTCACCTGGCTCTAATTCTGGTTCACCAATTTTCCCATTTCTTTCTTCGTAATAGGTATTGATACTCTCATCCATCCAAGGAAATTCTCTTTCGTTTGAACCTAAAATTCCATAGAACCAATTGTGGCCAATTTCGTGAACGATGGTAGTTTTATCAACTCCATCGCAATTGGTTATGGTTGGGTATTCCATGCCAGCACCTGCCTTTAGAGGAGTAATTACTACTTGTGCAATTGAATATGGATAGTTTCCTACTTTATCAGAATAGAATTTTATTCCTTCGTTTACAAATTCGATACCTTTTGGTTTTATAGTATCACCTGTGGTTTTGGCAAAAATCCATGTTTCTACTTTTTGGCCATTGCTCAAAATGACTTCACTTTTATCGCTCATAAAATCTTTGGAGCAGAACCAAGCAAAATCGTGAACTGAATCTTGTAAGAAACGTAAGGTTTTTAGTTCTCCATTTGAAGGGTGTATGGCATTTAGGTTTTTGGATCTAGCCAACCACCATTCTTTTTCCTGAAGGTCTTGAACCTCACCAGTGGCAGCTAATAAATAATTTTTGGGTAGGGTTATGCTAACATCAAAACTGCCAAATTCGCTGTAAAATTCACCTTGGTTCAAATAGGGCATGGGATTCCAACCGTTTGCATCGTAAACAGCAGGTTTTGGGTACCATTGGGTAATGCAGTAAATTCCATCTTCTTGCCCCATTCTAGAGAACACAGAAGGAATTTGAACATGAAAGGGAGTTGTAATTTCTATGCTATTTCCAGGTAATAAAGTTTCATTTAAAGTTAAAATAGCAATATCAATTTTGTCTGTTAACTGCCATTTTACCTCTTTCCCATTTACCTTAAAATTTAAGGAATCTATCCAACCTCTTTGGTTTGGTTCAGCAAAATGAAATTTGGTATTACCATTTAGCAATTCTTGTTTGGCGTAATTAGTATTTCTATTTTGATAAGCATTTGGCCAAAGATGTATGTATATTTGAGTTAAGGAGTTTGGGCTTTGGTTGTAATAAACCATTTTTTCAAATGCACTGATGGAATGGTTTTGATCGTTAAGGGATAGATCAATTTTGTAATCAACCTTTTGCTGCCAGTTTGCCTGATTTAACTTTTTTGGCAAAGTTTGTGAGAACAAAGGGAAAGTTACAAATGTTATTAAGAGTGATACTAAAATTTTTTGCATTTTGCTAGTTTTACTTTTTAACGTTTGTTCAAAGATTTAGAAAAATATTGAGCTTTTGCTATTTTATTGGAGCAATCCATAAATTAAATTTGGTCAATAAATTATTTGCGTATGGATGGAAATGATTTTTTAGGTGAAGAGGTAAGCAGCAATGTGCAGCGTTATGAGAAAATGTTACGCAATAAAACTCGTGATTATTTTGATGCGGATGCTATAGAGGGCATTATAGATTACTATATCCAGAATGAGAAATTGAAGAAGGCGATTGATGCAGTGGATTTTGGGAAGGAATTGTACCCTTTAAATATTGCCTTTTGGATAAAGCTTGCCGAGATATATGTGATTATGGAAAAATATAATGAAGCTCAAGCAGAATTGGATAGAGCCGAATTATATGAGCCATTTAACCCAGAATTGTTCTTATTAAAAGGTGAGGTTTGTGTTCATTTAGAGAATCAGGAAGAAGCAGAAGAATATTTTGAAAAAGCGTTGATGCATACAGATGAACGTTTGGACATGCTTTTTGAAATTGCATATGTGTATGATGATACAGATGAATTTGAATTGGCTGCTAGGTATTTTAAAATGATTATTGAGGAAGAGCCTGAATTAGAGCAAGCCTATTACGAGTTGGCCCATTGCTATGATTTATTGGGAAATTTCCCAGAATCATTAAAATATTTAAATACCTTAATTGATATTGATCCTTATAATATTGGTGCTTGGTACAATTTGGGTATTACTTATGGTAAAATGCTTGATCACGATAAAGCTATTGAGGCTTTAGATTATTGTTTGGCTATCGATGAAGAATATACCATAGCTCGATTTAACAAGGCAAATGCTTTGGTGGAATTAGATAGATTTGAGGATGCCATTAAAGAATATTTAGAAGTAATTAGGCAAGAAGGAGGTGATAGTATTTCGCATTGCAATTTGGGAGGATGTTATGAAAGATTAGGACAATTGCAGGAGGCACGAAATCATTATATAAAGGCAGCTCAATTAAATCCTAATTTAGCCGAGGCATGGTTTGGAATAGGTATTACTCATGAAAAGGAAGGCGCTTTTAATGAAGCCTTGCAACATTTTAAGCGAGCAGTTTTATTAGAACAAGATAATCCAGAATTTTTATTGGTTTTGGCCGAATGTGAATACAAATTAGGATTTGTTAAGGAAGCTGAGGAAATTTATGCCAAATTAGTGGAAATGGACCCCGGGATGATGGAGGCTTGGTTGGATTGGAGTTTTATAAAATATTCAGCGGGTTTGTATCATGAGGCAGTAGAGATGGTAATGGAAGGAATGGCATATGATAAAGAATGCCACCAATATCATTATCGTTTAGTTGTGTATTTATTTGAATTAGGGAAAACCAAAGAGGCCCTTTTATATTTGGAGAAGGGATTGAAAATAAACTTTTCTGACCACCTTTTGATATTTGAAATAGCTCCTAAACTCAGGAAAATTCAAGATATTGCTAATTCAATTGAAAGTCACCGCGACGAACAAAATTAAGCTGTGTAATTATTTCTGTTTTTTTTTGCCGAAAGAATACCTTTGCCACGCTCTAGTGAAGCATTAGAGAGAAAATTAGTGTTAAAAAATGAAGAACTTTAAATTAAAACAAATTCCTGATCGCGAGGCGAAGCCACGCAACAAAGGATTAACCATGGTAATGGACAAAGGTTTAAGTATTCGCGAAGTAGAAGACATGATTTCTGTTAGCGGCGAATACACCGATATTGTAAAACTAGGTTTTGGTACTTCTTATGTCACGCCTAACCTGGAGCAGAAAATAAAGTTATACCAGGAGAATGGAATTATAGTATATTTTGGCGGAACATTGTTTGAGGCCTATATCGTTAGAAATCAGTTTGAAGATTATATACGTTTGTTAGAAAAGTTTGGGATGCAACATGCCGAAATTTCAGATGGATCTATTGAATTGCCGCATGACAAAAAATTAGATTATATCAGTAAACTGAGCAAACATGTTACAGTATTAAGTGAAGTTGGTAGTAAGGATGTGGAGAAAATAATTCCTCCATATCAGTGGATAGAGTTAATGCAAACTGAATTAAAAGCGGGTGCATGGAAAGTAATTGCAGAAGCGCGTGAGGCAGGAAATGTTGGTGTTTACAGGAGTAGTGGTGAAGTGCGTGAGGGTTTGGTTCAAGAAATATTAACCAAAGTGCCAGAAGATAAAATTATTTGGGAAGCACCTCAAAAAGCACAACAGACCTATTTTATTAAATTAGTTGGTGAAAATGTGAGTTTAGGAAATATTGCGCCTAACGATATTATCCCTTTAGAAACATTAAGGTTAGGGTTAAGAAGCGATACCTTTACTTTCTTTTTAGGTAAGGGAAGTAAGTACTTAACAAAAAAGAAATAAACTAATTGGTTAACCCTAATGGATAATAAATTGAAATTAGTGTTTTAGAAATTGGAATAATTGAATAGGTATGACATTACAAGAACAAATTAACGCCGATGTAATATCGGCAATGAAAGCAAAAGAGGAAGTAGCTCTTAGGGCATTACGTGGTTTAAAATCTGCCTTATTATTAGCAGGTAGCGAGCCGGGTGCAAATGGTGTAGTTTCTGACGAATCTGCCTTGAAGATATTCCAAAAGTTAGCCAAGCAACGTAAGGAATCTTTGGAGATTTTTGTTCAAAATAACCGTGAGGATTTGGCAAAAGTTGAACAGGAAGAATTAACAGTTATTGAGCGTTATTTGCCAAAACAAATGGATGAAGCAGAAGTAAAATCTATTTTGCAAGGTGTAATTTCTGAGGCTGGAGCAAGCAGTGCAGCAGATTTTGGAAAGGTAATGCCATTGGCAATGAAAGCACTTGCTGGCAAGGCTGATGGAAAAATAATATCTGCCGTCCTAAAGCAATTATTATCGTAAATACAATTAAATTATAGACAACCAAGTTACCTAAGGTAGCTTGGTTGTTTTTGTGAAAACTAATTAGAAATATGACAGATCCAATAGAAGAAGAAAGAATAAAGAAAGCCTTTCAAAGAAAAGATTGGCCAGAGATAAAAGTAAGTGATAGCTGGGCAACTTTTAAAATCATGGCGGAGTTTGTAGAAGGCTTCGAGAAAATGAGTAAAATTGGGCCTTGCGTATCTATTTTTGGTTCAGCCCGAACCCAAAATGATAACCCCTACTATTTGTTGGCCGAAGAAATTGCACGCAAACTTGTAAATGCAGGATTTGGTGTAATTACTGGCGGTGGACCAGGGATTATGGAAGCGGGAAACAAAGGAGCTTTTGAAGCAGGTGGAAAATCGGTTGGATTAGGTATTGAATTGCCTTTTGAGCAATTTTTTAATCGGTATGTAGACAGAGATAAGAACATTAATTTTGATTACTTTTTTGTACGCAAAGTTATGTTTGTTAAATACGCTCAAGGCTTTATTGCTATGCCAGGTGGCTTTGGAACTTTAGACGAATTATTTGAATCCTTAACCTTAATTCAAACCCATAAGGTTGCTCAGTTTCCAGTAGTTTTAGTTGGAACCGAGTTTTGGGGAGGCTTGATAGATTGGATAAAAACAGTGATGTTGGAGAAAGAAAAAAATGTTAGTCCGGATGATATGTTTTTGTTTAAATTGGTAGATACTGCAGAAGACGCAGTAAATTATATTTTAGACTATTATGCAGATATGAGCATTAGGCCTAATTTTTAGTTCTTATACCTTCGCAAAAACAAAGAAGGTGGCGCTAATGTTATGAATAACAAATTTACTCTTCGTTATTCTGAATATGGCTATGAATAACAAAGAACATATCTACTTCCCCTTTATTTTTGGCGTTTATTTTACCGCGGTATTCACAATAAAAGTGATCTTTAATTAATTGGTAGGTTGCGCCGCTAATATTTACTTTTCCTGCCATTGAGTTTTGCTCCATACGAGCTGCGGTATTAACGGTATCGCCCCAAATATCGTAGGCATATTTCTTTACTCCAACAATTCCTGCAACAACAGGACCAGAGTGAATTCCAATTCTAACCTGAAATTTTCCATGGTTGGTTGCCATAAATTTTTGTATATCTAATGCAGCAGCTGCAACTCTTATTGCATGATCTTCACTTGCATGAGGGAGACCGCAAACAGCAAGGTATGCATCGCCAATGGTTTTGATTTTTTCGAGTCCATGCTTTTCTATGATGGCATCAAATTGAGTAAAGTTTTTATGTATTTCTTGAACCAATTCGGTAGGGCTCATGAGTTCGCTTAAGCCGGTAAAATTTACAAAATCTGTAAAAAGAACTGTGACTTGGTTATATAATTTTGCTTCTGATTTCCCACTAGATTTAAGTTCTTCAGCAACCTCTTCAGGTAAGATATTAAGCAATAAATTGTCGGATTTTTGCTTTTCAATTACCAATTCATCGTTTAGTATTTTTCTTTTTTTGCTCAAATGGTAAAAGGCCAATGCTACAGAAAGAATACCTAATAGAGCTCCAGCTAAACTAAAGTTTATACCTAAATTACGTGCTGCTTTTAGTTTGGCAATCTCATTTTCGCCTTCTAATAAATTGATTCTAATATTCTTTTTTTCTGATTCAAACCGCTGTTCCATTTCTGCAAAAGCCTTCAATTTTTGTTCACCAAACAAGCTGTCTTTTAGCATGAATGATTGCCATAATAAATCATAGCCATTTTTGAATTCTCCTTTTTCATAATGCCACAATGCTTTGTTTTGATATGCAATTAAAAGATCTTCATTACTGCCAGATAAGGATGCATAATAAACAGAGGAATCTACATAATTTAGTGTTTTATTGGGGTTTTGGGAAAGCCCAGCCAAATTATTATAAATGGAAGATAATGCACCATATGCCTGTCTATTTAAGGCAAGTTGAAAGGCTTTTCTTAAATAAAATTCAGATGAATCAAACTGGCCATTAACTGCAAAGGCATATCCTATATTACTTAAGGTGTATTCTTGGAGCTTCACATCCTTAGATTCCAGAGCCAAGTTATAGGCTAAATTGTAATAATACAATTGCATTGAAAATTTGTCAAATAAGGAGCCTTTGAGGTTATAAAGCCGAATTAAAGGTTGTTTGTTTTGCCATTTGGGATTCCAAACCTCAATGCCCTTTTTCACATAATAATTGGCTTTGGTATTTTCAGAAATATTTAAGTACAGACTAGCGTATGCTAAGTATATTTGTGATATTAATGTAATGTTGGAGCAAGGGTGTAATTGGTATTTTTGATTGGCAAGGAATGCACATCTTAAAGATTTTTTATACTCTCCAAATTGTGAAAAATAATAGGACTGATAAACTAGGCAGTTTATTTCTTCACAATAATTTTTGTTGCCTTGGTAAATATAAATTAAGGTATCTAGGTATTTTTTACTTAAATCATAATCTTTCGACTGGTCATTAGGTATTTCCTTTAAAATGCTATCAGCCCAATTTTTTTGATTTTGTGCATGCGTAAAATTGTTATAACCAAAAAGGAGAATAATAATAAGAGCAAAAGCTTTTATAAAATGATTCATAATTAAATGCCTCAATACCAAATACACATTGCTATTGATATTTGAATCCTAGAATTCTGGATTTCTACGAAGGTTATTGGTGAATTTCCATTTTTGACCGTTACCTGATTTTGCTTTGGGTTTGCCAGCTTCATTGGATAAATCGCCAATGGCAGTTCCATCAGAATTGTAAATTGTACTTACAGCATCTTCATTGCCATCTGTTGATTCAACAACCGACCAATATTTAGTTGGTTGTTCGCTTTTGCCAATTAGCACATCACTAACAGATGGATCTATTGATGCATGAAACGAGTTTCCTGAAATTAATTCGCAATTTGTAAGATCTGTCCCTGTTAACGTCCATAAGAAATTGTTAGGTTTAGTGGAATCATAAGCACTTATGGTTAGCTCCTGGTCGTTTGAATCAGGTGCACATAAATAGGAAGTAGCATCACACGAAATGTAATAAGGTTTGTTTAATTCAATACTCATAAAATTTTATTAAGGGTTTAACAAATAGTAAAGCCAAAAATAGGCCCTCAAATTATTTATTAAGTTTCCAAATTCTTAATCAAACCTACCAAATTCTAATTTATGGGATCTTTTTAATTAAATAATTTTTTGGTTCAAACCAAACTTTTAATCATGACAGCAAAGCACAGGAATGCCATAAGGGTTTACCAGAAATACTTCTTTATCTCCAACACCAAAAAGCACATCGAGTTTAGATACGTTTGCCATTAAACTAATTAGAGAGATATTTTCGGTGTTGGCATATTCTAAAGTTTGTCTTGAGAAGCCAGCAGAAATAACTTTTAATTCGTCTAAAACCATTCTAAAATTGGTTTTATTTTCCTCAAAATAGGCTTTTGAAATTGCTCTATTTTTGTCAAGGTTTTCTTTAGAATCAGCGCCTTCTCTGTCTATTTCATAAAGGATAATTTCTGCATCTAAAACTTTAGACAATTTATCAGTTTGCACCACTTTGCTTTTAAAGTTAGGGTTTGGACCAATAGGCATTAAAATTTTTGTGATTTCAGCTAAATTAACTTTGTTGTTTTCTTGAACCACTATGGTTGGGAAAGGAATGGATTGAACCAATTTTAAAATATGAGCGCCAAATAAGTGCTGAAACATTCCTTTAACACCATGGGTACAAACAATTACCAAATCTGGATCTAATCTTATTAAAACTGGAGGTAATGCAGTAAATAATGCACCTACACCAAATGCTGTTTTCACCTCACTGGGGTTGGTAGCGTTTTGCTCAATAAAAGCCTTCATGTCTTTTTCGGTTTGAACCAATTTATCATTTGAGTCGGCAATGTTAACCGCGTATAACGATGCATTTTGCTTTTTAGCAAGTAACAAAGCTTGTTGAAAGGCAATTTTTGCACCTTCTGTAAAGTCAATCAATACTACAATTGTTTTCATACCAAAGTGTTTGCACAAATATTTAATAAAAATATGAACTTCACTACCATTTATTGGTTTATTTTTCTTTGATTTTAATTTGGCAGACTTATTTGTTGTTCCAAAGAGCCTTTTTATTGTATTTTACTTTATTCTTTCAAAAAAAATTGAAACCTACCTTTTGGCTCTTTTATAACTAATTTTAATCATACAAAAAGGAAATTTGGGTATTTGTAAAACAAGTTGAGTTTTAGTAACTATGCACACTGCCACCAATTGATTTGGTGGTAAATAAATTGTTTCATTATGAGCTCCTTAAAAGAAGACGCATTAAAATACCATAGCAAGGGACGACCAGGAAAAATTTCTGTGGTTCCTACAAAACCAACTAATACTACTCGTGATTTAAGTTTGGCTTATTCGCCTGGAGTAGCAGAGCCTTGTATTGCTATTGCTGAGAATGTTGACGATGTTTATAAATACACTGCAAAAGGAAATTTAGTTGCAGTAATAAGTAATGGTACCGCAGTTTTAGGTTTGGGTGATATTGGCCCTGAAGCCTCCAAGCCTGTTATGGAAGGTAAGGGTGTCCTTTTTAAAATCTTTGCAGATATTGATGTTTTTGATATTGAAATTTCAACTAAGGATACCGAAGAGTTCATTCGCACGGTTAAAAATATAGCAGTCACTTTTGGTGGAATAAACTTAGAAGATATAAAGGCTCCTGAGTGTTTTGAAATTGAGCAACGTTTAAAGGAAGAATTAGATATTCCAATTATGCACGACGACCAGCATGGAACAGCCATCATTACAGGTGCAGCTTTGTTGAATGCTTTAGAATTGGTTGGCAAAAAAATTGAGAACATTCAAGTAGTATATAATGGAGCTGGTGCTGCAGCGGTTTCTTGTGCCCGTATCATGATGGCATTAGGGGTAAAGAAAGAGAACCTAATCATGTGCGATAGCAAAGGTGTTATAAGGTCAGACAATCCAACTTTAGATCATATAAAAAGGCCTTTTGCAACAGAAAGAGATATTCATAAGCTTGAAGAAGCAATGAAAGGTGCAGATGTTTTTGTGGGATTGTCTAAAGCCGATGTGGTTAGCCAAGATATGCTTAGAAGCATGAACAAGGATTGTGTTGTTTTTGCCTTAGCCAATCCAAACCCAGAAATTACTTATGAGTTGGCTATGGCTTCTAGGCCAGATATTATAATGGCTACAGGAAGGAGCGATTATCCAAATCAGGTAAATAATGTATTGGGTTTCCCTTATATATTTAGAGGTGCTTTGGATGTACGAGCTACCAAGATTACGGAGGAAATGAAATTGGCTGCTGTTTATGCATTAGCAAAATTAACCAAGGAGCCCGTTCCAGAAATTGTAAATTTGGCTTACAATGAAAGCAATGTAACTTTTGGAAGAAATTATATTATTCCTAAACCTATCGACCCACGTTTAATTACTACTGTTTCTCCAGCAGTGGCAAAGGCTGCCATGGAATGTGGTGTTGCTAAATTGCCAATTACTGATTGGGAGAAATACCACAATCAATTATTAAACCGCTTAGGTAAAGAAAGCAATTTTACTCGTGCCATTACTGATAAGGCCAAAATGGATCCTAAGCGTGTGGTATTCTCAGACGCTGATAATTACAAGATTTTGCGAGCTGCACAGATTGTAAAAGAGGAAAAAATTGCTACACCAATTTTGTTGGGCAATCGAATTAAGATTGAAAAAATTATTGCCGAGAATAATATCAAACTTGCTGGTGTTACAATAATTGACCCAATGGAAGAAGAGCACAAACGCAATGCTTTTGCAGATGTGCTTTTTAGAAATCGCCAGCGCAATGGGTTAACTATTCATGAAGCCAGAAAGCTAATGCGCGATAGACATTATTATGCACCAATGATGGTTGAAATGGGTGAAGCAGATGCTATGATTAGTGGATTAACTAAAAATTATCCAACAACCATTCGCCCGGCTTTGCAAATTTTGGGAAAAGAAGATGGAGCAAAAGTTGTTGCAGGTATGTATATCATGCTTTCTAAAAAAGGTCCCTTGTTTTTTGCAGATTGCAGCGTAAACCAAAATCCAACCGAAGAAGAATTAATGGATATTGCTGTGTTAACAAATAAGGCAGTAAAGAAATTCAATATCAATCCAAGAATGGCGCTTTTGAGTTATAGTAATTTTGGTTCGGCTAAAGGTGAAGTGCCAGAGAAAATGGCTCGTGTTTATAGGAAACTAAAAGCCGAATATCCAAACATGGTTGTTGATGGAGATATTCAAGCCAATGTAGCATTAAGCCAAAAAATTCTGAAAGAGAATTTTCCTTTTAGCGAGTTAATAGGAGAACAGGTAAACACCTTTGTATTCCCATCCTTAGCTGCTGGAAATATTACCTATAAAATGTTGCAAGAATTAGGTGCTGCCGAAGCAATTGGCCCTATTTTATTAGGGTTAAAAAAATCTGCTCACATCCTTCAATTAGGCAGTAGTGTAAGAGAAATTGTAAACATGGTAACTATTGCCGTGGTAGATGCTCAAAGCAAAGAGTAAAGTATTTCGGTTTGAACCAAAGCTCTTTTTGGTTCAAACCGAATTAATTCTTGAAATTACTTTGTATAACACCCGAAAACTCTGGGTAAATTGCAGAAGAGGCGCCAATAATTGCTTTTCCAAATACGCAATTTCCATTGCCTTCAAAATCTGTAACAATACCACCTGCTTCTTCAATGAGGCAAATACCGCCTGCAATATCCCAAGGGCTTAGTCCGTATTCAAAAAATCCATCAAATCTACCACAAGCAGTATAGGCTAAGTCAACAGCCGCACTGCCCATTCGTCGCATTCCTTGGGTGTTTTTCATAAGGTGTTTTAAGGTGTTTAGATATTGCTCCATAGCTTTAAAATCGTAGTAAGGAAAGCCAGTTGCTAAAAGCGATTTTCCTAGTTCTGGATTTGTTTTTACTCTTATTTGATTTCCGTTTAACCATGCTCCACCATCTTGCCAAGCATAAAACAATTCATCTAAATTAATTTCATAAACAACACCTACAATCACTTTTTGGTGGTGCATTAAACCTATGCTAACACTATAAACAGGAAGATTATGAATAAAATTAGTGGTTCCATCCAATGGGTCTATCACCCACATGTATTCTTTTTGTTCGGTGGCAATAGTTTTTTCCTCTGTTATAAATCCAGCTTCAGGAAAAATTTGCGCCAAGCCTTTTACCAAAATCTCCTCTGCAGATTTATCTACATAACTAACCAATTGGTTAAAGCTTTTCACTTCTACCACATTGGCATCAAAATTTTTGCGTTCTTCTTTTATAAATTGTCCGGCTTCTTTGGCAACTGAACATGCTTGAGTGCATATGGATTGTAAATTCATACTTAAAAAATTATGGGTAAAAATACGTGATTGCAATTAAATAATTCGGTCAATCTTACTTAATATTGCGCCACATGAATTTTCCCTCCACATTAATAGAAGACGCCGTAAATGAATTGTCGAAATTCCCTGGAATAGGTAAAAAATCTGCGTTAAGGATGGTTTTGTATTTGCTAAAACAAGAAGAAAATTCAGTTACAAAAATGGGTGAATCTATTATAAAGTTGCGCAAGGAAATTCAATTTTGTAAGCGATGCCATAATGTGAGCGATTTAGAATTATGTAATATTTGTGGCAACTCAAAAAGGGATCAGCAGCTTATATGTGTTGTAGAAGATCTTAGGGATGTAATGGCCATAGAAAACACAGGCCAGTTTAATGGTACGTATCATATTCTCGGTGGTTTAATTAATCCCATTCAAGGAATTGGTCCTGAACAATTAAAGATAGATAGTTTAATTAGCAGGGTGCAAGAGGTAGAGGCAAGAGAAATAATTATGGCCTTAAGTGCCACCATGGAAGGTGACACCACAGTTTTTTATTTATCTAGAAAACTTCAAAATTCTCCTGTTAAAATTAGCACCATTTCTAGAGGAATTGCCATTGGTGGTGAGTTAGAATATGCAGATGAAATTACATTGGGAAGATCTATTGTTGGAAGAATTCCTTATTCTAATTAAGTGGTAGCCTCTAATAAGGTGTTCAATTACCTGCTCCAAATTACCTAATACTCAAATTTTACCGCCAAATAGTAATCTTACAATAATTGTTGTGGGTTTGTAGTAAATTACGGTTTGAACCAAAAGAAGTTTATGCAATTGAATTGGCTTTTTCTTATAGTTATTATTTTTATGGTGGCTGGTTTAAATTACCTTTTGTTTAAGTATATGCTCAAACAAAAAATGGCCAGTTATGCAAAGCAAGTTATGCTATCAGATTTACGCGCCATTCGAGCTCAAATGAATCCTCATTTTATTTTTAATAGTCTTAATAGTATCAACAGATATATACTTACCAATAAACCATTTATTGCTTCTGATTATTTGGGAAGATTTGCTAAATTAATGCGATTGGTTTTGGATAACTCTAACCACGAAAGGATTTCTTTAAACCAAGAATTAGAATCAATGCAACTTTATATTGAATTGGAACAATTGCGATTTGAGCATAGTTTTGATTATAGAACTGAATTAGATCCAGATATTGATTTAGAAAAAACCTTGGTTCAGCCATTAATATTCCAGCCTTTTATAGAAAATGCTATTTGGCATGGATTAATGCATACCGAAAGAAAAGACAAAATACTTCAATTGAATATTTTAGAAAAGAATGGTAGACTGATTTGTGAAATTCTAGACAATGGCGCGGGTAGAAAACCTTTGAAGAATGAAACCAAACCACGCAAAAAATCATATGGAATTAATTTAGGTAGAGACAGATTAAAATTTTTGGATCCATTGGCAACGGTGGAGATTGTTGATTTAAAAGATGACCAAGAAAAATCAATTGGAACCAAGGCAATTTTGAATTTCAAAAAAGTAGAAGAATATACTTTATAATCATGAGAGCATACCTATTAGATGATGAATTAAGTGCTTTAGAAGTGCTTGAAATTTATTTGGAAAAACATTTTCCTCAAATAGAAATAGTAGGAAAAAATACTAAACCAGTGGAGGCTATTGATGAAATTGGCAATTTGGAAATAGACTTGTTGTTTATTGATGTACAAATGCCCAAGTTAAATGGTTTTGAGGTAATTGAACAACTTGCAAAGCCATGGCCAATGGTAATATTTACCACTGCGTACGATAAATTTGCCATTGAAGCCATTAAGTTTAGTGCTTTATATTATTTGCTGAAGCCAATTAATATTCAAGAATTAAAAGTGGCAATTGAAAAGGCAGAAGAAAATCTAAGAGCAAACTCTCATGGAAAAAATTTAGAAGAGCTATTATCTAATCTTAAGTTTGGTTCGAACCAAAAAAGTAAAATAGCGATTAGAAATAATGATGCGATTGAATATTTAGAGGTAAATGAAATAATTAGATGTGAGGCAGACAATAATTACACAAAAATTTACTTGACCAATTCTAAACGATTATTGGTTTCTAAAACCCTAAAAGAGTTTGAATCTATTTTAGAAATGCACGATTTTGTGAGAATCCATCAATCGCATTTAATTAATAAGGAACATTTAAAAAGGTATATTAAATCTGAGGGTGGAACGGTAATTCTTTCCGATGGAACTGAACTTCCGGTGGCGCGTGCAAGAAAAGACAGTTTAAATAAGAGTTTGAACTTGTAAATTGAATTTTGCGCTATTTGCAATAAAATAGGAAATGAATAATATAAATGATTAATTCGTCATATATGAGAAAGTTTACTGGAATTGTGTTTAGTTTTTTATTAGGAGTAGGTTTCTTAAAGGCTCAAATTCCAAACAGTGGATTTGAATTATGGAATACTGCTGGAGAAAAAATTACAAATTGGGAAACTACTAATGGATTAATGCAATTAGGAAATCCTCAAACGGTTTTTAGAAGCACGGATGCGCATAGTGGGGATTATGCCTGCGAAATGCAAACAAAAAAAATAAATAATAAACCAGCGGGAGCTTTTGTGCCTGATTTTACTGGTTCTATTTTTTTAGGAAAACAGATAGGAACCAAATCCTATCCTGGTTTTCCCTATACCGAAAAACCAACTAAATTGAGGTTTTGGTATAAGTACAATGATAGAAATGATGATACCGCAGGTGTTTTGGTAATTCTTACGAGGTGGAATTCTGTTGCCAATAAACGAGATACTTTAATGTATGCTTACCAAGGAATAACAGATTCTGTGGGAGTTTATACCCAACAAGATATAGTTCTTGGGCAACTGGATACAACCCAAACTCCTGATTCGGCTATTATTTTTATTAGTGCGGCAACAATTTATGCCACCAAAGAAGGTTCTCAATTTATTATTGACGATTTGGAGTTTGTGGGTGGAACGGTTGGAATAAACTCTCAGCTTAAGAAAGATTATTTTAACTTTTATCCGAACCCGAATAATCAACCTTGGATTAAAATTGATGTCTTGCCAGAAACTACAATAAAAGTCATCCTCATTTATGATGTTACTGGGAAAATTGTTCAAGAAATTTTGAATACAGGTGGTCCTCAAATTGAGATTCAGCATCAATTAAAGCCAGGACTTTATTTTGTGGAATTAGTTCATGAAGATGGGGTTCAAACCAAAAGACTAATTGTTGAATAAAATTATATGAAGCAAAAACTACTGCGAATAATTTTATTGCTTTTAGGAACAACAATTTGGTTGTCTTCTAATCTGTTTGCTCAAGATTACAGAACAAAATCTAAAAGAAATTCCAGAAAAAAAGATAGTATTTTGGTTTCAAATGTGACTATAACCTCAAGAACCATTTATGGAATTGTAAAAGCTAAAAAGGAAAATGAACTTTTGCCATTGGCCAATATTTATCAGATGGGAACAAGCAATGCAACTCAATCTGATGAGCATGGTAGGTATAGCATTAAAATTGATTTGAATTCGCCTAACTATTTGGTGTGTTCCTATTTTGGTTTTGAAAGTGATACAGTTAAAATAGAAAGTAATTCGGGCGAAATACTGTTCTTTTTAAAAGAGAAATTTTTTACCATAAACGATATTGTAATTTCTGTTTCTCGAAAAAACGAAAGGAAATTTGAAAGTCCGGTTACAGTTGAAACACTTTCTGCTAAGCAAATTCAATTAAACACTTCGCTAAACTTGTACGACCGGATGGCCATGCTTACAAGTGTTAATGTAATAACCACAAGTTTTAATTTTAAAACCATCAATACACGTGGTTTTAACTCTAGTTATAATACTCGCTTTATCCAACGTTACGATAATATGGATTTATCCATGCCTGGATTTAACCTTGCCGTTGGTTTGCTTAATGGGCCAATAGATTTGGATGTAGAAAGGGTAGAACTAATTCCAGGAGCAAATTCAGCATTGTATGGTCCAAATGCTATAAACGGGTTGATGAATATTTCCTCCAAAAGTCCATTTCTTTATCCAGGATTAAGTATGAACCTAAAAACAGGAGTGAACCATGTGGATGGAATTGATCATGCACCAGGGCCTGTTACAGATTTTAGTATTCGATATGCAAAAATATTTCATCCAAAATTTGCAGGAAAAATTACCATGGGTTATCAAAAAGCAAACGATTGGCAAGGCACAGATTATAGAGATGTTGGCGATTATTACCTAACAGATAACAATACTAAATATGGTTACCAACCTGGCCCTGGAAACCCAGGTTATGATGGCGTAAGTATTGGCGGTGACGAGGTATCTACCACTTTTGATACTTCCTTTAAAGCTCCAATTGTAAATTTGCCATTTCTGCCAAAAGGCTCATTAAAAATTGCTAGAACTGGGTACAGAGAAAATGATATGTTTGAGTACAAACCTTACAGTTTTAAAACGGATATTGGTCTTTATTATAAACCTACAAGGAACACTGAGCTTTCCTGGACTTCTCGTTTTAGTTCGGGAAGTAGTACCTTTCAAATTGCTAACAGAGCACAAATTAAAGGGTTCTTTTTACAGCAGCATAAAATAGAATTGAAGGCAAAGAATTATTCTGTTCGAGCCTATACCAATTTTGAAGATATAGGAGAATCTTTTGATTTTAGTTTAGCGGCAATTAATATGAATAGGGCCGCTAAGTCTGATAACAATTGGTTTTTACAATATTTATTGGCCTATTCTGGATTTTACAACAGCATGGCAGAGCAATTGGGAATAGATACAATACAAAGAGGAAGTGATGCTGCTGCAAGAAAATTTGCAGATTCTGACAATAGCAATTTATACCAAACTATTTATGATAATTTTGATACAACTCTTGCACAATATATTTTAGGAAGGGAAAGGTTTCAACCAGGTACAGCTGCATACGACTCAATTTATAAAATTGTAAGATCTACCTCATTTGGCAATGGAGGTGCTGGTTTATCTAGTAAATCAAAAACGTGGTATGCAGATTTCTTGTATGATTTCACCCCTTATATTAAACGAATAAGTTTAATTGGTGGGGCTAATTATAGAGTATATACTCCACAAACTTTTGGGACTGTTTTTGCAGATGCAAATAGGCAAATTTATTCCAATGAATTAGGAGCATTTTTACAAGCTAGCAAGCACTACTTAGATGATAGACTGCAATTGCAAGCTTCAGCTAGGGTTGATTTTTTACAACGATTTAATACTAGGTTCAGCCCAAGAGTTTCTGCTGTTTACATTGCAGGTAAAAAAAGGCAACATAGCTTCCGCTTGTCGAGCCAAATTGGATTTAGGTCGCCAACTTTAATGGATCAATTTTTTGAAATGAATATTCCTGGTGTAATTACATTTGGTGGGTTTAAACAAGATGCAATTCGCTATAATTTATTGTTTTTACCAACTGATGGTCCTGCTGTTTCAAATGCATATACTATGAGTTCGGTAAACGAATTTTTTGCAACAGGAGATTCAAGTAAATTGGTAAAACCTTTATTGAACGATATTCGTCCAGAAGAATTACGCACAATTGAGTTTGGTTGGAGAACATTCCTATTCAATAAATTGGAAACTGATTTTAATGTTTATTATGTATCCTTTAGAAATTTAATTAATACAGAGCAATACATTGGGGCAAGCAATTTAAAAGACACTATTAATGCTGCTTATTTAAAGGAAAACAGACAATATACTCAGGTTTTTAGAAGGGCAGTAAATTCTGAATTGCCATTAAATTCTTTTGGCTTTTCTATTTCTACAAATTATTACCTAACCAGAAATTGGACTTTATTTGGGAACTATAATTACAATACCCTACTCAACGCAAATGATTATAGTAGAAGTTTTGTTACTGGTTTTAATACGCCTAAAAACAAAGTAAATATTGGTTTCAGAAGTTTAAATATTTATAAAGGAATTGGAATAGGAAGTAATCTTCAATGGGTGGATGCTTATTATTTTAAGGAGTATAGTAGGTCTGGAATTGTTAGCGCTTATTATTTTATAGATTTAAGTTTAAATTATGCACTACCTAAACAAAAATTGCTTTTGAAATTGGGAGGTACCAATATTACAAACAATAGGTATGTTCAAGCATTAGGCTCTCCAACTGTAGGCGCCATTTTTTATTTTTCAGTTTTATACGACAATCTTTTAAATTAATAATTAATGATTTTTTCTACTAAAAAGCATTGGTTTTTTGTCCCTCTTTTATTGTTGTTTTTTGTTAATGTTCATGCACAAGATTTTTTAACAAAGAATTTTTCACCTAAAGAATTTAATGCACATCCATACATGTGGGATGCAACTCAAGATGCTAGTGGCCGCTTATACTTTGCCAATAATAATGGTGTCTTAAGATTTGATGGTCAAAATTGGTTTACATTTCAAACCCCTTCACCTGTAAGGCATCTAGTATTTGGTCCTAATGGCGATTTATTTGTAGCTTGTTTGGGAGATTTTGGGGTGATTCAGTTTAATGAAGATGGAAATTATACCTACCTAAGTTTAAAGAAACAATTACCATTTGATAAACAAAAAACTGGTGGAAATGAGTCTGTATTATTGTTAGGAAAGAGCATTTACTTTCATATGAATAACCGATTGGTTTTGGTTAAAACAGAAGAAAGAAAATACGAGACCACTATTTACGATTTAGAGCCAATGTATGGAGTATTTGCCTTTAAAGGTAAATTATATTTGAATACCGAATCCCTTGGATTAGGAGTTTTTGAAAGAGGCAAAATTAAGATAATTGCAGGTGGTGAATTGCTTGCAGGAAAAACCATTTCAGATCAAACTGCAATTGATGATAAAATGGTTTTGGTTGAACCAAATGGAAATGCCTATCAGTTAAAAAATAGCGTACTTAGGAGTATTGGAAATTTAGGTTCAAATGGAATTATTTCTTTGAATCATTTACACAATGGAAATTTGGTAGCTGGTACAATGAATAAAGGCGTAAAGATGCTTGACCCAAATACCTTTAAAACTCAAAGCCTTCAACTTCCTTCTGATGAAATTTATTTGGTTTTTACAGATAAAGAAGGAAATGTTTGGACTTCACATTCTCGTGGATTAACGCAAACTTTAACTGCTGTTCCCATTAGAGAATTGAGTAAATTTAACTTAACGGGGAATGTAACAGATTTATGTTTTTGGGATGGTCAACTTTATATTAGTACAACAGCAGGAGTTTACAAAACTGATTTACAATTGGGTAGTGCCCAAAAAATTTCCGACATTAATTCTGAATGTTGGGATTTGTATTTGAATAATAATAAGGAGTTGTTGGTAGCTAGTACCGATGGATTGTATTCCTATTCCAATTCCAGAAGCACCTTGTCCTTATCAGGAGAAACCATCTTACATTTTCAAAAGGGAAATGTTTCTGGAGCACTTTATGTGATGGGTGAAACAGCTACTTGGAAATACAATGCATCAAATGAATTGGAACTAGTAAAAGATATCCCTGGTTTAGCAAACTCTGTTTATGAGAATGCTAAAGGAATTCAATTTGTTGGAACCTATCATGAAGGTTTAAAACTTATTTCCGAAAAGTTAGACTCTTCAATTAATCCAATATTGGAAGGGGAAATAGTTTTACGAATGTTTAAGGGAAATGTTTATGCTCAAGCTCGAGACAAGGTATACTTATGGGAAGAAACCGAGAAAAAATTTAAATTGGATGAGCTTGGTTCAAAACTATTTTCTAATGCAAAAAATAAGGAATTAGTTTTTGAAAATGATTTTGTAATTTATACTCCAAACGGCTTTCGTATTTATGAGAAAAATGAATTTGTGCCTTCTTCTTCTTTGTATAGTTTAAGTGGAAAAACAAATGCAATTGTGGCCGAGAATACCAAGTATTTGATGGCTTCAGAGGATAGGGTTTATTTAATCAATACAAAAGAAGAAATTCGGTTTGAACCAAAGATAAATTTTAACTTGATGGAGTTTGGTTCAAACCAACTTGGCTTTGCAGGTTATTATATAGACAAACTTGGATTGCCGGGAGAGGAACAAACATATATACCAGAAATTTCAAACGAAGATTTGCCAGTTCAAATTTGGTTTAGTTTGAATTCTTTGTTTGGTTCAGACCAACATTATTTTTCTTATAAAATTGATGGCTTAAACAAAAATTGGAGTAGTTGGCAAAATCATTCTAAATTGGATTTAGAAGGTCTAAGTGGAGGCAACTATACATTACATGTTAAAGGAAAAGATGCTTATGGAAATGAAAGCAAAGAGGCCGTTTTTAAGTTTTATATAAGAGCACCTTGGTACCTTAGTGGGTGGGCTTACTTAATATATCTTTTAATAGGTTTTGTTTTTATTTATTTGTTCGTTTTTATTAATCAAAAGCGATTACTTACTAAGAATAGAATACTAGAAGAAAAGGTTTCTGAAAGAACAAAAGAGTTGTATGATGAAAAAGAAAAGTCTGATGAACTTTTGTTGAATATTTTGCCATTAGAAGTGGCAGAAGAATTAAAGAATACGGGTAGTTTAGAGGCTAAACAATTTGATGATGTAACAGTGTTGTTTACAGATTTTGTTGGCTTTACTTCTATAAGTGAAAAGCTAACTCCAAAAGAATTGGTAGAAGAAATACACCATTGTTTCAAAGCGTTTGATGAGATAATTGGCAAAAACAAATTAGAGAAAATTAAAACCATTGGGGATGCCTACATGGCCGTTTGCGGTATGCCTATTCTGGATAGCGATCATGCAGAAAGGGTGGTAAATGCTGCAAAAGAAATTCATCAATTTATTGCAGAATATCAAAAGGAAAGAAGGCTTTCTGAAAAACCATACTTTGAAATTAGAATGGGAATTAATTCTGGACCAGTGATAGCCGGTATTGTAGGAGTTAAGAAATATGCCTATGATATTTGGGGCGACACTGTTAATACAGCTGCAAGGATGGAGCAAAATTGTGAGCCAGGTAAAATTAATATCAGTGGTTCTACTCACGAGTTAGTTAAAAACAAGGTTACTTGCTCTTATAGAGGAAAAATTGAAGCGAAGAACAAAGGAAGAATTGATATGTATTATATTACTATCTAGTTTATTGTTCAACTTTTGATTAAGTGGTAATAAATAGTGAGTATTAAGCATTTTTAAAGATTAATTAACATTTACATTCGTAATAGAAAAATTGTGCAAACGCTTTAAAATAATATCGTATGAATTTTACCCAAGCAGAAACATTTATCCTTGCTAAACTTAAAAAGGAGCTTCCTAATAGCCTATATTACCATAGTATTCATCATGTGATGGATGTTCTTCAGGCTGCAGTAGAGTATGCTAAATTAGAAAATTTGAGTGAAGATGAAATTACCATTTTAAAGACAGCAGTATTATTTCATGATGCAGGGTTTACCGTTGATACAAAAAATCATGAAGAAATTGGTTGTGGTATAGTACGAGAAACCCTACCCCAATTTGGATATACCTCTGAAGCTATAGAAATTATTTGTGGAATGATTATGGCGACTAAAATTCCGCAGAACCCCAGAAATTTGTTGGAAGAAATTATTTGTGATGCAGATTTAGATTATTTGGGTAGGGATGATTTTTGGGAGATAGGCAATAATCTTTATAAAGAACTCGAGATATATGGAATTCTCTCGGATGAAAAGGACTGGAACCGTTTACAATTGAAATTTTTGAGTTCGCACAATTACTTTACCAATAGTGCTAAAATGCTCAGAATGGAGAAGAAGGATTCCCATACACAGAGGATTAAGGAAATTGTGGATTCATATTAAGGTTTTCAGTTTTTCGGTTTGAACCAAAATTTTTTTCTGTTTGTAAAATCCCTTGAGTAGGCTTTTTACCTTTACACTTTTTAATTACATTCGGCCATACATTAATTACTCTTCTAGTAGTTTGAAATGACAATTATCATATGAAAACAAGAGTTTTTTAATGCATCTTTGGGAAGAAAGTAATAAAATTTGTAAAAAGAACTCATATGGGATCAGGTTCATTAATTACGCTCATGCTCGCTGCAATTGCCTTCTCTGCAGGCGGTATTGCAGTGGCAAAATTTCTAACAAAAGGCAGCACTAATCCTCAAAAAGGACAAGCATACGAATGTGGCATTCCTTCCGAAGGAACTCCTTGGAAACAATTTCATGTAGGCTACTATTTGTTTGCCTTAATTTTTCTAATTTTCGATGTGGAATTGGTATTTATGTATCCTTGGGCTGTTGTGGCTAAAAAGGTTGGCATGATGGCCCTTTTTGAAATTATCGTATTCATTTTTATATTGTTCATGGGATTTTTATATGCCCATAAAAAAGGAGCTTTAAAATGGATGTAATAATAACTGAACCCTCAACACCTTTTCCAGGAAGTGTGCATGAAGTGCCCGGTGGTGGAATTGTTTTAAGCACTTTGGATGATGTAATAAATTGGGCTCGATCCAATTCTCTTTGGCCATTAGTTTTTGGTACTTCTTGTTGTGCCATCGAAATGATGAGCGCCGCATCGGCCAAATATGATTTTAGTAGGTTTGGATTTGAAGTAGCAAGAGCCACACCTCGCCAAGCAGATGTTATTATTATTGCAGGAACCATTGTAAACAAAATGGCTCCTGTTTTAAAAAGATTATTTGATCAAATGCCTGACCCAAAATACGTAATTGCAATGGGTGCATGCGCTACCAGCGGTGGTCCGTTTTTCTACAATACCTATTCTGTAGTTAAAGGTGCAGATCATGTAATTCCCGTGGATGTATATGTTGCAGGTTGCCCTCCAAGGCCAGAAGCTCTATTGCATGCATTGATTACACTTCAAGAAAAAATTAAAAGTGGTTTAACCCGCGATCAAATTCGCGCACAATTTCAAGAAGATGGGAAATGAAGAATTGATAGTTAAGCTTCAGGAATTATTCCCCGCAGCTAGCATTATACAAGGAAATGATTGGCCTGAAATTAGTTTCGAATCAGGCGCAGATTTTCTTTCGACAATAGATGTTTTAAAATCGGATCAAACCTTAGCTTTTGATTATTTGTTTTGTGAAACTTGCGTTGATTGGAAAACTCATTTTACAATGGTTTACCACTTAGATTCTACTCGGTTCAGACATAATATTGTTTTGAAATACAAATTGGATAGGGAAACTCCAGAAATAGATTCTCTTTCTTTTGTATATAGAACTTCTGAACAACACGAACGCGAAATTTTTGATTTGTTTGGTATAATTTTTAAAGGCCATCCAAATCTAAAAAGAATTTTATTAACCGAAGATTGGGTTGGATATCCTTTGCGTAAAGATTATGATGATCCCATTAATATGATCAAGCTCTGATATGTTTGAAGAAATAAAAACAAGCAATGATGGTGAACTGGTGATCAATGTGGGTCCTCAGCATCCAGCTACACACGGGGTTTTACACCTGCTAATAACCTTAAATGGTGAAACCATAACCAAGCTCGAACCTAACCTAGGGTATATCCACAGGTCGATTGAAAAGATGTGCGAAAGCTTGAGCTATCGCCAATTTATATATTCCACTTCGCGTATGGATTACCTTTCTTCTCATATGAATAACCATGCTTGTGCCATGATTGTTGAGAAAGGTTTGCAAGTTGAAATTCCAGAACGTGCAGAAGTAATTCGTGTTTTAATTAGTGAACTTACCCGTTTGGCCTCACACCAATTGTGGTGGGGTGCAATGGCAATGGATTTAGGTGCACTTTCACCATTCTTTTATTCATTCCGCGAAAGAGAAGTAATTACAGATATCATGGAAGAAACTTGCGGCGCAAGACTAACCATGAATTATATTGTACCAGGTGGCTTGATGGCAGATATTCATCCAAATTTTGTTAAACGTGTTAAAGATTTTATCATTCAATTTAACAGCAAAATTGATGAGTACGATCAATTAGTAACTGGCAACATAATTTTTCAAAATAGGATGAAAAATGTTGGATACCTAAGTCCTGAAGATGCCATAAGCTATGGAACAACTGGTCCTGTTGCTCGTGGTAGTGGAGTTAGTTGTGACATTCGTAAACTCTATCCATACTCTGCTTACAACAAGGTTAAATTTGAAGAAATACTAGAAACGGGTGGAGATTCCTTTGCAAGGTATTTGGTTCGAATCAAAGAAATGAAACAATCAATCAGCATAATTGAGCAGTTAATTGATAATATTCCGGAGGGTGATTTTCAAGCAAAAACCAAAGCGGTTCTTAAACTACCAAAAGGAGAATTCTACCAACGTGTAGAAACTGCTCGTGGCGAATTAGGTGTTTATTTGGTTAGTGAAGGCGGAACAACACCGTATCGTATTAAGTTTCGTTCTCCTGGCTTTTCTAATTTAAGTGCTTTGAACCATATGGTAAAAGGACATAAAATTGGCGATTTGGTTGCCATCATGGGAACCTTGGATCTTGTAATTCCTGATATTGACAGATAATCTGAAACACATGTTTAGTTTTCAAAATATGACCCAGGAGATTCATAGTTGGCTTAGCTCATTAATGAGTGAAACCTTTGTGATGCTGGTAGAAATGACCATAGTTGGCATATTAGCTATTGCCTTATTTGCTTTTTTAGGCTTGGTATTAGTTTATATGGAACGAAAAGTTGCCGCAGTAATTCAATTGCGCAAAGGCCCAAATAGAGTAGGACCCTTTGGTATTTTCCAAACCTCGGCAGATACCTTAAAGCTTGTTTTAAAAGAGGGTTTCATGCCCGATAACGTAGATAAGTTTTTATATAAGTTGGCACCTTTTGTGGTGATGATTACTGCCATGTTAATTTTGGCGCCAATTCCTTTTGCTAAAGGAGTTCAAATTTGGGATATCAATATTGGTGTGTTTTATTTAACCGCAATTTCCTCCATTTCTGTGATTGGAATTTTAATGGCGGGTTGGGCAAGTAATAATAAATACTCTCTTTTAGGTGCTATGAGAAGTGGCGCTCAAATTGTGAGTTATGAATTGTCTGCTGGCATGGCTGTTTTGTCTATTGTGGTATTAACAGGCAGTCTAAACCTTGGTGATATCATAGCATCTCAAGAAGACGGTTGGTGGATTTTTAAAGGTCATATTCCAGCATGGATTGCATTTATTATTTATATCATTGCCGTAACAGCAGAAACCAATCGTGCGCCATTTGATATGGCTGAGGCCGAATCTGAATTAACAGGAGGTTTTCATACTGAATATGCAGGAATGCGTTTTGCTTTGTTTTTCTTAGCAGAGTACATCAATATTTTTATTGTTTGTGCCATTGGCGCTATTTTGTTTTTTGGTGGTTGGATGCCTTTTCATATTGGTTCTTGGACAGCCTTTAACCATGTAATGGATTTCATTCCTTCCTTCATGTGGTTTTTTGGCAAAACATTTTTTCTTATTTTCCTAATCATGTGGTTTAGGTGGACGTTCCCTCGTTTGCGTGTAGATCAATTGTTGAACCTAGAATGGAAATACCTATTACCAATTAGCATATTCAATTTATTATTGATGACCCTAGTAGCCATTAAAGGGTGGCATTTTTAACACAATGATCAGTTTTCTAAAAACATATTTTACAGAAGTCTTCCAAGCAATTAAATCATTGCTGTCGGGGATGAAACTGACGGGTTATTATTTTACCCACCCCAAAAATATTATTACAGAAGAATACCCAGATAATAGAGCCACTTTAAAAATGGCAGATCGTTTTAGGGGTGAGGTAATAATGACTCATGATGAGAAGAATGAACATGCCTGCACAGGTTGTTCTGCCTGCGAATTGGCTTGTCCAAATGGCACCATAAAAATTATCAATAAATTTGAAATTAATGCAGAAGGTAAAAAGAAGAAAGCGATTGATGCTTTTGTTTACCATTTGGAATTATGTACCATGTGTAATTTGTGCATTGTGGCTTGCCCTACAGATGCCATCAAAATGTCGCCAAATTTTGAGCACAGCGTGTACGATAGAAGATTACTTACCAAACAATTGAATCATGAAGGTTCAAAAATTAGAGAAGGAGTAGAATAATGGATGCATCAACAATACTCTTTTATACTATAGCTGCCTATATTCTTGTTACTGGAGTTTTGGCAGTTACAACGCGCAAAATTTTTCGTTCGGCAATTTGGCTTTTGTTCTCATTAATTGGAATTGCCGCCCTTTATTTCTGGATGGATTTACCGTTTATAGCTGCAGTTCAAATTGTAGTTTATGTTGGTGGAATTGTGGTCCTTATTATTTTCTCAATTTTCCTTACTCAAAAATCGGGCGATCAAATGCCTAAACCTATTTTGGGAAGGACCTTACCTTCTGCATTGGCCTCATTTTTCGGTTTTGTTTTCACTATAAATTTAATTTGGCATCATGGTTTTATAGAAAATAAAGGTATTCTGTTTGATCCAACTGTTGATAGTATTGGTATGCAATTACTCAATACTGGCGAAGGAGGATACATTTTACCATTTGAGGTTGTGAGTATGTTGTTATTAGCCGCTATGGTGGGCTGCATTGTAATTGCTATGAAAGTTAAAAAGGAGGAAACAATATGATTTCCGTAGGATTAACCCATATTTTAATTTTAAGTACTTGCCTTTTCTTTATTGGCATGTATGGATTTTTTACACGTCGTAATTTAATTACTTTATTAATGTCGGTTGAATTGATGTTAAACAGTGTAAATATAAATTTCGCAGCATTTAATAAATACCTTTTTCCAGAAAAACTGGATGGAATATTTTTCAATGTTTTTATTATTACCATAGCTGCTGCAGAAGCTGCTGTGGCTATTGCCATTATTATTAACCTTTACCGCAGCCACAACTCAATTGATGTGGAAGATGCTGGAGAAATGAAATATTAATTATGTCTGATATAACTCAAATACTGCTCATAATTGGATTGCCATTTATTGCTTTTTTGCTTTTAGGCATTTTTGGAAATAGCTCCACTTTACTTAAAAATAGTGCTGGAATTATTGGCACAAGCTTAATGGCTATTTCCTGCTTTTTTGCTATTCAAATTGCCTCAGGATATTTTCTTTCTCCATCACATGCATCTGGCGAAGCCTTTTCACCAAGTATTGTTTTTAAATATGTTTGGTTAAATTTTGGTTCAGGAAAATCTATTGATATAGGTGCTTTTGTTGATCCTATTTCGGCCATGATGTTAGTAGTTGTAACCTTTATTTCTCTAATGGTACACATCTTTAGTTTAGGTTATATGAAAGGTGAAGAAAGGTTTGCAACTTATTATGCCTTCCTTGGTTTGTTTACCTTCTCTATGCTGGGCTTGGTTATTAGTGCAAACATTTTTCAAATCTATATTTTCTGGGAATTGGTTGGTGTTTCCTCCTTCTTACTAATTGGATATTATTTTCAAAAACCAAGTGCAGTTGCCGCATCCAAAAAGGCATTTATTGTTACTCGCTTTGCAGATTTAGGATTCTTAATTGGTATTTTAACCTTAGGTTTCTATAGTGAAACATTTGATTTTCAGGAGTTAATAGCTCGCTTAAGTAACCACCAAACACCTCAATTTTTGGCTATTGCTAGTGCAAGTTTTTTAGGATTAAGTGCTCTTACATGGGGCTTGGTTTTGGTGTTTATTGGTGGTGCAGGTAAATCTGCCATGTTCCCTCTTCACATCTGGCTACCTGATGCAATGGAAGGTCCTACACCTGTTTCAGCATTAATTCATGCGGCAACCATGGTAGTTGCTGGTGTATTTTTAGTAGCTAGGTTGTTCCCAATTTTTGCATTATCAGATCAAGCGGCTTTAAATATAGTTGCCTATATAGGAATTATTTCTGCCTTGTTTGCTGCAATTATCGCTTGCACACAAACCGATATCAAGCGAGTTTTGGCATTTAGTACCATGTCGCAAATAGGGTATATGATGTTTGCCTTAGGTGTTTCTGGTTACGGTGGCGAAGAAGGCGCAGGATTTAGTGCTTCTATGTTCCATTTGTTTACCCATGCATTTTTTAAATCTTTGTTATTCCTTGGTGCTGGCTCTATTATTCATATGGTGCATAGCAACGAGATGGGCGATATGGGAGGACTTAGAAAATACATGCCTATAACTCATATTGCTTTCTTAATTGCTTGTTTGGCGATTTCTGGAATTCCTCCATTTGCTGGTTTCTTTAGCAAAGAAGCAATCTTGCATGCCGCACATCAAAGCCATCCTGGTATTTATTATTTAGGATTGTTTACTTCTATGTTAACCGCTTTCTATATGTTCCGTTTGTATTTTTCAATATTCTGGAGCAAGGAAAGTAAAGATCATTCTCATCATTCTGAAGGCACTTGGAGCATGAAGATTCCATTGATAATTTTATCCATCGCTTCAATTTTGGTGGGTTTTGTTCCGTTCTCATCTTATGTAAGTTCAGATGGCTTGGGTTTAGAATCTCATTTAGATTGGATGTTTTCAATTGCACCTGTTAGCCTTGCCTTTTTAGGAATTGGCTTCGCAGCATACCTATACCTGAAAGAAAATGATAAACCAGAAAGTATTGCCAATTCTTTGGGCTCCATCTTTACTTGGGTCAAACATAAATTTTATATAGATGAACTTTATTTGTTCATTACCAAGAAAGTTATTTTCAATTTATTTGGAAAGCCTGCTGCTTGGATCGACAAAAATATTATTGATGGATTTTATGCCTTAAGTGCAGATATAACTACTGCAGTTTCTTTTTCTATTAGAGGAATTCAATCTGGTAAGGTGCAAGGCTATGCGCTCTATTTCTTTGGTGGTATTTTGGGATTGGCCATCCTGTTTATTTATATAATGAATTAGGAAAATGAATTTGTTATTTTTATTAATTGTTCCCTTCTTAACTGCCCTAGGTGTTCTGGCAGCAAAGGGTTTGAAACAGGTTAGAACTGTTTCTTTTATTGGTGCTGCATTGCAGCTATTATTGGCTTTTTACCTATTGGTTCAATACCAACAAATTCATGTTGAGGGAGATGGAATGTTAATGTATTTTGAGCAAAGTTTTGCTTGGTTTCCATCTTTAGGTATTTCCTTTCATATTGGAGTAGATGGCATTTCAATTGCCATGATTTTACTTACTTCTTTAGTTGTTGTTGCAGGAATCTTAGTTTCTTATGGCATGGAGCATTTGCACAAAGAATTCTTTTTCTTGTTGATCCTATTAAGTTTGGGTGCGTATGGATTTTTTATTGCATTGGATATTTTCACCTTGTTCTTCTTTCTGGAAGTAGCCGTAATTCCTAAGTTCTTGTTAATTGGAATTTGGGGAAGTGGCAACAAAGAAAAAAGCGCTATGAAACTTGCCTTGATGTTAATGGGTGGTTCCGCCTTAATTTTTGTTGGATTAATTGGCACTTATTATTACTCAAATCCAGGAGGGGCGCGTACATTTAGTTTAATGGAATTAGCAAACGGTGGAATTCCTTTACAAGCACAGTTGATATTTTTCCCATTCTTATTTGCAGGATTTGGAGTTTTTACCGCCTTGTTTCCTTTTCATACTTGGGTGCCAGACGGGCACTCTTCTGCTCCTACTGCAGCCTCTATGTTTTTAGCTGGTATTTCTATGAAACTTGGTGGTTATGGTTGTTTACGTGTTGCCACTTTCTTAATGCCTGTCGCGGCAGAACAATATGCTTGGATAATTATTTTGCTAGCCACCATTGCCATTATTTATGGCGCCTTTGCTACATTAATGCAAACTGATTTAAAATATATTAATGCCTATTCTTCTATTAGCCATTGTGGTTTTGTATTGCTGGGAATTGGTATGCTAAATAAAGTTGCCATAACTGGTGCTGTCATGCAAATGGTTTCTCATGGTTTAATGACAGCCTTATTCTTTGCTGCAATTGGTATGATGTATAGCAGAACTCATACTCGCTTATTGGCTCAACTTGGAGGATTATTGAAAGTAATGCCTTTTATTTCTTCCATATTTATTATTGCAGGTTTATGTTCTTTAGGTTTACCTGGTTTTAGTGGCTTTGTAAGCGAAATGACTGTTTTTGTTGGAGCGTGGCAAAACCCCGACTTCTGGTATAGATTGGCCACCATTCTTTCTTGTGCTTCCATCGTGGTAACGGCGGTTTATATTTTAAGAGCTGCTGGAAAAAGTGTTATGGGTCCAATTGTAAACCAAGACCATTTAAAGTTAAGCGATGCTTTATGGAATGAAAAAGTAGCAGCAGTAGTTTTGTTATCTGCCATTGTTATTATTGGTGTTGCTCCCTTTGTCCTTACAGATTTATTGTCGCCAGGAACCGATGTTTTAATGGCTAAATTACTCAAATGATAACCATGATGATGTTAACTGATATACTCCTTGCTTTAAAACATGAGCTAATCATATCCTTGATTATCTTTTTGCTCTTGTTTTGGAAAATCCGCTTTGATAATGCCCATTCTGAAATTTTGATGGGTTTGGTGAATGCCTTGCTTTTGGTAGCAGTTCTTTTTGTTTGGTTCGAACCAATAGAAACACTTTTATTTAATCAGATGTTTGGTAGCAATGCTCTCACCCAATTTCAGAAGTCAATCTTATCATTAGCCATGTTATTGATTTCTGGTTTGTCTTACCATTGGTTAAAAAATAATGCCAACCGTATAGAATTTTACCTCCTTTTGCTTTCCTCATTATTAGGAATGTTCTTTATGATTTCATCTGCAAATTTGTTGATGTTTTACCTAGGTTTAGAACTTTCTACAATTCCTTTAGCTGCCGCCGCAAACTTTGATTTAGAGAAAAGGAAATCCTCTGAAGCTGCAATGAAACTAATCTTGTCATCTTCATTTTCAAGTGCCCTTTTACTTTTAGGTGTTTCTTTTTTATACGGATGTTCTGGCACCTTGCAATTCTCAGAAATGAGCTATGCTTTGGTGGTTTCGCCACTTAGCCAGTTTGGTTTCATTTTGCTCTTTGCTGGCTTTGCTTTTAAAATTAGCGCTGTACCATTTCACCTGTGGACGGCAGATGTTTATGAAGGTTCTCCAGTTCCTGTAACTGCATTTTTATCATTTGCATCAAAAGCTGCTGTAATGTTTGTATTTGTTAGCGTTTTGAACCAAGTATTTCAAAGTATGGTTCAAACTTGGTTTTTAGCAATAAGCATTTTGGTTTTCTTAAGCATAGGTATAGGAAATTTATTTGCCCTTCGCCAAGAAAATCTAAAACGATTTTTAGCATTTTCTTCTATCTCCCAAATCGGCTATATATTAATTGGCATTCTTGGTGATGGAAGTCAGGCAGCAGCATCTATTTACTATTTCTTGTTTATTTATTTATTCTCAAACCTAGCTGCATTTGGTGTTATTGGGATTGTTAGTGAGCAAACAGGTAAAGAATCCATAAGCGATTTCAAAGGCTTTTATCAAAACAATAAGTTTTTAAGTTGGGTATTGGCCATTGCTTTATTTTCTTTAGCTGGCGTTCCACCAACAGCAGGTTTCTTTGGAAAATTCTTTTTGTTAATTGCAGGTGGTGCCAATGCCTATTTAGGTTTAATGATTTTTGCAGCACTTAATTTGGTAGTTTCTTTCTACTATTATTTAAGAGTGGTAAAAGCCATTTTTATGGATGCCAACGAATCGCCTTTGCCTAAAATTGAATTTGATTTTACCCCAAAGATTGCCTTGTATTTTTGTCTAGCAGCTATTTTATTATTGGGCTTTTACGGACCAATCTACGAGCATATTGTTCATATTAGTAAAGCTTATTCTTTTTAATCATTATGGGACTAAATCAAAATCATACGGTAGAAGAATTAGGAGGCATGCGTTGTGCCATTGTTGAAAAAGATATTACAAAAGAGCGTGCCGATTTTTTAACCAAAATATTGGCTGGAAATGGGTTTACTGTAGTTTGCATTCCAACTCCTCCACCAAAGGCTAAAGCTGCACCAGCGCCAAAAGCAGGAGAAGAGGCAATTGAAATACCTATTGTAGAAATTGCCCCTCCAACTGGTTTTGTTTTAGGCGTGACAGATGTAAAGTTTAACCCAATAAATGCCATTTACGGAAGAATCTTAACTACAGAAACGGGTCATTTTGTTACTCCAGATTATTGGCACCAAAAATCAAAAACTAGCAACGATTCTATTCCTTATTTTCAGAAATAATAAATGGCTTTATTTAAGTCTATTGTTTTAAATCAAATTCATAAAAAAACCACGGCCTTTTGGGGTCGTGGTTTTTTTATTAAAAGTTCGGTTTGAACCAAACGTATTATAAAATTTATTTAAGAGTTCTCTTCACTTCAACTTCTTCGTATGCTTCCACGTAATCACTTTCTCTTAAGTCGTTGTAGTTATGAATAGTTAAACCGCAATCAAATCCGTAGGCAACTTCTTTCACGTCGTCTTTGAAACGTTTCAATGATGATAGTGATCCTGAGAATACAACTACACCATCACGTATCAAGCGGATTTTGGCATTTCTAACCAATTTACCATCGGTAACCATACAACCTGCAACGGTACCAACTTTTGTAATTTTAAACACCTCACGTATTTGAGCATTACCCAAGATTTTCTCTTCAATGGTTGGAGCCAACATACCTTCAATAGCAGATTTGATTTCTTCAATTGCATTGTAGATAACCGAGTACATGCGGATATCGATAGATTCTGTTTCAGCTAATCTTCTAGCTTGCGGACTAGGTCTTACTTGGAAACCAACGATAATTGCATCTGAAGCAGATGCCAACATTACGTCACTTTCAGATATTTGTCCTACTGCTTTATATATAACACTCAATTGAACTTCTGGAGTAGAAAGCTTAATTAATGAATCTGCCAATGCTTCTACCGAACCATCCACGTCGCCTTTAACAATAACTTTTAATTCTTTAAAGTTTCCAATTGCCAAACGTCTTCCAATTTCATCCAAGGTAATATGTTTGTTAGTTCTAATACCTTGTTCGCGCTGTAATTGTTGGCGTTTATTTGCAATTTCTTTTGCTTCTTGCTCATTCTTGGTTACCAAGAAACGATCACCCGCTTGTGGTGCACCATCAAATCCTAGAATTACAACCGGAGTACTTGGTCCTGCTTTTAGCATTTTCTTTCCTCTTTCGTCGAACATCGCTCTAACTTTACCATTATTGGTTCCTGCTAATAATGGATCGCCCACTTGAAGAGTTCCACTTTGAACCATAACTGTGGTAACAATACCACGACCTTTATCCAAGGTCGCCTCAATAATATTACCAACAGCACGTTTATTAGGATTTGCTTTTAAGTCTAGCATTTCTGCTTCTAATAATACCTTGTCTAATAAAGATTCAATGCCAAGTCCTTTTTTAGCAGATATTTCCTGACATTGGTATTTACCACCCCATTCTTCAACTAAAATATCCATAGCAGCCAATTGTTCCCTAATTCTATCAGGGTTAGCAGCATCTCTATCAATTTTATTTAATGCAAAAACAATAGGTACACCAGCAGCTTGTGCGTGGCTAATTGCCTCTTTAGTTTGAGGCATTACGCTATCATCAGCAGCAATTACAATAATTACTATATCCGTTAATTTGGCACCACGAGCACGCATGGCAGTAAACGCTTCGTGACCAGGTGTATCCAAGAAGGTAATTTTCTTGCCGTTTTCTAATTTTACCTCGTAAGCTCCAATATGCTGGGTAATACCACCCGCTTCACCTTTTACTACATTTGCACTACGTACATAATCGAGTAAGGATGTTTTACCATGATCTACGTGACCCATTACCGTTACAATTGGTGCACGAGGCTCTAATGTATCTGGATCATCCAATTCTTCTTCTACGGCTTCCACCATTTCAGCGGAAACAAATTCAACTTCAAAACCAAATTCTTCTGCAACAATGGCAATTGTTTCAGCATCTAATCTTTGGTTAATGGAAACCATCATACCCAAGCTCATACAAGCCGAAATAATTTGGGTAATTTGAAGATCCATCATTTGTGCAAGTTCATTGGCGGTTACAAACTCAGTTACCTTCAGTTTGTTTTTCTCCATTTCCTCCTGCAACATCGCCTCTTCACGCTCATTCGCTTTTACATCGCGCTTTTGCTTACGAATTTTGGATCGAACCGAACCAATATTTGGATTTTTACTACCAGGATTTAAGCGAGCTAAAGTTGCCTTTAACTTATCTTGTATTTCCTTATCGCTAATTTCAGTTTTTTCTTCTGGCTTACCAAAACGGTTACCACCTGGGCCACCTGGACCTTTGTTTCCAAAACGATTTCCGCCACCTTGTTGGTTATTTCCTGGACCACGATTATTGTTGTTATTTCCTTGATAAGGAGGTCTAGGACGGTTAGGGTCGTTTGGTCTATTTTGATTTTGACCTTGTGGGTTGTTATTATTATTATTGTTTCCAGACTGATTGGCACCTCCAATTTGTTTGCGCTTGCGTTTGCGTTTGCCATTTGGATCATCGCTACTTGCAACTGGACTTTGTTTTTTAGCAGGTGGATCTTGTTTAAGGACAATTTTGCCCATCACTTTTAGTCCTTCTAGCTTCTCATATTTAACATCAGAAACTTTGGTTTCTTCTGGTTCAATTTTGGCGGCTGGAACTTCTACTGCCGGAGTAATTGT
This sequence comes from Bacteroidia bacterium, assembly GCA_021740845.1. Lineage (GTDB taxonomy): Bacteria > Bacteroidota > Bacteroidia > UKL13-3 > UKL13-3 > B1. Next base: position 47,410 of record JAIOYZ010000003.1, read on the forward strand.
TGGCTCAATTGTTTTTTCCTCAACAACTGGTTTTGCTTCTGGTTGAGGTTTTTCAACAATAACAGGTTCTTGCTTTTCTACAACTATTGGTTCAGGTTTTGGAGTTTCAACAACAATTGTTTTCTCCTCAACTTTTGGTTCAACCTTAATTGGCTCTTCTGCTTTTTTAACTTTAGATTTTGGTTTCTTAAGAGAATCCAAGTCTATTTTCCCCATTACCTTAAGGCCAGAAGTTTCTTCTTTTTCAATTTTCTCTTCTACCTTAGGAGCAGGAGGTTCTGGTATTACTAAAGGTTCTACAACCTTCTCTTCAATTTTTTCAACCGGCTTTTCAACTGTTTTTTCAACAGGAACTTCAATTGGAGCTGGCGCTTCAACTTCGGGAGTTGGAATAATCTCTTGTTTTTTGGATGGGGAATTTACCAATCCTGATTTGATAAGCATTCCATCTTCCTCCACCTCATCTTCTACAACAGGAGCTTTAGGTTTCGGGATTTCAATTACCGAATCTTTCGGTTTCATGCGGTCACGACCTAATTTGTGCGCTTCGTCTTTAATTTTTTTCTCCGAGTTATACTCTGATAGAAGGATACTGTATTGGTCTTCAGTAAGTTTTGTTGTAGGTTTGGCCTCAACGGCATGACCTTTTTTTGCCAAAAAGTCAACCAGTGTGGTCATCCCCACATTCAGTTCCTTTACTACGGCATTTAATCTCTTTGTTCCTGTTGTTTCGCTCATTCTGCGCTTTTCTTCCTAAAAATTAGTGCGAATATCGTCTTTATTCATGGATATTCAACATGAAGGCCCGAAAACAGAATAATAAAGCATAAGCAAGCTTCGTTACCGAGTTTTTCGGGCCTTAGAAACGACCACCAATATGAGGATTAAGCTCACATGGCTTGCTTATCTTACTAGGAGCATCATCTTATTCGAATTCTGCTTCTAAGATTCTGCGCACTTCTTGCACAGTTTCTTCTTCCAATTCGGTTCTGCGCACCAACTCCTCATTGGAAATTGCTAAAACACTTTTTGCAGTGTCTAAACCAAGTCCCTTTAATTCGTCAATAATCCAGCTATCTATTTCATCTGTAAATTCATCCAAATCAATATCCTCTTCTTCACTTTCTGCTTCTCTATAAACATCGATTTCGTACCCAGCCAATTTACCAGCTAGTTTAATATTATGTCCACCTTTACCAATTGCCAAAGAAACTTGATCAGGTTTCAAGAAAACTGAAACACGTTTTTTATCTTCATCAATTTTAATTGACGAAACCTTTGCAGGACTCAAAGAACGTTGAACTAATAGGCTTGGATTTCCAGTGTAATTAATAACGTCGATATTTTCATTTCTCAACTCACGAACGATACCATGAATACGAGAGCCTTTCATACCCACGCAAGCTCCAACTGGATCAATACGATCATCATAGCTTTCTACAGCTACTTTTGCTCTTTCACCTGGTTCGCGAACAATTTTCTTGATGCTAATTAAACCATCAATAATTTCAGGAACTTCTTGTTCAAATAATCTTTCCAAGAAAGCTGGGGCTGTTCTGCTCAAAATAATTCTTGGATTACCATTGTGCATTTCAACCTTAAATACAACTGCACGAATGTTGTCACCTTTTTTGTAGAAATCTGCAGGAATCATTTCAGTTTTTGGAAGCAACAATTCATTGCCTTCATCATCCAAAATCATGATTTCTTTTTTCCAGATTTGGTAAACCTCACCAGAAACAATTTCACCCACACGGTCTTTGTATTTCTTGTAGAACTCGTCTTTTTCTAATTCAAGAACTTTAGATAATAGAGTCTGACGAGCAGAAAGAACTGCTCTTCTTCCGAATATTTGTAATCCTACTTCTTGTGTTACATCTTCACCAATTTCAAAATCGGGTTCAATTTTAATAGCATCTGAATACGCAATTTGTGTATTTTCATCTTCTACTTCACCATCGTGAACGATGTTACGGTTATGCCAAATTTCCAAATCCCCGCTCTTATCATTGATAATTACGTCAAAGTTTTCATCGCTGTTGTAGCGCTTGCGTAACATGCCACGAAACACGTCTTCCAACACTCGCTGCATGGTTGCGCGATCGATGTTTTTAAACTCCTTAAACTCACTGAAGGAGTCAATTAATCCTGCACTGTGCATATTCTTATAATTTATTTTCCTTAATTAAAAGACACTTGAACAAAAGCTTCTTCAATGTCTTCGAATACAATTTCTTTAATAATTGGCTCCTTTGCTAAGTATGCCTTTTTCTTATCTTTTAAATGTAGCTTCATAGAAGTTTCATTTAATTCAATAAGTTTTCCTAACAATTCGGTTTTTGCCTTTAGTAATACTTTTAACTCTCTACCAATATGTTTGGCATATTGTCTTGTTAATTTCAAAGGTCTATCTACTCCTGGCGACGATACTTCCAATAAATATGGAGTTTCGCCAAAATCCGATTCATCCAATTTTGAGGATAAATGTCGGTTCAAACTCCTACATTGTTCAATTGTCAATGGTCCATCACTATCAATTAATATCAATAGCTTAGATCCTCCCGGCTTAAACTCAATATCTACCACAAAAACTGAAGGTTCTAAAACCTCAGCACTCCATTCTTTTATCTGTTCTACGATTTGCATAGGTAACAAAAAAGGAGACTTTTGGTCTCCTTTTTCAAATAATTACAGCGCAAATATACCCTAATATTTCAAATTTGCAATTTTTTTCTACTTGCCGTAAAATGCTTTGTAGCGTTCGTATTGACTTTTGCCAAACTCATTCATAGTTTCCATTGCCTTTTTATGCTTTTTAGGTGCATCAAAGGTGCTGAATTTGGTATACAACGTTTTTGCTTTTGCAAAATCATCATTCCAAATATAGGCTTCAATCAAATTCCAATAAATGGCTAAGGTTACTTCTTCGTTAATTCTGGCCTTTTTATTTTCCATATCCGATTCAGTTAGAGCCTTCTCATAAATAGCAATGGCTTCAGCAATTTTTACCTTGCTTTCTTTCTTCTCAAAATCATCGGTTAACTGATTATAACCTTCCAATAAAGCAAGGTAGGCATTGTTTAAATCCGAATAATCTTGTTTTTTATCCTTTACAATAAGTACAACGGTTTCGCGAGTTTTTTTCTTAAAAGCAAAATTGCTATTCAAGACTTCGTTAATGGTAGCCATATTTTTGTCTACAGTTTCCATTTCTAAATTTTCTATGGTTCTTGTTTTTTGGCTATCCCACCAATTTTTTATCGCATATTCACTTGTAAATTCTCCAGAAGATTTTATATATTTTTCTTCAGAAATCTCTGCAGGTACTTCATCGTAAATTACTCCTTGAGCAGTTTCAACTCTTAATTTAATTAAGCGTTTGTATGGTACCCTAGCTGTAAAGGATTTGTACGAAATAGATTTTCCATTTTCAAACTTAGTCATGTCTTTAGAAGTAATTTCTGGTTCTTTAACTTCTAAATCTCCCATTTCTGCTGTAATATTTACTGCATTTGTAGTGCCTTGGGTGTATCCATCCATTTTTAAATAGGTTCCAGCCAATTGTTGTAAATTAAAAACTTTATTCAATTTAGGAGCTGCTGGCTCGTGCTTGTAAGGTTTTGATGGTGCTTGTAAATATGGCTCTCTTGGTAGGTTTTTGTATGGCTTTCCTTCATTTGCCAATTGTTTGTCGGCTAATTTTTGCAAAGTAGATTTTTGCTCATACAATTCCATCTCCTTCATGTAAGCATCATTTGCTGCTTTTAATTTTGCAGGATATTCAGCTTTTTCTTTCTCTAAATCTTGCTCTGCCTTTTTCACCAAACCATCATAATCTCTTAAATCTTTTTGGTAAGTTTCTTCAGCTTTTATTTTAGCAGCTTCATAATCGGCCAAAAGTTTAGCATTTTTCTCTTCTGCATTATAAATCACTTTGCTTGTATAATTCTTAAAGCTTTTGTCAAGTGGTTTAGTTGGCAATTGCACAAAATCAAATTTTGTTTCTATTTTGTCAACGTCTTGGGCCACTAATTGTGCGCTTGTAGCCAAAACTAAAAAACAGATTAGTTGGAGTGTTTTCATTTGTTAGTATTAAATGCGCAACCTATGATTATTTTATTTAGCCATCTATGATTTATAACAATTAAGAAAATTTTATGAAACCGTTGTTAATGTTATTTTAACCTTTAGTTATTGCTGGCTTTTTATTACTGCATTTTAGAATAAAATCATTTCGGTTTGAACCAAAAAAAATATAAAAAATTGAATCTATTTTTGACCCGAATGAAATTTTACAAGTTAATAACTCTCACTATTCTATTATATGGAATAGGTTTTAGCAAACTTTTGGCTCAAACCGAACCCAACTACGATACCAACTACATACATAGTTACCATGATAACTTAATTGTAACCATGGTACGTGAAAACAAAAGCAACCTAGTGTACATGAGTTTTAATACGCCATCTACTTTGTATGAATTAGATTATCAAACCAACGATCCTCTTGCCTATGGCATTGGAATAGATTATAAATGGTTCACTTTTGAATATACTACCAAAATGCCATGGACAAAGCCAGAAGAGAATAAAGGCAAAGTTGATAATTTTGGAATTGGATTTGGTTTAACCTACAGAAGATTGGCGTTCAGGAATTTTTTTGAAAGAAATAAAGGCTATTTCTTAAATAATACCGACGCTTGGTTACCAAGTATAGCTAATTCTCCCAATCCTTATTATTTAAGACCTGATATTGAAACCCATACTTACTTTTCTTCGCTTAATTATACGTTCAATTACAAACACTTTTCTAATAATGCCGCTTTGTGGCAATTAGAAAGACAGAAGAAAAGAGCAGGTAGTTTAGTTGCTGGGCTATCTTATATCTTTAATAGTTTTTATGCCGATTCTAGTATTGTTCCTACAACTGGAATTGATACTTTTCCTAGTAATAACAATACCTATTTTAGCCTAAATGCAATTGGCGCAAATGTTGGTTTTGTTGGCACTTTGCCCTTTTTTAAAAGTAAGAAATGGTTTTTAAGTGGTGCTTTAATTCCTGGGATTTCTTACCAATTTGGACATTTATCCATTGAAGATTTAGGTGCCATTAAGGCTAAAAAATTATTGGGAGTGCAATCAGAATTTAGAATTGCATTTGGTTATAATGGCGATAAATATTACGGAGGTATCAGTTACCGCGCTTACGGAAATTCAAATGCAATTAATAGGGAAGATCCTATGCAAATTACAAACACCTACGGCAGACTATACTTTGGCTATCGGTTCGATCCACCAGAAATAAGAAATGAATTTCTGAAGAAAATTGGGTTGTAAAGCCAATTCCCTTCAGAAACTTTTTATTTACTTGGTATGGAATAAAATAAATCCATACATATCAGTAGCGTCTTCAATTAATTTAGTAGTTGGTTTTCCGGCGCCATGACCAGCTTTAGAATCAATTCTAATCAAAATGGGTTGGTCTACTGGAATTGGATTTTCTTGTAAAGTTGCTGCAAATTTAAACGAATGCGCTGGTACTACTCGGTCGTCGTGATCTGCTGTCATTATTAATGTGGCAGGATATTTAACTCCCGCTTTCACATTGTGTAATGGCGAGTATTTTATCAAATAATCAAATTGATCTTTTTGTTCACTTGAGCCATATTCAACAGCCCATCCCCAACCAATTGTAAACTTGTGGTAACGCAACATATCCAAAACGCCAACTGCTGGAATTGCAACCTTAAACAATTCGGGTCTTTGGGTCATACATGCACCAACTAACAATCCTCCGTTTGAGCCACCATGTATAGCTAAATGTTCACTCGAAGTATATTTTTCTTTAACTAAGTATTCTGCCGCAGCAATAAAATCATCAAAAACATTTTGTTTTTTCTCTAGCATACCCGCCTTGTGCCAATCTTCGCCATATTCCCCACCACCTCTTAAATTTGCAATTGCATAAACTCCACCTTGCTCCATAAATAGAATTCTTGAAACACTAAATGATGGCGTAAGACTAATATTAAATCCACCATATCCATACAATAGGGTAGGGTTGGTTCCATCAAGTTTTAACCCTTTTTTATGCATTACAAACATGGGTATTTTTGTGCCGTCTTTGCTTGGGTAAAATACTTGTTTAGTTTCAAAATCATCAGGATTAAATGCATAAGTTCTATTACTCATCCAATCTTCCTGCTTTTGAGAATTTAAATCATAAAATTTAATCTTACTTGGTTCGGTAAACGAAATATAATTATAAGCAATTGTATGTTCGTCGGTTTTGCAGCCTCCTGTGCTAGCAGTTCCAATTCCTGGCAATTCAATTTCTTTTACCAATTCCCCTTTATTGGTGAAGTGTTTTAATCGAGTACTCGCATCCACTAAATAACTTGCAATTAGTTGTCCTTTGCCTGCTGTAACAACTCCTTCCAACAAATCTTTGCCTTCAGGAATTATCGTTTTCCAAAATTGTGGACTGGTATTATTGGGGTCGATAGAAACAAGTTTATATTTTGGCGCATCTAAATCTGTTAGAACTAAAATTTGATCTCCATCATTTCCAACAACAGAATAGTTATTATTAAACCCTTTGCACAAAAGGTGAAACCCATTTGTATTTTCTTTTGCAATAAATTTAATAGCTGGAGAATTGTCTTTAACTAATATTTCACTTCCAGAGGTTCCTTCCGAAATATTGATAAATAAAAAGCGCTCATCTTCTGTTAAGCCTGCATTAAAGTATCGCAAGGGGTGGCTCTTATCTTCATAAATTAGTATATCCTCCTTTTGGTTTGAACCTAAAATATGGTAATAAATTTTCATGTATTCGTTTTGATTGCTAAACGCTTTTCCTTCTACAGGTTCATCATATCTACTGTAGAAAAAGCCATTTCCAAACCAACTTGCCCCACTAAATTTTACCCATTCAATTTTATCGCTAGTTTTATTTTTGGTATTCACATCCATTACAAAAAGTTCGTTCCAATCAGAACCTGAGCGAGCAATACCAACTGCTGCAAATTGATGGTCCTTGCTAAAAGCTAAACTTGCTAAAGAAACAGTTCCATCGTCCGAAAATTTATTTGGGTCAAGAAATAACTCTGCTTCATTTGTGTTTTTTAAATCCTTTGTTCTGTAAAGTACACTCTGATTTTGTAATCCATCATTTTTATAGAAATAATAAAAATCTCCTTCCTTAAATGGAGCAGAGTATTTTGCGTAATTCCAAATTTCAGTTAATCGTTTGCGTAACTCTTTTCTAATTTCTATTTGATCCAAATAATGGTTAGTCGCTTTGTTTTGATCCACAACCCATTGAATAACTTCTGGGGCAGTATCGTTTTCCAACCATCTGTATGGATCTGCAATAGAGGTTCCAAAATAGTTGTCTTTGGTTGTGTCCCTATGTGCAACTGGAGTGCTTAGTAAACTTAATTTTTTATCATTCATTTTTTGAGAGCAAGCGCCAATAGCAAGCAAAGAAATTAATAACCATTTACTTTTCATACATTCAAATTTTGGTGAAAAGTAGGAATTAAAAAGCATAAAAAAACTAAGGAACAACAAATAATTATTCCTTAGTTTCAGGTATTGAGATGACTAATTTTAGAACATCCCAAGTAGTAGAATCAATATTATAATGATGCTTCGTATCTTCTAGAAACCTCGTCCCAATTGATAACGCTCCAAAAAGCTGCCATGTAATCTGGTCTGCGATTTTGGTAATGCAAATAATAAGCATGCTCCCAAACATCACAACCCAAAATTGGTGTGCCTTTACATTCTGCAATATCCATCAAAGGATTGTCTTGATTTGGTGTAGAACAAACACATAATTTTTTGTTTGCATCAACACATAACCAAGCCCAGCCAGAACCAAAACGGGTAGCTCCTGCTTTGTTAAAGTCTTCCTTAAATTTATCCCATCCACCCAATTCAGCGTTAATTGCATCCATTAGTTTACCTGTTGGTTGGCCGCCTTTATTGCCTCCCATTATGGTCCAGAATAAACTGTGATTAAAATGACCACCTCCATTGTTACGAACTGCAGCTGGGTATTTACTGATGTTTTTGCAAATGTCTTCAATGCTGTGATTTTCACCATCTGTACCTGCAAGAGCAGCGTTAAGATTGGTTACATAAGCATTGTGGTGTTTGCTGTGGTGAATTTCCATGGTACGAGCATCAATATGTGGTTCTAGAGCAGTGTACTCATATGGTAATTTTGGTAATTCAAATGACATAGTTGTTATTATTAAAAAGTGAATTGCGAATATATACTAAACTTATTTAAGGCGTATTTTGTTTTTATTGTGTTTTGTATTTATTCCTTTCGGTTTGATCCAAATTTAAACTTTGAATATAATCGGATAGGTTTGCCAATTTAAATATTCAAAATTGAATTACTTACCTCAATTTCTTGAAAAATTCCTTCATCATTTCCGCTGCCTCTGTTTCCATAATCCCATAACTACATTCGGTTTTGTTATGTAGCAAATGCTTTCCCTCTTTCATAAATCCTCGTTTGGGGTCGGATGCTCCGTAAACTAATTTGCCTATCTGACTCCAATAAATAGCACCCGCACACATAATGCAAGGTTCTAAGGTAACGTATAAGGTACAATCTGTTAAATATTTGGCTCCAATAAAATTAGCAGCAGCAGTTATGGCCTGCATTTCTGCATGGGCGGTAACATCGTGCAATTGCTCAGTTAGGTTATGCCCTTTGCCAATAATTTTATTTTCATAAACCACTACTGCGCCAACAGGCACTTCTCCCAAATCAAAAGCTTTTTTTGCTTCCTTGAGAGCTTCTCGCATAAACCATTCGTTGTTAAAAATAGTATCCATAATATCAGCAAATAAAGCGCTTTTGCATGCCTTTTTTAGCCATTGCTTATTTATTCTTCAACTTTCGTAGGTAGGAGTTTATTTAAAAATTTTTAAACCCCACCTTGCTTTCTTAACTTGCGCCGCGTTTGGTTCAAACCGAAATATTATTATTTATAAAAATGTACAGATCTAATACTTGTGGAGAATTACGCCTGAGCGATGCGGGCAAAAAAGTTACCTTATCTGGTTGGTTGCAAAAAGGCAGAGATTTAGGAGGTATGACCTTTATAGATTTACGCGATAGATACGGCGTTACTCAATTGGCTTTTAACATGGAAACCAATGCTGCTCTATGCGAACAAGCCCGTAAATTAGGCAGAGAATTTGTTTTGCAAGTGAGTGGTACTGTTAAAGAAAGAGAGAATAAAAACACAAATATTGCAACTGGTGAAATAGAAATTGTAGTAGAGGAATTGAACGTTTTAAACGAAGCCAAAACACCTCCGTTTACTATTGAAGATAATACAGATGGTGGTGATGATTTGCGTATGAAATATCGCTATTTGGATTTACGTAGAACACCCGTTAGAAACAACTTAATGTTGCGCCATAAAATGGCTCAGCAAACGCGTTCTTACTTAGATGCGCAAGAGTTTACTGAGGTTGAAACACCTGTTTTAATTAAATCTACTCCTGAAGGCGCTCGCGATTTTGTAGTACCAAGCAGAATGAATCCTGGGCAGTTTTATGCCTTGCCGCAAAGTCCGCAAACTTTTAAGCAATTGCTTATGGTTGCTGGTTTAGATAGGTATTACCAAATAGTAAAGTGCTTTAGAGACGAAGATTTACGTGCCGATAGACAACCAGAATTTACCCAAATAGATTGCGAAATGAGTTTTGTGGAGCAAGAAGATGTGCTCAATATGTTTGAAGGTTTGGTGAAGCATTTGTTTAAAACTGTAAAGGGTATCGACATGCAAAGTGTTCCTCGCATGACTTATGCCGATGCGATGAAATACTATGGTTCCGACAAACCTGATACTCGTTTTGAAATGAAATTTGTGGAGCTTAATTCAGCAGAAAACAATGTGGTTTCCGGCAGGAATTTTAAAGTTTTCGACGATGCAGAATTAGTGGTTGGAATTTGTGCAAAAGGTTGCGCTAGCTATACCCGCAAACAATTGGATGAACTAACAGATTTTGTAAAACGTCCTCAAGTTGGTGCCACCGGGTTGGTTTATGCTCGTGTAAATGAAGATGGTTCAGTAAAATCTTCGGTTGATAAATTTTATGATGAAAATGCCTTAGCTAATTGGGCTAAAGCATTTGGTGCCGAAGCAAATGATTTGATTTTAATTCTAGCTGGTGGTGCAGATAAAACTAGAAAAGCCCTAAATGAATTGCGTTTAGAAATGGGTACTCGCATGGGTTTAAGAAACAAAGATATCTTCTCTTGTCTTTGGGTATTAGATTTTCCATTGCTAGAATTCAATGAAGAGGAGAATAGGTATTTTGCTATGCACCATCCTTTTACTTCTCCAAAACCAGAAGATATCGCGCTTTTAGCAAGTAATCAATTGGGTTCGGTTAGAGCCAATGCATACGATTTGGTAATAAATGGGGTAGAAGTAGGTGGCGGTTCTGTGAGAATTTTTAATAAGGAATTGCAAGCAAAAATGTTTGAAATTTTAGGCTTTACTCCAGAACAAGCGCAAGCACAATTTGGATTTTTAATGAATGCTTTTGAATTTGGCGCTCCTCCTCATGCAGGCATTGCATTTGGTTTTGACAGACTTTGTTCTCTATTTGGTGGCGCAGAAAGTATCCGCGATTTTATTGCATTTCCAAAGAATAATTCTGGCAGAGATGTGATGATTGATGGACCAAGTGAAATAGACCAAAAACAATTGGATGAGTTGCATATTGCTCTCAAAAAGTAAGTTTCTGAAAAGGTTGAAATAGTGTGGACTATTTTCTGGTTTTTAGGATTTTTGTTTTTCTTGCTCTAAGCGTTTGTTAATCCTCACTTTGTAGTAAATTATTTTTTCGGTTTGAACCAAAGCAATGCTATTAACAAAGGACTGCCTTTGATAATTAGGGCGGAAATCGTATTTTTAACCACTAAAATTTACGATTGATATGGCTTTAGACATTACAGGCAAGATTCTTCAAATTATGCCTACCACCACCGGAACCAGTAAAGCAGGTAAAGACTGGGTGAAACAAGAATTTGTTATTGAAACACAAGAAACCTACCCAAAAAAGGTTTGCATTAGTGTTATGGGAGAAAAAACCCAAGAATTAAAAAAATATGTACCAGGTAACGAAGTGAAAGTTTCGTTGAATTTAGAATCTCGCGAGTATAACGGAAAATGGTATACCAACGTAAATGCTTGGCGTATTGAGTCTGCTTCTGGCGCACCTGCTTCTGCAGCTCCACAAGAAGATCCTTTCCATCCAGATAACGAACCTAGTTTTACTGCAGATAGCAGTTCTGATGATTTACCTTTCTAAGAAATTAAATTAAGGTTTGATTCACTATTTAAATCATACCGAAATTGACCAACATAAGTGGGATTTATGTTTAGAACAATCTTCTAATTCATTAATCTATGGCTACAGTTGGTATCTCAATGAGGTTACGCCAAATTGGGATGCATTAGTATTAGACGATTACCTTGCGGTGATGCCTTTAACGGGTCACCGCAAGTATTTTATTAAGTACTTAAGCCAACCATTTTTTACCCAGCAATTGGGTGTTTTTTCTAAAAATTCTATTACCCAAGACCTCTTACTAGAATTTATTAATGCTATTCCAAGTAAGTTTCTTTTCATCGAGATTCAACTAAATGAGCAGAATCAAGTTTTAGATGAAAAGTTTAATATTAAGAAGCGTAGAAACTACGTTTTGGACTTATCTAAAAACTACGATAAAATTAAGAAGGGATACAATTCTCAAGCCAAAAGAAATCTTAAAATTGCTGCAAAAAGCGGCTTGGAATTGAGAACTATTTCGGTTCAAGAAGTAATTCTTTTTTACAAATTGCATAAGGCAGTAAGTACTAAAGGGGTTAAAGAAAAGGATTACCAAATGCTTCATAGATTAATGGATAAAGCCCTAGAAAATAGGAAGATTTTAACCAAAGGCGTTTATGCCAAATCGGGTGAATTATTGGCTGCTGGAGCATTTTTATTAAACCAAAATAGAATCATCTTTTTATTAGGAAATGGTTCTGAATTAGGTAGAGAATTGGGTGCAATGACTTATCTTATGGATTGCCTTATTTTCCAATTTTCTAACCACAAAATGATTTTTGATTTTGAAGGTTCTGAAATAGAAGGAATTGCTAGATTCTTTAAAAGTTTTGGTTCAGAACGAAGAAACTATTACCGTTATAAACGAAATAGACTACCTTGGATACTTAGATTATTCAAGAGTTAACAAATTAGAATTATGAAACTCGCTGCCATTGATATTGGTTCAAATGCTGTTCGCTTGCAAATTGTAAGAACCAACGATAATCCTCAAGAAGGAACCTTCAAAAAAATTGAATTTGTAAGAATTCCCGTTCGTCTGGGAGACGATGCATTTAAGGAAAAATGGATCAGTAAAGAGAAGCGTAAAATCTTCTATAAAGCAATGGCTGCCTTTAAATTAATGCTTGATGCTTTTGAGGTAGACTATTACATGGCTTGCGCCACTAGCGCCATGCGTGAGGCAAAGAATGGCGAAAAGATTGTAAAGAAAATTGAGAAGGAGTTTGGTTTGAAAATTCAAATCATAGATGGTAAAAGAGAAAGCGAATTAATTTTAGGTTCAATTGGAGATGTGTTTGAACCCAATAAAAATTATTTAACTATAGATGTTGGTGGCGGTTCTACCGAAATGACAGTTATCTCAAATAGGAAAGTGCTTAACTCAGTTTCGTTTGATATTGGAACCGTGCGTTTAATGGACGGTGCAGTAAAAGGCAAAACTTGGGAAACCATTGAAAGTTGGGTAAAGCACAAAACCGATGGCTTGGAAAATATTGAGGCTGTTGCTACAAGTGGAACTATCAATAAAATTCTAGCCATTCTAAATACCGAAGGAAAACCAATTATTACTCGGGATCAATTGAAAGATTTTCATAGAAAAGTTAGTAAAATGTCTTTGCAGGAGCGCATGGAATTATACAAACTAAACCCCGATAGGGCTGATATTATTGACGTTTCGGCGGATATTTATTTACGCATTTTAAATTGGGGTCAGATAGAAACTATTTTTAGTCCAGACAATACTGGTTTAAAAGATGGCATCCTAAACGAACTTTACAACAAATACGCTCTTTAAAAATAATGTTGGTTTGAACCCAATCTTATTATTGGTTCAAACCGAATAAAACAAAAAGCCCGAAGCATGTGAAATGCTCCGGGCTTTTTTATAAATATCCGACTAGATTTATTTCAGACCTACTAGTTCAACATCAAAAATTAAAGTTGCATTTGGAGGAATTACTCCACCTGCACCATTAGCTCCATAACCCAATTCACTAGGTATAATTAGTCTTAGTTTGGTACCAACCTTCATTAAGGCAATACCTTCTTCCCAACCTCTTATTACCATGCTTTGACCCAATGGAAAACTAATTGGTTCACCTCTTTCTACAGATGAATCAAAAACTTTACCGTCCAATAAATAACCAGTATAATGAACATCAACTGTTTTACCAGCCATCGCTTGTTCGCCAGTACCGTCGTTAATTACTATATAACGTAAGCCACTAGCTGTTGTAATGGTGTCTTTTCCTTTAACATCGTAAGGTGTTGCTTTAACAGGGGTTTGCGCATCCAAAACTTCAATATCAAAAACCAAAATACTGTTAGCAGGGATGGTTCCCATATTTCTATCGCCATAACCAATAGAAGGAGGAATTGTAAGAATAGCTTTGTCGCCAACATTTAACAAAGCTAAACCTTCATCCCATCCTCTAATTACTTGTCCACCACCAACTTTAAAAGAGAATGGTTGGTTGCGGTCTTTAGAGCTATCAAACTTAGTTCCGTTAGTTAATCTCCCCGTATAATGAACGGTTACCTTATCTCCAACTTCAACTTTTTTACCATTTCCCATCTCAGTTACCTTGTAAACGAGACCAGATGCTGTTGTGTTTTCTTGATTCAATTTAATGGTTCTTTTAATTTTTGATTTCTGATTGGAGCCCGTTTCCTTTTTGTCGGTTTTGGTTCCCTTGTTTTGGGCGCAAGCTGCAATGCTTAAACCCATAGCTGTAATAAGAAATAACTTTTTTAACATATTAATTAACTTTTACCAATTCAACGTCGAATAATAAAGTTGAGTATGGAGGAATTGGTCCGCTACCACGTGGTCCGTAACCTAAATTCCAAGGAATAATAAATTTAAATTTATCACCTTCACTCATCAATTGCAAACCTTCATCCCAGCCAGCAATAACTTGACCAGCACCTACCACAAATGTAAATTCTGGTGTACCTGGCTTGGTTTCATCAAACACAAAACCATCCAATAAAGAACCTCTATAACGTACAGTTACTTTGTCGCCTTTTTTACAAGCTTTGCCTTTTCCTTTGGTTTCAATTTGGTATTTAAACCCTGTTGAAGTTGCCGTTACATCTGTTAATCCACTGATATAGCTTGATAAAGCAATAGAGTCTTTTACCAAAAATTCTTGGTTTTGCTCATTGATTTTTTGTTGCATTTCTTGAGGATTGTACAAATCAATTAGGTTAGCGTAAAATGTAATAACATCTCCTTTTTGGATACCAGCAGGTAATTGCTCGCCAAAGTTTTTATACAAGGTATCTGCCATAATTTTGAAAACGATGCTATCGCCTTTTTTCATTATAGCAAAAACTTCTTTTAAGCTAGGTTCTCCAGCAGGGATATAAAAAGGCTTATTGTTTTTGTATGAATCAAAAATGGCTGAGTCATTTCTTTCAATTACACCTTTTAAATGAATGTGAAGGTTGTCTTCTGTTGCAACCATTCTAGCATCTTCGGAGGTGGTTACAATTTTGTATTCAATTCCGTTTTCTGTTTTTTCGAAGCGGTTACATGCTGAAAGCAAAGCAATAGCAGCAATTCCGGCTAACATTTTTTTCATGTGTGTCTATTTTTAGTTTAATAAATTTTTATATTCTTTAAGAGCTTCTTTAAATTTCCATTCCACCAATTCAATTGGATCAGAACTTTCTCCTCCTGCGGCATTGAAATGACCACCTCCATTAAAGTTTTTGCGGGCAAATTCATTTGCAGGAAACTTGTCTTTTGATCTGAAGCTCATTTTTCTGGCTACAGTACGGTCTATAATTAATACAGACAATTGCATATCTGTAATAGATAATCCATAATTCACCAAGCCTTCACTATCGCCTGTTATGATTTTAAACTTTTCTAATTCCTCCGCAGTTACTGTAATTAACGCTGTTTTGTATTCTTTTAGAATTTGCAATTTTTCACTTAAACAGAATCCTATAAAACGAGTTCTATTTTCTGAATAATTATCGTAAATGGATTCAAATATTCGATTGGATTTTGCGCCTTTTTCCAATAGAACAGCAGCAACTCGGTGTGTGGTAGGAGAGGTAGAACCATGTTTAAAGGATGCTGTATCCGTCATAATTCCAGCGTATAGGCAGCTTGCAATTTCTTGGTCGATTAAGTTTACGCCATGCATGGTTTCAATAAACCAAAAAATTAATTCACAGGTAGAACTAGCCTTTGTTGTCCATAAACGATAATCATCAAAACCTTCTGGTTCTAAGTGATGATCAATCATTACCTTTTGGGCATTTGAGCTTCTTACCAAATCACCTAGTTTATTAATTCTTTTCAACGAATTAAAATCTAGGCAAAAAACTAAGTCCGCATCTGCTACCAATTCGGCACTTTTCTCTTCAAACTCCTCAAAGTTAATCACCGAATTTTCTCCAGGCATCCACTTTAAGAAGTCGCCATAATCAGTGGGAGTGACTACTTGGGCATTCACACCCATTTTATTTAAAAATAAGTACAAGCCCAATGACGAACCCAAAGCGTCTGCATCGGGTTTATGGTGAGTGGTAATCACTACTTTTGGTTTAACATCTGCTACCAAAAGTGGTTTTATCTGTGAAATATTAGTTAAGTTTTTCAAAGCGGGTGCAAATATCTACTAATGAATGGTTTTACTGCTATCCTTTCAAAAAAAAATTCATTTTATTTAAAACACAAGGTTAGGCTTTTTGTTTTATATAGCCTTCTGTTTATCAAATGTATAGGTTTTCGGTTTGAACCAAAATCATTTTTAGAATTTTCTAATTCTTTGGTTTTATGGAAAATATATAAAAATGATACCAATTATTTAATGATAAATTGAAAGAAGCGCTTAATTTTGCGCCCCGATTAACACAAGATATGAGCAATATTACTTTCACAATGATTAAACCGGATGCAGTTGCCAATGGCCACTCCGGAAAAATTATCGATCAAATTTTAGAGGCAGGTTTTAGCATTCAAGCAATGAAATACCTTCACTTAACTCCTGAGAATGCAGGTAAATTTTATGCAGTACACAGCGAACGTCCTTTTTTCAACGATTTAGTTTCATTCATGACAAGCGGTCCTATTTTCGCAGCAGTTTTGGTTAAAGAAAACGCTGTTGCAGATTTTAGAACCTTGATTGGTGCAACAGATCCTAAGAAAGCTGATGAAGGAACCATCCGTCAACGTTTTGCAGATTCAATTGAAGCCAATGCCGTTCATGGTAGTGATAGTGATGAAAATGCAGCAATTGAAGCTTCTTTCTTTTTCAATTCATTCGAAAGATTCTAGTTTAATCTTAAAGTTTAGACATAAAAAAAGTCCATGGTTAATTCCATGGACTTTTTTCGTTTACAAGTCTGAACTTATTTTACTATTTTAAATTCAACGCGTCTATTTTTTTGTTTTCCCTCAGCCGTTTTGTTGTCTGCAATTGGTTTTTTTGAACCAAATCCTTGGGCTTTTAATCTACTTCCATCCACCCCTTTGCCAGTTAAAAAGGATTTCACTGCATTGGCTCTATCCTGACTTAATTTTTGGTTCTTAGCTGCATTTCCTACATTGTCGGTATGACCACTAATTTCTAATTTATACTCTGTTTTAACTTTTAACAATTCAGCTAATTCGGCCAAACTTGCCAATGAACTTTCACTAATTTTTGCAGTTCCTGTTTGGAATTCAAGATTGCTAAACGCCTCATTTAACACCTTTTTCTCTTCTTCATTTAATATAACCAAGCTTGGATCAAGAGTTGGGCAACCATTATTTTCGGCAACACCTGCTTCAGTTGGGCAATTGTCATATTTATCTGCAATTCCATCTCCATCCGTATCAGGGCAACCAAATGTTCTAGCTGGTCCAGCCTCAGCTATACAACTATCTAATTTATTAATAATCCCGTCACCATCAAAATCTGGACATCCTCTTAAGCTAACAAGTCCTGGAATGCTCGGGCAATCATCTGATTTGTCTGGTACTGAATCGTTATCCAAATCTGGGCATCCTCTAGTTAATTTTGACCCAAATAAATTTGGACACTCATCGTTTTTATCAAGGATACCATCACCATCTTTATCTGGGCAACCATTGCGAGAAATGCTACCTGAATCATTAGGGCAGGCATCAAATTTATCTGCTAGACCATCGTTGTCTTTATCTGGGCAACCAAATAATGCTACAGAGCCCTTTTCATTAACACAAGAATCGGATAAATCACTAATTCCATCTCCATCTATATCAGGGCAGCCTTTAGCTGCTACAGTTCCTTTAATATTAGGACAAAGGTCTTTAGGGTCGGGAACACTATCCCCATCGGTGTCAGGACATCCATTGAATTTTGCCAAACCAGGAATCTTTTTGCATTGGTCCTTTTTATTTGGGATTCCGTCATTATCACTATCAAATCTTCCTCCGATATTAATATTAACTCCCATTCTAAAATTGGTATAATGGGCATCTAATTTTAAGGTTCCATCCAATGGTGCAACTCCTAAAATATTATCAGTTGCGGCATAAACTAATATGGGCCCAACACTTAAAGCTAAACCTGCTCCAATATTTTGGTATTGTTCACGGTAAATATTGTAATTAAGTCTAAGATCCAAAAATCTCCAAATTCTTTGAGTGTAAGATACGCTAGCTCCAGGATAAAATTTTCCTTTCCAAAGTTCCCCGTATCCAACGAAGCCAACACTTCCACTTCTATATAGATTGTATTGTAATCCAAAATATACTCTTGGGTTTAGGTTAGTTTTGTATCCAACATTGGTTGATTCAATGGGTTTAAATAAATCTGACAATGAATCTTGAATGTTATTTAATTCCGTAGAATCAATTTGAGATGGGTCATCTGTTCTGAAACCCTCCCAAACAAAAGTGGCCTTTTTTGAATAAGTTTTTGTTTCTTTCCAATTAATGTATCCTAAGTCCAGCACGCTTGCAGAAAGACTAAGTTTGTTCGAAACTCGGTAATTCATACCAAGGTCAACCGAAAACCCAGCCCCAACTGGTTTAGTAAAATAATCGCTAACAATACCAACTGGATCAAGGTTTGTTTGATTCATAATTCCATCTATCCTATCATAACCTGCGGCCCTCATTTCGTAATCTGTTGAGGCAGTTATTCTATAAGCATTGTTTTCGCCGCTATCCGTGGTTAAAGTAGTAATATTTTTTAGCATTTGCGCGTGGTACAAACCTGCTATGTATTTTCCTCGTACACCTATGGTTAATTTATCATTTACATCCCTTGTATATCCTAAATATGCACTAGAAGTAGCACTCATTTCAAGTTGAAGGTCACTAATTTTTATGTCTTTGCCAAAAAGATTTCCTGAACTTGCGTTTCCATAATATACCACGGAGAGAAGGTCTTTAGGTAGGCTAATATTATGGTTAAAAGAATTTTGTATTCCGAAAGTGATGTAATTTTTCTTGATTCTAAAGCCAAAAAATAACGGATTAACCTCTTGGTTAATTTGCATGTTTTTGAAATTATATTTATCATTTTCGATAATTTTCTTTAAGGTTTGGTCTCCTGATTCATCACTTCTAAAAATATCGTATGCAGAAATTCCTGGTAGATATAGGTGAGTGTAATTGTCAAATAATCCTAGAGTAAATGCCTGTCTAGATGGCAGAGCTGGGTTCAAAAAATAACTCTGACCAACTGTTCTAAAATTATAAAAGGTAAGGTTCGTTTGTCCAAACAAGCTACCTGCCATTAATATTAAACTGAGTAGTAATAATTTTCTCATTTTTTTATCTTTTGTAATGATTAGCTAGTTATTTATTTCCTAATTTAAGTTTAACCTTAACAGACATTCCGATTTTTGAAACATAATCGGAATAAATCTTAACAGGAGCACTTCCATTATCAAATGTTTTAATGGTTATCCTAACTACCATTTTTGTAAGATTTTTCTTTTTTATTGCAGCTAATTTTTCACTTTGTAATCGAATGGTTGCCACCGTTGTGGTATTTGTAGAAGTTCTACCATTTGCATCTGCAATTGCTGATTTCATTAAAGTCCCTACCTCAATTGTGTCTAATATCGTGGTATCATTATCGGCAAAGAACATATCCAAACTAGCCTCGAAAGGAATTCCATTGTCAATTTTTAGTATTAGGTCCATGTATTCCATGTCCTCTGGTTCAAACCCTAATGAAGATTTTCCAAGAGTATCGCCATTTACTATTTCAAAAAATGGATTATCTGTAGTTTGTTCAATTTTAAGATTGTTGGTTTTTAAACTTAAAGGCATTTCTACTTCATACCCTACAGAAATTCCAGTTCCTTTTAAAATAAAATCGTTATATCCAGTAAATCCAGCAGCATTAATTTGGGCCTTGCCACCAAATGAAATCTTTTTTGGAGGTAAATTTAATAAGGCAACTAGAGAAGAATTGTTTTTATCTATTGTTTTAAGATCTGTTACAACTTGCCCTTTTTGTGAAACTGTTGGATACCCAATTGTAAAAGCAGGTGCGTTTAAACTTTGTGTGGCTCCTTTTGCAGAGGTGCCAATTGCATCTAAGGTTACATCTACTGGTACCCCAATTGAATTGGATGTAAATATTTTAATTTTTGGGTCATCTAAAGGAAAACCACTTTCGAATTGATCTAAGAAATCAAATGTTTGTTCGGAAGGTTGAATTATTATTTCTCGCGTCCCTAGGTATCCATTTATTTCTTTCAAAGTTAAATTGTCGAAAGTAAATGAAGCACGTATAAAATTGGACGAATCAAAATTCTTAATTTGGTTTGAAGAAATAATTTTTGGTTCAACATCTACCTTTAATTTGTTATAAGGTTGGCTTGGATCTGAGGTTAAATCAAATTCAACATTGGATAAATCAATTATTCCTTTTTTGTTATTGTTGTTAACATCAAATACAATTGGGGCCATAGGTATGCCATTGTTTTTGGCTCCTATAAAATTAATTTTAATTTGAAGTCTTTCTTGAATATTAGATGTTACATCGTAATTGATTTTACCAGCATCAAAAGTGATTTTACGTATTCTAATAGTTGGATCGTCTGCCTTTAAATCTATTTCTAAGGATTGAGGGTCTATAGACTTTGTTGGGAAAATTGCAGCTCCTGCATAGGCTTTCAAACCTTTTGTTTCAATATTGAACTTTATTTGATCATCTAAATCAACCAAAACTGGACTTGAACTTGCAAATGTTTTAAATACTGGTAAAGAATACCCCAAGCCATTTGAAAGAGTAACATTGTTTAAATTTATAGAATCTTTTTTGCTTGAATTTGGAGCCACATTATTGAAAACCAATTGGCTAATAAAATATTGAAAAGGAGAAGTATTGTAAATATTAATTCTAATTTGATCAATTGTTACTGGTAATTCATTTCTAAACTCCAAAACCATAAACCCTTCTGATAAACTAATGCTCTCAAATTGTGAGGAATTTATAGGAAGGTTATTTAATTCAGAATTTTCATCAGTAATCGCTGGGAAAATTGCCACTTGTCCTGCCACCAAAGTCAATGCATTTTTTGTAGATGTGGAGAAATTAGAAGACATTTCATCTAAAGATTTACTTTGGTTGATTGTAAGGTTGTCAATGTCTAAAACTCCAAGTTTATTATCAGTTTCTAATGGATCTATAGAAGGTAAGGTTACAAAACTATCTACTGGGAAACTAGCAACTGAATCTTGCCTTTGAATAAAACTTATAAATCCATTTGGGTCGTATACAATGTTTGAATCTTGTTTAAAGATATCACTCATTTTCATTTCCACAATTGCTAATGGAACACCAAACTCCGGTGAGATTGAAATTTTATCAAATTTTTCAAAATTTAAATCCTTTTTACATGAGAATGTAAGGATGCTAAATGTTAAAATTAATAGGTATATTTTTTTCATAAAATTCTTAGTTAAGGGTGATTTTGGAAGTTAAAGATCCTTTGTTAGATACGATATTTATTAGGTAAATCCCCTTTTCAAAATCAAATAAATCTAAAGTTATGGTTTGACCCAAAACAGTTCCCCACTCATTTTTTGAGTAAGACTTAATTAATTTTCCATTCAAATCTAATAGATTTATTTTTTCCATTTCCTCTATTGGAGTGTTGGATTCAATCTGCAACTTATTTCCTTTTGTTGGGTTTGGATAAATTTTGAACTGGTCTTTTCTCAATTTTTTTAGACCCACGTTTGGGGATGTTCTCGCGCTAGAAAAGGCAAAACTATCAGTTAAATAAATCCCACCAAATGCACTTTCATTGTATTCATAAATTGCAAAATAATAAACCTTATCGGCGGTTAATCCTGTTATAGTAACTTCATCCACGTCGCCATTTTCTAAAACAAAGGAACCATCTCCTAACGTGTCACCAAATCCGAAAATAGAATTTGCAGTATATAAAAATCCTTGTTGTGGGAAAACTCCTTGAGAAAGTTTGTCTTTCGCCACTACCAATCTTTTTTCGCCACTACCTTTTGTCCATTTTACATTCATATAATCCGAGCCGATTTCCGGAAATAATATGTTCTTGGATGGGGTAATTGGAGCATTTACCGAACTTTTTGTTGTTCCATTTGCACTAGGAATTCCAAGGGTTTGATAGCTAGATGTAAATGCTGCTCCATTGTATTCAATTACCGTAAAATAATATGTTGTTAATTGGTTCAAACCGCTAACCGTAACAGAATTACCTGTTCCAACGTAAACAACTCTTTCATTTTGAGATAGAAAAGATGAATTTCCATTGAATGAATTATCGCTAAAATAAAGTTCGCCATCTTGTGGCATAGTGCTTACTTCTTGAAGCTCGCTAGCAATAACTATGCGGTTTGTGCCATTTCCATTTGTCCAAGATAAACTAAGTTGGTCGCTAGTGGAATTGGAAATGGATAGCGCAGTGGCAGGAAGAATTGGCTTTGTAGCCATTGTTAAAGTTGTGGCATTACCAACTGCCGGACTAGAAATCTTGAATCTTGCCAATTCATCAATTCCATTGTATTCATAAATGGCAGCATAGTAAGTTTTTCCTGATTCTAAATTATTAACCAGACAAGAATCTCCAGAGCCATTGTAGATTACATAATTGTTTGAACCTAAATCACTGCCACTTCCAAAATTTTCATTGGCAAAATAAGTGGTACTATCAGTTGGAGTTTGATTAACAGCAGAATTTGCTTTCAAAATCACAATTCTATTTTGTCCATTTCCTTTTGTCCATTTTAGTTTAGCGCTTGTTACCCTAACATCCGAGAAACTCAAACCTGTTGTAGAAACAGTTGGTGGAGAATAGCCCACTTGTGTTGTGAAATTCCCCCTTGCAGGATTTGAAGTTAAATAATTTGTGTATTCTGAGAAGCCATTGTATTCAAATACTGCAACATGGTAGGTAGATGAAAAGGACAAATTAGTAACCACAAATGTGGTATCTGTCCCATTATAAACTACCGAATTGGTGGAAATAAAATCGCCTGTACCAAATGCTACATTAGCCAAATACGTTGTACCATTAGTAGGAAATGTATCAACTACCGAATTCGGATTAATAAGTACCAATCGTTTTGCTCCGTTACCCTTACTAATTGTTACCCTAGCAGAAATGGGAGTAATGTTAGATATGGTTACTTGGGTGGCCTGTTGAGTGGGTGCATTTACATTAAAATCAACTATTGCAAAATTGCTTTTACCAGATTCATTCATTAATGTAAAATTGCCACCTAATGCAATCTTGTCCTCAAACTTTTCAATATGGCTCAAAGAACCTTCTAAAACTTTTACGGGAAAATCAATTTCTGTTGCATTGCTTAAACTGAAAACCAATAAGCCTTTATTGTTTATTGTATTTATGCTTCCTCCAAGGAAAACCAAATTATTTTCGGCATGGCAGGTGTTAGGAAAACCGGTAAATTGAGGCTCCCAGGTACTTAGGTTTGCAGTTGAAGAATCTACCAGAATTGCCGGACTTCTAAAATTGGAATTCACTGTAGTAAAAATTCCAGTTACAAGTATTTTTTCATTTATTGATGCAAACGAAGTAATGTTTGAATCTAAATTAATGTTCCAAGCTCGAAGTACTCCGTTGTTTGCTAGATTAAAAGATGCAATAAATTTTTTAGGTGTACCATTTATTTCAGTAAAGTTTCCACCAACATAAGCGTATGGACCTGATATCAATAAATTAGTTATGGCTCCATTTGGGTTTGGATTCCAATTGCTAACCAAATTTGAATTTAAATCAATGCTAGCCAAATTGTTTCTTAAACTATCTCCCAAAGCACTAAATTCTCCTCCCATATAGAGATTACTTCCTATTACCTCTACAACATTAATGCTGCCATTACAACCTGCATCAAAAGCAGTTGGAGTTCCATTTAGCGTGTCAATCAATGCAACACCAAATCTATCCTCAGAGTTTACACTTGTAAAACTTCCAGCAATCAACAATTGGTTCCCAACCTGAATTACTTTCTTAACTTCTCCATTTACCTCTGCTGCCCAGGTTAAGGTATTTCCTGTTTCATAATCCAAAAGGGCAATATTGTTAATTTTCTTTCCTCCAAAGCTAGAGAATTCTCCTCCTATAAATATGTTTGAACCAATTAAAAGACTTGTGAATACATGGTTGTTGACTTCAGGAGTGGAAATTAAACTTCCTCCAGATGATAGCATTGCAAAATATTTTTTTTCTGAAGATCCAACATTCATAAAATTACCAAAAACAGCGAGTTGATTATTGGTAACTTCCATTTTTTCGATTGGGGCATCAAAGGCTATATCTAAGGTTGAAACAACCCCTGTAAGTATATTTATAGAGGCAAATCCACCACGAAATGTGTTGGTATTTATTGTATAAAATTCGCCACCAAGAAACACTTCAGAATTTAATATTTGAATGGAGTTTACTTTTCCATCTGTTGAATTATTCCAAAGTCTTAATGAATTAGTGGTGATATTTAAAGAGGCAATGTTTTTCCTATACTCCCCTGAAACTGAATCAAAAGAACCGGCTAAAAAGAGGAGTGAATCTTTTATAGCGATGGATTTAACTTCTCCATTTACTGGCATGTTAAAGGCTTGCAATGTTCCATTTAATCCAACCAAAGCCAAAGAACTTCTTTGTCCTCCAGCAATAAAACTAAATGAACCTCCAATCCATACTTGGCTTCCAATTACACTAAAGTCATTCACTATTCCATCTGGGTTGGGTGCAAAGGATAATAGTTGATTAGTACTAAGGTCATAAGCCGCAATGCCACCTCTAAATTGATTGTTTACCGTGGTAAAATTTCCTGAAAAAATAAGGTTATTTCCGCTAATTGTTAATTTGGTTATTGGACCGTCTAGGTCAATGGAAGGGCTAGTAGATACAGAAAAGTCAGAGTTTAATACAAGTAGGTAATGACTTTGACCCTCAAAATTAAAACTACCTCCAAGGTAAATTTTGCCAGAACCATCCTTGGCAATGGAGTTAATTCTACCATCAATATCAACTGGAAGAGTGATTTCATTAGAGTTTGAGGTTGAAAATCCTCCAAATGACCCGGTGGTTTTTCCTACGTAGGAGAAGTTTCCTCCAATGTATAACTTGTTGTTCATTTTAAGAGTAGAGTTAACTACTCCATCTGTTTCACAGAACTTTTTGGAAACCTGCTGAGAAAAAGATATTAAACTTGAAATAAGACCCGTTGCTAAAAAAAGTATTTTTTTATTCATAGTAAATTTTGTGAAAGATAGAATTGGGTCAGAAGAAAGGTCTCCTGACCCAATTTTGTTTAGTTGATAATCAATTTATGGTTAGATAGAATACGGTTGTTTTCAATAACCTGTAAAACATAGTAACCCTTATTAATTTTATCAGCCTGAAATATTTTTAGTTGTTTTCCAGAGTTAAAAGCTTGATCTGCTTCCTCGAAAACTGTTTTTCCAGAAAAGTCTATCAATCTAAACGAAAGAACTTTATCCTCTTCATAATTGAAACTCAAATTAAAAATTCCATTAGATGGATTCGGGAATAAAACAGCAGGTTCTTCATTTAACAAACTTTTTGTTTTTTGTTCAATTGGAGGTGCTGAATTAGCAGACGTTGCTGCCATTATATCCAAAATTTCTGTTTGTGTTAAGGCCTTTTTATACAACCTTTGGTCATCAAGTTCTCCTGCAAAAGGATAATAATTGGTACCGCTATAAATATAGCCACCCATCGTTACACCCTTGTTGTTAAAGCCTGTAATATTGTTGGCAAAATAGGATGTACCATTGGTTACCAATGAGCCGTTAACAAATAGTTTAAAGGAATTGTTAGATTTAAATGTTAAGGAAACATGGGTCCAAATATTCAATGGAATGGTATTGTCTGCAGAGGTGTAAGACCCGCATAAATTAATTCCATTGTTGTCATATAAATAGCATTCTAATTTACCATTATTCAAGGCATACAAGAACAAATTGGTATAAGAACTGGAATTTTGTGAATGCAAAAGCATTTGGATATTTCCAGAACTATAGGAATTTAATTTAATCCAACCTGTATAGGTAAACTCAGAAATATTATCGAATTGAGGAGCATTCGAGGTATTGTAAGTAATCCACTTGTTTCCATTTAACGACACTGCGCTATTGCTTGTGTTTAAATGATTGCTTACAAATACGGGACTATTGGTGGCTGTTCCATTAAAATTATTTCCACTAAAATCGTTGTAATTTCCATTCAATTTGAACCAAGAAATTAAATCTGTATTAGGATTATTGTTGTAAACAGAACCAATATTATGGACAAACATATCACCTGTTAATGGGTTACTTGAATTTCCTACTGCACTAACTTCAAATCCTCCAAAAACAGCGGTTCCTTCAAAATAGCCACACAAATAGGTTGTTGTATTATCTAAAGCTAAAATTCCTCTTGATTGATCATTTAAACTACCTCCAAATTTGTAGGAATTTGTTAATAAACCCGTTTGCGTGTAGGTTGCAACAACTATATCCTGATTCCCTGAGGAAACCAAAGTGTTGCCATTCATATTCATACTACCTGCAAAACTTCCCGCAACAAATACAGTCCCATTCTGACCAATGCTAATACCTTGTGCTAGATCTTTAGAAATACCCCCAAATTGCCTTGTCCATTGAATATTCCCATTTGAATTAACCCTTGAAACAAATCCATCAGTTAAGCCTTCAGAAATCATGTTGTCAATACCAAAACTTGCTGTATCGCTAAAGGTACCAGCCAAATAATAATTGTCAGTTGAATCAGCTGTTACAGCATAGGCTGCATCTGTTCCTGTTCCTCCAACCTTTGTAGCCCATTGCCAAGAACCTGCGCTACTTAGTTTTGCTATAAACCCATTAGATTCACCACCATTATTAGTTAATGAAGTACTACCAAAGGTAGCAGTGGTTTTATATTCTCCACTAACAATAACTGTATTGGATGCACCTATGGTTACGCAATGCCCATAATCATAACTATTACCACCTGCACTTGCAGACCATAATAAGTTACCATTGCTGGCATATTTTGCCACCCAAATATCAGAGTTTCCGTTTGAACTTAAAACTTGTGTGCTGTTAGAGAAGCTTAAATTTCCATGATAATATCCTGTGGCAACTACATCTCCATTGTCAAAAGTTTTTGTCCAGAAAGCAACATCTTGTCCAGAGCCACCTAAAGTTCTTACCCATTGTAAAACACCGTTGGCATTGTATTTAGCAATAAACGCATCATCCGAACCATTGCTTGTTACAGTGGTTGTACCAAAGTTAGCTGAATTTCTAAAAGAACCTACCACATAACTATTTCCATTATTATCAACTGAAACACTAGATGCTGCATCTTCTCCATTTCCACCTGCAGTTTGAATCCAAACCAATGCACCTGCGCTGGTATATTTAGCAAGAAAAATTTGGTTAGAGCTACCTATAACTTGGTTCAAACCGAAATAAGCACTTCCATTATAGGTACCTGCAACATATACGTTACCACTTGGGTCAGTGGCAACACCACCAGCTGCATCCGTACCTTCTCCACCACCAATTCTAGGCCATGATGCAGGTTGCGTTTTTCCTGTTCCTGTTGAAGGAGTATTTTGGTATTTTATTTCTGTTTGATAAGTATAGCTATTGTATGCTGTATTGTAGGCATAAACTGCAAAACTATAATCCGTATATGCTTGCAAGTTGGTTACCGTTGCATTGTTTAAGGTTCCATCATATAATACAAAATGCCCGTTATACGAGGTTCCTGAACCAAAACTAGAATTAGAGGCGTAACTAGTATTAAGTGTTGGTGTCCAGTTTACAGATAAACCAGCTTTTCCAACCAAAATTCTTCTTGCTCCATTTCCATTTTGCCAAGAAATTTTAGCAGAATTATGTGTTGTAGCTACCACATTTAAATTCAAGTCAGGTATAGTAGGCGCTTGAACCAAAGGAGGCATTGTGAAATTTAAACTAGTCCAATTACCTTGTTGGTAATTTTCTGTCCCATTTCCTTGTGTATTATATTCCACTAAAACAAAATTATAAGTGGTATTGCTATTAAGGCCATATAAATAAGCTATTTCACCTGTACTATTGTATA
The DNA here is from genome assembly GCA_021740845.1 of Bacteroidia bacterium. GTDB lineage: Bacteria > Bacteroidota > Bacteroidia > UKL13-3 > UKL13-3 > B1. Next base: position 75,367 of record JAIOYZ010000003.1, read on the forward strand.
CCACCCTATGTCCATAAGTGCTATAATAGTTTTCCGTTACTCCAACAGAACTTGGATAAGGCGAATAGCTTGTAAGTGTATTATTTGAAATATAAGAACTACCATCATTGGTGTTTACACTTGTGATATTATTTAATTGATATGGATTTGCAAGAAGTATTCTATGCGAACCATTTCCTTTATTCCAAGTAACTTTAACAGAACCACCCCCTAAATTTTGCACGCTTAAGTTATTTGAAGCAACGGTTGGTTCTGGTGCGTTGCTAAGAGTTTGGGCAGATGTAGTTGGAAATAAAGTGGTTTTATGTCGGAACACATAAGTGCCAAATTGATTGTATTCAAATACCGCAAAATGATAAGTTACCCCTGCTTTTAATTGGTACAACCATGTACCTGTAGTGTTTCCCTTGGAAATTACATAATTTCCAGAACCTAAATGGGTGCCACTTCCAAATAGATAACTAGAATAATAATTGTTATTATCCGAAGGGATAACATTTACTGGTGAACCTTCTCTTGCAATTACAATCCTTCCATTACCGTTTCCAGGGGACCAATTTAAATACATGGAGTTTTTTGAAATATTACTTGCAATTATATTGGTTGTTCCAATAGTAGGAGGCAAGATTCCATTAGTCATTTGCTGACCACTTAGTCCACTAGTAGCATAAGTTAAAGTGATTCCTGTTCCATTGTATTCAATGATTTTAACATAGTACATAATGGAAGGTTGCAAATTGTACAAATCAACATATTGCCCAGTTCCATTGTAAACAGTATAGGCCCCGTTTATATTGCTACCATAGCCATATGAAGAACTTGCACTATAACTTGTAAAATCCAACGGTTGACTGGTTACTGGTGTTGCAGCCCTTACCAAAACAATCCTTCTATCTCCATTTCCATTCACCCAATTTATTCTCATACTATTGGTGGTAACATTGCTAAAAGTCAAATTCTTTGCAACAACTGTTGGTGGCATTGGAGGAATAAAATCTATTGCCATTAAATTGGTGTAATAACTTCCCGCATTGGAATTATAATAATTGAAACTTCCACCAATTATATAGGTAGTGCCAAATTTGGACAATGCATAGTGGTTTCCAGAATGGGTATAAGCTATTGCTGAAAGTCCAGTCTGGTTTTGCGCTCTTATGAGTCCATAGGAATTTACATACATAACATCATTTAAGTTTCCATTCACAATTGCTTTTGGTTCGTAACTAACCGCATAGGAGGAACTTGGATTGTAGTTACTTCTTAAAAAGCCTCCCGATATAGGATTTACATAGGCAATATTGTAGGTATAGTTGTTATTTACATATGGGATATAACCAGCAATTACCAATTCGTTTTGTGGCGTTAAGGTTAGGTCGTTTACCCTTGTATAAGAGTAATTTAAATTCGCATTAAATGAATTGGTGCTGCCTGTAGATGGGTTCAAACTTACTAACCCATTTCTAGGAAGGTAAAAACTACCTCCAACAAATAATTGGCCACTAATATATTTTATAACATTAACATAGGGAGTTGTGGAGTTACCAACTAAATTTGGATTAAAACTTGAGTTAATAGTAAGTCCAGTGGAGGAAATATACATTCCACAAATTGCCTTCTTTAAATAATTAAGAGTTGAACTTCCATTATAAATTGTTGCTGTTGAAAAATTACCACCTACATATAAGTTTGAACCAATTACCATTATAGAATTTACTGTACTATTAAAATTGGCTTTAAAAACAGAATTTGTTGCGCCATTTGATGAATTTACTACTCCAAAATTTTGCACATAATTGCCATTAATTTGAGAAATGGACCCACCAAGAAATACATTTGCTCCAGAAACATCTATACTTCTTACCGTACCAACTACATTAGGCGCAAAAGAGGTTAATGAATTATTAATTAAGTTGATGGCCATTGCACCATTTCTAACCCCAGCACTTATTTTATTAAATGCGCCAACAGCTACAACTGAAAAAGAGTTTATAGGTAAAATATCATTAACTACATTGTTAGGATTTGGGGAAAACAAAGGGTTAATTATTGGAGGAATAGACGTATTAGAACTTAAATTAAAGGCAGCAAAATAACTTCTTGCAGTATTGTTTATTAAAGAAAAATAACCACTCACCCACAAATAGCCATTTAAAACGCCAACCTTTTTAACTGTTGAATTTGGACTTGGGCTCCAATTGTTTAATACTGAATTTACAGAGGTATTATATGCGAATAAGCGAGGTTTGGAGCTTCCATTTACTGTTGTAAAATTTCCACCAACATATAACATATTATTAAACCAAGAAATAGAAGTAACCGAACTGTTTAATACTACATAAAGCGGACTATTTGTGTTAGTTACAATATTTATTCCGCCCAAATTGTATTTCGAATTCCCATTTAATTTGTTAAAAAGTCCACCAAAATAAAGCTGATTGTTGCCATAAGCTAGTGATGAAATATTGGCCGAGGAGGTTGAATTATTGTAAGTTATACTTGGATTAAATGTTGTTATAAGACTTCCTCCTCCAGTTGTTAATGCATAAGCGGCGAGGGCTCGGTAAGTGCCGTTAATTCTTAATTGGCCACCTATAAATAATTTGTTATTTGCGATTAAAGCATCATTAACCACCCCACTGGTTAATCCTGAATTCCAAGCAGTAATATTAGAAAGATTTAAATTTAAGGCGGTAGTTCTATACCTATAGGTGTAAGAACCGTTCACTATCGCATAGGAATAGGCCCCAAAAACGTAGGCTGTTCCATTATTAACAACAATTTTGGTTACTGATCCGTTGAACCCGATATTCATTGGGTGGAGGGTATAATTCGCATTTATCCTAGCGAAGTTTTGTCTGCTTTGGCCCCCAACGGTTGTGAAACTTCCGCCAATCAAATAGCCACCAGTTCCATCACTTGCAATAGTATTAATTGTACCATTTACTACTGGAAATGGTAATGAACTAGGTGTATTATTTAGGTTTAAACCTGCAATCGGTCCAGTAGTAACATCCAATGAAGAAAAACTTCCTCCAATATATAATGTACTACCTACCTGTTTTTGGCAGTAAACTGGTCCATTTGGAGAAAATGGTAAATTTTGAAGTGTTGCTTGCCCGAAAAGAAATCCAGGTGAGAGAAACACAACAATTAATAATGAGTAAATTTTATTTTTCATAGTTAACATAATTTCAAAAGTTTAAACCAAAAGGGGTCATGATTATTCCACTAAGCCTTACGAATGTAAAAATTCAGTAACAAATTTACAAGTAAATATACCCAAACCACTCTCGAAGGATTAAAAATATCAACCTAATTATTGGAAATTGGTTCTTTTAATACCCCCATTACTTTGGTATGAATTAGGGTTGGTTGAGATAAAATAGTTCCATCAAGATCAACACATTGGTAACCTACATTTTTTTCTTCCTTGCAAACCTTTACCAAAACAGTTTTTTTTAGAGACTGCTGAACTGGAATTTTTAGGTAGGTGTTAATTTTGGCGCTTTGGATTATTTCAATCTCAAAACAGCTAATTTCAGTATTGGCAAGCTCCTTATATCCCCTGAAAGCTAAACTTTCATTGGGTTTTAAATAGCCGTCTATTATTTCCAAAAAAGAAATATTTCCAATTCTATTTTTCTCAAATCCAACATAAACCTTATAAAGAGAGTTCAATTCTTCAAAGCTTGTGGAAGAGATTTTTTCTGGTTTTACAGGTGTATAGGTTTTCATAGCAGTTTACCATACAAACATAATAACTGCTTATTAACATAATAATACCACTTTTTAGGTATTTTATACCACTTAATAAGTATTTTTACGTCAGACTATAATTTGTTCCCTCTTTATGGTCCTTTATTTCTATTCCCAATTCCTTTAATTGATCTCTAATAAAGTCTGAAGTGGCAAAATCCTTTTTGGTTTTAGCATCACTTCTTACTCCTAGAATCATTTTCATAAGGCCGTCAATTTTATCCGCACCTGCTTCTTGTTCATTTTTTAAACCTAAAACCTCAAAAACAAAGGTATTAATTAGGTTCTCCAATTGGGTTTTATCTGTTTCAGAAATACTTTCTTTCCCATCATTAATGAGGTTAATATACCTCACAGCTTCAAATATTTGAGCCAAAGCGATAGGTGTATTAAAATCTTCGTTCATCGCAGCATAAACAGATTCCTTAATATCTTCAACCGAAAAGCTAGAGGTTTCTGAGGTCTTTAGGTGAGAAACCAATTTACAAGCATTCATCAATCGGTTCAAACCTTTTTCTGCTGCTTGAAGTGCCTCATTTCTAAAGTCTAAGGTGCTTCTATAATGTGCCTGGAGCATAAAAAACCTAACGGTCATAGGGCTATAACCTTTTTCTAGCAAACTGTGATTTCCTTCAAACAACTCTGCTGGCAAGAAGGAATTACCTAAACTCTTACTCATTTTCTGACCATTTATGGTTAGCATATTGGTATGAACCCAATATTTGGCAGGTTGGGTATGATGGCAAGCTAAATTCTGAGCTATTTCGTTGGTATGGTGGGTTGGAACAAGATCCATTCCTCCTCCATGAATATCAAATTCATTACCCAGGTATTTTGAACTCATAGCAGAACATTCTATATGCCATCCCGGAAAGCCTTCTCCCCATGGACTTACCCATTTCATTAAGTGTTCTGGTTTTGCTTTTATCCAAAGGGCAAAGTCTAGCCTTCCTTTCTTCTCGTTTTGCCCATCTAATTCGCGGGTATTATTTAGTAGCTCATCTAAGTTTCTATTAGATAAGGCTGTATAATTAAACTCTTTCGAGAATTTTTCAACATCAAAATAAACTGTTCCATTTACCTCGTATGCATAACCATTTGCTAAGATTTTTTTAGTCATCTCTATTTGCTCAATGATATGACCAGTTGCGGTTGGCTCAATACTTGGTGGCAAATTGTTAAATGCCTTTAAAACTTCATGGAAATCTATTGTATATCGCTGCACAATTTCCATAGGTTCAACCTGCTCTAACTTGGCTTTCTTTGCAAACTTATCGTCGCCCTCATCTTGGTCGCCCTCCAAATGGCCAGCATCGGTAATGTTTCTTACGTACCTTACTTTATAACCAATGTGCAATAAATACCTAAAAATTACATCAAACGAAACATAGGTTCTGGCATTGCCCAAATGAGCATTGCTATAAACTGTTGGTCCACAAACGTACATGCCAACATTTCCCTTGTGTATTGGTTCAAATACAGAAGTTTCTTTTGTAAGTGTATTATATATTTTTAGTTGCGATTTCATGGTCTGAATTAGGTTGGTAAAAGTACAAATTTATTCGAATAAGCCTTGATAAACATCTTCCCATTGAGCCCAACCTTGAGTAGAATCAAAACTAGAATTATGCCATATGCTTATAAAATAACCATCCACTGCTTTAACAGTTTTTCTCAATTGATTAATTTTTTCAATAGCTCCTTCTCTTGATAATTGAAGACTATTTTTTAGGGTAACATCCATTAAACAAGGAGAATAAATCTCAATATTTCTTTCCAAATTGGCATGTAAATCAAAGAATTTAAATGGGAAACTAGTTGAGGCTCTAAAGCCAACGGCACTAGAATAGGCCATTGTATAATCACTTTCTAGCTCTAATCCTTCCATTATTTTATAATTATCGGGCAAGCGTATTTTTAAAAAATGGTGTCTCGATTTTTTTGGTTTTTCGCCAGTTAAGGTTTTAAAAATTTGGTGTTCTAATTGATTGGTTTTGCTATTTAAACTTGCCTTGTATGAGGGATGTATACCCATAGAATACATAGAAGATAAAGTTTGAACCAAAGTTTTCATTTCAATAGAGAATGGTGAAATGTTCTTATCGTTGCCGCCATAATCTGCCAATAGGAGAAAGAAAATAGTTTCAATGTTCAACTTATTTGGCTTTTCAACCAAAGTGTTATAGGTATCGTATGGGTCGGTTTCGGGCTGAACCAAACTATTTTTATCAAAATTTCTTTTTAAGATTGACCCAATAAATTTTCTACCAAGAGCCCAAAATGAATGACCTTTATATTTATAGGCAAAATCAATATCAATGGTATTAAGCTGCTTAAATTGATGGGATTTAGTTTCAATTTCAGGAAATTGTTTTTTAAGAATTTTTTCGAATTGGATCAGCCAAAAATCTATTAAGGGAATTTCTAAAAAGCCATGTTTGAATGCCAAGCTATTTTCTGGTTTGAACCTATTGTGTTCATCTTTTTTGGAAGGTAAATACTCCTCGTATCTGCTTAACAAATAGAAGCTGGCCGAAAGTAGGTCGAAAGGGAGGTAATAGGTTTGGTGCTTAAAATCTGGAATAATATTATAAGGCTGGAAGAAGAATTGAAAAAGCCATTTTTCATCCTCAACAATCTGTATTTTTTGCTCCTTGATACTTTCCTCAAATAATATTGAAATGGAAGGAATGTTTAAGCAACCCTCTTCTAATTCCTGCCCATAATGAATTTTATTTTCCTTTGAGGTTAGAAAATAATCTATTTTATCTGTTATATGATAGTTAATCCCTAATCGAAAGGTAAGCAGGTAATCTAAAATATATTTTAGCCTAGCAGAATGTGATGCAGCAAAAACAAGCATAAAGCAAAGTTATAAAACTTATCCTTTGGAGTATCTAATTACTTCAAGAATATTCTTAGGGTTCAACGCTTTTATGAAAAGGAGCAAGCCTTCTTTTGGTTTATAAGAAATTACCATAAAAATTAAGGCAGAATAGGATCCAATTACCAATGCATATGCTGCTCCAGTAATTCCAACTCTTGGAATTAGAATAAACTCGCAACTCAAAATTAATACTGCATTTAGTATTTGCATCCACAAAACATATTTTTGTTGGTGTATAGCAAGCATCCACATTCCCCAAGCGGTTCCCCAAAAAACAGGTAAGCTTACCCAGATATGAATTTTAAATATTTCTGGTGCATTGGGGAATTTACTTCCATATAATAAGCCAATTACCCAATCTCCTAATAGCATTGAACCTGCAATAATTATCAATGCTCCCCATATCATTAAGCTATAAAGTTGTGTTAATCGTTTTTTCTGTAGTTCGGGGTTATTTCTATTGTTAACAATGCCAGGAAAAACCGCGGCGCAAACTGCAACAGGTATAAAATAAGAAGCCTGGCTAATTCTTACTCCCGCCATGTATTGACCTACTTTTCCCATGTCTCGTAAAAAGCGTGCAATTAAAATGGAATCTACATTTTGATATAAAAGTTGAATAAAAGAAGAAAAAATAAGTGGTAGAGCTAGTAGCAATAAATGCTTTGCCTCAGGTTTACTAAACCTCCATAATCTAATTTTTTGATTGTCTTTTTTATAAAATATTATTTGGTTCAAACCGGCTAAACCTGCTTCAAAGGCAGCCATGGTGGCAAACCATTCTAAAGGTGCTTTTACATAAATAAACCACAATTTAATTATAGCAGAAACAAATAAAGTAATAACTTGATTGATGGCGGTATATTTCCCTTTTACCTGCGATTGAAAGTGGAAATCAATAACACTGAGAGATTGAAAAACTATGGATATACTTAATAAGAAAACTATATAGGTGGTTTCTATTGGGTCTCGAAGCAAGGAATAAAAGCAGGATCCGGCAACCACAGCCAATGAACCCATAAACCTTAAACCAAAGGCTGTTCCTAAAATTTTATGTTGGTCTTTATGTCGTGTTATCAATTCCCTTACCACCAAGCTATCTAACCCAAGAGTAGAAAAAATGGTTAAGATTCCAATAATTCCCAAACCATAAGAAATGGTTCCAAATTGTGCATCACCTAAATATCTAACTACTAAAACGCCAACTAGGATGCCAGAAATAATGCGTGCAGATTTTTCTAAAAGCATCCAAAAGGAATTGCTTACATAGTTGTTTTTTGGTTTTTCTGCTTCCATTATTTACTTGTTAAACTCATTCATTGAAGCAGCTAATCCTCTTAAAGCAAAGGTTTCTATGGCCTGAACCGATTTTTGAATAAGGCTAGGTAATTCAATTAACTCTTCATTACCCCATTTACCTAAAACAAAATCCACTTGGCGCCCTTTTGGGAAATTGCTTCCAATTCCAAAACGTAAGCGGGGGTAATTTTGGGTCAATATTAATTCTTGAATACTTTTTAAACCATTATGGCCGGCATCACTTCCATTTCCTCTAATTCTAATCTTTTGGAAAGGAATGGCCAAGTCGTCTACTAAGACAAAAATGTTTTCGGGTTTGAGTTTTAATTGTTGCATCCAATGCCTAACGGCTTTTCCACTCAAATTCATATAGGTGTTTGGCTTGATTACAATTAATTGTCTTCCACGCAATGAAATTTCAGCAACATCTGCATACCTATCCGTCCTAAAAGTTTCTTTATATTTTTCTACCAATGCATCTGCAATATCAAAACCAATATTGTGACGAGTATTGGCATATTCATCACCAATATTTCCTAAGCCTATAATTAGATACTTCATTTGGGATGCAAAAGTAGAGAAAATTGTCCATAGTCCATAAGTGTTGATAGACCATGCAAGATGGCCATTTTAGAATGGGCTTGCTGAGAAATTTTCACCTTCGATAGAGATTTTTGTTTGAATGTTGAGAACTCAAACCTAATCAGGAAATTGTAATTTTTATCTTGTCCTTTTCAAATTTTAAGTTGAACCTTAGTTACTAAAAATTGTATTTTAAGCATATCAAAAAATTCAAAAGAGTGATTAAACTTTGGATGGAATAGTTTTATAATTTTGATTTAAGGATAAGTCATAAAAAAAGAGCTTGTCTTTTTGGACAAACTCTTTTTTTTATGAATTAATTTGGGAATGAAATTAGTCACATGATTTTGCTTCCATATCCAATTCCATAATATAATCTTGATTTGGAGGGAAAACTGGAGGTGTAACCAATGGTTGATTTTGGTCGTTATCCACTCTTCCTTTATTACCATAGATAGTAGATGCTCTGTAAGTGGTATTTGTTTTAACAGCACCAATAGGGATTTTTAAGGTGGAGTACCTTTTTCCATTTTCTTCAAATTCTGGGCCTACAATGTATTGGTCCCATTTTACACCATTGATGGCTTTGTCTTGAGGGAAAATTCTACGTCCATCTACTACTCTTAATGTGTTTTCATAATCGTTTTCTGGAATTAGATAAACTGTATGTCCTTCATCAAGTATAATTCTCTTTTTATCAGGGCAAGTAACAGCAAAACGAATAATAAAATAGTATTCTTTTGCAGGTGGCGCTGGCAAATTAATTTTTATAGATGTACCTGTTGAGCTATTAACTATTTGGGTAGTTTTGACCTTTGTGCTTTTATTGGTCATTTCAATGATTAATTCTGAGGTTGAAATGGTGCTTGATGGAGCATCTACAGAAAGAACGGTTTCGGCAGTTGTGAAATTAATTTTGGTTTGACCCAATACTTTTTGGTCTGCTTTATTCCTGAGAATGGTATAGAATTCATAGTTTGAAAATTCTTCCTTATTCTGTCCAAGTGATAAACTAACCTTTTGGGTGGTAACTAATTCTACTTTTGCTCTTGATGACCTGTTAGGCATTCTTATACCTGAACCACCTCCAAAACCTGCCGAGGTAAAGGCAAAAGGATTAGTAATAATATCACTACCTCCAGCACCACCACTAGACCCACTACTAACGCCTGGATGCCAAGTGTTAGAACCCGGGCTTGATATACTTATCGAAACTCCAGAAACACCAAAGGATGGTGGTTTTTTGAATACTTTACCATTGTTAGAAAACTCTAAAGTTACCCAAGCATATGGGTTTAAGATATACATATTTGGGTTGTTTAAACTAGAATCATAGATTAACATACCCGATTTATTTCCCGGAAAGGTGTACAATTCATCTTCTGTTTTGGGTTCAATGAATACCGCTTTTGCATTTACTTTTCCTACAAAAGGATTACCATTTTCGTCAAAGAATTTTGTGCCTGGATTTATGGTAATTTCTGCGTTTGCGTCACCATTTGCAGGAATTGGAGTAGTAAACTTTAAGGTGTCCATTAACTCACCTCCAGCACTAACGTTTGCGAAAGTATCTTTTGATGAAACAGATGGAGGAGGGGTGGTTAGGTTAATAAGAGAAAGTGTTGTAGTAATTGGTGTTTCATTTGTAATTTCAAAAGGCATATAAAGGTCTAAATAGCCCGGTATTGAAACTAAAATATTGAATTTAATAGGATTGTCGGAACTAGCTTTTATTCCACTTCTAACACTTAAGCCAAACTGACCTTCAACTATTTTTATTGTTTTGGAGCCATCAGCAGTATAAATAATATCCGCATCATCTCCTGAAATCTTCACAATAGCATTTTCAAATTGGGGGTCGGAGTAACCTGTATTTGCATTTATTACCCTAAAAATGTTTGGTGCACCCACGGCACTGGCTTTAATTGTTATACCAACACCTTCAATAGGGTTTTTGATTTTACAGCTATTCACTAACGAAAAAGTTAGGAATAAGGCCAGTAAAGAATAAATTGAAGTTATATTATTTTTTTTCATAGTCATTATTTGCTTATTTTAAAGTTAAGGCTAAAATTCACTATTGGTAACCAACTAAGCCCTTTTACATTATTCTTAATAATTGTTTCGTTGGCAGAGCTAGGTTCTAACATGCCAGTTGCCTTAAATGTTACTTCTGGTTGCGAAATATAATAGCCACCAATTTCGAAATTGAAACTAACCTTTGATTTAGGGATGGCTCTTCCAAATCCAATACCTAAATAAGGGCAAATTGGCCCAACTTTCATTCCAACATCAATTTTGCCAACTTCGTCTGGGGAAAGCAGAATATCTCCTTGCTGAACCGAATCTTTTACAGTTGCAATTGCTGAAACGTCTGTTAACAAATAAGCAACTCCACTTGTTATTTTGAAAGCATTTTTGAAGGGATGAAAATCAATTAACGCCTGTAATGAACCTAATTTTACATCTCCGTTGATTACCAAAGTTGTTCCCTCAAAATCATTTTCGAAGTTTGTTAATTTATAAGGCAAATATAAACCGCCTAACCTGAGAGCAAACATTTTGTTTTTGCCTAAGTTTTGTGAAAACTGAAGGCCGGCTCCGTTCGTGGAAACCATTAATCCAAATGAAGTTCCCGCTGGCCCCAAATTTAATTGGGTGGAATCAGTTTTTGGTGACGTAGATTTGGTTTGATTGGAAGGAGGGTTGGGTGTTTGAGCCAACACGCTGAACCCAATAAAAAAGGTAACTAGGGTAAATATTAATTTTCTCATTTATTTAATTTTGGGCAAATTAATTTCTTAAACCAATAAATCCAAGTTGGGCAAATTGTTTTACAATTTTATCTCTATTAATTAATATTTGTTATTTCCTTTTAAACCAAGAATTTACTCATCAATTGGCATAAAAAAAGTGCATTGAATTAACAATGCACTTTTTTTGAAATTATAATAAATAATCCTATTTCTTCTTCTTAGCCTCTTTTTCTTCAGCTTTAGCTGCTTCTTGTACCGCACGAGTTGTATTAACACTTACAACTGGATTGTTTGGTGAATCCAATAAGGTATAATTTGCATTTACAGCTAAATCACCAACTTTAATAGATTTTCCAATTTCCAAAGTGTCGATATTGATTTCAATAAAATCTGGTAATTGTGGAGGGAAAGCTTTTACTCTTAATTTCTTAGCTTTTACAACCAATTTACCACCTTGACGAACACCAATTGAATTACCATCCAATTTTACAGGAATACCAATTTCTACCAATTTATCATCTGCAATTTCTAGAAAGTCTGCATGGATAATTGAATCGTTTACGGGATGAAATTGAATGTCTTTTAAAATGGCTCTATATATTTTACCATCAATGTCTAATTTTACCTTGTAGGTATTAGGAGTATAAACCAATAATTTAAAATCTGGCTCATAAAGAGAGAAGTGAATGTGCTCATCTCCTCCATAAATTACACATGGAACTTTACCTTCTGCTCTTAAAATTTTAGTAGATACTTTACCAACGTCTGATCTTTTGTATCCGAATAATGCTACTGATTTCATTTTGTTTATTATTTAATTAATTGTTTTGTTGATTAAAAGAGGGTTTTATCCCTTTATTATTTTTAATTCTTGTAAATTAAGGTTGAATTATTATTTGCTCATATCGAATAAACTCGATATTGAACCGTGTTCGGTGATATTCTTTATTGCATCAGCAAATAATTGAGCAACAGATAGCACCTTTATTTTAGAATCTTGGCGCGCCAATGGAATTGTATTACATACAACCAACTCTTCTAAAACGCTATTCTCAATATTATCGTAAGCCTTACCACTTAGTACAGGGTGAGTACACATAGCTCTAACGCTATTTGCACCTTTGTCTATTAATAGTTGAGCTGCTTTTGCTAAAGTATTACCAGTGTCAATAATATCATCCACCATCAATACATCTTTACCAGTTACATCACCAATTAAAGTCATTGAGGCAATTTCATTGGCTCTTCTACGCTCTTTGTCTACAATTACCATATCGCAACCTAATGCCTTAGCATATGTTCTGGCTCTTGCAGAAGAGCCCATATCTGGAGAGGCAATAACAATATTGCTACCCATATTTAGGCTTCTCATATATGGCAAGAAAATAACAGCTGGATCTAAATGGTCTACAGGAACTTCAAAGAATCCTTGAATTTGAGGAGCGTGTAAATCCATAGTAATTACTCTGCTTGCTCCCGCAACGGTAAGCATATCAGCCACTACTTTGGAGCCAATAGAAACTCTGGGTTTATCTTTTCTATCTTGGCGAGCCATTCCAAAATAAGGGATAACTGCTGTAATATAATGAGCGGACGCGCGTTTTGCGGCATCTATCATTAATAGCAATTCCATTAGATTATCTGAATTAGCAAATGTGCTTTGTATCAAAAATACATCGCAACCGCGAACAGATTCATTAAAACTTGGTTGAAATTCGCCATCTGCAAAATATGAGATGGTACAATCACCTAATGGAATTCCATAGGCTTTTGCAATTTCTTCAGCTAGGTACTTAGACTTGGTACCTGAAAATATCTTTACTTCGTTTTTAACCGCCATAAGATGAATAATAAAGCCGCACTGAGTGCGGCTTTGGTTTAAAAATGTTGACCGACTAGGGCTCGAACCTAGACTCCTCTGAACCAAAATCAGATGTGTTGCCAGTTACACCATCGGTCAATTCGGGGAGCGCAAAGGTAAAAGAATTATACAAAAAGTAAAGCAATGACGAAAAAAAAATAAAAAATTAAAGTTTCTCCTGTTTAATTCCCACTAATTATTGGGCTTTTGCTTGTGCGAATGTGCAAAAATAAGAAAGTGTTTCTGTTTGAACCAAATGAAATTTGCCCCTGATGGATGTGTTTTGCATAGGCTTAATTTTTAGTCGTGACCAATATAGGTACCAGTCCTATGCTCACCAATATGTAGCAGTTTTGCTAAAGATGCAAAAGCAGGTGGCCTTGTTTTCTCCTAATTGGATTGAGATGAATAATTATTTGCTTACTCATTTTAAAGAGTATGCAAACAGAATTCATTGTTTTCCAATCGATGATTCTCAAAACATCTCCCAAAATTCGAATCTTGCTTATTTATGGCGTTTCCTTAAAGTTAGTAGAAGATTGCATCAAGCCGAGAAAAGCATGCGTACTAAAATCGATTTGGTTTTATTTGCACCAATAGACGATTGGATCAAACCGAAATTTGGGAAGAAATGGATGGATTGGGCTTTTCCTTTTAAATGGACAGGCCTATTAACCCAAATGGAACCTTATGACAAGGATGGCTTAAAGCTTAATGTTGACCCAAGATTTGGTGAGCCAGATTATTTATTTACCTCTAAAAATTGTGTGGGGGTTTGTACTTTAGATAGGTTTAATTTCGATAATTTAAGGAGTAGAGTTTATAAAAAAGTTGTGGTAATGCCAGATATAAGTGATTTGGAATTGCCCAAACAAAAGCAAAAGGTTTCTGAGCAAATTAAGAAAATGGCAAAAGATAGGATGGTAGTTGGTACAATTTTGCTAGAAGATGAAAACCCCGAGAACCTTTTATATTTGGCAAATAGCGCTCCCAAAGAAGATTATTTTTTTGTTTGTGCAGGTAGGATGGAGCCAGAAAATTTGAGCGAAAATTCGAGACTGGCGTTGAACGATTTATTGAGTTCTGGAAAAGATAATATTTATTTTCTATTGCATGAATTGGAAAATAGCGAGCAAATTAACGACTTGTTTATAACCTTTGATGTATGTTTTTTAAACTACGGAACAATGGCATTACCCCAACCATTATTGACTAAGGCGGCACATTTTGGGAAGCCCGTTTTGGGTTCAAAAAACGATATGGTAGGGAAATTAGTAAGTGCATTTGAAACCGGAATTGCGGTAAATGGGCAAATAGCTGAAAGTATTCAAGCACTGAATATTTTAAGAATGCAAATGCCACTTAACCAGAATTATAATGTAAATAAGCTTAGCAATTATGCGCAATTGCAAAATCAGGCGGCTTTAAAAGACGCTTTGGAGGAAATAATTCTTTTCTAATTCAATGTTAATTTTTTATTTATAAATCATAAAAAGTAGAATTACTTACCATACTTACCATTAAATTTCATTATTTGCAGGATTAAATAAATTGAAAAGCTTATGAAAAAAATTATTTACACCATTGTTAGTTTACTTATCTCTTTCTGTTCAATGGGTCAGTTTAATGCAAGTTCATTTGCATCAAAAGTTGATTTTGGTACCACAGGAAGTGTTCAAGGCATTTCGACTGGAGATTTGAATAATGACTCAAAACCTGATTTAATAACGGCCAATATTTCATCAGTAAATTCAATTAGTGTGTTTTTGAATAATTCAACAACAGGTGTTATTAATAGTACACTTTATAGTATAAGTTTTACTCTAGCAACGATTGCCGCCCAGCCGATTAATGTTAAGCCAATAGATATTAATGGTGATAATAAATTGGATTTGGTTGTAACTTACGCATCTTCCACTAACACTTATTTTTCAATATTTTTAAACCAATTTAATGGTACAACCTTTAATAGTAGTTCATTTACTAGGTACGATTTTCTTGCGGGAACTAATCCACAAGGTGCAGCTTTTGGTGATTTTGATTTAGATGGAAAAATAGACATTGCAATTACGAATTACGGTTCAAGTAATATTGGGATATATAAAAATAATTCAACCGTTAGTTCACTTTCATTATCTTCCCCAATTACTTATTCGTCCGGAACGGGACCAAGTTCTATTGTTGCAGGTGATATTGACAATGATGGTAAATTTGATTTAGTAAGTTCCAATTGGTCTGGTCATAGCATTTCAATCCTAAGAAACACAAATGTTACAATTGGCACAATTTCTTTTTCAGCTATAACCACTGGAAATAGCACAAGCACTCAAGTTAATCCAAGTTGGATTTTATTGACTGATTTTAATAATAATGGTTTGAAGGAAATTGTAGTTGCTAACTATTCTTCACATTCCATTTCAATATTTGAAAATACATCTTCCTCTGGCATTACTTTAGCAACAAGATTTGATAGGTCAATATCCCCATATCAATATGCCCAAGGAATTGGTGCAATAGATTTGGATGGAGATTCTAAACAGGATTTGGCCGTTACTTTAGCTGGTAGTCCAGTAGTTCTTGTTTGGAAAAATGTGCATACGAGTGGATTAATTAATTCCTCATCATTTTCAGGTTTTGTAAATTATACTGTGGGAACTGGGCCTGTTGGATTAAATTCCAATGATTTGGATGGAGATATGAGACCTGAATTACTAGTTGGTAATTACACTTCCCAAACAGTTTCAATACTAAAAAATAAAATGCTTGCAAATGAACCAAGTCTTCAAGCAACGATTGTTTCTAGTTCATTTTCAATAGGTACTGCTACAATCACATTAAACAAAGGAAATGGTTCGAAGAGATTAGTAGTTGCTAGATTAAACACCTCAAGTTCCGTAAGCCCTTCAGATACTTCTTGGTATTTAGCTAAAGATACTTTTGGTTTAGGGTCTTTAGTTGGTAGTGGGAATTATGTTGTTTATAATGATACTGGTTCGGTAGTAACAATTAAAGGATTAGCTACTGGTCAAACTTATATATTTTCGGTATATGAATATAATGGGTATGGTGGATTTTCTAATTATAATTTAAATAGTGTTCCTACTGTAACAATTTCGTTAGGCGATGTTTATTATAGTAAGTCAACTGGTTCTTTAAACGTTTTAGGTACTTGGGGGTCTAATTTAGATGGATCTGGGACATCGCCTTTATCATTTAATAATTCAAATTCTTTATATGTTGTTTCAAACAATCCAGCCCCATCATTAAGTTCGAATTGGATAATTTCGGGTACTAATTCTTACGTTGTTATCGGAGATGGGGTTAATGCATTAAATTTATCCATTCCTACAGGAAACAGTATTTTTTCTGATTCAATTTCAATTAGAGGGGGGGCAACAATTACATTTAGCGGTGGATTAATTTGCAACAAAGTTTATTTTGATTCTCTAAGTACAGCTCAGTTTATTAGTACAGGTGCTCAAAACATTCCTGGATTTACCTATTATAATCTAATTGCTGCGAATAGTACAAAAACTATTACAAACAATTGCACAATCAAAAATTCACTCAATTTATTGAGTAATATAAACACTGGAATCTATACCTTGACTCTTGGGGTTTCTCCATCACAAGTTGGGATTCTAAATAGAAATGCAAATGGTACCATTACTGGTAAGTTTAGGAGGTGGTTTGCGGCTTCAACAAATACTGGTAATTCGGGATTATTTCCAATGTTGGTTGGAACTTACTATAGACCAGCATTAGTAGAATTTACATCAGCTCCAAGCGTTGGCGGCTATCTAACAAGTGAGTTTTTCTCAACCCCTCCAGGTAATACTGGA
Source organism: Bacteroidia bacterium (assembly GCA_021740845.1). GTDB lineage: Bacteria > Bacteroidota > Bacteroidia > UKL13-3 > UKL13-3 > B1. Next base: position 92,350 of record JAIOYZ010000003.1, read on the forward strand.
CTTTTACTTTATGATTTTAGTGTTGGATTTGTTGAGGTTAATAAGGCCTCAATTAATGGATATTGGAAAATTGATCCAGTGGGTATAACAGGAGGGACATATACTCTAACCCTTACAGGAACTGGCTTTTATGGAATTTCTGCAGTTTCTGACTTGAGACTAATCAAAAGACAAACTGCAGGTGCATGGGTTTTACAAGGTTCTGCAATTATTGGAACTGGTACTACAGCAGCACCAATTGTTGGTAGAAGTGGATACAGCGGATTTGGTGAATTTACAATTGGAGGAGATTCTACGCAAAATCCATTACCTGTTAAGTGGCTTAGCTTTGAAGGCAAAATATTGGAAGGATCAACTTCTTTAACATGGAAAACTGCTAATGAAGTAAACAATTCTCACTTTATAGTTGAAAGAATGGATCCCTCACGAAATGAATTTGAAGAAAGAGGAATTGTTAAAGCCAACAATTTGAATACCATTTCCGTTTACTCCTTTATTGATGCATCTTCAGATACCTATAAACAAAATATTTATAGGATAAAGCAAGTTGATTTTGATGGGAAATATGGCTATTCTAAAAATTTGATATTGACAAATAGTATAGAAAACATTTCTGAGTTTTATCCAAATCCAACAACAGATAAAGTTTATCTTAATAATCAATCAGGAAAATCAGTCTCAATTATTGATTTTAAAGGATTCGAAACAAAATTGATCGTTGAGGATAATTCTATTAATGTATCAAATTTCATTCCAGGCATATATATCTTAAAAACCGAAATAGGCACTTTGGGAAGATTAATAATTGAATAAAATGTTTTGATTAATTCATAGATTTTTGGGGGATTTATCCAATTATGCTATTATTGGAACTCAAAAACAAGAATAAATGGAAGAAAATCAATATACAAAAGACTTTTACAACTCGCAAAGGTTTTATTCAAGGCTCTCGGGGCGCAATGTTCTACCATTGGTATTTAAATTAATTAAAGTTAATAGTGTTTTGGATGTAGGTTGTGGAACTGGTGAATGGTTGAGAGCTGCCAAAGATTTGGGAGTTAATGATATTTGCGGTTTGGATGGACACTATGTGGATAGGGATTTATTAGCTATACCAAAGGAGAATTTTATTGATTTTGATTTAAAAGGACCAATTGACTTAAATCGTAAATTTGATTTAGTGATTTCAATGGAAGTTGCTGAGCATTTGCCTGAAAATGTTTCAGACTTATTTATTAATAGCCTTACGAATCATTCTGATTTCGTATTATTTTCAGCTGCTATTCCAAAACAAGATGGTACCTATCATATTAATGAACAATTTCAAGATTTTTGGGTAGAAAAATTTGAAAACCAAGGATACTTACCTATTGATTTTTTAAGAAGTAGATTGTGGGCAAAGAAAGGTATAGATTGGTGGTATAAACAAAATATGATTCTTTATGTAAGGAAATCAATTTTAGAATCCAATAACCAATTAAATGATTTATACCTTGAATTCAAAAAATCCACATACAATAGACAGCATCCTGAGATGACCTTTTTGTTAAATAAGATAAAGTCGCCATTAGGTAGGTTTATTAAAGAACCAAAATATACTATGCTGAAATTTTTAAACTATTTTTTTTAATAGTATGAATGGCGAAAGAGAGGACAATCTTGGAAGGTTAAATTCCACAGATATTAGGTCCTATAATAAAGATTATCTTGTATATTATTTTTTATATGTATCTATCAAAAATGCAATTGGAAAATACGCATCTGGTAGTTTACTAGATATTGGTTGTGGAAATAAACCATATGCCCATTGGTTAAGCCCATATATTTTAAAACATATAGGCTGTGATATTGTTCAATCTAGTGAAAACAATGTTGATATTATTTGTGAGGCCAATAATATTCCATTAGATGATAATTCTTTTGACACTGTATTTTGCACCCAAACAATAGAACATGTTGGGGACTATCAACAAATGGTGAATGAGGCTTTTAGACTTTTAAAGCCCGGAGGCTATTTTATTGTTTCTGGACCAATGTATTGGCCTCTACATGAAGAGCCTTACGATTTCTTTAGATTTACTAAATATGGGTTCCAAAAGACTTTAAATAATTCTGGATTTGAGTGCATTGAGATAAATCCGAATGGTGGTAAATGGGCTTTATTAGGTCAAGTAATTATTCAAACATTGCCCGATATTTTGACATTTCCTAAAGTACTAAAGTCTGTTCATAATTTGTTTTTTAAATACCTAGATAAAAAGTTTTTCAATCCTGGGAATACCATGAATTATGTGGCAATTGGGAGGAAGAATTAATATGGTTGATCCGATTATTTCAATAGTTATTCCGTGTTATAATCACGGCCATTTTATTTTGGAGGCTTTAGATAGTATTAATGTGCCTCCAAATATTGAATATGAAGTGGTAATTGTAGATGATGGTTCTACAGATATCAACACCATAGAAGTATTAAGTAATTTAAAAAGTAATGGTTTTGCTGTTTATCATCAAGAAAATAAAGGTTTGAGTGGTGCCCGAAATACTGCCATTAATTTAGCAAAAGGTAAGTACATTCTTCCACTTGATTGTGATAATAAACTATTACCTAATTATATTCCTTATGCCGTCAATTTTTTAGAATCTAATTCAGAATTTTCTGTTGTTTATGGAAAGGCAAATTTCTTTGGAGACAAATCTGGGCAAAAACCTGTAAAGCCATATAGCCTTCAAGAATTGATGACTGGAAATTTTGTGGATGCTTGTGCGGTTTATAGAAAAAGTTCTTGGGAAGCAATTGGTGGCTATGATGAAAGCAAGACAATGCGTTTGGGAGTTGAAGACTGGGAATTCTGGCTTCATTTGTCTTTTAATGGCTTCAAATTTCATTTCTATAATGAACTTGCATTTTTATATAGGATAACTGGTACCTCAATGGTTGATAAGGATACAAGCCCCAATTTTCAGGTTCTTAGAAATTATATTGAAGCTAAACATCCATACTACCTCAATTTTAATGCACCTGCTGAATATTTTGCCAATAAATTTAAGGCTAACCCTTTTGTGTATATCATTAAACTAGTTTTGTACACATACTTCCCAAAATTTTACTCTAAGCAAATTGAAAAGAAACGCATTAAAAGGTTTTAACCTTTCGGACGACTATTTTCTTTAGACAAAAATAATTTCAAATTAGTATATTATGCAACTTTTGAGGTTTTCAAATTTATACCTAGTAATGTAATATTAAACTGATTGATAAGTTTTAAGCCGAATACTCTTTTAACCACAAATGCAAACTCCAGTCTTACTTATAATTTTCAATCGTTTTGATACTACCAAACAAGTATTGGCAAGTTTACGAATGTCTGGAGTAAAGGATTTGTATGTTTATAGCGATGGACCTAGATTAGAGAGAACGGGAGAAGTTGATTTATTAAAGTTGGTTCAAACCGAAACCTTAAATGAAATAGATTGGCCATGTAATGTAGTAACAAATTTTAGAGACCAAAATGAAGGCCCTAGATTAGCAATTGGGCATGCCGTTACTTGGTTTTTTGAGCATGTGGAAGAAGGCATTATTTTGGAACACGATTGTGTGCCGGCTCCTTCATTTTACCCGTTTTGTGAAACCCTATTAGCTCATTATAGAAAAGATACCCGAATAATGCATATCTCGGGTGATAATTTTCAGTTTGGTAAATGGAGAGGTGATGGGTCTTATTATTTTTCGAATTTGAACCATATTTGGGGATTTGCTACCTGGAAAAGGGCTTGGCAACATTACGATGTGTCTATGGGTAAATTTGAGATTTTTAAGAAATTCAATAGAATAAAAGACATTTTTCAATCGAAAAGGGAGCAAGATATTTGGATGGATATTTTAACAAAAACCTATCTTCGAGAACTTCAAACTTGGGATTACCAGTGGACTTTTTCTATTTGGATAAATCATGGAATTTCTATTTTACCCAACCAAAATTTAGTTTCTAATGTAGGATTTGATGATCAAGCCTTGAATACAACCGATCCAAATCATAAATTGGCCAATATGCAAACGTTTGATATTGAAGATTTTGCCCATCCAAGCCTTATAATTATTGACCATGAGGCGGATTATTATTCTACCAATGAGGTTTTTAACCCAACAATTCTGAAATTTGTAATTCAGAAATACTTTAAAAATAATTAGTGTGATACAATTTGTTAAGAAAATATCTGGATTGAACAAAGCGGGTTCTTATCTAAGGGAAGAGCTTGAAAAAATGAAAGTACTTTCTTCTCAAACCTTGGTTCAACAAATTAGAAGATTAGAATCCCCTGTAAAGAGTTTTAAAGAAATTGAATTTTCAACTTTTTCTCAATGGGGCGATGATGGGATAATTCAGTACTTAATAAATAAAGTTCCAGGAATAATTCCAGAGTTTATTGAATTTGGAGTGAGTAATTATTTGGAATCCAATACTCGATTTTTATTAATAAATGATAATTGGAAGGGGTTGGTATTTGACGGTTCTTTGGATAATATTAATTTTATAAAGCAGGACAGTATAAGTTGGAAATATGATTTGAACTCAGATTTTCTATTTATTACCAAGGATAACATAAATGAAGCAATTCAAAAAAGGGGTTTTAATAAGGAAATTGGAATTCTTCATATTGATATAGATGGAAATGATTATTGGATTTGGGATTGTTTAAATTCTGTAAATCCTCAAATTGTAATCATGGAATACAATAGTGTTTTTGGAAATAAGGCTGCTATTAGTGTTCCATATAAAGATGATTTTTTTGTTACAAATGCTCATTATAGCAATTTGTTTTTTGGAGCCTCACTAAAAGCTATGGATTATTTGGCGTGTAAAAAGGGCTATTCCTTTATTGGAAGCAATACTGCTGGAAATAATGCCTATTTTTTAAGAAATGATTTAGTTACGAAATGGACACCTATTATTGATGTTGAGCAGGGTTTTATTGCTTGTAATTTTAGACAAAATAGAAATTCTGAAGGAAATCTTACCCTGGAAAGAGATGATTTAATGATAAAAGGATGTCAAAACATGAATGTTGTTGATGTAACCACAAACGAAATAGTACCCTTAATAAACTTAATTTAATGTTAGCACAATATATTTTCGACCAAATAATAAATACCTCTAATTCAAACAAGGTTAAATTGAAATTATTTAAGTTCTTAAGAACTAAATTATTATCTAGTTCTGAACCTACGGTAAATTACCAATTTGGTAATTATAATTTGGAGATTTATTTATCCCATGATTTTCCTTTTAATCTAAAAGAGAAACCACAATACAGCCAAAATTTAGGAGTAATTGCAGAAATTATTTCTAAGAAATATCCCAATTTGCAAGTTATAGATGTTGGTGCAAATGTTGGTGATTCTGCTGCTATTATAAAGAATAAGGTAAATGTTCCAATACTTTGTATAGAAGGTAACCCAAGATTTTTAGGTTTACTTGAAAAGAATACTGCCAGCATGAGCGATATTCAAATTGAAAAGTGTTTTGTTGGGGAGGAAGAATTAACTGTTACACCAATAAATAGTTTAGGTACTTCCTATTTAGAAAAGTCTGAAAATGGAATACCCGTAAAAACAATTTCTAGTATTATAGAAAAGAATGAGAGATTTTCAAATGTTAAATTATTGAAAATTGACACTGATGGGTTTGATAATAAAATTATAAGAGGAGCCGAGGCTTTTCTTAGGAAAACAAAGAGTTCGGTGTTTTTTGAATACGACCCACATTATCTCTCATTACAAGGGGAGAAGGGGGTTGATATTTTCGATTTTTTGGTTTCATTGGAATATGAAAAATTCGTTATTTTTGATAATTTGGGAGATCAATTAATAACTCTTTCTAAAAATAATAAAAAGGAGTTTGTAGAATTACATAATTTCTTCAATAGAGGCAGTTCGAGGTACATGGATATTTGGGCAATTCATTCAAATGATGTAGATCTAATTTAATAGCCAATATGAGAAACAAGAGGATAATAAAAGGTTTATTGCTTTTTATTCTATTCATACCCCTAGTAAATTTTACATTTGGGCAATGCACTTATTCTGCTTTGGTTGGAAAACCAAATATTGTCGTAAATGGTGATTTTAGTTCGGGTAATACAGGATTCACTTGTGGATATACATACTCTACTGTCAATCCATTAGATGAAAGTAAATATATTGTAACAACAAATGCATCCTTAGTTCATTTCGCGTTCTCTGGAGTGGACCATACTACAGGCACTGGAAATTTTATGGTGCTTAATGGGTCTTCAGTTCCAACATTTGTTTGGAATCAAACTGTAACTGTTTTGCCAAATTCTAATTATAATTTTTCGGCTTGGTTTAAAAATATCGTTACTAAACCTGCCTATGCTGGTGCACCAATTGCGACTGTAGAATTATGGATTAATGGAGTCAAAATTAGCAATAATATGGCTTTGCCAGATTATCCAGATGTATGGAAATTGCTAGATACTTCGTGGTTTAGTGGAAGTTCTACCACAGCAAATTTGTCAATCAAGAATATTGGTACATCATTAAATGGAAATGATTTTGCTATTGACGATATTTCTTTTAAACTATGTTGTGATAATCCCATTAAAAATACGGCTACAATTTGTTTAGGCTCTGGTGCTCAACTTTCAGCTACAGGTCCAGGCAGTATTAATTGGAGTCCTACAACTGGCTTAAGTAATCCTAGTGTCTTGAATCCAATTGCTACACCTGCATCCACAACTCAATACCTTTTAACCAAAACAAATGGAACTTGTGTTGTAGTAGATACCTTTTTGGTTTCAGTTGAAAATTGTTGTTTTACATGTAGTACACTGCCTAGTGGTTTAGGAAGTGGTTTGGTGGCTTGTTATCCCTTTAATGGTAATGCAAATGATGAAAGTGGGAATAGTAACCATGGAACAGTATTCGGTGCCACACTTACTAATGATAGGTTTTCAAGTCCAAATAAGGCATATCATTTTAATGGTTCTAGTTATATAAAGGCCAACAATTCAACCAGTTTAAGCAGTGCCACTAATGCTCTTACAATTAGTTATTGGGGGAAAATTTCTGGCTGGGTTTATCAGAACGGAGTTGACTATGCCTCAACAATTAGCAAATCTAATTCAACAGCCGATTGTTCATTTAGATATTCGATAAGGCCTGATGGAGCTTCCATTATTAATAATGGAAAAATTTGGACTATTGTTCCCGGAGGACTTAATAATTCGATGAATGTATGGGATTATTATACCATAACAAATAATGGTAATCTAATTAAAATTTATAAAAACGGGGTTTTATTAGGCTCTCAAACTTCCTATAGCGCCTTTCCATTTAATAACACAAATGATTTACAAATTGGAAGAGATTTTCCAGGAATACTAGATTATTTTAATGGCGACTTAGACGACATAAGAATATACAATAGGGCCTTAAGTGATTTGGAAGTAGAGCAGCTATATCGATTTACTTCGGTTACAGGCTTGCCAACGGCAAATGCAGGAACAAATTTAACTGCTTGTGCTCAAGATAGTTTTCAACTAAATGGAACTGCAAATGGTTGGTATTTGTGGAACCCGAGCACAACAATTTCTAACCCAAATGTTCTTAACCCTAAAGGGAAATTGGGTGCTACAAATGATTATATTTTAACCAGTACAATTGGTACTTGTGTGGCAAGGGATACAATAACTGTTTCTATAACCACCGTTTCTGCCAATGCTGGAGTTGACCAATATATTTGCAAACAAGATAGTTTTACACTAAATGGAACTGCAAATGGTGTTATTTCTTGGACGCCCTCTGCTCCCCTAAAAAACTCCAATACCGCCAATCCAAAAGGCAAAGTTACTACCTCAACCAATTTTATTTTGACAAACACTCTTGGCTCATGTATAGCACGAGATACCGTTAGAATTAATTTGGATACCATTTTTGCAACAGCAGGGACTGATATTCAAATTTGTAATCAGGATAGTTTTCAGTTAAATGGAACTGGTAATGGAACTATAACTTGGAGTCCTAGTTTACCACTAACCAATTCTTCCATACTCAATCCAAAGGGAAAGGTAGTAGGTCCTACCTATTTTATTATTAATAGCACCAATGGGGTGTGTACCTCTAGAGATACTGTTTTGGTTCAAACAGATTCACTTTATGCTAATGCTGGCGCAGATAAAAATATCTGTAAGCGGGAGGTTATTCAATTAAATGGAGCTGGAAATGGAACCAGTTTTTCATGGACGCCGATAAAAAATATTGTCAATAATTTAACTGCAACCCCATCTGTAAATCCTGATACCACTACAACATATTTTCTTAAAGTTACTAAAGGACTTTGTATTGCTTTAGATACTGTGGTTGTTAATGTTAATCCAATTGATGCTGTTATTTTAAATAAGGATACCAGCTTTTGTATTGGGGATACAATTTCCTTAATTGGCTTGGCAACGGGTCCTAATTTTATTTGGACTCCTACTAGCGAAATGATTAACTCCAATTCATTGCAACCAAAAATTATTCCTTCTGGTTTGACCCGAGTTTATTTTTCTGTCTCTGATTTGGTTTGTACAATTGTGGATTCGGTATTATTATCACCAGTAAACATTACTGTTGACGCAGGTTTAGATACAGCCATTTGTGAAGGCGATAGTGTTCAATTGAGTGTTCCATTTCTACCAGGAATTCTATACAGCTGGACACCTAATTCAAGTTTGTTAAATGCCAATACTTCCTTTCCAATCGCTTTTCCAAATACAACTACTGATTATTTGGTTCAAGCCAAAAAAGGAAATTGCAGAGCTAGTGATACAATAAGAGTTTTGGTTGATACCAAACCTATTGTTTCCGCTGGTGAAGATAAAGTTCATTGTTTTGAAGATTTTGTCAAGTTAGATGGGTCAATTAGCAATGCTACAGATTTTATTTGGAGCCCATCCTTTGGTTTGGACGATATTAAAGCAATTACACCCATTGCATCGGTTAGCAATCCAACTAATTATATCTTAACTGCAACTAATGGTAAATGTGTTATTAGAGATACCGTTTTGGTTCGGTCAATGCCTAAAGTAATTGCTAGTTTTTCTGCAGACCCCAAAATAGGTATTGCGCCTGTTATGGTAAATTTTACAGATCAATCTCAAAATGCGAAATTCTATTTCTGGGATTTTAATGATGCTGGTGCAAGTTCAAATAACCAAAACCCTTCTCATGAATATATTAGTACAGGAAAGTACTTGGTGAAATTATTGGTAAAGGATAGCCTTGGTTGTGAAGACTCAACAGATTTGGAAATACAAGTTACGGACGACCCAAGATTGCGTGTTCCAAACGTATTTACTCCAACAGGTGATTTTGTTAATGATAGTTTTGGTATTGTATACAATGAAGCTGCATTTGAATTTGTTCGATATAGAATATATAATAGGTGGGGTGGTTTTATTTATGAGACCTCTATGCCTGGTGGAAAATGGTGGGATGGTACGTTTAATGGACAGCCATGCTCAATTGGTGTTTACTTTTATATTTTGGAGGCTAAAGCGCTTTCTGGTAAGAGTTTTAATTTGAGTGGGACAGTTACGTTATTAAGATAAATAATTTAAATACAGCATTTTATCTCTTTTTATATTAATTCGGTTTGCTTGTAATTTATTACACTTGTAAATATTAATTAGTTAGTTATTTTTGAGGAAGTGGTTTATTAAACCGCCGTTAAATTTTTGCTAAGTTATATGACCACAAATATTTACAGAAATTGTAAAAAGCTATTTCTGATATCATTTTTGCTCCTTTTTTTTATTCAAAACCAATCTTTTGGTCAAGGTTTTAATTGGGGTATACGACAAGGGTCAACCGGTTCAGATTTAGGAAGAATCTCAACAACAGATATTGAAAATAATCTTTATACGGTTGTATTCTTTTATAATACTTTAACCATAGATAGCTTAGGAGTACCTAAGACAATAACAAGTACAGGTAATAGAGATATTGCAGTAATTAAATATAGTTGTAATAAAGTCTTTCAATGGGCAGTGAAAGTAGGAGGGGCTTTATCGGATGGAGGAGCTTACAACCTAGCAGGATTAGAAGTTGATACATCTGGAAATATTTATTTTTCTGCTACGATGAATGGATCTGCCAATTTTGTTTCCTCAAATGGCAATGTTCAGGTTAGAAATAGTATGGGTCAAAACGATGCATTTATCTTAAAGATGAACTCTAATGGAATTATCCAATGGGTAAATCAAATTGGTAGCTCCACCGGAAATGATGAAGGCGGTGGAATCACAATTGATAGGAATCAAAATGTTTATGTAACAGGGATGTTTTTCGGAAATGCAACTTTCCAAAGTATTGGTTCTTCTTCTTCAGTTGTTAGTAGTTTTGGAAATGGAGATGCCTTTTTAGCAAAATATTCTCCAACTGGGTCTTTAATGTATGCCTCGAGGGTGGGGGGTAGTTTGTTGGATGTAGGTGCATATTTAGATTGTGATAGCACAGGTGCTGTTTATATGGCTGGTAATTTTGGATGTTGTAATAATAATTTTGTCAATTTTGGTGCAAATAATCTCCAAAATACTGGGAATTGGGGTGGATTTGTTGCCAAGTTTGATCCAAATGGAAATGTACTTTGGGGAAATGGAATGGGTGCAAATGGTGGTGAAGCTATGCAGGATATTGTTGTGGATGATTATAATGATAAAGTATACGCAATTGGTCATTATCAAGGAAATACAACCTTTACTACTAGGCCTGGTGGTGCTGCTGTGAATCTTACAAATACAGGAGGTAACTATAATGCCGTAATTGTAGCCATGGATTTGAATGGCAGAACGCAATGGGCTAGAACAACTTCAGGGACAGGAAATGAATATGGGTATAGTATCGATTTGGATCCAGATAGAAATATTGTTGTTTCAGGAGATTTTACCTCAGTTACAAATTTTGGTGGAATTAGTTTAACACCTTCTGGAACTGGAAGTGCTTTTTTTGCTAGATATACGAAAAACAATATTTTAATTGAAGCCCAAAAGGTTGGCAATGGGAGCTATACAAATGGATGGAATATCCATGTTGGTACAACAGGTCTTATTTATTTAACTGGATATTTTCAAGGGCAAACTATAGTAGGTCTTGATTCACTTAACAGTGCTGGATCTGAAGATGCTTTTATCGCTAGATTAACCAGATTAGACACCACCTACATTGGCGTTAAAACCCCAAACCTTGCCTGCTTTGGAGATACTGCGGTTATTTATTTACCAAATAAACGTATTGGAAATTTTGTTTGGTTCAGAAACGATACTCCTTTTCAATTAACTCATGGAAATTTTATTCTTACAAATGTTCCAGGTACATATAAAGCAGTAGGAGTTAATTATTGTGCCTTGCTCGATACGTCGGCTTCTGTGGTTATTACAAAATCTCCCTATTTTGTTGCCGAAAGGGTAGGAAATATTTCAGTTTGTGTTGGAGATAGTGGTCGGTTTAATGCCACTGCGGCAAGCACCTATACTTGGTCGCCTGCTGCAGGTTTAAGTGATACTAGTATTGCAAATCCCTTTGTTAAGCCAACAACAAACGCTACTTATTATTTGCGACGAACATTATACGAATGTATTGCCTTAGATACAGTATCTGTTTCAGTTACCAATAATTGTTGTCTCACTTGTTCAAGTCCATATCAATTAAATAATGGTGTAGTGGCTTGCTACCCATTTAATGGAAATTCAAATGATGAAAGTGGTTATGGAAACCACGCTCAAGCATACAATGCAGCTTTAGCTCCCGATAGATTTAATGTGGCAAATAGAGCTTACCAATTCAATGGTTTTAGTTCCTATTTAGAGGTGCCTAATTCGAGCAGTATTCAATCACCTGGTGGAAATCTATCATTTACCTTTTGGGCTCGAGTAAGCAATTGGAATTTTAATGCTGGAGTTCAATACACTCCTATTTTAAGTAAATCCAACGCTACCTCAAGTGCTCAATACCGTGCCATGATACGCTCTAATGGCTTGTATGTAATGGCTGATGGGAATAGTTTTAGTCCAATAATTGGTTCAAATACAAATACCAATACCTGGTATTTCTTTACCATTACGGTGAGTAACGATTCAGTTTACTATTATAGAAATGGAACATTATTAGGTTTTGCAACAGGCTCTGTTCCTTACACGCTTAATAATTCAACTCCACTTAGATTAGGAAGAAACGATGTGAATACCCAAGTGTTTTTTAATGGACGCTTAGATGAAGTTAGAATTTATGGTAGAACCCTCAGTGCTGCAGAAATTTTATCCCTCTATCAATTAAGTAGTATCAATGGAAAACCTACTATTACTGCGGGTGCAAATAAAAACATGTGTAAAGGTGATAGCATTCGTTTAGTTACCACAGGTACTAATGGAACCTATCTTTGGACTCCAAATACTCTTTTAAGTTCTGATACAGCTCGTAGTCCCTATTCAAGTGCAGATTCTACCACTGATTATGTGGTTTCGGTAGATGTAAGTGGGTGTAAAAATTATGATACTGTGCTAGTAAATGTTGTAGACTTTCAACCTAGTTTAGGATTGGATCAAAACATTTGCTACGGCGACACTGCACAAATTATTGTGGTAAATGGAGGCAACACATTTGCATGGACACCCAACTATAAAATTACTCCAACTAATAACGATACCGTTAAGGTTTTTCCATTGGTAGATACCAATTATGTAATGGCAAGTAATAATGGTTTGTGCGTACGAAGAGATACTATTCATATTAGTGTTTTAATACCTAGCCTCGATGCTGGGCCCGATCCGCAAATTTGTAAAGACGATACTGCCACTTTTGCAATTACAACAAATGGTACAGTAAGATGGAGTCCTTTAACCTATTTAAGTGATAGTATTGGTACCAGTGTTTATTCTGTTGCAGATACCAATATTACATATTATCTAACTTCCAACTATTTTGGGTGTATTGCTCGAGATACAGTAAGTGTTAGTGTTGCAACTTTACCAGTAGATGCCGGTTTGAACCAATTAATTTGTTATGGAGATAGTGTTCAATTGCAAGCTTCAGGTGCTACCACATATATTTGGATTCCTAATTACCAGCTAAGTGATTCTAGTATTTCTAACCCATGGGTGAAACCTTTAAAATCTACTTACTATTTTGCCATTTCCTATAATTTATTGTGTTCACGATACGATTCTGTTTTAGTTGATGTTAAGCAAGCACAAGCAAATGCTGGTCCTGATAAATCTATTTGTGATGGCGATAGTATAAGGTTAAGTGCAACTGCAATTGGTCCTTATACTTGGACACCTTCTGCTACCTTGGGAGATACTGGATTAATTCCTTATGCCAAACCAATGGTTACCACTAATTATATTCTTAATGTAAATAATTTTGGCTGCTTGGCGTCTGATACTGTTACTGTAAATGTTGCTGTTTTTCATATTAGTGCTGGTTCTGATAAAACTATTTGTTTAGGTGATAGTGCCCAACTTACTGCAACTGGTGGTACCAAATACAATTGGCTGCCAAATTACAATGTAAGCGATACCGGCATTGCAGATCCATGGGTTAAACCTATATCCCCAACCAACTATTATCTAATTTCTAATAATGGAATTTGTTTAAAAGTTGATACTGTTTTTGTAGACGTAAAAACTATTAGCGCCTCTGCTGGATTAGATACAAGTATTTGCGAAGGTTTAAGTGTAGGTTTAAATGCAAGTGGTGGCGCAAGCTATTTGTGGTTGAACCCTTATAATTTATCAGATCCTTCTATACCCAACCCAATTGCCTCTCCTTTGGTAGACACCACCTATTATGTCCAAATTTCAGATGGTTCTACCTGTACTATTACCGAAAAAGTTCGTGTCGCAGTAGACAAATATCCTACAGTAGATGCTGGAATCGACCAAAAACATTGCCTTGGCGAATTTGTAAAATTAAATTCAAGTGTTACTGATTATACTAATATTATTTGGTCGCCTGCTACAGGTTTAGATGATATCTTATTGCTTCAACCAAATGCTTCTGTAACTAGTTTAACAACGTATGTTCTGAGTGCTTGGAATAACTATTGCTACAGTAGCGATACAGTTATAGTTAATGTCAATCCTAAAGTGGTGGCTAGCTTTCAACCTGACCCAATATCTGGAATAGCTCCATTACCTGTTACGTTCCAGAACAACAGTCAAAATGCATATTTCTATACTTGGTTGTTTGATGATATTGGTTCAGGTTCAAATGATGTTTCGCCAACCTTTACTTATAATAGTGAAGGTGTTTTTACAATATTTTTAACAGCTAAAGATAGTTTAGGTTGTTGGGATACAAGTTCTGCAATTGTAACGGTAAAAACGGTGGAAACAATTTTCGCACCAAATGCATTTACTCCTAATAATGATGGTGTAAATGATGTTTTTGCCTTGGTTTATGATGCAAATAAATTTGAAAATGTTGAAATGAAAATATTCAACCGTTGGGGCGTACAAGTGTTTGAAAATAAAATGCCAGGTAGTACTTGGTGGGATGGAAAAATTAATGGAAATCCTGAGCCTCCTGGGATATTTACTTATTATGTTTTAGCCAAGGATAAAAAGGGAAAATCCTATAGTCTTACTGGAACTGTGGCGATTGTTAGGTAATTATATTCTTTCGGTTTGAACCAAATTTTGTAGTATTAAGTTCAATTCAGTTCGAGGTAAACCACAAGTTTTGTCTGTACATACCCAAGCTATTGTTCCATTTTCTGGTTTCAATTTTTCTTGAAGTAATGGGATTTTACTTTGGCCATTGGTAACTAGCACAACGGTATTGAATTGAAATGTTTTGCTTATTTCCTGTTTCCATTTTTGTGCTTCTTCTCCGGAAATTACCAACTGAATAAAACCATTTTCTATCCAAGAAACTAGCTGCATCCAATTGCTATAACCATTTGGAAATTTGCTCATCTTTTCTTTAATAGATTGAAGCATATTTTGATATAAATTCTGGTAATTTTCGTTTTCAAAATAATAGGAGAGTTTATATAAACACTTGGCCAAAATACTATTTGATGAAGGGATAACATCATCGTTTACATCTATTTTTCTGGTAACCAAAACAGATTGGGCCTTACTAGAAAAATAAAATAACCCGCTTTTTTCATCTTGAAAGTTCTCCATACAATGGTTCATCAATTGGTTGGCAAGTACCAAATATTTTTCATCCGCGCCTGCTTCAAATAAGTAAATTAAAGCCTCTATTAAACAGGCATAATCTTCTGCAAATGCATCAATACTGGTTTTGCCATTTTTATGTATTCTATAAAGCTTATTTCCTTCTAAACTCCAAGAAAGGAGGAAGTCCATTGCTTTTGTGGCTTGCTCCAAATAGGCTTGATTTTGCAAATAAATGGCTGCCTGTGCGTATCCTTTAATCATTAAGGCATTCCAACTGCAAATAATTTTATCATCCAAACCTGGAGCAATCCTTTTGCTTCTTTCCAGTAGCAGGAGTTTTTTACAAGTACCAATAAGTTCCTCCAAAGCTTCAACGCTTATTCCATAGTTTGCAGCAATATCCTCTTGTTCCCTTTCTTGATGTAGAATATTAATTCCATGTTCCCAATTTCCCTCTTGAGTAATTGAAAAGTAATCAAAAAATATTGGTGCTTTGTCTTCAAGAATATCTTCCAATTCTGTTGCACCCCAAACATAAAATTTTCCTTCCACGCCTTCGGTATCGGCATCTAATGCAGAATAAAATCCTCCTTCAGCAGTTTGCATTTCTGTTTGGATAAATCTATCAATTTCTGCTACAACTTTTTTAAATTTTTCTTCCTTAAAATAGCTTGCTGCCATTGCATAGGTTCCCATTAATTGAGCATTATCATACAGCATTTTTTCGAAATGTGGCACCTTCCAAAATCCATCAGTACTATAACGTGCAAAGCCTCCAGCAAGTTGATCCATAATTCCTCCCTTTGCCATTTTTGTGAGGGTTATCCAAGAAGCTTCTTCAAAAATAGGGTCTTTGGTAATACGGTTAATTCCCATAAATAATTCCCATTGGTTGGGCAATGGAAATTTTGGCGACCAATTATAAGCTCCCCACTTTAAATCAAATTGTGTTTTCCATTTGTCTAATAATCCCAATACAATTGGAAACAAGTTTTCTTCTTTATTGTCTGAGCCAAACTTGTCAAGATTCTTTATTCCATTGGATAAATTGGTGGCAAATTCAAAAGCTTCCTCTCGCTTATCTTGGTAAAAATTACTCAAACTTAGTAATACTCTTTCCCATTCTTGTTTAGGAAAATAAGTTCCTCCATGCAATGGTCTTCCATCAGGTAAGGTGAACACATTTAATGGCCAACCGCCTCTGCCAGTTAGCAATTGAATAGCGTCAATATAAACTTGGTCTATGTCTGGTCTTTCTTCTCTGTCTAATTTAACACATATGAAATTTTTATTCATTATAGCAGCTGTATCTTCTTTTTCAAAACACTCGTGTTCCATTACGTGGCACCAATGGCAACTACTATAGCCAATACTTATTAATATAAGCTTATCCTCTCTTCTTGCTTGAACCGATATGTCTTCACTCCATTCTTGCCAATTTACTGGGTTATGTGCATGTTGCAATAAATAGGGGCTACTAGCATGAATTAAGGCATTTGTATGTTTGTGCTCCGACATAAAATTTATTTTATACAAAGAAAGCAAATATACCATGGTCTTTGTTTTATTTTGAACCATGTCTTCTGCTTATTTCGATTTTAAAAAATTTAGAGTTTATCACGATCAATGTGCCATGAAGGTGGGCACTGATAGCGTGGTTTTAGGTACAATAATTCCTTTGTTGGGTTTAGAGAAAAATATTTTAGATATTGGTACTGGTTCTGGAGTTTTAAGTTTGATTTTAGCACAAAGAAGTGAAGCAATAATTCATTCAATTGAAATAGATGATTCTGCTAGCAAACAAGCCAAATTAAATTTTCAAAATTCACCTTGGCCTAATCGATTAAATTTAGAAAATATTTCGGTTCAAGAATATGCAAAAACTACCACGCATTTGTTTGATTTAATTGTTTGCAATCCACCTTATTTTAATGATAAGGCAAATTTCAAAATAGAGGATTTGCAAAGAGCAAAAGCACGTTATGATGCCGAACTTCCATTTTCTGATTTGGCTTCATGTGCCTTTAAGCTTTTAAATACCGACGCGATGTTTTGGTTGATTTTACCCGTAAATGAATCCATACAATTTGAGTTAGAGGCGTCTAAAATTCAGCTTTTTTTAGTTAGTAAAATTTGGGTCAAACCAAAGCCAAACAAAGCTGTTAAAAGAGTAATTCTTGGGTTTAGTAAAAGCCCCAAAGTAGTAAAGGAAAGTGAATTTATTCTTCAAGATGATTTTGGCAATCCATCGAAAGAATACATTGAAATAAGTAAAGATTTTTATTTACGAATAGATGCTTAGGTAAAAACGGCTATATGAATTTTACTCCATACTTTTCAAGTTCTAGTAAAATTGGTTCATAGAATTCCTTGGTTATAGGGATTTGAACCCCTCGAGCTTTAATCTTTCCTTGCAAAAGTAATTTGGCTGCAATAGCCATAGGTAAACCAACCGTTTTGGCCATAGATGTGAGCTGTTGGTTTTCTCCATTTACAATAAGAGAGGCATTTTCATAATAAATTTTGCCATTGAGCTTATAACTTATTTCATGCTTCATTACAATTTGATCCAATTCTCCTTTTTGTAATTTCCATTTTTCTTGCAACAATTTTTGCAAGGCTTGTGCAGGAGTTGCATTATGCATTCCTATGGCATTTGTTTCAAGTAGTCCTAGCCAAAGGATTTTTTTATAGAGTTTACTCGCTTTGGTTAGTCCAAGAAAATCGGCTAATTTTTTTTCTAAATTTTCTGAATTTGCACCTCCAATAAATGCACTCATTAATTCCCTATAGGTTAAGGTTTCTGTTTGGGGTAGTGAATAAGAATCGTCTGTTAAGCCTAGTTTTACCAGACAATTCCATGCTTCACTAAATCCAACTTTTCTTAAGGTGCCACGTAAAACCGTTTGGGCCGAACCTATTCCATAAGGATCAATATAGCTTAAAGAATCTCTGTTTGCATAGGATTCGAATGTATTGTTTTTACCTACTTTTATTTTTTTTGTTTGAGAAAAAATTCTGTTAGGTGGAATAAATTTTAGTAATCCAGCCTCTAAGTAACGGGCTGTTGCTTGACCTGCCAAAACCACATTTCTTGGGTTCCATGTAAACTTATAATTCCAAGGATTGTCGTCAAATTCGGGGGCAACTAACCCGCCGCAATAAGATTCAAAAGAAACAATTTCGCCACCTTCTGATTGAATATGATGAATCATTTTCATGGCTGATAAATGATCTATTCCTGGGTCTAATCCAATTTCGTTTAGGAATAAAACATTCGCTTTTAAAGCCTGTGTATGTAAGCTTTTCATTTCCTCACTTAAGTAGGATGCCGTGATTAAATGTTTTTGATATAGGATACAATCTTGAGCTGCAATAAAATGCAAAGTTGCAGGCAACATAGATATTACTAAATCAGAATTTTTAATTAGTTCTTGCCTTTTTTCTTGGTTATGGATATCCATTTCAACCGCCTTACCAAAAGTAGATTTGCCAATTTTTTTCTGGGCTAATTCTAAATTGCTATCTGCAACAATTATTTTCCAATCTTCTTTTTTTGCATGTTGAAGCAGGTATTTTATTAAGTAGCTAGAAGATAATCCTGCACCTAAAACCAAAATGTTTTTCATTGCTTTTTGTGTTTTAATTCTTTGTCGAAGGTATTGGTTCAAACCGAAAAAAACTGAATACCTGAGCTAAATCATAGCCTTAAGATTTATTGTTCAATTTTTGCTTTTCTAATAATTATTTTACTACTAGGTTTTAGCAAAGTTGTACCCTCGTTTAATTCATTCCAGGTTAAAATATCTTCTTCTGTTACACTATATTTTTTCGCTAAAATTTGAACCGTTTCTCCTTTAACAACAATGTGTTCAATAAGGGTTATTAAGTCCTCTTTGAGTATGTTTTCTTGGTTAGAATCATCAAAGCGCAACGTGTCGTTTTTTACCTTGTTTGCCACAGCACTTTTTAGTATGCGGTCCTTAGGCAAAGCTATATAATAAGTTTTGCCAACAGGTACATTTATATATGGTTTGCGCAACCAAGGATTTAATAATTTTACTAATTTGTAATTGCAATTATTATCAATGCTCCATTGAGCCAAACTAGTTATACTCAAATCAACTTTTACATGAACCACAGAAACTGGCCAATACAACTCATTTATGCCTACATGAAAGCCAAAGCGTTCTGGGTTTTCGCAAATATCTTTGATAGCAATAATTCTAAATAAATAGCGTGATGTTTCTGTGTTGAGGTATAAATCAAAATAATTATTGATACTCTGTGCACGCATTTGCTTTTTTACACCTTCAATTCCCATATTGTAGCTGGCCGCAACTAAACTCCAATCTCTTAATTGGGCATAGGATTCTTTAAAATATGCACAAGCAGCATAGGTAGCTTTTTCTAAGTGGTAACGTTCATCTACTTCCTCCGAAATTTCTAATCCGTAACGTTTACCTGTTTTGTCTAAAAATTGCCAAAATCCAGCGGCATTTGCTGGTGAAACTACGTTTTGCAAGCCACTTTCGGCTAATGCAACGTATTTAAAATCTGCAGGAATTTGTTGCTCTTTAAGGATTTTTTCAATTGTTGGTAAAAATCTATTTGCCCGTTTTAAAAGCAATACTGTTTGCGATTGCCAATACACATTGGTTAAAATTTCTTTATCATATCTTTCTGCAACATCAAAGTCGGCCAACGAAATTTTTGTGCCAGCAAAGCTTATACTTTTAGGGGCTGATAAAGCGTAAATTTTGTAATACTGTTGAAATTCTTCGGTATTTTTTTTGTCTTCTGTAGGGCTGTGGCTTTCTAAAACTAGAATTACAATTATTAAAATTGCAGAAGCAATAATTCCTAAGCCTCCCCATCTTTTTCTCCAATCCATCTGCTTTTTATTTATACGATACTTTGTTGTTGTGCTTTTTGCATTTGTAATATATCATCTACAAAGGTACGGTGATTACTTAGCCTTGGCACTTTATGTTGTCCACCTAATTTACCAGCTTGTTTAAGCCAGCCTTGAAATGTTCCTTTTGGTAAAATATTTAATTTGGGTAATAACATGGCCATGTCTTTATACCTCTTGGCTTCGTAATCTGAGTTTTGTTGTTTTAAGGTTTGATCCAAAGTATTAACAAAGGTATTCATGCAATTTGGCTCTCTTTCAAATTCAATTAACCATTCATGTCCACCTTTGGTATGCTCTGTAAAATAAATAGGAGCCGCTGTATAATCATTTAGCAAAGCTTCTGTTTTTTCGCATGCGGCTTTTATGGCAAAATCAGCATTTTCTATTACCAATTCTTCTCCAAAAGCATTGATAAAATGTTTTGTTCTTCCAGTAATTTTAAACCTAAAAGGATGCACAGAAGTAAACTTAATTGTATCTCCAATAATATACCTCCAGAGGCCAGAATTTGTGCTAATTACAAGCGCGTAATTTTCATTGGGTTTAACCTCACTTAAACTATAAGTTATTGGAAAATCTTTGCCATATTCGCTCATAGGCATAAACTCAAAAAAGATTCCATAATCCAGCATTAATAGCATATCATCAGAACCTAATCTATCTTGAATTCCTAAAAATCCTTCACTTGCGTTGTATGTTTCTAAGTAATTTACTTGGCTATTTTTTATTAGCTGTTTGAACCGATCCTTGTATGGAGTAAAGCTCACGCCACCATGGACATATAATTCTAAATTTGGCCAGATATCTGTAAGGTTATTTTTGCCACTTAATTCAAAAAGTTTTTCTATTAAAACGATTGTCCAAGTTGGTACGCCAGAAATATTAGTAACATTATCATTAATTGTGGCTTGGGCCATTTTTTCAATTTTAGAATCCCAATTGTCCATTATAGCAATGCTTAAATCAGGAGTCCGCAAATACTGAGCCCACAAGGGTAAGTTTTGCATCATCACAGCACTTACATCACCATAAAAACTATCAGAGTTAGCATTGTTTATTTGATGACTTCCACCCATAACCAAACCTTTTCCAGCAAAAATTTCAGATTCTGGTTTTTGAATAAGGTAAGTCATTAATAAATCTTTCCCACCCTGGTAATGGCATTCTTCTAAACTCTCGTAGGTAACAGGAATAAATTTACTTTTAGCGCTAGTAGTTCCAGAAGATTTAGCAAACCAACTCACTTCGCTAGGCCACAAAATATTTTGTTCGCCTTGCATCATGCGTTCTATGTAATGCTTAAAATCGTCGTAATTGGTAACGGGTACTCGCTCCTTAAAAGTTTCCATGTTCTGAATGGATTTGAAATCATATTTTCTTCCAAATTCAGTTATTTGAGCGGTTCGTAAAAGCCTAATCAATTGGTCGTTTTGAACCTGCTCCGGATTGTGCAGGATTTCTTCAAAGGCTGGAAGCCTTCTTTTCAAATACCAACTAACTAAAGAATTTACAATGGGCATAAGTACACTTTACAGATGCCAAGTTCTATAAAAATTAATAATTTTCAAAACTATATCTTCTTAGGTCCAAAGTAATTTTGGTTCAAACCGAATAATTACTGACCCATGCGCCAATTAGCGAAATCTCTTAGGAGCTGAAATGCCTCTGGATACTTGCTAAATGTGAGTTCAGAATAAGTATCATCTACATCATGATAATGGTGGTAATTGCCTCTTAAATAAAAGAAAAACGAAGGCACACCTGCTTCTGTAAAATAATGATGGTCGCTATTGGCAGCTTTTCCTCTAGGTGAAATATCTGGTAAATAATGACCAATATTATTACACATTTTAAGGTTTTCGAATAAATAGGGAAATTCAGTGGCATTTACGGCTGTTAGGCCTTCATCACCCGTTGACATTAAATCCATGTTCAAAAGCATGGCAATATTCTTTAAACCAATAAGTGGATTTTCAACAAAATAATAGGAACCTACCAACCCAATTTCTTCACCAGCAAAGGCAATAAAAACCACGGAATATGCAGGTGGATTTTTTGAATAATACTTAGCTAAATCCAATAGCATTGCCACTCCACTTGCATTGTCGTTTGCACCAGGAAACATTGCGTCTTTACCCATCATGCCTAAATGATCGTAATGTGCTGTAAAAACAATTGTGGAGTCAGGGAATTTTGTTCCTTTAATCATCCCAACCACATTTTGGGTGCTATGAATTTTTCTGGCTGCATCAATTTTAATAGTCATTTTTAAAACCAATGCTGGGAAACTTCCTTCCTTATAATAAAGAATAGGATAGGGGGCAAACTCCATGGCTGGGCTCCAAACTAAGGTTTTGTTTTTTGCAAAAATGAGTCCCTTTGCGTTCAAACCATTTTTTAAAATAAGTTCGGCTCTATCAGAATGAATTAATTTTTTGGACTTTAAATCATCCACCACCAAAAAATAACTCTTTAAGTTTTTCCCTTTTATTTTAGCATATTCACTGCTATTATCTACTAAAGCTGAGTCTAAATACAAAACCTTAAAATTGCCATTAACACTAGGGCAGCCAGGGTTCATAATAAACTCTTGTCCAGGTGCAGATAAACTTCCATCCAATTCGATAGTAACTCTATCTGGATAGAAAATTACAGGATAGCCTAGGGGTTGAAAATAATTTTCTCCAAGTGGAATTAATTTGCTTTTATAAAACTCGTCTCTAATAAATTGGGCAGCCAATCTATCGCCATTGTTTACATAACCTCTTCCATAGTAATCCTCACTACAAAGAGTTTTTACACAGGAACGGGCATATAAAATATCTTGGGCATTGGTGCCAAGGGAATTAAATATTCCAATAAAAAGAGCAAGTAAATAAGACTTGCGCATAAGCTTTTAGTAGGCTTTTACCTCAAAGGTATAAGACTCCATTATTAGGTTAGCCAATAATTTTTTGCAGGCAGTGTCTACCATTTCGCGGGCGCTAGCTTCGTTTTCAGCTTCTACTTCTAAACTAATGTGCTTACCAATTCTAACATTTTGAATGGCAGATAACCCAATATTTCCCATGGAACCAGTAACTGCTTTTCCTTGAGGATCTAATAATGCAGCGTGTGGCATTACATCTATTTCGGCTTTGAATTTCATATTTCTATTTTCTTAAATGGAGAAAGAGCGACAAAAGTACATAAAGAATAATACTCAATCCAATTCCAAAGTAATTAAAAATTGCGAACAATATTATTGAGGCAAGAATAAAGGCATATCTTATTTCATTACCAGACCAGCCAAACTGTTTGAATTTGAGGGCAAAGAGTGGAAGTTCTGCCACCAAAAGATACGACATAAGCAAGGGATAAATTAATAAAAATGGAACTGAGGTGTAAATTTCTTGAGCGAAAAAAGGACCATTTTCTAATACCAAAGCTATGCTACAAATAAATAATGCATTTGCTGGAGTAGGAACACCAATAAAGGAATCGCTTTGACGAGTATCAACATTAAATTTTGCCAATCTTACTGCAGAGAAAATAATTAGGAGAAAAGGTAGGTAACTTAAAATTACCATTAATGGAACAAATTGAGGAAAAGAGTTCGAAAAATATAGGTGTTCCTGAGAGATTGAATAAAAAATAAAACCTGGTGCAACACCAAAACTTACTACATCAGCTAAAGAGTCAAGTTGTTTGCCCAATTCTCCACTTACTTTTAAAATTCTAGCTGCAAAGCCATCAAAAAAATCCAAAACTGCGGCCAAAACTATAAATAGAGCGGCTTGCGAAAGGTTTCCTTCAAAGGTGGCAACAATTGATAAACAGCCAAAAAATAAATTTCCTGCTGTAATAGAGTTGGGAATTTGTTTTAACACAATTTTTTTCTTGCAAATTAAGTGGTCTGAACCGATTTAGGAAATAGAGAATTAAAGGATTTACCTTATTTTTGGAATTGTAAGTAATAAAATGAATAAAATTAAAATTCTGTTTGTGATTTTAGCACTAATTCCCCTAATGGCTATGGCCCAAAAGGAAAAGGTGAGTATTAAATCGAAAAGCAGATCTCCACAAAGAAAATTTGAATACCATCAAGCTAGTAATTTTGATATGGTAAACGGAAAAATGAATGTGGCACTTAATTCAGCAAATGGATACCTTTTTGAAATAACTTCAATTGCTGTTAAATCATTAAAGTGTAAAAAAACACTAAAATCCAATGAGTTTACGGTTGTATTAATAGATAATAGTTTGAACCGAACTTATATTTCAAAACCAAATTCAAAAGCTACTTTGCATATACAATGTTTACCTAATGGATCCTATGTGTTAATTTATAAAGGAGATTTATATTTTAATAAACAAAGATTAACCATTCATGCCAATTTACAGGGCTCCATCAATCATTCACAAAATTTGAAAACAAATTAAAATGAAAAAAATAGTTTACTTTTTCCTTTCCCTACTTTTTACTGTTCAAATCACTCAAGCACAAATACTGCTTGATCCAATGACAGCCAATTCCCCAGCGGAGTTAGAACAAATATTGAAGAACAATGATCTTATAAAGAAGGCAAGTTTGGCCCAGAGGGCAGCTACTCTTAATGCTCCTCCAAGATTAGAATTAAAAAATGGAGTAATTCGAGAATTAGTAGGAATTTCCCCTACTGGAATGCCAATTTATGTTCAAACAAACAACAATTTAGATGCTGCCAAAACCTTATCAACCAACAAAGTTTGGCCATCAGGAACTTTGGGTTTAAGTCTTTCTGGTTTGGGAATGACCAATAGAATGGCAGTTTGGGATGGTGGGGGAGTGAGAACCACACATCAAGAATTTCAATCACGTGCTACCCAAACTGATGGTTCACCTTCCCTTAGCGACCATGCTACGCACGTTGCTTGTACTATGATGGGTGGTGGCGTTGTTGCCAATGCAAAAGGTATGAGTTATCAAGCTCCAATAAAATGCTACGATTGGAATAGTGACGCATCTGAAATGTCTTCTGCTGCTAGTGCTGGTTTATTGGTTTCTAACCATTCCTATTCGCAAATTTCTGGTTGGAATTACAACGACGCCCAAGGATATTGGGAGTTTTGGGGAGATCCAAGTGTAAGTTTGGTTGAAGATTATAAATTTGGATTCTATGATAATATCAGTCAACAATGGGATCAAATCATGGTAAATTATCCAAATTACCTTCCTTTTGTTGCAGCAGGAAATGATCGTGGTTCGCCAGGTACTATTCCATCCACTTTTTATATTCGTAATTTAAGTGGTGATTGGGTAAAAGGCAATTCATCCAATCCCCCAGCAGCTGTTGGCCCATACAATTCAATTAGTGGTGGTCCTTCTAATGCAAAGAATGTTTTAACGGTTGGTGCAGTCAATAAAATTGTTTCAGGTTGGACTAAATCTTCAGATGTGGTTATGAGTAGTTTTAGTGGTTGGGGCCCAACAGATGATGGAAGAATTAAACCAGATGTAGTTGCAAATGGAGTTGCTGTTTACTCGGCAGTTGCAACTAGTAACACTGCCTATTCTACTTTTAATGGTACTTCTATGGCAACGCCAAATGCAAGTGGTTCTGCTTTGTTGATCCAACAACATTATAATAATATAAAGGGTAGTTTTATGAGAGCGGCCACTTTAAAAGGGTTGATTATTCATACAGCTGATGAGGCAGGATCTTCTGTTGGACCAGATTATACTTTTGGTTGGGGATTAATGAATACAGCTAAAGCTGTTTCAACTATTTCTGATACAAGTAAATCAATGATTGTTCAAAATTCTTTGAGCACAAGTTCAACCTATACTTATACATTTTTCTCAGATGGTTTAAGCCCAATTAGAGCCACCATTTCCTGGACGGATAGACCAGGAAGTGCTCCTTCGCCTTCATTAAACCCTAGCACTAAAATGCTTGTTAATGATTTGGATATTCGCGTTAAAAGAAATTCAGATAATACAGTTTTCATGCCTTATGTATTGAATAAAGCAAACCCATCTGCAGCAGCTACAACTGGAGATAATTCAATTGATAATGTTGAACAAGTTTATTTAGCAACTCCAAGTGCTGGAACCTATACAATAACAATAACTGGTAAAGGAAGTATGATTGGAGGTGCTCAACCATATTCATTAATTGTTTCTGGCATTACTCCTAAACCTAGTGCAGCCTTTACAACTGTCAACAAAATTGTTTGTTCTGCTAAACCTGTTATTTTCACAGACCAGTCTTCAGGAGCAACAAATAGAATGTGGTATTTTCCTGGAGGAAGCCCAGCTACTAGCACGGCCTTGAATCCAACGGTTTCTTATCAATATCCAGGTGTTTACCCTGTTGCCTTGCGCATTAGCTCTTCTACTGGTTATGATTCTATTTACCAAGATGACTATATTACTGTAGGTGGAATTCCTTTACCAATAAATGAAACTTTTGAAAGTAATTCACTTACTCGAAATCTTTGGACAGTTGAAAATCCAAATAACGATACCACTTGGCGACTTTGGACTATTGGTGGAACAAGTCCTGGAAATACAGCTTATGGTATAAATAATTACGATTACCCTACTGCAGGAGTTTTTGATAGGCTTCTTAGTCCAGTATTAGATTTAAGAGGGTATCAATCGGCTCAACTAGATTTTCAACATGCATATACTAGATACGATAATTCCGGATCCGATTCTTTAATAATTTGGATCAGCACAAATTGCGGTAACAGCTATACTAGAGTTGCAGCCTATGGAGAAAATGGGACAGGTAATTTTGCAACTGCACCAAATAATACCTATGCTTCCACTAATCGTTTTAATCCTTCTACTTCAGCAGATTGGTGCAATGGTACTTTAAGCCCAACCTGTTATAGTTTAAGTTTAACACCTTATATAGGTTTCCACAATGTGAAAATTAGATTTGAACAGAAGTCAGCTGGTGGTAACAATATGTTTTTGGATAATATTAATATTACTGGAACATCTTTAAGTCCTGTTGCCAATTTTTACTCCTTAACCAAAACTGTTTGCGTTGGCGATGAAATACAATTATTAGATTCGAGTAAATTTAGTCCCAACCAATGGAAATGGTATGTTAATGATGCAGATACTATTATTTATACTGTAAGAAATCCAAAGGTTAAATTTTTGACCCCTGGGGTAAAAACAATTTCTTTAGTTGTAAGTAATTCTACAGGAACGGATAGTATTGCCAAAATTAATTATATTAATGTTTTGCCTTCACCAAATATTCCAGCAATTACTTCTACAAGAGGTAGTGTTTTATGCGATGGAGATAGCACCATTATTTCAACTGATGTAAGCAATAATTTTATTTGGTATAAGAACAACCTGCCATTTTCAACCAGTATTACAAGCTTCCAAGCTAAAGAGGAAGCATTGTACTTTATTAGAGTTATGGGCGCTAATGGTTGTTATTCTAAATCTGAACTTTTAGATTTAAAAACAGGAGTTACTCCTCCAAAGCCAACAATTACAAAAGATTTAACTAATTTTAGTTTTTGTGAGGGAGGTTCCTTTAACCTTACTTCAAGTTCATTAATAGATAATCAATGGTTCGCTAATGATACCCTTTTTCAAGGAAAAATAACTAGAGTTTTTAATTTTAATCAAGCTGGTTCATTTAAGGTTCAAGTTTCTGATAAAGGATGTGTCTCATTTTCCGACCCAATTATATTAACCATGTCGCCACGTCCAAACACATCTGCTATAATGGGAAGCTCTTGGGCTATTAAAGGTGATACGGCTAGTTTTTATGTTAATCCAGGTATGGTTGGTTCAACCTTTAATTGGACCTTAACTGGAGGCTCTGTTCAATCAGGGGCAACAACAAGCGCAGTCGTTATTAAATTTAATTCAACAACTAGTTCAACACTTAATGTTCAAGAAAATGCAAGTAATAATTGCAAAGGATTATTACAAACATTAAATATTAGTTTGGTTAATACCGGATTGCCAAACCTAAAAAACAACATAGAAATTAAAGTGTATCCTAACCCCGCTCAAAACACAATTTGGGTTCAAACCGAAACCAGAAAAGCATCCAAAATGACTATTGAGGTATATTCTATATTGGGGCAAAGAGTTTATTCAAATGACGAGGAGATAAGCTCTGGTAAATCACAAAAAGAAATAGACATTAGAAATTATCCATCTGGAATGTATATCATTCAAATACTATCTGATGGCAAACAGTTTACTAAAAACTTTATTAAAGAGTAAATAAAAAAAAAAGGAGGTTTTAAACCTCCTTTTTTTTTTATTTACTTCTACTGATTATAAATTCAACCAATTCTTTCACATTTGGTTTATAAGGGCTATCTGGTAAATTGTCTAATATTGCCAAGGCCTCGTCTTTATATGTATTCATGGCATTTTTGGTATAAGCAATTCCACCGTGAGTATTTACATAATCCACCACTTCCTTAACTCGCCTTTTATTGTTATGGTGGTTTTTTATAGTATTAATTATTTTATTTTTAACCGAACTATCAGCTTGATTTAAGGTATAAATAATAGGCAAGGTTAATTTTTTCTCTTTTAAATCTATCCCAGTGGGCTTTCCAATATCTTCATCGCCATAATCCATAAGGTCGTCCTTCATTTGAAAGGCTATACCAATTTTCTCCCCAAATAAACGCATTTGTTCTATTTGTTCTTCAGTGGCTCCAGAAGAAGCAGCACCAATAGCGCAGCAAGAGGCAATTAGTGAAGCCGTTTTTTTACGAATAATATCGTAATATACCTCTTCTGATAAATTTAAATTTCTAGTTTTTTCAATTTGTAGCAATTCTCCTTCACTCATTTCTTTTACTGCATTACTAACAATTTCTAGCAAATGATAATCTTTGTTTTGAACCGAAAGTAATAAACCTCTGCTCAATAGATAATCTCCAACTAATACCGCAATCTTATTTTTCCAAAGTGCGTTAATAGAGAAAAAACCCCTGCGTTCATCGCTATCGTCTACCACATCATCATGAACCAAGGTTGCAGTATGTAATAGCTCAACTAAACTGGCAGCTCGGTGCGTAGATTCATTAATGCCAGAAAAAAGTTTGGCGCTAAAGAATACAAAAATTGGCCTTATTTGCTTGCCCTTCCTTTTTACGATATAGGTCATAATAGTATCCAAAAGAGGAACACTACTTTTCATGGCCTCCCTAAATTTGGTTTCAAACAAAATTAGTTCAGAATCTATAGGGGCTTTTATTTGGTTAAGCTTACTCACTAGGATGCAAATAAAACAATTAATCCTGTTTTTTTTATTCAGGTGTAACTGATTTATATTAGCCAATTATTAAATTACCTTAAATGGCCAAAGTTCAATCAACCTTTTTCTGCAAAAATTGTGGGGCTTCCTCAGCTAAATGGGTAGGCAAATGTCCTGCTTGCAATGAGTGGAACACTTATGTAGAAGAAGTTATCCATAAAGAAAAGGAAGACTTTAAAAGCACTTGGAAAAAGGAGGGTAATTATGCTTCTCGCAAACCTATTTTATTAAATGAAGTCGTTCAAGGAAATGAGGTAAGAATTCCTTTAAAAGACCAAGAATTATCGCGAGTTTTAGGTGGCGGATTGGTGCCGGGAAGTGTTGTTCTTATTGGTGGCGAGCCGGGTATTGGTAAATCAACATTATTACTTCAGGTTGCCCTTCAATTTCAAGGAATGAAAGTGCTTTATATAAGTGGTGAAGAAAGCGAAACGCAAATTAAAATGCGGGCTGATCGTATTCCTTTTAAAAACGAAGATTGCTTTTTATTTACGGAAACTACAACTCAAAGAATAGGGAAAGCTTTTAAAGAGTTGCAACCCGATATGGTGGTAGTAGACTCCATTCAAACACTTCAATCCGATTTAATCGACAGTACTCCGGGAAGTATTTCCCAGATTAAAGAAACTGCTGGGGATATGATTCGTTTTGCCAAAGAAACGGGAACTCCAGTTTTTCTTATTGGACATATTACCAAAGATGGAACTCTAGCAGGCCCTAAGCTATTGGAGCATATGGTGGATACCGTACTTCAGTTTGAAGGAGATAGGCATCATGTTTACAGAATTTTAAGAAGCACAAAAAATAGGTTTGGTTCAACCAACGAAATTGGTATTTACGAAATGCAGAGTGGTGGTTTAAGAGAAGTAAGTAATCCCTCCGAAATATTAATTTCTCAGCGAGATGAAGCCTTAAGCGGTGTTTCTATTTCTGCTACAGTTGAAGGAATGCGACCTTTACTTATAGAAACACAAGCCTTGGTGAGTGCAGCTGTTTATGGTACACCTCAAAGAAATTCTAATGGTTATGATGCCAAAAGATTAAATATGTTATTGGCTATCCTAGAAAAAAAGTGTGGACTAAGAATGGGTATGCAAGATGTATTTGTAAATATTGCCGGAGGCTTGCGTGTTGAAGATCCTGGAATTGATTTAAGTATTATTGCTTCAATTGTTTCTAGTTATGAAAATGTACCAATAGATAACAAAATTTGTTTTGTAGGTGAAGTTGGTTTGTCTGGCGAAATTAGAGCTGTTAGCCGCATTGAACAAAGGATTTCTGAGGCAGAAAAGCTTGGGTTCAAAATGGTATACCTTTCTAAATTTAATAAATTGCCCAAAGGAAAAGCTTCAATTAATATTGTAGAAGTATCCAAATTGGAGGAGATGTTGCAATATTTATTTGGCTAATAAATTTCTAATTTCTCTAACTTTTTTGTTTTCCATTTTTTTTCGGTTTGAACCAAATAAATTTTCTTGACCTATCTTTGAAAATAACCTATGAAAATTGCCAAAGAATACCAAAAAGAAGTGTTTTGCTTGGAAGGAGATTGGAGCCGAAATCTCAAAAAACAAACGAGCATCCACGCTACTTTACTTTTTTTAAAACAAAATCGAGATATTGATTTTATTTACCGTCAATGTGGTACGCGAGAGAATCTTGCCTTTTATTTAAAGCAATGGCAGCTTAAGCGATACCAGAGGTATTCTATTCTTTACTTGGCTTTTCATGGAAAACCCCTGCAAATTCTCATTGATAAAAAACCTATTTCATTGGATGAATTGGCTGAGATGTTAGGAGATAAATGCCAAAATAGAATAATTCATTTTGGTAGTTGCCAAACCCTAAACACCGATAAACGCCATATCAAGCGATTCTTGAAAAAGACCAATGCGCTATGTGTTTGTGGTTTTGGAAAAGAAATAAAATTTGTAGAAAGTTCTGTTTTTGATATCCTTCTTATTGATTTATTTCAGGATTATCTAGATGTTTCAAGGGTTGAAGCAACACTTAAATCTACTTATGCTTCCCTAGTTAAGAAGCTTGAATTTAGATTAATTCACTTGTAAAACATCCACTTTTTTAAGTTCAATTCCAAACCATTTATCCAATGGTTCTTTGGCCCAAATAGTATTTATCCCCGCCTCATCTGCTCCTTTTATATTTGCTCTATTATCATCCACAAATACCGATTCGGAGCCCTTTATTCCGGCATCTTTTAGAACATAATGGTAACATTCTACATTTGGTTTTCTTAAACCAATTTCTTGTGAGAGGTAAATTTTCTCAAATAACTCTTCAAAAATTTCTTTGCCATGTTCCTTGTAAACTGCTTCAATATGCAAATTATTAGTATTGCTCAGCAAGAAAAGGCGATATTTCTTTTTAATTTGGCGAAGAAGTTCAATTCTTTTTGGAGGCAAATCTAAAAGCATTGCATTCCATGCATCAATTAGTTGTTCCTTACTTGCATTCCCTTTTAACCTGCTCATAAGTGAGTGAAGAAAAAACTCAGTATCTATTTTGCCAACTTCATAATCAATAAAAAGAGAAGATTCGTAGTTTAATTCATCTAAATCTGCTCCCAATCTTCTAAAAGCTCTTAGTGTTTTTTCTTGGTCTAAATTCAAAACAACCGCACCAAGATCAAAAATAATATTTTTAATTGCCATAATCCTTCAAACAAATTTTTTGAGATTAGGTTTTTTAATCAGCTATTTGTGGGTTTAAACTGTGTATTGCTTGAACCAAAACGCCAACAAGACTAGGATCTTTTTCAATAGCATTTCCAACCACAACAATATCTGCTCCTGCCATACAAGTTGCAATAGCTTGCTGGGCTGTTCTTATTCCACCACCAATAAAAAGTGGTCCTGTTATTTGTGATTTAACTTCAGCAATCATTTCGGAACTAATTGGATTTTTAGCACCACTTCCTGCATCCATATATATTACTTTCAATCCAAGCATTTCTCCAGCTAAGGCTGTGCAGGCAGCAATATTATTTTTATCAGAAGGCAATGGAGTTGTATTACTCATATACATTACACTGGTAATGTTTCCTCCATCAACAATCATATAGCCAGTTGGAATAACTTCTATTCCTGATTTTTTTAATAAAGGTGCAGCCAAAACATGTTTACCAATTAATAAGTCTGGGTTTCTGCCGCTAATCATACTTAGAAACAAAATAGCATCCGCTTCTTTATGGGTTTGCATGATATTGCCCGGAAATAGGACTACTGGTATTTTGGTATTAGTTTTTAACAACTCTATGCATTGGTCCCAAAAACCATTGGTAATTAAACTCCCACCAACCAAAATTAAATCAACTTTATTCAGGTTGCAGTTGTCAATAAGATTAAGCAGATCAGTTTCTGTTTGTAAACTGTCTGGGTCAATAAGCACGGCTAATTGCTTAATTCCTTTCCTTGATTTTTCCGCAAGTATTTCGTAGAAGCTTGTTTTCAATTTTTAACTTCAAAATGAGTAAGGAACAAATTAAAGACTTTTTCCTTAAAATCCTGCTTTATTGTTTGAAGAGATTTACAATAACGCCTTTTTTTTCTCAAATCCAAGTTAAATATTTGGTCCTTATTCGTTTACAAGCAAAAGTGTAGTTTATTGAAGACAAAGGCTTGATTATTAATAAATTGTTGTGTCTCTCAAACCCCCATATACCAAGGGGGCAAATGTTAATAACTAATGTTATAAACACCCCTTTCAGTAGCTTTATCTATGCAAAAAAGAAATCAACACGGCTACATGTTGAAATTGATTTTTGATAAAAATAATAGGATAGTTGACTTTTGGATTAAAAACCCCCTAAAAATTTTTAGAGGGTTTTGGAAATAAGATAACCGTGTTCTTTCAATTTCTTAATATTCTATTAATAATTGTTTAAGCCAAAGTAAACCACTTTTAAAAGATTAGGAAATTGTATGAACCAATTAAAATACTAAAGAATTAAAATTACCAGATTAAAATGAGCCGCAGCAAAAAGAACACTGAACAAAAGGGCCTCCGGATTGAGCGCTACTTTTCAAAAGAAGGAGTAAGTGCGTACGACATGTTTACGTACGATTACCGCACTTCTGTTATCAAAAACCCTAATGGTAGCGTGGTTTTTGAAATGAATAATGTTGAAGTACCTAATTTCTGGAGTCAAGTTGCAACAGATGTTTTGGCCCAAAAATATTTCCGTAAAGCCGGTGTGCCCCAACCTGATGGAAGTTTAGGTAGAGAAACAAGTATTAAACAAGTTGCTCACCGTATGGCTCATTGTTGGATGAAATGGGGCGAAGATTATGGATATTTTGACAGCAAAGACGATGCTCAAATATTCTATGATGAAATGGCTTATATGATCGTTGGTCAATATGCTGCTCCAAATTCTCCTCAGTGGTTTAATACAGGATTGCATAGTTCTTATGGTATAACTGGTAAACCACAAGGACATTATTTTGTGAATCCTAAAACAGGGAAATTAGAAAAATCATCTAGTGCTTACGAGCGCCCTCAACCACATGCTTGCTTTATCCTATCTGTGGATGATGATTTGGTAAATGAAGGTGGTATCATGGATCTTTGGGTTCGTGAAGCTCGTATTTTTAAGTATGGTTCTGGTGTTGGTACCAACTTCTCAAGAATTCGTGGTGCTAACGAAAAACTTTCAGGAGGTGGCTCTTCTTCTGGATTAATGAGTTTCTTGAAAATTGGCGACCGTGCTGCTGGTGCTATCAAATCTGGTGGTACAACTAGACGTGCTGCTAAAATGGTTTGTTTGGATTTGGATCATCCAGAAATTATCGAATTTATAAATTGGAAAAAAGCGGAAGAAAAGAAAGTTGCTGCCCTTATCGATGCCGGATATCCAAGTGATTACGAAGGTGAAGCTTATGCAACAGTTTCTGGTCAAAATAGTAATAACTCAGTTCGTATCCCAAATAGTTTCTTTGAAGCCTTAGCCGAGGGAAAAGATTGGGCTTTAACTGCGCGCACAGATGGACGTGTAATGAAAAACGTTCCTTCTACAGAAATGTGGGATTTAATTGCTGATGCTGCATGGGCATGTGCTGATCCTGGTGTACAATACGATACAACTATCAACGAATGGCATACTTGCCCAGAAGGTGGAAGAATTAATGCTTCCAACCCTTGTAGTGAGTATATGTTTTTAGATAATACTGCTTGTAATTTGGCAAGTTTAAACTTAATGCGTTTCTTCAATGCCGAAACACTTGAGTTTGATGTGAAGGGCTTTGAGCATGCGAGCCGTTTATGGACCATGGTTCTTGAGATTTCAGTATTAATGGCTCAATTCCCAGCTCAAGAAGTAGCTCAATTAAGTTACGAATACCGCACCCTAGGTTTAGGTTATGCAAACTTGGGTAGTGTTTTAATGGTTTCTGGAATACCATATGATAGTCCAAAAGCTTTTGCATTGGGTGGAGCTATTACAGCAATTTTGAATGGGGTTGCTTATCAAACCTCTGCCGAAATGGCGAAATATTTAGGTGCATTCCCTAAGTATGAAGAGAATAAAGAACATATGTTGCGTGTAATGCGTAACCATAGATATGCTGCATACAATGCAACAGATGCATACGAAGGATTATCTATTAAGCCTGCTGGTATTGATCCAAAATATTGCCCTGATTATTTATTAAAAGCTGCTTGTGATGCATGGGATTCTGCAGTTCAAATGGGTGAGGAATACGGATACAGAAATGCTCAAGCAACAGTAATTGCTCCAACTGGTACTATTGGTCTAGTTATGGATTGCGATACAACTGGTATTGAACCAGATTTTGCCTTGGTGAAGTTTAAAAAATTATCTGGTGGTGGGTATTTCAAAATTATCAATACCGGCGTTCCTGCTGCACTTAAGAATTTGGGTTATACCCAAAATCAAATTGATGCAGTAATTCAATATGCAATTGGTTCGGCAACTTTAAAAGGTGCTCCACATATCAACCCAGAATCATTAAAATTCCGTGGGTTTACAGATGAAGAAATTGGAAAATTAGATAAAGCGGCTGCTGGAGCATTTGAAATTGGTTTTGCATTTAACCAATGGACATTAGGTGAAGAATGCATGAATAGAATGGGCTTTACACCTGAAGAATACAATGCAGCAAACTTTAATTTATTGCGTAAACTTGGTTTTACTCGTCAAGAAATTGAAGAAGCAAATAATTTCATTTGTGGAACCATGACAGTGGAAGGTGCGCCTTTCCTTAAAGACGAGCATTTAGCTGTATTTGATTGTGCAAATAAATGTGGTAATATAGGAACAAGATACATTGCTGCTACTGGCCATATTCGCATGATGGCTGCAGCGCAACCGTTCTTGAGTGGTGCAATTTCTAAAACTATTAATTTGCCAAATGAGGCCACTGTAGATGAAATTAAAGAATGCTACCATTTAAGTTGGAGTCTTGGCTTAAAAGCAAACGCTCTTTACAGAGATGGTTGTAAATTATCTCAACCTCTTAGCAACAAATCTGATGTTAAGGACGAAGAAGATATTCAAGATGCAGTAGAACAAGTTTTGGGTCAAGACGCTAACAAACCAGTTGGCGAATTAACCCCAGAGCAAGTATTAGAAGCTGCTACAGCAATTTTGAACCGCACACATGATACCGCATTTAAACATAAATTGGCTGGTGTTGTTGCTCGTAAGACTTTGCCTGGAAAACGTGGTGGATTTACACAAAAAGCAACAGTAGGTGGACAAACAATTTTCGTTCGCACAGGTGAATATGAAGATGGAACATTGGGAGAAATTTTCGTAGATCTTCATAAAGAAGGTGCAACACTTCGCTCTTTGATGAACTGCTTCTCAATTGCTGTATCTTTAGGCCTTCAGTATGGAGTTCCTTTAGAAGAATACGTAGACAAGTTTACATTCACTCGCTTTGAACCAGCTGGTATGGTTAACGGGCACGATAATATCAAGAGCGCAACCTCTATCATTGATTACATGTTTAGAATGTTAGGCTTTGAATATTTAGGAAGAGAAGATTTTGTTCAGGTTTCTCCAAATGATTTGCAAAGAAGTCATTTAGCAGTTAACCAACACAAGGCGGCACAATTGGCTTTGAATTCTCACCCAGCTATTGCACCCGCTCCATCTGATGTAACACCAACAAATACATTGGCTTCATCACCAATTGGATTTCATAGACCAGAAGTTAAATTGGAAGTTAAACCAGTAGCAGTAGTTGCCGAAGCGCCACATATTGATCAAGTAAGTGAAATGAACAAGCGCATGGGTGATAGCCCTTCTTGCCCAACTTGCGGTCATATAACCATTCGTAGTGGTGCATGTTACAAATGCATGAACTGTGGTACTCAAACAGGTTGTAGTTAATAGTTCGGTTTGAACCAAATAGTAAAGGGCCAATTAAAATTTTTTTAGTTGGCCCTTTTCTTTTTTTTGAAGGATTGTTTATATTTCTATATTATTGAATAAATTCATTCAAATTAGCCTAATTTTTTACATGAGTTTAAAGAAATATATAGTTTACGCCGTTTTTATACTTACCTCATTTGTAAGCAGTGCAGATAGTTACAACGATAGCTTATTTCAAATAATAAAACTCAATCAGGTTGATACTTCTATTGCTGCAAGAGAAAAAGTAGTTATTGCTACCAATAAATTAGCCTATAGTTATTTTAATACTAGACCAGATAGTACAATTTTTTTTGCGCGAAATGGGTTTATTCTAGGTTGTAAATTATTGAACATAAAATTGATGTCGATAAGCTCAAGATTTACTGGCCTCGGGTATGATATTTTAGGTGATTATTCTGCTGCATTAACCTATTATTTTAGGGCCTTAAATTTGGCAGAATTATCAAAAGACACCACCCAACTAATCTATTCTTATTATAGTATTTCCATTGTTTATGGCTATCTCAATCAATTCGACCAATCAATTGAAATTGGCCATAAAGGATTAAAATTAGCAGAGGGTGGGGTTGATCCAAATATGGAAGTTTATTTTCTTATTCATTTGGCTGATGATTATGAAAAAAAAGGGAATAAAGGGGCTCTTAAGTACTGTGTTAATAGGGCAAAGGAGCTTTCCAAAAAGATAAATGACCCAGAAATGATAGCCGAAGTGGCGCTGATTGTAGCAGATTTACCTAGAAACAATTTGAACGAAAAAATTAAGTCTTTCAATTATTTTAAATCAGTAAATAGCAACTATGGAATGATAAATGCCGGGTTGCATTTTGCAAAAGAATCGTTAAGACAAGGGAATACAGAAAAAGCGATTAAAATGGGAATGCAAGTTCTTGATCTTTCTAGTAAAATGGGTTCAAACCAAATGGCTTTTGAGATTACAAAAATTTTATCTCAATCATTTGAAAAGGATGGAAATATTGCAGGAGCTCTCAAATATCAAAAGCTAAATTCCCTTTATGCCGACACATTATTTAATAAAAAATCCAAGGATCAAGTATCTAGAGTTGAAGAAAGATATAAGTATAATCAACAACAGAAAGCACTAGAAATTGCATCCAACGAAAAAGAGTATGAACTAGAACTTTCAAAAGCTAAAATTAAACAAACCGAATACCTCCTTTGGACAGTACTTTTGGCTACCATCATCATCCTTTCTATTTTTATTTGGGCATATAAAAACAAAGAAAAATCAAATAAGAAATTAACTTATTTGAATTCCATCCTTTCTGATCAAAAAGCAATAGTAGAGTTAAATGCTCAAACGCTCAAGAATACCATAGAAATTAAAGACAAGTTGTTTTCTGTTATTGCCCATGATTTAAAAGGTCCTTTAAATAGTCTAATTCTTTTTATGGAACTCCTTAAAGATAATATGCTTGATGTAGAAGATCAAAAAGAGATGTTTCCTAAAGTTGAAGATAGTTTGGTTCAAACAAAAGAGCTTTTAGAAAATTTACTTAATTGGGCAATGGTGCAAATGGGAAGGTTAAATGTTATTCCTGAGAAGATCAATATTGTGGAAATTGTTTCTAAAACTTGTGCCTTATTGAAATTTCAAGCCGATGCAAAAAACATTACGATTGATTTCCCTAAATCTTTTAATGAGGAGGAGTATTTAGTTGCCGACAAAAATTTACTTTCTACAGTACTTAGAAATCTAGTTTCCAATGCTATTAAATTTAGCTATCCTAATGGAATCATATCTTTAGAAGTTACAAAACAAAAGGATGAGTTTTTGTTTTCAATAACAGATTCTGGAGTTGGAATAGAAGAACATAATATTGGGAGATTGTTTCAATCTGGGTATACAACCTACGGCACTTCCAACGAAAAGGGCACTGGCCTTGGATTAGAATTATGTAAAGAATTTATTAAGATTCAAGGAGGTATTATTTGGGTAGAATCTACGTTAGGTGTTGGTTCAAAATTTCAATTTACTTTGCCAAAGGATTCTATTCCTGTTTCCTAATTTTACGAGAATAGTGCTTTTGGCAGCAATGTAAATTTAATTATATTGTGCCCTCAAAATTCATTAAAATGAACCAAACCTTTTTTAAGAAAGCCCTTCCTCATTTGATTGCCTTTGTAGTAATTATGGTGGTAATCTTTGCCTATTTTACCCCATTGTTTAATGGTAAGGTCCTAAAACAATACGATGTATTGCAATGGAAGTCGACATTTCAAGAAATTGCTCAATTTGAAAAAGCTAGTGGTGAGCGCACCTTTTGGACGAATAGTATTTTTGGTGGAATGCCAAGTTACCTAATTGGTGCTACTTATCATGGAAATTTTACAGGAAATATCTTGTTCTATTTTTCTCAAATTTTCAAGAATCCTGCAGATACAATTTTCCTGCTATTTGCTTGTTTTTATATTTTACTTTTAACCTTTGAGGTTTCTCCATGGCTTGCCATTATTGGTTCTTTGGCCTTTGCCATGTCTTCCTTTAACTTTATAAATATAGATGCGGGGCATGTTACTAAGGGCAATGCTATTGCCTTTATTCCGCTGGTCTTAGCAGGTATACAATTAACATTGCATAAGAATAAATTGCTGGGTGCAATTCTAACGGGTATTGCCGTTTCTTTCGAGCTTTCTGCAGGGCACGTTCAAATTACCTATTACCTCATTTTTATCATCCTGGCTTGGATGGTTGTTGAGCTAATATCTGCCTTTAAAAACAAAACTTTACCTTCATTTTTAACGGCTGGTGTTTTTCTTGCTATTGCTGCATTAGTTGGTATTGGTACCAATATCACGGGATTACTTGCTACTGAAGAATATGGTAAATATAGTATTCGTGGTAAATCTGAATTAACACAAACTCCAACTGGTGAAAGTAATACTGCTAATAGTTCTTCTGGCTTAGATAAGGATTATGCTTTGTCGTGGAGCAATGGCGTTGTTGAGCCTTTTACTCTTTTGATTGCAAATTTTTATGGGGGAGGTAGCCAAGGAGATTTAGGTACAAACAGTGAAACCTATAGAGCATTGCAAAAGCAGGGATATCCAAATGCCAAAGATGTGGTTAAGCAAATGCCAATTTATTGGGGCGACCAACCATTTACTGCGGGACCAATTTATTACGGTGCCATAATTGTTTTCCTTTTTGTGTTGGGAATGTTTTTGGTTAAAGGTCCAGAAAAATGGTGGATTTTT
This sequence comes from Bacteroidia bacterium, assembly GCA_021740845.1. Classification (GTDB taxonomy): domain Bacteria; phylum Bacteroidota; class Bacteroidia; order UKL13-3; family UKL13-3; genus B1. The sequence goes on from JAIOYZ010000003.1 coordinate 132,371, forward strand.
TCAGCAGCAATGCTTGCCATTTTCTTATCAATGGGTAAAAACTTTCTCTTTTTAACAGATATCTTTTTCGATTATTTCCCATTATATAATAAGTTTCGTTCGGTTACTTTTATTCTTTGTGTTTCTCAAACGATGTTCCCTTTCTTGGCAATTTTAGCCCTAAAAGAATTGGTTCAAAACAAAATTTCTAAACCAGATTTTATTAACGCTATGAAATATAGCTTGGGTATTGTTGGTGGTTTATGTTTGGTTTTTGCTTTATTACCAGGGATGTTCTTTGATTTTACAAGCGAAACTGATGGCAGAATGAATTTCCCTCAATGGCTAAGAGATTCGCTTATTGCAGATAGAGAAAGTCTTTTGAGAATGGATGCTTTGCGTTCACTGGCATTTATCTTGGCAGCAGCAGCAGCTCTTTGGTATTTCCAAGTGGGTAAACTTAAAAAGGAATTACTTTTTGGAATTTTAGGCGTTTTAGTTTTAGTTGATTTATGGGGAGTTGACAAACGTTACCTAAACGACAAAGATTTTGAAAAGAAAAAAGGTGATGTTGCTGTTGAGCAAACTGCATATGATGCTCAAATATTGACTGATAAGGATCCACATTTCAGGGTTTATAATAATACCACTGATTTTGATAAAGATGCTATTACCTCATATTACCATAAATCTTTAGGCGGTTACCATGGTGCAAAAATGCGTCGTTATCAAGAGTTAATAGAATGGCAATTGGGAAGGCAAAATATGGAATGTTACAATATGTTGAACGCAAAGTATTTTATTGTTCAGGATAGTACAGGAAATAAATTTGCTCAAAGAAATCCATTTAGCAACGGAAATGCTTGGTTTGTAAATGATATTAAATGGGTTAATAATGCTGATGAAGAAATCAATGCTTTAACTGGTTTCAAATCGATGGAGACTGCAATCATCGATAAACGTTTTGAAGCTGATTTGGCTGGGTTCAAACCAAGTTTTGATTCTACTGCAAGCATTACATTAACCTCTTACCAACCTAATAAATTGGAATATGCCTCTAATGCCCAAACCGAGCAATTGGCTGTATTCTCTGAGATTTATTATGAGCTTGGTTGGAATGCTTACCTTGATAATACCTTGGTTCCGCATTTTAGAACAGATTATGTTTTAAGAGGCATGAAAGTGCCAGCTGGTAAGCACCAAATTGTATTTAAGTTTGAGCCTACAGTTATAGCTACAGGTGAAAGAATTGCATATGCAAGTTCTTATTTATTATATGGCGGTTTGATCCTAATCCTAGCATTAACTTTCTTTAAAAGGAAGAAGGAAGGAGTAGAATAGAATGAATTTTGATATTCAAAGTCTCCTGGTAGGAGTAATATTAGTTGCGGCAGTTATCTATTTGTTTAGAACCCTTCGTCGCAATAGTCAAGGTCATGCTTGCGAAGGTTCTGCTTGTAAATGTGAGCCAACAAAAGTTAAAAAGGCTTAATTTAAATCGGTTTGAACCGAAATGGCAAAAAAAAAACAGGAGTTTAATAAGTAAACTCCTGTTTTTTTTATGATTATCTTTTCTCAATTAGTTTATACAATTCATCTAATTTAGGTGTTAGAATTATCTCTGTTCTTCTATTTTTAGCTCTTCCCTCAGCAGTTTCATTGCTTGCTTTAGGCATGTATTCTCCTCTACCAGATGCGGTGAGCCTTGTTGCATCTACCTTGTAGGTTTCATCTAAGAGTCTAACAATATTGGTAGAACGTGCAACACTTAACGACCAATTATCCTGAAATTGTGCAGTTTTGATTGGAATATTGTCTGTATGTCCTTCAATCATAATTCCAACATCACCATTTTTGTTTAATACATCCGCTAGTTTTTTGATTGCATCTTTACCTTTTTCTTCTACATCGGCACTTCCACTTTTAAACAAAAGTTTATCTGTCATAGAAACATAAACTTTACCATTTTTCATTTCAACTGATATTTCATCGCTATTGAAACTCAGAAGGGCTTTTTTGATTACATTGTTTAATGCATTTGTAATGGAATCTTGCTTTTTGATTAAAGCTTCTAATTCTGCCAATCTTTTTTCTCTTGCCAATAATTGTTCTCCTTTTTCTTTTAAGGCTAGGTTCAATTGCTGAGTTTTATTTAAACTGGATTGTATGAGTTCGGTATATTTATCATTCATATCGTTATAATCGCGCTGTAAGCTCTTATGTCGGTCTGATAAATTGTTGTAGCGAGCGTTTAACTCTCTATAATTAGAATCCAATTCACGGTACCGGAATCCATAATTGGTGGTATCCTTCATCAATTGAAGGTTTAGTAAATGCATTGAATCTCTCTGATAAGTTGCCTCAGTCATTCTTTTCGACAAAAATGTATTGTGCATTTTATCTTTAAATGTTTTTGGCTCTTTTATTTTCCCCTTTGGTTCTAGGTCTTGTGCTTTTATTGTAACAGTTGCAATCAAGGCCAATAGTATCAATTTAAATTTCATATCGTTTAGGATTTGGAACGAAGGTGGCCATAGCATTTTGTTTCACCAATTTTTTAGTTGAATAATTATTCGCATCAAATGTTTTGGTGTTCAGATAATAAAACAAAAAGCCCTTTCTCTCTAGGAGAAAGGGCTTTTAAATGATTTTTTAAATCAATTATTTTTTATCATCCATTTTCTTGTCAAAATCTACTACAATAGGAGTAGCGATTCCGATAGAAGAATAGGTACCAAAGAAAATACCAATCAATAAGGCAAATGTAAATCCTTTGATTACTTCACCACCAAATATGAATAATACCAAAGCAACCATAAATACAGTTAATGAGGTAATAATTGTTCTATTTAATGTGTTGTTCAATGCATTATTAATAACCATTCCTTTGTTGTTTTCATGGTGATGTGTTCCCAAGAATTCACGAATACGGTCAAAAACAACCACTGTATCATTAATAGAGAAACCAATAATAGTTAATACCGCAGCAATAAACGCTTGGTCAACCTCCATTGTAAATGGTAAAATACCATCAAAAATTGAATAGAAACCTAGCATCATTAACACGTCGTGTGCAATAGCAATAATAGCACCTAACGCATATTGCCATTTTTTGAATCGGATTAAAATATACAATCCAATACCAAACATGGCAATTATTGTTGCCCAAATTGATGCAGTTTTAATATCATTTGCAATTGTAGGTCCAACTTTAGATGAGCTTAATACTTCACCTTTAATATTCATTCCTGCGAAGCCTTCATCCAATTTGCTTTGAACCATTTCAGCAGCATTTTCGCTTTGGTCGTCAATTAAATAGGTGGTAGTAATTTTAAACTTATTGTCTGAACCAAAAGTTTTCACTTCTGGGGCTGAACCAAATACTTTTGCTAAACCATCTCTTAATTCTGTGGTATTTGCATTTTTATCCACTTGAACAACATAAGTCCAACCACCTTTAAAATCTACACCTAAAGTAAATCCTTTAGTAAACATAGAAACCAATCCAAAAGCGATAATTGTACCAGATACCAAGTAGAATTTCTTACGATTACCTACAAAGTCAAATTTAAAGTTACGGAAAGCATTTTCAGTTGCCTTTGTAGAGTATTTTATGGTATTTCCTTTTTCCAATCTCCATTCTGTAATTACACGTGTAAGTAATACAGCAGTAAACATTGAAGAAATAATACCTATGATTAGAGTTATGGCAAAACCTTGAACCGGGCCTGTTCCAAATGTATAAAGAACAAAACCTGCCAATAAGGTAGTTAAGTTTGAGTCGATAATAGATGAAGCGGCATGTTGGTATCCATCAGTAATTGCATTTTTAAGACTTCTCGCATTGTGTAATTCTTCTTTTACACGTTCATTGATTAGAACGTTTGCATCTACAGCCATACCAATAGTTAGCACAATACCAGCAATACCAGGTAATGTAAGTGCAGCACCTAAACTTGCAAGCACACCAATAATAAAGAACACATTTAATAATACTGCGAAATCTGCAATATATCCTGAGTTGTTGTAATACAACACCATGAAAATAAGAATAATTACAGTTGCAATTATCATACTCCACAATCCTTTACTAATTGCTTCAGCACCCATAGACGGACCAACTACAGCTTCCTCAACAATTCTTGTTGGAGCTGGTAATTTTCCGCTTTTTAAAATATTTGCTAAGTCACCAGCTTCTTCATTACTGTAACTTCCAGTAATTGAAGAACGTCCATTTGGAATTTCTCCTTGTACATTTGGTGATGAATAAACTACATCATCCAAAACGATTGCAATTGAATGACCAATATTATTACGAGTTAAATTTTTCCAGATTTTAGCACCTTCACCATTCATGGTCATGCTAATTTCAACACCACCAGTTTGAGAAATATCTCTTTTCGCATCTGTAACTTTATCACCAGTAAGTGAAGCAGTTCCATCTCTAGAAGTTTTTAGTGCATGTAAAATTACACCTTGTTGATTTTCACCAATTCCTTTGTATTCCCAAGCAAATTTGATATTTCCTGGCAATGCCATTTTAACCTCAGGACGATTTAACATCGTATTTATTTTTGCAGTATCTTTAACAAGAGCAGTTCCGCAGGCAGAACCTTTTGCTACAAGCATTCCTTTGTCATCTGCATATGGGTTTAACAATGCAAACAATGGGTTTTCTTTTGCAAATTCTTCATAGGTTTTCTCTGCACTTTTAGAAGTATCCGCTTGGGCAGTATCTGCAACAGTAGCAGATGCATTACTTAGACCTGCCAAAGCACTTCCGCCTTCTGTTTTTGTGGTATCTCCAGTTGTTAAAGAGTCAATTGAAGGCTCTTTAGCTAATAAACTTGCTTTTTTAAGGATATCATTAGCAGTTGAAATATGTTTGAATGCTTCTGGATTATCAAAAGTTTCATAAAACTCTAATTTAGCTGATCCCTGTAATAATTTACGAACACGAGCAGGGTTATCTACACCAGGTAATTCTACCAATATTCTTCCACTACCTTCTAATTTTTGAATATTAGGTTGAGTTACACCAAATTTATCGATACGAGCACGTAAAATTTGGAATGAACGATCAATTGCTTGGTTTGCTTCTTCCTTAATGTAAACTAAAACTTCTTCGTTGGTAGAAGATAATTTAATTCTTTCACGGTTACTTGGATTAACAAAAATTGCAGATAACCTTGCTTCAGGAGCAACCTCGGCAAATGCCTCTCCAAATAATGTTACGTAATCTTTTTGACTAGTTTTCATGCGCTCACGAGCAAGTTCAACCGCTTGTCCAAATTTTGGATCAGGGTTATTATTTGATAAACCTCTAACCAAATCGGAAAGAGAAACTTCCAGTGTTACGTTCATCCCACCTTGCAAATCCAGTCCAAGATTTAACTCTCTTTCCTTGCATTGTAAGTAGGTGAATTTTTTTAAACCTAAGAAATTGTAAACCGTTAAACGGGAAACTGAATCTAGGTAATTGCGCTCTAATTCTGCATTGCCATTGGCAAATTCTTTTGCATCGTTTTCAATCTGGTGAGTTTTCCAGGTGAATGATAACTGGAAAATACTTACCAGTACCAAGGCGATTGCAAAAAACTTAACTGCTCCTTTACTTTTCATTGTATATGTCTGATTCTATTTAAAATTTTATTTTTTACACCTTATTTATGTGATTTACATTCCTCAGAAAAAATGCACCTCATATAAATTCAAAGGCTGGCAAATATAAGGGGTGCCATCAGTAAATGCAAAAAACATTAAAAAGTCTGATAATCAGTTTAAAAGCTATTTTTTGACCACTTTTTTTGAATTTATGACGTCACTTTATACAATCTGTGGGTAAGTGGAAGGGATAAATACTGAACATAATTTTAGTTTCGTTAACATAACTGTTAGCTAAATTTTATGGAAAATCAAGGATTGAGTTTGTTCGATTTAATTATTAAAGGTGGAGTAATCATGATACCAATTGTGGTGCTCTCTATTTTGAGTATTTATTTTATTGTGGAGCGTTTTGTTTATATCACTCAATCTTTCAAATTAGATAAAGATTTTATTCCTAATTTAAAGGATTTGCTAAATAAAGGTGATTTAAAAGCTGCTCGTGCGTATTGCCAAAGGTTAAATACTCCAATTAGTCGTGTAATTGAAAAAGGAATTATTCGTATAGGAAAACCAATAAAAGATATAGAAAGCGCAATGGAAAGTGTTGCTGGATTGGAACTAGATAAATTAGAAAAAAACATGAGTTTTTTAGGTTTAACTGCGGGTGTAGCTCCAATGCTAGGCTTTATTGGTACTATTTCAGGGATTATCAAGATTTTTTATGATATCGCCCAGAGTAACAATATTTCCATTGACGTTATTGCAGGTGGTTTATATGTAAAAATGATTACATCTGGTGCAGGTTTAATTGTAGGGGTTTTGGCCTACAGTGGATACCATTTTTTAAATAGTAGGATTGATAAATTTAACCATAAACTGCAAGCTACAGCTGTAGATTTTGTTGATATTTTAGAAAGTTAAGGAGCCATTATGAACTTTAGACGGAAAAAAAGATTTGAAGCGGAAGTAGCTACTTCCTCTTTAAATGACATCATGTTTTTCTTACTCTTATTCTTCCTAATTATTTCTACCTTGGCCAATCCAAGTGTAATCAAGGTTTTGTTGCCTAAATCAAAGCCTACACAAGGAGTTGTTAAGGATCAAGTTAACTTAACAATTAATAAGGAGAAGGAATATTACTTAAATGATAAATTAGTTGTTCCAGCCGATTTGGAGACTGCCATTCTAAAATTAGTCGCTGATAAACCCGATATGAGTGTGGTACTAAGAATGGATGCAACACTAACAATACAGGATTTGGTTGATGTTTTAGCTATAGGTACTAAGTTGAAAATTAGAATTGTAATGGCCACACAAGCCGTTTAAATACTAAGTTTCGAAAAGTTATTTAGGTAATCCGAAATTACTTTTAAGCTATTATTAAAGTGGGTATTATTATTTATTATCAAATCGGCTTGTGCCATAAAAGGTAATAGAAATTGTCGATAGGAGGGTAAAACATGGTTTTTCCATTGGTACAATACGAAATCTTCGCTAATATTCCTTTCTGCAACATCTCTTTTAATTCTTCTTTGTAATGCTAATTCCTCCTCAGCATTAATGAATATTTTTAGGTCAAATTGATTAAAAATTCTTTCGTAGTAGAATATAAATAAACCTTCACAAACAATAATTGGCGCTGGTTCAAAAGTTAATAATGGACCTTGCTGATTTTCATGTTGGAATCGATATTCATGTCTTTGAATGGACTCTCCATGGTGCAGTTTAGATAAATCTTCCGCAAAGGCATCTAAATCCACGCAATCTGGCAAATCAAAATTGATATGGCCATTTTCGTCTTTTTTATGCTCGTAGGCCAACTTGTAATAATTATCCTGGGAAACTATACATAATTGTTTTTCTGAAAATTGTTCCTTTAAAGCCTTTAAAAAGGAGGTTTTGCCACTAGCGCTTCCACCTGAGATTCCTACCAAATAGGGTTTGTTTTTCATTCGGGCTGTAAAATTAAGTTTTCAAAGTACCCTAAACAAATTCATAGGAAAAAAATTTATCCTTTCATTTTCAGTAACATATAAAACTATGGAAACTTTAGAGTTGTTAAAAGTTTCCATAGTACATTTTGTTTTTACCTTTGTGACGAAAAATAATTTTTGAGAATGTCAGAAGAAGTAAAGATTAAGATTCTCAATGGTGCAGAAGCGTTGTTCCTTAAATATGGTTTCAAAAGCATCACCATGGATGATATCGCGAGGGAATTAGGGATTTCTAAGAAAACCTTATACCAGTTTTTTGAGGATAAAATAAGTCTAGTAGACCAAACCGTGCTTAGGCATATTGAACATGAAGAAAATGCATGTTTTGAAATGTGTAAAAACATTAAAAATCCTGTGGAATACATGTTACTTATTACTGAATCATTTAGTGACATTAAAAAACAGATTAACCAAACTATCCTTTTTGATTTAAAAAAGTATTTCAAAGAAACATGGGACAAATTAAATCAATTTAGAATTGAATTTATTTTCAATCAAGTTTTGGAGAATCTCAAACAAGGAAAGGATCAAGGCTATTACCATGAAGATATTAATGAGGTAATAACAGCTAGATTCTATATTCATTTAGTGGATTATTTAATCAATCCAGATAATGTAAGTTCCTCAGAATTTGAATTTAAAACCGTGCATAATGAAATGATGCGTTACCATTTAAGGTCGATTTGCACAGAAAAAGGGATTAAATATTTACACAAAAGTACTATTTATCAAAATTTAAAATAATATCTATAATTATATGAATTCTAAAAACGGAATTTTGTTTTGTCTATTGATTCTTTCTTTTCAAATAGGCCATTCACAGCAAAGTCAACCGCAATCTTTTAGTATTAAAGAGGCTGTTGAATACGCAAAAAAGAATAACTATTCTCTCCAAAACAATAAGTTGGATGTAATATCGAGCCAGAAAAAGGTAAATGAAATTTTATCGAATGGATTACCTCAAATTAGTGCATCTGCCAATGTTATTAATAATGTACAAATTCCTGTTCAAGTAATACCAAATTTTACGGGTCAAGGGCCAGAGTTTTTGGAACTAAAATTTGGTCGTCCATTTACGAGTAATATTACTGTAAGCGCCAATCAATTATTATTTGATGGAACGTTCTTCTTAGGAGTAAAAGCTTCCAAGGAATTTGTGAATTTAGCCAAACTAAATTTTTCAAGAAATGAAATTGAAACTGAAGTAAATGTTTCTAAAGCATATTATTTAGTGCTTTTATTGGAAGCAAATGAAAAAATGATGCTAAAAAATATTGAGAGTTTAGAAAAAACTAAATCTGATGTAACTCAATTTTATAAGAACGGTTTTTCAGAAAAAATAGATGTCGATAGATTAGCACTTCAGCTTTCGAACCTTACATTGCAAAAGGATAAAATTCACGACCAAAAGGAAGTTTCCAAAATGGTTTTAAAACTTCAAATGGGAATGTTAGTTTCTGATAGTATTATTTTAACCGATGATTTAGATAATTTATATGATGCTTCTAAACTTTCTGCAATTGACGATAAGGTAAGCTATTTGAACCGAGTTGAGTACAAGATGTTGCAACAACAATTATCATTGAATTACTTAGACAAAAAAAGATATTCAGCGGGGTATTTCCCTTCAATATTTGCCTTTGCTAATCACGTTGAAAACGCTTTTGGAGATCAGTTTAGTGGTTTGTATAATCAATTGTATCCAGGTACGAGTATAGGGTTAAGTGCAACGATTCCTATTTTTGATGGTTTGAAAAAGAATGCCCAAACTCAGCAAGCAAAGATTGGAATAGCAAAAACTGAAAATGATATCAAAAATTTTGAGAATCTTTTAAACCAACAAGTTTATCAGGCAAAGGCTAGTTATTTAAGATCAAGCCAGCAACTTGAAATTCAAAAGGGAAACCTAAAATTAGCTCAAGAAATTTATGAAAAAATAGATTTAAAATACAAGAATGGGGTTAGCTCTAGTTTAGAATTAACAACCGCCCAAACAGATTTAGAAAATGCCAGAACAAATTATCTAACTACTGTTTACGAATATTTTGTTGCAGAAATGGAATTGAAAAAGGCTTTAGGTCTAATTAAATAATACAAAGAAAAATAATAAATAATAAAATGAAAAAAATAATTAATGGTTTAGTCTTGATCCTATTTGTAGGAGTTATTGCTAGCTGCGGAGGTGACGCTTTGCAAAAGAAAAAGGATAAATTGGAAAAATTGAAGACAAAGCAAGCCGAAATAATTTCTGAAATTAAAACCATGGAAGAAGAAATTTTGGCCTTGGGTGATACCTCATCTAATAAAAATGAAAGAATGAAATATGTAGTGGTTACTCAGATCCAACGTACAAATTTCAATCACTATATCGATGTTCAAGGAAGAGTAGATGGAGATCAAAATACTACCATTAGTGCAAGGGCAATGGGGCCAGTGGTTAAGGTATATGTAAAAAGCGGAGCTTCTGTTAAAAAAGACCAAATTCTTGCTGAATTGGATGCTGAAATAGTTAGAAGACAAATTGATGATTTGAAGGTTAGTTTAAATTTTGCAACCGATGTTTTTAATAAACAAAAAGCATTGTGGGAAAAGCAAGTTGGTACAGAAATTCAGTATTTGAGTGCAAAAAATAACATGGAATCTCTGCAGCAAAAATTGGCTACTCTAAATGAAAATTTGGACATGTATAAAATTAAATCACCAATTAATGGAACGGTTGACGAAGTGTTTGTGAAAATTGGTCAGAATATTGCTCCAGGTGTGCCATGTTTTAGAGTAGTTAATTTCAATAACCTTAAGGCAAAAGCAGATGTTGCAGAAACATATGCAAGCAAAATTCATGAAGGAAATCAAACCAAATTATTGTTTCCTGATTTAAATAATAGAGAATTAAATTCTACAATTTCATTTACATCAAGGGTAATTAACCAACAAAATAGAACATTTACAATTGAAGCATATTTGCCTGCAGAAAAGGATTTCTTTCCAAACATGATTTGCGTTTTTAAAGTTATGGATTACCAAGCAAAAAATGCGATTGTAGTTCCAGTAAACACAATCCAAAAAACAGATGGTATTGCACACCTTATTGTTGCAGAAATGAAAAATGGTCGTCAAGTAGCTATTAAGAAAGAAGTTGTTGTTGGTCAAATTTATAATGATAAAGCAGAAATATTATCTGGGTTATCTGAGGGTGATCAACTAATTACTACTGGTTTCCAAGATTTAAACGACAATGAATTGGTTAAGTATTAATTCTTTCTATTATTCCACTTAATCAAACTAGTTATGTTAGATAAAATAAAAGAATTTAAACCATCGAGCTGGGCAATTAATAATAAAACCAGCGTATATATTATGACCATCATAATAACCTTAGCAGGTTTGATGAGTTATAATAGTTTACCCAAAGAACAATTCCCAGAAGTAGTTTTTCCTCAAATTTTGGTTAATACAATTTATGCTGGAACTTCTCCAAAGGATATGGAAAATTTGGTAACTAAACACATTGAAAAACAAGTTAAATCAATCAATGGTGTAAAGCAAGTTACCAGTTCTTCAATTCAAGATTTCTCGATGATCAATATTGAGTTTAATACTGATGTTGATGTACCGGTTGCAAAACAAAGGGTGAAAGATGCGGTAGATAAGGCAAAGAAAGATTTGCCAAATGATTTAACGCGTGAACCTGAAGTAATTGATATTGATGTTTCCCAAATGCCTATCATGAATGTGCATCTTTCTGGTGATTATCCTTTGGATAAATTAAAAGATTATGCAGATAATATGAAAGATAGGATTGAAGGTCTTAAGGAAATAACCCGCTGTGATATTGTTGGTGCTTTAGATCGTGAAATCCAGATTGATGTAGACATGTACAAGATGCAGGTTGCAGATGTTACCATGAGAGATATTGAGAATGCTGTTAAATATGAAAACATGACTATCTCTGGAGGCCAAATTAAGATGGATGGCCTTAAGCGTAGTATTAATGTTATCGGACAATACACAGAGGCAAACAAAATAGGAGATATTATTATTAGATCAGGAAGTGGGGCTACAATTTACCTTAAAGACATTGCAACAATTACGGATGGTTTTAAGGAAAAAGAAAGCTATGCTCGATTGGATCACGAAAATGTAGTTACCTTAAATGTAATTAAGAAAAGTGGGCAAAACCTGATTGACGCTTCCGATAAGATTAAGGAGATTACTAAGGAAATGGAGGATGGTCAGTTGCCACAAGGGTTAAAAGTTACAATAACGGGCGACCAATCAGATAAAACCAAAGTAACCTTAGATGATTTGATTAATACAATCATTATTGGATTTATGTTGGTGACTTTAATTCTCATGTTTTTCATGGGAACTACCAATGCCATATTTGTGGCTATGTCTGTGCCTCTTTCCATGTTTGTTGCCTTCCTGATAATGCCAGTAATTGGCTTTACACTAAATATGATTGTTTTATTTTCATTCTTATTGGCCTTAGGAATAGTAGTAGATGATGCAATTGTAGTGATTGAGAATACACATAGGATATATGATAATGGTAAAGTCCCAATTGTAAAGGCGGCTAAACTTGCGGCGGGTGAAGTATTTATGCCGGTATTATCTGGTACATTAACAACACTTGCACCTTTTATTCCATTAGCATTTTGGCAAGGCGTAATTGGTAAATTTATGTTCTTTTTACCAATAACGCTTATCGTAACCCTATTGGCCTCCCTAGTTGTTGCCTATATTATTAACCCAGTTTTTGCGGTTGATTTTATGAAACCTCATCATTTGGGAGAAGAAAAAAGAAAAATCACAAAGGGATTCAAAATCACCTCCATTGTATTTGGCGTAATCATCCTATTATCCTACCTAGCAGGTAATTTTGGCTTAGGTAATTTGGTATTAACTTTATATGGTTTATACTGTTTGAACCGATTCGTTTTACATGAGTTAATTGAAAAGTTTCAACAAAAAACTTGGCCATCAATTCAAGAGAAATATAAGAAGTTATTGGTTTGGATTTTAGTAGGTAGCAGGCCAATTTGGATTATTATTGGAACCATTGTATTGTTCTTTTTATCTATTGGAATAACTATGGTAAGAAGTCCAAAAGTGGTATTCTTTCCTCAAAGCGATCCTAATTTCGTTTTTACTTATATTTCTTTACCAATAGGAACAGATCAAGTATATACAGATTCCATTACTCACATTGTTGAGGATAAAATCTACCAAGTTGTTGGTGATACCAATCCTATTGTTGAATCCGTAATTTCAAATGTTGCTGTTGGAGCAAGTAACCCACAAAGTTTTGATTTTAGTGTTAGTCCACATTTAGGTAAAGTAACAGTAGCATTTGTGCCATTTGGCGATAGAAAAGGAGCTTCAACGATTGAATATTTGGATAAAATCAGAGAGGCCGTTAAAGGGATTCCTGGGGCGGAAATTACAGTTGAACAAGAGCAAGGTGGACCACCAACTGGTAAACCAATTAATATTGAAATTACAGGAGATGAATTTGATCAATTGACTTTAATTTCAAAGGATTTAAAAAGATATTTAGATTCTTTAGGCATCCCAGGTATAGAGGAATTGAAATCTGATTTACAAACTAACAAACCAGAAATTGTTATTGAAGTAGATCGTGAAAGAGCAAATAGGGAAGGAATTTCAACTGCCGTAATTGGTAAGGAACTTCGAGATGCAATTTTTGGAGCTGAAGTTTCAAAATTCAAAGATGCTAATGATGATTATCCAATTCAATTGCGTTATGCTTTTGACCAAAGAAATAATATCAATGCCTTAATGAATTTAAAAATCACCTATAGAGATATGAATATGGGTGGAATGATTCGCCAAATTCCATTATCATCTGTTGCTAAGTTAAGTTATGGCAATACATTTGGAGGTATTAAACGCAAGAATCAAAAGCGAATGGTTACTATTTCTTCAAATGTACTTAGCGGATATAATGCAAATGAAATAGTAGGAAAAATTCAAAAAGCTGTAAAAAGATTCCCTTTGCCAAATGATATGATGGTTTCTATGACAGGTGAGCAGGAGAAACAGCAAGAAACTGGAGCATTTTTGGGCAATGCCATGCTAATTTCATTTGGGTTAATATTCTTGATTTTGGTTACTCAATTCAATTCTATTTCGAAACCGTTAATTATTTTTGTGGAAATATTCTTTAGTATTATCGGGGTATTGTTGGGATTGTCTATTTTTAATATGTCGATTTCTATTGTAATGACGGGAATCGGTGTGATTGCACTTGCTGGGATTGTGGTAAGAAATGGAATATTACTTGTTGAATTTACAGATCTGCTACTTGAAGAAGGTATGGAAATGAAGGAGGCAATTATAGAGGCAGGAAAAACTAGGATGACCCCAGTTATCTTAACAGCATCCGCAACAATTTTAGGCTTGATCCCATTGGCAATAGGATTAAATATTGATTTTGTTTCCCTATTTAGTGAGTTAAATCCTCATATTCACCTTGGTGGAGACAACGTAGCCTTTTGGGGACCTTTGAGCTGGACAATGATTTTTGGTTTAGGATTTGCAACTTTTTTAACTTTGATATTGGTACCAGTTATGTTACTTTTGTCGAATAGATTGAAGATAAAATTTGGAATTCCATTGGTTAAAACCCATAAGGAATCAAATTAAAGATAATTGCATCTAGGGGTAGAGTGCAATTTGTTTCATAGGCTAAAGCGGGGTCTGGGCAACCGGCCCCGTTTTTTACCAAATTATGAAGCTCTTTTTTTTGGATAGTTCTGAATTTGATATAAATTGCATGGCGAAAAAGAAATTTGTTAAGTGTTAATTAAACATTTAATCATAAAGGTAATTGCATCTAGGGGTAGAGTGCAATTTGTTTCATAGGCTAAAGCGGGGTCTGGGTAACCAGCCCCGTTTTTTACCACCCAATGTTCTTAAATTGATAACCCATTTTGGGGATTGGTATTCCAAGTTATTGGTTTACAATCATAAAGATAATTGCATCTAGGGGTAGAGTGCAATTTGTTTCATAGGCTAAAGCGGGGTCTGGGTAACCAGCCCCGTTTTTTTATGCCTTTTTTAGTGCCAAACAAATATTGGTTCAAACAGAATTTTTCTTAAGTTTTTTAGGAATAAACTCCGACATTGAGATTGCTCATATTAATTAGGGGATTACCTAAATTTTGGGTTAACTTTGCAGCCCTTTTTTACTAATAATAAATGATTTCTGTTGCAAATTTGAGTTTACGTTATGGTAAACGTGTACTTTTTGAAGAAGTAAATGTTAAGTTTTCCCCTGGTAATTGCTATGGAGTAATTGGTGCAAATGGCGCTGGAAAAACCACATTTTTGAAAATTTTATCAGGAGAGATAGATCCTACAACTGGAAATGTTTCCATGTCGCCAGGAGAAAGAATGAGTGTTTTGAAACAGAATCACTTTGAATTTGATGATTCTCCAGTTTTGCAAACCGTAATAATGGGTAACCGCAAGTTATGGGACATTATGCAAGAAAAAGATGCCATCTACATGAAACCAGATTTTAGCGATGCAGATGGACATAAGGCAGCAGAATTGGAAGGCCTTTTTGCAGATATGGAAGGATGGAACGCTGAAAGTGATGCAGCTAATTTATTGAGCGATTTAGGAATTAAAGAAAACCAGCATCAATTATTACTGAAGGATTTAAATGGAAAAGAAAAAGTGAGAGTGCTTTTGGCTCAGGCATTATTTGGCAATCCTGATGTTTTATTATTAGATGAGCCTACGAATGACTTAGATGTTGAAACGATTACTTGGCTTGAGAATTTCTTGGCAGATTTTGAGAATACAGTAATTGTTGTTTCCCATGACAGGCACTTTTTAGATGCTGTTTGTACTCATATTGCAGATATTGATTTTAGCAAAATTCAGCTTTATACAGGTAATTATACCTTTTGGTATGAGAGTAGTCAACTTGCTCTTCGTCAAAAAGGGGATCAGAATAAGAAGGTAGAAGATAAGAGGAAAGAACTTCAGGAATTTATAGAACGATTTAGTGCAAATGCCTCTAAATCAAGGCAAGCCACAAGTAGGAAAAAATTATTGGAAAAGTTGGTTGTAGATGATATTAAACCATCAACAAGGAAGTATCCAGGTATTATTTTTAGACCTGAAAGAGAATGTGGCGACCAAATTTTAAGAATGGAAGGATTGAGTAAGAAAAACTCAGAAGGCAAATATTTATTTAAGAATTTAAGTTTGGCTTTAGATAAGGGAGATAAAGTAGCAGTACTTTCCAGAGATCACATGGCCATTTCAACTTTTTTTGAGGTTTTAGTAGGAAATGAAAAGCCAGATGAAGGAGAATTTATTTGGGGTCAAACAATAACCACTTCTTATTTGCCAAACGAGAATGCATCTTATTTTTCGGGAGATAATAATCTGATAGATTGGTTAAGGCAATATTCTATAGATAAGGACGAAACATACATTAGAGGTTTTTTAGGGAAAATGCTTTTTAGTGGAGAAGAGGTGTTTAAAATGTCTAATGTGCTATCGGGCGGTGAAAAGGTAAGGTGTATGATTTCTAGAATGATGCTTACCAATGCAAATTGTTTATTATTGGATGAACCTACTAACCATTTGGATTTGGAATCAATTACGGCATTTAATAATGCTTTGTCTGATTGGAAGCACAATGCAATTTTTACTTCTCATGACCATACATTTGTTCAAAGTATAGCCAATCGAATTATAGAAATAACCCCTAATGGCTTAATTGATAAAAGAATGACTTACGACGAATATTTGGAGAATGACAGAGTAAAAGAGCAAAAATTAGAAATGTACGGACAATAGAAATAAATGAAATCCAATAAAAAGCCTACTTAAAATGAAAATAAGTAGGCTTTTTTTATTTCTTAACGTTTAAAAGAACCAAAGGCCGCTTGCGCGGCCCCGGTCCAACCTTTACTCAAGCTACAGGAAACCTGCAGCAAGATCTTTGGAGGGAGGGGCTTTAGGCTTCAGCAGGGTGTTTAACTAACTTCCCCAAAATTGGATTAATACCAATATTAGAGTAATCATCACAAATGACATTAGGGCTATTCTTTTCGCTTTCATGGGCTCAACAAAGATTAGCAAAAAATCCTAATGGTTCATTTGAAACAAATAACTGGTAGGTTTGGTTGTTTATTTGGTATGATTTTCAAATAATACTGGCAAATTTGTCAAGAGCTTTTTGAAAAATTTCCTTTTTTCTTCTAGAAATTTCCACCTCTGTCCCATCTACCATAACCACCAATCCTCCTTCTCCTTTAATATATTTTTTTATGTATTTGAGGTTGATCAAATGTGAATGATGAACTCTACAAAATCCATAGTCTATTAACAATTCGTCGTATTCTTTAAGGGTTTTAGATACCAAAATTGATTTTTCTTCATTTTTCAAGTGAAACCTAGTATAGTTAGCATCACTTTCACAACGAATTATTTCTTCAATTGGAACAAATAGAGCCCCCTCGAATGTTGGCAAAGATAATTTATAATTTTGTTTATTAATCGATTTTAAATTTTCTAATAAATTATTTATTTGGAGTTGCGGTTGATGTTCTGATTTTTGCCTTTTTTCAATAGTTCTATCGATGGCATGGTTAAGTTCATCGCTATCAATTGGCTTAAGTAAATAATCAATTGCACTAAATTTAATTGCTTTAATAGCATAAGAATCGTAAGCAGTAGTGAAAATCACATCGAAAGTCCTTTCAGGAAGTTCTGCAAGTAAATCGAAGCCATTTTTAAATGGCATTTCTATGTCTAGGAGAACTAAATCAGGGGGAGTTTTTTTTATCAAAGCAACAGCATCATCTACATTAGGGGCTTCCCCAATTAATTCTGTGGTTTTGATTTGGGTTAAAAGTGCTTTAAGCGCATTTCTTCCTCTAGACTCGTCTTCAACAATTATAACACGTAATTTATTAGCCATTCAATGTTGGAATTTGCATGATTACCTTTGTACCGCAAGCTACATTATTTTCATCAAATTTATCTACAATTGAAATTTTTGGTTTGGATCCAAATAGTTTTTGTAAAGATTGGATTCTATCATCTGAAATTTTAGAGGCTTTGGATTGGTGTAGTGATCTTTTATTCTTCTTTATTTCCATAGCCACTGCCCTGCCTACTCCATTATCTTCAATCTCTACTTTAATCATTTGGTCATTAATTTTTTGCATTTTAATGGACAAGGTTTTTTTACCTGTTTTATATTGTAAACCATGCCAAATTGCATTTTCAATATGTGGCTGGATTAATAGTGTTGGTATAA
This sequence comes from Bacteroidia bacterium, assembly GCA_021740845.1. Lineage (GTDB taxonomy): Bacteria > Bacteroidota > Bacteroidia > UKL13-3 > UKL13-3 > B1. Next base: position 150,263 of record JAIOYZ010000003.1, read on the forward strand.
GTGATTCGCGGTCAATTTCTGGATCGATTTCAAACGAGTAGTCAAAGGAATTATTCATCCTTAATGCTTCCAATTCTGTATATAATTTAAGAAACTCTATTTTAGAAAAGATTGTAACGAAAGTTTGTTCTGAAATATCTAGAATTAGACGAATTAATCGAGCGAATTTGCTTAAGTATTTAGCTGCTAAATTACCTTCATTGTTTAACACAAAATCTTGAATGGAATTAAGAGAATTGAATATGAAATGTGGATTCATTTGAGCTCTTAATGCTTTTAATTCCAATTCTGCTATCATCCTACTTTGTTTTCCATTTTCTTGTTCTTCCTTTATGGCATTTTGAATTCTATTATAAATAAAGAAAGCAACAGAAGCCGCACATAGGATAATTAATAATAATCTAAACCAAGTTTGCTGATAGTAGGTTGGCACCACAGTGAAATATACCCTGCCTTCTTTACTACTTAATTTACCATCTGGGTTTTTTGCTTTTACCTTAAATATATAGTCTCCTTGAGGCAATTGTCCAAAACTGGCAAATCTCCTATCGCCAATTTCTGTCCAATCTTTTTGTAGGCCTTCAAGTTGGTAATAATAGGTGTGATTTCCTTTTAGGTAAAAATCCAGGGCAGCAAAATCAAAAGAGATATAATTTTTTGAAATTGGAACTTGATAATAATCTGCATAGGGTACTTTTTGATTAAATATGGAAAGACCTTTTATTACAATATTGCAATCGTTTGTATCATTTTTGATCTTTTTTGGATCAAAATAATTAATGCCATTTATGCCACCTAAGTATATTATTCCATTAGATGTTATTTTTGATGCTGATTCAATAAATTCACTTCCTTGAAGTCCATCATGTAAATCATAATTTTTTACTTCAAAAGTTTTAGTATTAATGGCAGCAATACCTTTATTAGTAGAAACCCAGCATTGGCTTTCGTCCTGACTTAAAGTTACTGTATAAATTTGACCATTTGCTAAGCCATTAGATTTAGTAATGGAGGTTGTTTTTCCATTTGGAGAAATTATAAATAATCCTTCTCCTGCAGTGCCAACATAAATGTTTTTTTGCCGGTCAATTTTCACCGTGCTTACCATGGGTTGTTTGGGGTTTTCAGAAAGTTTAATCCAGGTAATATCTTTAGTTTTTTTATTGAATAAATACAATCCTTTCATGGTGGAGACAAACAATTCATTTTCATTTTTTTTGCATACGCTTCTAATGTTTTCTGAACCAAATTTAGAATTGCCTATTCCATAATATTCAATTGTTTGGCCAGATTTTCTGTCAAATAAGAACAAGCCATCGTCGCCACCCATCCAATAGGTTTGTTCTCCTTCTGGTAAAATGAATTTGATATCACTTTCAAAATTTTTCACATCATTTTTTGTGCTTACAAATCCAACCTTATCATCAAAATAAGAATAACTATAAAGACCTTTTTCGGTGCCAATTAAATATGAATTCGGGTTATTCAATTCCTTTAAAATGCAATTTCCTATTATTCCGGTTTGAACCCATTTAGTAATTTCTTTTGTGGATGGGTTGTAAATGCCTAAATACCCTGTGCTGTTTTGAAAAATGATATGACCATCATTGGCTTCTTCAAATGAAATTATTTCTTTACATAAATTGTATTTAGCAGAAACTAAAGGTGAAACCAAATTAAATTTATGTCTATTTGGATTGAATAAATTTAAGCCACCTAACTTGGTACCAACCCATAAATTTCCTTGTTTATCTTTTAATAATGCTGTTATATAAGATTGCGAAAGAGAATAATAATTATCTTCTTGATGTGTTAATATTTTGGAACTCCCATTGGTTTCAATACAAATCAAACCGGTAGTTGTACCTAAAAAGAACTTGTTCTTATACAATATGAAAGATGACCCATTTAAATTGTAAGGCATCGAAAAAGATTTCTTTATTTGAACTTCACCATTTTCGATATTACCATGGTGGAAAAAACCATCGCCCTCAATCCAAGATAATTTGTTTTCGCTTTCTACTGCAAAATGTCTGATAAACGAATTGGCATAATATTTTAATTTAATAAGTTTATTGTTGAAAGGGAAATAGTAGTAAAATGCATCTACACTACTAATAAGTAGCTTTCCATTATTAATTTTCTTAATACAAGTTATGGGTTCATGAATGCCAATATTTTCAATTTTTTTTGAAGAAAAATCATATTTCCATAGGCCATTTTCACTAGTGATTAGAATGCTTCCTTCGTTTGCAAAAAGTGACTTAGGTGATTTAATTAGATTGTTATTTATTGAGATTTTTTTTCTACCAAGGTTTTTAGTGTCAATAAGACTAATGTGATCAGAGTACATTACTGCCAAGAAGTTTGAATTTCCATTTATAGAACGCACGTAATTATTTATTTCAGATTCTTGACCAGAATCGTCCATTGGTTCAAATGTATATCCATCGTAGCGAACTAGGCCATTTTCTGTTCCAATCCAAATATATGACTCCCTATCTTGGTATAAAGCGGTAATGCTAATTTGGTTTAAACCATTTTGTTCATCTAATCGTTCAAATGCAATATTCTGCGCATGAATTGTAGCTCCAAGGCAAATAAATAAGAATAGAAGAAGTATTTTTGAACGCAAGATTAAATAAATTAGCAAACCAAATTAAGAATTAAATTGTCAATGCAAAACTATATTTTATGTGATTTCACATGTTCGAGTGAGAAAAGTGAGTTATTAATTGCTGAATTAAGTCAGATAAATTTCGAAGGATTTATAGAAAATGAGAATGGTTTTGAAGCTTATTTGCCCGAATCTGATTTTAACCAAGACGACTTAAATTCTATTTTGGTTCAATACGAAATTGACTTTACAAATGTTGCCATACGAAAAGTAGCACCTCAAAATTGGAATGCAAATTGGGAAGGTAGTTTTGAACCAGTTACAATTGGCACCAAACTTAGAATTCGCGCACCTTTTCATGAGCCAAGCTCAGATTTTTCAATAGAGTTGATTATCCAGCCAAAAACATCTTTTGGAACAGGGCATCACGAAACAACCTATTCTATAATGGAATTAATGTTGAACTTTAAGATGGAGAATTTGGAAGTTTTTGATTACGGTAGTGGCACTGGAATTTTGGCAATTTTAGCTAGTAAACTCGGGGCCAAAACTATTTTTGCAAATGATATTGACCCTTGGGCGGCAGAAAATATTTTTGAAAATGCCGAATTGAATCAAATTGAAAATATCAGCTTTATTCAAGGAGACATTCAGGCAGCAAAATCTCAAACCTTTGATCTAATTCTTGCTAATATTAACAAGAATATTTTAATGGATAGCTTTACTCATTTATTCCCCTTATTGCGCGAAAATGGGCATTTAATTATTAGCGGATTTTATGAAACCGATTTGCCTGATTTAACTAGTGAAGCAAAAAAATGTGGCTTTAATTTTAAGGAAAAGGTAACTACTAATAATTGGACTGCGGCAGTTTTAACTAGGTAGAATAAGTTTTCCTTAATCCATAAATGGAAACGCCAATTCTGTTAGCCATTTGCTAGTATCAGATTCAGTAGTAATATCTGTAATATAAAACTCCATTGGAGCCCCTGTTGGTTTTAAATTATTCTCATTTAGATATTCAAATCCTTTGTGGTAAATCCTTCCCATATCATCGTATTTACCATAAAAATTAACAACTAACCATTTTCCTGAAGCAACCTTGCCAAATTGAATAGGTTCAACAAAAGTTTCATTGCTCTCTTGTGTAATAGCAATGGCAGCTTTCATATCAAAAACATCGCCATTTGCTGCGTAATTAATAGTAAATGGAACACCTACTTTTTGTAGATTTTTGGCAACAATTTCTTGGTTCAAGGCTTGATAAAATGCATTTAATTTTTCTCCAATTTCATCCCCCTTAATTTTTTCTCTAATGCCAATATAATTAAGTTGAGATGCTTCTCTAACTTCGGCTTCAAACTCTTCAATTAGTATGGGTTTATCAGCTTCAACTTGATTTTTTAGATTTACCAAACCTTTTTCAAATTCTGGTCCAATCATTTTATCCATAAATAATTTAAAATACCGACTCATTGGAATCATCCAAATTGGCATGCCCTTTTCCTCACTATCCATTGCCCAAGTTACCTTTGACCCCGATTCTGTTGGTTCAAAATAAAATGTTGCGATGGAAATGCCCATACCACCAAATTTCATTTCTGATTTTACCATTGAATCTGGAATAGCCTCAATTATAGATAAGCTGCCTTCTCCTACATTTGGGTTATTGCTTTTCCAAGAATAGGAAGCCCCAACGCCTTGTTCTACTTCAGAATATGTCCAAACAGTGTTGCTGTCTAATTGATGCCAAGGGTCCCATTTGGACCATTCTTTTAATTGATTAACCAGTTTAAAGGCTTGTTTTGGTTTTCCATTTATTTCAATGCTTCGCTCCACATGAACTTTATTGGGTAAGAATAATGATACAATCACCAATAATATTAAAAGGGATAGGATTGCAATTAGTGTTATTTTAAATGTTTTCATGTTTTATTTTTTTTCGGTTTGAACCAAATTTATGCTGTAAAATATGGATTAAATTTCATTTCGTGTGCGATTGTTGTTGAAGGCCCATGACCGGAATAAATTTTAGTGGAAGGCGCAAGTTGATAGAGCACTTTTTTGACGCTATTTTCCAATATTTGAAAATTCCCACCAGGGAGGTCGGTTCTACCAATACTTTCCTTAAATAATACATCCCCAGAAAAAAGGGTTTCATTATTTTTTTCTAGAAAGCTAATAGAAGCTATCGAATGACCCGGAGTAAATAAAATTTCGAACTTTAGATTTCCAAAACTTAGAATGTCGTTTTGGTTAATGAAGACTAATTTTTCTGGAATTTCAAATTTTGGCAAATTGAACATTGCGGCCCACCTATCTGTGTCTTTATATGTGAATAATTCGCCTTCATGAAGGTGTAAAGGCAAGTTATAGGTTTCAGAAACAAAGGAATTTCCCAAAATATGGTCGATATGACAATGGGTATTTAGTAAAAGTTTGGGAGTTAAATCCGCTTTTTGAATAAAATCTTGGAGAGTTTTTCTTTCTTGGTGGTTAGAGCATCCTGGGTCAAGGATTGCACATTCTTTGGTTTCATCCCAAATTAAATAGGTATTCTCCTGAAAATCGTTAAAAACAAAAGTTTGCAGTTGTAGCATGCTGCAAAAATGTGGTTTCTATTGACTATTAAGAATAATTTTATCTTTATGATGCGTTTTTTACTAAAATTTATTTCGGAGTCTCGCGATTTTGCTGCAAATTTGGTAAGTTTATTTTTTATGATTTTTTCAAAACGACATTTACTTTTCGGTTTACTCTCAATCTTGATGTTTTCTTTCGACTCCAAGGGTCAAGGAATTAATACCACTTTTGGGCAAAACAGGGTGCAGTATAGTAGGTTTGAATGGAGTTTTTTGAGAACAGATAACTACGATGCCTTTTTTTATACCGGAGGAAGAGAGCTCGCTACCTTTTGCATTAAATATGCAGAAACCACCATGCCTGAAATTGAAAAGGCCTTAGATCATAGATTGGGTGGTAGAATAGAAATAATTTGTTACAATACTTTAAGTGATCATAAACAGAGTAATTTTGGGTTGGATGAAATTTCACTCAACACAGGAGGTTTTACCAATGTAGTCAACAATCGACTAATGGTTTATTTTAATGGCGACCACGAAGATTTGATAAGGCAGCTAAAAGATGGATTAGCTTTAGTATTGCTTAATGAAATGCTTTATGGTGGAACCTTGCAGGAAAGAATTCAGAATGCTGCCTTGCTAAATTTACCACAATGGTATGTTCAAGGATTAACTTCTTATTTGTCTAGAAATTGGGATACCGACATGGACAATAAAATGAAGGATGCCTTAGATACTAAAAAGAAATTTAGGTTCAATCGTTTAAGTCAGAAAGACCCAATTTTTGCTGGACATTCTTTATGGAAGTTTTTGGTTGATAAATACGGAAAGGATGTGATTGCAAATATGGTTTACATAACTAAACTCACCAGAAATTATGAGAGTGCATTTTTGTATGTAACCAATATTGAATTTAAAGAAATTCAAAAAGACTATTTTGATTATTATAAGAATCTTTATGCTAAAGAGGCAAGTTTATTGCAAGATTTTCCTGCAGATAAATTTAAGTTAAAAAAGAGAATTACACCTTATTTACAGCCTGAAATGAAAGCTAGTCCAAAAGGAAATTATTTGGCTTTTACTACAAATAAGAATGGTAAGTATAAGGTTTATGTGCTTGACTTAAAAACAGGAAAAACTAAGAAAATGTTTAAGGGAGGAATTAAGTATCATCAATTAATTATTGACAATTCTTTTCCATTATTGGCATGGCAGGCTGGAGGTGATAAATTGGCTTATGTTTATGAAAAGAAAGCTCAGGTTTATTTGAGGACAGTTGATTTGGTAAATAAGAAAAGTGAAACCATACGCTTTTTAAAGTTTGATAAAATTACTGGAATTGATTTTAGTGAGAACGGGAGAACCATAGCTGTTTCTGCTATTAGAAGAGGCCAAAGTGATATTTATACTTATGATATTCCCACACGAAAGGAAAAACAAATTACAGCAGACTTTTACGACGACTTATATCCAAGGTTTGTAGATTATTCAAGCAAGATTTTGTTTAGTTCTAATAGAAAAAGGGATTCATTGGGAGTTGGTATTAAAACCCAATTGGATGAGGATAATAACTTTGATATTTTTCAGTATGATTTAGAAACTAATAGTAGAAAATTAAAGAGATTAACCAATACTCCATATATCAATGAAACCAATCCCATTGATTATAACAAAGATTATTACGCTTATATATCGGATTACAATGGTGTAAAGAATAGATATGCGGTAAGGCTTGAAGAAGTTTATGATTATACCGAATTAAACATAAAATACCTTGATAGTTTAGAGAAGGAAATGGATACTTTGGTTTATGAAGATGAACCAAGTTGGAAGGGAAATCGATTTAGCTATTTAGAGAAAGAAATTGTTTTGGATCAAACCGTAGAAAGAATTGATACCATTATACACTACAAAGACATAGTTTATACGTACCCATTAACTAACTACAAGAAAAATATTTTAGCGCATGATGTTTCCACTCAAGGAAAGCAGGTGTATGATATGGTTTTGGATAAAGGCCGCTATTATATTCATCATTCAGCAATTGTAAAGAATGTGGTTGAAGAATCGGCAAATGTAGAATCGTATCCTAATATGTTCCGCCTTAAAACAGGTTATGCTAATTTACCATTTGTTTCAGGACCAGCCGTTTTTAGGAATAAATTGTCTAATCCAGAAGAGGTGGAAACTCAAAATGAGATAAAAATACCAATGGACACCAATGCCTATTTCTTTATAAATGATTTTACATCTCCAACTTACAAGAGGCCTGAATTTATTATTGTTAACAAGGCATTGGAGAACAATAAAAACAAAACAAATTTTAAAATTAATGCTCCCAGATTTTACGATGTTACCTTCTTCACAGATAAGGTAGTTACTCAAATAGATAATAGTATAATCAATACCTACTATCAACCAATTTCACCTGCCTCACAACAAATGTTTAACCCAGGATTAAATGGAATGTTTAAGTTGGGTATGTTAGATTTGTTTGAGGACTATAGAATTACTGGCGGTTTGCGTGTAGCATTTGATTTATCTGGTTTTGATTATTTCGGTAGTTTTGAAACTCTAAAGAAAAGAGTTGATCATAAGTTTGTTTTTTATCGCCAGAGTAGAAACGGTGGAAGTCCTGAAACTGTTAGTTATAAAAGCCTTTCCCACGAATTGAGGTATATTTTAAAAATACCATTTAACCAAGTTAGTAGTTTTAGAATTTCTACTTTTTACAGACAAGATAGGGAGATAATTCGTGCTAGTGATTTGGCTACCTTAGATTCAAATGATAGAGTAACCCATTGGATTGGAGGAAAGTTAGAGTATGTTTTTGATAATACCGTTCCAAAGGGAATGAATTTATGGAATGGAACAAGGTTCAAGATTTTTTATGAGCATTATACCAATGTAAAGGATATGGATGTTCAATTAAATACTTTGGGATTTGATTTTAGACATTATCAAAAGGTGCACAGACAAATAATATGGGCTACTAGATTTACTGCAAATACTTCTTTTGGGCCAGGGAAAGTTGTTTATTATTTGGGAGGAGTTGAAAATTGGTTGCCTGCGAGATTTAACAATGAAATAGCTACTGCCACTGATAAAAACTATATTTTTCAAGCATTGGCATGTAACCTTAGAGGGTTTGAACAAAATATTAGAAATGGGAATTCATTTGCATTAATCAATACCGAGATTAGAATGCCAGTTTTTCAATATGCTTTGAACCGAACATTGCGAAGTGAGTTCCTTAATACTTTTCAGGTGGTTCCATTTTTTGATATTGGTACTGCTTGGGTTGGTTCAAACCCATATAGTGACGACAATACATTTAACCAAAAACTATACAGCAACGGGCCAATAACTGCAAAGGTTATTAATGTAAGAGATCCCATTATTGCTGGATTTGGAGGTGGTTTACGTTCTAAGCTTTTTGGTTACTTTGTACGCTTTGATACTGCTTGGGGAATTCAAGATAGTGAGGTTGCAAGTAAACCAATTTACTACCTTTCCCTTTCTTTGGATTTTTAGTCGTTTTGTTTTGCAAGGAAGGCTAAGCATAGTCTAATGACATGGTAAGGAATTTCTTCTTTTAAATGTTGAAAGATTGGTCCAAGAAGTTTTTTCTCACCTGTTGCCTCTGAAGCCATTTTAACTTGGTGCAAATCTGTAGCAGTAAAAAAAGATGAGATATCTTCATAATCTCCTCTAGAATAAAGTTGAGCTATATGAGAATAAATGGTGGTTTCATGAAGATTTCTGCTGGTGGCAATTTCTTCAATTGAGTACTTATTTTTCAGTAATTTAAGTGTTTCCAAATAGGTATCTACTTTACTTACTTTTACGTCGTTGCTTTTTAGCCATTGCTTAATTTCTTTTGTGAATGTTGGGCCGTATTTCTTTATCTTAAATTCACCCATTCCATTGATGGCGAAAAGGTCGCTTAATTGAATTGGTTTTTTTGTGGCTAATTCTTTTAAGGTTGCATCACTAAAAATAACATAGGCAGGTACATTTTCTTTTTCTGCAAAATTCCTTCTTATGTTTCTTAGGTAATCGAATAAAGAGGCTGTTAAATCTTCTTCTGATTTTTCTTCAGAAGTTGCTTTTTGGGTGGCATCAAAATGTGCAATGTCTTCTAGTTTTACCATGGCAATTGTTTTTTTGCCATAAAGAACTTCTTTCCCAAATTCTGTTACTTTACAAATATAATTTTCATCATATGCAATTTCTAGTAACCCTAAGTTTAACATTTGCATAAGGTACTGTTGCCAATCGTGAAAGCTAATATCTTTGCCAATTCCGAAGGTTTTTATTTTATCAAATCCACCTTCAATAATTTCTTTTCTATGTGAGCCTCTGAGTATATCCACCAGAACATTTAGTCCAACTTTTTCATCTGTTCTAATCATTGCAGAAAGGGCTTTTTGAGCCAATAAGGTTCCATCAAAATTCTTGCGAGGATGTTTGCAAACATCGCAGTTGTTACAAGGTGTTTCGAGGGTTTCGCCAAAGTAGGCCAATAATATTTTTCTTCTACAAATGGGTGTTTCTGCATATTGTTGAATTCGGTTTAGTTTCTCATGACTCAATTCTTTTTGGCCGCTATCGTCGATAAAACTTCTTAGCATTACCAAATCTCCTAAGCTATAATACAAAACAGTATCACTTGGTAAACCATCTCTTCCGGCACGACCAATTTCTTGGTAATAGCCTTCCATGTTTTTAGGTAGATTATTATGAATTACAAAACGCACATTACTTTTGTCTATACCCATTCCGAAGGCAATTGTTGCACAAACAACTTTTATTCTATCGTTTATAAAATCATCTTGGGCTTTTGTCCTATCCTCATTGCTCATACCTGCATGGTAATAGCCGGCCGAAATGCCATAGTCTTTTAGGCTTAGAGCCATTTCTTCTGTAGACTTCCGGCTAAGGCAATAGATAATTCCACTTTCGTTATTTCTTGCATGTATGAACCCAACTATTTCTTCAATTTTCTTTTTCTTTTTGATCCCAAACCGAACTGTTAAACTAAGGTTGGGCCTATCAAAACTGGCGAGAAATATTTTTGGTTCAAACAGACCTAACTGCTTTACAATGTCTTTGCGGGTAATTTTATCTGCAGTAGCAGTTAATGCAATAATTGGAACCTCTGGCCAATATTCTTTTAGTGCTTTTAACTTTGTATATTCTGGTCTAAAATCATGACCCCATTGGCTAATACAATGAGCTTCATCAATTGCAATTTGTGATACCTTTATTTGGGCTGCAAAGGATTGAATGGAGCCTAATAACTTTTCTGGAGATAAGTAAAGTAATTTAATTTCGTTTTTATAGGCACTTTCCAAAACCTCTGCTTGCTCTTGGTCTGACATGGAGCTGTTTAAAAATGCAGCAGAAATTCCATTTGCTTTAAGAGCCTCCACTTGATCTTTCATTAGAGCAATTAGTGGAGAGATTACTATGGTTGTATTTGGTAAAAGCAAAGCAGGTAATTGAAAACAAACAGATTTTCCTCCGCCAGTTGGTATTAAAACCAATGAATCTTTTTGATTTAGCACATGATTTATGATTTCCTCTTGTAATGGTCGAAAGGAATCGTATCCGAAATGTTTTTTAAGCAGATTTTGTGGGTTAATTGTGGCTTGCATTTTTCAAACATAGCACTTGATTTGTAATTGAGAGAATTTCTAAATTTTGACAATCATTTATGGTTCAAAAAGATTTTTTTAAAGATGTGTACGAAGTGGTTAGATTAATACCAGAAGGACGAGTTACCTCATATGGCGCAATTGCTAGGTATTTGGGGGCTACAAGCGGTGCAAGAATGGTAGGGTATGCTATGAATGCAGCACATTCTCAGATACCTTATGTACCTGCTCATAGGGTATTAAATAGGAATGGATTATTAACAGGAAAACATCATTTTGGGAGTGAAAATGAGATGCAAAGTTTATTAGAATTTGAGGGGATTTTAGTTGAAAAAGAGCAAGTTGTAAATTTTAAAAGTCTTTTTTGGGATCCCAATATTGAGTTAGCAGTTTAATGATATTGAAATATAAATATGGAAAACCAGAAAGAAATCGAAAATTTTAACGAGTACCGTGAAAAAATGAACCAGAAAATTTTGGGTTCAGACAATTTAGTACTTAAGAGACTTTTTAATTTAGATACCAATACATATGAAGATGGTGCATTGCCCAGCGTAACAAAGGAAATGCTGGGATTGGTTGCTAGTATGGTGCTTCGTTGTGATGATTGCATTAAATACCATTTAGGAAAATGCAAGGATTTAGGAGTTACAACACCCCAAATGTTTGAAATTTTTGCTGTTGCTAATATTGTTGGTGGAACCATTGTGATTCCCCATACAAGAAGAGCAGTTGAATATTGGGAGGCCTTAAACAACCAATCATAAAAAAATTAGGGAATTGAAATACTCTTGGTTATTTTAGTGCCTTGAACAGCCCCAAAATCGGAATGCAAAAATTAATTAATTTAAGTAAGGTATTTTTTGTTTTAGTGCTTTTAGCTAATCCTTTAAGTTTATTGGCTCAGCCAGAATCTGAAAGAGATAGTTTGGAAAGTTTATTGCCATTTGCCAATGATTTGCAAAGAGCTGATATCTTAAACGGTTTGGCAAATTGCCTAAGGAGCATTGATACAGCTAAGGCTGGAAATTATGCTCGCCAAGCATATGCTATTTCTAATCAATTAAATTATTGCAAAGGAAAGGCAACTTCTGAAGTTATAATTGGTATTTTATACAAGAATTTTAATAGACTTAGTGAAGCAAAACTATACTATTTATCTGGTTTGGCTTTAGCTTTAAAATGTAAGGAACCTTATTCAGTTTCATTTGCATACCATAGTTTGGGAAACTTAGCATATATGCAAGGTGATTTGTCAAAGGCGATGAAATATTATATTGGTTCAGTAAAAGTTTCTGAGCAGTTAAGAGATTATCCTAGAGCCGCTAGAACCTATAATAATATTGGTGCCTTGTATATGGATTTGAAGAATATTCCAAAAGCAGAACAGTATTATTTAAGATCATTGGAGCTATATAAAGGAAGTTCAGATGAGTTGATTATAGCAGAAATTGAAAACAACCTTGCAAATATTTACCAACAGAAAGGGTTTGAATTAAAGGCTTTATATCATTATACCAATGCCTTAGATGTATTTAGAAGAAAGAGTAGTGCTTCAGATATTTCCTCTGCCTTAAACAATATTGGGTTGGTGTATTTAACAAGAAAGCAACCTAAAAAGGCACTTCCCTATCTCCATGAATCTTATTATATAGATTTAAAAATACATGATGAGAAGTCTGCTATGTTGGTTATTTCCAATCTTATTACGGCATATATTTCTCTTTCTAAAATGGATTCTGCCATTTATTATTCAAATGAAGGCTTAGGGTTAGCTAAGAGGCATCCAAATGCATCAGAAACTGGTGATTTATATGGTGCAATTGCAGATATTTTTGCGTTAAAAAATGATAAAGAAAAGGAATCCTATTATAGGTCTCAAAAACTAAAAATAGACGAAGGATTAATAAGTACGGAAGAAAAATCTGAGATTGGTGCAACTACAGCCGAATTTGAAGTGGAGCGAAAAGAGCAGAAGCTTAAACTAATGGCCAAACAAAATGAAATAAATCAATTAAAAATACGTGAGCAAGAATCGGAAATTGAACGTAGGAATATTTTATTGGTAGGAACTTTTGTGGTAATATTTTTCTTGATGCTGATAACTGGCTTGGTCATTTTCTCTTTTAATTTGAATAAGAAAACTAAATTATTTGAAGTAAGTAATAGGGCAAAAAGCAATATGTTACAGCAAATAAATCATGAAATTAGAACTCCTTTAAATGGAATTGTTGGAATGAGTGATTTAGCATTGGAGAGCAAAACATTTACCGAGTTAAAGGAGTATTTAACAAATATTAAGCTAAGTAGCGACGAATTAATGTTTGTTTTGAATAATCTAATTACATATCTTCAAATTGATAGAAAAGAGGCCCAGCCAGTTGCCACACCATTTGATTTATTGGATTCGTTTGAAGAACTTTTTAGAATTTATGCCTTTCAAAGCAAGCAGAAAGGATTGCTATTTAATCAGATGGTGTATCCTGGCGTTCCCAAGAAGGTAAGTGCAGACAAACAGAAAATTATGAATATGACTCAAAATCTTTTGAGTAATGCTGTAAAGATTTGTCAAAAAGGGGTGGTTAAAGTGGAGGTGAAACAAAGTGCAAGTAGGGTAAAAGATGGTAAAAAATTATCTACACTTCAAATTTCTGTTATAGATGAAGGTCCGGGATTGACCGAAAAAGAAATCAAACAAATTTTTAAGGAAAATCCAACTATAAGTAATCGTGGAAATGGCTTTGGTATAGGGCTTAAAAATGTTAAAGACCTTTGTGATTTGATGAAAGGTCATATAGAGGTTATTTCTGAAAAAGGTGTAGGAAGTAGTTTTATTTTTGAAATCGAAGTAGAAGATTTAGATTTAACTGAAAGTGCAATTGGTTCAGACAGAAATTCTAATAAATATTTTGAACCTGCTAAATACCAAATATTGGTGGTAGAAGACAATCTTTTAAACCAAAAATTATTTGCTAAAATTCTTGAAAAGGAAGGATTTCCTTTCCTAATTGCAGAAAATGGTTTAAAGGCATTAAGTATGGTTAAAGAGAAATCTTTTGATTTAATTTTAATGGATATTAGGATGCCAGAAATGGATGGAATTGAAGCAACACATCACATTAGAAATAGGGAGGAATTTTCGATGGATAGAACAATTCCAATTATAGCTGTTACTGCCCACGATGATGCTGTTGAAAAGAAGAAATGTTTTGATGTTGGAATGAATGATTATTTAACCAAACCTATAAATAAGGATTTGTTTCTCAAGAAAATTCAAGAACAGCTTTTAGCTAAGGTTTAGTTATCAGTGTTTTATAAGGTATTTGCATTTTTTTTTCTTTCCGGTTTGAACCAATTAATAGGTCTGCTAATTATTTGGATATTAGGGTATGATTTTTTTAAAAAATAGTTCATATTTGCCCTGCTCAAAATCGCGATTATGTCAGTATTAGTAGATAAAAATTCAAAGGTGATCGTACAAGGATTCACCGGCAGTGAAGGTAGCTTTCACGCACAACAAATGATAGAATACGGAACCAATTTGGTTGGTGGTGTAACACCCGGAAAAGGTGGCCAATTACATTTGGAAAAGCCAGTTTTCAATACCGTAATGGACGCAGTAACCGCAACTGGTGCTAATGTTTCCATTATTTTTGTTCCACCGCCATTTGCTGCAGATGCCATAATGGAAGCCGCTGAAGCTGGAATTAAAGTTATTGTTTGTATTACAGAAGGTATTCCTGTAAACGATATGATTCCTGTAAAAGAGTATATCAAATCTCGTGACTGTGTATTAATTGGACCAAACTGCCCAGGTGTTATTACTCCAGGTGAAGCGAAAGTTGGTATCATGCCAGGTTTTGTTTTCAAGCCAGGTAGAATAGGAATTGTTTCAAAATCTGGAACACTTACTTATGAAGCTGCAGATCAAGTTGTAAAAGCAGGTTTAGGAATAAGCACAGCAATTGGTATTGGTGGAGATCCAATTATTGGAACTCCTACTAAAAATGCAGTTGAAATGTTGATGAACGACCCTGAAACTGATGCCATTATTATGATTGGTGAAATTGGTGGAAGCTATGAAGCTGATGCTGCTCGTTGGATTAAGGCTGATGGAAATAGAAAGCCAGTAGTTGGTTTTATCGCTGGCCAAACAGCGCCTCCAGGCAGAAGAATGGGTCATGCTGGGGCTATTATTGGTGGAAAAGACGATACTGCAGCAGCAAAAATGGCAATCATGCGTGAGTGTGGTTTACATGTTGTAGAATCACCAGCTGAAATTGGTTCAGCTATGTTATTAGCACTTCAAGCAAAAGCATAGTCGATAAATAAATATTTTTTAGCCACTTAATTTCTAAGAGTATTCTTAAGAAATTAAGTGGCTTTTCTTTTTACTAATTATTTGTTTAGAAATATTCTAAATTGCAGTGCTTATTTTTCAAATCACAAAAAATAAAACCATGGAAATTATTAATACTAGCCTTTTTAACGAAACCTCATTAGCGGAAATGAGAGTTAGGTTTCAAGAAGCTAAACCCTATAAACATATTGTTATTTCTGGTATTTTGAAGCCAGACGCTGCCGAAGAAATTTATTCTAGCTTTCCTTCAGAAGAAGTTTTTAATAAGCGATACAAAGGGGTAAATGAGTTTAAATCTGAAGGTTCCAATTTTGACGATTTTCCAGAGATTTTTACGCAATTAAAAAACTCTTTTCATAGCGAAGAATGGTGCCGAATAATGAGTGAAATTACTGGAATTGATTCTTTATTTACTGTGCCAGATGCCTTAGGTGGTGGTTTGCATCAGGGAGGAAATGGTAGTTTTTTAGATATTCATATAGATTTTAATATTCATGCCGATAGAGGCATTCATCGTAGAGTAAACTTGTTGATATTTTTTAATAAGGATTGGAAAGAAGAATATGGTGGACATACAGAATTATGGAATGCAGATATGACGCACTTGGACAAGAAGGTTTTTCCTGCTTTTAACCATTGTTTGATTTTTGAGACCAATGAAATTAGTTACCATGGATATGCTGCTATTAAAGTTCCAGAAAATGTAACCAGAAAATCGTTCTATGCCTATTATTATACTACTTTAAGAGAGGATGCTGCCAAATACCATGACACCGTTTTTAAAGCCAGGCCTACAGATTCAACTCTAAAAAAGGCAATGACTCCAATAAAAGAGGGAGCTAAAAATTTTATTAAACGTCAATTGAGAAGATTGGGAATTACCTTTAAATAAGAGGTAGAATTTCTTTTCTTTGCTAAATGCTCCTAAGTTTAGTTTTATTTCTTTATGGTTTGATCCTAACCTATTTGGTTGGGTATTATTCTTGGTCTATTCTTCAAAAATGGTTTCTAATCGAATATCCTTTTAGATTTCATCCCGCTTTATATCCAATTATTGGATTGGCAGCAATGAGCCCATTTATTGGAATTACCCATTTCTTTTTTAAAATAGATTACATCTTGCATCTTTTCTTTTTATCGTGGGTTTTAGGTTCATACAAAAAGAGCGCAATAATATTAGAAGAAGCTTGGTTGCAAATTAAACCTAAGCTTGGGATGATTGGCCTTTTATTGTTTGGTGCTTTATTAGTTGTAATTAGTAGACCTGGAACTGGAGATATTGCAGATTACCATTTGCAGGCAATTAAATGGGCAGAGAACTTTCCCAATATTATTGGTATAGGCAATTTTAACAGGCCACTTGCCAACAATAATTGGTGGTTTAACCTGCAAGCCTTTTTTGGTTTTTCTTGGCTGAATGTTCCCTCTGTTTATATTGGAAATGTATTGTTTTTTATCCTTGTTTTTTCTTGGCTATTTTTTTCTGAACCTATTTCAAAAGCCCATCAATGGATGCGGTTTTTCTTTTCTGCCTTTATTTTATTTTCCTATAAAACTGCTTTCATTGGCGCCGTAACACCCGATTTTGAAGTTACCCTAATTATCTATCTTATTCTTGATTTGTATTTATTAGCTTGGTTCAACCCGCAAAAAACTTTGAGCTATTATTTGTTAATGGTGCTACTTGTTTGTTGGATATTAACCGTTAAAGCTACAGCCATTTCTTTTTTCTTATTATTAGTTCCAGGTTTGATCCAAATAGTGAAGGAAAAGAACTATTCCTATTTACTAAAGTTAATTAGTTTGGGTTGTTTTTTTATTATTCCTTGGCTTATTGGAAATGTAATTATAAGTGGGTATTTATTGTATCCTTTTCCTCAAACAGGATTGTTTAAAGTAGATTGGCAATTGCCAGAATACATCCTAAAGTTTGAAACATTTAGTATTAAGAATTGGGGTAAAATTCCGGGTAATGATATTTATGAAACGCAAAAATTATCCATTACTCAGTGGATGCCTATTTGGTTTGGAATGTTAGATGTTTTTAATAAACTGTTGATTGTAGGGTTTGCCATTTCTTTGCCATTTCTGGCTTGGTTTGCCTGGATAAAAAAGGAGTTGCGTTGGCCTATACTTTTTATTCTTTCTGGTTTTCTTTTAATATTCATGAATGGCCCTCATCCTAGATTTTTATTTGGGTATATGGTTAGTGCCATTGCACTTTCTTTGTATGGGTTATCATCCTACATAAAGGTGAAAATTCCATCACTATTATTTGTAGTTATTGCAGGTATTTTTTGTTCTTTTCTTTTGGTTCGAACCTATACTTCTGGAGATTTACAAAAAGGATTATTGGTGCCAAAAGCCTATCCAAAAGCAGAGTTGGAAGCACTTGATTTAAATGGAACAAATGTTTGGATTAGTAAGAATGGTGGAGATTGTTGGGATCAATTTCCTAGTACCTATTATATGGTTGATTCTACAGAATTGAGAGGAAATTCTTTAGCGGAAGGATTTAGGATCAAACCGAAAAACTAATTACCATTTTTTATTAAAATCTCCGCGCGAGAAGAATTTCTCAATAAGGCAATAAAGTAAAATAAAGAAATACCGACTACCCATTTCTTTAATTTTTAAATTAGAAACACCATGTTTTCTGTTGGTCCAGCTGTTGGGAATTACCGTGTAAGTATAACCTCTGATGATTGCCTTTAGCGGAATTTCTACAGTTAAATTAAAATGAGGAGAAAGAAAAGGTTGAACACCGATGATGGTTTCTCTTTTATATAATTTAAATGCATTGGTAATATCATTGTATTTGATGCCAAATAATAGGCGAACAATATTATTGAACAATCTGTTTAACCAAAGTTTGTGTTTTGGATAATCATATACCTTACCACCCTTGCTCCAGCGAGTGCCAAAAACACAATCGTAACCTTCTAATAATTTGTTGTAAAAAAGTATGAGGTCTTCTGCAGAATCACTTAAATCTGCCATCATTACAGCAACGCAATCTCCTGAAAATCTTTCCAAACCAGCTCTTACTGCATATCCAAAACCATTAGGACCATTATTAGTATAAACAACCAAAGTTGGAATGGTTTTCTGAAGGTTTTCTAAAACTGCCAGCGTATTGTCTTTTGAATTATCATTTACCACAAAAATTTCGTGATGAATACCTGCTTTCAAAAGGTGTGCATACAAGTTATCTAGGGTTTCAACAATACCTTCTGCTTCGTTATACGCTGGAATTACAACACTTAATTTCATTGGCACAAGTATAGGAATTAGCAATCTTTAACAATCATGCGTTCATTCATTTTATCGTGCATCTCTATTAAAGTTGCCTCTAAATTGTATTTCCAATTCCAAGTTGGGTAATGTGATTTAAATTTATTTACGTCGCTTACATACCAAATATGGTCTCCAATACGGTTGGTTTCGCTGTAGCTAAAGCTCATTTTTTTGCCAGAAATTTTCTCACACCAATCAATTGCTTCTAGCATGCTGCAATTAGCAAACCTGCCACCACCTGCATTGTAAACTTCTCCCTGACGAGGGTTTTGGTAATAATGCCAAAACATGTTTACCAAATCTGAGCTATGAATATTGTCTCTAACTTGTTTGCCTTTATAACCAAAAATAGTATAATGATTTCCCGAAATAGCGCATTTCATGAGGTAGGCTAAAAATCCGTGCAATTGGGCACCACTATGGTTAGGACCAGTTAAGCAGCCACCTCTAAAAATTCCTGTTTTCATTCCAAAGTATTTTCCATACTCCTGAACCATAATATCTGCGGCCACTTTGCTTGCTCCAAAAACACTGTGTTTGGTTTGATCTACGCTCATAGATTCATCAATCCCAAATTCAAAAAATGGATGCTTGGTATCAATTTCCCAGCGTTTTTCTTGTTCTATTAATGGCAATAAATTTGGTGTATCGCCATAAACTTTATTGGTAGAAGTGAAAATGAAAACAGCTTCTGGGCAATTTAACCGAGTTAGTTCCAACATGTTTAAAGTTCCATTGGCATTTACTCCAAAATCAGTTAACGGTTCTTTTGCGGCCCAATCATGGCTGGGTTGGGCGGCGGCATGAATTACAAGTTTAATATCGGTGCCGTATGTTAGAAATACTTTTTCTAGTTCAGTAAAGTTGCGGATATCGATATCATAGGATTTAAAATTGCCATATTTTTCTTCTAGCCGAGATTTGTTCCAAATGGTAGAACCATCTTCCCCAAAAAAATACGAACGAAGGTTATTATCAATGCCCACAACCAAATCAAATTTTTGCGTAAAAAATTCAACTGATTCTCCACCTATTAGTCCGCTACTGCCTGTAATTACTGCTATATTCATTCAGCTAATTTAAAATATTCTTTAAGTTTTTTTCGTTGGTTTGAAGCCAAGTAAAAGTGTCGGATACCAAAGTTTTAACATTGCGTGTTGGTTTCCAACTTCCACCATTTACCTGATTTAATTTTGCACAATCGCTTACATAAATTCTTACATCTGCGGTTCTAT
Organism: Bacteroidia bacterium; assembly: GCA_021740845.1. Classification (GTDB taxonomy): domain Bacteria; phylum Bacteroidota; class Bacteroidia; order UKL13-3; family UKL13-3; genus B1. The sequence goes on from JAIOYZ010000003.1 coordinate 170,014, forward strand.
TTTCTGTGATAGGATTAATAGAAATTTTGTTGCCAGTTATCTCTTGGCATAAATCTGTTAATTCTAATAAACTAAAACTTGTATCCAAACCTCCACCCACATTTAAGGTTTGATTATTATATGTATCTAGATTGTGTATTTGATGATCTATTAAATCTAACAAATCAAGAGAATGCATTACATCACGCATTTGTTTGCCAGTTCCACCGTAACCAATATAGGCTAATTCTTTCTTGAAATAATGTCTAGCTAGCCACAATACCAAAACACCTTGATCTACTTTCCCCATTTGCCAAGGACCACTAATTACTCCGCAGCGGTTGATAATGGTTTTAAGACCTTTTAATTCATTGTATTCTGTTATTAGAAGCTCTGAAGCTAATTTGGTAGTACCATAAAAACTCCTACTTCCTTCCAAAGGAAATTCCTCAGTAACACCTTTAGACGAAATTCCTCGTATGCTTTGTTTGTCTGTCCAAACAAAGCGGGTTTCCAATTCTTCAAAAGCGGCTGCTTCTAAATTTTTTATAGGATAAATTCTGCTGGTAGAAAGAAAAATAAAAGCTGCACCAGTTCTTTGAGCCAATTCTAAGCAATTAACAGTTCCATTTAAATTGGAATTAATTAATGGCATTACGGGTGAATTGATACCAGACAAAACACTTGGATCCGCAGAAGCATCGATGATAAAATCTAAATTGGTGAAACTTTCTAAATCCTCAGGGTTTCTAATATCACCATGAACAAAAGATACCTCTGCGTCTTTTAGCCTACTTAAATTAAGCTCAGAGCCACTTCTACGCAGGTTATCAAGGGCAATAATGGTATAGTTTGGGTATTTGGTTTTTAGTCCAATAGCCAATGTTGAACCTACAAAGCCAGCACCTCCAGTAATTAGTATCTGTTTATTCATCCGATTATAAAGGTGCAATTTTAACGATTTGTTATGAATTACTTGGGCTTTTTTATTACTTGCAGTCTTTAAACCTCTAATGACAATTACCCAAAGATTGTATGCCATAGGCTGCATGTTATTCTTATGCTACTCTAGTTTGGTGCTAGTTCCCCAAATTGGTTTGCTTATGGGAATACCAATTTCGGCTTGGGAGTTCTATGTTAGTATTTTGTTTTTACTCGGTGGGAGCTGGATTTTTTACAGAAATTATTTCGATCAAAATAACAAATTAGGGTTTTTTACAATCTTTGGTTCAAGCTTATTAATATTATTTTGTACCCTTTATTTTTCCAACCAAGTTATTGATTCTTCCTTCGATGGAACTTGGTACCACCAAGATGCGATCTATTTGTTAAAAAATGGCTGGAATCCAAATTACCATGTTTTGGTTCAAGACGAAACCAGCTATTCTGAGAGGTATTTGAATCATTTTCCTAAATCATCTTGGATTTTTGCAGCTTTACTTTTTAAGACCACTGGATTAATTGAGGTTGGAAAATCTGGAACTTGGTTATTGTTTTTCTCCTGTTTGTTTATTGGGCAACATATTTTTCAAGCAATTTTTAGAAAGAAACCACTTCAAGCTTGGGTATTGGCCATTTTATTTGCTTGTAATCCTATTCTTTTATTGAACCTAAATTCTTTTTATGTTGATGGTCAATTAGCAGCATTAATTTTTTTAGGAATTGCTTTTGCTATTTATCAAATTCATGAAGGAGGTTGGTTAAAAGGATTTCTTTCTTTGTTAGCTTTTTCACTTCTGGCTAACATTAAATTTACATCTGCTATTTATGCAGGAATTTTTGTGTTTGGGTTTTTAACCTATTTGTATTTTACTCATGCTTATAAGGTAAAAAAGTTGATAGGCATTTTGATTTTATGGGGAGTTTTTACTTTTGCCTTTTTGGGTTGGAATCCCTACATGAGCAATTTAATCAGGCATGGGCATCCTTTATATCCCTTATCTGAAGGCTCAAAAAATGTTTTTGATAAGGAAATTGTTTATCCTGCCAATTTTCTAGAAATGAATTGGCTAGAAAAGTTTGTTCATGGGTTTTATGCTGAACCAAGTTGGAATAGAAATCCACAAAATTCTGAAATGAAAACCCTTTTTGGCCATGTACCTTTAGGAACCTATGAAAATGGTGTTCCAGATTTGGCTGGTTTTGGTCCAATTGCCCCAGAAGTTTTTACTCTTTTAATTGGATTATTAGTCCTAGCTTTATTGGTATCGAATAGAAAAAGCAAGAATTATTTGGCTTGGTTAGTTAGCTTGCTGCTCATAAGTATTTGCATCAATCCAGAGGCTTGGCTATTAAGGTATGTGCCTCAATTTTGGATATTAATTATGGTGATTTTATTTTTTGTTTGGGAGCAAAAGAACTTTGGAATTTTGGCCATGGTATTGGCTTTTGGGCTGTTTGGAAATTCTTATTTGTTGGTTCGAACCTATTTTTCTAATACAATTGCTAGAACAGAAAATTTTAGAAAGGAAGTAGAATTGGTGTCTACGAGTGCAGATTATACCTATTATTCTGGATGGACAAAATCTGCCAAATATAGGTTTCAATCTATGGGTTTAGATAGTAGTAAAGAAGTTTATATTCCAGCTGAAGATAGCACAGCAAAACCTTTCTCAATTGGCTTAGGTTCCTTATTTCGGAAAAATTCTATCGTAAAATAAAAGTTTTGTATAATTTCGACCATTCATTAAACATATGTCCACGGAAAGAATATTAATCATTGGGTCAAACGGTCAAATAGGACTAGAGTTGGCAGAAAATCTTAGAATAAGTTACGGTTCAGAAAATGTAATTTGTAGTGATGTCCGTAGAATGGAACATCAAATAGAACCCTTTGAAACTTTAGATATTTTGGATCAAACCAACTTATTGGCCATTGTTAAGAAATACCAAATTACACAAGTGTATTTGTTGGCTGCATTATTAAGTGCAACAGCAGAGAAGAACCCAAAGTTTGCTTGGGATTTAAATATGAATGGGCTTTTCCATGTATTGGATTTGGCAAAGGAGGGTTTAATAAAAAAGATTTATTGGCCAAGTTCTATTGCCGTTTTTGGACCAACAACTCCAAGGGTTTTAACACCTCAATACACGGTTATGGAGCCAAATACAATTTATGGTATTAGTAAGCAGGCAGGAGAGAGGTATTGCGAATATTATAACCAAAAATATGGTGTGGATGTTAGAAGCATTCGCTATCCAGGATTAATTGGTTGGAAGAGCGCACCGGGCGGTGGAACAACAGATTATGCAGTGCATATTTATCATGAAGCATTGAAAAGCAAAACTTATGATTGTTTCTTAAATGCAGAAACTGCATTGCCAATGATGTATATGCCGGATGCAATTAGAGCAACCATTGAATTAATGGAAGCACCTTCTGATAAAGTTAAAATTAGAAGCAGTTATAATTTGGGTGGTATTAGTTTTAATCCAGAAGATATTGCAGCAAGTATTCGCAAGCACATTCCAGAGTTTACTATTACTTATAATCCTGATTTTAGACAAGCAATTGCAGATAGCTGGCCACAAAGCATTAACGACGATGAGGCTAGAAAAGATTGGGGTTGGAAGCCAGAGTTTGATTTAGATGGAATGACCAAGGTTATGTTGGATAATTTGTCCAAACAATTGAAATCCCAATAACTAATAATTCACTAAATCGTTTAGGTCTTTTAGCTTTTTAGTAATTTTTGAAATCTCTTCTGTAAGTAAAAATACCATCGTACTTTGGTCGCTGGCAGAATGGTCTTTTGAGTTAAGTAATTGGTTGGATAAATTGAAGAAATTTGCCAAAGGCTCTTTTAATTGAGCCTTTGTTAGAGAGTTGAAATGCTCAAATTTTTTTTCAATTTCTTCAAGGTTTAATTCTAGTGATTTTTCATAGGTAATATCATAGGTAATTCCCATGCATCCGATAATTTCATTTTGATTGTTAAACACTGGGTTCAAGCTCATCCTTCTCATGGCTGCACTTCCTAGAATTAAACGAGAATCATCCTGTAAAATTCTTTCACCATTAAGGGCTCTTTGGTAAAGTGGTTTCCATCTTTTTACTGCGTCTTCTGTTACATGGGTAAAAATATCATCGCCAATTTCAATATTTTGTCCATAAAGACTTTTTCGCATATCAAAAAAGGCAGAGTTTGCAACTACCAGTTTAAAATGTGTGTCAAAAGCCCAAACCATATCGGGTAAACTATCAACTAGAGCTTTGTAAAAAAATGCCTGATTCATTCTTCAAACTATAAAAGGTTTGGGTAGAATAAGGTTTTCATCGACTAAAAATGAGGAGGCAAGTTATAATTTTTTAATTAAGTCTGGAAATTCTTCCATACTTCTCAATCGGTAGTCGGCAATGGAAAATCTAGGGTCTTCAAACTTTTCTTTTTCGGGTACGGCAATGCAGGTCATACGTGCCGCTTTTGCCGCAATAACGCCATTAACGGAGTCTTCAAGTACCAAGCAATGCACTGGGGCTGAACCAAGTTTGTTTGCAGCAGAAATGAATATTCCTGGATGAGGTTTGCCGAAGGCTTCATATTCTGCAGAATACAATAAATCGAAATAGGAGCGGATATTTAATTTATCTACAACTGTTTCAATTAAGCGCATGGAAGAGGAAGATGCAACTGCACAGGCGTATCCTTTTTCTTTAACTGCTTCTAAAGACTCCATTATACCAGGTAAGGCAATAGCACCTTCTCGCATAAACTTTTCCATGGAATCTAAAATATCATTTTCCGTTTTCCTAAAGTTAGCATTTGGCCAAGCTTGATAGCGATACCAATGTTCTACTACTTCGCTTAGTCTAAAGCCCATTACTTGTCTTAGCAATTCATCATCTAGGTTCAAACCGAGAGAGCCAAAAACCTCTTTTTCTGCAATTTTCCAAAAGGGTTCCGAATCTACCAGAAGCCCGTCCATATCAAATAAAATGGTTCCTATCACTAGCTGTGCATTAAGGATTCAATGTCTTCCGCTTCAATTGGAATATGCTCCATCAAGTCGATACAACCATTTTCTGTAATTAGGATTTCATTTTCTAAACGAATGCCAATTGCTTCTTCCGCAATGTAAATTCCAGGCTCGCAACTAAAGGTCATACCCGCTTTCATTGGCTCATAGCGCATACCTACATCGTGTACATCTATGCCTAAGAAATGGCTGGTACCGTGCATGAAATATTTTTTATATGCAGGCCATTTAGGGTTTTGATTTTGAATATCTTTTAGAGTGATTAAGCCTAAATCAACCAATTCTTTTTCCATTAATTCGCCCACTTGAACATGGTATTCCATCAACATGGTTCCTGGTTTCAAAAGATTTTTAGCAGCTTTCATTACTCTTAACACGGCATTATAAACCGCCTTTTGACGAGGAGAAAATTTTCCATTAACAGGCAAAGTGCGCGTCATATCGCTAGCATAATTTGCATAATCAGCACCACTATCTAGCAAAAGAATATCACCGTCTTTGCATTGTTCATTGTTATCTACATAATGCAAAATGCAAGAATTTTTGCCACTTGCTACAATAGGATGAAAGGAATGTCCATTTGCCTTGTTGCGCAAATATTCATGAATTACTTCCGCTTCAATTTCATATTCCCAAACTCCTGGTTTAACAAATTTTGCCACTCTACGAATCATCTTATTGCTGATTTCAACAGCTACTTTCATCAAATCTAATTCAATGCTAGACTTGATTGAACGAAGTCGTTGAAGAATTGGAGAAGCGCGTTCGTATTCGTGTAGTGGATATTTTTGCTTTAATTCATGGGCAAACCTTAATTCCTTATATGGAGTAGCAATAACGGCTCTGTCGTTTTCATTTAAGCTCAGGTAAATATTTTCGGAATAATTAATAGCCGAATGCATTTTTAGTTCAAATTCATCGTACCAAAAAATATTCTCAATCCCACTTACTAAAGTTGCTTCATTTGGCAATAATTTATGGCCATTCCAAATTACCATGGTCTCGCTCGCTCTTTTAATAAAAAGGGCTTCTCTATATTCTGGTATAGGACAATCCGGTGCTAAAACTAAAATAGTTTCTTCTTGGTCAACACCAGTTAGCCAAAATAAGTTTGAGTTTTGCTTGAAAGAATGTGTAGCATCGCCATTCCAAGGATGTTCATCGTTTGAATGAAAAATAGCAATGCTATTAGGTTTCATATGTGCGATGAATTTTTTTCTATTTTCAACAAACAAAGCGTTTGGAATCATATCGTATTTTGGACTGTGCTTCATGATAAAATAAATTGTGCGTGCAAGCTATAAAAAAAAATGGAGCGAACAAGGAGTAAATACTTGCAATAGGAATGAAATTTTTATAACATTTTACCTTATTGAAGAAGGTAGAAAATTCTTCTCTTTTTGTTCCTTTTATTAGTATGATTTCTATCAATTTTTTACCTTCATTATTACATTAATATTGTTTTTTATTTCGGTTTGAACCAAATTTTGGATCAAACAATTTTTAAATATTAAATCAATTTATGAAGCCAGAAAGTTTAATGATGAGTTATGGTTATAAGCCTCATCTATCAGAAGGTGCAATTAAATGTCCCATTTTTCAAACTTCTACTTTTGTTTTTAAAAGTGCCGAAGAAGGCAAATCTTTTTTTGAAGTAGCATATGGTTTAAGAGAGCAAAAAGTTGGTGAGGAGTTGGGCTTAATTTATAGTAGAATTAACAATCCCGATTTAGAGATTTTAGAAAATAGACTAACTCTTTGGGATGAAGCTGAAGAAGCAGCAGTATTTGAAAGTGGAATGGCTGCTATTTCTACTGTTTTATTAGAGTTTTTAAAGCCTGGTGATTTGGTATTAACTAGCAATCCTTTGTATGGTGGTACCGATCATTTTATTAGTAAAATACTCCCAAATTTTGGAATTCACGTGGCTTCTTTTAAAGTGGGTCAAAGCAAGGAAGAAGTGATTAAAATTGTGGAAGAAACTGGATTTGCCAAGAACTTAAAATTAATTTTTATTGAAACACCAGCCAATCCTACAAACGATTTAATTGATATTAAAGATACCAAAGAAGTTGCCAAATATTTCTCTACGCCAGATAATGAAATAGTTCTTGCTGTAGACAATACATATATGGGACCGCTTTGGCAACATCCACTCAAATTAGGAGCGGATTTAGTGCTCTATTCTGCAACCAAATATATTGGAGGACACAGCGATGTTATTGCTGGCGCATGCCTCGGTTCAAACCGATTAATGAAAAGGGTGAAAGGATTGAGAACTTTTCTTGGTAATATGGCTAGCCCCAATACAGGTTGGTTGTTAATGAGAAGCCTTGAAACTTTAAAGGTAAGAATGGATGCTCAAGCTATAAATGCAAATAAAGTTGCTGAATTTTTGAACCAACACCCTGCCATAGAAAAGGTTTATTTTTTAGGAAATTTAACACCTAAAGATGGACATATTTATGAAACCAAAATGAGTCAGTGCTTGAGCAATGGTGCTATGATTTCTTTTGATATCAAAGGCCTTGAGGAAGATTCTTTCAAGGTTTTAAATAAATTGAAATTGATAAAATTGGCGGTAAGTTTAGGAAGTACCGAAAGCTTAGCAGAGCATCCAGCCACCATGACACACGCTGATGTTGATTTAGAATTAAGAAAAGAGCTTGGCATTAGTGAAAAAATGATTCGCTTGTCGGTAGGTGTTGAAAATTATGAAGACATCATATACGACTTAAATCAAGCGCTTTCTGTTATAGTTTAGCTCTTGTATTTTTAATTCGTTTTCTTTTTTCGGTTTGAACCAAACTCGTTTTCTAGCAAATGATATTGGAAACTTGGCTTTCTCTTTATTGGGCTATATTTGCAGCCTTCTAAAGAAATAAGTTATGGATTCCAGCAATATACTTTCTAAATTTAATATTACTCAACTCAACGAAATGCAGTTGGCAGCAGCCGATGCCATAAGTAAGGAGAGAAATGTTACCCTTATTTCTCCAACAGGTTCGGGCAAAACTCTTGGCTTTTTGTTGCCTATTTTGCCTTTTTTAAAAGAAGATAATTTAGGTGTACAGGCTTTAATTATGGTGCCTTCTCGCGAATTGGCCTTGCAAATTGAGACGGTTTTCAAGCAAATGTCTAGTGGTTTTAAAGTTAATTGTTGCTATGGCGGACATTCAGTGAGAATTGAAGAAAATAATTTGGCTCAATCTCCTGCAGTTTTAATTGGAACCCCAGGCCGATTGGCGCATCATATTAGAACTAAGAGTTTAGACTTGAGAAATACACCCATCCTAATTTTAGATGAGTTTGATAAGTCGTTAGAGTTCGGCTTTAAGGAGGATATGGAGTTTATTGTTTCTCAAATGAAGAACTTGAATAAGCGAGTTTTAACTTCGGCAACTTCATTGGATGAAATTCCACCTTTTGTTGGTATTAAGGAGGCAAAATCACTAAACTTTACCAAAGAGAGAATAGATTCTAATTCTGGTTTGGTTGTAAAATCTGTTCGCGTAGTGGGCGATGATAAATTAGAAGCATTGATGCTTTTATTAGGAAAGATAGGGAATAGAGCAACCATCGTATTTTGCAACCATAGAGAAGCCGTTAACAGAATTTCTGAGCAACTATCAAAACATAAAATTGAGCATGGTTTTTACCATGGAGGATTGGAGCAGATTGATAGAGAAAAAACCTTAATTAAGTTAAGAAACGGCAGTATTCAATTCTTAATTACAACCGACCTCGCAGCCCGTGGTTTAGACATTCCAGAAATAGAAGTTGTAGTTCATTATCAACTTCCAGCTACAGAAGATGTGATGATTCATAGAAATGGAAGAACAGCCAGAATGAATGCTTCTGGTGAGGTTTATTTTCTGCTAGGAACAGAAGATTTTTTACCAAAATTTATAAATGAAATTCCTGAAGAAGAATTCTTGCCAGATACCTTTGTTTTGCCAAAACCATTAGATTGGAAAACACTTTATATTTCAGCTGGTAAAAAGGATAAGGTAAACAAAATGGATATTGTAGGAATGCTGCTGCAAAAAGGCAATCTCAAAAAGGATGAATTAGGTAAAATTGAGGTCTTAGATAAATCTGCTTATGCCGCTATTCGCTCCAATAAAATTAATAAAACGCTACAGTTGGTTCAAACCGAAAAAATAAAAGGTAAAAAAGTAAAAATGGAAATTGCTTCTTAGCTAAAGTACATCTACCAAACTTTCTATTTTCATACCTCGCGAGCCTTTGAGGAATACAAAGCTGTTGGCAATTGGATTTGATTTTAAGAATTCTATTACTTCAGGAGTGGTTTCAAATTTTTGGTAATTGGTTTGAGTTTTGTTAAACGCTTTTCCAACTAAAATGGCTTGCTTTACATTTTGGTTCATACAAAATTGAACCATGTTTTGATGTTCTTCTTCTTCGAAATTTCCTAACTCAAACATATCGCCTAAAATCAACACTTTGTTTTCGCCTGGCATGGCCATAAAATTTCTAATACTGGCTTCCATGCTGCTTGGATTGGCGTTATAGGCATCTAAAAAGATGCGGTTGCTTTCTTTTTCAATCAATTGCGACCGTAAATTTTTTGGCGAGTAGGATTCTATTCCTCTTTTAATTTCATCTTGGTTCAAACCAAAATGAAGGCCAATACTAATTGCAGCTAAAATGTTGTCGAAATTATAGTCTCCACTTAAAGGGCTATTTATATCTAAGCCTTGTAGCTGAAAATTGATGGTAGGTTGAAAGTAATTTGCCTTAATAAATGTTTCTAGCTCGCTTGTTTTTTCTTGCTCAGAATTTCCATAAAGTACACGAGTTTTAATGTTTTTACTTTTGTCCATTAAAACCTCATCGTGGCAATTTACAAAGGCAATTCCTTGGTGTTTTTCCAAATACTCAAATAGCTCTGCATTAGATTTGATTACGCCTTCCATGCTTCCAAATCCTTCAAGATGATCCTTGCCATTATTGGTTACCAAGCCATGTGAAGGAACTGCAATTTCGCATAAAAAGGCATTTTCGTTTACATGGTTTGCACCCATTTCAATTACTGCAATTTGGTGTTCCTTTTTTAGCATTAATAAAGTTAATGGCAAGCCAATATGGTTGTTAAAATTACCAGGAGTGCTAAGTAAATTGTATTTGGTTTGGAGTACGCTTGTAATAAGTTCTTTGGTAGTAGTTTTTCCGTTTGAACCAACTATTGCAATTACTGGTAGTGCCAATTGTTGGCGGTTATATTTGGCAAGATCTTGCAAGGTTCCCAAAACATTATTTACCAATATGCATTGATGGTTTATTTTATACTCCTCTTCATCAATGATGGCAAAAGCTGCGCCTGCATCAATTGCCTGTTTTGCAAATTTATTTCCATTAAAATTGTCACCCTTTAGAGCAAAGAATAGGCAACCTTCACTTAGTTTGCGGGTATCTGTGCATATAATAGGGTTTTGAAGAAAGATGGAATAAAGTTCGCTCAATTGCATTTTTAAGAATTATTAAAGTGCAAGTTTACCTAGCTTTAATTAAATTTGGCGTATAAAATTTCTTTTATGAAAAAATTATTAACTATCCCGTTTGTTTTATTGCTAAGTACTTTTGCTTTTGGCCAAGTTGTTCAATTTAATTTTGATAGCAAAGTTACAGTAAGGAATAGCATCGTAGATTCTTTGGATTATCCATTTACTGGTGGATTAAATGCACCTCAATTTTCTAAAATTGATTTAGACGGAGATGGCATTAAAGACTTATTTGTTTTTGATAGAGTAGGAAATAAAGTGTTGACTTTTTTATATAAAGCGGGCAAATATTCTTATGCACCGCAATACGAAAGTGAGTTCCCACCATTGTTTAAATGGGTAATTATCAAAGATTACAATTGCGATGGCAAATTGGATATTTTTACAGAAGTAGATTATAATGCACAACCGCAAAAAGACAAGTATGTATCTTCTAACGGTGTTCGTGTGCTAAGAAATGAAAGTACAGTTGCTGGTAAATTTATTTGGAAACAAGATTTGAACCAATTAGAAGATATGGGTTTGGGTTCTTTGCCTCCTAGTAATATTGCCTTGGCAAATTCTGATTTCTCTTCTTTTGAAGACATAGATGGCGATGGTGATTTGGATATTTTACAAATGCCTTTTGGTAAAAACGTTATTACCTATTACCAAAATATGAGCAAGGAAATGAACTATAACTGTGATTCTTTGAAGTATATTTTTAGAGATGAATGTTGGGGATATGCTTCTTATTTAGTGAATTCTAATGGGTTTTACTTGAATGATAATAGCGCTTGCTATAGAAATTATAAAGTAGCTAAACACAATGGAACTACCCTTACACTATTTGATTCTGATGACGATGGAGATATGGATTTAATCTATGGTGATGTTGGGTTTCAAACTTTGGTTTATTTAGAAAATGGAAAAACTCTTAATTCATTAGGTAGAGATTCAATTATTTCTCAGGATACAATTTTTCCGATGTATTCAACTCCTGCTAGTATCGAGATTTTCCCAGCTTCTTATTTATTGGATGTAGATGGCGATGCCAAAAAAGACATGTTGGTAGCTCCTAATGCAGAGGTTGCAGCAAAAAATAAGGACATGGTTTTGTTCTATAAAAATACAGGAACAGATAAGAAGCCTGTTTTTACCTATCAATCTAATGATTTCATTATTGGAAAAACTTTTGATTTAGGCGGGGGAAGCATTCCAAACTTAGTGGATATTGATGGCGACGGCGATTTAGATTTGGTAATTGCCACTCAAGGTGAATTTACTCAAACTGGAAATGCAAGTGATCGTTTGGTTTTGTATTTAGCAAGTGGTACAAATAGAATTACCTATACATTAGCAGATAATAATTTCTTAAATATAAATGGTGTTAGTCCTGCCATTCAAAGAATTGTTCCAACATTTGGTGATTTAACAGGAGATGGAAAAGCAGATTTATTAATAGGTGATGGAAATGGAAGATTTCATTTTTACGAGAATAATAGCAATGGAACTAGTTATGCTTTTACCAAGAAAAGCGACGATTTTTTTGGTATGTATGCGGGTGTGTATGCTGCACCACAATTGGTAGACTTAAATAAGGATGGTAAGTTGGATATCGTTTCGGGCAGAAAAAATGGAACTTTGGTCTATTTTGAAAACTCTGGCTCCACAACGGCCCCTAATTTTACCTCTGCTCCAACCATAGATTCCATTGGGAAAATTAATGTAGCTGAAATGGTTTTAAGTGGAGGTATTCCTTATTATTTTGATGGATATTCTATACCTCATGTTTGTGATTTGGACAAAGATGGTAACTACGAAATTTTGGTTGGTAGCGAACAAGGAAGATTATTTATGTACCGCAATTTTGATGCAAATGCCAACCGTGTTTGTGATGAAATTGAGAATGTATTTTCTGATGGTGCAGGAGTAGCTCCAAGTAATATGTTTTTTGGTCCTAAAGTTTCTGCGTTTTCTGGCGATGTAGACAAGGATGGTATTCCGGAATTATTTATAGGAAATTCTAGAGGCGGACTCCGTTTGTACTCAGCCGATATCAAAGGAGTTATCAGCGGTGTTAAAGAAACAATTGGTTCAAAAAGTAATCTAGTTGTTTATCCAAACCCAGCTCATCAAGAATTATTCATACGTTCCGATCGCAATTTAGATGGAATGAGCTATTCTATATACGATATTCTCGGAAATTCGGTTCAAACCGGAAAATTAGATGCCTACCAAACCAATATTGATTTAACTGGTATACAACCTGGATTTTACTTACTTAATGCAATTGATGTTAAAGGAAATCAATTTGTTGCAAAGTTTTTGGTAGAATAAATTTATTGCCAGAGATAAATCAGACTTCTAGAGGTTAAAATTCCATAATATTGCATCAAAATAGAGCAATATGTACGGAAATTTACAAAATCAGCTACAAGCTGAATTAAACGAAATTGAAACTGCTGGTTTATACAAACGTGAACGCATTATTGCCTCACCTCAAGGAGCAGAAGTTACACTTGAGAATGGCAAGGATGTTCTTATTTTTTGTGCCAATAACTATTTAGGATTATCTTCTCACCCGAGGGTTTTAGAAGCTGCAAAAAGAACCATTGATTCTCATGGATATGGAATGAGTTCTGTTCGTTTTATTTGCGGTACCCAAGACATTCATAAAGCTTTAGAAAAGAAAATTGCCGATTTCCTAGGAACAGAGGATACTATATTATATGCTGCCGCTTTTGATGCTAATGGTGGAATTTTTGAACCATTGTTCAATGAGCAAGATGCTATTATTAGCGATGCCTTAAATCATGCAAGTATTATTGATGGGGTGCGTTTGTGTAAGGCAGAGCGCCATAGATACGAGCATAATAATATGGCTGATTTGGAGGAAAAACTTCAAGCTACTCAGCATTGTCGTAACAGAATTATTGTAACAGATGGTGTATTTAGTATGGATGGAACCATTGCTCAGCTAGATCATATTGTTGCTCTAGCAGAAAAATACAACTCCTTAATTATGGTTGATGAATGCCATGCAAGTGGTTTTATGGGTGCCAATGGTAGAGGTACTCATGAATACCGCAACGTAATGGGTAAAATTGATATTATCACAGGAACATTAGGAAAAGCTTTAGGTGGTGCAATGGGAGGTTTTACATCTGCCAAAAAAGAAATTATTGATATCCTTCGTCAGAGAAGCAGACCATATTTGTTTTCTAATACCTTGGCTCCTGCAATTGTTGGTGCTAGTATTGAGGTTTTGGATATGTTAACCGAAACGACTGCCTTGCGCGATAAACTATGGGAAAGCACACAATATTTTAGAAAAGCCATGACAGAAGCTGGTTTTGATATCAAACCTGGAGAGCACCCAATTGTGCCTGTTATGCTTTATGATGCCAAGTTATCACAAGATTTTGCAGCACGTTTATTGGAAGAGGGAGTTTATGTAGTTGGATTTTATTTCCCTGTTGTTCCAAAAGGTCAAGCTCGTATTCGTGTTCAAATAAGTGCGGGTCATGAGAGAGAGCATTTAGATCGTGCCATTACGGCCTTTATTAAGGTTGGTAAAGAGCTGGGTGTAATTTCTTAAAAGGGTTCGGTTTGAACCAAAACGTATTTTCTAAATGTTAAGAGATATGCTTGGTTCAAACCCCTGATTGTCAAGTTTGGTAACATTAGCTTAACAAACAATTAATATTGGCCTAACGTGCCAGTAACTTTGCCGTAATTTTGCAAGGATAGTTTTGTGGCAGTTTCAACGCATATGAAATTGAGAATAACTATTTTATTATTACTTGTATTCGGGTTAATGCAAGTAAAAGCCGCCGGCACGGGCAAAATTGCTGGAAAAGTTGTAGATAAGAAGACGGGAGAGGAGCTTATTGGAGTAACCGTAATTATTGAAGGCACTAGTTTTGGTGCAGCAACTGATTTTGAAGGAAAGTTCATTATTGGAAATCTACAACCGGGAGTTTACAATCTTTCTGCTACTTATGTTTCTTATACCAAGAAAATCATTCAAGGTATAGAGGTTAAGGCTGGAGAGGTTACTAGTATAAACTTTAGCATTGAAGAATCTCAGAAAGAATTAAATGAAGTTGTAATTAAAGCAGAACTTAAGAAAGAAACTGCTAGTGCTTTATTGATTCAGCAAAAAAGAAGCACCTCTATTTCGGATGGTATTTCTGCTGATATGATTAAGAAAACTCCTGATGCTACAACAGGTGATGTTATGAAGAGGGTTAGTGGAACCTCTATTCAGGATAATAAATTTGCTGTTATTAGAGGTCTTAACGATCGTTATAACACTGCCTATATTAATGGTGCACCTTTGCCTAGTTCTGAAAGTGATAGAAAAGCATTCTCTTTTGATATTATTCCTTCCAATATGTTGGATAATATGGTTATCACCAAAGCAGCTACCCCAGACCTTCCAGGAGATTTTTCTGGAGGTTTAATTACAATAAATACCAAGGACATTCCTGAGAAAAAATTTATTTCTACCTCATTTGGAGCTAGCTATCATAGCATTTCCACTTTCAAAGAAGGAAATACATACAATGGTGGTAAAACAGATTGGTTAGGAATTGATGATGGAACCAGATCAATTCCTTCTGGAATCCCTGCAAGAGGACTTTATAATGGTCAAGCAATTGACGATAAAATAAATTCTAGCCAACAATTTAATGGAGATTGGAGCACTCAACATATGAGTTCTTTGCCTTTAAATTATTCTATGCAGTTCTCAACTGGTAATTCTTATAAACTTAGAAATAGCAAAGATGATTTTGGGTTTATTGTTTCTGCTAGCTATACCAATTCAACTAAAAATTCATACGTTGAGCGCAATCAATTTAATAGACCTATCGATGCTATCGATAATCAGATTGTAAGAAGCTACCAAGATTCGATTACCAAGAATGAAACCTTGGTTGGGTTTATGGCAAATTTTGGATATAAGATTGGAAACAAACATAAAATTGCTTTCAAAAATGCTTTAACAATTAACGGAGAAGACCAAACTATCTTAAGAAGTGGCTTTGATGATTTTACTAGTGAGCAAATGCCTTTGGTTAAAAACACCTATTATAATTTCTCACAAAGCAGGTTATTAACCTCACAGTTAATAGGTGAGCATTTTATTTCTTCTGCAAAAACAAAAGTTAAATGGGTACTTAACAACAATATTATTGATAGGCAAATTCCAGATTTCAGACGTTTTTCAACCTTTTCTACCTTGATGGATGCAGGAACTGGAGAATATACTCCCTATGCAGCGAAAATTGTAAATAGCAATCCAGATATTACACAAACTGGTAGATTCTTCTCTAATTTAAATGAGGTAATTAGAAGTGCAGGAGTTGATTTTCAAAGACCATTGGAGTTTGCATCTGGTAAGAAAATAAAAACTGAGGCAAAAGCAGGAGCATTTATTCAACACCGTTCAAGAGATTTCCAAGCAAGAGCTTTCGCTCCAATCTTAAAGTTGAATGGTGCTGAAAGAAATAAATTTTTAGAAGGATCATTGGATACCATGTTCTTAAGTGATAAGTATTCTAAGAATTTTTACTTTGAAGAAGATTTCCGTGCTCAAGATGAATACTCAGCTAGTTCAGATTTAAAGGCTGGTTATTTAATGTTCGACCAAAGAGTTTATTCTAGATTGCGTTTGGTTTATGGTGCTCGTTTTGAGACTTACAAGCAAAAATTGAATTCGTTTGAATTGAATAGTAACCCACCAAATCCACTTTCTGTTGATACTGTTTTTAACGATTGGTTGCCTTCTATTAATTTAACATATGAGTTAACTGAAAAAGTAAATATCCGTGCTTCTGCATTTAAATCTGTAGCTCGCCCTGAGTTTCGTGAAATTGCTCCTTTTGCCTTTTTCGATTTTAACTTAAATACAGTTGTAACCGGTAAGCCTAACTTAACTCGTACTAGAATTAAAAACTACGATTTACGTTTTGAATATTACCCTGGTGAAGGTCAGTTATTATCTGCTTCATTATTTTATAAAGATTTCAGCAATCCAATTGAGAATGTTTATGAGTTTATTGGTAGCGATGCAACACAAGGATATTCAAGTGATGCTCATGCAACCAATTATGGAATTGAATTGGAGTTAAGAAAAAACTTTGGTTTTGTGGATGAGTGGGCAGATACAAAATGGATGAGAAACATGACATTCACTTGTAACTATGCTTATATAGTATCAGAAGTTGTTTTGGATCAACAAGTATCTTTAAGCAAATACGGAACTCGTCCTTTACAAGGTCAATCGCCTTATATTTTAAATACAAGTTTACAATATTATGAACCAAAATCTGCTTTATCGGTAGCTGTGTTTGTAAATAGAATTGGAAGAAGAATTGCTTTTGCAAGATCTAAAAATGGTGAGGTTCCAGATTTATTTGAAAACCCAAGAACGGTTATTGATTTATCTGTTTCAAAAAGATTAGTTAAAGGTTTAGAAGCAAAAATTGCATTAAACGATCTTTTAGCTCAAGATTTAGTTTTCTACCAAGACAATAATGGAAACGGCAAATTTGATACTTTCAATAAAGAAATCTTAGTTAATAACGGAACAAGTACTAGCCAGCAACGCGTTGAAATGGACAATATAATGTTCCGTTACAAGATGGGGTATACTGTATCATTTAGTTTAAGCTATAAATTCTAGAAAGAAATCTATGTAACATACCCGTGTTGCATAGATTTCATATGCACAAAAGGGCTCATGTATGAAAAATACGTGGGCCTTTTTCTTGTTTGTCAAAGTGCCCTTGTTAACATTTATATAACGTTCTCTTAACCTTCAAACAATAGGGTCAGGATACTTTCGAGGCATCAATTAAATGATAATATGAAAAAGTTTAACCTACTACTATTGGGTTGTTTATTAACCGTTTTTACTTGGGCTCAAAAAGCCAGAACTGTTAGTGGTTCTATTACTGCTAACACAACATTTTTCAGCGATACTATCTATACCTTAGATGGTTATGTTTTTGTAAAAAACAATGCTGTATTAACCATCCAACCTGGAACCATTATTAAAGGTAAATTAGGTGTTAAATCAACACTTATTATTACTCGTAATGGAAGTATTCAAGCAAATGGTACTGCAAATCGTCCAATTGTATTTACTTCAGAAAATACTGCAGGTAACCGTAATAAAGGTGATTGGGGTGGAGTAGTAATCTTAGGTAAGGCTGTAATTAACAGACCTACAGATTGTACAACTTGTCCTGGTGCTACAGTTGCTGCTTCAGAAGCTGGAATTCAAAATGCTGTTGAAGGTGATTTGGACAATGCTAATGGAGATGCTCTCTATGGCGGAAATGATAATAACCATAGCTCTGGTTCTATGAGTTATGTACGTATTGAATTTGCTGGTACAGTAATTACTCCGGGTAACGAAATCAATGGATTAACCATGGGTGCTGTTGGTAAAGGAACAAACCTAGACCATATCCAAGTTTCATTTGCTGATGACGATGGATTTGAGTGGTTTGGTGGAAATGTAAACGCTAAGTACTTAGTTTCTCATAGAAATGTAGATGATGATTTGGATACTGACTTTGGTTTCAGTGGTAAAATTCAATTTGCTATTGCACAAAGAGATTCACAATTATTTGATATCGGTTCTGGTCCTACTACTAATAGTTTTGAATCTGATAATGATGGTTCAGGAACAGAGGCTATGCCTTATACAGATGCAACTTTTTCTAATATTACAATAGTTGGGCCTTTGGCTAATGGTACACCATTAGGCTATAGTAACTCTTTCCAAAACGGAGCTAGAATTAGAAGAAATTCGCAAATTGGTGTATTTAACTCAATCATCATGGGTTACCCAGATGCAGTATTTATTGATGGTGCAAGAAGTGTAAACAAACACCAAAACGATACCTTATTATTTAAGAATAATATTTTAGCTGGAAACTTAAGAGCTGTAAATGGTTCTACTTCTGGTGGATCTAATCCTGGTTTAACAAGAAGCAAAGTTTTTGCTAGTGCTAACGACTCAGTAGGAAATGCCCTAAGTGTTTTATCAAATCCTTTTGGATACATCAATCCTGATTTTACTCCTGCTACAGGTTCTTTAGCTAATACTGGAGCTTCTTTTATTGGAACAAAAATTAGCGATCCTTTCTTTACTCCAACAACTTATAGAGGTGCTATGGGTTCTGAAGATTGGACAAATTGCTGGTGTAATTTTGATCCACAAAACGCTGATTATTCTACTGGTAATTTAAACAATATGCCTTTGGTTTATAATGCTGGTAAAGATTCTGCAATCTGTGCTGGTAAATCATTAGTTATTGGACAAACATTAACTGGTGCTTACAAAGCTATGTGGTCGCCTGCTGCTGGTTTAAGTTCTACAACAGCTGCAAGACCAACTGCCAATCCAACAACTACTACAATGTATTATGTTACTATATCAGATTCAATTACTGGTTGTTCTTTAATGGATAGTATCTTGGTAACTGTTAATCCAGCTCCAGCTGCTAACTTCACAAGTGTTTCTGGTGCTGCTGGTTTAGTTACATTTACAAATACTTCAACTAATTCAACTACTTATTCTTGGAATTTTGGTGATGGTGGAACTTCAACCGTTCAAAACCCAACTCATACCTATGCTGCAAACGGTGTTTACAATGTAACCCTAAATGCAATAAGTGGTGCTTGTTCTAACTTAACTTCTCGTCAAGTTATTGCTGCTGGTATTGCTTCACCTGTAAGAGCAATCACTGGTGATATCACTTCTAATGTTACTTTCTATAACGATACCATTTATATTATAAACGGTTATACTTATGTTAAGAACAATGCTACATTAACTATACAACCTGGTACTATCATTAAAGGTGGTGCAAACAAAGCTTGTTTAATTATTACCAGAAATGGTAGCATTATGGCTAATGGAACAAAAAACCAACCTATTGTTTTCACTTCTAATCAGCCAGCAGGTAGCCGTAACAAAGGTGATTGGGGTGGAGTTGTTATCTTAGGTAAAGCTGTTATTAACAGACCTACAGATTGTACAACTTGTCCTGGTGCAACAGTTGCTGCTTCTGAAGCAGGAATTCAAAATGCAATTGAAGGTGATTTAGATAATGCTAGTGGTGATGCTTTATATGGTGGAAATGATAATAACCATAGCTCTGGTTCTTTGAGTTTCGTTCGTATTGAATATGCTGGTACAGTAATCACTCCTGGTAACGAAATCAATGGATTAACCATGGGTGCTGTTGGTAAAGGAACAAATTTAGACCATATCCAAGTTTCATTTGCTGATGACGATGGATTTGAGTGGTTTGGTGGAAATGTAAACGCTAAATACTTAGTTTCTCATAGAAATGTAGATGATGATTTGGATACTGACTTTGGTTTCAGCGGTAAAATTCAATTTGCTATTGCACAAAGAGATTCACAATTATTTGATATCGGTTCTGGTCCTACAACTAATGGTTTCGAATCTGATAACGATGGTTCAGGAACAGAAGCAAAGCCATATACAGATGCTACTTTCTCAAATGTTACAGTTTTAGGTCCTTTGGCTAACGGTGTTCCATTAAGCTATAGTAACTCTTTCCAAAACGGAGCAAGAATTAGAAGAAATTCACAAATTGCTTTGTTTAACTCTATCATCATGGGTTACCCAGATGCAGTTTTCATTGATGGTGCAAGAAGCGTTAACAAATTACAAAACGATACCTTATTGTTTAAAAACAATTTATTGGCAGGTAACTTAAGAGCTATCAATGGTTCTACTTCTGGTGGTTCTAATCCTAGTACTACAAGAAGCAAAATTTTTGCAAGCAACAATGATTCTTTAGCATCGTCTGCTGGTGTTTTGGTTGATGCATTTAACTACTTAAATCCTAATTTCATGACTGCATCTGGTTCTGCTGCTAATACTGGTGCTTCATTTGCAGGTGCTAAAATTTCTGATAATTTCTTTATCCCTACAACTTTCCGTGGTGCAATGGGTGCAGATCCTGATAGCAATTGGACAAATTGCTGGTGTAATTTTGATCCTCAAACTGCTAACTATACTTCATCTCCTATCAACAATCCAGCTGCAAGTGCTAATTTCACTGCACCAGCTACTTCTTCAAACTTGAAAGTTGATTTTGTAAACAGTTCTTCTAATGCTACTTCTTATTTCTGGGATTTTGGTGTGAGTTCATCCACAGCAGATACTTCTTCTTCAATGAATCCTAGCTTCACTTATCCAGCAAATGGAAAATACACTGTAACATTAATAGCTAGAAGCAAATGTGGTAACGCAGTTATTACAAAAGAAGTTACTATTAACGATGTAAGCATTCTTCCAGTTGTTGATTTTACTTATACTCAAGCTACACCAACAGGTTCACGTGATTTAACTTTCACAAACACTACTGTAGAAAAAGGGTTAACTATTACTTATACTTGGTATTTTGGTGACGGTGCAACTGCAACTACCAAAGATGCTACTCATACTTATGCAGCAAATGGTGATTACACTGTTTCTTTAGTTGCTGAACATATTTATGGTAAAGATTCAGTTGTTAAGAATGTAAATGTAGTTGCTACATCGGTTAACGAAGTAGTTGCAACTTTCAATAGCTACTCAGTTTATCCTAATCCAACATCTGATAATGTAAACATTAGCTTTGATTTAATTAAATCTAGCAGCGTTTCTGTTCAATTGTTAGATATTACTGGTAAATTGGTTAACCAAACTGAAGCTCGTACTTTTAACTCTGGTACAGGTTTAATCGAAATGAACACTGCAGATTTACCTCAAGGTATCTACTTTGTAAGAATTAGCTCACCAGAATCAACTATCTCTACTAGATTGGTTGTTGTAAAATAAAATTTCATTTGTTTCAAAAATTAAGAGGCTGTCCCAAAAGGATAGCCTCTTTTTTTGTTCTGTTTGACCCAAAAAAATGACATAAATTGTAATTTTCTTAAAACTTCTTTGTTTGCTTTACCAAATTTCTATTATTTTGGTTCAACAATAATTACTTAACCCCAATTACATGGATTTTTTGAAACCCGTTTTGATTTTTCTTTTAAAGCTAGTTCTAAATGTAGCTTTGGTGTCCATTGCCTATTTTATTTATATAAAACTGGCTAGACCCATTACGCCAAATACCGTGGCACCAGATTATTTCCAAGAGATTATTGCTGTGGTAATGCTAATGTCTATTTGGCCATTACTAACCATGAAGCAATTTGGTTTAATTAGAAATGTTGGTTTTGGAATTACCTGTTTGCTTATTCCTCTAGTAATTTTTGGAATTTATTCCTTGAATGAAAAAGGAAGTCAGCACTCTTACAATAGATTATTTCCCATTGAAAGAACTACAAAAGATAATGGTGCAGTAATTCTTGATACCTATATTTATGAGCGCAGTGCTTTTGTTAAATTTAAAGTAAACGACGAGCCTTGCCTAAAATTAGATTCGGTTGAAATCTTAATTAAAGATGGATTGCTGGGAATGAAAGTGGTGACAGACGAGGTTAAATTTTTCAGAAAACCAGATTGCGGTTCATAATTTTTTTTGGTTCAAACCGAACTTAGCTGAGCAACATTTTTTAAGAATAGTTGAAGGGGTTAAAGTAAAATTAGTTTGTAAATTTTTGGTTGTTAAATTTTTGCAGTACGTTAGCAAAAAATAACAATACATGAAATCTATTATTTTTTCTTTCATTTTTGGCCTGTTTGCTTTGATTTTATTAGAATCTTTCGATTCTAAAAGTCTTAAAAAGGTAGATGGTACAGACCCTGGGTATACAGGATCACCTGGGGATAGTTTGAAAAATTGCACTGTTTGCCACGGTGGTACAGCAACACTAGTTGAAGGTTGGATTACTTCTGATATTCCTTCTACTGGATTTGTAGCTGGAAATACTTATCAAATTACTGCTACCAATACATCAGATTCTCATAACCGTTTTGGTTTCTCTATTTCACCGCAAGATATGGAGGGTAAATTATTGGGTACCCTTATTGCAACAGATACAGCAAGAACCCAAATTAATGGAAATGGAAAATATATAACTTACAAACCTGCTGGGGTTCCAAATAATAATTTTGCAGTTTGGAAGTTTAATTGGGTAGCTCCTTCAGATGGTACCAACGAGGTGGTTTTTTATGGTGCCTTTAATTCAAACCAAGATGGCCATAAAGGTGGAGATTTAACCCGATTAAGTACTTTAAAGGTATTTAAGGAAGGATTTACTAGTATAGGTGAAATTAGTGAGAACATGAAACTAAATGTGTTTCCAAATCCAACTTCAGAATATTTAAATTTTGAGATTAATAAGGTTGCAGCAGGTGAAACTAGCATTAAATTGTATTCGCTAAATGGAGAGGAAGTAAGCACACTTTTCAATGAAACTTTACCTATTGGAGTTAGTTATAAAAAATTCGATATTTCTCAATTGAAGAATGGTGTATACTTGGTTCAAACCATTTCTGGAGTTCAAAGCAATTTTCAAAAAGTGGTTATAATGCACTAGTTATTTTTTGAATTTTTATAAGATATTACAAGGTTTTTTAAAAAGCAGGGTTAAGGCAACCCTGCTTTTTTTGTATAGTAAAGCGCAAATTCTTTGCTCTTCTCTTTCTCATATGGTTTCACTTTCTTTGCAGGCCTCATGAATATCCTTCAAATAACCAACCGCTTTCCTTGGCCATTAAAAGATGGTGGAGCTTTGGGTTATTATAATTTCACCAAAGGGTACCATCAAGCTGGTGTTAATTTAACCTTGGCTTCTTTAAATACCCAAAAGCACTTAATTGTTTATGAAGAGCTGCCAAATCATGTTAAAGAACTTGCCGATATTCATTTAACCTATGTCGATAATAGGATCAAACCTTTAGATGCTTTTCTAAATTTGTTTACCAACAAATCGTATCATGTAGAGCGATTTATCACCTCTGATTTTGAGAGGCAATTAAAAGAACTTTGTCAAAGCAAAACCTTTGATGTAGTAGTTTTTGAAAGCATTTTTGTGGCACCGTATTTAAATGTCGTTCGCCAAAATTCAAAGGCAGTTTGTGTTTTACGTCAGCATAATATAGAATACAAAATTTGGGAAACTTTAGCAGATATTGAAGGCAATATTTTAAAGCGGTCTTACTTAAAATTATTGGCTAAACGACTAAAAAAATACGAGTTGAACCAACTGAATTTTTTTGATGGAATTTCTGCCATTACGCAAATAGATAAAGACTTATTACTCGCTGCAAATTGCCAACAACCCATCGAAGTTTTTCCATTTGGTATTCCAACAGATACTCTTTTGGTGAACCGAGAAAACATGGAAATTCCAAGTGTTTTTCATTTGGGTTCAATGGATTGGATGCCCAATCAAGAGGCAATGAAATGGTTTATTCAAGAGGTTTGGGATAAGGTAAATCTTGAGTTTCCTAGTTTGCCATTTTACCTTGCTGGTAGAAATATTCCCGATTCATTTTTTGCCTATAACCAACAAAAGAACGTACATGTTTTAGGAGAAATAGAAGACGCCATAGAATTCATGAACCAAAAAGCAATCATGATTGTTCCGCTTTTTTCGGGTAGCGGAATTCGTGTGAAAATATTGGAGGGAATGGCTTTGGGTAAATGTATAATCTCTACAGATTTAGGCGCTCAGGGAATTGATATCACCGATGGCGAGAACATTTTAATTGCAAATACCGCTGAGGAGTTTGTAAAAAAAATAAGCTATTTGGTGGCGCATCCAAATGAAATTACCAGAATTGGAAACAACGCTTCCAGCTTGGCCAAAGAGAAATACGACAACCAGAAAATCATTCAAAAACTGCTTCGTTTTTATAGCCATTTAGCTAAAAAATAGCCTTAAGTATTTTAAGCAGTTTGTTTGTAAACTAGGTAAATGCCTATCATTGCAAGCTTATTCAGGCAAATAAATATTCATGCGCATACTCTTAACAACCCTTAATGCTAAATACATTCATATGAATTTGGCCATCAGGATTCTTTATGGTCAGAACAAAAACCATGAAGGCCTAGATTGGAAGGAGTTTGTGATAAAAGAAAACCCCGCCGAAATTGCTCAGCATTGCGCCACATACGAAGTGGTTGCTTTTAGTTGCTATATCTGGAATATTACCCAAACTTTAGCGGTTGCTAAAATAATAAAGGAAGTAAATCCAAACTGTAAAATTCTCTTGGGTGGTCCAGAAGTTAGCTACGATTGGCAAGACCTAATTCAAAATCCTTTGGTGGATTTTATTATTCCTGGCGAAGGTGAAATTCCATTCCGAAATTTCTTGAAACATTATCCTAATTTATCGGATCAAACCAATATTGCTTTTAAAGAAAACGGTGAAGTAAAATTTAATATTGGTTCAGACAATTTTGATTTGTTAGAGCTAACAGATTTTAACCCTTATCTGTTTGAACCAAGCGCCGATATTAGCAATAAAGTAGCCTATATTGAGACTTCTAGAGGCTGCCCATATAAGTGCGAGTTTTGTTTGGCTAGTTTGGATAATAAGGTGAGGTATTTGCCAACGCCTACTATAAAAGCCAATTTGTTGTACTTGATGCAACATGGAAAAGTGATTAAATTCTTAGATAGAACCTTCAATGTAAAGAAGGATTTTACCTTAGATATTTTTCAGTTTATTCTCGATAACCAACAACCTGGTAATGTATTTCAATTTGAAATTACTGCCGATATTGTCCATCCAGATATTGTAAAGTTTATTCAGGAGAAAGTGCCTCCGGGTTTGTTCCGTTTCGAGATTGGAATTCAAACCGTAAATCAAAAGGCAAATCTGGAAGTAAGCAGGAAACAGAATTTCGAAAAAACCAGTTCTATCATCAAACAATTAGACAATAAGGTGGAAATGCACCTCGATTTAATTGTGGGTTTGCCCTTAGATTATTTGGCCGATATTAAATACAGTTTTGAGGAAGTATTTAAATTGCAGCCCCCCGAATTGCAATTGGGTTTTCTTAAGTTTTTAAAGGGAACTCCTGTTAGAGAAAAGTATGAGCAATATGGGTTTCGGTTTGATCCAAATCCGCCTTATCAAATTATTGAAAGCAATTATTTAAGTAAGGCAGAATTAACCCAAATTACGCAGTTGGAGGAATGCCTTGAAATTTATTGGAACAAAAAAAGAGCAGCCAATACGCTCACCTATATATCCAGTAAAGAGAGCATTTTCGATTTTCTATGTGGCTTGGGAGCTTGGTTCGAACAAATAGCGCATTTTCATAAACATACCCTCGACCAAAGTTTTGAGATTCTTGTAGGCTATTGCCAACATGCTTATCCAAGCGATTTGGTCTTGCAAGAAATAATTGCCATCGATTATTATTTGCATTTTAAAGTGAAGCCCAAAACCATGTTTTTAGAAGAAGTTTCGAGGGCAGAGAAAGCAGCTTGTTTAAACGCATTGCCCATCAATCCTCAACAAAATAGGTATATGGTTTTTCCTTTGAGTTTCAACTTTGAGTTATACCAAAAGGAAGGGTTTATTCAACTAGAACCAATTCATTTATGCGTAAAATATACTGGAACGGCTAAGGCCACAATAGCTGGTCAGGTATTAGCCCAGAGCATTCTTCAATAGAGCTTTTGTTTTTATTCGGTTTGAACCAAATTTTGGATTCAGAAAAAAAGCGCATCTTCGCGGCATGTCATCCCATCATATTGTAAGAGATACTCAAGAGCCAGCATTGATTATTGCCAATGGTGAAGCTTGTAGTTTGGATTTGTTGAACCAATTATTAGAATGGAATCCAATTGTAATGGTTTTGGACGGTGCCTTGCAAAGAGTTTTAGAATTGGGCATCAAAATAGATATTGTATTAGGTGATTTTGATAGAGAACACCACCCAGAAAATTTCCTAGCGCATCAAAATCCAGTAGAAATAATTCATACCCCCGACCAAAATAAAACAGATTTAGAAAAAGGCATTGATTTGCTTTTGAGTAGAAATCATAAAGCCATTAATATTATTTGGGCAACAGGTAGAAGAGCCGATCATACCATCAATAATATTTCAAATTTAGTGCGGTATCAAGAGCAAGCCACCTTGGTTATTTATGATGATTATTCTAAAATTTATTGCCTTCCTAAAAAGTTCGATAAATGGTATACAAAAGGAACTCCTATTTCATTAATACCAATTGGAATAGTAAGTGGAATTACCACAACTGGATTAAAATATAATTTGGTTCAAGACGAATTAACTATTGGATATAAATCTGGAAGTAGCAACGAAGCCGCAGAGGATGGAACCATCACAATTACATACGAGCAAGGTAATTTGTTGATGATGGAATGTTGGGATAATGCTTAATTATTGTCTAAACATTTTCCATAGTATTTGCATCTCTTAATCAGAAGAATAATTTTAGAAAGACAAATTCAAAAATTATCCCAACACAAAAACAGCTTTTACTTGTTAATTTGCAATACCTAAAACAATAAAAATGACACACGCAACTATAAAAAATCCAAGTCATTCAAGAACCATTATGAATGAAATGGTTTTACCGAATGATACCAATACCTTACAAAATTTAATGGGAGGCAGGCTTTTGCATTTTATGGATATAGCCGCTGCCATTGCTGCTCAAAAGCATTCTGGTAAAACGGTGGTTACAGCTTCTGTTGATAGTGTAAGTTTTGGTAAATCTATTAAATTGGGTGATGTAGTAACGCTTCAGGCAGAGGTTTCGCGGGCTTTTAATACCTCTATGGAAGTATATATAAAGGTATGGGCAGAGAATATTCCTACAGGAGAAAGTTTCTTAAGCAATGAAGCCTATTATACATTTGTTGCCTTGGATAGAAATGGGTCGCCATTAGCTGTTCCAGCCTTAGCTCCAGAAACTGAAGAGGAGCAAAAGCGTTTTGATGGAGCCTTACGCCGCCGCCAATTGCGTTTGATATTGGCTGGCAAAATGAAACCAGACGATGCTACTGAGTTGAAGGCTTTGTTTTCGTAATAGGAGGACTGCTAATTTTTTACCTTAGTGATGCTTTGGCTTTACTAGTTATAATTAAGCAAGTCTAGACACTGAGGTCACAAAGAATTTCACAAAGATTTATGATTCGAAAGGTTTGATTTTTCTATAGTAAGCTTTGTATTAATAAGAACTTCCATTTTCATAAAGAGTTCCTTGGTTTTCACAAGGGCAATAAACAAATAAATGGTGTTTAAATCTCGCAAATCTGCTTGAAATTTTGGTTCAGGCCGAAATGGCTTGAAAAATTTGGAAACAGGCTACAATTTTGTGAATGGAATTAGTATATTGGCACTTCAAATTTAGACTCATGTTGCCTCAAATTTCTTCCTTTAGTGAATACCAAGACGCCTATTTAAGAAGTATATCTCAACCAGAAATGTTTTGGGAAGAAATAGCCCAAGCATTTGAATGGCGAAAACCTTGGGAGCAAACTTTAAATTGGAATTTTACCGAACCAAAAATTGAATGGTTTGCTGGCGGTAAGCTTAATATCACAGAGAATTGTATTGATAGACATTTAGCAAATAGAGGAAACCAAACTGCAATAATTTGGGAACCGAACAATCCGAATGACGAGGTAAGGAAAATTACCTATTCGCAATTAAGCGAGCAGGTAAATAAGTTTTCGAATGTTTTGCAGGCAAAAGGTGTTGCCAAGGGAGATAGGGTTTGTATTTATATGCCTATGGTTCCTGAAGCAGCAATTGCCATGTTGGCTTGTGCCAGAATTGGCGCCATTCATTCCGTGGTTTTTGCAGGTTTTTCTTCTACAAGTTTATCAGATAGGATTAATGATGCCGCGTGTAAAGTGCTTATCACCGCGGATGGAATGTTGCGAGGCGAAAAGAAAATTGACCTAAAACAAATTGCGGATGATGCCATAAAAATTTCACCAAGCATAGAGACTTGCATTGTATTTGATCACAAGAATTTTCCAATTCAAATGCAAAATGGAAGAGACTTTGATTGGAAAGAATTAATGTCCACTTCAAGTGCTATACATGAGGCAACCGAAATGGATAGCGAAGACCCATTGTTTATTTTATATACTTCTGGTTCTACAGGTAAACCCAAAGGTGTTTTGCATACTACAGCGGGCTATATGATTTATACGGCCTATACTTTTAAGAATGTTTTTCAATACCAAGAGCAAGAAGTTTTTTGTTGCACTGCCGATATTGGTTGGGTAACGGGTCATAGCTATATTGTTTATGGTCCATTATTAAATGGAGCCACTACCTTGATGTTTGAAGGAATTCCTTCTTATCCAGATCCAGGAAGGTTTTGGAGTTTGATAGAAAAGCATAGGATTAATATTTTTTATACTGCACCCACTGCTATAAGGGCTTTGGAGGTTTTTGGAACGGAGCCTTTTGAAGGAAAAGACCTGAGTTCTTTGCGTGTGTTGGGATCTGTGGGTGAGCCAATAAATGAAGAAGCTTGGCATTGGTACCATGAGAATGTAGGGAAAGGCAATTGTCCTATTGTTGATACTTGGTGGCAAACAGAAACAGGCGGAATATTAATTTCTCCTTTGGCAAATATTACTCCCTTGAAACCTGCCTTTGCTACGCTTCCATTGCCAGGTGTTCAACTAGCTATCCTCGACGAAAAAGGAAATGAGCTACATGGAAATTCAATTGAAGGAAATCTTTGTATTAAGTTTCCTTGGCCTGGTATGGCTAGAAGTTTATATAACGACCATGAACGATTTAAATCAGCCTATTTTAGCACTTACGCCAACTATTATTTTACAGGTGATGGTTGCAAAAAAGATGAAGATGGATATATCCGCATAACTGGTAGAGTTGATGATGTTATAAATGTTTCAGGACACAGAATAGGAACTGGAGAAGTGGAGGATGCAATAAATGAACATGGATATATTATAGAAAGCGCAGTTGTTGGATTTCCTCATGATATTAAGGGTCAGGGAATATGGGCGTTTGTAATTTGCGATAGAGAACACCATTCGTATGAGGAGCTTTGCAATGAGGCAAAGGCTCATGTTGGAAAGGTGATTGGGGCTTTTGCACGACCTGATAGAATTCAAGTTGTAAAAGCATTGCCAAAAACACGTTCTGGAAAAATAATGCGTAGAATCTTACGTAAAATTGCAGAGGGCGATACTTCCAATTTAGGAGATACTAGCACGCTAATCGACCCAAGTGTGGTTGATTTGATAAAAATTGGAGCTGAAGAAATTAGATAAAAAATAAAAAATAAGTATATGATTATTGAACCAAGGATGAGAGGTTTTATCTGTTTAACATCCCACCCAGAAGGATGCAGAAAAAGCGTATTAAATCAAATTGACTATATTCAATCAAAAGGACCCATTGATGGTCCGAAAAATGTACTGGTAATTGGAGCCTCTACTGGTTTTGGATTGGCTTCTAGAATTACAAGTGCTTTTGGTTCAAACGGCGCTACATTGGGAGTGTTTTTTGAAAAGCCTCCTCAAGAAGGCAAGCCGGCTTCTCCAGGTTGGTATAATAGTGCAGCATTTCATGATGCCGCAAGAGCCGCTGGATTGTTTGCTAAAAGTATTAATGGAGATGCCTTTTCTACGGAGGTAAAAACTAAGGCCATTGATATAATTAAAGCAAATATGGGCAAAATTGATTTGGTGATTTATAGTTTGGCTTCTCCTTTAAGAACACATCCAGTTACTGGTGTGGTTCATAGGTCTGTCTTGAAACCTATTTCCAATGCGTTTACCAATAAAACAGTAGATTTTCATACTGGAGCAGTTTCTACCATTACCATAGAACCTTGTAACGAAGAAGATATTTCCAATACCGTTGCCGTAATGGGTGGTGAAGATTGGGAAATGTGGATGGATGCACTATTAGCGGCAGATGTTTTGGCCAAAAATGCTAAAACTGTAGCCTACTCATATATTGGACCTGCACTTACAGAACCCGTTTATAGAAAAGGAACTATTGGTGCAGCAAAAGACCATTTAGAAGCAACAGCTTTCCACATCTCAGATAAATTAAAGGGTTTGCATGGAAAGGCATTTGTTTCTGTAAACAAAGCCTTGGTTACACAAGCTAGTTCTGCAATTCCGGTTATTCCTTTGTATATTTCTTTGTTGTATAAAGTAATGAAGGAAAAAGGAATTCATGAAGGATGTATTGAACAAATTCAGCGATTGTTTAAGGAAAGATTGTATTCGTCTGGCGATATACAAACCGACGAAAAAGGAAGAATCCGCGTAGATGATTGGGAGATGAGAGAGGATGTTCAGAAAAGTGTTGCCGAATTGTGGGAGAAATCCGATTCTGAAAGCCTTGCCCTTATTGGAGATTTGCCGGGTTATAAATCAGATTTTCTGAACCTATTTGGTTTTGGATTTGAAGGAATAGATTATTCTGCAGATGCAAATGAAATGGTCCTTATCGAAGGCGTTTAAATTTGGTTCAAACCGAACTATTTTTTAGCCTTTTATTAATTTAGCTTACTTTCGCGACAAATTTTGAAACCAATGAAAACAGTTGATACAATTAATTTTGATGGCAAAAAAGCCTTGGTACGTGTAGATTTTAACGTGCCTTTAGATAAAAAAACTTTAGAGATTACAGACGATGCTAGGATAAGAGCAACCATTCCAACTTTAAAAAAGATTTTGAATGAGGGTGGTGCTTGTATTTTGATGAGTCATTTGGGTAGGCCGCTTAAAAAGTTAAAAGAGGATGGTACCGTTGATTTTGAGAAACACACTTTGAAAAACACTCTGGCAAAAGTTTCTGAATTGCTTGGAGTAGATGTAAAATTTGCATCGGATTGTATTGGTGATGAGGCAATAGAAATGGCTGCTAATTTAAAGTCGGGTGAGGTTCTTTTATTGGAGAATTTGCGCTTTTACAAAGAAGAAGAAAAAGGCGATGAAGCCTTTGCAGAAAAATTATCCAAATTGGGTGATGTATATGTGAACGATGCTTTTGGTACTGCACACAGAGCGCATGCTTCTACTGCTGTTATTGCTAAGTTTTTTCCTAGCGCAAAATGTTTTGGGTATGTAATGGCAAGAGAAGTTGCCAATGCAGAAAAAGTAATTAAACATGCCGAACGTCCGTTTACAGCCATTACAGGAGGAGCTAAAGTTTCCGATAAATTATTGATTTTAGAAAACTTAATTGATAAGGTTGATAATTTAATTATTGGCGGTGGAATGGCTTATACTTTCTTAAAGGCACAAGGTTTTGAAATTGGTTCAAGCCTTTGCGAAGACGACCGTTTGGAGCTTTGCTTGGAGTTAATTAAGAAAGCAGAATCAAAAGGTGTGAAATTATTGTTGCCAGAAGATTCAATAGTTGCAGATGCCTTTTCTAACGAAGCCAATTGCAAGCCTTGCGATAACCAACACATTGAAAAGGGTTGGATGGGATTGGATATTGGTCCCAAAGCTGCTACCTATTTTGCGGAAGTAATCAAAGGCTCTAAAACCATTTTATGGAATGGTCCAATGGGTGTTTTTGAAATGACAAATTTTGAAAACGGCACAAAAACGGCTGCTATTGCAGTTGCTGAGGCTACTAAAAATGGCGCATTTAGTTTAATTGGCGGTGGTGATAGTGCTGCGGCAGTAGCTAAATTTGGCTTTGAAGACCAAGTGAGTTATGTAAGTACAGGTGGTGGTGCATTATTAGAATACTTTGAAGGCAAAACACTTCCTGGAATTGCAGCAATTAACGAATAAGAAATACTAGAAAATTAATATTACAGCTGGGTAATTGGGTTGGCTTAGGCATCTAATTACTCAGCTTTTTTTATAGCGGTTTGAACCAAATGATATTTATAAAAAAATACTACTTAGCTATTTTATGGGCATTGATTTCTTTGACTGCATGCGGTGTAAATGGAAAAAGTTTGCCTAAAATAAATTTGGATATTAGCATTGATAAAATTGCACATATGGTTTTATTTGGGGTGCAGGCTTGGCTTATTTTAAGGGTAAACCAAAAGAGAGGTTCTGGCTTAAATTGGAAGCAAGCTCATTTGGCGGTAATAATTTCTTTAGTATACGGAATTGTAATTGAAGGTTTACAAGCAACTGTTTTTATAAATCGCAGCTACGATTATGCAGATATGGTTGCAGATGGAATAGGCGCAGTAATGTGCTATCCATTTGCCATGTTTTGGTTCAGGTCAAAATAGTTTGCCAATAGGTTCTGGCTTTTTTTCTGGTCGGTTTTTAGGTTTGTAGTACATGCTAATTTTTGAAAACAATTCGTCTGGGTTAAAAGGTTTGCTGATGTATTCGTTCATTCCACATTCCAAAACCTTTTGTTTAGCATCCATATTTACATTTGCAGAAAGAGCAAAGATGGGAGTGTTCAATCCTGCTTTGCGCATCAAACTTGCCGATTCAAAGCCATCCATTTCTGGCATTTGAAGGTCCATTAGGATCAAATCGAATTCTCTTTTTTGAACAGCCAATAAAGCTTCTTTTCCATTGGAAGCTGTGCTAACTTCAATTTTCCATTTAGATAGAAATTTACGAGCCACAAAAACATTCATTTGATTGTCTTCCACCAACAATACATTCATGTTTGGGAATTCTTTTATTTGATTAGGTTTTTCAGCATCGTTGGTTGCTGGAGCCTTTTTATCAATTTTAAATTCTAAGCTAAATGAGAATTGTGTTCCTTCGTCTTTTTTGCTAATAGCTTTTAGTTCGCCACCCATTGCTTGAACCAAACTTCTACAGATGGCCAAACCCAAACCTGAGCCTCCGTATTTGCGGGTGGTATCGCTAGATGCCTGTGTAAAATGTTCAAATAAATGTGGCATGTATTCATCGTCGATGCCAATGCCTGTATCTGTAAAACTAAACTTTATCCTGATAGTTTCTGATCCTAAATTTTCTGTGAGTGCAGCGATGCTTATTTTGCCAACTGGCGTAAATTTGATGGCATTTGAAATTAGGTTATTGAAAATTTGGTTCAGCCTTAATTGGTCTCCTAGTAAGGCTTTTGGGAAATTATCACTTGCTTTTAAATCCAGTTCCAATCCCTTTTCTTTGGCTGCGTTAACAAAGGATTTAACTGTATTTTGAAGCGTGTTGTAAATGTTAAAAGAGCTTTCTTCAATATCAATTTTGCCAGCATCAATTTTACTAAAATCTAAAATATCATTTAACAAAAACATGAGGTTATCAGCTGAATATTTGAGGGCCTGAATGTTTTCTACTTGTTCTGGTTTTGGGTTTTCGGATTGTAGCAAATTAATAATTCCAATTACCCCATTCATTGGAGTTCTGATTTCATGACTCATAGTAGAAAGGAACAAGCTTTTAGCTTTAGAAGCATCTTCAGCTTTTTGAAGAGCGAGTTTGTATTCTTGTTCTAATTTTTTTCTATAATCTATATTGCTAAAGGTTCCAATAATTCTGGTTGGGTTTCCATCTGGATCGGTTTCGGCAACTTTACCTCTATCTAAAATCCAGATATACGAATTGTCTTTTTTTCTTAAACGGTATTCGCATTCGTAAAAATGTGATTTGCCCTCAAGGTGGTCAACAAATAGATTCCAAGCTCTAGGTAAATCTTCTGGGTGAACCAATTCCTCCCATTTAAAAGGAACGGATTCATAGCCTTTATAACCCAATAACTCATTAAACATAGGTGAGAAGAAAGATTCATCTGTAATTAGATTGACGTCCCAAACGGCATCTCTACTTCCTGATAGGGCGTAATTCCATCTCTTTTCTGCATTTTCTAATTCCTGTTGAGAATGAACTAAATCAGTAATATTTTCTAATAAACCTATTATGGATTCCACATTTCCTTCTGCATCTAGTAAAGGTATTTTAAAGGTTCGAGCCAAAATTTGTTTATCGCCAACTTGAATACTTAGTTTCTGAATTAACAATGGCTCCTTTTCTTGGAGCACCAAGTTATCAGTTGCTAAATAATGTTCAATTTCTCCAGCATTTTTAAAAACTTCAGCATCCGATTTACCTAAAACCTCGCCTTCCGAAAGTTGAAACATGTTTTCTAATTCTCTATTCCAGAGAGTGTAACTCAGGTTTTGTTTAACGCTTTTAACAAATACGCCAATTGGTAAATGAGCAATGAGTTTATTTAAGAAATCACTCTGTTGCTTTTGCAGTATTTCGGCTTCTCTTCGAGAAGTGATTTCCTCAATTACAATGGATACTCGCGGTGGATTGCTGTTTTTTATTTTTCTTAGTTTAGCAATAAAATGTTTGTTTTCTCCTTTTACTTTATAGGAGTATTCGTATTCTCTTGGCAGACCATCTTCCTTTACTTGTTGGAAAATAGGTTCCATTTGGGTGTCAAATTTCGCATCAAATAATTGGTAAACAGATTTTCCAATAAATACCTCACCTTCAAAATACATTTCTACATTAGGACCTTTCCAAACTTTTTTGCAAAGGTCTTTTTCATCCATTTCAAAAATAATTTCTTGAGTGGAACTTAAAAGTAGATCTAAGTTTTCTGAGATAAGTTGTTGCTCGATATATGCTTTTTTTCTTTGCGTTACATCAATAGCTTTAACAACAGTGCCATGTATTTTTTGGTCGCGTTTAATAGGTGTAAAAGAAACCTCAAAAGTTTTTATTCCATCTCTAAATCGGTATTCAATATCAAAAGAAAAAGCCTCGCCTGCAATAGCTCTTTTATACCATTGATTCCATTCGGTATAAATTTTATGTTTGCCTGGGTCAAATAAAATACTTGCACCAGAATATGGCGCTCTGTGCCAGAATCCTTTAAACATATTTCCATAAACAGAATTAAAGGAAACTAGCTTAAAATCCGTATCTACAGACCAAACAGCATCTTTAGAATTTTCCAAAAGAGCAAGGTTATTTGCTTGGCGTATTTCTGATTCTTGCGTTGCCTCTTTCCTTAAATTACTAAAGAGTTGTAGAATCAAAAGAGAACCTGATAAACTTAAAACTAGGTTTAAGTAAAATACAATTTTATTATTTGAATCAGTTGCCATTTCCT
This sequence comes from Bacteroidia bacterium, assembly GCA_021740845.1. Lineage (GTDB taxonomy): Bacteria > Bacteroidota > Bacteroidia > UKL13-3 > UKL13-3 > B1. The sequence continues at coordinate 205,496 of JAIOYZ010000003.1, forward strand.
CAAATAACAGTTTTGGCGAAAGGTTGAGGTTTACAAGAACTACAATTCCTAGGCAAGACAATAAACCAAATCGAATTATATTCCTTGCACCAATCGAGTCGAATAGGTAAATGGCAATAATGATTGGAACATAATACAAATAAGTACCTGTATTGTAAATGAAACCAGTATCTACCATGTATAGTGAAAGCAAACTAGAAAAAAGTGCTAGTTTGATGGAGATTTCAATTTTATTTTGCTTTAGAAAATTGTAGGCAATTAAATTAAGAGTTAAAGGAATCAGACAAAGAAGGTTGGTATAAGATAATCCCATAGCAATCCCCATAACCATTGTTCCCAATGTGGTTATGGTATCAATTAAAATTAGCCAATTTAATATTTTCTTTTGTTTATCCATTCTTAGCTTTTCAGGTATTTATCTTCTAGCATCCAATCTTTACTCGCAATATACTGCAAGAAACCATTTTCTACTACTAATGGAGAGGCAATATTATTTTGATATAAAGTACCTGTGCCTAAGCCCTGTGGAAGTTTATTGTTTTGGATGGATGTCCATTGAGCAATAGCGTTAAGTCCAATATTCGATTCCAGAGCGGAGGTTGCCCACCAGCCAATAGTTTGGTTGTCGGCAAGTTTTACCCAGGCATCGCAAATGGCCAAACCTCCCAAAAGAGTGGGTTTTAATATCAAAAATTGGGGTTTTAATTTTCTTAAAAGGTTTGAACCAATTGTATAAGGATCTATCCCAATTAGTTCTTCGTCCAAGGCTACTGGAATTATTTTTTGTGCACAGATTTCTTCTAAGTTATCGAGTTGTTTTGGCCAAATGGGTTGTTCTATAGAATGGATGCCAAATTTTCTAAAATCTTTCATTTTTAATAGGGCATCATCTGGAGCAAAACTTCCATTGGCATCTAACCTTATTTCTACTTTGCCTATTGGAAATTGTTTTCGGAAAGCTTCTAACATTCTGCACTCACCTTCATGATCGAGAGCCCCAACTTTAAATTTAATGGTATCAAACCCAGTTCTTGCTTTTTGGATGGCTTCTTCTAGCATTTTTTCCAAGTCACTCATCCAAACCAATCCGTTTATTTTAATAGGATTTCCCTTGGTAAATGGATTGTCAAATAGAATTTGTTTACCACCATTCTTCAAATCTAAATGGGCTATTTCTATAGCAAAACGTAAGCTGGGTAAATTAGCAAAATCTGATTCAGCAAGGTTCGTTCCTTTGTTTAATTCATGTATAAAGAAATTTAGTTTGCCTTCAAAATCTGTATTGCCTTCAATGCTTAGGCCTATCAATGGAGCAGCTTCACCCCAACCAATAATTTTTGGGTTTTTAGGATGAAATGCTTTGATTAAATAACTGGAATGAACCTGTATATTTCCTCTACTTGTTTTGGCATCAAAGCTAAATTTCAAAGGACGGTTGATTACTTCATATATTATATCGTTCATAAACCTAGTTGAATCAAAAATGCGATAACAAAGCTACTTAAAGAAAGCCATTTTAAAAGGGGATCAAAACTTAAATGTTCTTTTGCTTTCCAAGCTAAAAATAGGTTCAACAAAACCAAAGCGCTACTTCCAATTGTTACGTAAATTGGCAAATGGTTATTCCAAATAAATAGGTTCAAACCGAACCCTGCAATTAGTAATAAAAGGTAATGATAGATTTTAGCATTGCTTAAACCCAAGCGCACTGGAATACTATTTTTACCTGCAGAATTATCCGAAGGTATATCGCGCATGTTGTTGAGGTTTAAAACGCCAACTGAAAGGCAACCAAAAGATATGGAAAGTAAGAGGGCATTTTCACTAATTGAATTTGTTTGTAAATATTGAGCTCCCATAACAGATACAAACCCAAAGAAAATAAATACACTTATATCTCCAAGTCCCATATAACCATATGGTCGTTTGCCATTTGTATATCCAATGGCTGCTAATATGCTAGCAATACCAATGGCTAACAAAATAAGTGTTGCTTGCATGCCAATTATGGGCATGGATACAAAAAGTAAAATGCAGCCAGAAACAAATGAAAGGATGGCAAATAGTATCAAGGCAGTTTTCATATTTTCTTTGGAAATATTACCAGATTGCACGGCACGTTTTGGACCTTTTCTTCCGTCATGGTCGGCACCGTGGATAGAATCTCCATAATCATTTGCCAAATTAGAAAGTATTTGTAAAAGTAAAGCAGTTAACAAAGTAAAGCCTCCAACAGCCCAGTTTGTTAAGCCCTGATTTTGAGCGCAAATTAGTCCTGCCCAAATACAAGAAAGGGAGAGGAATAAGGTTCTTAAGCGAAAAGCAGCTATCCAATGGGATATTTTCATTATGTTTGTCTTGATGAGCCAGCAAATTAAATACATTCGGTTCTTGCTCAAATATCCTGTTTATAAGTTTTTCAAAGAAAGAAACAGGTTTATCAGCAACCAAAATTTTCTGATCATTGCCAGTGTCCTTGTAGCGATAGTGGTAAGTCTTGCCGCCATTATCCTAAAATGGGCAATTCATTCTATCGAATCTTTTTTAATTAACACTAGTTTTTTAGAGCTTCGGTATCAAATTGTATTGTATCCAGTTATCGGTATTGTGCTATCACTATCCTTTATTAGATACGTTTTTGGGCTTAAAAAATTTGATAAAGGTTTGGCAAGTATCATTTACAAGATTAATTATAAAAAGGGAAACATAGAAACTTACCACACTTATGCGCATATGGTAAGTAGTGCATTTACGGTGAGTTTGGGTGGATCGGTTGGGGTAGAAGCTCCAATTGCTATAACAGGTTCTGCCATTGGTAGTAATTTGGGTAAACGACTTTTCTTAAACGATGGCGATAGGAATTTACTTTTGGCTTGTGGCGCATCTGCGGGCATTTCTGCCATTTTTAATTGTCCTATTGGTGCGGTAATTTTTGCTTTAGAAGTATTGTTAAGAAGAGTAAGTGTGCCAGCGTTTGTTCCTTTGTTAATAGCCTCTGCTACTGCATCTGTTATGAGTAATATCTTTTATAAAGGGCAGTTAATAGTGTACAATGCTGGAAATTGGGAAATTGGTGCCATTCCGTATTATTCTCTTTTTGCCTTTTTGTGTGGATTAATTTCGATGTATACCATTCGCATGATATATGGTATTGAAAATAGGTTTCACAACAAAGACCAAAAGTTTCCAAAAGCGATTGTGCAAGGCTTTGTAGTAGGTGGTTTGATCCTATTTTCGCCCCTGCTGTATGGGGAAGGATATTTTGTAATTAACCAGATGTTGAACGGCACCTTTGATAAATACATGGAAGGAATCGCCTATCAGAGTACTTTTGGTTATAATGTGGTGTTCTTGGTATTTATTTTAGCAACCCTTTTGTTAAAACCAATAGCAGCGGCATTTACAGTAAGTTCGGGTGGTAATGGAGGTATATTTGCTCCTTCTTTATTTATAGGTGCCATGTTTGGTTTGTTCTTTTCAAGACTGCTCAATTTAACTGGATTGGTGGAGCTAAATGAGTTGAATTTTATTGTTACCGGAATGGCAGGAATTCTTAGTGGGGTTGTTAGTGCTCCTTTAACTGGCATCTTTATGATTGCAGAAGTAGCAGGAGGATATACCTTATTTGTTCCATTAATGATAGTTTCTGCTGGTAGTTTTTTTGTTACAAGAATTTTTGAACCAAACAGCATTTACACTAAAAAACTTGCTCATGATGGATACTTAAATCCCTCACCTGAAATTGAAGTGCTAAAATTGTTTTCGGTGCGGGCTATTATGGAAAGTGATTTCCCAAGTTTTCTCCCTGATGATTCGTTGAGAAAAGTAACAGAAGTGGTTTCATCAACCCGAAGAAATGTTTTCCCAGTAATTAAGCGGAATGGACATCTGTTAGGTGTTATAACTATGGGTTCTGTAAAACCGTTTTTATTTAAGCAAGAATCTTACGATAGGGTAAAAGCATCAGAAATGATGCTTACAGATATTATTACTGCCGACATCAACGACACTTTGGAAGAAATGATGCAACAGTTTGATGCATATCCAGAGATTTTTTATATCCCTGTTTTGCAGAATAGAAAATTTGTAGGATTTGTTTCAAAAAGCAATTTGTTAAATAAATACAAGTCGCTTATGAACGATTGGGTGCAGGAACAAGCCAATTAATTTTTGTGTATTGGCACCAAGCAGATTTGGAGAATTTCCTCCATCATATCCTTTGATAATGGTTTTACGAAGAACCCCGAAAGCAATTCTGCTGCATTAGCCCTTTTTTTATCATTAGGGTCGAGGGAGGAAGTAAGCATTACGATAGGAAATTTCTTTTCAAATGTTGCGTACCTATCTAAAAACTCCCAACCATTTATGCGAGGCATATTAATGTCTAATAGAATTAAATCAAAGGTTTGATCTGTGCTGGCAAGGAAGGTTAAAGCCTCAGTAGGGTCTAAGAAATTTGTAACTTCAAACTGAATTCCCATTTTTCTTAGCATGCGTTCGTTGGCCATATTATTAATAAAGTCATCGTCGATTTGAAGGATTTTTGTTTTCATGGTTTTAGTAGTTTGTATGAGTAAGGCTTTTGTTAATTGTTTTTATAATATCATCTAGTTGGCGAACCGACTCGTGCAGATGGTCTATGGTTTGCTGGTCTTCTTCACCCAAGCCAGATGCCACGTGTAGCAATGAAGAAAGAGAGATTAAATTAGCAACAGGACGTCTTATAATATGCGAAAGAGTAAAACTATATTCTTCAAAGCGTTTCGTTTGTTCAATTAATTTTTCTTCATGAATTCGTTTTAAAGTAATGTTGTTGGTAAGGGCAACCACACCTTCTGTTTGGTCTTTTTCATCAGAAATTGAGAACAAGCTAACCTCAAAATAGCTAGTGCTAGCACTTTTATTAGACAATGTAGAGTCTTGTTTAAATTCGATAGTTTTCTCGTAATTAATTATTTCGTTTGTGTTCAATGCCTTTTTAAAATATTCGGGTTGAACACAATGTGTTATCTCTTGATTTTGAAAAATATTGAATTGATGAAGGTTAATTGAAGTCTTTTCTAGATGCAGGTTTTGAAGTTGCATTTGGTTGATTTTTCTGAGATTTCCATTTTTATCGAATAGCTCAAAACCAATTGGCATTTTATTAATTGTTGCATCTAGTAATTTTTGTAATTCGATTCGTTCCTTTTCATAGCGTTTTTTCTTGCTGATATCTTTGCTAATTATTGTAACGCCATAAATTTTTTGAGAGGAGTCCTTCATTGGATTTACTGTGTATTCCATGCAAGGGTTACCATCTAAGCTTCCATCAGTTTCAATTGTAAATGCCTCACCATTTAATCCTCTATCGTAAAGATTTTTGAAAAACAAGAGATCCTGTTCATCATTAATAAAACTTAAAATGGGGTCGCCTATTGTTAGTTTTTTACTAGACGATTTCAATAATTGCTTTTCAAAATGGGAGTTTCCACGGATATAAGAGTAGGTTTTATCAATGCACCAAATATTTGAACTTGTATTTTCAATTAAGGAATCGTAACCCCACATGGTTTGATTAAGTTCTTGGTTTTTTTTAATCAATTCTTCCTGTGTTTTTTGAAGGTGCACAAGAGAATTGTAGAATAAGCTTGTAAATCCCATGGCAGGAATAAGAATCATGAGAATGATAGATAGGTCGGTACCTTTTGTAACCTCTCCGATTGTTATTCCAATGATGAAAATAAAAGAGTAGAAGAGCTGAATCCATTTCTTTTCAACTAGAAAAATTGCATAAAACACTAATGAGACGGTATAACCTGCAAATGAAATTTCTATTGGACTGAAATAATTGGCTAGCATTACTAGGGTAAAGGAAATAGGGAGGCCAATTAAAAATAGATTTTTATTTGTATAAATTGATAGAGGTAATAACCCCATATTGAGGCAGCTAATGGCTAATGAAATAATAATATATTTGGGATTAAGCTGCGATTGATAGGCGATATAAACCAATACCATGGCTTCAACAAAAAGCAATGATTTTTTTGCAGAGGCAAAAAAAGGCGTTGCCGTGTATTTCCTGAAATTAGTTTGATTTGCCATTGAAACAAATATATGTCAAATAAAATAAAATTTAATACCATATATCACGTAAAATTTACCATTTAATAATTCGTTTGGTTCAAACCGAAATTTAATTTGCATATTATTAAAGATAAAAATTGGGTTTATTTTGGATAAAGTATGAAAACAGTTTAAAAAATATAATTTTGCCGAACAAAAAATACACATGAAGCAGATAATTGACAAGATTAAGGCCGAGCTAAAAAAGGATGAATTTAACACCGCTCAGGTTGTTACATTAATGAAGGAATTGCGTGAATATTTCAAGGCCAACCATAAGGAGCCTGGTTATGTGAAGATGATTCGCTTGGCATATGAAAATTTAGAAGAAAATGAAGATTACACTTTTCTATATTTAGAAGATGACGGTGGAAAAGAGAATTTAGAATATTTGATTGATTTATTAGGTGATCATTCTAATAAATACAATAGAGAGGAATTACAAGATATCCGAAATTTGATGGAAGGAATTGTTCCAGAAGATGAGGATGCTGAAGGAGAATAAATAATTTTTAAAAGCCCGATATCGGGCTTTTATTTTTTTTAATACTATATCATGGCAAATATACAAGTTGGAATTATCATGGGGTCGGATAGCGACCTTGAAGTGATGAAAGAGGCTGCTAAAATCTTGGAAGATTTTAAAGTGGGTTTTGAAATTACGGTGGTTTCTGCCCATAGAACTCCAGAAAGAATGTTTAATTATGCTAAAGAGGCAAAAGGAAGAGGACTTCAACTTATAATTGCTGGAGCTGGTGGTGCTGCTCATTTACCTGGAATGGTTGCCGCTATTACAACATTACCTGTTATTGGAGTTCCGGTTCAACTTAAAACCTTATCTGGTTTGGATTCACTTTTATCAATCGTTCAAATGCCAGGCGGTGTACCTGTTGCAACAGTTGCCATTAACAATGCCAAAAATGCAGGTTTATTAGCTGTTCAAATTTTGGCTCTTCAAAATGAAGAATTAAGTGCAGAAATGCAAAAATACAAAGACACCATGCGCGATGAAGTTTTGGTAAAAGCCGAAAAAGTGGAAAAAGGCAGGAAGCAAATTGGCTTCAGAAACGACTGAGCCTAAGATGAATTAAAATCATTTGGTAATTCACACCAAGGGCGCTATTTTGTAAACCTAAATATTAATCCGTTGGACAGTTTTTGGGACTTATTTAAACCGGAAGAATTGATACGATTTGGAGGTTTGTTTTTACTCCTTGTTGTAATCTTTTTAGAAAATGGTGTCTTTTTTGGCTTTTTCTTGCCAGGAGATTCTCTGCTTTTTACAGCAGGTTTATTATGCTATCTTGGGGTTTTGGATGTAGAGCTATCTCACCTTATTTTTTATATTGGATTTGCTGCTATTGCTGGATATTACGCTGGTTATTGGTTTGGCTATAAGACGGGGGAGGCGCTTTATAAAAAGGAAGACACTCTATTCTTTAAGAAAAAGTATATCACTACCGCAGAAGATTTCTATAAAAAATATGGAGGTATTGCCTTAGTTATGGGAAGGTTTTTACCCATCATCAGAACCTTTGCACCAATATTAGCAGGAGTTGTAAAGGTTCGTCCTATTATTTTCTTTTTGTTCAATGTAGTAGGTGCCTTCTTATGGCCATTAACTATAGTAACTTCCGGATATTATGTAGGGCAATTAATTCCTAATGCACTCGATTACCTCAATTACGTAGTAATCGCATTTATTCTAGTTACATCTATTCCTATTTATTCTTCTTTTAGAAAAGAACGACTAAGAAAGAAAGAACTGTCAGCTAAGAAAGATTAGAAACTTTTTTTGCGTAGATATTGAAGTTATCTACATGGCCGTATTCAAATTTGCAAATTGAGTTCAAGGTGTCTCTAATCAAGGATTCGCCCGATAGTTTTTCTTCAATAATTAAAGTTACATCTTCAAAATATTGGAAGAATTTGGTAGCTCCTTTTATCATTTCTACTTCCATTCCTTCTACATCAATTTTAACCAAAATTCTTGTTTTTGGGTTCAACCCGAAATTGCTAAACATATCATCTAGTGCATTAATTTCAAATCTTTCTGTAAGGCTTGTACTTTGGTCTACACGCTTACTTGCACCAGGGTTGGTGGTATTAATTTGGAAATTTTCAATGCTATGTTTGCTTCCTAAACCATAATTAAAGGCTTTCACATTACCCTCGACTTTGTTTAGCAAAATGTTTTTGGTAATCATATTATAACTTGCACTTACTGGCTCAAAGGCAAAACAGGAAAATCCTTTGTGGCCAAGCCAAATGCAGTATTCGCCTAAACAAGCGCCAATATCAAAGAAAACATCAAATTGGTGGTTTTCTATAAAATGTTTAATATCTATTTCGTAGGCATAATTGATATATTGGAAATCTAAAGTTCCTTTACGGGTATCAAATTCACCCATACTGGTTTTCATTCTTTTACCATTGGCAAAAGATTTTCTGGTGAACATGTATAAAAAGGAATTCTTTACTGCAGCAAATTCGCCATAACGGAGGTATTCGTAAAAATAGAATGAATAAACCTTAACCCTGTTTAATAAGTAGTTCATATTGTTTAAGTATGCTACAAATTAATGTGTTAATTTTTTGTTTCAAACAATTAGATACATAAAATTAGCCCCAAGGTATGTTAATTTGTATGCTCAACTATGCAAGAAGGTAAACTCATATTAATTCCAACACCAATTGGAAACCTAGAAGACATTACGCTTCGTGGCTTAAGAATGCTAAAAGAAGCGGATGCTATTTTGGCGGAAGACACTAGGCAAACGGTTAAGTTGTTGAACCATTATGAGATTTCTAAACCTTTATGGAGCTATCATGCGCACAATGAACACAAGCAAGTTGCACACTTAATTGAGGAAATGCAAGGAGGCAAAGTTTTAGGAATGGTAAGTGATGCTGGAACTCCTGCCATTAGCGACCCTGGTTTTCTTTTGGTGAGAGAATGTCTAAAAGCAGGCATTTCTGTTGAGTGTTTACCGGGTGCAACCGCCTTTGTTCCTGCCTTGGTAAAAAGTGGTTTGCCTTCGGATGCTTTCATTTTTCTTGGGTTTTTGCCAGAGAAAAAAGGTAGACAAACAGCTTTCAAAGCCCTTGTAGATATTGAAACTACCATGATTTTTTACGAAAGTCCACACCGATTGCTAAAGACGCTTACCCAATTTGGAGAGTATTTAGGATTGGAAAGACAAGCAAGCGTGAGCAGAGAACTAACCAAAATGTTTGAGGAAACCATTAATGGTTCCATAGCCGAATTGATTCATCATTTTTCTAACCACCCCATTAAAGGAGAATTTGTACTTGTTGTTGAAGGTAAAAAATAAGCACTTATCGTATTTAATTTTAAGTGTTAGTAGCGCATTGTTGTTAACGTTGGCTTGGCAACCTTTTAAGCTTTTGCCATTGGTGTTTTTAGGCTTTCTTCCTCTGTTTACTTTGGAAAGAAAAATAAGGACTGAGCAAGCAAATAGTAGAGCTTGGCTTTTCTTATATTCTTGGATAGCCTTTTTATTATGGAATATTGGCAGCGTTTGGTGGATTTGGAATGCAAGTGAAGGTGGCGCCATTGCTGCATTTATTATCAATAGTTTGCCAATGGTTTTACCCATGATGTTGTTTCATGCAAGAAATCAATTGAACGGCAAAGACAATTATTGGTACTTTATAGCTTGTTGGATTTCGGTGGAATTACTCCAATTTACTTGGGATTTGGCTTTTCCATGGTTGCAAGTTGGAAATGTTTTTAGCTATTTCCCAATGGCAGTTCAATGGTATGAGCTAACTGGCGTTTTGGGCGGCTCTTTATGGGTTCTTGTTGTAAATGTTCAGATAGATCAATTGTTAAAAAATTGGTCGGGTTTGAACCCAATGGTGCGTAAAAATTTGGTTTTGAATAAGGTGTTTTTTTACATGTTGGCTCCTTTGTTTTTATCTTGGTATATAACTAATAATAACCTGCTGCCAACAAGAGCCAAAGTGAATATGGTTTTGGTTCAACCCAATTTAGATCCTTATACAGAGAAGTTTGGTGGTATAGGTTTTCAAGAGCAATTGCGCCGTATGTTGCAATTGGCGGAAACCCAAATTGATTCGCATACACAATTTGTACTTTTGCCTGAAACAGCTTTACAAGGCGGCTTGCAAGAGAATAAATTAGAAGAGGAACCTTTAATTCAATTAGCAAAATCTTTTTTAAATGCTAATCCTCAAATTACACTTGTTAGTGGAATGGACTCCTATAAGTTTTACGATAAAGATGAGCCCAAATCGTTAACAGCACGTAAAGTTAGAAATGGAGATTTGTTTTTTGATTCTTATAATTCTGCATTTCAATTAAATTCTTACGATCCTATTCAAGTTTATCATAAAAGTAAACTGGTACCGGGTGTAGAGAAAATGCCTTACCCAGCCATTTTTGGTTTTATAGAGAAGTTTGCCATCGATTTAGGTGGAACATCTGGCAGTTTGGGAAGTGATCCAGAAAGCAAAGTGTTTACAGGCTATCAAAAAATTGCTATTGCACCTATTATTTGCTACGAAAGTGTGTTTCCAGAATTTACAGCTTCTTATGTTAGAAAAGGTGCAGATGTATTATGTATTCTCACCAATGATGGTTGGTGGGGAAATACACCCGGTTACAAACAACATTTTGATTATGCTCGCTTGCGTGCAATAGAAAATCGAAGAGCTGTGGCGAGGTCTGCCAATACGGGTATAAGTGGTTTTATTGATCAAGATGGCTCTGTTTTTCAAGCCTCCGAATGGTGGAAGGAAACGGCTTTAAAAATGGATGTGCCCGTATATTATGGCGAAACATTTTATACGCGTTATGGAAATTGGTTGGCTTTTATTTTCTTGTTTATGGCCATTGCAGATACCTTAACATTATTTATGCGGCCTAAATTTCGCATGTAATTTTGTTGGGTTCGGTTTGAACCAAACGTTTTATTTCCCAAGTAAGGCAAAGCCAATTCTTTTAGATGATTTGCTGCCATCTTCTGAAAAAATTTCCCATACCGCAAGGTATTGTCCTATGCCAACTTTTTGCCCGTTTTCATCGTCACCAAACCAATTTACTTCTCCTGTTTCTGCAAGTATTTTAGATTGGCAAAGCGTTTTGATTAATTGTCCCAAACTATTGTAAATATAGAGGCTACCGAGTTTTTTCACTTCTGCCAATTGATAGCCAAATACCATCACATCGTCCTGTCCATCACCATCAGGACTAAAATATAATCGCGAGGGTTGAAAGGCATTTTTATTTCCACCGTTTTCGTAAATGGAATTCTTTTGTGTGGGTGTTCCAAACTCTTTTTCTTCGGCCGCCGAGCTCCAATTATTTGCATTCCAACTTGGTAAATAAGGATTTATTTTCTCTAAACTAACCCCATCTTTTTGGTTCAAAAATCCCAAATGCATTTTCTCTGTATAGTAAATAGAATCAAGCGTTTCATTCTTTTGGTTAACTATTATCAATGTTCCTTCATCGTCGTTCATGCTGGGAATTGTATGGGATATAATTTGATTTTCTTGTGCCAAATTGAATTGTTGTTTTAAAGTTTCTTGGCTAAGTGTTATTGCCAAATAAGATTGGGGTGCTATCATCCAATTGTTTTCGCCAAATTTATAAGCATCTGTCCGTTCACCAGAATTATCAAAGCCAAAAAGAGATACATTTTTTAAATCTAGATAGGAGGGAGATAGGTTTAGAATTTCTATGTAATCGTAATAATTTGGTTTGGGATTAAATAAAATCTCATTGAATGCAAGCTCTCCCTTTTTAGGTTCTATAGGCAACATAAAGGATTCTGAAAAAGCTTCTTCTAGTGTATTGGCTGCACAATCTTGCAAATTTAGAATTTGAAGTTGGTAGTGAATACCCGAATCTAATGGCTCTGAAAAGCTAATTTGTAGTTGATTTGGTGTATTGTTAATAAACCTAAAATCGCTGGCAAATAGGCTTTGGTTCAAAACAAAATTTTGGTTTGAACCTAAAGAAATACTGTCTATAGCTTCGTTGAAATACAAGTAAATTTCATGAGGATTGGCAGCATATAATCGTTGAAATTTAGGACTAGTTTTATCTGGGTTGTTGGCAGCTATGCTATTCATTTTACCAGGAGTGGCGCCATTGTCTGAGGTGGATGGTCCCCAATTTTCTTTTTTACCACAAGCGTTTTTAGGGTCAATCATTTCTATACTGCATGCGCTTACTTTTGGTTTCTGTTTGAACCAATCTTCCGTATAATTTACTTGATGAATTAAAAATCCATTGGAATCGTTGAGGCTCAATTTATCTGAAGTATTTAGACTTGGGAATGGATACAAACCAATGGTAGGAGCAAGACTTAAGAAATCTTGTTCGTAATCTTTATGGCAAAGGATTAGAAAACTATCTGGTTTGAGGAAATAATTTGGGAGAATAGTTGAGCTTACGGCATCACTAAATTGCAAGCCTTTTAAGTTTAATGCATAGCTAGAAACATTTCTCAATTCAATATATTCTGCCTCAGGAAAATTGCCTTTTTTCTCAGTATCGTAATAAATTTCGTGTATCAATAAATCTCTAGCTTCAATAGTTTTGGTATCGAAAAATTGAAAATCAAAACTCTGTGGTCGGGTATTGCCTGCACAATCTGCAATTCCATTTATTTGTATAGAATTTATGCTTAAATTAATAAGGGTATCAATGCTTGTGATAATAATTTCCTGCGTTTTATTGGTATCAAATACAATGGCTTTTATTGGTTTTTGGTTCAACATAAAATGCTTTTCTGCTAAATTTGGAAACACAATAGCCTCATCAAAATAAACCTGAATTTGATTCTTGTTTATGGGTATTACCGAGTTGATTTTTGGTCCATAAATATCTGGTAAAGTATCCCACGTTGAATTCACAATGCCTGGCGTTCCTCCAAATAAATTGTTGCTTGCTTGCCAATTGTTTTTGCCTGTACAAAGCTTTTTAGGGTTTATAAGTTCTAGGCTAAAACCACCTATTTCCTTTTGTTTATTTTGGTACCAAGAGAGGTCGTAATGGTGTAATTGCATTTGCATTTGCGAAGCAGTTTTTAATGAAATTATATCGCCAGAATTGTTTAGGGAAGGGAATCCATTTAGGCCTAAAACTTGTCCATAATTCTTAAAGGAATTGGTATCCGAAACCTCACATAAAATTAAATATTCTTGAGGCATAAGTAGTTTATTTGGAAAGACACAATTACTGCTTGCATCAGATAATATAAACCCAATTAAGTCGATAGGAAAGTTGCTTGCATTCCAAATTTCAATAAACTCAGCATCGGGTAAACCCTGAGATGGATCTGGATCTGGAAAGATTTCTGTAATTAGAATATCGCCAATTTTAATAGGGTGATAAATAAAGGAAACACTTGTATCTAAAAGGTTTCCTTCCATATCGCTTATGCCGTTTAAGCTTAATGTTTGAACCAAGTCTTTTTCTATTTCTTTATCAAATTGTAGGTTCAAACCGAACCCAACTTGTTGCCAACTTATTGGAGAAATTTGCTGGTTTAAAACTATTTGTTGGTTTGAACCAAGATTTATTTTTTCGTTAAATTGTAGGCTTATGGATGATGAATTTAGGATAGTAAGTGATTCCAATTTGGGAGCTTCTTTATCAACTATTGATTGACCCATATAGAAATCATCTGCATAAAAATTCTTGCTATTGGTGGAAGTAAATTTAAAATAGTAGCCAGCAAAATTTCCTTGGATTAAAGTTGTATCTGCTGCAAAACCTTCTTCTATAAAATTGCCATTACTATTGGTATCTGCATACAACCAGAAACCTTGTGTAGTTTTTTTTACTATAATATTGAGTACATTATTGCTTGTTCCCAAAGTGCCGGGCCTTCCTTTAATTAAGCAGGTTCTAAATCCATTTTTCACTTTATATAGTGAAATGCTATCTGTATTGCCAGTGCTGCCGCCAAGTTGCACGTAAAAGGCATTTTGGCTTGAACCTAAATTTAAGGAATCTGCACATAAATAATAACGTGCAAAATTTTGCGAGCTAGGGTTAAAAGCCAAGCGCAAATAAGAATGCCATTCTATAGTATCTTGTGAGGTAAAGGGTAACGACAAATAAGCTTCACCAGAGTAACCTGTGGGTGCTTCGGATTGTAATTGTAGCAATGAGTTTATTTTAAAAAAGGAATCGCTGCCTTGCCAATTAGGGTTGTTTGTAAAATTTCCATCCGAGAAATTATCGCTGAGTTGTGCCTTTGATATGGAAGTAAATATGCAAAGGAACAAAAGGGTGGGGTAGAAAAATTTGTTCATGTTCAAAAATAATAAGGCATGACAAATACTTTATTTTATTTTCGCATTCTTGCTAAAAGAAATGCAAGAAATAGGATAAGAGCAATTTTTTTGGCTAGATAAGCAAAGGAAAATAGATATATGAAAGTAGCAGTAGTAGGCGCAACCGGTATGGTTGGAACAGTTATGTTAAGAGTTTTGGCGGAAAGAAATTTTCCAATTACTGAATTAATTCCGGTTGCTTCACAAAAGTCGGTTGGAAAAACGATTGAGTTTAAAGGGAAGTCATATGCTATCCACAGCCTGGAAGACGCTATAGCTGCCAAGCCAGATATCGCATTGTTTTCTGCTGGGGGTGGTACTTCTTTAGAATGGGCTCCTAAGTTTGCGGAGGTAGGAACTTTTGTGATTGATAATTCTTCAGCTTGGAGAATGGATGCTAATAAGAAATTGGTGGTTCCCGAAATTAATGGTGGAGTTTTAACTGCATCAGATAAAATTATTGCTAACCCAAATTGTTCTACTATTCAAATGGTATTGGTTTTACAACCTTTACATCAAAAATATAAAATCAATAGAGTTGTAGTTTCTACTTACCAAAGTGTTACTGGTACTGGCGTGAAGGCCGTTCAACAAATGGAAAATGAGCGCAATGGTGTGCAGGGTGAAATGGCTTATGCGTATCCAATTGATAGAAATGCAATTCCACAAATTGATGTTTTTCTTGATAATGGTTATACCAAAGAAGAGATGAAAATGGTAAACGAAACTAAGAAAATTATAGGTGATGATTCCATTAAATTAACTTCAACTTGTGTGCGCATTCCGGTGATGGGCGGACATAGTGAGAGTGTAAATATTACTTTTGAGAACGACTTTGATTTAGAAGAGGTAATTGGTATTCTTAACCAAACGGATGGAATTATTGTGCAGAATGACAACTCCAAAGCACTTTATCCAATGCCATTAACTGCACATGATAAGGATGAAGTTTTTGTTGGTAGAATCCGAAGGGATGAGTCGGCACCTAAATCTTTGAACTTATGGATAGTGGCCGATAACCTAAGAAAAGGCGCTGCAACCAATGCGGTTCAAATTGCCGAATATTTGGTTCAGCAAAAAATAGTTTAATGGATTTACCCGTTTATACTCGTTCCCAATTGGCCTTAAGAAATGGGCAGGATAAGGATTTAATTTGGGTGGCTTACCAAGGCAAAATTTACGATGTAACTCGCAGTCGTTTATGGCGCAATGGCAAGCATTATGAGCATTGGGCAGGCCAAGACCTCAGCGATGAATTGGCAGATGCTCCTCACAATGTTAATGTATTTGATAAGTTTGAGGTGGTTGGGATTTTAGAGAATTAAGTAGGTTCAACAAGAAAAATTAGTTGTCTTTTATTTCCACCCAAACTGGGCAATGGTCCGAGTGTTTTTCGTTGAGTAATATGCCAGCATCTATTACTAAGTTTTTAATAGGCTCAGCAACCATGCAGTAATCAATACGCCAGCCTTTATTGTTGTTGCGGGCATTGGCTCTATAACTCCACCAACTGTAATGGTGTGGTTCTGGGTACAAACTTCTAAAGCTATCTATAAATCCTGTTTCTGTAAATGAATCCATCCAAGCACGTTCTTCTGGTAAAAATCCACTGCTATCTTTATTTCCTTTTGGGTCGTGAATATCTATTGCCTTATGACAAATATTATAATCGCCACAAATAATTAAATTGGGTTTAGTTTTTCTAAGTTCTGTAATATAATTACTAAAGAAATCGAGCCAACGCATTTTATAAGCTTGCCGTTCTTCGCCACTACTGCCGCTGGGAATATAAACGCTAATAATACTTAGGTCGTTAAAATCTGCACGGATAATTCTTCCTTCGTTATCGTAATCAGGGTTTCCAAAACCGTATTCTACATGGTTGGGTTTTTGTTTAGAATAAATGGCCACGCCGCTATAACCTTTTTTTTCTGCGCTGAACCAAAAGTGATTTTTATAGCCAGCAGTTTCAAAAAGAAAAGGTTCAATTTGGTTTTGCATGGCCTTAGTTTCTTGAAAACAAAACACATCGGCACCACTACTTTGCATAAAGTTTACCAAGCCTTTGCTCGTTGCTGAGCGTATTCCATTTACATTGTAGCTAATTATTTTCATGGGGTACAAATAAGTTATTTATTTGGGAGTTTCATAGGCGGCATTTAAGGTTATTTTAATTGCATCAATTTTTTTACAATTTTTTTTTGCTATGTGTTAAATTATCAAGTAGTTTTCTCACATTTGCACCCTCATGAATTTAGAGATAAAAAAGTCGAAAATACCGGGAGCTGGAAAAGGTTTGTTTGCTAAGGGATTGTTTAAGCGAGGCGATCAAGTAATTGAATATACTGGTGAGAATATTACTTGGGCAGAATGTAAAAGAAGAAATGAACTCTTAGATGGAGTGGGTGCTTATTACTTTTATGTGTCTCCAAGGAAGTGCGTAGATGCTCAAAATGTGCTAGATTCATTAGCTAGGTATGCCAATGATGCCGCTGGTCTTGTAAGGATAGATGGCATAAAAAATAACTCCAGATTTGAAGTTATCAAAGGAAAGCCTTATATTATTGCCAGTAGAACTATAAAGCCAGGCGATGAGATTTTTGTTGGTTATGGAAAAGAGTATTGGGATGCCATGAGAGAAAACGGATTTGACCCGTCAAAAAAGAAAAAGAAGTCGAAAGTGGAAGCAGAAGTGCACGAGCATCATTTGGTTCCAAAAAGGGAGGCAAAACATTAAACTTTTTTTTGACCTCATTTTTTTATAAAATTGAGGCCAGATAAAGATTTGGAATAATATTTGGTTCAGAAATAAAAGTATAAAGTAGAAGTTAGAAATGTGAAGCAAGCAGAAATGCTTTTAAAGAATAAAGAAAAATGAAATACAAACTTAGAATAGCAGCTTTATTGATTTGTAGTTTAGCATGGAGTTATTCAAATGCTCAGGTGCAAGATGAAAATACTCCAGGCTATGATTTCTCCTCACCAGATACTACTTACGAAGATTCTGGTTATGCAGAAGAAGGTGAAGCACCTGCCGAAGTGGGAGACAAAACTGATCCACTTCTTAGACCTTACGAGAGAATTGTTTTATACATAGACTCAACCACAAATTTGATTACTTATAATGGAGTGGTTGAACAAGAAGATAGTGGATCTGACTCTTTGTATTTACGTGCTAAGAAATGGGCTCAGATTACTTTTGGTAAGGAAGTAAAGGTTGAAGTAGATAAGAGAAACCAAAAGCTTGTGTATATTGGTAGCATACCCGCATATGCTTATATGAGCAAATACACCAAAAGAGAAATTGGAAGATTTGAATTTAAAATAACCTTCTTGATTAAAGAGGGTAGATACAAATACCAAATTACAAACTTGGTTCACGAGTCGGTAAAACCTTCTGCTGGTGGTAAAGGAAATAGAAATTATTTTGAATACTACTATACCTCCACAACTCGTATTCGCGAAAACGATATCATTTTAAGAAATGCCGATAAGGACATTCAGAAAATGATTGATGGAATAATAATCGCATTGCGCGAACCAATTATTGTAGACGAAGATGATTGGTAGAACTTATTTCTTTTGTAAGAAATAAAAATCTCCACCCTCGTAATTTTCGGCTTCTTGGCTTTTCAATGGTATTAATTCTTTGTTGCTTAATCTGTGAGCTTGATAGTTAATAGGTTCAAGCAAAGCCATTAAAATTTTGCGATTTTCTACACTTGATATTTCTATTTGAATAATAGGTTTACACCTTTTTAAGGTTTCTATCATTTCTGGAAATAGAAATACTTCGTATCCTTCCACATCGCATTTTAAGAAGTCTATTTTTTGCAGAGGAGCAAACAACTTATCCGGCACTTCCATTTTTGCAGAATAAGTTTGCGAAGAATCGGTGTTGGTTTTATCCAATATCTTAGTTAAGCCATGTCTAAAAACGCCGTCAATTAGCGGTGTTCCCAAGGTTACTTCTTTTTCTTCTGCACCTAAAGCGCAGTTAAAAAGGGTAATATTATCTAAGGCAAATTTTTCAGTATTCCTTTTAAATACATTGGAAAACAAAGGCACTGGTTCTACAGCATATACTTTTCCGTTTGGCCCAGCATATTTAGATAAGAATACAGAGTAATACCCAACGTTTGCGCCAATATCAACACAGGTAAATCCGGGTTGAACCAAATCTTGAAGGTAAAATAATTCTGGATATTTGGCTTTTAGAAAACCTGCCCTTATCAATTGAATATAGGCACTGCTAACAAGACCTAGATAGGATTCTGTGCCCAATGTTTTGAGCAGAAATGCGCGTACTTTTTTTTCCATCAGCCTATTTAATCTCTTCGTAATCTACGTATTCGCCAAGTTTTTCTTTAGTTTCCTTTGCCTTGGTGTTTACTTTTGGGTTAATGGTAATTGTGCCTTCTTCTTCCCTGTATCCAGAGTTTGGATTAGGTTGAGGCGGCTGCTGAGGTGGTTGGTGATGAAATACATTCACGCGAAAGCCTCCCGACAATAAGCGGTAGATGCTATAAAAGATAATTAGATAAAAAAGAAATTTGAACATGTTTCTTTGTTAAGTGGACAAAGATGCGAAAAAAGATAGGCCTATCAAAGGAATCCCACCTACTTCTTTTGAAAGTTTAACGACTTTCCGTTAACACAGTAGCGTAAACCGGTTTTTTCTTTAGGACCATCATTGAAAATATGTCCCAAGTGGCCGCCGCAACGGGCGCACATTATTTCGGTGCGTACCATGCCATGGGTGGTATCGGTTTGGGTAACAATTTTGGTTTGATCCAAAGCCTCGTAAAAGCTAGGCCAACCGCAACCGCTATCAAATTTTCCATCGGAGCTAAACAATTCATTTCCGCAGGCGGCACAAGTATAAGTTCCACCATCGTAATTTTCCTCTAAATCACTTGTAAATGGACGTTCAGTTCCTTTTTCTCTAAGGATTCTGTATTGCTCTGGGTCTAAAGTTTTTTGCCATTCAGAGTCGCTTTTGCTTACCTCAAAGGCTTGACCTTTTTTAATTTCTTGGTGTTGGGTGTTGGTTACCATTTTAGGGCTTGATGATTTTAAAGCTTTGTTGTCTTGAGCGTTGCACGACATATAAAATATACATACCGGAAGAAAGCTCAGTTTGAAAAGGGATGACAGTTTCATAATTTAAAATTGTTTTAGTTTTTAGTTTTTGTTTTCCCTGAATATCGGTGAGGATGATTTCTGCCTCCATTCCAGGGGTTTTACACGTTAAAACTAAGTTTCCTTCTACTGGGTTCACCACACCAATTTCTGCGTTTTGCAATTCAGAAATTTCAACCATTACTTCTTGCGAATAACTGCTTTCCCCGTTTCTATCTACTTGTTTTAAACGAAACCATATAACGTTACTCAACAAACTATTCTTGTAAAAGGTTTCATCCATAAATTGGTAGCGGTTTATTACTTGCGAGTTCCCTTTCGCTAATATTTTGCCTATTGTTTCATATCCATCACCTAAATTTCTTTCAATTTCAAAGTGCTGATTATTGGTTTCAGAAGCAGTAGCCCAATCCAATTGAATTTGGTTCAAGGCAATTTGTTTTGCTTCAAAAGATAACCAATCAACTGGTATATTAACTGCACCAGATGCCAAAGTAGAACTAGTTAAGTAATTGGCTGTGGGCCCAATTCCATTGTAGTCTACAACCATAAAGTGATAAACAATATTTTGGTTCAAACCGCTAATTTCTATGCTTGAACCCATGCCATTATATACCACAAAATTGCCAGAACCAATTTGACTACCGGAGCCAAAAACACCAGAAGCAAGGTAATTTTGAAAATCAATTGGAGTGGAATTTACGGGAGAACCCGCTCTGGCAATTACCAATCTTTTTTGTCCGTTTCCATTTTTCCAGCTAATTAATGCTGTGGTTAAGGTATTACTCTTTACATAAAAATTACTTGAGGCAAGAGTTGGTTCAATTGAAGTAGCTCCACCCCAAACCTTGTTTACATATTGCGGACTATCAATATAAGGATTGCGGTTATTTTGATATCCGTAAATGGCGTTGTTTCTATTTATTTCTTTTACACTTGGCGGGTCTTGGTTATGCCATTTTACCAAAAGATTTAGAAACCAAGCATCGTATGCCGGATAGGTATTTCCTGCTAAAACATCATTTGCATTGCCGTTGCTTTGCCATCCAGCAATAAGGTTATCGTAGCGAGTAGCCATATAGAAAAAGCTTCTAGCCAAATCACCCTTATAATCGTCTATTGGTTCAAACACAATTCCAGTATAACCAGAAGTGGTATTAGCTCCCAGTTTGCCACCTTGCAATGAAGTATATGTTGCAGAACTTACTTCGCCATGTGGGTAATTGTTGCGTATGCCATTTACTTTTCCATCGGTGGGGTAAATATGAAACATATCCGAAACCATTGGGCTGCTGCTAGTAAACCAACTTTGAGGGAAGCTGTGTTCTCTGTTGTAACAATCACCTTCTGCCGAATAATTGCCACATTGATTGGTACTAAAGGTGAATTCGAAAGGAGAGGGACCAACTAGTTTAGTAGAATAAATATCCCAAACTTTGCCGTTATAAGTAGGGTCTGTAGTAGAATATGTGGCCCACAAACCACTGCTACCACTGCCATAAGCGGTAACGGTATGACCTAATATTTTAGAGTACAAGGCAGTTTTTAAAGTAGCTCCAGATGTTGTTGTGCTAATTGTGGAATAATATGTTGCTGCATTGGTGCCAGTTGCTGGAGTAGCAGTTGCGTTACCTAAAACAGTTTTGTTTTGTGTGGTAGAACCCGCACTTTCATGGAGGATATTTCCAGATTTAGAGCCACTAGTATAAGGGCTGAACCTTACATAAATTGTTGTAGTGCTTACTGTACCTGAAGTATGGTTCAAGGTTAGTTTGGCTGCAAAACCATAACCATAAGTTGTTGATATTTCAAAATGCTCGGGAGCTGTGAGGATTATGTTTTGTGATAATCCTGTGCCACTAACAGTATAGCGCTGAGGGTCGCTAGCAAAATTTATTGGGCAATTGCCAAATGTGGGCAATGTACTAGTAGAAACCACAATGGTTCCGGCCTGAACCAAACTAGTGAATGCTAAAACCGTGAATAATAAAAACTTAATTCGCATTTGGCAAAAATAGGTTTTTATCTTAAGCTAATATTAGTGTCGGAACTTATTTTTACAGAGAGTAACTAACTCCATTTTTTTTGGTTCAAACCGAATGGATTTATTACAAATACTTGCAGAAGACTTTATTTTTCTAAGTAAATTTTGGCAATTGCTTCGGCACAGTTTTCTCCATCCATGGCAGCGCTAACAATACCACCCGCATAGCCTGCACCCTCGGCGCAAGGATATAAACCTGAGATTTGAGGATGCTCAAAAGTTTCTTTGTTTCTGGGTATTCTAACGGGTGAACTTGTTCTTGATTCTGTTGCTAAAAGTATAGCTTCGTTAGTTAAATAGCCTTTCATTTTAGCACCAAATTGTTTGAAAGCTTCCTGTAAACCTTTGGCTACAAAAGGCGGTAAAATTTCGTGTAAATTTCTGCTAACGGTTCCCGGTAAATAAGAGTTTTGTGGCAAGCTAGAAGAACCTTTTTTGTTAACAAAATCGGCCATTCTTTGTGAAGGAGCTTCCAAGGTTTTGTTGCCTTTATTAAAGCAATCTTGTTCTACTTGTCGTTGGAAAAACATACCCGCTAATGCACCTTCGTTTTCGTATTTTTTATAGTCTTCGGTTTGAACCGAAACCACCATACCGCTATTGGCAAAAGGATTGTTTCTTTTGCTGGGGCTCCAACCATTTACTACAATTTCTCCTGGGGCTGTCATGGCTGGAGCAATAATACCACCTGGGCACATGCAGAAACTAAATACACCTCTTCCAGCAACTTGTTGAACCAAACTATAACTGGCTGCTGGTAAAAAAGGATCTCTGCTAACTCCGCATTTGTATTGTATTTGGTCTATTAAACTTTGAGGATGTTCTATTCGTACGCCTAAGGCAAAAGGCTTGGCTTCTAAAAGAACTTTTTTTCTGTGGAGTAATTCGTAAATGTCTCTAGCAGAATGCCCAGTTGCCAGAATAATTTGATCGAAAGAATGGAAGTCCTGATTTACAAATAAACCTTCAATTTTTTGATTGGAAATTTTGAAATCTGTAACTCTTGAATTGAAATGAAGCAAGCCTCCACAAGCCAAAATTGATTCTCTAATTTTGGTAATGATTTGTGGCAATTTGTTGGTGCCAATATGTGGATGAGCTTCATATAAAATGCTAGCATCTGCACCATGCTTTACTAATATTTTCAAGATGCGCATTACATCGCCGCGTTTGCTACTGCGAGTATATAATTTGCCATCGCTATAAGTTCCAGCGCCACCTTCTCCAAAGCAGTAATTGCTATCTGGGTTTACAGCATTGTTTTTGGTGATATTGGCTAAATCTCTTCTACGTTCTCTAACTTCTTTTCCACGTTCAAAAATTACGGGTCTTAAGCCTTGTTCAATTAATTTTATGGCAGCAAATAAACCAGCAGGACCAGCACCAACAATGGCAACTTGGGGCGCGTTGCTTACATTTTTTAGGTCTAGTTCAAATGTATCTTGCTCGGGTTGCTCATTAATAAACACCTCAATTTGAAGGTTTACTTTAATTGGTTTTCTACGAGCGTCGATGCTTTTTTTGAGGATGGTATAGCCGTTAAATTCTTCTTTATTCCAACCAAAATTGGATTGAATAAGTTTGGTTAAAGTCGCATCATTGGCGGCTTGTTCTGGCAATACGGTAATTTCTATTGTTTTTTTCATGGTCAGGTTTTTATCCTAAAACAATGCAAAGAAAAGAAATTTTGGTTTGAACCCAATTTTAGAATTTGCCATTTTTTACAAGATGAGTTTGCCCGTTTTTCTCAGGAGTGTTATATTTTTTCTTTTTGTAATAAAAGAATTTAAAACATAGATATATTTGGGTGATAATACCATCAAACATGAAAAAAATCAAATTACTATCTGTAGCCTTTTCAATGGGTTCTTTATTGTTTATTACATCTTGTAGCAACCAAATGTATTCTTACCGCGAAAAGGTAACTGTAAATAAAGAAGTTGCTAAAGCAAAGCCAGTAGAATCAATCAAGGAAATTGAAGCTAAGTCAGCCTCGAAAATAGAATTGCCTGCTACAATAATTCCAGTACCTGAAATGGCCATGGTAACTGCTCCTAAGGTAGAAACTTCTCCAAAAATGGAACCTGTAATTAAAGATATCGAGCAAATGGTACCTCAAAAAAGCAGTAAAGCATTTACCAATGTTGCTAGAGCAGAAATGAAATCCATGACTCACCAATTGAAGACTTTGAAGAAAGATGTTCAAAAAGCACAAAGCAATGGGGTTGTGATTGATGGCAAGAAATGGATGATTGTTGGACTTATTTTAATTGTTGCGGCTTATTTGTTAGCAATTGTAATTGGAGGTTCTGCTTTGTTTTCTGCCGTTTATGGTATTGGAGCAATTATTTTCTTAATTGGATTAATATTCTTCTTATTAGATCTATTGGTATAAAATATCTTTCCTAATATTACTAAAAGCTCAGACTCATTCTGGGCTTTTTTTTGGTTCAAAACTAATTTTAGATTAGGAATGGATTTAGGAGTTTTGCCGGTTTATAAGGTTGCTTGGAGGAATTTAAATACAATAGAATTAATTTATCTTGGTCAATTGGAATCTTGGTTAGTGGAATCAAGGTATAAGGTAATAGGATTAAAAAATATTGTTAAGTGAATAGGATAAATGCTTAAGTTAAAATTAACCATTTTTTAGTTATAAAACTAACTAGTTGCCAAAATGATTGCCATACCAAATTCTTGTTTTCTAAAGTTTATCCATTGCACCAAACTTAGATAGAAAGGAAGAATAGAACCATGTTTAAACAAACCAAATAATAAGATGATTTACCACTGCTTAGTCAAATTACGAATCCTAATGTAAAGAAAGAAAGCATAGTAAGTAGATTCTAGTTTTATTTCTTTAAGAAGCGGGTATAAATTTCCCAAAGAATCATGTATACTAACAAAGGAAAAACAATAAATGAAAGTTTATTAAACTCCCAAGCTTCTACAAAATCAAAATGAATAAGGTGCATAACTCCGCGTGTCATGCCACATCCGTAGCAATTGCGGTTAAACAATATTACCGACAAGCACATTGGAGTGCCTGTGTCAAAATAGCTAGCTGGGAGTAGGAATAAAATTAAGCCAAATGCCATTAATAAGGCTAACAATACGTACCCTATTTTTCTTTTTTTTGTTAGGTCATTATTCCTTGTTTCCATTTTTTGCTGGTATTTTATTTAAGACTATAATCACATTTGCTCCTTTATCCATATTGGCCACCACATTTGTGTTTTTATCAGCATCTATCAAAGTAAGGTTGGTGGTGCAAGATTTTAGGGTGCCCTCGTTAAGTGCTTGAATTCTTATGCTTCCTTTAGACTCTGTAAAGGGAACTACAATGGTTTTCTTTTCGTTGGTAATAACAAAGGAATCTAAGATTTTTTTTCCATTCACATAAATGGCAATTTCATCGCCATCGGCTCTGCTTCCATCAGATACTTCAATAATAATTTCAGAGGAAGTCCAGTTTAAGCGCATTACTTGGTTATTTTTTAAGTAGGTGCTGCCTATTTTAGCCTGAACGTCGGTGTTCTGTTGTTGCTGATTTAAAAGGGAATCAATGTTTTTTTGTTGGTCTTTATTCAAATATTTTTGAGCCAGTTGGTCGATATAATCTTTACTAATAAGGTATAAAAATCCGCTTGTACATTTTTGCCCATTTTGAAAATAACCAGTAAAATTTCCTTTAAGTATTTTTTTGCCTTTTTCAATTTTAATACTTGCGTTTTCAACCTTAATAAAGCAGAAATCACCTAGTTCTGCATTAGATTTGGTAGAAATATTACCAATTTCTTCAAATGAAATCTTGTTGGTTTCCTTGTTTATTTTTCCCTTAATTTTACATAGGGTTCGGTCTGAACCAAAAATATCTGTGAGGCTGGTACCTTCTATTTCACCAGTAGGCAATACTTTATATTGAAGTTTAAAGGTGATAATTTCTTTAGTATTAAGTTGCAATGTTCCACTAAACTCATTTTTATCTTCTTGACAATATGCATGTTGAAAATTTAATATGATAAAAAAGACTAAGTATATTTGAAATTTCATGACGATTGTTAAATTCGATTTACCAAATTAAACAAAAAAAATATGAAAAAAATTAACAAAATTCTACCATTACTTTTAGTTGCAGCACTTTTGATTGGAAGCAGTGTTTATGCATCTTTCCCAGTTAAGAAAGAAACTAAAAAAGAGCAATCAACTAACTCAGTTGATGAACAAAAATTAAATTCAATCGAAAACCTTTCAATTTCTGCAATTAATGCTAATCCAGATTCTAAGGTTAGTAAGGCAGATTCTCCACAAGCATCCAATATGGATGAAAAACTTATCTTGGTATTATTGTGTGTGTTTTTAGGAGGTGTAGCAGCACATAGATGGTATGCAAAAAAACCAATTGGATGGAATATCCTTTTCATTTTAACTGGTGGAGGTTGTGGTATATGGTGGTTAATTGACCTTATCCATATTTTAACTGATGAATTTTAATTAATCTTATTATTAAAAAGAAAGGGCTACTTCATTTTGAAGTGGCCCTTTTTTTTGTTTATTTTTTATCAAACAATTTCATTTAACAAATGCTTGTTGTCCAAATATTAGTTAAGACATCGCAAGACAATTTTGAAAATACAATAAATTTAGAAAATGATTTTCAATTGGTTTACGACTTAACCGTAAAAGAAACCAATATTATTGAAGCAATAAATCCCCAGCGGGGCGACATCCTAATAGAAAACAAAAAAACAAAAATCATCAAGCACCTGCGGACGAAATAAATTAATGTAAATAGAATGGCAAACACGTTTTCACAAGTATATATGCCCTTCGTTTTCTAAACTCAGTTTTACTTTGTACTTTCGCCACATATTAATTTAAAAATTTCCCAACATGAAGCAGTTAAACGCTCAAGAAATCAGTGGTTTGTCGTCTCAAATACGTAGAGATATCCTAAGAATGGTACACGGTTGTAAAAGCGGTCATCCAGGCGGAAGTTTGGGTTGTGCCGATTTTCTTGCCACTCTTTATTTTAATACCATGGAGCACCAAACCAATTTTAATATGGATGGTGTTGGCGAAGATTTATTTTTCTTGAGTAACGGACATATTTCTCCAGTTTTTTATAGCACCTTGGCTCGCGCTGGATATTTCCCTGTTGAAGAATTAAAAACATTCAGAAAATTAAATACCCGTTTGCAAGGTCACCCAACTACGCACGAGCATCTTCCAGGTATTCGCGTGGCTTCTGGTTCTTTGGGTCAGGGCGTATCTGTTGCGGCTGGTGCTGCTTTGAGCAAGAAATTAAACCACGATAAGCATTTGGTTTATGTGTTGATGGGTGATGGCGAAATTGAAGAAGGTCAGAACTGGGAAGCCTTTATGTTTGCTGCCCATAATAAAATTGACAACCTTATTGTAACCATCGATTTTAACGGTCAGCAAATTGATGGTTCAACCAAAGACGTAATGGGTTTAGGCGATGATATTGCCGATAAATTGAAAGCATTTGGTTGGGAAATATTGCATATGGATGGTCATGATGTCCAAAATATTATAGACACCATGGCAAAAGCAAAAGAACTTTCTGGAAATGGAAAGTCTATATTTATTGTTATGAAAACAGAAATGGGTTATCCAGTAGATTTTATGATGGGAAGTCATAAATGGCATGGAGTTGCACCCAATGATGCAGAGTTGGCAAATGCACTTTCTCAATTGCCAGAAACACTAGGCGACTATTAATCGCGTTCTCATATACATGCTGCAAAAATTAAAACATAGCTTATTAGTTTTCGGTTTGATCCTAAGCGTATTTGCGTTGGAGGCCCAAACTACAAAACCCATCAAAACGAGAATACTCTTTTTGTTGGATGCAAGCGGCAGTATGTATGCCCGTTTAGAAACAGATTCTAGGATTAATATTGCAAAACGCTTGCTAACAAAAACCTTAGATAGTTTAGAAAGTAAAAGCAATGTAGAGGTAGCCTTGAGAGTATACGGACATACGAGTCCGCCCAATGCGCGCAATTGCCGTGATACAAGATTGGAGGTTCCATTTAGAGCCAACAATTTTGATGAAGTTAAGAAGCGATTGGAAACTATTACACCCAAAGGAACAACACTAATTGCACATTCCTTATTGCAATCGGCATATGATTTCCCAAAGGAGCCTTATACTAGAAATGTAATTATTCTTATTACGGATGGAATTGAAGAATGTCAAGGTGACCCTTGCGCCGTTTCGGAAGCATTGCAAAGTCAGGGTGTGATTTTAAAGCCCTTTATTATTGGAATTGGTTCAACCGTAGATTTTAGAAAAGCATTTGAATGTGTGGGAAAATATTACGATGCCAATACAGAACAAGGATTTGAAGATGCTTTAAATATTGTTATATCTCAAGCATTAAACAATACTACTGCTCAAGTTAACTTATTGGATGTTTATAGCAAGCCAACTGAAACCAATGTAAACATGAGTTTCTACGACATGAATTCTGGTTTGTTGATGTATAATTATATGCATACAATCAACGAAAGAGGCAATCCAGATACCATTCTATTAGATCCAATTTACCGTTATAAAATGGTGGTTCATACCATTCCACCAGTTGTAAAAGAAAATATTGATGTTACTCCTGGCAAGCATACCATTATTGGAGTGGATGCACCTCAAGGCCAGTTTACGATTAAGGTGGAAGGATTAACCAATTACGCCAATTTGCAATACATTATTCGCAAAAGAGGATCGTACCAAACTTTACATGTGCAGGATGCAAGTTCTAAGGAAAAATATTTGGTAGGTAAGTATGATGTAGAAGTTTTGTGTTTGCCTCGCATGATTTTTAAGGATGTGAACATAGATCAAAGTGCCACCACCACTATTCAATTGCCGCAACCAGGAAAGCTAATTGTAAACTGTCAGTTGAAGGATTATTATGCAGATATTTATCAAATGGTGCGCAATGAAATGACATGGGTTTGCAAATTACCTGTTGAAAAAAGAACTCACCAATTGATTATTCAACCTGGCGATTATAAAATTGTTTACCGTTCAAAAGGTGCTACCAGAAGCAGCCATACTTTTGAAAGATTGTTTAAAGTTACCAGTGGAATGGCCACAAATATTATTTTGAATTAATTAAATTGAATCTCTTTTGGTTCAAACCGAATAAATAAAAAGAATGAAAAAGTTCGACGTACAAAATGTAAAAGATACCCGCAGTGGTTTTGGTGCAGGTTTATCTGAATTAGGAAAAACAAATTCCAAAGTAGTTGCTTTGTGTGCAGATTTAACGGGCTCCTTAAAAATGGATGCTTTTCAAAAAGATCATCCTGAGCGCTTTTTTCAGGTTGGAATTGCAGAAGCAAATATGATGGGTGTTGCTGCTGGTTTAACCATTGGTGGTTGGATTCCTTTTACAGGAACTTTTGCAAATTTTAGTACAGGTAGAGTTTACGATCAAATTCGTCAGTCGATTGCCTATAGCGGTAAGAATGTAAAAATTTGTGCTTCGCATGCAGGTATTACATTAGGTGAAGATGGGGCAACACACCAGATTTTAGAAGATATTGGCTTGATGAAAATGTTGCCAGGAATGGTAGTTATTAATCCTTGCGATTATAACCAAACCAAAGCTGCCACTATTGCCATTGCCGATTATGATGGTCCGGTTTACTTGCGATTTGGAAGGCCTGCAGTTCCTAATTTTACGGAAGCTGATGGGAAGTTTGAAATTGGAAAAGCATTGATGATAAACGAAGGTGCTGATGTAAGTATTTTTGCTACTGGCCATTTGGTTTGGAAAGCGATTGAGGCAGGACATGCATTGGCTGAAATAGGAATTGATGCTGAGATTATAAATATTCATACCATTAAACCATTGGACGAAGAAGCAGTTTTGAAATCGGCATCTAAAACACGTTGTGTGGTAACCGCTGAAGAACATCAAATGAATGGAGGCTTAGGAGATAGCATTGCTCAATTATTAGCGCGCAAATTGCCAACTCCAATGGAAATGGTTGCCGTAAACGATAGTTTTGGAGAAAGCGGAACACCAGATGATTTAATGAAAAAATACGGTTTAGAAAGTGTTAACATTGTGGAAGCTGTTCAAGCAGTTTTAAAACGCAAATAAAATGAACTCTAATTTATTCAAGAAAATTGGCCTGGTATTGCTAGGTGTTTTGGTGGTAATACAATTTATTAAACCAGCCAGAAACGAAGGAAATGCAAAGGGCGAAAACGATATTTCGCAAGTAGTTGCGGTACCAGCTTCGGTTCAAACCATATTAGAAACTAGCTGTTACGATTGCCATAGCAACCACAGTGAATATCCTTGGTATACCAATGTTCAGCCTTTTGGTTTTTGGATTCAAGATCATATCAACGATGGTAAAAAGCATTTGAATTTTTCGGAGTTCAAAACGTATACTGCCAAAAAACAAGCGCATAAATTAGAGGAAGTTGCCGAAGAAGTGGAAGGACATGAAATGCCACTTTACTCATATACACTTATTCATAAAAATGCGGTATTGAGTGATGCACAAATGGAGGAATTAATACGTTGGGCAAAGGCGAATCAGATGATGATTAAATCTGGAATGCAAAGTGCTCCCGCAGAAGCAGCAACTGTAGGAGAATCACAGGAAGGACACTAGTCTTGCAACATTAGTTTCAGTTTTAGAACTGCAGCTACTGTCATAGCATCTTCAATTTCGCCACTCATTACCATTTGAAATAAATCTTCAAAAGGTATTTTCTTTACTTGTAAATCTTCTGTTTCTTCTGGCTCAGATTCTGTGAAGGATAAATCGCGGGCTACATATAAAATGGCATGTTCATCGGTGGCCGAATTGCTTAAATCCATTTCTAGAATTTTATCCCATTTATTGGCAATAATGCCACATTCTTCTAATAATTCTCTTTTGGCAGATTCAATTGGATCAACCCCAATTAGTCCGCCACCTTCTGGCATTTCCCAAGAATATTTCTTTAACGGGTAACGGTACTGACCAACAATCCAAGTATTGTTATCTTGATCGAGGGGAATAATGCCAATAGCTAAATTTTTAAAATGCACCACACCATAAATTCCAGGATTCCCTGCTGGAGTAATTACATCTTGGTGTTGCACTTCAATCCAGTTATTCTCATAAACAGATTTGGAGGCAACTAATTTCCAAGGGTTAGATGTTTCATTTATTTTCATGTACCTGCAAATTAAAGGTTAATTCAAATGAACACCAAAATAGTATAGGCAATTTGGTTTGAACCAAACCGAGAATTAAAAAACTATAAAATTGGATTGAAAGGAGAAAAATAGGCACAAAAAAGCCTGTCAACTTTCGCTAACAGGCTATCAAAATTTATATGAAATTTCTAGTAAGTACCATAAGGTGCATTACCTAGAATTATTAATTAATCAAAATTTTCCAAACTAATAATTCCAACCTCAACCTCATAACTCTTACCTCTTAATTATTAACTCTTAACTCCTAACATTTAACCTACAATTTCAACTTAAAACAAGAGTTATAAAAGCGATAGATTTATGGAAACTTAGGGAAATCCTTAAAGTCTGGTTTGCGTTTTTCTAAGAAAGAGTTCTTGCCTTCTTTTGCTTCATCGCTCATGTAGTAAAGCAAAGTAGCATTACCCGCCAATTCTTGAATACCTGCTTGTCCATCCAATTCTGCATTGAAAGAGCTCTTTAACATGCGCAAAGCAATTGGACTTTTCTCCATTATTTTTCTGCACCATTCAACGGTGGTATCTTCTAACATTTCTAAAGGAACAACTTTATTCACTAAGCCCATATCCAAGGCTTCTTGAGCATTGTATTGATCGCAAAGGAACCAGATTTCGCGGGCTTTTTTCTGACCCACAATTCTTGCTAAATAACTAGCACCAAAGCCACCATCAAAGCTACCAACTTTTGGTCCGGTTTGACCAAATTTTGCATTTTCTGCGGCAATAGATAAATCACAAATTACGTGTAAAACATGTCCGCCACCAATTGCCCAACCAGCAACCATTGCAATAACTGGTTTAGGAATGCGGCGAATTTGCATTTGTAAATCCAATACATTTAAACGCGGAACACCATCATCACCAACATAACCACCGTGGCCGCGCACGCTTTGATCGCCACCGCTACAAAAGGCATTTCCTCCTTCACCAGTAAGAATCACACAATACACATTTTCATCTTGTCTTGCCAATTCCATGGCCTCGCTCATTTCTTTTACCGTAAGAGGCGTAAAGGCATTGTGCACCTGAGGACGGTTGATGCTAATTTTTGCGATTCCTTCGTAGAATTGGTAAAGGATTTCTTTGTATTCTTTAAGGGTTGTCCAGTTATATTTTGATTGCATGTTTGGTATTTAATAAGGTTGGCAAATGTAGAAGATGAAAGGCATTAAGCAAAATGGTTGGAATAAATTTGACTAGGAAAATATGCGTTTGAAGGCTGTTTTTGTGCAATTGGTTCCAGAAATTTGGCTTCAAAATAAAATTGAAATAGATTTCCTATTCAATTAAACAAATTTTTACCATGAAAAAGGCAGTTTTGTTTCTATTTTTTGGTTTTATATCGCAATTTATTTTTGGTTCAAACCAAGATTTGGCTTTGCAATTGGAGAAGGCAAAGAAGTTAAAGATTGCCTTTAAATTGGAGGAAGCAAAACAACTGCTATTGGAGGGATTAGAAAGCGCTAAACTGGAGGGTAATGAAGCCATGAAAGCTAAATTTCAATTAGCCTTGGCCGACCAATTGTTATCGATGAACCAAGTGGATTCAATAGATTTTTATTACGAGAATGCGGTGAAAATATTTGAAACAATAGGTGAAAAAGGAAACCTGATTCGAGCAAAAACGGGCTTGTTGGAATTGCAAAGACGTACCAATCCAGGAAGCACCATGGACCAATATTTACTGTTGTTAAAGGAGGCAAGAGCATTGGGAGATAGGGAGGTGTATTATTTTGTAATGGACAAATTGATAACCTTAAACTATGCCATGGAGAATTACGAAGATGCCATTGCCATGAATAGGGAGTGCATTCAATATTATGAAAGCACGAGGGATTCTTTGGCCTTGGCCATTAAAATTAAAGGATTGGGCAATTTATATTTTTCAAATGGAGGTGATTCTGCAATGTTTTATTTTAAGAAATCACTTCAATATTTTGAAAGGTTAAATTCATACTCCAACATGGTATTCACGCATCAATCCATTGGCTGGTTGTTATACCTAAAAGGGGAAAACGATTTGGCTTGGAAGAATTTAGTAAAGGCAGATAGCATGGATAATCTTTATCAAATTCGTTCTGCACAATTGCCTTTTGTAATGTCGTTGGTATTGTTTAAAAAGGGGAAGGTGCAAGAGGCAATTGCTATGGCTAGAAAATCGTATGATATGGCCTTAAAGGCAAAGCAGTTGTTTATTTGTATTCAATGTGCAGATGCGTTAACAGGTTATTATAAATCTTTAAACATAATTGATTCTGCTTTGCATTATAATGAATTATCGAAATTAATTAACGACAGCATACGTAGTCAGCGCGACTACCGAAATGCGGCAAAAATGCAGGCAAAAATGGAGTACGACCGAGAGGTTTTTCAAAAGGAGTTAATTCAAAAAGAAGAGATACGAAGAGAGAAGTTGATCAGGAATTTTTCTTTGGGAGGTTTTGTTTTAGTGGTTATTTTTTTGGTGGCAGGATGGTTTGCTTTTAAAAATAACCAAAAGAAATCCGTATTAATTTCTAGGCAAAACGATGAAAAAACAATTTTGCTTCAGGAGATACATCACAGAGTAAAGAACAACTTGAGTGTGGTATCTGGTATCTTGGATTTGCAGCAAAGAGGGATAAAAGACCATCTAATTCAGAGTGTATTTACGGATGCAAAATTACGAATCAACAGTATGGTTTTGGTTCATCAGAATTTGTATGAGCAAGAAGACTTTACCAAGATAGACACCCAGAATTATTTTCAAAATTTGGCAAATACAATTTATAAAGCCTATAAAAAGAATGATTTAGAAATAGAAATTGAAGTGAATTGCAAAGACGTAAGCATTACTATTGATACCTTAATACCATTGGCTTTAATCAGCAATGAATTGCTTACCAATTCTTTTAAATATGCCTTTCTTGGAAAAAGTACTGGTAAGATTTTAATACATTTAAAAGAGCAAGACAATGGCTATTGTTTTACCTACAGCGATACAGGTATTGGCATTTCTAATGAGGATAAGTTACCTACAAAAGTGGGTCTTGGTTCTAGGTTGGTAGAAGGTTTGTGTAAACAATTGAAAGGGGTTTTCATCAGAGAAAACCAAGGAGAAGGGTTGAAGTATACCTTTACCTTTGAAGGTTTGGGAAAAAATGAGAAGGCATAAAATTGGAATTAGGTAAATCTACTTTTTTATTTAAATTGCCTTTAAATTATGGAAAATAATAGTTAATAAAAGGAAATTTTTACATGTAATTTCTAGATTTGAACCCATGCAACCCATAAAAATACTCATAGTTGAAGACGAGTTTATAATTGCCCGAAACTTGCAAGTTATTTTAGAAGATTTAGGGTATGAGCCATATGAGCCAGTTGGAAACAAAAAAGATGCGCTAGCTTTTTTGCAAAATGAAGAAATTGACTTGGTGATTTTGGATATCAATTTAGAAGGTAAAAAAGAGGGAATAGAAATTGGCAAATACATCCATGAGGTGAAGCAAATTCCATTTATCTACCTTACAAGTAATTCGGATAAGGCCACCATTAACGAGGCCAAGCTAACACACCCTAGATCTTATTTAATTAAGCCATTTAATGAGCCAGATATTTATGCAGCTATTGAAATGGCAGTAGAGCCAGAAAGCACTGGCAAGGAAGAGATAAGTGCAGATATAAATTGGAATGTTTCTGCATTGCAAAATAGTTTATTTGTGAAATTAGGTAGTAAGTATATCAAGGTTAAAATTGATGAAATTACTTATGTGGAGGCGGATGGAAAAACAGTAGAGATTCATACCCTACAAGGACAAAAATTTCAAGTGAAAATGAGTTTGGAGCAAATGCAAAACCAATTGGCCAAGCACGGTTTTGTGAGGGTACAAAGAAGTTTCATTATTAACTTACAGCATTTATCTGCTATTAATGGAGAGGCAGTATATATTGAGCAATTGGCCATTCCAATTGGCAGACAATACAAAGAAGAATTGATGAAACAAATTAAGGCTATCAATTAATAAAATTGCTTATGAAGGCAATTAGTTTTTATTTATGTGCATGCCTTTTTTATGTGATATTACTTCTACCTTTAAGGAGTTTGGGTCAAACCAAAACCATAGATTTGTCTACCCTTGATTTGGTGAATGAATCTCTTTATGTGAAGATGCATTCTTTTTCTTTAGACAAGCCAGATTCTGCATTTTACTACCACCAAATTATTTCTCGAAAACATTTGTTTGATGGCGACTCAATGAGTTATTTGATGAATGAGTATGCCACAAAGGCCAATATTTTATTAAATATGAATAAGGTGGGATTGGCCATTATTGAATTGCAAAAATACATGCAAATGGTAACCAAATGGGGATTGAGAGTAGAGCCATTTGCATATGTAGAATTGGGGAATATTTATTTTAAACTAAAATTATTTTCAATTGCAGAAAGTTATTACAAAAAAGCAATCGAAACAAAATTAAATCCTCTTTGGGTTTACCCTGTTTGCCTTAGTAATTTGGGTATGATTGCTAAAGAAAAGGGAAATTATGGACTGGCGAAAAATTACTATATAAAGAGTTATAGTTACAGATTGCGCATTAAGCAAGACACCGCAGGAAGTGCGTATTGTTTAGGCTTATTAGCTGAAGTGGCTAATTTGGAAGGAAAGACTTTTTTGGCAAAGCAATATGTTGAAAAGGGGTTTGAATTATTAAACTCTCCTTGTTGCAGTGAGCTTTTGAAGCCAATAGAATTTGTAAAATTTGCACCTGATTTATTTATTAATTTACTTAAAGCGTATAGAATAGAAAGAAATTTAAAAGCTATAGATTCTGTTGTGATCTCCTCAAGAAACATGTTTTTGAAGCATGATGCCCAACACATGGCTATAAAGTTTGAATTGTCTGCCGCCAAAATTTACCTAGAACTTAAACAAATAGAAAAGGTAAAGGATTGTTTAAATGAGTTTACAAAGTTCCCCCAAAAATATAGAACCCTTACAGATGAAAGGGATTTTGCTTGGTTGCAAGCCCAAGTAATGCAATTGTCTGGAAGGCAAAACGAGGCGATGACATGGGAAATTATCTACTCAAGGTTGAATGATTCATTGGAAGCACAAGCTGGAACAAACAATGTGATTGCCTTTACTTCAAGTGTGCTTGAATCTCAAAATGAAATGGTGAAAGAAAGGCAACAAGAAGAAATTGAATTTCAGCAACAAAAGATTAGTCAAGAAAAGAGGAGCAAACAACTTCTCACCTTATTCTTGGTTATTTTGGCCTTGCTGGCAGGAGTGATATATGTTTTTTACCGACGGTCGGAATTAGACAAAGGAATTATAGGGCAAAGGAACCAAGAAAAAGAGTTGTTGTTAAAGGAAATTCACCACAGGGTAAAGAACAATTTGGCTATAGTTTCTGGGATATTGGATATGCAAGAACGTAAACTGAACAAGCCTGAGTTTCAAGATATTTTTAGAGATGCCAAAAACAGAATGGGAAGTATTGCTATGGTGCATCAAACCTTATATGAGCAGGAAGATTTTTCTAAAATTGATGCGGGCGTTTACTTGGAGCAATTGTGCAAAAGTGTTTACGATTCGTATAAGAAAGAAATTTGCGAAATAGCTATTTCCATAACAGGTCATGGTATTTTTATTCCAGCAGACAGTTTGGTGCCATTGGGTTTGATAGTAAATGAAATGCTCACCAATTCATTTAAGTATGCCTTTAATGAAAAGCCAAAAGGGGAGGTGAAAATTAATCTGCAGCTAAAAGCAATGAATGAAGTGGAGTTTATTTATGCAGATAATGGTCCAGGATTGCCAGAAACTACGCTTGGTTCAAACCGAAAATCTTTAGGCACTATGCTTATACAAGGACTTAGTAAACAAATAGGTGCACAATTAAAACAAGAGAGTTCTTCATTGGGTTTGCGCTATATTCTACAATTTAAAATCCAATAATTTTTGTTCCAGAAATTAGTCGGTTTGAACCCAAAAAAATGCTTTTGGCGCTTTAAACTGGTTTGAAATTGACCTAATTATAAAATTAGCATTCTAATCTGAAGAATTATGAAAGCTAATTGTACAAACCCATTCAAGATTAAATTGAGTATTTTGTTTACGCTTATCCTGGCGATAATAATGCCAGCCCAAGCGCAGACCCCGGGAAACGCGCTGCATTTTGATGGCAGCAACGACCATGTTGTATTGCCATCCACCTTATCGCAAGCTACATTAGGCGGCTCCAACAATGCCATTACAATTATGTATTGGTTTAGAGGAACCAAAGTGCAATCTGCAGTAAGGTTTCAGAGTGGTTCCAATTATGTAATTGCTGGTTGGGGAAGTTCTGGTTCCGAAAAGCATATTTTATCCAATGATGGTGGCTCAAGTGCTGGGCTAGCTGTTGGAGCTGCCGCTACAGACGGGCGTTGGCACCATATTGCCGTAACTTGGCAACGCAATACAGTAAATGGTTTTAAAAGTTATTTAGACGGCGAATTGGTTGCTCAAAGAACATCCTCCAACAATCCATTGCCTAATATAGGAACGGCAACTGGGAATTTGGGTGCTTATCAAAATAATTCAGAATATACAGCAGGTAGTTTGGATGAGGTGAGAATTTATTCAAGCTCATTAACGCAAGCCGAAATACAAGCGGATATGATAAGCTCACCAACAAGTGGATTTGCCACCAGTTTATTGGCCTATTATAAATTTAACCAAGGCAATGCAGGAACAAGCAATACTGGATTAACTACTTTATTGGATGCATCTGGAAATGGATATTCTGGTACACTAGTTAACTTTGGTTTAGCAGCTGCAACCAGCAATTGGGTAGAAAGTTATGCTTTGGTATTGCCAAAAATTGAGGCTGCAACTGCAATTTCTTCAACTGGTTTTACCTGCAATTGGAGGGCTTCTGATTTAGGTGCTTGGGACAATTATATTTTAGATGTTTCTTCCAACCCTAGCTTTACTCAACCAGTCTCGGGTTCACCATTTACAGTAGGTTCAAGCTTTACTAGTTATTCTATTTCTGGCTTGCAAAGTGGCACTTATTATTATAGGGTTAGGGCAAATAAAACTAGCGTTTTGAACCAAGGATGTTATTCTAATACACAAGCAGTAACTACTTTATATTCAACGCCAGGAAATGCATTGGCCTTTGATGGAAGCAATGATTTTGTGGATTTGCCGGATGGATTAATGAAGAATAGAAGTTCACTTACCATTGAATCTTGGTTTTTATATAAAGGCACTAGCTTATGGCAGCGTGTTTTTGATTTTGGAACCAATTCTGGTAACTACATAATGTTTACGCCAAAGGGTACCAACAATCTTCCACATTTTGAAATGTTTTCTTCGGGTTTATCAAAAGAACCATTCTTGGGTCCAAAGCCGATAGAATTAGGCAAGTGGTACCATGTTGCAGTTACTCTAGACTCAGCTTCAAAAACAGTAAAGTTATACCTCAATGGCGAATTGCTATATACTAATTCCAATACCCCATTTTATCCTTCCAAGTTTGGTATTACCAACAACAATTATATTGGAAAATCAAATTATGCTGATCCATACTTTAATGGGTATATTGATGAATTTAGAGTTTGGAATACAATTAGAACACAAGAGCAAATAATAGAAGGCATGGATTCTTTGGTAGATCCTACCACTGCTGGGCTTACCGCATATTATCGGTTCGACCAAGGTGTGGCATCTGGAGGAAATGCCTTGGTAAATACCTTAACAGATTTAAGTTCTGGTTT
This sequence comes from Bacteroidia bacterium, assembly GCA_021740845.1. GTDB lineage: Bacteria > Bacteroidota > Bacteroidia > UKL13-3 > UKL13-3 > B1. The sequence goes on from JAIOYZ010000003.1 coordinate 244,129, forward strand.
GAACCAAGGAAATTTAACCAATTTTTCTTTAACAGGAAGTGCAAGTAATTGGATAGAAAGTTATGCCATGGTGTATGCAAAGCCTTTATCCATAAGCAATGTAGGTGTTTCTGGTTTTACTGTAAATTGGCTTGAACCAAAGGTAGGAACTGTAGAAAACTATTTAGTTGATGTATCTCAATACGCTGATTTTAGTGTGGGTATAAGTGGGTCGCCTTTTTCAGTTGCGAGTACCAATACTTCATATGCTGTTACAGGTTTATTGAGCAATACCAATTATTATGTTCGAGTTAGAAGTAATAAAACCAGTTTGGCAAATCAAAGTGCGTTTAATACACCAAGTTCGGTTCAAACCAAAACAACCTTAACACCTCCTGGTAATTGCTTGGCATT
>JAIOYZ010000062.1 GCA_021740845.1 Bacteroidia bacterium
CTCTAACTTGCTCAAGTACTCTTGAGCCAAATCGCTTAAACTTTTTTTTGATTCTTCATGTTTTTGTTTTTAATTGAACTAATGAAGATAAAAATTCCTGTAAGGTTTCAGTTCAACACGGGTTTGGCAAAAGTGGCGGATCAGTGCTCCGCAGACACATTTTTGGTTAATCAAAGTTTGGATCTCCGCATCAGCATTTGTGGTGAAAATCCCCACCAACGCAAAGCCAGAAACCGTTACCACTCATTTTTATGACAACATCAAATAAACAAAATATCATCTTAGTAATTGGACTTTTCCTTTCAATTTCGCTTTTCGGTCAAACCCAGACTCCGAGTTTAAAAATTACTCATTTGACGGGCGACTTCTATGTTTTCACTACATATCAAACTTTCAAGGACAAACCAATGTCCTCAAATGGCTTGTATTTCCTCACAGGCAAAGGGGTTGTAATGATTGACACACCTTGGGACTCAACTCAATTCCAGCCATTGCTCGACAGTATTAAACTTAAGCATAAGAAAAAAGTTGTTCTATGTATTGCCACACATTCTCACGATGATAGAACTGGCGGACTTCAATTCCTAAAACAAAAAGGCGTTAGAACATATACTACCAAAAAGACGGACGACATTTGTAAAGAGCGCGGTGAAAAAAGACCTGAGTTTTATTTCACTAAAGACACAACCTTTAAAGTTGGCAAATATTCCTTCCAGACATTTTATGGGGGTGAAGGTCATACAAAAGACAATATTGTAATTTGGTTTGGCCAAGACAAAATACTTTATGGTGGTTGCGTAATTAAAAGTACTGAGGCAACAGACCTTGGTTATGTTGGTGAATCAAATCTTAGGGCTTGGCCAATTACACTAACAAACATTAAACAAAAGTTTCCTAATTACAAATTCATAATTCCCGGACATCAAGACTGGACCAGTATTAATTCTTTAGACCACACGTTGGACTTGTTGCAACAAAGCGTGAAGTAAAAAACGAGTGGTACACATACATAGCTTCAATAAGGGTTGAAATGGTACCTTGGTATTTTTTGCTCCTTTGTTATATTCGTATTGCTTGACAATTTGGTCTTCCCAAAGCACCACTGAGCTAAGCGTGAAAATTTAGTCGGTCATTAACAAAAAATAATAATCCTATGTTTAAAGCCAAATTGATTGAAAATCAGAATTATTACAAATTAAGAAGTAAACAATTATTCCAAATGCTTCTACCATCTATTGCAATTGGTCTACTTGTGAATTTTTTTCAAATACCTTTTTGGCTAACAATACTAATGATTGGACTTTACGTTGCCGCAATTATTTTAATGGCAAGAAATCAAAGAAAAATTAGTTTGGTTCTTGGTAATAAATTAATAGAAATTGAGGAAGATGAAATAAGAATTAAATCAAAAAAAGGAACAGAAGAAGAAACAATAAAGTTAAATGAAGTTGAAAGGATAATATTGAAAGAAGAATATTCCATACCTCAAGAAACCATTAAAGAAGTTGGTCATGAATTAACTGGTAAGCAAAAAAAAACTATATAATTCTACATCAAGATAGCCAAGAAAGACGATTGGATTTTGAAATTGATTCTTATTACATGATAAACCAGTTGAATCAGTTGATTGAATCGTGGAAATTGAAAGGATACAATATTGAAAGAATAAGTGAAAATTAAATTCGAACCCACAATTATGTATATGTGGGTCATGCCCAGCAAAAGCTGGTAACCCCGCCTAAACGAGCCCAACCTCAACTACACCTAAGAATCAAAATCCACCTGTTCGCTTTATCAAAAGGCCATTTTTTTAAAACTCAATAACAAGTTCGGTTTGAACCAAAATAAATTGAAATGAGTTTTGTGTGTTCTACCAAAATTATCCATTCCATCTTCCAGCATTTCATTTTTTAAAGTTTGGTTCGAACCAAGAATAACTGAAAAATCAGGCCACCAAAGCAAACAGGTAGGCTGATTATTTTTTGTGTTCTTAGGATGTGATATTATGATTGCTTTCAGATTTAATCTTTTTATATTGCTGTGAACTAAAGGAAGTTTAATAAGGGTAATACAAGCATTAGTGGTTAGACCTAAAAAAAGACATATGATCCAACTTTTTTATTTAATTTAGATGCTTGAAATTTTTGGACAATGAAAACCGCATTACAAATAGACATAACTTTTGAGCAAATTCTTTCTATTGTAAAACAATTACCTAGACAACAGAAGTTGAAATTGAGTAAGGAATTGGAGAAAGAAGCAATTGATACAAAATTAACAAGTCTTTTAAAGACCTTTAAAGCTCCGAAATTGGACTTGAAAACAATTTCGGAGGAAGTGGAGTCTGTTAGAAAAGGGATTTATGAAAAGCGCAAGCATTAGAGTAATTTTTGATACGAATGTTTGGATTAGTTTTCTAATTGGAAAAAGACTATCGCTTGTTAAGAATTATATATCTGATGGGTATATAAACATTGTTACAACAGAACAATTACTTACAGAAATTAAACTTGTTACTGGTCGAGAAAAACTGAAGAAATATTTTCCAAAAGAGAGCGTAAAAGAACTCATCGAGCTGCTAGAGACAATTTCTGAAAATGTTGAAATACAACCGAAGCATTTCATTAATAGAGATTTGAAAGACAATTTTTTATTAGACCTAATCGACTATTCAAAGGCAGACTATTTAATAACAGGGGACAAAGACTTGTTGGAACTTAACCCTTTTAAGACTGCCAAAATATTGACTCCTCAAGAATTTGAAATCGAACTCAAGGAAAAAAGCCCGAACCGCTAACAAGACCCTACGCAATTGCCGAATTTGTGGTGATTGGATGCTTTGTATTTCGCAGATTGTTTTAACTTAGTTGAAAAATTAGCCTTCGTAGAAAGCAACCACGCAAGGCGCCAAATCGTCTATTCCAAAGGATCAAAATCCACCTGTTCACTTTATCAAAAGTCCATTTTTTTAAAACTCAATAACTAGTTCGGTTTGAACCAAAATAAATTGAAATGAGTTTTGTGTGTTCTACCAAACTTATCCATTCCATCTTCCAGCATTTCATTTTTTTTTTTTAGTTTGGTTCGAACCAAAATTTACTGAATAAGCAAGCCAGCAAAGCAAACAGATAAGCTGATTATTTTCTCTGTTCTTAGGATGTGATATTGTGATTGCTTTCAGATTTATTCTTTTTATATTGCTGAGAACTAAGCGATGTTTTTTAGTTTAATGCAAACGTTGTGTACTACATTAACAGATCCTAACATAAAACCGAGAACCAGAAATAAATGGAAAAAATAATAAAGTATTTCGACAAATACCTTCCATTGACTGATAGCGAAAAGGAAGCCTTGACAAGTCGGTTAACGGAGCGTAAAATAAAACGGAAACAATACATTTTACAAGAGGGCGACACTTGCAAGTATTTTAGTTACGTTGTTGAGGGATGTTTTAAAACTTATGGCGTAGACAATTCTGGCAAAGAACACAACCTTCTATTTACTGCCGAAAACGACTGGATTACAGACATTGACAGTTTACACAAAGAACGACCATCAAAATTATTTATAGAGGCAGTTGAACCTTCTGTTATACTTCAAATATCTAAAGGCGACCTTTGGTATTTATATACAAACTATCCAAAGTTTGACAGGAATTTCCGAGTAATTATCGAAGACAAATATATTGAACTTCAAAACCGACTTCTTCAAACTTTTAGCACGACAGCGTATGAACGCTATGAAAGTTTCTTGGAACAATATCCGAATCTTGCTAACCGATTACCCAATACACAAATTGCATCCTATCTTGGAATTACTCCCGAATTTTTAAGTAAAATAAGGAACGAGAGAGCTATAGAATAAATTACCCTTAATCTACATTAAGACTATTTCTTAAACCAGTTTATAGGTGCGTTCTTTGCCTTCATCCCATCTTTGTATTGTCAATTTTGATATAAAAAAAATTCAATACAACAGATATGAATACTTCAAAAACAACAGTGGCGGTAATTGGACTTGGCAACATTGGTAAAGCCATTGCAACAAATCTTGTAAAAGGAAATCAATCCATAATTCTTGCTTCAAGAGACATTGAGAAAACAAAAGCTTTGGCAAACCAATTGGGCAACCTTGCAACCGCAAAAGAAATTACAGATGCAATAAAAGAAGCAGAAGTTATTGTTCCTGCTATTTATTTCAATGCCCTAAAAGATTTTTTTCAAACCTTTTCAAAAGAATTGGACGGAAAAATAATTATTGATGTATCAAATCCCATTGCTCCTGACGGAAATGGGGGCTTCAAAAAAATTATTGGAGAGAGTGAATCGGCTGGAAAAATTCTATCTGGATTAATTCCCAAAAACGCCAAACTAATTAAGGCTTTTGGAACTTTAGGTGCTGGTTCACTATTAAATTCCGCATTTAATGAGCCTGACAAAAAAGTACTTTTTTATGCTTCCGATAGCACCAATAGTAGCCAACAAATTGAAGAGCTTATTACAAGTAGTGGTTTCGTACCATTTAACGTTGGAGGTATAGACCAGTCCATAAAAATAGAAGTATTTGGTGACCTCCACGAATTTGGAGCATTAGGCAAACCAGTAACACTTGCCGAAGCGATAAGCAAAATTTCTCACTCTTAAAAATACCACAATGAAACATTTGATAATTTCAGCAATATTGCTCGTATCATTAACATCTTGCTACAACGAAACAAAAAATCAATCAAACAATTCAACACAATACAATATGGAACAAACAACAGAAAAATCAGCAATTGAAAAATTACTCTTCTCTTATCGTGATGCATTAAACTCATCAGATTTAAATAAAGTTTTGCCACTTTATACAAACGATGGTGTATTTATGCCTTCTAATGCACCTTCTGCAATCGGACAAGAACAAATTAAAGCATCATACGAGTTCGTTTTCAAAACCATTGAACTGAAAATCGATTTTTTAATTGACGAGATTGTAATTAATGGCGACTATGCTTTTTCACGGACAACCTCTAAAGGCACGACTTTAATTCACGCAAACGGAGAAACTGTAGCAGAAGAAAATAGAGAACTTTTTGTTCTTCAAAAAACAAACGGACAATGGAAAATAAGCCGTTATATGTTTAATAAAATGAAATAGACGATCAAGAAGGGCAGACTATTTCAGTGGTTTTGCAGCAGGTGGGGACATCGTTTGTTACTTTTCTATTTATTTGAGGTCGGTTGTTCGAATGAAGCATTGTATTAAATCCAGCCTGAAAAGCGTGAAACCATCAACCATTTTTAGAACCAAAATCCACCTGCTCACTTTATCAAAAGTCCATTTTTTTAAAACTCAATAACAAATTCGGTTTGAACCAAAATAAAATGAAATGGGTTTTGTGTGTACTACCAACCTTATCAATTCCCGCTTCATGCATTTCATTTTTTTAAGTTTGGTTCGAACCAAAATTAACTGAAAAACCAGGCCACCAAAGCAAACAGGTAAGCTGATTATTTACTCTGATTTTTAGATATGATTTTGTGATTGCTTTCAGATTTAATCTTTAGGTATAGGCGTTTAGGTCGCAACTTATTATCTTTGCCAAATGGCAGAACGGGTTAAATTTGTTGGCGTGAATTCAATAACATTCAACCGAACATTTAAGACAGATGATGATTGTTTAAAGTACTTAGCATTTTTGAAATGGGAAGAAGGATATAGTTGTAAAAGATGTCAGAATAGGAAATATAGCCAGGGCAAAAAGTTACATAATAGGCGTTGCACAAA
>JAIOYZ010000028.1 GCA_021740845.1 Bacteroidia bacterium
CGGACGGGACTCGAACCCGTCTCGTCATCCATGACGAGATGACAAGGCACGTATTCTAACCAGCTATTAATTTTTCGATGGAATTCCTATTTAGTTTCTTAATCCTGCGTTCCTCTATTAATGCTTCCCTTTTGGTTTGATAACCTTTTACATAAACTAATTCCCAAGGACCTTTATTTTCGGTATAACTGGATTGATTGGTATTGTGTTCGATTATCCTATTCTCTGGATTTAATGAATATCCTTTGTAATAAATATCAAACGTCTGTGAATAAATTATATAGACAAAATGGGGCATGGCTAAATGAAATACTTTTCAAAAAAAAAGCCCCAACTTTCGTTGAGGCTTTGGCGGTGCGGACGGGACTCGAACCCGCGACCCCGTGCGTGACAGGCACGTATTCTAACCAGCTGAACTACCACACCATTATTCTTTAGAACAACCCTCCTGAAGTTGGTAGCTTTTGGCTACTTTATTTCCGTTTGGGGAGTGCAAATATAGAAATATAATTCTACTTGTCAAGTGCTATTTTAAAAATTTTGAAAATAGTGTTATTTCATTAAAATTGCAGGGCTGCAAAGTAGCAAAAGTTAAAACTAATATATGGCACATTTTGATTTTGAAAAACCTATTGAAGAACTAGAAGAACAACTTGAAGAGATTAAAAAAGTTCACGAAAAAGGTAAAGTAGATATGCACGCTAAAATTGAAGAACTAGAAGCAAAAATTTTAGAAGCAAAAAAAGAAGTTTATGGTAAGTTAACTGGCTGGCAAAGAGTTCAGATTAGTCGCCACCCAGAAAGACCTTATACCTTAGATTATATAGAAAATTGTTTTGAGAACTTTATTGAATTGCACGGCGATAGAACCGTGAAAGACGATAAAGCCATGGTGGGCGGTTTTGCTAGCCTTAACGGAAAAAGCGTTATGGTAATTGGACAGCAAAAAGGCCGCAATACCAAACAAAGGCAATTCAGAAATTTTGGAATGCCCAACCCAGAAGGGTATCGCAAAGCTTTGCGCTTAATGAAAATGGCAGAACGTTTCAACTTACCTATTGTATGTTTAATTGATACTCCGGGCGCGTCTCCTGGCTTAGAAGCAGAAGAAAGAGGTCAGGGTGAAGCCATAGCTAGAAACTTGTACGAGATGAGTGTATTTAAAGTTCCTATTATTTGCATCATCATTGGTGAAGGTGCATCTGGTGGAGCTTTAGGTATTGGCGTAGGCGATCGTGTATTGATGATGGAAAATACTTGGTACTCGGTTATTTCACCAGAATCTTGCTCATCTATTTTATGGCGCAGTTGGGAACACAAAGAAAAAGCTGCAGAGGCACTTAAACTTACAGCTACAGATATGTTGGCCAATAAGTTAATTGATGGAATTATTCCTGAACCTTTGGGCGGTGCTCATGCAGATACACAAGAAGTTTATGCAACTTTTAAGGAGCATTTAAATATGGAATTGGATAATCTAATAGGAACAGACGCTGATAAATTGGTTCAAACCAGAATAGAAAAATTCTCGCAAATGGGAGATTTTATTGAAAACTAATTCTGTTTATAAGTAAAAAAAAGGCTTCGCAAAACTTGCGAAGCCTTTTTTTATGCTCTTAATTTTATGAATTAATCCATAAGAATAAATTTCTTAGATGTAATTTCTGTATCCGACTCAATAAATAATTGGTAAACCCCTGCTCCATTTCCATTCAAATCTAGGCTCAAAATAGGACCCATTTCTTTCTTCCAAATTTGATGGTAAACTTCTTTACCCATCATGTCTACAATACGAATAGTAAACTCTTTATTCATTAAATCTTTGTTTTCAATTTGGATCAAACCGAAAGATGGATTAGGGAAAATTGAAAAGGCATTTTCTAAAGAATAATTATTTAAACCCACATTGCTTAAACTTACATTTATCAATTTTGGGTTTCCAACACAGCCATTAAGGGTGGTTTCAGTAACTTGAACATTGCCTGCCGTTGCACCTGTTGTCCATTTTACAAATATTTTATCTGTTCCATTTCCTGATTGAATACTTCCACCATTCACAATCCAATTATAAGTTGAACCAGCAGTATTGGCAACATAAAACGAATCTATATTTTTATCGCTAGAACTGGTTTTACCAATAATATTAGGTGCGCCAGGATTAGAAAAAACAGTTACTGGGAAGCTAACACTACTCATACAATTTTGGTTTGAACCAATAGTTAATTGAACCGAATATGTCCCAGCCAAGGTATAACTGTGAGTAGGATTTAATAAAGTTGAGGTTCCGTTATCCCCAAATTTCCAAGCAAAAGGTTCACCAGTTTGTGGTGAGGAAGAATTGGTAAATTTAAATGGTTGCGATTTAAAACATAAGGTATCGTTTTCGGCCACAAAATTTGCAATTGGTTTAGGAGAAATAGTAAAGGTTTTCTTGGTTTGAACCGAACACAAATCTGCGTTGGTAGCTATTAAAATTACTTCATAAACACCTGCAGAATCATAAGAATACATTGGATTTTGTTGAGTTGATGTATCTCCATTTCCAAAATTCCAAAGATATGTATTTGGCAATGGTCCCATGTTTACAGTCATGTCTTCAAATTGAATGGTATCACCTAAACAAGTTGATTTGCCTTTTAGGCCTCCAATCATACAATTGGTAAAAACATAAAACAGTTCGTTGCCATATTGAGGATGATCAGCTGAGAAATACAAGGTATCGCCCAATAAGGTTAAGAAGGAAGGATTAGAACTTTCTGAACCTAAATATACTTCAGAAATTAATTTAGTTCCAATGCTCGTTCCATCTGTGCGCCATAATTCCTGACCGTGAATACTATCGTTGGCAGAAAAATAAAGATAATTGCGAACTGCTAGCATATTTTTAATATTACTACCATTGCTTCCACCCCAAATATCTTTCAGCATTTTTGTTCCTGAAGGAGTTCCGTCGGTAACCCATAATTCTTCACCGTTTATATTATCGTTGGCAATAAAATAAAGTAAATCCCCAACCACACGCATATTTTTGGGTGAACTATTCCCACTACCTGAAGCAATATCCAAAACCATTTCCGTTCCTGTTGATGTTCCATCCGAGCTCCACAATTCGTAACCATTTGTTCCATCAGTTGCAGAAAAATAAGCTTTGCCTTTAAAGGCAACCATATTAGAAATCCCACTTGCAGAAGCACCTGAATTTATATCTTTTACTAAAACTGTATTGGCCGTTGTTCCATCAGTTTGCCATAATTCTGAACCAGTAGAACCGTTGTTGGCACTAAAGAATAACATAGAATCTACAGCCGTTAAATTAGCAGGACTTGCATCTGCACTGCCCGAGCGAATGTCTTTAACAATTTTTGTGCCTGCATAAGAACCATCTGTAACAAACAATTCTACACCATTTGTATTTCCATCATCTGCACTAAAGTAAACCTTATCTTTAAAGGCAGTTAAATAATTGGCATTATCGCCAATATTGCTAGGGTTTAGGTTTCTAATATTTGCAGAGCTAGTACCGTTTGTACTTTTGTAAACCAAACCATAAATAGCGCTACCGGTTCTTACAAAATACAAGGTATTGTTGAGCCAAACAAAATTTGATACAGATTGGGTTCCACCTGTAATAGAAACATAATTAGTTCCATTACTAGTTCCATCTGTTCCTTGTAAAATATTGGAGTTTAAAGAATTTCTAGTAAAGAAAACTTTAGAAGGAGTAGCAAACATATTTCTAGGCTGGGAACTACTTGAGCCAGATTCAATGTCTTTCACCAAAACAGTGGATGCAGAATCACCAGTGGTTTTCCATAATTCATCTCCATTACTGGTAACTGCATTAAATAATAATTGTCCATTTAAAGCGGCCATTGTTGCAATACCAGAACCTTGGGTTGCAGGGTAAATATCTTTGAATAAAGTTGCAGAATTTCCATTGGCAGCCCACATTTCTATTCCCACTTTTTGGTCGTTGGCGGTAAAATAACATTTGCCTTTAAAGGCTGTTAAATTAGCAGGATTGCTTGATGTTGTTCCTACTGCTATATCCTTTATTCTACGGGGGTAGGTAGAAGATGGAGTTGCATAATAAATTTCATAATCCTGGTAATTGGGCGATTCATGTGCAGTAAAATATAGAGTAGAATCAACAACCATCATATTATTAATTAAAGCATCTGTTTGAATGGGGTACAAATCGCGTGTCATTCTTGTACCTCCTTTAGTTCCATTACTTACATAGAGTTCTCTTCCATTATCTACGGTTGCAGTGAAGAATAATGTGCCATTGCAATTTACCAAAGAAGCTGGTGTGCTTGAACCAAAATCATCTATTTCAATTAAGAAAATGCTATCATTACCAGTTGTTCTTAATAGTTCATTACCTCCAGTGCTATTACCTGCAAAATATAAATACGCTCCACTTACAGTTAAATAGTTGGGCGAAGTACTTCCAGTACCATTGATATAATCTTGATAAATTTGGGTACCAGAAGTTGTTCCATCTGTTCTCCATAATTCAACACCATGACTTCCATCATTTGCACTAAAATAGATATAGCCGTTAAATAAGGTTAGTCCGCTAATATTACTTCCAGTACTACCAGAATAGATATCTTTTAACAATTGGGTGCCAGTTTCAGTACCATCCGTAACCCAAAGTTCCAAACCATTAGTTCCATCGTTGGCGGTAAAAAATAAAGAATCTCCTTTTTGAACCAAATTATTAATCTGTGGGTCGGTGGTTCCGGTTCTAATATCTTTCAACAATTTAGTTCCTAATTCAGTACCGTCAGAAAACCATAATTCGTTTCCATTGGTTCCATTGTTGGCTACAAACAATAAATTATTATTAAAGGAAATTAGTCTAGATGGTGAGGATGAAGCTGAGGAAGCATAAATATTTTTAACCAAAACTGTACCATTTGCCGTTCCATCCGTTTTCCATAACTCTATGCCTGAAACTCCATCTGTGGCGCTAAAATACAAGGTAGTTCCTACGCTGCAAAAATTGGTAGGATTGCTGGAACCTGTACCTAGGAAAATATCTTTTACCAAATACGTTCCAGTATCGGTTCCATCAGTTCTCCATAGTTCTTTGCCTGTTGAATTTGTGCCTTGTGCAGCAAAATACATATAATCTCCATGCACAAATAAAGAAGTGGCTGAACTGCTTAAATAACCAGTATTTAAATCTCTAACTAAAACAGGCTCTTGTGCAAAAAGAAATTGATTAAGAAAAAGGAGAAGAAATAGAATGTTGATTTTTTTCATTTTTTGTTTTTTTGTAAACCATTATTTGGTTCAAACCGAATTAAATTAAGATTGAACTAAATTGGTTTCTTTGGAAAATTTATGCTGCCCTTTACTTTTACGAATATTAACAGCAACTACTTTATACTCCGGACAAAGTGCTTCACTGTCGTGTTCATCGCTGGTAATAATATTTAGCATAAGTTCTGGAAAATGGAAAGTAGTACTTAAAACACCTGATTTCACTTGGTCGGTAATTCGGGCTTTAATATCTACCTTACCTCTTGGAGATTCTACACAAACAAAATCTCCCTCATGAATAAAATGTTTTTCGGCATCTGCAGGGTTAATTAACAATACATCTTCTGTTAAAATATGAACATTGCCCGTTCTGCGAGTCATTGTTCCAGAATTATAGTGCTCTAACTCTCTATTGGTGGTAATGATATAAGGATACTCTTTACCATTCTTGGTAATTTCTCCTGATTCCTTCCAATCGAAATAATGGAACTTACCTTTGCCTCTATTGAATGCACCGTTGATATGCAAAATTTCGGTATCACTTCCATCTGCTTTAACTGGCCATTGCTTGCCGTTATCACCTAATTCATGCCATTTAACACCAGCGAAGAAAGGAACAATTTGAGAAATTTCTTTTAGCATTTCATTGGCATCATAATCTGCTTGAGGGTAACCCATACGGTTCATAATATCCACAATAATTTGTCCATCGGCTTTGGTACCTGGCAATGGTTCAACCACCTTTTGCACTTTCTGAATCCTTCTTTCTGCATTGGTAAATGTTCCAGACTTTTCTAGGAAAGATGCTCCAGGCAAAATAACCGTTGCATACTTTGCAGTTTCTGTCATGAACAATTCTTGAACCACCAATAACTCCAAGTTCTGCATGGCTGCGATTACTTTATTTGTATTTGGGTCGGTTTGTACCACATCTTCACCCAATAGCCACATGGCTTTTAATTTTCCTTCAATAGACGCCTCAAACATTTCAGGAATTTTTAAACCCTTACCAAAAGGTATTTTGGTATTATAAAATGCCTCGTATTTTTTGTTTATTTCTGGATCGTAAGCATCTAAATAACCAGCACCTTGGTGAGGCTGACAGCCCATGTCTGCTGCACCTTGCACATTGTTTTGTCCGCGCAAAGGATTTACTCCAACACCTCTCCTACCAATGTTTCCAGTGATTAATGCCAAATCAGAAATTTGCATTACTGTGAAGGAACCTTGCGAATGTTCTGTAACCCCCAATCCATGAAACGACATGGCATTTGGCGCAGAAGCATAAGCTACAGCAGCTGCTTTTACCAAGTTTTTATCTACTCCTGTAAGCGCAGATAATTCGTCCATGTTTAGTTTTAATATGTTCTCACAAAACTCTTCGTATCCTTCAGTACTTGCTTCAATAAAGGCTTTATCTGCTAAGTCTTCTGTGATAATATAATACAACATCATGTTCAACAAAGCCACATTTGTTCCTGGCCTTAACTGAAGATGATAGGTTGCATACCTTGCCATTTCTGTTCTTCTTGGATCAATAACAATACTTGGTTTGCCTTTCATAGCAAACTGTTTCAACTTAGCTCCGGTTACTGGATGTGCATCTGTTGGATTGGCCCCAATAATCATAATACAATCGGTGTATTTTAAATCAACAACCGAATTGGTGGCAGCACCAGTTCCAAAAGAACGTTGCATACCAAGAGCAGTTGGCGAATGACAAACACGCGCGCAACAGTCAATATTATTGGTTCCAACAACTGCCCTGATAAATTTCTGCATCAAATAATTTTCTTCGTTGGTACAACGAGCAGAAGAAATTCCAGCAACTGAATCTGGTCCGTGTTCTTTAAGGATATTTGTTAATTTATCAGCAATAAAATCATAGGCTTCATCCCAAGTTGCAGGTTCTAAAACTCCATTTTTTCTAATTAATGGCGTTTTGATTCTATCTGGATGCTTGTAAAACGAAAATGCAAATCTTCCTTTTAAACAAGTATGTCCTTGGTTCACCGCTGAATTATAAGGTGCTTGAATGGATTTAACTTTTCCATTTACTTTGGCAACTTCCAATTGGCAGCCTACACCACAATAGGTACAAATGGTTTTTACTTTTTCATCAACAGCAATTGATTTGGATTCAAACACATCGCTAATTGCAGAAGTTGGACAAGCTTGTGCACAAGCACCACAGCTCACACAATCAGATTCCATAAAGGAAGTTTCCATTCCTTTCACAATATGGCTATCAAATCCTCTTCCAGCCATACTCAAAACAAACTGACCTTGAACTTCATCGCAAGCACGCACACAACGCGCGCAATTGATGCATTTGCTCATATCGGAGGTCATGTATGGATGACTCTTATCTTTCTTTCTATCCAAATGGTTTTTACCAGCAGGGTATCTAACATCTCTTACTCCCACTTGTGCTGCAACAGTTTGCAATTCGCAATTGTTGTTTACTTCACAAGTAAGACAATCCAAAGGATGATCAGTTAATACCAATTCAACAATATTCTTACGGAGCTTTTGAACTCTATCAGAACTTGGATAAATATACGAATTAGCCATAACGGGAGTATGGCAAGAGGCTTGTGTTTTAACTGGTCCGTCTTGAACCAAGGCCACGTCTACACTACAAACTCTACAAGCACCAAAAGGATCTAAATTTGGTGCATCGCATAAAGTAGGTACCAGATTTTCACCTTTAATTCTTTTAACAAATGCAAGGATGGTTTCTCCATCATTGATTTCATAAGCTTCGTTATCGATATAGGCAATTTTGCTCATTAGATATAATTTTTATGCTTGAAAATAAGGTGCTAATTCTTCTTTAAAATAATGCAAGGAGTTACGAATAGGTAAAGGCAATCCACCGCCAAGTGCGCATAGAGAGCCAATTTCCATCGTTGTTATTAAATCATCAAACAACTCCGTATCAATTTTTGCATCGCTGTTTTTTGCTCCAGCAATTAATTCGTAACCTCGGGTTGAACCTAGTCGGCAAGGAAAACATTTACCACAACTTTCGTGTGCTGTAAACTGAAACAAATGTTCAATATAATCGATGATTGGAAAATCTTGAGGCAGACAAACAACAGAGGCATGACCTAATAAAAATTTCTCTGAAGCAAAGGTTTCAAAATCTATACTCAAATCATTGATTTTAGAAACAGGCACCAATCCACCTAATGGTCCGCCAATATGCATGGCTTTTACTGGGGCTTTAAATCCTTGACCCAATTCTTCAATAACAGTTTTAAGTGGCGTTCCCATGGCAACTTCATAAATACCAGGACGATTAAAATAACCATCCAAAGAAACCAATTTGGTTCCACTAGATTTTCCTTTTCCGATTGCTGCAAAGGCAGCTCCACCATTTTCAATAACAAATGGAATATTGGCCAAGGTTTCAACATTATTAACCACTGTTGGTTTATTAAACAAACCTTGTTGCGTTGGGTAAGGCGGACGAACACGAACCTCTGGTCTTTGTCCTTCAATGCTAGAAAGCAAAGCAGTTTCTTCTCCACAGATATATGCACCCTGTGCGGCAATCACTTTAAAATCAAAGCTAAAGTTTGAACCAAAAATTGAATTGCCAATAAAACCTTTTTCTCTAATTTCAACAATTGCATCATTAGCAATTTTTATCGATTCAGGATATTCTCCACGGATATACAAAACACCGTAATTGGCACCCATAATGTAACCACCAATCATCATTCCCAAAAGGACCAAGTGAATTTGATTTTCTAGCAAATACCTGTCGCTGTATGCACCTGGGTCGCCTTCATCTGCATTGCAAACAATAAATTTGGTTGAACCAATTGTATTTTTTGCAGATTCTAATTTGAACCCAATTGGAAAACCAGCTCCACCTCTACCACGCAAACCAGAAATTTTGAGTTGTTCTAATAATTCCTCAGGCGTTTGGTTCAAGGCTTTTTTCCATAACTCATAATAGGAATCTACATTTCCAAAGTCTTTGGTAAGAATTTGTGGACCAAAAGAACCCACATGGTATTTTTCTTGAAAAGGAAAGGCTTTGTTTTTTATTTCATCAATATGCTCAATTGCATCACCAGAATAATTATGACCATCGATGTGAAAGGCACTATTTTCATGGCAACGGCCAAGGCAACACATTTCACCAATTTCATTGGCTTGGAAATTTTGAAGCAATTTTTCTTTGATTTTTCCTTGCGAACCAGAAGTTAAACAAGCCGTTCCATTGCATACATAGGCTTTTTTACCTTGGTTTTCGGGACGTAAAAAATCATAGAAACTGGTGGTGCCATATACATTGGCTTTACCAATTAAAAATTCTTCTGCTAAATTTTCAATGCTGTTGGCACTGGGTGTACCCGTTGATTTTGCTTGGATACCTAATTCTTCGAAAAGGTTTTTTTCTAGACCTTTTCTACCAGAAAGTTCACTAATATTTTTCGACATATGCTTGTCATCAATTTAATTTCGTTAGAATTGCTTTAAAACGAACACGTGCAATTTATAAAAAAATGGGGTTTGAACCACATTTTATAAAGATTTGTAACCAATAATGACAAAAGTCAATTAGAAACAAAATGATTACCCGTTTGAGTAAGTTTTTTTATGCTTTTTTCTGCCTCCTCGTTTTAGGTAATTTTAATGCGAAGGGCCAGAAATATTTCAATGAATCTAAACTCAAGGAGCCTAAAAAATATGGGCCAGAAGTTAAAGCAAAATTTAAAGAAGAGTTTGTTTACGAGTACAAAGTAGACCAAGGAAAACATGCTGTATTTTTAAGAAACGGATTGAGAAGTTCTAAGTTTATTGCACCTCAACTTTGGCTCAATAAAAGAGATTCTATTTACCCCTATCGGGTTGATATTGTTTACTCAAGATATCCTGTTCACGATGGTGTTTACAATGAAATCTATCCACTCCTTTGCAACCGATTGATACATCTTTTTGAGATGGACGGCGCCTTGAATGAAAGCGATTTGGAATGGAGAACCATCCTACAAACCCATATTGATAACGATGATCAGGTGAATACTCTTTTTCATGGCGTAGTAATTTGGTATCGCACACCCGATGAGGAATCTGCCCTTACAGAAAAAGCAAATTCACCAGAAAATGCGCCTTTGGTTCAAACCGAAATTGCTGCACAAAACAGCTTAAAGGAAACCACACAAACTATAGAAGGATTAAGGAATAGCGAATTACTAAACGATTCTGTGAAAAGCATTTTGTCTAATAAACCATTGGATGTACAAAAGCAAATCTTGAAATCGGTGTTTGTGGCACAAGCGGCAAAGCCCTCAACCATAAAATTGGAGGAGAGAACACCTTTAGAAATGTTTCAATACAAACGCCAAGTGGCGGAGTTTTTAAAGTTTAACCCAATAAGCGATAGTGTGGTTTGGAAGGTGATGGAAAGACATCCAGAATGGGCAGATGCCTTGGTGGTAAACGATTGGACAGGCAGCATGTATGGTTATGGAGCGCAAGTAGTTTCTTGGCATTTGCTTAATTATAAAAGTTCTGGGATACGCTACTTAACACTTTTTAATGATGGCGACGGAAAGACCAATGCCACCAAAGTAATAGGAGAAACTGGAGGCATTTATACTACAGAAGCAGGCGATATACCAAAGGTTTTGAGTCTTTTTAATTTGGTGAGACTAAATGGAAGTGGCGGAGATAGACAAGAAAATAATGTGGAAGCAATTTTAGAATCCATCAAACAATTTCCGGACCATCAAGAAATTATTTTGATAGCTGATAATTATGCCTGCATACGAGATATTGAATTGGCTACCAAAATTAATAAACCTGTTAGGGTAATTATTTGTGGGTATATTGAAGGATTTGGAGTGAACCCACATTTGGCTTATTTGGCAAAAATTACCAATGGTGGACTGTATACTTTGGAAGAGGATATAGAAAATTTGAAAGTTGAATTGGGAGGAATTGGAGAAATTTTAAATGTTAAAGACAAGCGCTTTTCTTTAAGTATATTGGATTGCAGGCCCAAACCAATTTACCAGATAAAATATGGCAAGGAAAGCTTTAAAACTTATACCAGCTACGATACTGCTTACCTTGAGAAATTGATGGTAAGGCAATTGGATTTGAGTGGACAATCGCTTAAAAATGTTCCTTCAGATATAAAGAAAATGAAGAACCTAATGGAGCTCAATTTGAGTAAAAATGATATCAGCCAAGTGCCATCGCAATTAGCCAAATTAGGTAATCTCAAAAACTTAAACTTATCGCAAAACCATTTAACTAAACTACCCAAATCCTTTGTAAAATTAAGCTATTTAGAAAACCTTGATTTAAGTGATAACCACCTTGAAGACTTAAGTTTATTTTATCCAAATTGGTATTATTTAAAGAAAATAGATTTATCAAATAATCAATTGGAAAGTGCAGAAGGAATAAACAATTTAAAGAACTTGCAATACGCCAATTTAAGCTTTAATAATTTTGCAGAGTTGCCTGTTGAAATTCATCAACTAAAGAAATTAGTTAGTTTGGATTTGAGCAATAACAGATTGTTGTATTTGCCTAAAACATTTTCTGGACTAACAAAAATTGAAGAGATAAATTTAGAGAATAACCAATTGGGTTCTTTGCCACCAAAACTGTATCGTCTAAGAAAATTAAAAAGTTTGAACCTATCGGGCAATCCATTAAGCGAAAAAGAAAAGGAAAGAATTAGGGCAGAATTGCCTAATGTGGAGTTAACTTTTTAGGCAAAAAAAAATCGGTTTGAACCAAATTGATTTTGGTTCAAACCGATAATTAAAAATAAAATATTGGAATTAATTACCGCCTAGAATAACTGGCGTATTTCCTTTACCCATTATAATTACTTTACTATTTGGCGATTTAGCTAATTCTAAATTGGCTTTGATAGTCTCGTATTGCAATTGTTTATCTGTTAGTCCTGAGCTTATGATGCGTTGGTAATCTGCAATACCTTGTGCTTCTACCCTTTTACGCTCGGCTTCTTGCTTTTCTTTTTGCAATACAAACTGCATTTTTTGAGCATCTTGTTCGGCATTAATTTTAGATTCAATACTTGCTTTAACAGAGGTTGGCAGGGTAATATTGCGAATTAACATTTGCTCTAAAATAATGCCTCTATCTTTAAAACTCTTCTCTATAGTATTGAAAATTCTATTTTGAAACTCATCTCTTTTGGTAGAATACAAAGCAACAGCCTCATAATAAACTGCATTATCGCGAATGGCAGTTCTAGTAATTGGGCGAACAATTTTTGTATTGTAATCAATACCTGTTTCGTTTAATATTTTTGGAGCATCAGTAGGAGTTAATTTAAATAAAACTGTTAAATCAATAGTTACTTCCAAACCATCTGCTGTTAAAATTCTAATGGCATCATCACCAGAAACATCGCCCTCATCGTGCACGCCACTCATGGTATAATTTTGGGTTTTGGTATCCATCTTTTTCACATCAACCAAAGGGTTAACAAAATGCAATCCACTCTCCAGAACATCTTGCTGAACCTTACCAAAAAGTACTTTAACGCCAACATAACCGGCATCAATTTGAACAAAGCAAGAAGAAGAAATACCTGCCAACACCAGAACGATTGCTCCAACACGTATCCCTGAGGCAAATTTTTCTGCCATTTCATTTTTTGCCGCCATTAGGCTAAGCACAAATACAATTACTCCTAAAATAATTAAGGCCATAGTTTTTAATATTAGTTGGGTTAAAAATCAAAATTACGATTCTTTTCCTCCATGGCAATATCGGTAATAGATTAAGATTTTGCTTTTTTTATTTTTTACAACTCATATTTTCCATGCAACTTTATTTTCACAAACAACTGTTAGTCAATTTGGAAATTTAAATTTTATTGCTATTTTTATTTTAAAATTACACTTATGGAAGAACAAAATTTACCTTTAAACGATTCTATTTTACAAGAAAATTCTAGCGAAACAGGCACTTTAACAAACCGCACTACCAATGGGTTTAAATTTGTTTTATTAGGAGCAGCAGTGCTTGTAACAAGTTGTGTATTGGCCCTTCTCTCATCTATCTCAGACCCCATGTTTGATTATATTCTTTATGGCTTTACAAGCATTGGAGCTTGTGTTGTTATTTATGGATTGTATTGCGTATTTGAATAGAATTAAAGTCGGTAAAAGTATTTTATTAACTACTTTGTAAGTACTTTTTTTTCAAGCAATATAGAAGGACATATCGAAATTGGATTAATACTATCTTTTGATTATTTTTTGTATGCTCGAATTGCCATTCAATAATTTAAAAACCAAAAAATAAACTCCTACATTTAAATCTTCAATAGAAATTAAAGCTGGATGGTTTGGTGTATTTATAGATTTTATTTTTTTTCCGAATACGTCTAAAATGTCAATTGATTCAGTTCTTTCCGATGCTGAAAATGTAAATTCATTTGTAGCAGGATTTGGGAATATTGAAAAATAACCCTTTGAATTCATTTTTTGAGATTCTATGAAAAGTGGAAAATTAAGTGAGAAAGATTGTAGCGAATGGAAAATTGTAGAATCTAGGTCCAAAACATTTATCCAAATAGTAGAATTATCTAAATATGCACTATATAAAAATGGCCTTTTAATGTTTGAAATGAAATATTTGCTAAAATAAAATTCATTTAAGTTTTCGTCAGTTTGGACAAATTGCAATGAAGTAGTTGTAGAATTTATAGAATCCATCCTTATAATTGAGAATAAATTTGAGGAATAGAAAAATGAGGTATAATTATATGAATATCCAAAAAAATTGGAATCGATTAAATTGTATTTACTAGTAATTAAAATTCCATTTGAATCGTAGCAAAAAGTGTAAAAATACTGGTGGTCTAATGTATTTTTGACGATTGTCTGAAGGTAAATTTTATTGCTATGTTTTATTAAATCTCCAGTTTGATTAATAATAATTTTTGTTCCATTATTATTTGTATCTTCTAATATAGTGATTGTTTTATCAAGGGAAAGTTCTAGGTTAAAAATGTCTATAAATAAACCTAATTTAACTAAATTATTACTATCAATTTTTGCCCTGGTATTTGCAAATAATTTTGACCCAATAATTTCAAAATTTCGATAAACATCAATTGAATTTGAATTTGTTTTATGAATAATTATTTCGATTTTTTGAGTATTTATTGAACCTAAAATACCGAATGAATCGGTTTCAGCCAAAAAGTAAAATGACTTAGAATCCACAGATTTTAATTTCCTAATATTCTTAATTGTACGAAAATCATGAGTAAATATTTTAAGTAAACTATTTGCCTCTAAATTATATTCAAATAATGATAATGTGTCAATTGAACTTAATAGTAAATAAATTCGATTTTGGGCTTTATCAAAATAGATTGTACCAGAGTTATAATTATCGAATTTAAAAATTGTTTGTAAAACCCCACTATTTGTATTTAATGAATCGAAGGAAATTCCTTTATCAGTAGGATGACTTAAAATGAAAATATTCTCATTTTCAGGAAGAATGTCAATAATGGAACTGTTAAAATCAAAACTCTTTTTTTTGCTAATATTCTCCTGGGCCTTAATGTTTATTATGCCCAAAAGAAATAAAGTAATTAAAATTGGTATTAATTTCAAAGATTTAAAATTATTTCTTCAAACAACAGGCATATAAGTTGCCACAAATGTTACATAAAAAATTTTAAAAAAAATTATTCGATTAAAAAAATCCCCCCACAGGTTTTGTAATTGATCCGCGATTAGTCTTTGATAGAATTTTGCCTTGAGTGAAAAATTCTACTCGAATTTGAAGCATGAAAATTCAGCTTGGGCGAAATAAAAAACTGTGGATCGACAAAAAACTTCCACTTCAAGTTGTCAGTGCTAAAGACTAAAGACCAACTACTAAAGACTATACAAAGACTAATATGCTGCTAGCTACTGGCTGCTGGCATCTCTGGCGATTAGAAAAGGTAAGATCAAAATTTTAACCAAATTTGCTGCTGGATACTGGCGTTTTCAAAACCAAAGTCTAACCCCCAAAGACCAAAACTACAAACTTCAACCAAAGACCAAAGACTAATATGCTGCTGGCTACTGGCTGCTGGCATCTGGCGTTTTCAAAACCAAAGTCTAACACCCAAAGACCAAACCTACAAACTTCAACCAAAGACCAAAGACTAATATGCTGCTGGCTACTGGCTGCTGGCAACTGGCGTTTTCAAAACCAAAGTCTAACACCCAAAGACCAAACCTACAAACTTCAACCAAAGACCAAAGACTAATATGCTGCTGGCTACTGGCTGCTGGCATCTGGCGTTTTCAAAACCAAAGTCTAACACCCAAAGACCATACCAACAAACTTCAACCAAAGACAAAAGACTAATATGCTGCTGGCATCTGGCGTTTTCAAAACCAAAGTCTAACACCCAAAGACCAAACCTACAAACTTCAACCAAAGACCAAAAAATTGAGTTCAAGGTCAAATTGCCTCCAAATAGTACTTATTTACCTAATTATCACCTAATACATAATTATAGTACTAACTTCACCAAATGATTTCCCAAAATATCAATATTCTTCTAGCAGACGACGATAATGCAGATTGCCTACTTTTCAAGGATGCTTTAGAAGAATTACCTATATCAGCTAATCTTACCATCGTTCATAACGGTGAACAAGTAATGGAAGAAATTTCAAGAAAGGATGGTCAGTTTCCTGATATTCTTTTCCTAGATTTAAACATGCCACGCAAAAACGGATTCGCGTCTTTAGGAGAGATAAAACGTAGCACTGAACTCGAAAGTTTACCAGTTATTATTTTCTCTACCGCTTCGGATTCAGAGACTGTTAAAAAGGTTTTCAGAGATGCTGCTCATTATTATATCTGTAAGCCATCAGATTTTGGGCAACTTAAAAAAGTAATTTATGAAGCTCTCACGCTCGTATTGCAGAAAAAAAATTCCCTTCCACTCCAAGAAAATTTTATGATATCAGGTGATTCTATAATAATCCCTGAAAAGGAATGAAAACAATCTCAACTCCAAAAAAATCTCCACCAAAGGGAAAAATCAAAGGGGAATTAGGTTCAAACAGTAAAGAATTAGAGAAAACGAAAGAAGCAGTAGAAAGTGCCAAGCAAGAACCCACTAGCACTAATCAGGAACTGCAAACTCGCAACAACCTGCTTAATGAATCCTATGATTATTTAGAAGCTGTATTGGCCACTATTCACGAGCCCATGCTTGTGCTAGATAAAAATCTTCGTGTGAAATCTGCCAACAAAACATTTTATGAAATATTTAATGTTAAAGAAAAAGATACAGAAGGAGTCTTATTATACAATTTAGGAAATAAGCAATGGAATATACCTCGACTACGCGAATTGTTAGAAGACCTACTTCCAAAAAATACCTACTTCCATGGTTTTGAAATTACCCATGTATTCCCGCTCATTGGGGAAAAAACGATGCTGCTTAATGCCAAAAGAATTATACAGAAAACAAATCAGGAAGAATTAATTCTGCTCGCCATTTCAGATGTTACAGAACAAACAAATGCCAGAAGAAAAATAGAAGATAGCGAAAAGCGGTATAATATGATGCTAATGAATTCGCCATTTACTTTTGCCGTGCTAAAAGGAAATAACCTAGTTATTGATCTTGCCAACGACAAGATTAAAGAAGTATGGGGAAGAGGGAATGATATAGAAGGCAAATCGCTGCTCGAAATTATGCCTGAACTTAAAAACACCAAATTCCTCAAAATGCTTGATGAGGTGCGCGCCACCGGTATTCCCTTTCATGGTATTGAAGTACAGAGCCCCAAAAATATGCATGGGCAAATTAAGGAAGATTATTTTTTCAATTTTGTTTTCCAGCCTTATCTGGAAGCTGACCAAACTATTTCTGGTATAACTATTATTGGCAATGAAGTAACAGAGCAGGTAATTGCAAAAAAGAAAATTGAAGAAAGCGAAAAGAAATTTAAACAATTAGCCGAGTTATTACCGCAAAAAGTTTGGACTGCAGATGAGGAAGGCAACAAAACTTACTTTAATCAAACTTTGCTAGATTATGTAGGAATGTCTTATGAAGAATTAAATGGCGCTAAATGGAAACAAATGATTCACCCAGATGATTGGGAAGAGGACGAAATGAAATGGAAGAAATCCATTAAAAGCGGAAAAATATATCAGTCGGAAAGCAGATTTCTAAATAAAGCTGGAAAATATTTATGGCACATGAATATAGCGGTACCATTAAAGGATGAACTAGGCAAAATCGTACTTTGGATAGGTTCTAAAACCGAAATCGAAAAGCAGAGAAAACAAAAAGAAATATTAAAAGAAGCTGTTGAAGGCAGAACTTCTGAATTGAAACAAGCCAATGAAGAGTTAATAAAAATGAACAAAGAATTAGAGGCATTCACCTATGTATCTAGTCATGATTTACAAGAGCCTTTGCGAAAAATACGAACCATTGCAGGGAGATTATTGGAAAAAGAAAATCAAAACTTATCTGATAGCGGAAAAAATTATTTCCACTTGATGCAGAATGCAGCAGAAAGGATGCAAACACTTATTCAGGACTTACTTGCATTCTCCCATTTAAGCATGGCGGATAGAAATTTTGAAACTATCGACCTCAACATTATTATTGAGGAAGTAAAAATAGAATTTAAAGATGCTTTACTAGAAAAAAATGCGGTTATAGAAGTTAATGAAATTTGCAATGTAAAAATTATTCCCTTTCAATTTCGACAGTTAATGCACAATTTAATTAGCAACTCACTCAAATTTTCAAATCCAAATTTACCGGCTCATATAAAAATAAGTAGCGAAATTGTTTCAAACAGCAAACTAAATTTTGTAAACCTAATACCGAATAAAGAATACTGCCATATTTCTATTTCCGACAATGGTATTGGTTTTGAAAAAGAATTTGCTGAAAAAATATTTGAAGTATTCCAAAAACTACATCCCAAAGATGAATATGCAGGCACAGGTATTGGACTTGCCATTGTAAAAAAAATAATTGAAAACCATAATGGAATTATTTTCGCCACAAGCATACTAAATATAGGAACTACATTTGACATTTATATACCTGCATAAAAATGGAGAACAAACCACTTTTAATATTGCTAGCAGACGACGACGAGGCCGACCGCCTTCTTTTCCTGGAAATTTTCTCGGGATTAAGAATTAAAACAATTGTTGAAACCTTTAAAAATGGAATGGAATTAATGCAATCCCTAAATAAAAAGGATGCTCTCCTGCCCCACCTACTTTTTCTCGACCTCAACATGCCACTTAAAGGCGGGATGCAATGTTTAAAAGAAATACGGAGCAGTGAAAAACTTAAAAGTATTTCCGTGACTATTTATTCTACATCCAATAATCAAAAGGATATGGATGAATCCATTTTCAATGGTGCAAACACTTACATAACCAAGCCTTCAAATTTTAATACACTAAAACAGGTATTGGAAACAGCCGTAAATTCTATTTAATTCGAAGTTTCTTAAATTAAGAATTGTAATAATTAATTGGACCATCCATAAATATTTTCTAATCTAAAATATAGGTATATGAAAGAAAAAATCGGAACAAAAGAAAAACCATTGGTTTTAAAAACGCCTCCATTATCAAGTGAATTCACCATGCACGTTGATGAAAAAGAGGGAAAGGAAATTTTAGTTTGTACAGTTGGTAAAACCGTATTGCATTACGATATTAGATGTCTTACAGACCTACATTCCATGCTTAAAGAACACGGAGATTGGATGGAACTAGGAAGTGCCGATGAGCAAAAGCCAGCTAAGGAAGGAACCGTTGAAGCTTGGGGACGCTCAGAGAAAAATCCAGTTAAGGGTTGGTATGGATTGAAAAAAGGACTTCGTGGTCGCTTTGGAATGTATATTCCACCCCTAATGGAAAGTTTAGGTCTTGCAGAGATTACACACGAAGCAAGAGGAAATAAAATGAAGGCGAAGTAGTATTTAGGTTCAACTAAAATTGAGTAAAGGGTTCCTTTAGAAATTAAATCAAGGAAAAGTTAAAATCAATCCGTTTTGAACCTACCCTAACATACAAATTTATGAAGCAATTATTATTCAAGCCCTCACAAAATCTCTTAAATATTTCCTGTTTTTGGGTTGCTAAATATTAGCTTAAGAGAAATTGGTTATAGCTCCAAACACAGACAAAATTGGGCATTACTTAGGTTTAAGAATTCTTAAGAAAATAATTTAGTTTTAAAATCAATTTCTTTCTATTATTCGGTTTGAACCAAATGAAGTTATTTAGAAATTTTATCAAACGGATTTTTGCCACTAAAAAAACCGAGGATAGAGCCTTCTTTCCGATGCCACCTGATTGGAATTTATCTCCAATTAATTATTTTTAATATTTTTGCATGTTTGATTGCCTGCTTAGGAAAAACATATTATTAGCTTTTGTAAAATGGACATGAAAAAGTATTTATTAATTTTTGCTTTGCTCTACTCTATACCCAATATTTATGGGCAGTTTGCTCCTGTAAATGCAACTTGGTATTATGGCTTGCCAGATGGAAATGGAATTGGTGTGGAGCGTTATATGACCTATGTTTCGGAAAAAGACACTACTATTTTTGATGAAACCTATTCTGTTATTGTGGGTAGAAATGATAATTCTTTGGACCTACCTAATTTAAGATTTTACCTTTCGCAAAAAGGAGATTCTGTCTTCTATTTCTATCAAAATGAAAAGAAAATTCTTTTTGTTTTGAACCGAAATATTTATGATACTTTTAATATTGATTTGCTTTATATGGATAAAAACACCTATCCATCCAAAGTAAAAATTGCTTCTATTTTTTGGCAAAAGTCGAATTTACTAGGTACCGATAGTTTGAAGTCTTATTCATTTGAGATTATTGGAGGTCAAACGGTACATGGCTTTGGGACCTATATTGAAAAGGTAATTTCTTCGCACAATAATGGCATCCTCCCTGCCTTAATTCAATATCCTATGATTCCAGAAGGATCTCCTTATTTAAGGTGTTATTCGGATACTAATTTTAATTATAAATTTCACCAAATTGCCTGCGATTTTAATAATGTGGGTTTAAATGATCTTCCACAAATAACGAAAATCAAATTATTCCCAAACCCTGCTAACAATGAATTATTTTTTGAATTAAACTCGCCTATTAATGAGAATACTATTCTTTCTATTTACAGCCATTTTGGTCAGCTCATAAATCAAATCAATTTAGGTTTGAACCAAACCAATGCCATTGACATAAGTAATTTACCAACAGGGTTGTATTACCTAAACCTTAGTTCGGATAATAGAAGTTATGGAGGGAGTTTTATAAAACAATAAACACCCCTACCCTAAATTTCTTGCTTCTCTATTTTCAGAATCTTTCTTTGGTTCAAACCGAAATACCTGCTTTTGTATTTTATAAATTGCTAAAAACTATATAATAGATATTTTAGAATATGCGTTCTCTATTTTAGTTCTAACCTATTTTAATTTTATTTGAACCAAGCCCAATGCTTTAATAAAATTGGATGCAGCTTAATTTAAATCTTATTCAAATACCAGTATGCGTAAACTTACTTTCTTTGCATTGATAATACTTTTAGGTTTTTCACCGAGAGTTTTAGTTGGGGTAAAAAACACTAAGGAAAGTCTGCCAAGCTCTGTTAACAAAGAACTCTTTGACTTCCATTCCAAAACAAAGGTATTTCAAAACCCAGAAAACCAAGATAATTTAATCCCTTGGTCGGAAGACAGAAAGTTAAGAATAGAAGACTTTAAAGCAATACCAAAGAAAGGAAAGTTTATTGCTTTAACCTCCTCTTCTATTTCGTTTGAGGCGCATGGAAGTAAAGAAACAAAAAAAGGAACAGTCATAATTAAAACCTTTTTTGATTGTGATAAATCCTATTTCAAGGTGGGTGCAGATTCCACAGAAACCTTAGCGCATGAGCAAATTCATTTTGATATTACGGAAGTTTATGCAAGAATTTTCTTGAAAAAACTAAATGAAAAAACTTCCAATTACCAAGAATTCATAAAAAAGCACAAAGCTATTTACGAAACCGTTTTTAAGGAAATGTCGGCTAAACAAAATGAATACGATAAAGAAGTTTATCCCGACCCAAGCAAGCAAGAAAAATGGAGCAACTGGGTTAGCAAGCAATTGAAAGACCTTTCTCAATACAGTGTGAAAGAGATGGTTTATTGAAATGAAAATTTGAGCTAAAAAAGAATGCTATTATTTTTCTCAATTTCACCCCAAATTCCCGCCAATTCTATTGTAAATATTTTCTGCTTTCCAGGTTTGGTTCAAACCAAAATGCATGCGTTTGGCTTCTCTAAAGGTGGTATATCCAAAATGTTTTAGAAAGTCCTTTGCAACCTGATTGTTTTTTGGAAAGCTTGTATAATCAAAATCTTTAAATCTATGTTTCATTAATTCTATTCCTGCTTCTGCTGTATTGGCGTTTATCATTCCATCACCTAATTTGGGAAGGTAATAGCCACATAAATTTCCGTCTTTTATAAACAAGCTTGCTTCGTTTAAAAATGGTTCTAAATGAAACATTCTTTTCTCACCAGAAATTTCAAAATCCAATTGTGCTAAGGCGTTGAAATATTCGGGTTGATAAGCAACAATATTCTGCGTTTCCAAATCCTTTGGTTCAAACCGAAGCTCTTTATAAAACTCATATGTAGTCTGAGTTTCAAAACCCAATTTCTCATATACAGTTGCGCCCAAATCTGTGGCTATAAGAAAAATACTTTCACATCCTTTGGCCTGCATTTGCTCCACCAAGGTTTGGGTAATCTTGCTTCCCAAACCTTGTTTTCTGTAATCTCTGTGCACAATTATATGTCCGAGCCAAGCAATGTTTTCATGCACAATGCCCGCTCCTATTCCAATTAATTTACCATCCTCTTCCAACTTAATGGGAAAGGAAAAATCTTGGTCCAAATAATTTTGAAGATGTGGCCTTATGTCTCCCCATTCCTCTGGCTGTATGCTGGGAATCTGAATTAAATCCTGTGCAGTAAACGGAGCAAATTTCATTTTTGGTTCAAACAGAATTAGAATAATTGATATACAAAACCTGCGGTTAAACTATTGCGCAATTGAAAAAAGGATACACTACTTTTATTCTGTGGCTTCTCCATAAAATCATTCTGACCTAAAACAAAAAAACTATTGTAAACAGTAAAATTTAAATGTGGCGAAAACCATTTGTAGTATCTAAAAGTAATATTCATGGTAGGGTTAAGTGTAAATCGTTTATCGTAATAAATATTATTAGGTAATGCATCCAAAAACTGAATATAGGTATAGGATGGCATGACTCTTAATATTAAAATATTTCTAGAATTTGGTTGGTATAAATGCTGCCAATAGGCACTTAATTTAAAATTTAAACTTCCACTATTATAACCAAAAGCATCACCTAAATCTTTGGGTGCCGGAAGGCTATCTTCATAAGTTTGATAATAATTTGAGTTATATGCCAAACCACCAGTTAACGACCAACCGTAAGAGCGTTCTACTGTTAAAGATTTTTGAGTAGAAAAATCATAATCTACACCCATGAATGCAGAATATCTTTGGTCCCAAGAATTTCTCCTTGAATAAACTAATTGGGAATCCCATTCTTTGTTATTCGTTTTCGAATTTATAACATAGGTCTGAGGGTTAAAATAATAGGTCCAACGCTTACCTGAGAAGCGCAATTGCCTATTGCTATAAAGCCAATTATCTGTAAGGGTTGTATAATAGGTAATAGATTTATTTCCATTTATTCCATTGGCTTGCATAACACTATCGAGAGCAGTAAGCTGTTCTATAGTTTTAAACCTAAAATCTAAATAGCGTTTATTATTTATTTGGGTTATTCCTTTGGCAATATTCTCCAGCTGAAGTGCTGTATAATTTGTTCCAGCTTTCCTTTCTAAGTCTTGTAAAATAAATGCCGCTTGAACTGCATCCGTTACATTTTCTAATCTACCATTTCCTAAACCAAGCTTGAGATTAATTTGGTTTTGAGTTTGGTATTCCCTTCTCTTATAATCCAAATCTGAATTGTAGATGCTTTTTTCAAAAGAACTTTGTTGATTTAGGGTTGCCATAATTGACAGGTAGTTGAACTTCAATTCACTTTTATAAAATCTGGTTTCTTCTTGATAATTAAGGTCTAGAATAATTCTAGTATTATTTTTCATCCATTTAACAGTAGAATTGGTTGAATGATTTTGCGTTGACAAACTAGAATATTCTCTAAAGGTAAAGTTCCTGTTTCTTTGAAGGTTTGCGGTATTGGTATATGTAAAATAATTACCACCCAGATTTAAGGATTGATTGCTTGTACGGTCTTTAAAACTAGTTGTATATTTCTTGCTCGAATCGGCAGTTGAAATATTGCTTAGGTTACCGTTAGAGCCCAAATCCAAAGAAAACAACAAACCTCGGTAATTTTGAAAGCGGTATTTGTAGTTGTTTAAATCATAGGTTTGGGCAAAAATTTGGTTCAAACCTAAACCCAAAAGTAGTGCAATTAGGTAATAGTTTTTTTTCATAGTGGGATTTATTTATTGGTTTTAAAAACCAGCAATTATTATTCCAATAATAAAGATAAGTTGCCTAATAATTCCTTTAAAAAAGCTAAATTCTTTGGAATAGCTTACTATATTTGGCTTTTACAATTTTATATGCAACTACGTTTCTTTGTTTTTCTTTTTTTTGTTTTCGGTCTGAACCTAAGCGCCCAAAACAGAATTAATATTATCCCAAAACCTACATCTGTACTAGACCAGGATGGAGAGTTTATCATAAACGCCAAGACTTTAATTTATATTTCAGAACCCGGAATTGAAAAGGAAGCTAGCTATTTTATAAACTATATGGAAAGCAATTATGGGTTTAAACTTAAACTTGCTTCTGGCAAACCCAAAAAGAAAAATTCCATTTTATTAAACAATCTAAAAACTGGTGAGTTCGAAAATTATGAACTGTCCATAAATAAAAAATACATTGGTATAACCGCCAATGCTGATGCTGGAATTTTTTATGGCTTGCAAAGTTTAATTCAATTGCTACCTGTATCAAAGCAAAGTTCATTGGCTGTACCTTGTGCCCTCATTCAAGACCATCCGCGGTATGCGTGGCGTGGCATGCACCTAGATTGCAGCAGGCATTTCTTTGAAACCAATTTCATAAAAAAATACATTGATTTTTTGGCAACCTATAAAATGAATGTTTTCCATTGGCACCTCACCGACGATCAGGGTTGGCGAATAGAAATTAAGAAATATCCTCTACTTACCAAAGAAGGTGCTTGGCGCAAAGGTTCAATGATTGGTCCTTACTCAGATAACAAATTTGATAGTATTCGCTATGGTGGTTTTTATACACAGAATGAAATCAAAGAAATTGTGGACTATGCTGCCGAACGTCATATTACCATAGTACCAGAAATAGAAATGCCGGGTCATGCTTTGGCTGCATTGGCTGCTTATCCCATGTTTTCTTGCACAGGAAAACCCGTGGAAGTTGGCATGAAATGGGGCGTTGAAACCACCGTATTTTGTCCGAGTGAAGGAACCTTTCTCTTTCTAAGAAATATATTGAACGAGGTAATGGATTTATTTCCTAGCAAGTTTATTCATATTGGTGGCGATGAAGTTTTAAAGGATGAATGGGATTCATCAGCCTTATGCCAACAGATTATGAAAGACCAAGGTTTGTCTAATTCGCATGAGTTGCAATCATATTTTATTCAGCGAATAGAAAAAATAGTTAATGCCAGAGGCCGCAGCATTATTGGTTGGGATGAAATTCTTGAAGGCGGTTTAGCACCCAATGCTGCCGTTATGAGTTGGCGCGGAATAGAAGGTGGAATTGCCGCAGCCAAACAAAAACATTATGTAGTTATGAGTCCGGGCTCGCATTGTTATTTTGATCATTACCAAGGAAAGAAAGAGCAAGAACCTTTGGCAATTGGTGGCTTTACTCCTTTAGAAAAAGTGTATTCCTATGAACCAACTCCCGATACACTTTCGGTAGAAGAGGCCACTTATATTTTAGGTGCGCAAGCCAATGTATGGACAGAATATATCACCAGCAGTGCGCAAGTGGAATACATGGCCATGCCGCGAATGGCGGCTTTAGCAGAGGTTGTGTGGAGCAAGAAAGAAGACAGAAATTACAAAGATTTTTACAACAGATTATTGATTCATCGGAGTTTGTTAGATGCAAGAGGAATCAATTATAGCAAGACCGCTTTTCAAAAATAATTCATTAAAAACATGAGTTCAAGAAAGTCATTTATTAAATCAGCAACGCTCTCGGGTATGGGAGTTTTATTGGGTTCAAACCTAATGGCTGAACCAAATAAAGAAGATAAAAAAACCAAACCAACGGCAATTAGAAAACCTTTGGTTCTTTCTACTTGGCGCTTTGGAATTCAGGCAAACGAAGCAGCTTGGGCGATTTTGGGCAAAGGAGGAAAGGCTTTAGATGCTGTGGAAGCCGGTGTTAAAATTCCCGAGGGCGACCCAAAAGAACGCAGTGTGGGTTATGGTGGAAGGCCTGATAGAGATGGAAGAGTTACTTTGGATGCCTGCATTATGGATGAACTTGGTAACATAGGTTCTGTGGCTGCATTGGAACATATCAAGCATCCCATTTCTGTTGCTAGAGCAGTGATGGAAAAAACCCCACACGTAATGTTGGTGGGAGATGGAGCGCTTCAATTTGCCTTGGAACAAGGGTTTCCAAAAGAGAATTTATTGGTGGAAGATTCTGAAAAAGAATGGAAAGAATGGCTTAAAAAAAGTGAATACAAACCCATTGCCAATATAGAAAACCACGATACCATTGGCATGATAGCCTTGGATGAAAATGGAAATTTATCAGGTGCTTGTACAACTAGCGGAATGGCTTATAAAATGCATGGTAGAGTTGGTGATTCACCAATTATTGGTGCTGGCCTTTATGTTGATAATGAAATTGGTGCGGCTACAGCAACCGGACATGGAGAAGAGGTAATTAGAATTGTGGGTTGTCATTTGGTGGTTGAGTTAATGCGCCAAGGTAAAAATCCTGAAGATGCATGCAAAGAAGCAGTAGCGCGAGTGGTTAATTTAATGAAAGTGCGTGGCAAAAATTTAAAGGATATTCAGGTTGGTTTTATAGCCATAAACAAGCAAGGTGAGCATGGGTCATACTGCGTTCAAAGTGGTTTCAACTATGCAATTTGTGATGGCAAAAGCAATGTTTTGGTAGATTCTGCTTACCATTCAAAAGTATAAAGGTTCGGTTTGAACCAACAATAAATTAAGTAAAGAAATTTAGCTCCATGTTAGTGCAATTAGAAATAGCTTGTTTTGATATAGATTCTGCAATTACTGCTGAGAAAGCGGGTGCGCAAAGGGTTGAAATATGCGTTAACAAAACAGCTGATGGCTTAACTCCTCCCTTGGAAATGGTGCAAAAATTATCTCAGCATATTAAAATTCCCATGCGAATAATGATTCGTCCAAGAGCAGGAAATTTCCAATATAGCGATGATGAATTTATAGAAATGCAAAACCAAATTAAAGAGTTTAAAAATCTAAAGATAGAAGGTTTTGTAGTTGGCATTTTGGATGAAAACAAAAAATTAGACACATTTAGAAACAAGCAATTAATTGATTTAGCATATCCCCTACCCTGCACGCTGCACAAGGCTTTCGACGAAATTGAAAACCAAATAGAAGCATTAGAAATGGCCGTTGAAATTGGCTTTAATTGCATCTTGAGTTCTGGTGGAAAGCAGAATTGTATGGAAGGTTCTGAAATGCTTAGTCAACTTTTAGAGGCTGCAAAAAATAAAATTACCATAATGCCAGGAGGTGGAATTCGCTCAACTAATTTAAAGGAATTAAAACAACAAATTCCATCCCAATGGTTTCATTCGTCGGCTATAATAGAAAATGGTTTGGGAGCAGATTTTAATGAAGTTAAAAACCTAATTCAAGCACTTCAATGAAAGTAAGAGTTTATTTTCTTTTTCTATTTTTCGGTTTGAACCAAATGAATTTTCTATGGGCTCAAACCAAAAGTATTAACTTACAAAAGAACGATTGGCAGTTTAGAAAAGCTGGCGATGAGGAATGGAAAAAAGCTAGAGTTCCTGGCAATGTGCACCAAGATTTAATGGCGATTTCTGCTTTGCCCAATCCCTTTTTGGGCAACAACGAAAAACTAGTTCAATGGATAGAAAATGAAGATTGGGAATACCAATGTTATTTTGAGGTGGACTCAGAAGCTTTTTCGTTTTCTAATATCTCACTTAAACTTAAAAACCTTGATACCTATGCCAAAATATTTTTGAATGGCAAACTCTTGGCTGAAACTGAAAACCAATTTAGAACTCATACTTTCGATGCAAAATCATTCTTAAAAATTGGAGAAAATCATATCCGCATTCATTTTGAATCTGCGGTAAAAAAAGGAAAGGAATTGGCCAAAAAACTTCCATATACCTTGCCCGGTGGAGAGGCTGTTTTTACTAGAAAAGCACCTTATCAATATGGTTGGGATTGGGGTCCGCGACTGGTTACCTGCGGCATTGGAGAAATTGAACTTGAATGTTGGAACAATCTAAAAATAGAATCCATTTCCCAAGTTCAAAATTTCTTAGCCGATTCATCGGTTTACATTCAATTTAAGATAAAGGTACATAGCGAGCAAAAATGTATAGTTTATTTATTGTTGTTGTGTCCGGAATTAGGCGAAAACCAAAACCGACTCCTAAACTTAAATTTATCTAAGGGCGAAAATTTGGTTCAAACCGAAATACATATTAAACAACCCAAACTTTGGTGGACCAATGGTTTGGGTGAAGCTTATTTACACCATTTTAAATTCTTACTCACTTACCAACAAAAGATATTGGATCAAACCGAATTAGCAATTGGAATTAGGAAACTAAATTTGGTTCAAACCAATGATAAATTTGGCCGCAGTTTTTATTTTGAACTCAATGGCAAACCTGTTTTTATGAAAGGTGCCAATTATATTCCTCCCCATAATTTCTTAAATCACTTAGATAAATCTATATATTCTGATTTGGTTCAAAAAGCAAAAGAGGCAAATATGAACATGCTTCGCGTTTGGGGTGGCGGGGTTTATGTGCCTGATGCTTTTTATAAGGCTTGCGACGAACAAGGAATTTTAGTTTGGCAAGATTTTATGTTTGCAGGTGGCTTGTATCCAGGTGATTCTGCTTTTTTAAACAATGTAAAAGAAGAAATCAAAGACCAGATTATTCGCTTAAGAAATCATGCTTGTTTGGCCATTTGGTGTGGCAATAACGAAATTGATGAATCGTGGAAAAATTGGGGTTACCAAAAACAATATCGGTATACAACTTCTGACTCGACTGAAATTGCTGAGAATTACAAGAAGTTATTCTTAGAAATCATTCCAAAAGAAATTGCTCTGCTTGATCCAAAAAGACCTTACCACCCTAGTTCTCCAGAAATTGGTTGGGGACATGAAGAAAGCTTAAAGCAAGGCGATTCGCATTATTGGGGCGTTTGGTGGGGAATGGAACCTTTTGAGAAATACGAAGAAAAAGTGGGAAGGTTTATGAGCGAATATGGTTTTCAAGGAATGCCAGATTACAAAACCTTTGAAAAATTTATGACTAATTTCTCTAATGAGTTTGATTCGGCATCTTATAAAAATCATCAAAAACATCCAACGGGTTACCAAACAATTTCTACTTATGCAGCCAGAGATTTTCCTGAGCCTAAAAATTTTAGAGAGCAGATATACATTTCTCAATTAACACAGGCAAGAGGAATGCGCATAGCCATGGAGGCACATAGAAGAAACATGCCTTATTGCATGGGAACCTTATTGTGGCAATTGAATGATTGTTGGCCAGTTATATCTTGGAGTGCTATTGATTTTTATGGAAATGAAAAGGCAGTTTACTTTGAAATTAAACATGCGTTTAATCCTCTTCTTCTCAGCTTTAAAGAGGAACAAGACACATTGTATTTGTACTTAGTTTCTGATAAACAAGAAGCCTTAACAGGAGAATTGAAATTGCAGATAATTCAATTTGATGGGCAGATTAAGTTTCAAACTAAATTAGCCAAACAGATAGCAGCTAATAGCAGTTCCATCATTTACAAACTAGCCAAAACAGAGCTTTCAAAATTGGGCATCAATCCCAATAAAATAGTAGTTAATGCTTCTTTTTCATCTCAAGAAAATTTGGTTCGAACCAATTATTATTTAGTAAAACCAAAGGAGCTTTTATTGGAAACACCAAAAATAAGCATCAAAAAAGTTGGCCAAGATAAATTTGAAATTAGCTCCAATACTTTGGTAAAAGACTTATTTATTTACGAGCAAAAATCAGAACAGGTAATGCTAAGTGAGAACTATTTCGACTTATTACCAAACGAAACAAAAACCATTGAAATCATTTGGATCAACTCCAATAATTTACCCTTTTCAATAGAAGATATTTATTTCATAAATTTAAACCAATTGCATGTTAGAACCAATAAATAAAGCCATTGGCAGGAATCTTATATTTCTTCTATTAGGAATTTTCACCTTTCTACCCAAAGCATCCTACTCTCAAAATTGGGATATTGATTTGTTAAGAAATATCAACCACAATAGAAATCCAAACTTAGATGGAACCTTTCAGTTTTTGAGTAATAGTGAAACGCCTGTTTTGGTTTTAGTGCCTGCAACTTTGGCTACCAAATATTTAATTAAAAAAGACAGTGCTAGTAAGAAAGAATTTATTTTAGTAAGTGCATCTATCTTAATTACGGGTGGAATAACAACGGTTCTAAAATATGGAATAGATAGAACTAGACCGGGTGAAAGTTATTCAGATATTATAGTTTTAACTGGCACTGGAAGTCCTAGCTTTCCATCAGGACATACATCCACATCTTTTTCTGTTGCCACATCCTTGAGTATGGCCTATCCCAAATGGTATGTGATAGCGCCCAGTTTTTTATGGGCATCAGGTGTTGCATATTCAAGAATGGATTTAGGTGCACATTACCCAACAGATGTTTTAGCAGGAGCGATTATTGGAAGTGGTTCGGCATGGCTAAGTTTTAAGTTGAATCAATGGTATGCAAAACGTTATTATAAAAAATAAAATTCGTTTTGAACCAAATTAAAAAGTCAATTAAAAGAAAATTAGTAGTGCCATTGGTTATTTTGATAGTAAAGGAAAATCATGCAATTAAAGATGAAAACAAGGATTAATTTGTCTTAATTTCTGGCATTGTCGGGCATTTTTCCTACCTTGCTTGCTTGTTTATTTACTTTCAAAATCCAATTAGAATGATATTTTTTAAATTTATTTCCTCAAACCAAAACTCATCTGCACTTTCTCGTTTCATTTTCTTGTTTGTTTTTGTAGCCTCATTTAATATAAATGTTTGGGGTCAAAAAATAACAGGACTTGATTACATTTCCCCTAAACCAAACTCCAAAGGGATTGCAGTTCAGAGTAATATTATAATTCGTTTTGTGGAGGAGATAAATTTAGAAGGCGATATAACTGCTTATTTTCAAATTGAATCGGCAGGAATACTTTTACCATTTCATGTCGTTCCTCAAAACGACCCCAAGAAGCTCATTTTAAAAACCAACCAAGACTTCGCTGTTAATTCAGAAATTGTTATTAAATGTTTGCAACCTTTACATACCATTCACCAAAAAATCCTTCCTAGTTTTCAATTTAAATTTTACACACACCACAAGACTTACTTTGAATATGTAAACAACGAGACTTCCACCACAAGCACCCTTCCAATTTTGCCTCAACCAACCTTAAAGGAAGCTTCAAATTCCAATCATTCAGGAACCAAAATACTTGAGAGTTTAAGTCTTCAACCAAGTTTTTATTTCAATATGTCGCAAGGTGATTCCAATGATTTCTTTTTATTGGGTTCAATGATGGCACCTAATAATGCCAATAGTTGCATTATTGTAAATGGCTTAGGTGAAGTAGTGTTTGACAGAAAAACTCCATTCCATGCAGTTGATTTTAAAATGCATGAGGATAGTATTTTTAGCTTTGTTAATTTAGCACCAATTGCTTCAGATTATTGCATCATTAGAATGGACAAAAACTTCCAAATTATTGATTCCATCAAACCTGGCAATGGCTATAACCTAGATATTCATGAATTGAAAAGAGATTATAAAACCGGGCATTATTTTATTTTAGCAGAAAGGATAATCACGGTTGATATGAGCCAAATAGTTGCAGGTGGTTTTACCGAGGCTACCTTGTTGGATATTATGATTCAGGAATTGGATAGCAACCAAAATGTAGTGTTTGAATGGAAATGCTTTGATCACCTGCCAATAACTGATGCCTTCCATGTTAACTTAACTTCCAACCAACAAATTGATTGGGTTCATTGCAATGGAATTGATTTGGATACAGACACAACTTTATTACTATCCTCAAGGCATTTAAATGAAGTAACTAGAATTGATAGAAGAACAGGTGCTATAATTTGGCGTTTAGGCACCAACGCAAGTACAGATAGGTTTGAATTTGTAAATGATGAAGAAGGATTTACCTACCAACACGATTCACAAAAATTACCTAACGGAAATATTTTGCTATTTGATAATGGTAATTTTAAAAGTGGTAGAAGACATTCTAGAGCAGTGGAATACCAATTGGATGAAGTTACCATGAAGGCAGAAAAAGTTTGGGAATTTAATCACGACCCAGATATTGGTTCTGATTTTATGGGAAGTGTACAACGCCTAAAAAATGGTAATACAGTGATTGGATGGGGTTCTGCCATTCCATCTTTAACAGAGGTGGATGAATATGGAAATATAGTTTATGAAGGCTCTTTCCCTAATGGTGTATTGTGTTACAGAGTAAAAAAATACAATATCCGTGAATTAATAGAACGTAACCAACCTAAATTTACTTTGCCAGATTCCTTTACCATTTGCAAACTAAACGACCCAAAATTTGATTCAAAATTACTTGAAACAATGCAAACTTATGTTGACCCAAATGTGAGTACCGATTACCAAATTTTTAATATAAAGGACAATGAAATGAATATGGTTTTGCAAAATCCTAACAATCATTGTTATTCCTTTAATTACCGATTGGTTGAATTTGATTCAGAAAAAATGAAATTCTTAGATACCACCATTTGCTCTGGAAAAGGAATTGTTCCTTTATCAATAACTCCTGGCTGTACTAATTCAACTTATACTTGGAGCGATAATACTGTTGGATCAACCACACAATACCAAACCAAAGACAACTTAAACAGAGTATTTTTAACCATAACCAATGGTTTGTTTACCCAAACAGATAGTGCTCATATAAATGTTTCTCCTCTAGAACCATTTGAAGTAATTGGGCAAGATTTACTCGAAAAACCATTTACCGTTTATAGTTATTCAATTCCTTATATCAAAGATGCCAGCTATACTTGGAAAGCCATCAACGGAAATGTAATTGGTGGTTTTGAAACCAATTCAGTTGAAGTTCAGTGGGGAAACAAAAACTTAAGTTTCATAAAAGGTACAATTACTGATTCTTATGGTTGTTCGCTTAGTTCTGATTGGGATACCATTGTTTACCAAAGCAGTTCAACTGGTATTGAGGATTTGTATGAAACTCTTGGACTAAAGGTATTTCCTTCTCCATTTACCGAGCAAATTACCATAGACGGAGCTGTTACATACAGCTATGTATTATATGATATCAGCGGAAAAGCGGTAAAAGAAGGCGTTTCATCTGGTAAAGAATTAACCCAAATAGAAACTACAGAATTGCAATCTGGTATTTACGTTTTGAACCTAATAACAGATACCAAACAGGTTAGACTAAAATTAACAAAACCTTAGGCATAATCATCAGAATCAAATGAGGGTTTATTAAAATTCCCTCATTTGATTAAATTGCCAGCAATGAAATACTTGCCAAAGCCAATTTTCCTTCTTGTTCTTTTGTTGTACACCTTTGTTGCAAAAGGTCAGTATGCAATTATTCCAAAGCCAAATAAGTCTTTAACCCATAGCGGTTTATTTACCTTTTCTGCCAACCAAACTATTGAAATGGGCAGCAGGGATAGCACGCTACAAGCGCAGTTTAAGCAATGGCTTGGGTCTGATGCCAAAGAGAAAATTGTTACCAACAAAATGGTTCAAACAAAATTGGCCTTGCAAATATTAGGACCTAAAAAATGGGATGCTTATTTAAAAAAACTTCTATTCACCCAACCATTTAATCCCGGAAAAGAAGGCTATGTAATCAAAATTGAGCAGAACAGCATTTTGCTTTTGGCTCAAACCGAAACAGCCATGTTTTATGCTTTCCAAACCTTAAAGCAATTGTTTCGCTTGCCACAAATTCCTTGCGGAGAAATTTATGATAAACCCAGCTTTCCCGTACGTGCTTGGCAGGATGATATTAGCAGAGGTCCAATTCCCAAACTATCGCAATTAAAGAAAGAGATTGAAATATTATCTCACTATAAACTCAACTACTTTACACTGTATACCGAAAATGTTTTTCAGTATTCTTCTCATCCAAACCTTGCTCCTAAAGATGGAATTACAGCCCAAGAAATTCTGGAATTAGAAAAATATGCCAAGCTATTTCATGTTGAGCTAATTGCCAACCAACAATCTTTTGGACATATGGAAAAGGTTTTGGCAAATCCTAAATATGCTCATTTGGGAGAAAACGGACATATTTTATCACCTGCTAAAAGTGAAACTTATAAACTTCTTAACGACTTTTTTACTGAAATAAATACCTATTACAAAGGCAACTATTTTATGCTCAATGCTGATGAAACATTTGGTTTGGGCACAGGAATTACAAAACCTTTAGTTGATTCATTAGGCTTGGCAAAAGTGTATGCTTTGCATATTAATAAGTTGAATGAACTTTTAAAATCAAGCAAGAAAACGCCTTTAATGTGGGCGGATATCGTATTGGCTTATCCTGAAATGATTTCTCTCCTACCTAAAGAAATTATTCAGGTTCCATGGGCATACGGCAACAATCAAGATTTCTCAAAAATGTTGGATCCAATTTCTAAATCAGGTTTCGATTTTTGGGTGGCGCCTGGTGTTAGCAATTGGCAAAATGTATATCCTAATCTCATCACAGCTAAAGGAAATATTTTTAAATTGGTTCAAACCGGATTTACCAAAGGTGCCAAAGGAGTTTTAAATACCAGTTGGGACGATGATGGTTTGGCATTGTTTGGAAACAATTATTCTGGCTTTATTTGGGGAGCAGATATTAGCTGGTCGGCACCACAGGAAAAAGAAAATGAAGACCAAAGATGGCAAGATTTTTTAACAGCACAAGACCTACAATTTTGGCACTGCGAGCTAAGCCAATTGCAATTAGAATATGCAAAAATGCACCAAGGTAAATTAAAAGACTTGCTAAGAAATGTTCATTTTTTGGAGCCAATTTTTCCATTAAATAGCAGCCTAACCTTAACCAATTCACAAAATGAATTGGAAGAGAATTTGGTTCAACTCAACACTATTTATAAAAAGGTAGATAGCTTGAGTTCTCAAGTAAATAGAGGGAATGTATCCATTTCTTATTTAAATTTTTCCATCCGCCAAACCCGATTTACCTTAGAGAAAGATTTGTTTAGAAAACATTACCAAAGCTTTTTGAACCAAACGTATAGCAAAGAAAAATTATTGAGCGAATTGAAACAATTAGAGGTATCCTTACAAAATATAAAATCTGATTTTATCGAATTATACGCGAGCGAAAACAGAGAGTTTTGGTTAAAAGAAAACCTTCAAAAACTAGATAAGCTATTAAAAGAATTGAATGATGTTCCATACCATTGTTTTATAATTCCTGATGAAAACATTGGCAGCAAAGGTCGCAAATTTACACTTAGTGCACCTTTAAGCTCTGGTCCTATTTATTATTCTTTGGGCGGTTTGAACCCAAGTTTTAACGACCTAGTTTACACCAAACCATTTTATATTAAACAAGACATTAAACTCAAATGTGCTTTGTTTGCCAATAATAAATTGCAAGAAATGAGCAGCGATAGTTTTGTTTACCACAAAGCAATTGGCAAACTCAAAGAAGTAAATTTACCATATAGCACCTATCACCCAAATTTCTCTGGTGGAGGCAAATTTGCCTTAACAGATGGGAAAATTGGAAGTGCGATAAACATTAAAAATGGCAGGTGGCAAGGTTATACAGGTGCAGATTTAGTTCTCCAACTAAATTTTGAAAAACCTATTACCATGAAAGAATTTAGAATGGGTTTCTACCAAAACGTGCCTGCTTGGGTAATCTTCCCAAAAGAAGTTTTGCTATTTGGTTCAGACAATGGCAAAGAATGGCATATGATAGGAAGCATTCCCAACCAAGTACCTGTTACCGATAACTCTGCGCAAAAAGTTGATTTTGTTTATAATGTCGACAAAACCAAATTCACTTACCTAAAAGTAATAGCTAAATATGGTGGAGATTTACCCGCTTCACATGCAAGTGCAGGACAAAAATCCATGCTATTTTGCGATGAGATTATTATCCGTTAAAATAAAATAATAAGCAAAAAATTAATGCTTGAAGGCAATTCTATTTCACGATTAGAAATGGGCTATGGGCTTTACTTGGCAATTTCTTCTGTTTTGGTTCTTACCATCCGAGCCATATAAAAACCATCAAAACCAGATTCACTTGGCAATACCACGCGCTCTTCTTCTAATGTAAATTGATTGTTTTTAGAGAGGAAATTTTGAACTTGCAATTGATTCTCTGAAGGCAAAATACTGCATGTGGCATAAACCATTTTCCCACCTGGCTTCACTATTTTACAATAGTCTTCCAAAATTGCTTCTTGCTGACCTTTAACCTTATCAATAAACTCAGGACTTAATTTCCATTTGGCATCTGGGTTTCTTTTTAAAACACCCAAACCGCTACAAGGCACGTCTAGCAACAATCTATCGGCAGTATCGTATAATTTCTTAATAACTTTATTGCTATCAATTAAGCGAGTTTCCAAATTGCTTACTCCTGCTCTTCTAGCTCGTTTTTTAGCTTCGTCAATTTTCCATTGCTCGGTATCTAAGCTAATAATTTTGCCTTTGTTTTGAGATATGGAAGCAATATGAAGTGTTTTACCACCCGCACCAGCACAGGCATCAACAATGCGCATACCCGGTTCAATTTGTAAAAACTCAGCTACCAATTGCGAAGAAGCATCTTGAACTTCAAACATACCTTCTTTAAATTCTGGGGTAATAAAAAGGTTCTGTCTTTGTTTCAAAATTAAAGCATCCTTACAACCCTTAATTGGTTCAGTCATGATGCCTTTTTCTGCTAAGCTTTTAGCTAAATCTGTTTTATTGGTCTTTAAACCATTAACCCTTAAAACCACAGGTGCAGTCTCATTTAACGACTCAACTTCTTTGTTCCACTGCTTTCCAAGCTCTTTATAACACATGTCGTCCATCCAATCTGGGAAGGAATACATTATCTTTCTTTGTGTTTTAAGCTGCTTGTAGTTATGGGCTATTTTCTTTTCGTCAACGTTTTTAAACTCTTCCCATTTAGGTAAGGAAACGCCTTTTAGAATTTGCCAAGTACCAAATAAAGTAAAGAGATTGGTTTCATTTAATTCATGCGTTTCCAATT
This sequence comes from Bacteroidia bacterium, assembly GCA_021740845.1. Classification (GTDB taxonomy): domain Bacteria; phylum Bacteroidota; class Bacteroidia; order UKL13-3; family UKL13-3; genus B1. The sequence continues at coordinate 37,023 of JAIOYZ010000028.1, forward strand.
CGGCAACGGTTCTAATTAAGCGCCAATAGCGCACCATGTCGTAGGTATTTTCTGCAATAAAGGCGCGATCTCTGGCACCCCAAAGGTTATTGGATTTTAAAATGCGTTCTAAAACTTTATCGGCATATTTTTCATCTTCAAAAATGGTATAAATAGCCCTGTTTACTGCACGAAGTAAGTTTAAATGAAATTTCATAATTGATAACGACCCATTTAGGTTCGGCCTGCGAAGGTAATAAAATTAGGCGAGCTAGCTTAAATATCTTTTAGAATGCGGTACTCGGTGGGGTAATAATTATTCACTCGGTTCTGCAAAACTTTCATCCAACCCATAGGCAATCCCTTGTAGCAAGCCAAACACCAGCCTTGAGCCGTTTGAGAATTCAAAACTAAATTCCCCTTTTTCAAATAGGTTTGAGCTTCTTCTAAATTGAGTTCAATCCTTGCAACTGAATCAGAAACATAAATGCTTAATGCCAAGGAATGAGTAGGAATTAATTTTCCTGTTTTATCTAATTTCCCCAAACAAACCCCAGCATGTTTTACATACATGCAGCTGCGAATGCGCTCATAATGCGGAATATGTTTTAGTGGAAAGGCATGCACAAATTCATTTTCTATAAAAAAATCAAATAGCTCCGCTTGGTTCAGCCAGGGTTTTATTTCTGGTAAATGCTTTTTAGGCACAAAGTCTAAATTAATTTTCTTAGGATTATACTTGGTATTTTCTTGTTCGAAAGGCTTTTGTAGAACCGCCATAAAAAGCCCTTCACCCTTTGTTAAATGTGGCAAAAATCGAAACATAAACCCATCAATCTTCTTTATGGGCCAGGTTTCATCCAATAGTATTGGGTAAGGTTTAAGGTCGGTTTGAACCAAAAGATTATTTACCTGATTTTCGTTTTCTTCCTTGTTGAAAGTACAAGTTGAATAGATTAGAAACCCACCTGACTTTAAACTAGGCAAGATATCTTCTAAGATACGCTCTTGTCTGGCAACACATATTCCAACATTTTCCTCACTCCATTCTTGCATGGCATTTGCATCTCTGCGCCAAAGACCTTCTCCACTGCAGGGAGCATCCACCACAATTAAATCAAAGAAGTTCTCTAATTTTTGAAAATGCTTGGGATCATTTTGGGTAATAACAACATTTGGTTTCCCCCATTTAATAATATTCTCTTGAAGGTTTAATACACGAGACTTGATAATTTCATTAGAAACTAACAAGGAATTGCTTGGTAAATTATCTAATAATAATGTGCTTTTTCCGCCCGGAGAAGCACATAAATCAAGAGCTACAGGAGAATCCGTATTAAACTTAAGTTGCTTAATTACCTCACTTAAAAATTGGCTAGAGCTTTCTTGAACATAATAAGCACCGGCAAAAAACAATGGATCTTCTACAAAAGAAGGACGTTCTTTAAGGTATCGTCCCTCCTGGCACCAAGCTATTTTTTCTTCCTCCGAAAATGCATCTGAGGCTTTGTCTTTATTAAGACGAATTGAAGTAACAGGAGAAAGCTTAAGTGCATCAAAAAAATATCCTGCCTCTTCCGGAAAAAGCGACAGGATATTTTGTTTAAAGGCTTCTGGCAATAGGTTCATTGCCATCAAAATTAATAGGTCTTAGCCAGAAATTTTTCAAAATCTTCTTTAAGTTCATTGTAGATCTTAATGAAGATATCGTATTCTTCTTTCATAGCAGTTGGATTAGCCACATAACGATGATCGCTAGCAACTGGATTTTCCATCACATTCCTAGTAATTTCATTGTCAACTTGCTTCATGTCGTGCTTTAAGGTATCAATTACCTCATTCTGCCTAATAAACTGATTTTGGAAATGCTCTACATTGGCTAAAATGTCGTGGTTGTTATTTGCTTTAACAACTTCTTCGAGTCTGTTTTGAAAGGTTTTCACCTCATCTTTATAAAAAGTTAAGTCTTTCACCCAAGTAATTAAATCGGTGTGAACATCGTTTAAGTGTGCTCTGTTTTCCATGGTAATAAAATTTAGTTTGCTTACTCAAATATAGGTTTAGCAGCAACGCAGAAACATGACAATTGTCAATGAAATCGGCATAAAATAGAACAAATTGAAAACCAGCACAAATTTGATTTCCACCTGATTAATATCACCTTGAAACCAAACATTGGTCACAAAATAATGAGTAGAGGAAGATTCTAGAGTCTAGAATCCAGAATACAGAATCCAGATAAAAAATTTCATGGCTTTAGCCATATCGAAAAATTCTCTGGGCATAGGATAATTCAAAAAAACATCCCATTAGAAAAATTCATTCAATTGCCCATGGCTTCAGCCTTGGGATTGGAGGGGAAAAGAATCCAGAATCCAGAGAAATATTTCAAATGGCTTTAGCCATATAAAAAAATCCTCCGGGCAATGGATAATTCAAAAAAACATCCCATTAGAAAAATTCATTCAATTGCCCATGGCTTCAGCCTTGGGATTGGAGGGAAAAAGAATCCAGAATCCAGAGAAATATTTCAAATGGCTTTAGCCATATAGAAAAACTCTCCGGGCAAAGGATAAAATAAAATAAAAACATCCCATTAGAAAAATTCATTCAATTGCCCATGGCTTCAGCCTTGGGATTGGAGGGGAAAAGAATCTAGAATCCAGAGTAATATTTCAAATGGCTTTAGCCATTTATGAAATGCTTTGGGTATTCGATTATTTTAAAAGAAATATCACAATTGAAAAATAATTCAATTGCCCATGGCTTCAGCCTTGGGATTGGGAATTGTATTTAATTAAAATGTTTCGGTTTGAACCTAAAAAAATTTCAATAGATAGAACCTAAAAAATAATTACCAAAATTGAGATTTGTGCTATTAAGCAGTTTTTCTATATTCGCTTTAACGAAGCCTAAACCCTATGAACAACCATTTAATTATTTTTTCTGATTGCTCCCATAAGAAACCAGGAAACCAAGTTTACTTAATTGGAAAATTTGAAGTTCTGATTTGTAGGAAGGATAATTATTAGTGGGCAAATTAGACAGCACTCTATAACAAATAGAAGATTCGTAAAAAAATGAACAATTAAAATATGAGAATCCTTTTAACAGGTGCAACAGGTTTTTTAGGCTATCGAACGTTGGAGAAACTAGTTACACTAGACTATATAACTTCTATTGTGGCCACGGGGAGAAACCTATTGCAATACAGAAAAATTGAAAGCAGCAAAGTGAATTACAAATTAGGAAATTTAGAGGACGAACACTTTGTAAATAGCTTGGTAGAAGGAATAGATATTATTATAAATACGGTTTCTTTATCCTCTCCTTGGGGAAAAGCATCAGATTTCTTTCTTGCCAATATTCAAACCCAATCAAATTTAATTCGAGCATCAAAAATCAATGGGGTCAAGAAAATAATTTATATATCCTCACCCAGTGTTTATTTTGACGGAACCAATAAAATTTTATTGAAAGAATCGGATGCATTACCAACTAAGTTTATAAACGAGTACGCAAAAACAAAAAGAGAAGCAGAAATAATGCTTGAGCAGGCTTCTATTCCCTTTGTAATACTTCGCCCAAGAGCATTAATTGGCCGAGGAGATAGCATCATCATGCCCCGATTAATTAAAGCTTATGACGAAGGGAAATTGAAAATAATAGGTAATGGTGATAATGTAGTTGATTTAACATCAGTTGAAAATGTAGTTGAAGCAATTATTCTTTCCTTAAACGCAAAAGAAGTTGCTTTAAATCAAATTTATAATATCACAAATGACGAACCTGTTTCGCTCTGGAAAAGCATTGAAAGTGTTTTGAATGCTTTAGAAAAACCACTGAGCAAATCGAAAATACCCTATAAAATCGCTTACTATTTTGCACGTTTTTTAGAAATCAAGGCAAAACTCAATAATAATAAGGAGCCTACACTTACGGCATACAGTGTTGGAACTCTAGGACTATCTTTTACTTTAGACATAACAAAAGCAAAAGAATTACTTGGCTATCGTCCTATCACAACCACCCAGCAATCAATTGATGAATTTGTAAAATGGTATATATCCAATGAGAAAGTGTAAGTTATTTTTAAATTATTCTGGGTATTGTTTGGCAAAAGCACACCATGCCGTAAAAGGGGATGATAACATCAATATAAAGTTTCATGCCCTGTTTGGTTTAATACAACATCCAGAAATGGGTTGGATACTTTTTGATACCGGATATACAGATAGGTTTTTTAAGGCCACGGATTCTTTTCCCAATAAATTATATGCTTTAATAACAAAAGTAACTATTGAAAAAAAAGATGAAGTAAAACAACAATTAAAATCTTATGGCATCTTACCTGAAGAGATTAAACATATTATTATTTCCCATTTTCATGCGGATCATATTGGAGGATTAAAAGACTTTGAGAATGCCACATTTTATTGTTCACAAACTGCTTACCAGCAAGTTAAGAAAATAAATAATCTCCTCTCTTTTTCTAAAGGAATACTCAAGTATTTGATTCCCCACGACATTGAAAAGCGCTTAAAATTTATTGAAACTATTTGCGAACCCGAAATGGATGATATTTTTGGGAAAAGGTATAATTTGTTTAACGATGATTCTATCTATGTATATGAATTGCCTGGCCATGCTGCTGGTCAAATTGGAATTTATTTACAAACAAATAAGGCAAAATACTTTTTAATTGCAGATGCTTGTTGGGATGAAAGAGCCTTTAAAATATTAGCATTTCCCCATCCAATTGTAAGATCCTTTTTCGATTCCTGGAAAGACTACAAAAACATTATCCAGAAAATAAAGCGTTTTCATGAAAAAAACACAGATGTAATCATTGTACCTACACACTGCGAAACAACTACAAAGCTTCTCATTCAATCAAATTTCAATATAGATGCTCTTTAAAGTCAAAATAGTATATTTTTTCATTCTGCTAAAATTATCCAAATGGTTTTATAGCACTGATTTTTCACGACTTCAAAAAAGGCGATGGAATAAACAAGTTAAAAGACTGAGACAATCTTATTTCTATAAATCGAACCAATATAGTAGCAAGAAATTACTGGACTTCCCTATTGTAAACAAGGCTACATTTATGGAACATTTCGATGAAATAAACACTTGTGGCATAAATTTAAAAGATGCTTTAAATACCGCAATAAATGCTGAATATTCAAGAGATTTTAGTCCAATAATAAATGGCATTACGGTTGGTTTATCTACAGGTACAAGTGGAAACAAAGGTTGCTTTCTAGTAAGCGAAAATGAACGTGCATTATGGGTTGCCTGTGTTTTAGATAGGGTAATTGGATTTTCATTTCGTAAAAGAAAAGTAGCATTCTTTTTGAGAGCCAATAGCAATTTATACGAATCTGTTAAATCTCGTTTATTAGAATTTCATTACTTCGATATTTTGGAAAACCAAGATGAAAACCTAAAAAAACTAAAAGATTTACAACCTGATATTATTGTGGCCCAGCCAAGTTTACTGTTGCTCATTGCTAGTGGTATAGAGAAAGGCAATATAAATCTTTCGCCAACACAAGTTATTTCCATTGCTGAGGTTCTAACTCCTGAAGACAAATCCTATTTAGAAAAAATATTTCGGCAAACCATTCACCAAGTTTATCAATGCACAGAAGGACTATTGGCCACAACTTGCAGATTTGGAACATTGCATTTTAATGAAGATTTTCTAATTATAGAGAAGCATTTTGTGAATGAAGAACAGAACAAATTCCATCCAATAATTACTGATTTATTTAGGATCAGCCAGCCAATAATTAGATATGAGTTAAATGATATTGTTACCCTAAAAAATAGTTGCGCTTGCGGTAGTAAAATGATGGCTATTGAACAAATAGAAGGCCGTTCTGATGATATATTATTATTCTACGACATAGCTAACAATGAAGTTAAACTATTCCCAGACATTTTTAGAAGGACCATTGTTTTAGCGGATGAAATTATAGCAGACTATGCACTTATACAAAATGCTCCAGATTCGCTTGGACTCTATATAAAAAGTGAAAATACAAATTCGTTTGCTAACGTTGAACTTGCGATTAAGCAGTTACTTTTAGATTATAATATTAAGAATGTAACTATTTTTAAAATAACAAATGACCCACATTTGGTAGGGACAAAAAAGAGAAGGATAAGAAATGATAGAAGGAAAAGCGATTAAAATTATAGGGTCAGGCACCTATTTACCTAATAAGGTTTCGTCTGAAGAGATTGAATTAAAGTTTGATTTGAAAAGAAACTTTTCGGAAAAATATTCGGGAGTAAAATTTAGGCACCAAGTTACGTTCGAAAGCAATGGATATATGGGTGCAAGAGCTATAGAAAAGGCACTACTAAATGCCAATTTAATCTTAAGTGATATAGATTTAATCATTTCAGCTGCTGCTACATTTGATTATCCACTACCAAATCAATCAAGTGTAATTTTATCTGAAATCAAGCAACAAAATTTAAACAGTATTGCAACATTAGATATAGATACCACATGTTTAAGTTTTGTTACAGCATTCGAAGTAGCATCAAAAATGTTGGATGGAAACCAATATAAACGTATTATAATAGTTAGCTCGGAAATAGCCTCAAAAGGACTCAATCCATCTAACCCAGAAAGCTTAACACTATTTGGAGATGGTGCTGCAGCATTTATATTAACCTATGATGAGCAAAGTAATTCTAGATTCTACAAAAGTTCATTTAAAACTTTTCCAGAAGGTCTAAATTATACCATCATTAAAGGAGGTGGCAACAAATATCATTTTAAAGATTATCCCTATAACTCTAAACTTCATTCCTTTGAGATGGAGGGCTTAAAATTATTAAAATTAGCAAAGCAAAAACTACCCACTTTTATAAATGAGTTTTTAAATGAATTACAAATTGAAATGAATGATATTGATGTAATCGTGCCTCATCAAGCATCAAAAGCAGGACTAACAATTCTTAAAAACTCCTATTCATTACGTGAAAATCAACTTGTAGAAAATCTGGAAACGCATGGAAATTGTATTGCAGCATCCATTCCAATTTTACTACACGACTCAATTAATAATGGAAAAATTAAAAGAAATAATACTTGTTTATTAGTAGGAACTTCTGCGGGGTTTTCAATTGGCACCCTACTTATTAAATATTAAAGTATTAATTAAATGGAATTAGTCATAGGAAATAGCTTGTTACTCATTTTTGTAATCATCGAAATTTTGATTTTACATTTCTTTAAAAAAGAACCTATCCCATGGAAAGAAATAATAATAAATTTAAACTCAGGTCATGTTTTACTTTGGGTATTTAGAGGCTTAGAAGTAGCAGCTTATTATTATACTTGGAAGTATCTTAATGTTGGTTTGGTAAGTTCATTGCCTTTTTGGATTAATTGGCTACTGGCTTTTATTCTTTGGGATTTTTGTTTTTATTGGTTGCATAGGCTCCATCATTTTTTCAAGGTTCTTTGGGGCGTTCATTCTGTGCACCATGAAGGCGAACATTTTAGCCTTTCACTTGGCATTAGAAATTCGTGGTACTCTTCCCTTACCTCCTTTCCATTTTTCATAATTATGGCAGTTCTAGGAATTCCCGTTGATATTTTTGTAGCCGTTTCTTCTATTCATTATTTCATTCAATTTTACAATCACAATCATTTGATAAAGAAAAGCGGCTGGCTAGAATATTTGGTTGTTACTCCTTCACACCATAGAGTGCATCACGGCAAAAATCAACCCTATTTCAACAAAAACTTTTCTGGGACATTTGTTATCTGGGATAAGATTTTCAATACATTCCAAGAGGAATTGGATGACAAACCAGTAGTTTTTGGTATTGATAATTATACTAATTCAAACAATCCAATAGCTGTAAACAACTCGCCATTTATAAAACTATTTGGCAAAAATGGTTTGAACCAAACAAAATCAAAAAATAGACAAACCAATATTTCAAATTTTATGCTGGTTTCGGGAGCCTTATTACTTTTTATGTTACTGCTTTTTTATATCTATTTTGAAACTCAATTCTCCGATCAAAGAACCTTGGTTTTATTTACTATGATATTTTTAGGCACCATAGGAAATGGGCTTATGTCTGATGGCAATAAATATGGCATTATAGTTTGGAGCCTTAGTGCCGTGGCTATTCCAATAATTTTACTCTTCTACTTTTCACCCAATATTATTTTATTCAAGGTATTATTACTGATTTCCATTATCCACGGAATACTCTCCTTGGCAATAACTATTAAATCAGAAATTAGTCGGGAATAATTACAAAGTCAAAAGACCAAAGACTTACCCCAAAAACCCCAACCCAAATCCTAAAACCATAAACCCAAAACCAATTTCGGTTCAAACCAAAAAAAACTAATTAACCATCATCAAAACTCCCCAATGACCAAAGTCAAAAGAC
>JAIOYZ010000063.1 GCA_021740845.1 Bacteroidia bacterium
TTTCCAACGGTCATCGTTGTCTCTAACTTGCTCAAGTACTCTTGAGCCAAATCGCTTAAACTTTTTTTTGATTCTTCATGTTTTTGTTTTTAATTGAACTAATGAAGATAAAAATTCCTGTAAGGTTTCAGTTCAACAGGCGTTTGGCAAAAAAGCGGGTTCAGTGCTTAAATGAAGCTTTGTGCTTCGTATCAAGTTCATTGCTGGCAGACAGTTTAGTGCTTCGAAATCCGCTTCTTCGCCAAGCGCCAAAACGTTATGCCTCATTCTAAAAAGACGACAGTGCAACAAACGACAGAAATATGAAGAAAAGAAAAACCCACGCTTCGGCAAAATCAAAAGAGGTGCAACCCAACGCACAAGCCAACCCACAGTTGCACCACATTTGCTTTTGCCCCGACACTCAAATACTACAGAACTATGGCATTTAAATCATACTTGACAAGACAATATGAGCACACTCACGAAAACTCGTTTTTCAGAGCTGTATCTACTCAACTTAGAAAAGCACTTGGACAAGAAGACGGATTAAATATTCTTCTCGGAAACATAAGTTGTAACGGACACCAAATAGATTCTATATTCATATCCAAAGGTAAAATCATCGTAATTGACTTTAAAAATTACGGTGGGAAATTGACGTTTTCGGAAAATAATCCTTGGCAAATACACAACGGAAAAGACTTTGTATTTGTTAAAGGTGGTGGTGGAATTCGAAATCCATTTCAACAAGTAAATGCTTATCGACACTCATTAATTCAATTCTTAAGCAATAAACAAAAAGAGATTTTAGAACCTAATCACGATAGTTTAAATTTAGGACACATAAGCGCTTTAGTTTTATTTCATCAGCCAATAACATTTGACGAAAATGAAATACCTCAAAACATAAACAAATATTTTGGTATAGCAGATAACAATAATTGCATTGCGACTATTGTAGATAGAGCATCAAATCAGCTAAATTTTTCTGATTCAGAAATCAATAATATTTTGAAAGTTTTGGATATTAAAGAGGAAAATTTATTTGATGAGAAAAATGAACCTGAAACATATAATCAACCAACTGAAATACCAAATGCGGCTGAAAGATTAGAATTAGTAAGAAAGGTTTTAGCAAACGTTGAACCTCATACAGAACTTGAAAAGCTATTATTATACTATCAAACCCTAATTAACCTCGAAAGACAAAAGGAACCAACTGTTCAAGATGAACATCCATTTCATATCAATTGGTCGAGTGTTTCAGATTCAATATCAATCAACCTTGAAAACAGCCCCGAATTTCACGTAAGATTTCAAAAGAACCAACAGCAACAATTCCCCAAGAATGTTTTTATCGGTATCAATATTTTACTGAATACTCATAGCTTACCGTTATTGTATAATGTTGTTTCTCACAGAGACATTTTAGGTCATACCGCAGTTGAATCCAATATTTCCGATTTCACTTTATATACGAAACCACTAGAAGACCGAAACTATCCAGACGAACTTATTGAAGAATTAGCTTCAGCAGTAAATCAAAAAAACACAATAACAGAAAAGTTAGAAATTTTAAGACACTACCTAGAAGGAATAGTAGAACTAGTTGAAAATGTAACAGTAGCTTTTAGCGAAGAAAATCCATTTACAAGTCAATTGCTTTCCGAACTAAAAAAGATTAATCAAGATGGCTTAGTAAAAACGGGTAGCGCAATAGAAAAATTTCTCTTCAAAAAAGCATTTACCGACAATACTAATAGTTGTAAAGCAGAAGAGTTCATTCAAATAACGCCTTTAAATAAAAACCAAAAAGAAGCTGTAAGACTAGCTTTTAACCAGCCTCTTACAGTTGTTACAGGTCCTCCCGGAACAGGTAAGACCCAGGTTGTATTAAACATACTCGCAAATGCTTTAGTTTTTAACAAAAAGGTGCTTCTAGCTAGTAAAAACAACCAAGCTGTTGACAATGTTAAGGAAAGAATATCTTCAATAATAAAAGACCCTGATTTTTTCCTACGCTTTGGCTCTAAGACCGAGATTAGAGATAAAACCAAACCGACAATTGAATCTTATGTAAGAAGAATTCATAATCGACTGGTTGAAGATAATTCAGAACAATTAAACGAAATCAAAAGTACTATTTCGGGCAATTGGGACTTTATTAATAAATCGCTTGCTAAAATTGAACGCAGAAAAATACTTGAAACAGAAATTCCAAATCTTGAGATACTTTTAGAAAATAATAAGACCAAATACAACAATTGGTTAAATGGAGAAAAGAGTAAATCAATTAGTATTTTCAAGACCAAAACAACGACTGAACTAAACATAATTTCAAGAGAATTAGTAACAAGCAAAAATGAAATAGTTGGTAAATATGCAGGACTGAATAAGTTTCTATTTGATTTAACTCAAAAGAGAAAGTATGCTGTTAAACTTCTATCAGCCTTTGAATCATTGCTACCCGACTTAAAAGAAATGGCTATTAATAAAGGAATTGCACCAAGTATTGAGAAATCAAAAAATGGTTCCAGCATTATACAGCAGTATGAAAATTTGATATTGTTCATTGAAGATGGAATTCAGAATTTGAATAAAATTTCTGAATTTGAAAAGTCAATATCAATGGCTGAGGAAAATCTTAAAAATACTGAAAATGAAATTCAACAGACCAAATCAAGTGAAAAAGAACTTCTAAATAAAATAGATAAATTAAAAATTCAAAATGAAGGTTTGGGGATTCCTCTTCTGAACGAATTAATCCATTCAAAGCTTTCAAACACTAACGAAGCTCAAATAAACAAATACAAAGATTACATTCCTGATAGCATTCCTTGGCGTTCTCAGGAAATTCCAGAATTTATCGAAACAACTTCCGATTTTCTAGCAACTTTTAATATGACCGCAATAACAAGTCTTTCAATTAAAAGTGCATTTCCTTTATCTGATGAGCTATTTGATATTGTTGTAATTGACGAGGCTTCACAATGTGACATTGCTTCTGCATTACCTTTAGTACTAAGAGCAAAACAACTTGTTGTAATTGGAGACCCAATGCAACTCAAACATATTTCCAAAGTTCAATCATATGAGGAGAAGTATATCGTAAGCAAATTAAATATTGATACCAATTTAAGATTAGACTATGTAAATGAATCACTTTACGACTATTGCTACAATTTATCTATAACATCAAAAAGCCAAAGCGTATTTTTAAAGGAACATTTTAGATGTCATCCTCAAATTATTGGATATTCAAACAAAGCCTTTTATGGACCTAAAATGGGTCAAGAATTAGAAATAGCAACAACCAATGAGCAGTATAAAATAGACCCTAAAGGAATATATTGGCTCAATGTTAATGGAAGTCACCATCAAACACGTAACATTAATAAAAAGGAACAAGAAAAGGTAATTGACCTTGCTTTAAAGCTTGCTGACAAGAATAAGGAAGCTACAATAGGTATAACAACACCATTTAACCATCAAGCTAAGGATTTGAATGAATCAATTCCAAACGCTTACAGAAATAGAATTAAAGCAGACACAGTTCATCGTTTTCAAGGTGACGAAAAAGACATAATGATTTTAAGTTTGGTTTTATCCTCAGACAGTCCAAAATATAAAGCTGAATGGATTAATAATAAAGTTCCTTTTTTAATAAATGTTGCGGTGACAAGAGCTAAAAATTCACTTTATATTATCGGCAACGCTAAATATTGTAGGACATTACCCAATAATTCGCCTTTAGGACAACTTGTAAAATATGTTGACGACATTAATCCAATTCAAATGTAGCCAACGCATTTGGTAGCACATTTGCAGTTTTTCCAACAGCACAATGCCAAGCAAAAAAACTGCAAAAGAGCTTGTCTCGTCCTGAAATAGGTTTACACAAAAATGTAAACTTATGGAAATTAGAATTTATGAAAACAAAGAGGGCATAATAGCCGAGTATTTAACTGGAAACACCTCCTATCGAAAATTGGGAGAAAAATGGGGAGTTGATTTTAGAATAATACATTCGTGGGTGATGAAGTATAAAGGCAAATCAAATAAAGTCCAACCCAAACCATCGGAAGTATCTGTAGGAAAAAGTGGTCCTTTGCCCATGGAAATAAAAAAGCTTCAAGAAGAGTTACGAAAATCCAAATTACATATTGAGCTGCTTAATGCCATTATTGATATTGGAGGCAAGGAGCTTGGAGTTGATTTAAGAAAAAAGTCTGGTGCCAAGCGGTAGAACAGGTAGAACAAAGTCATCCACGTTGTATAAACGAGCTTTGTTTGCTTCTTGGCAATAGTAGGCAAGCCTACTATCAGGGTAAAAAATTCCAACAAAAGGAGGCATTTCAAGATGATTTAATACTATCGGAAGTATTACGTTATCGCGAACATCAAAAGCGCATAGGCACACGGAAATTGCTAGATGAAATGCAGCAATTTTTAAGCACCCATGCCATAAACATGGGCAGAGACGCTATGTTTAGACTTTTAGGGGAAAATGGATTGCTAGTAAGAAAACGCAAGAGAAAAGGTCCACAAACCACCTTCTCCAGGCATAGATTTAAAAAGTATCCCAACCTCATTAGAGAGTTTATTCCATGCGCTCCAAATCAACTCTGGGTAAGTGATATTACTTACATTCACGTAGGAGATAAATTTGCTTATTTATCGCTTATAACTGATGCCTATAGCAGAAAAATAGTAGGCTTCTATCTAAGTCCCGATTTATCGGCTCTAGGGTCATTAGCCGCTTTAAAAATGGCTTTCAACAACAATCCAATCCATCCTGGTTTAATCCATCATAGTGATCGTGGTGTTCAATATTGCTGTGAAAAATATGCAAACATACTTAAAAACAATAAGGTGAAAATTAGCATGACTGAAAACGGTGATCCACTTGAGAATGCAATCGCAGAAAGGGTTAATGGCATTTTGAAGGATGAACTATTAGAAGAATGTTATCCAATATTTACTCATGCACAAGATGCGATTGCAAAGGCAATAAGTACGTATAATCATTTAAGACCACATGGAAGTATTGATAACCTTAAACCAATAGAGGCACACAAAATGCAAGGTGCCATAAAGAAAAGATGGATTAACTATTACCAAAGAAATCAGCAAAAACAAATACAGGAGGCGCCTATGAGTGGTTAGGTTTTTTTAGGCATCACAAAACTGCATATAAACAAAAATCCGCCAACAAGCGTAAACTCATTAACGGATTTATATGCTATTTTGACTGGATTAATCCTAGCAAGTTGCTCCTCAGCAGAGCTTGGGTCCGCTTCATCCAGTTCATCAAATGTAAACGGTTTGTAGGATTAATTTATTAGTGTAAACTTGTATTAGGATTATTAACCAAAAAGTGTAAACTTTTTTTAGGACGAGTCAGCTACCAAGCCAACGCACAACGACACGACAATGGATAGACAAACAACGACCGAGAAAGAAGAACGAAGGCATAACATTTAGCAGAGTAGACGAAAAAGGGCCGTGAAAAAGCCCCGTGAGAGGGCCTCACGGGGCTTTTTTGTTCTACTCTGTGTTGACTGAAACCGAGTTTTGATAAGGTTCATCCTTTGGGTGTAAAGTAAGCC
>JAIOYZ010000029.1 GCA_021740845.1 Bacteroidia bacterium
TTATTGGAGCAGCAAAAGAAGGAGATTTTGGCCATTTAATAATTTGCGGTTTGGGCGGAATTCATGTGGAGGTTTTCAAGGATATTTCGTTTGGCTTGGCGCCATTGAGGAAGGAAGAAGCCTTAGAAATGGTGGAATCGCTTAAAGGATTCCCCATCCTAAAAGGATATAGAAACAGAAAAGGAGTCAATATAGATGCGTTTGTTGAAGCCATAGTTCGCATTTCTTCTTTAGTGCATTTGGCCCCAGAAATTGTAGAACTAGATATGAATCCATTTAAAGCAACCGAAGAATATATTAAAGCAGTTGATGTAAGAATTAGAATTTTAAAAAAATAATGAAGGAATCGTTTTATGAAGCCGATTTATTTCTTTCTTCCTTTGGTTTGTGCATTTGCTATTTTTAGCTTTCGCATTTATAGCACACCCATTCCCAATCAACCTCAATTTGACGAAAATACATTAGGCCAAATTGCGAAAGGAAAATTGGTTTATCAAAAATACAATTGCCAAAGCTGCCATCAAATATATGGCTTGGGAGGTTATCTCGGCCCAGATTTAACCAACTGTATGAAGGAAGGTAGAAATGGAGAATTGCTCATAAAAACACTTACTCAAGTTGGCACCACACAAATGCCAAGTTTTCCAATTTCAGAATCGGAAATGGAAAACCTAATTGCATTTTTCAAAGCCTTGGATCAAACCGGAAATAGCGACCCCAGACATTTTATTGTTTCATCCAACGGAATGATTGCAGAACATGAATAAGTGGGAAACCAATTTTGCCAAGCTCTTTATAAATACAGCATTGTTAATGCTTTTGGCTGGAATACTTTTGGGTTGTTTGGCAGCGGCATCGTATATCTGGCCTGGGTTTTTAAAACAAGATTTAGGCTTTATTTCCCTCAGACCCATGCATGTTAGCGCGGTACTTTTTTGGATATTATTAGGAGCCAGCGGCTGTGTATATTTCGGGTTGAACCAAAATTTGCCGAATTCTATTAACAAGCATTTAGCCTTAACCCAATGGGCATTGTGGATTATTGCTATAATGGGAATTTTCTTTTCTTATTTTCAGGGAAAGTTTGGTGGAAGAGAATATTGGGAGTTTGAACCCATTTGGGCTTTACCCATTTTAGCTGCTTGGATTTTGTTCTTAATTCAGTTTTTGGTTCAAGCCAGAAAAATGAAAAACTGGCCCGTATATGTTTGGATGTGGATGACAGGAATATTGTTTTTTGTTTTCACCTTCACCGAAAATTATTTGTGGCTAATTCCAGGATTTAGAAAAGAAATAATTGGAGATTTAACCATACAATGGAAGGCCAACGGCTCCATGGTTGGTTCCTGGAATCAAATACTTTATGGCACTTCCATTTTCTTAATGGATAAGATTAGTGGCAACAACAAAACCTCCACCAGCAAGGTGGCGTTTTTCCTATATTTCTTAGGCTTTTTCAATCTGCTATTCAACTGGGGACATCATATTTATACCTTGCCAACTCAACCCTATATCCGACCAATTTCTTATGCCGTTAGTATGACCGAATGGGTATTTTTTGCTAAGACTATTTATACTTGGAAAAATCAATTATCGGAAGCTAAAAAACACTTTTCATTTTTCCCTTATCGCTTTTTATTGGCCACTAATTTTTGGGTTTTCTTGAACCTAATTCAAGCCTTGTTTATGTCGATACCAGCATTGAATTTATATACACATGGAACGCATATTACGGTTGCACATGCCATGGGAACAACTATAGGCATCAATACCATGATTATTTTTGCAACAGCATTTATGTTGTATACCAATCCATGCTATAATTTCTTGCAAGGCAACAAACAACTCAATAGATTATTTTGGTTATTGCAACTTGGTTTATTAGTATTTTGGGTATCCTTATTGGGAGCAGGAGTAGAAAAAGGACTCTGGCAAATGGCAGAATCCAGAGGAAATTTTGGGGATATGATGAACCATTTACGACCTTGGTTTATTGGCTTTTTTATTGGAGGAATTCTCTTAAGCATTGCTATTATTGGTTTGGCCTTGAACCTAATTTGGGCTTATATTTTTTGTAGAAAGTACCCTGAAAAAGAGCAGGAACTGAAGCCTATAGAATAAAATTTTCTTTGTAAAAAAACATGTTGAGTATCAGTAAAAAATTTAGGTTTGAAGCCGCACACGCCATTTTCAATTACAATGGCCCTTGTAAAAATATTCATGGTCATAGCTATATTTTATGGGTTAGTATTCAAGGACAAAAAGACCCAGAAACCCAAATGCTGCTAGATTTTAAATTATTAAAAAACATTGTAGAAGACAATTTTGTAAAGCAAGTAGACCATGCCATTATGCTTAATAAGAACCATCCAGAAAGTAATTTATTTACGGATTATACAGGCAAAACCTATTGGCTAGAAGGAGAACCCACAGCAGAAAATTTAATTGAACACGCAGCGAATTTGATTCAAAACGCGTTACCCAACAACGTAAAACTAAGTAAACTAAAACTCTACGAAACCGAATCATCTTATGTAGAATGGGAGGCAGATTTGTAGTATTGGGGTATAAATTTCAAATTGTTTGATAGCTTATCAAGTTGTCCCAATTTCACTTAAAATTCAAAAGAAACCTGTCTCTGTTTTCCTTTTCTTTATCGTTTTTATGATATAATTTTCATCACCCATAACACTGTAATCACTTAAATTAACTTGTGGTTTTGGTTCAATATTAAACCTTCTTCCCAACCCTCCATCGTACTCCCATAACTCCGCAGACATAATATTTCCAACACCTGTCTACTCATCATCCCCTTCTTGCCCATTAAAACGGAAGAGGTAGGTGATTGTGTCGGATTTTAGAGGTAGTTTTTTGCCCTTAGTGCATTTATTGGGAAATGCACCAAAATGGCTGAAATGCTTGTTATGTATGCCAAAGCGAAGGTTTTGCATTAATAAAACAATTGAATTATTACCTCATCGAATTGAAAAAGCAAAATAGGCAATAAAATCATTAAAGAAGGAAGATTTTAAACTTTGACAAATATTTATAACAGGTACATCAGGTCTTTTTTGGTTCAAACCGAAATTTAATGTGGCTGATTCTGGAAAGGCTTATTAAAATTAAGACTTGGTTTGCAATTTTTACTCGCGAGCTTAAGCTCGTTTCATAGTCGGACGAAGGCATCGTTTACGCCCAACGGGGAAATATTTTTCTGACAAGTTATAATGAACCAAAGTTATGATTGATTAAAATAGAATAACTGGATTGGTATAAAACAAACAGCAGTCTATAACTTATATTGGAAGGGGAATTTTCTTTTTATAGCAAATGCCAAAGTTATTTTTTGCATTCTACCATGCCAATTTTTTTTATTCTATTTGTTTCCGCTACTTAGCAATTTTAATATTCTATTGCCAGCTTCTGTTAACTGATAAGTTTGATTTGGATGTGTTTTTTCATCTGGAAATTCCATCTTAACCCAGCGATTTTCTATTAATGGGTCAAGATATTTTGCCCTATTTTTTGATTGGTTACTTAAATCCATTTTTTCAAACAATTCACTTCTTTTCATTCTATCGGTTAGAATTTCTAAAATTTCATAAACTCTATCGTGAATCTCTTTATTAATTATTTCTATGGCCAAATTTCCAACTCCATTAATAGCTCCGTTACCAGCTCCGTTACTAAAAGCCAAAATCTCCTCTAAGTCTTTGAAAACAGGGACATTTACTCCGTTACTAGCTCCGATACTCATGCCATCATGTGCAGGCAAAGTAGCAAGCACATAGGTACTTGTTTCATCCGTATCAAAAGAAGGAGCAGGGGAACCATTATCAGTCATTGCTTTATAAATAGTTGGAAATCCCGTGCCCCTACCTTCTGTTAAATGTAATTCTTTTAGAAAATCACCAATACGTCTGTTTCTATATTCTCTGGCTACAATTCGCCTGTGGGTTTTTAAAACTTTGGTGTTAACTGGAGGAACTGGCCCTGGGAAACTTAATATTTCAATTTTATCGGGCCATATCTGTATTTCAATTGGGCTGCCCAATTCATAACTTTTATGAAACACGGCATTAGACAGCGATTCCTCAACTGCTGCATAAGGGAAATTATAGAACCTGTTGGCTTCCGCTTTGCTTGCAACTTTTACTACTTGTTCTGCAATAATATTGGTTTGAAAAAACGATAAAGTATCGCGCAATTGCTTTTGCAAAGGCCCTTTAAAATAATATTCCTTATAGTTTGTGCTGGTATTGTCTTTATGCCAAACCAGTTCAATCCAAGCTCTATTAAAAAAACGTTCAGGCTCTTTACAGAAAAAAAGTAATCCAACATTTACTGGACGTACATTTTCATTTGATCCTTTTGCGATAAACATAGTTCTACATAAATCTTCAAACGACATGGATTTACTTTCTTCATATAAATCACTCTTTACTTCTTGTAGATGTGCTTGAATCAATCCTAAATCTAAATCCTGAATGCTTGCCTGATTGTTTACCCTATCGTCAAATGGAATACGAGCGGTTAGCTCTTGTAAGCGCCTTAATATTTCGCCTCTGGCTATTATACTGTTTGAACCTACACGTACATAAGCTTCACGTGTGCCGCTATTACTTCCTAAAGAAGATGGAGCTGTGTAAATGCGATTATCTCCAGAAGGACACCACAAAACTAAAATTTGTTGCTCTTGCAATATAAATGGTTGGGAAATAGGAAAATAGTTTGGCTGGACTTTGTTACCAAGCTCAATAATTTTCTTTTGAATGGAATCTACTTGCTTCTGTTGTAATCCAGCTGGAGGAAAAATGGGTTGTCCATCATTTTCAGCAATACCAATAATAATGTAACCACCACCCCAATTGTGTAAGTCATTGGCAAATGCGCAAATCGAATGAATTACATCCTCTGGATTCCAGCCTTGCTTAAACTCTAGCCGCTCCCACTCAATGGTATTGCCGTTAACTAATTCTTCAATATTAATTGGGAGTGCCATTATTAAATTATAGTATTTTGATTTACTCCACAGAGATTATTTTGATTCTAATGTTTAGTCCAATTTATTTCTTTAGCCATTTCTTCACCTTTTTCATAACTTCTACATCATGTGTTCCGTCACCTCTATCGGCTTCTTTAATGCCCTGCTCTAATGAAGCTCTTACATCATCAGGTAGACTCTCTAGCCAGTTTGCCTCTGGGTGTGTATCAAAAATAGCTTTGATATGGTTGATTATTCCTTTGTCTTGGGGATCAATGATTTTCTTAGCTAAATCTAGTTTTATCGTGTCGATGCTCATTTGTTCATTTTTTCAATTCAAATCTACATAAAAATCCGTTTATAAAATTAACCCAATTGATGATACTTGCTAACCTGTTTGGGTTGAATTCATGTAAGTTATAGTTTAACTTTTTAAACTACTTTTGTTAGAATATACATAATCGCATTTATATCTATTACACTGAGCACATAAATGGCACACTCCAACAGTAAAAATCAATAGTGATACTTCCCAAAAATTCATTCCCATCCTTTACTAAATTTCAAAAATGGATTGCGTTCACAATCTTCAAAAAGCTTGAATCCCTTGAGTTCCGAATCAGAATAAAAGACAAAACCCATTGCGGGAATAAAATAAACATTTGAACTTTTGTAGTTCGGATCAAAATCCAATTTCCCCAATTTCTGAAGTTTAAAACGGATGTTTTCATAGCAATCAATTTCATCCGTTACAAAATAGGTGATTTTATAATGGTAAACCTTTTGCCCCTGGATAGTTAATACGGTGCGGGGTTCATACTCCTCAAAACAAATGAGTTCACCAAATGCTTTAGAGTGAACGGTCTTGTAATAGTATGTAAATAAACGATTCCTGAAACAGTATGAAGAGAATACAGGATAGACTATTCCATCTGCTATAAACCCTAAAGTATCCCCTTTAAGCACCAATTTCAGATCATAAGCCGCGTTATCCTCAAAAGATCCTATAGAGCTGTCCAGATAGCATATTCCTGTTTTTACCACATAGCTGTTTGAATCCAACGTTGTCAGATAAGCTTCCCCGGAAAAATCATCCACCGCGTAAATGCCTTTATACAACCTTTCGCAATGCAACGTCTGACCACTAGCCTGATTGAAGACTATAAAAATACACGCAACAATGAAATTAAAAGTCCTCATTATTCTGGTTAAATTTCTTCCGATTCTTGGTATTCCATTTCACATATTGCTTTATATACTTCTCTATCTCCTTTCGTCATATCCAGCGGCGCATTCATATATTTCACTCTATATTGAACCTGTTTCATGTAGTTCAGATCTTTGTCTTTAAAAGCGAAGAGGTATTCTCCAGTATCGAATTTAAGGTGCGATTTTTTGCCCTTAGTGCATTTATTTGAAAAAGCACCAAAATGACTGTAAGGCTTGGCATTTATGACAGTGCGAAGATTTTGCATTAATAAAACAATTGAATTATTACCTCATCGTAATGATAAAGCAAAATAGGTAATAAAATCATTAATGAAGGGAGATTTTAAACATTGGCAAATATTTATAACAGGTACTCTAGGTCTTTTTGGGTTCAAACCGAAATTTGGTTTAGGATGGTTGTGGAAAGGCTTATTTAAATTAAGACTTGGTTTGCAATTTTTACTCGCGAGCTTAAACTCGTTTCATAGTCGGACTTAGACAAAGTCTACGTCCAACGGGGACACAGCCATTTGAAGATATGTCAATAAAAAACTATCTTTTGAGAGGCTCTCCCCAGTCTTCCGTTTCAACTTCAAACTCAATCCGCCCCTTTACATTGTATCCTGTTAATTTATTATTTTTCGTCAATCGATACAATTGCCCGTCAGCCCATACTTTCTCCTCTACTACTTTGTTACAATCCCTGTAAGTACCCATTGCTATCACCTGATTATCCCTCATAACAAGTCGTAATTTCATAAATCCTTTTTCATAAATTAGCAATGAAGAGAAATTTTCATACGTACCGTATCGTTTTCTCATACCATTCAATAAACCATTTTCAACAGTTTTAATGCTTATTCGTTTACATATTCCATTTTTATAAATCAAATATTTAGACCACCTACCGTCAGGCAAGGTATCTTTTTCAGGATTACACGTATCTTGACGAGTCGTTATAATGTCCATTGGATCCTCGAAAATGGCCAACGTATCATAACCAAAGCCTTCATAACTTGGGAAAGAATAGGCTTTCATATCGTTTCTCCCTTCATAAACAATATAAATGCCAGGTGACTTGCCATTTAGAAAACTACACTGCATTGAATCAACCCCGGCAAACTCATTCACCAAGCAAACAGAATCCCTAAAATCTCTCCAAATAAAAACGCTTGATCGCGACTGCCCTTTCACAACATCGATTAAGAAAAACAAATAAGCAGAGAATATTATAGTCTTTATACCTCTCATAACTAGTTTGGATTAAAACGTATTGTTTGAACATTAGCCCCTGCATCTACTATGTCACCATTGCTAGTAGAAATTCTGCTAGCATCAAAATTTTCTACCTTGAGTACATTCTTAATATAGTCTAAAAGACAGGCCTTCCAACCCTTAGCCATCTCCTTCGCCAACTGATGTTTCATTGAAAAAAAGTCATTGAAATTGTTTATGTGAAACACTTAAATTTTGATTTCATGCTATTCCTGATAAAGTGCAATGTTAAGGGACGTTATTTTACTGAAGCCCTTATCTCCGGTCAGCAGAGGAATTTCTAAAAACATAGCAGTTCCTGCAATGATGCTGTCTGGAAGTTTTACCTGATGCTTTTGTCTGATTGAAATGGTATGCTTTTTAATTTCTTCATTAATATCAACAACAATACACTCATCAAGAAAATTCCTTATCATCTGTAAATCTTTTGGCGTGATTCCTTTATAACCTAACAACTCTAATTGTGTAATGAAGGAAACATAAGGCTGAGCACCTTCAAGAATTGTGGTAATGGTTTTATTCCCAGATAACAAATAAAGAACCACATTGGTATCCAATAAAAAACTATTCCCATTCATCTCTCAATGCTTTTTGAATTGTTAGCGGGTGTTCTTTTAATTTAATTACACCAGAATATTTCTTTGCATCCAAGCCTTTTTTTACCTGAATCTTGTCCACCAATTGCTTTATTGCAGCCTTGCTTGATCCTTTTTTTATAATGGTTACCATAAAATCGTTTATTATTTCATTTCCGAAGATACAAATTTCCTAAGAATTGCTATACAATTCTCATCGTATTGAGGCCCTCAATTTCATCCACCTTAGTAAATATGAAAAGGAAGCATTCTTATCATAATAAATCAATTAATTCGTCACTTCTACTTTGGTAATACGAATATAGGGCAGCAGTTAATCTTTCACAATCATTATATCCATTTGCATTCAATTGAGTATAAAAATCATGTAAATCGCAGGTGCTTATTAAGGATAAAGAAGTTGGCAAATTAGGTAATCTTTATACTGGAGCTTAAGCTCCTTTCATAGTCAGACGTAGGCTCAGTCCACACCCAGCAGGGGAATTAGAGATACTTGAAACAGCATATTTAATAAATTGTATTCATTCTCCTTGAACTTTTCTATTTTTACAGTAGAATAAAAGGCAAATATTAACTAAATTTAAATCATGAAACTTACATTAAACATTCCTGATAATTCTTCCAGCAAAGCAATTCCACTTATAGCCTATCTAAAATCTCTTGACTTCCTAACTGTTGAGGAGGATGAAAATTTAAGCATTCCAGAATGGCATCAGCAAATTGTTCGAGATAGAATAAAAAATTCAAATTCTGAAGAATTGTTGGATTGGGAAACCGTAAAGGATACTTTTAAATTGGATTAAGTCTTGATAGAGTTATGGCTTATAAAATAATTTTAGAACCTGGTGCTTTTTCAGATATTCAGGAGTCAATCGATTATTACAACAAAAAACAAATTGGATTAGGTAAAAGATTCCATCAAA
This sequence comes from Bacteroidia bacterium, assembly GCA_021740845.1. Classification (GTDB taxonomy): domain Bacteria; phylum Bacteroidota; class Bacteroidia; order UKL13-3; family UKL13-3; genus B1. Next base: position 8,988 of record JAIOYZ010000029.1, read on the forward strand.
TTGTAAAATCTTCTTTTGATGCAATTAAAATTAGTCCTTATTATCAAATTCGCTACAGCAATGTGCGCTGTTTTTATACCAAACCATTTCCCTTTCTTATTCATTTTTCGCTTAATGAACAAGCTAAAATAATTCATATTTTAGCTGTATTACATACTTCAAAAGACCCCAAAAACTGGCCAAAATTTTAAAGAAGCACCCATAACATATTTTGAATAACCAACGACAATAGACTAAAGACCTTCCTATTTTAAGTTTTAAGTTTTAAAAAAGCTAAAAGCAATAATTTGTTGAAAGGATTAATTCAAAAAAAGCCTGGGGTTATCTGCCAATAGCATTTTAATAAAAGGCAAACCATATCTAACAAAAAAACATCAAACCAAGTTTGAAAAGTCGGATTGCAAATCCTCAAATATTTCGGTTTGGATTGCAAATCCAAACCAGCAAGCCTATCGACAAAAAATCTCCACCCAAAACAAAATTTTCCAAAAAACAAAGCTAATGGCTAAAGGCTAACAGCTAATTGCTATTTGCAAAAAGACCTTCCTCTTTTGAGTTTTAAGTTTAAAAAAATTAGCATTGCATTCTACTTTGGTTCAAAAAAGCTAAAGGCCAATAGCTAACGGCCAATAGCTAAAAGCTAACAGCTAAAGCCCTCCCTCACTCTACAAAATGGCATCCAATACTGTTATCTAATTCTAAGGCCGCATCAGCCACAAGCAAACCTGCTCCAATTTTACTAATTGTTCTTTTTATGGAAAGGTTGCCCGGATTTTGAGTTAGTAATTGGTGCTGTAAATGGTGCAATTGTTCGTAACCTTTTTCCATGCCTTTTATAGTTCTTTTAATCCCAAAATTATTCCACATAATTTCTTTTAGCTGAAATAAGGCAGCAGCGGCATGGTAACTTTCATTTAGCTGCATTATTTTTTTTATACTTACAGATTTACCTGCACCAAAATCAACCTGATTTAAATGTGTCGCCAACTTTTCTCCAACATGCAATAATTCTAAAAGCGAATTACTTGCCAAGCGGTTAGCACCATGCAAACCTGTATTTGCCAGCTCGCCAATAGCAAACAAACCTGTAATATTGGTCATGCCTTTTTCATCTGTTTGCAAGCCGCCACAATGGTAATGTGCAGCAGGTGTAACAGCAATTTTATAATCCGAAAACGATTCTTGAATTTTTGCTACCCGAAACAAGTATGGAAATTTCGCTTCCAACTTTTCTTGGTTCAAACCGTTAAAATCTAGCCAAACAAACTGACTCTTAGATTTAGCCATATAAGAAGCTAAATTCAACGAAACAATATCTCTTGGAGCCAAACTTCCCAAAGGATGAACACTTGCCATTAAATCCTCACCATTCATGCCTTTTAGAATTGCACCATCTCCTCTAAATGCTTCGGTAACCAAAACAGGAGTGCCCTGATTTCTTTGGTATAATAAGGTGGGATGAAACTGAACAAAAGCGGCATTTTTTACTTCAGCGCCTCTTTTATGTGCTATGCTTAAACCTTCGCCATTGGCGCCAATTCCATTGCTAGTTACTCTAAATAAATTTCCAATTCCTCCCGTTGCTAAAACAATACATTCCGATTCCTCAATGCTAATTTCGCCCGTTTGTTTATCCACTAATTCAACACCCTTACTTATGTGGTTGTCGACTAATATATCTAATAAAACAGTATGGTTTAAGAATTGGGTATTCTTTCTTTTCTTGGCTAGTTGCCACAAATGGCTCACTATAAATTTTCCGGTTTGATCCGAAATATGTTCGATGCGGGAAGTGGAATGTCCTCCTTCTTTGCTCTTGGTTTCATCAAATAACAAACCATAGGATTTTAGCTTAGCTAATAAATTAGGTCCATTTTTTATTATAGACCTAACCACTATTGGATCAGCCAAACCACAAGCTGCTGTAAGTGTATCTTGAATATGCTTCTCTTGATCTTCTGGTGTTAAGGAAACAGCAATTCCACCTTTTGCTAAATAGCTATTGCTTTGCTCAGGGGAATTTTCCATCACCCAAACCAAATCAATAGATTCGTCTAATAGCAATGCAAAAAAAATGGCAGCTAAACCATTTCCAATGCAAATAACTTTCTTATTGTTCATTAAGTATATTAAGAAATGGCCAACATCCTTTTTACAGGAATACTTGCTTTTTCAATCAATTCTGCATCTAAATAAACACCATATTTTTCTTCTTGGTCTGAACCAATAGCTTCTAAAGCATTTAATAATCCTTCCAATGAATTTAACTTCATATGCAAACATTTTAAACAAGGAGTAATAAATTCTTTATCGGCATTTTCCTTTTGCAAGGCAACACCTAAATCGCATTCGGATGCTAAATAAAATTTATTGGAACTGCTTTCACTTACGTATTTTAAAATGTCTCCAGTACTACCCACTATTCCTTTTTTACCTTTCTGCATCACATTGGTTACTTCTCCCGGAACCTCCCAATGAAAAAGCATTTCGACATCTTCCTGATTTTTTATTTGTGGCAAGAAAGCTCTAAATTGTTCATGCACTTCGCAGCTTCCATTCCATAAAATTAAATGCTTGCCTAATTCCTTTTCCACCTGAACTTGTAGGTTTTGTCCCATATACATATCTGGCACAAAAATGATTCTTGAACCAGGCAAGGAAGCAGCTATTTTAATTGCATTTCTAGAGGTACAACAAATGTCTAATTCGGCTTTAGTTTCTGCATAGGTATTGATATAACCCATAATTGGAACACCAGGATATTGCTCTCGTAAATTGCGCACATCTTCTCCAGATATGGAAGAAGCCAATGAACAACCTGCTGTTGGATCGGGCATAAAAACCTTCTTTGTTGGATTTACTAATAAGGCAGTTTCTGCCATAAATTGTACACCACAAAAAAGAATATTGCGAGCCTGTGTTTGCGAAGCATGTACACTCAAGCCTAATGAATCACCAACAAAATCAACAAACCCTCCCGTACTCTCTTCCCATTGTAATTCTTTTGGCATGTAGTAATGAGAAAGAATTACAACATCTTTCTCCTTTTTCAATTGTTTGATCCTAATTAGAATCGATTGATCTACTTTCATATTAATTCCTGCAAATTTTAAAGAATAATTTAAGATGGTTATTGACGGTGGTCAGTTTTGAACCAATATGCTTGTGATAACTTTGAATCACGATGAAAAAGCAATTAATTTTTAAGCTAATTGGTCTATTTGTAATCGGCCAATTCTTGGGCTCCTGCAAAAAAGATATCACTCCAATTTACCAAGCACCAAATACTAATTTAAAGATAAATTGGACGCATTCAATTGATGGAGTTCCCCTCACAATGGATACTATAATGTATGTTAACCAATCGGGTTCAAATTACTCCGTTACTCGCTGCCAATATTATTTGTCGGGTTTTGAATTAACCAAATTAGATGGAAGCAAAACAAAATTAGAAGGCATTGTTTATGGGGATGCAAGACAAGAAACACACGAAATAAAATTTAACGGTTTTCCAGCTGGTACGTATACTGGAATAGAATTTTTGATTGGCTTAGCACCCGAGCAAAATATTTCTAATTCACTAGAATCAACCGAAGGCAATATTAATATGGCCTGGCCAGACGTAATTGGTGGTGGTTACCACTTTTTAAAGTTTGAAGGATATTACTTAGATACTGCCAATCTAAAAAAAGGGTTTACCATGCATATTGGCACCAACGATATGTTGATTCACCACCAGAAAATCTCATTTTCATTTACCGTAAATGAAAATGAAAACAGTACTATAAACCTTAACATGAATCTCAATGAATGGTTTAAAAATCCATACACCTATAATTTCAATACAGATGGAAATTATACCATGGCAATTCCAACATTAATGACTTTACTTAAAAACAATGGAAGCGATGTATTTAGCATTAAAGAATAAAACAATCCTACTTGGATTGATGGTTTTATTAGCAGCTAGTTGCAAAAAAAATGAAACCCAGCAAACTGAAAAAACTTACCCAACACCTTATTCATTAACAATTCCAAAAGGGTTTCCTCAGCCAGTATTATATGCAGATAATCCTTTAACAGAAGAAGGAATTCTATTGGGTAAAATGTTGTACGGTGATAGCATTTTATCTACCAATGGAAGGGCTTGCATTAGTTGTCATCAGCCGGCTTTATCCTTCTCCTCTCCTATGTATCATTCGTGGAATGGCTTTCATTACAGTGTGCCGCCGCATATTAATTTGGCATTTAAAAAAGCATACAATTGGGATGGCTCTCAAGGTTGTTTAGACACTCTTGCCATGGGAGATTTTGCTCCAGAATTCTTTAATGCAAACTACGATGGTTTGGTTCAAAAATTAAAGGCCCACCCTATTTACCCAAGTTTGTTTAACAAAGCATTTGGTGTAATAGATTTGAACCAATTGAGTTATACAGAATTGAAAAGAGATATTGCTTATTCCATAGGGCAATACCTTAGAACTAAAATTAGTTCCAACTCTAAGTTCGATCAATACAGAAGAAAGGAAGTATTACTGGATAACAATGAGTACGAAGGATATGTTATTTTCTTTTCCGAAAAAGGAGATTGTTTTCATTGTCATGGCGAGCCTTTATTCTCGGATCAAGAATACCACAACAATGGCTTGGGAGATACTTATATTGGCTACGACCAGGGAAGAACTATGGTTACCAATAAAGAGGAAGATTTAGGAAAATTCTATACGCCAACTTTACGTAATATTGAACAAACTGCACCTTATATGCACGATGGCAGGTTAAAAACTTTGGAAGAAGTGGTTGAGTTTTACAACTCGGGAGTAAAAGATGAAGTGCATGTTGACCCTTTAATGACAAAAACCAACGGCACAAAAAATCTAAACCTAACTCCACTTGAGAAAATGCAATTGGTTGCATTTTTAAGGACATTAACGGATAAAACTTATTCAACTTATTAAAAACAAAAAAGACCGCAATTGCGGTCTTTTTTGTTTAGAAAAATACAAGTAAAAGGAAACTATTATTGAGGTAAAAGTACTTTATTTATAACATAAACGATACCATTGGAAGCCTTTACATTTCCAAGAATTTCGGCATCGTTGATAAATGTTTTACCATCTTTAATTGTAATGGTTGCAATACCTCCATTTACCATTTCAATTTTCTGACCATCTTTAAAACGTTCAGGTTGGTAAACCGCAACCGCAACATGGTATTCCAAAACATTTCTTAAATCTGCTTTCTTTTCGGGCTTTAATAAACCATCCACTGTGCCTTCTGGTAAGGCATCAAATGCAGCATTTACCGGAGCAAAAACTGTAAACGGACCAGCATTAGCTAATACATCAACATAATCGGCAGCTTTAACGGCAGCAACAAGAGTTGAATGATCTTTTGAACCAACCGCAACTTTAACAATATCGTTTGCAGATTCGTTATCAGCAACAGCAGATTGGCCTGCACCAACACTAGTTTCTGAATAATTATCATTGGTAGCTTCAGTATTTGAGCCACATGAACTAAAATAAAACAAGCCTCCTAAGGCAATAACTGATAGAATAATTTTCTTCATAATGGTAAAATTTATGCGACAAATATATTTCGGACAATTTTATCCGAAAATGATAAAAATCATCAAAAAAGATAATCAAGTCTGAATTTATTCCTCCTTTACTTTACTTATTTTGCGGCATAGAAAAATAAATTATGTTTTCAAAAACTTGCGAGTACGCAATTCGGTCTGTAATAATTATCTGCCAGCATTCGAAAGAAGGTAATAAAACCAATGTGAAGGAAATTTCTAAATTGGCTGAGGTACCAGAACAATATATTGCCAAAATACTTCAAACCTTAACTAAAGCCCAAATTGTTGGGTCAATTAAGGGGCCAGGAGGTGGTTTTTTTATTGACCCCAGCAAAGAAAAAATTAAATTAATAGAAGTTGTAAAAGCCATTGATGGAGAATCTTTATTTACTGCATGTGGTTTAGGATTAAAGGAATGCTCAGAGAAAAATCCTTGTCCATTGCATACAAATTTTAAAACCATTAGGAACAACATAAAGAAAATGTTGGCCGACACTACTATTGAGGATTTGAGCGACAAGCTATCTGAATCTTTGTTCAAAAGAAAATAAAATGAAGAGGGATATAGAAAATAGAAACGACATTGAGAAAATGGTGAATACCTTTTACGATAAGGTAAAAATAGACGAAAAATTAGGACCAATTTTCCATCAAGTAATTGGAGAAAATTGGGCTCCACACTTAGAAAAAATGGTAAACTTTTGGGAAAGCTTATTATTTCACCAACCAGTTTATAACGGCAGACCTTTCCCAAAACATGCAGATTTACCCATTCAAGAACTTCATTTTGAAAGGTGGTTGAACCTATTCAATGAAAACTTAGACGAACAATTTGCTGGCTCAAACACCCAACAAGCAAAAGCTTTTGGATCAAACATAGCCAAAGTATTTATGGCAAAACTATTTCACAACACAAACTCACTACCTATAGCATAAAATGGAAAACTTATTAAATCAACTAAAAACTAAATTACAAGCATCAGGACAAGATCCAGAAAATTACCTAAAGGGATTGCAACACAATAGAGCAATTAACTATTGGGAATACGTGCAAGTAGATACTTTATTATCCTTACAAAACCCAAGAACAAATTTTAAAGATGAAACCATATTTATAGTTTACCATCAAATAACAGAATTGGTTTTAGGATTAATTAAACACGAATTGGAGCAACTCTGCAACGACGATTTAAGCACTGAATTGTTTACCGAAAAAATCAATAGAATGATTCGGTATACCGATTTACTTATTAGCTCATTTAGCATCATGAACAAAGGCATGAGCTATGAAGACTACAATCAATTTAGGTTAAGTCTATCGCCAGCAAGTGGATTTCAATCTGCACAATTTAGGTTTATAGAATTAATGTGCACCGATATTGATTTGTTGATTCATCCTCATTTTAGAAAGAACTTAAAAGAAGATAGTACACTTAAAGAGAAATTCTCTTTTGTTTATTGGCAAGAAGCTGGTTACAACAGGGAAGCCGATACCAAGACCAAAACTTTAAGTGATTTTGAGAAAAAATATTTGGATTCCTTTATTGCTTTAGCAGAAAAAATGAAGGTGAATAATCTTCGTCAGAAATACCAAAACCATTTGGTTCAAACCGAACCCAACTTAAAAGAAGAACTACTAAAAAGCTTGCGGGCATTTGATGTAAAATACAATATTGAATGGCCAATGGTACATTTAGAGACCGCCAGAACCTACCTAAAAGCAAAGGGCGAAACCAAAACCGCAACCGGTGGCAGCTCTTGGGAAAAATACTTACACCCAGAATTTCAACGCCGAATTTATTTCCCAGAATTATGGTCGGAAGAAGAAATGGCGAATTGGGGGAAGGAATAAAATAAAAAGTTAAACCACCAAGAAAAACTAAATTTCTTAAAACTCCTTGCCCAAATTGAATTGGAGTCGTTAACGAGGTACCTTTCTATTATCGGGTAAACCAAAAAATTTAAGTAAGTCATAAAAAAGGATAAATATATCCTTTTTTATGACATTTATCATAGGCATCACTGATGCAAGTCATGGAAACCCAATATTCATATTTCGGACCTTTACATCCGAAAATAAACACAATAAAAGTATGAAAAGAATAATCCTAATTAGCGCTACTTGTATTGCATTTTGTGCACTGGTGGCCTGCGGAGACAACAATCAAAATTCAGATGCAACTTCAAACACAGCAACAACCACAACTGAAAACAAGGCGGAAGACGATGCAAAAGGTGTTGGCAAATTTACTTCGGTTGAATTAACAAATCCTTTGGATCAAAACATGGTTACAGCAGGTAAAGGTATTTATGATGTTAAATGTGGCTCGTGCCATAGGTTAACTGATGTAAAATTGGTAGGCCCAGGTTGGAAAGGTGTTACCAGCAGAAGGAAACCAGAATGGATTATGAATTTCTCAACCAATGTGGAAGAAATGCTAAACAAAGATGCAAATGCTATGGCCATGTTGGAGGAATGTTTGGTGCGCATGCCCAATCAAAATTTAAGCGACGACGATGCTAGAAACATCCTTGAGTTTATGAGAAGTAACGATGGTGAAAAATAATTAGAACCCAAATAACAAAATATATGAAAACAAAAATTAATCCAGTACTTACCATGGCAATTGTAATGGTAGCATTATTGGGAACAAGTTGCAAAAACAAAGGAACTAAATCTGGCTCTGGCAAAGATGCTGCAGAAAAGGTTTATGTGGAACCTGGCAAATACGATGAATTTTATAATATTGTTTCAGGCGGTTTTAGTGGTCAGGTTGCCATTTATGGAATTCCATCTGGCAGACTGTTTAAAGTAATTCCTGTTTTTTCTCAAGACCCACAAACAGGTTGGGGATACAATGAAGAAACCAAACCTATGTTGAATACGTCTCACGGTTTTGTTCCTTGGGATGATGCTCACCATCCTGCTTTATCAGTTACCGCAGGTGCGCACGATGGCCGTTGGGCATTTATAAATGGTAACAATACTCCGCGGATTGCACGTATTGATATGAAAACATTTCGTACAGTTGATATTATAGAAATACCCAATAGCAGTGGCAATCACTCTTCACCATTTATCACACAAAATTCGGAGTATGTTGTTGCTGGAACACGGTTTAGTTATCCTATGGACGATGATAATTCAAATCCAGATGTTGCTATAAGTACTTACAAGCAAAATTTTAAAGGCACCGTAAGTTTTATTTCGGTTGACCCAACAAGTGGAAATATGGGATTAGGCTTCCAAGTAATGGTACCTGGATTTAATTTTGATTTAGCTCGTGCAGGTAAATTAAAATCTGGCGATTGGGTGTTTTTCTCTTGTTATAATAGCGAACAAGCCAATACACTTTTAGAGGTTAATGCTTCTCAAAAAGATAAGGATTTTATCATGGCGGTGAATTGGAAGAAATGTGAAGAGTTAATTAAAGCTGGAAAATTCATTACCAAAAAAGTTAAATATGCTCACAATACTTACAGTGATGAAGTTCATTCGGCAAAAAGTGAAATATTAACAGAAGCAAGAATGATTGACCCAAAAGCCAACCCTGGATTAGTTTACTTTATGCCTTGCCCTAAATCTCCACATGGTTGTGATGTTGACCCAACAGGTTCTTATATCATTGGCTCAGGTAAATTGGCTGCTGTTATTCCTGTTTTCTCGTTTGACAAAATGATTAAAGCAATTGAAAACAAAACTTATGAAGGTGAATTTGATGGAATTCCAGTTTTAAAATACGATGCTGTATTACACGGTGAAGTTAAGAAACCAGGCCTTGGTCCTTTGCATACCGAATTTGACGGAAAAGGTTTTGCATATACTTCTATGTTTGTTTCTTCTGAAGTGGTAAAATGGAATATTGAAAACTTAGAAGTTGTAGACCGCGTTCCTACCTACTATTCTGTTGGCCATTTAAGCATACCTGGCGGACCAACTACTAAGCCTTGGGGGAAATACATGATTGCTTATAATAAAATTACCAAGGACAGATATTTACCTACTGGACCAGAATTATGTCAGTCGGCACAATTGTACAGCATTGAAGGTGATAAAATGAAATTGCTTTTAGATTTTCCAACTATAGGTGAACCACATTATGCAGAAGCAATTCCAGCGGAGTTAATTACCAAAAACAGTGTGAAGTTCTTTAAAATAGAAAACAACAATCACCCCTATGTAGCCAAAGGAGAAGGTGAAGCAAAAGTAGTAAGAAAAGGAAATGAAATACATGTTTATATAACCGCAATCCGTTCGCACTTTACACCAGATAATATTGAAGGCGTAAGAATAGGCGATGTGGTTTATTTTCATGTAACCAACCTAGAACAAGATTGGGATGTGCCACATGGATTTGCTGTGAAAGGTGCTAACAATGCAGAATTATTAATAATGCCAGGCGAAACTTCAACTCTTAAATGGGTTCCAGATAGAGTTGGTGTATTCCCAATATATTGTACCGATTTCTGCTCGGCATTGCATCAAGAAATGCAAGGATATATTAGAATTTCGCCAGCTGGATCTACAGTTCCTTTAAGTTTCTCTACTGGAGAAACAGCAGATGAAAAATAAAAATAAAACAACCAAACAGCCTGCATTTACAGGCTGTTTGGCTTTATCACTAAATTATGAAATTCAATAAAGTTTTTAGAATATTATTGGGAATTAGCAGTGTATTAGTACTAACTTCTCTTTTCCTTCCACTATGGGAAATCTTTCTATGGGCGCCCCAATACCCTGAAGGACTTTCAGTTCAAATTTGGCACAACGATTTAAAAGGTGATGTAGATATTATTAATGGCTTGAACCATTACATAGGAATGAAACATATCAAAGTAGAAATGTTCCCAGAATTTACTTTCTTAAAATATATCATTATTGCTTTTGTTATTTACGGTCTATTTGTTGCCATTAATGGTACTGTGAAATGGCTAAAAATATTTTGTGCAACTTCGGCTTTAGGTGGCATAATTGCCTTGGCAGATTTTTACCGCTGGGGTTACGATTATGGCCACAACCTAGACCCAACTGCTCCTATCCAAGTTCCTGGAATGGCTTATCAACCTCCAGTAATTGGCTATAAAGATTTATTAAACTTCAAAGCTTTATCCATGCCTTCCTATGGTGGATGGATAATCATTTTAGTAGGTATTATTGCATTTATTGCTTTAGGTTTTACTTGGTTCAAACAAAAAAAAATAAAAGCCAACAAGCTACTTATTTTAACATTTCTGATAGGAATAATTAGTTCTTGCAATTCTTCAATTCCTCAAATAAACTTTGGTACCGACGATTGTACTTATTGTAAAATGAAAATAATGGATAATAAATTCGGGTTAATCATTGAAACTCCAAAAGGAAGAACCATGAATTTTGACGATTACCATTGTTACAAAAATTATGTGTTAGAAAACATCCCAGAAATAAAAGAAACCTATGTGGTTTTATTTGATAAACCAGGCGAGGTTATCCCATCTAAACAATCCTTTTTTATTGGAGGAGAATCTATAAAAAGTCCAATGGGCAGTGGTATAGCATTCTTTTTGAACCAACAAAACGCACAAAATAATTTCCCTAATGAAACCCATCAAGGAACATTTGAGCAATTAATAAATGAATAAAAAACTATCACTTTTCTTTTTCCTAATCTGTTATTCGCTCTTTTCTTTAAAGGCAAATCAAATTAGGGTATTTCCAAAGAACGGGATAAACCCAATTCATGCAGCATTGCTAATAGCAAAGGATTACGATACTTTATTGGTTCAAACCGGAACCTATGCAGAAGGAAATATTTTGCTTGAAAAACCTATTACATTAATTGGAATTAACTACCCATGTATTGATGGGAAATTTAAAGGAGAGGTGTTTACTGTAAGTGCAAATTATGTGACCATTATTGGGTTTAGAATCATCAATTCTGGCTATTCTGATTTAAATGATTTTGCTGCCATTCAATTGATGAATAGCGATTTTGGGAAATTTATAAACAACAAACTAGAAGGCAATTATTTTGGAATTTTCCTACACAATTCTCATTACAACAGAATTGAAAAAAATACAATAATTGGTCCAGCCCGAGTTCAAAATAAAGTGGGCAATGGAATTCACCTTTGGAATTCTAGTCATAATTTAATTCTAAACAACCATATTAAAAAGCATAGAGATGGACTCTATTTTGAATTTTCTAGGCAAGTACTAATTGCCAATAATACCAGTGAAGAAAATTTGAGGTATGGCTTGCATTTTATGTTTTCAGATTCGGATGTGTATTACATGAATAGCTTTATTAATAACGGTGCTGGAGTGGCTGTTATGTATAGCCACCATGTTACTATGGCTAAAAATAAATTCATTCACAATTGGGGAAGTTCGGCCTATGGATTATTGTTAAAAGACATTCGAGATAGCAAAGTATTAAACAATGAATTTACCAAAAATACAGTGGCCATTTACATGGATGGTTGTAGTAGATCTGAGTTGATAAAAAACAATTTTAACAATAATGGTTATGCTTTAAGAATGCAATCTAATTGCGATGATAATTTAATTCGATTGAATAATTTTAGAGCAAATACTTTTGATTATGCCACCAATGGATTTATGGTACTCAATAGTTTTAATTACAATTATTGGGATAAATATACTGGCTACGATTTAGAAAAAGATGGAATTGGCGACCAAGGTTATAGACCAATGAATTTACTCACTAAGATTATAGAAGAATATCCAACTACCATTGTTTTGTTGCAAAGTTTTTTATCTGATTTATTAAACTTATTAGAAAAAGTTTTGCCTTCTCTTACCCCAGAAAATTTAATTGACAATAACCCAATGATGAACCCAATTTCATGATTCAAATTAAGGATTTACATAAGAACTACGGCAAACATCAAGTTTTAAAAAACATAAATGTGGAACTTGAACGCGGCATGGTTGCTGGTTTAATTGGTCAGAACGGCACTGGTAAAACCACACTTATAAAAAGCATTTTAGGTTTGACCCAATTTCAAAAAGGAGATATTTTGGTGGAAGGTGTTTCTGTAAAAGCTGGACCAGAATACAGAAACAATATTGGCTATATGGCTCAAATGGGAAGGTATCCAGAGAACATGAATATAGCCCAACTATTTGATATGATGAAGAAAATTAGAACAATTGATAAAAGGGATGAAGAACTTTATGAAAAATTTCAATTGCAAAAAATTGCACATCAAAATTTGGGTCAATTAAGTGGAGGAACCATACAAAAAGTGAGTGCCGCATTGGCATTTTTGTTCAATCCAGATATTCTAATTTTAGACGAACCTACAGCAGGTTTAGACCCCATTGCTTCTGAAATATTAAAAGAAAAAATTATCAAAGAGAGCACAAAAAAATTAATCTTAATTACTTCTCATATCTTAAACGATTTAGACGAAATAGCCTCTCATGCCTTATTCTTACAAGAAGGCTCCCTCCTATTTTTTGAACATATTAAAAGTCTTAAAGAAAAAAGCGGACATCAAAAACTTGGAAAAACCATTGCAGAAATTATGTTGGAAAGGGAATTGAAGAAATGATGAAAATTACAAAATACCTGAGTTTAAGTATTCTTAAAAGCAGGTTTATGGTATCTTATGGTTTTATCCTCTTTATACTTTGTTCTGGCTTGTTTTTTCTAAGCAACGATATGGACAAAGCCATCATTGGCATCCACAATGTGCTTTTAATTTTAGTGCCACTTGTGGTAATGATTTATTCTGTAAGTCAAATCTACCAAAGCAATGATTTTATTAGATTGCTACTTACACAACCCATTAAAAGAAAAGTAATATTTTACAGTCAGTATATTTCAAATACCTTGGTATTACTTTTGGTTCAAACCATACCCATTGCCTTAAGTTTGATTCTCTTTTCTGATGGAACTTATCTTTTCCCAATAATTTTGAACCTTGTTTTCTTAACCTTTATTTTTTCTTCTATTTCAAGTTTAATAGCATACAAAATCAACGAAAAAGTAAGAGGAATTGGAATAACCATTTTTTTAGGCATTTACTTTTTGGCAATTTACGACGGGTTAATATTGCTAATCATTCAATTGATGAGCGATTACCCAATAGAAAAATATGGCATCCTTTTAAGTTTATTCAACCCAATTGATTTGTGCAGAATCTTATTCATTTTTAAAATGGATATTTCGGCACTAATGGGATTAACAGGCGCAATTATGGAGAAATTTATTGGCTCTGGATTGGGTTCACTAATTATTTATGCCACCTTATTTCTCTGGGCAGTTATTCCTCTAGTTTTTGCTGCAAAGTTGTTTAACAAAAAAGATTATTGAGTAAATTACTATGTTTCTCAAAATACACTGTTTTAGGTTTGAACCGAAAACTGAAAAATAATATGAGAGATTCTTTCTTCAAAAAATTGAAAATCATGATAAAAATTAGGCATTATTTAAGAATTGTTTAATTAAATTCGTATCGTGAAATCTTTAGTCACATATACCTTGCTTTTCCTAATGCTTTTGCCTGTATTGAGCAAATCAGCAATGTATATTTGGTTTGAGTTGAACCAAAAATATGTGGCAGAAAATCTGTGTATTAACAAAGACAATAAAGAACGTGAAGATTGTAAAGGTTGTTGTTATTTAAATGATCAGATTAAGAAAGTAGATACCAATTCTGAGACAACAAATACTCCCGAACAAAAAATACCTGTGCAAAAAAAAGATACCAATTGGGAATATTTTTTAAGCATTTCTGATAAAGACATTTGCATTCCTAGCAAGCAATTTAACTTTCAAGCATTTTTAAGTAAGCAGCAAGATTCTCAATACTTAGCTTCCATCAACAAGCCACCTTGTTGGAATTTCTTTTCTTAGAAATTTTATTAAAGCCTATAGGCTAATTTATTTAATCACTTAAAAATCAACAATGAAAAAATTATATTTTATCATAGCAGCCGCTATTGTGCTGTTATCTGCACCTTCGTGCAAAAAAGACACTGACGAAACTACCACGCCAAATAACAATACTCCTACCACTCCTGTTACTCCAGATGGAATGGTGAAAATTGGCGAAACCTATATTATAGGCGCTAAGGCAAAAGCTTATATTTATGCCAAACAAAACTTATTTGTAGGTTATAATACCATTTATGCCGCCATGTACGACTCAGCTGATGGCAGTAGATTGGTAGATGGACATTTTACTTTAGGTGCAGAAATGGACATGGGTATGATGAAACATTCTTGTCCTATTGAGGTAAATGAAGACATCGATGCTACAACTAAATTATATTCCACTAGCTTGGTATTTATTATGCCTGGTTCTGATATGGCTAAATGGAAATTAAGCATTGCTTACCACAACCATAAAATTGATATGGAAGGCGAGGGCGAAATAGAAGTTCCTGTTGTTGCTGCCACACCTAAAAGATTAGTTTCTAGTGTTATTGCCTTAGATGATAGCGCTAAAGTCTTTGTATCTTTTGTATTGCCAACAGTTGCAAAAGTAGGTTTAAATGATGCCGAATTTACCATTCATAAAATGGCCAGCACTACTGATTTTCCTGCCATTACAGACTATACAATTGAAATGACACCAACTATGCCAAGCATGGGTCATGGTTCTCCTAATAATGTAAATCCTACCCATGTAGCAAACGGACATTATGTTGGAAAATTGAATTTTACCATGGATGGCTTATGGCAAATAGATCTAAAGCTATCTAAAAATGGGGTATTGCTAAAAGACGATATCAAATTTGAAATTACGCTCTAGGTTTTGAGGAAGCTTATTGTATTAAGTTTATTGACAGCCATGCTGTCAATAAACTTACTTTATGCCCAATCAGATACTCTTTCACCAAAACTTTTAAACGAGGTAACCATACAATCGGCTCAAAACGACAGGCAATTTAATTTTTACCAAAGCTCTAAACTGGCCAGTACAGAAGAGATTTTGAGCAGAATGGAAGGCGTTAATTTAATCAGAAGAGGTCCATTTGGAATGGAACCAACTCTTAGAAATTATAGCGCCAACCAGATTAATTTGAGCATTGATGGCATGCGCATTTATGGAGCATGCACAGATAAAATGGATCCCGTTTCGGTATATGTGGAGCCAATAAATTTGCAGGGAATAAGCGCCGCCCAAGGTGCTCAAGGCAATTTTGTTGGCAGTAGCATTGGTGGAAATATCAACCTAAAGTTTAAAGCACCGCAAACTCTTTGTCATACACAATACCTAACTCAGGTTATACAATCTTACCAAAGCAATAACCAAGCTGTTTCTACCAGTTTTGCCTTTGAAAAAGCTGGTCCTAATAACGGCCTGCGAATTAGCGGTACTTATAGAAAAGCTAATAATTATTCTTCTCCCGACAGTATTATAAAATACAGCGCATACGAGAAATTGAATGTATCTGTTGCCTACCAACATGTTTTGGATTCTAATAACCAAATACGATTTAATTACCTAGGCGATTGGGGAAAAAATATGGGCTACCCTGCCCTACCTATGGATGTGGGCAAAGCAAATGCTTCCATTTTTTCTCTTACCCATAATTATAAAAATGCTAAGAAAAATTTGGGTTCAGAAACCAAAGTGTATTACAATTCTATCTACCATAGCATGGACGATACGCAGAGAGAAAATATCCCAATGCACATGGACATGCCCAGTTGGAGCGAGACAAAAGGCTTTTATAACGAACTTTCTTTTAAGATAAAAAAGCATAATTTCCTTACTAGATTAGATGGTCACGAAAATCGTTTGCAAGCAGATATGACCATGTATCCCAGCAATGGCGACCCAAAAATGTATATGCAAACCTTGCCCATTAGTTATATTAAAAACCTAGGTTTTGCGGCGCAATATCAATTAGACATCAGAGCAAACTATTACATGAAATGGAATGCACGCTTAGATTATTTCTCACAAAAAGCACGAGAAGGAATTGGTTCAGACCAAGTATCTGGAATGGGTTATGATATTAGTGAGGTGAAACAAAATTATACTAAAAGTCTTTCTTGGGTTCATTGCTATTCTCATTCTTTCGGTTTGAACCAAAGCCTTGTTTTAGGTTATGCAGAAAGGTTACCAAGCAGCAACGAACGCTATGGATTCTACTTGTTTAATCCCATGGATGGCTATGATTATATTGGAAATCCGGATTTAAAAACAGAAAAAAGTTGGCAAGTAGAATGGATAGTAAAACAAGATTATAAGAAACTCAATTGGAGCTTTCATCCATTTTTCCACCACAATAAGGATTATATTTATACCTATGTTTTAGCCGATTATTACCCAATGACAATTGGAGCAAGAGGAGCAAAAAGCTACCAAAACATTAGCTATGCCAATACCATGGGAGCCGAAACAACCCTCGGGTATAGATTTACCAATTGGATTCAGTACAGAGCAAATTTTAAGTACTTATACGCACAAACCAATGCGGGAACTCCATTGCCATTGGTGGCACCTTTTAAATACCAAGGAGCATTGAGAATTTCTGTTTGGCAAACCCAATTTCAACTAGAGCAAAACTATTCTGCAGCGCAAAATAGGATCAACACAGATTTTGGCGAACGCAAAACAGGAAGCTTTAATTTGGTAAATATCAGAGCCTCTAAATCTTTCACCAAAAACAAAAACACATTTCAATTGGCCTTGTCGGTAGAAAACCTTTTTAATATAAATTACCACGAGCATTTAGATATTGGGTATATACCAAGAATGGGAAGAAATTTTGGAATTACCTTGGGATATATTTTAAGGTAAAAGCAAGCAAAAATTGCCATGTTATTATAGCTTAAAAAAAGCAATTCGGTTTGAACCAAAAGGAGCGAAGTTTTATTCTTCGCTCCTTATTAATTTTGTGTCCATATAAAAAGATGGTAAGAGCATTTACTACAACAGAAAACTCATACAAAATACTCAAGCAATCATTCAATTTTTTCGGTTTGAACCAAATAGTTTTAAAAAGCTAAATGAAATTCATAAATTGTTTGCGGATATAAAAGAGAATGCTTGAAGGAAGGTTATTTGGGTTGATTGGGGAAGGTTTTTTCTTATATTAAGAGTTATGCCTAATTATAAAAACACACTAAGACGAATTCTTGAAAACTATTTCAGCATTTTAGGAAGCAAACGAGATGATGTTTTAATAAGTAAGTTTTCAACTCAAGAAGAAAGAGAAATTTGCAGGTCTTTGTTAAGTTGGGCAAATGATGGTTCTCATACCTTGCCTGAGGATTTATTTATTGAAGCTCCTGACGAAACTATTACTAAATTCTTGGAAGTGTTTAAAAATATATTTAGCCACACAGAAAATATTGGTCATTACAATATGATGATGGGGATTGGCGAAGAAATTACATACGAAATTGCAGTATAGTATTATGAAGAAAAATCGAGAAAGTTCAGTGGTGGTAACTTCGCAACTGCGTTGCGAAGTTGCCACCACCCAATCAAATTTCAAAATGTCCAGTTTTTTTGCTAATAAACTGGACAAATCAACTACCTTTGTACTACAATTAAAAGAATGAAAATATCTGAATACATAGCATTTACCATAGACAGGCTACCCAAAGGTTATGTATTCACCTATGCCGATTTTACTACAGAGGTGAACCAAAAAGAAGCGGTGATAAAAGCCCTGAACCGTATGGTAGCTTCAGGTAAAATTGCCAAACTATCCAAAGGCAAATACTACAAACCCGAAAATACCCCTTTTGGCAATCTTCAACCCAATCAGGCACAAGTAGTAAAAGACTTATTGGAAGAAAACGGAAAAATAACAGGCTATCTCACGGGTTATAGTATTTACAATCAGTTGGGCTTAACCACACAGGTAAGCAATACCATACAAATCGGGAAAAATCAAATTCGCTCCAATTTTAAAAGAGAACGCTATACTATTGCTTTTATAAAGCAAAAAAACACCATCACCAAAGAGAATATTCCTTTGTTGCAGCTATTGGATGCCATCCGATACATCAAAAAAATACCTGATGCCCGTATAGAAGAATCCTGCAAACGGTTCTTAGCCATAATAAAAAACTTTACAGACAAAGACACAAATACCTTGGTCCGCTTGGCATTAAAATATCCACCTGCTACAAGGGCTTTACTAGGTGCGTTATTAGAACAATTACAACAGGGCAAAACAGCTGAACCACTTTTTAAATCATTGAACCCAATTACTAAGTATGAACTAACAAGTGCATCGAAAGCAATTTCCAACACCGAAAAATGGAATATTGTATGAACCTACACGAGAATAAAACCTTATTCAGACAAGCTGTTCAGTTTACGGCTGACCAAATGAAAATCCCTGCTATCTATGTAGAAAAAGACTATTGGATTACCTATGCTTTGTTTACTATTTTCAATAATGATATTGGCAAAGACACCGTGTTTAAGGGCGGAACAGCACTATCCAAGTGTTACAATATGATTGAACGATTTTCGGAAGATATTGACTTGGTAGTATTAAGGCGAGAAGGAGAAACAGACAGCAAGTTAAAATCAAAATTAAAAGCAATAAGTACAGTTGTAGAAACCGTATTGCCCGAAGTAACCATTGAAGGTATTACCCATAAAATGGGAATGAACCGAAAAACGGCACACTCTTACAACAAAGAATTTAAAGTCGATTATGGACAAGTAAGAGATGTTATCATTTTGGAATCTACTTGGTTGGGATATTACGAACCATACACTAAAAAAAGTATCGTTTCATTTGTTGGTCAAATGATGCTGGAAAATAAGCAGTCTGAAATTGCTAAAGAAAACGGACTATTCCCATTTGAATTGCGGGCTTTAGAACCCATAAGAACCATTTGTGAGAAAATAATGAGTTTGGTTCGTTTCTCTTATGGAGAAAATCCAATGGATGATTTAAAGAAAAAGATAAGGCACACCTACGATTTACATCAGTTATTAAAACAAAATGAGTTTTTAGGATTCTTTCATTCAAAGGCTTTTGATGAAATGCTTTTAAAAGTAGCCAATGATGATGTTGCAAGTTTTAGAAACAATAATAAATGGCTGAATTACCATCCTAATGAGGCTCTTATTTTTAAAGAATTGGAAAATGTGTGGAATGAGTTAAAAACAATTTATAACGATGACTTTAAAAATTTGGTGTATGGTGAATTCCCAAAAGAAGAAGCCGTTTTGGAAACTTTAAAAATGATTCAAGAAAGATTGAAATCTATTTCTTGGACAATAAAAATTGAAACCAAGGAATGAAATTCATCGAAGAAAAATCAGAAAAGGAATTTACTGGGTTGCTGGGACAAGAAGGATTTCGCAGGTCAGCCAACACATTTGGTAGCACATTTACATTTTTTGCCGAAACACAAACCAATACTAAAAAATGTAAAAGAGATACCAAGCCAACGCAACAAGACAAAGTAAACAATGGACAACAGAGTAACGACAAAAAAGAACAACGAAGGCATAAAAGGCGTTTGGCAAAAGTGGCAGTTCAGTGCTCCGCAGACACATTTGTGGGTAATCAAAGTTTAGTTCTCCGAATCAATAGTTGTGGTGAAAATCGCCACCTTCACCAAGCGCCAAAACTTTAACCCAACAAAAACCCAATCATTAATTCCATCTTTTATCGGTTCAAACCAAATAGTTTTAAAAAGCTAAATGAAATTCATAAATTGTTTGCGGATATAAAAGAGAATGCTTGAAGGAAGATTATTTGGGTAGCTTGGGGAAGGTTTTTTCTTTAATAAATACCAATGGATTCCAGACAACTTTTCCGACAACATATTATTTTATGATTTATTTTTGGCTTGCCCTTTTAATAATCATCGGTATTCTATTCGGAGTTTTCTATAGGAATAAATTTTACGACCTGAATAGAAGGCTATTTGATTATCTCGAACATTCTAATTTTGAGACTCGACTTAATACAATTGAATCGACCTTTACCTTGACTGGGGCTTGGTCTTGGCAACATTTCAAACTTTACTCGGACGGAAAATGTATTATTCTAATGGATTCCTATGACATGGACCTAAACAGTAATAGCAAGCTGTACGCTAAAACTTATTTAATTACACGGAAAGAAGAATTAAAAAATTACCCAGTGGATTTATTTAAAAATATTTTAATTATTAAAGAATTAGAATTAGCACCTAACGACCTTTTAATTAGTGGCGAAATGAAATATCAATTAATATTAAAAAGGACTACTTGGGTTAAGCAATCAGACAATATTAAAATAAAAATAAAAAAGCCGAATAATGGTTTTGATTTTAGAAAAATAATCAATTTCAATAGTGATAATTAGAGAATATATAACCTGATAAATTAACCAAATAATTCACACTGGTATTAATTTCAGCAACAAGAAATTAGCGGCTTAGTTTTAAATAATTCTGATAGCTATCTGAATTGTGCTTCCTAGCAAGTTCATTGCTGGCAGAAGGTTTGAGGCTTCAAATTCGTCAACTTGTACCTGCAAACATTAAACAAAAACCCAAACATTTTTCCTATCATTTTTCGGTTTGAACCAAATAGTTTTAAAAAGCTAAATGAAATTCATAAATTGTTTGCGGATATAAAAGAGAATGCTTGAAGGAAAGTTGTTTTGGTTGATTGCGGAAGGTTTTATTCTCTTATAAAGTAGTTAACGCTAAGTTGGTATATACCTGCTAAATGATTAACACAGTGAAACCCTTTTAAATGGAATGAGAAGCGACTGCCAAAAACGTTCAATGACTGAGATTCAATTTCAAATAAACAATCATCCAAATCATGCTGACAGTCTCGACGCAGACCTAGTTTGCATTGAACATCTTGAACATCTGGAAAACATTATTTCGACTTCTGTAGTAGTTGTGACAGCTGGGACTTTGAATCTAAAAATTCGGTTCGACTGGAAAGAGCAACGAAATGAACTTTCAGAAATGAACTTTCTTTATGTCCCAGAGACAAATGTTTTGTTCTTTAAATCACAAAATCAATGGGGTGCCATCGATATTGCTTCTGGGACATTGAAGCGACACGAAATTGCACAGTGGCTGCCCTATATTGAGAGAAAATGTGACTACATTCTAATCGAAGATGACCTGAGTGCTGAGTCAACAACTCTTAATGCGGAAACCATCCATTCTATTCCAATTGACCCTCCCACCGAATCAAAAGAGTTTAACGACAGAATTGAATACCATAGCACCGTTTTTGGGCATCAAATCTTGCGCACTAAGTAGAGTAGAAAGATTCATCAAATACGACCATAATAAACAATGCGTTTGCGCAACCAACCATGCGTTAACAGGGTGCAATTGCAATGGCCGATTTTGTGGCAATTTGGCGCTTTGATTTCCTATGTTTAACTTCGCTTGGGGGACTATTAAGTGGAACCAAGGCGGCCACAGCAGTTGCAACCAAAACGTAAGTGCCAATGCTAAAAAACAGACAATGAGTAACTATAAAATATTAGCAAATATTCTAGACCAAATTAGAAAAGAAGCTCCGACAAGTTTACCCTTTTATCATCATTCTGAGATTGAAAGAGTAAACCAAGCTAGAGCCAGGGCATATATTCACTTGTATCTGAAAGCATCTATAGGAATTCTTGACTTTGAGGAAAGAGAAGAATTTATAACTGATGGCACCCACGATGGAGGAATCGACGGGTATTACATTGATGGAGTATCAAAAGCCATTCTATTTATTCAATCAAAATTTAGAACAACTGAGAATAATTTTGAAAATAAGGAGATTTCGTTAGAGGAAATTCTTAAAATGGATATTGATAGAATTTTACAAGGTGAAACAACTCATGAAAATGGAGTCCCTTACAATGGAAAAATACAGGGAATGCAAAGAAAACTCAAAGAATTACCTGACATAGCGAGATATAGATACGAAGTAATTATTTTAGCAAATCTAAGAAGTATAACAGATAGCAAATTAAGACTTTTGACTTCAGGAATACCTGCAAAAGTTTACGATCACAGAAAAACTTTTTCTGATTTAGTCTTCCCTATCGTTACGGGTTCATTTTATAATTATAGTGATTTATGTATTAATGTTAATTTAAGTAATAAGTCTTCGGGTGCGCACATTAATTACTCTGTTGAAACATCACAAGGGAATTGTGATATAACAGTACTTTTTATTCCCCTCAAAGAGATTGGCGAAATTATGCACAAGTACAAAAACTCAATACTTAAATACAATCCTCGAAGTTATTTAACATTAAAGGAAGGAAGTATTAATAGCGAAATAAGAAGAACGGTTTTAAAAAACACTACAAATGAATTTGCACTTTTTAATAATGGTATCACCATCCTCTCTGATGAAACTTTTTTTAATCAACGAATTGGACAAAAAGATAAAGCTCAATTAAGTATTAAAAATCCTCAAATAATTAATGGCGGTCAGACAGCCTATACGCTTAGTTTGCTTTATGAAGACTCTTTGAATGACGAAACTGGAATTGCTGAAAAACTCGAAAAAAAAGAAGTACTAGTTAAAATAATCACATTCAGTCTTGACAAAACTTCCTCATTAATTAAAAAACTCGAATTGATAGAAGAAGTTTCTGAAGCTACAAACAAACAAAATCAAGTTAATAGTGCGGATAGAAATTCTAACAATCCTCTTCTAATATCTTCCCAAAGTGCACTTTTTAATGACTTCGGCTTATTACTTGAAAGGAAAAGAGGTGAGTTTTATGATGGACTTAGGTATGGCTATATTGACAAGTCACATATTATAGATAGAGGTATCTTCATGAGAATATCATTCTCATCCCTTGGATTCCCAGTACCTCCCAAAAAGGAAAAGCAACTGTTAACAGAAGAAAAGATTAATACGGTATTGAATGACAGTACAAATTTTAAAAAGTATTTCTTTGGTTGCTTATTATATTCTGAGTTGCAGAATTTATCAAATAAAAACAAATTTCCTGAATCTTTTTCTTCTGCAATTTTTGCAATTATTTCAGTTTGTTCAGCAAAGTATTTTAACGAATCTCTTGAAGGAGAAAATATTAAAATTACTGCCAAAAAAGCTATTGAAGAAATATCAAATGAGTGGAGTAAGTTTGAAGATTCTATTGTAGAGCAATTACATAATCATTTATATTTTAATTATAATTACAACTACTCAAAAAAGACTTATAGACTAAACAGTAAGTTTTCAAATTATTACAGGTCAAATAATCTTGCAGTAGACTTGAATAATTTTTTCTTTGAAGGAAACAATTCACTTATTGAGGAAAAAGGAACAAGAAAAGGGCTTGATACCATAGAGAAATTTCTAGGAAAATATTTGACTTTAGATTTGATAGCGAAATTAAAACCATTGATAAATCAAGCTAATTGGTTTGACGAGACTTCGATTAATGAAACTGCTGACCTACTTCAACTTGACCCAAGGGCAGTAATAACAGGTATAAAATTAATTACATCTAAAGATTATGGTTATTATTTGACAGGGGAAAATGAAGCACTGGCAACAGGCGCTTGGCAAAAAAGCGGGTTCAGTGGTTAAATGAAGCTTTGTGGTTCGTTTCAAGTTTAGTGCTAGCAGCCAGTTTTGTGCTTCTAAATCCGCCACTGCACCAAGCGCCAAAAGTTAACACAACAAAAAACCCAAACATTTTTCCTATCATTTTTCGGTTCAAACCAAATAGTTTTTTAAAGCCAAATGAAAATTATAAATTGTTTGCGGATATAAAAGGTACTACTTGAAGGAAGGTTTTTGGGGTAGCTTGGGGAAGGTTTTTATCTTTTATAAATTAGTTATTATCCACCTTAAAACTACCTAGAAAATGACAGTATCAATTAAGGCTTTCGGACTTCTTCTGCTACTATTAATTGTACAAATTGCAAGCGGGCAGGTTGACAATTATTCGAAAAACAGCAAATTGTTTGATGAGGAGCAAAAGCGGTTTGAGAATGAATTGAAACAGAATATAGACAGTGCTGAAGTGTATTGGAAACACGGGAATGTAACTGCAAGTTTCACCTTTAATGCACATAAGGACGCTTGGAAATACTATGAAAAGGCACTTTCCATTGATTCATCCAAAGTCATTTATTTTGTTGACTATGGAAAATATCTAAATGAATTGGGATATATTTTTGATGCAAAAATTCTATACGAAAGAGGATTGAAAATTTTTCCTACAAACGAAGAGCTCAAAATTGGCTCGGAAAATGTAAACAATAAAATTTCAAAAGCTGAGGAGAATATTAGGTTAAATAGCTTCGGGAAAGCCCCAACAAATGGACATCCTAAAGCGACCAATTATGCAAAAGTTACAGACTTTAAAAAATTGGCCAAGCAAACAAAAGATGAAAAATCTCCCTTCTTTTACGAGGACCTTCTTGCTAAATTTAATGGAGACAAGGAACTGACCGACGAGCAGGTTTATATGTTGTTATTAGGTTTTGCTCAACAAGACAATAATAAACCTTACACTCAAGTGGCAGACCAAGTTTTTAATCTTAACAGTCAAGAAAAATTTGATGAGGCCATAAGCAAGGCAAATGAACTATTAAAGTCTAATCCATTTTTACCATCATTGTACAAAGAGATAATTTTTGCGTATAGAAAAAAAGGAAATGAAACTCTTGCAGACTATTACCAAAAGAAATTGCAAAGTATTTTAAATGCTATGCTTTATACAGGTGATGGAACTTGCAAAAAACCTTATGTTGCATTTTGGGTTCGTGAAGAATACACCTTGCTTAAATATCTTGACTTCAAAAAAACAGGTGGAGTAAATACTGGCACTTGTGCCGGGCAAATGGCTGATAAAATTGAAGTTACAAACTTAATTACAAAAGATAGATCTGAAATCTGCTTTAACATTGAGTTAATTTTTAATAAGACAATGGGGCAATGATTTTAAAATCAGATATAAAGAAAAATATAAAAACGACATATAAAAACACCTATCCCAATGACGGTTTTTTCCTCTCCAAAGTTACCATAAATGCAGGATGGTTAATCAAACCTCCGTTTTTCAAATCAAGTTTCGTGCTAAAAGTCCATTCATTATTTTAGCCGCAAAACCATAAACTCCAACCAAAACACAAACATATTTTCTATTCTTTTTCGGTTTGAACCAAAAGGGAGTGACGTTTTATTCTTCTTCTCCATCTAGCCATCCGAGAGAGCCGCCATCCAAAGTAAAAACCTTATTAGTACAGTTTTCTTGAAGATATGCTGCTGCTTTTCTAGCTCGGCCACCACCCCTGCCACATGCAGTAATAAGAATGGCATTTGGTTCAGGCAAAAACGCTCCATTTTCTATTGAAGGAAGAGAAATATTTATAGCAAAAGGAATATGTTTTAGCAAATACTCTTCCTCACTTCTCACATCCAAAACTTGGATACTTTTAGTATCAGCCATCAATTGCTTTAACTCCTCCTTACTTATTGATTGTATCATAAAAACGATTAAAAAAATGCCAATTATTACTTATCCCTCCGAATTTGAAATATGGTTAACTACACCATTAGATTTGGGGGTTCCCCATTTTCTAGCATAATTAATTTTCATTTTTTGTGCTATGGCATTTTCAATATCCTCATAGGATAATCCAGCAGATGCAGCAGCTCCAAAAAGGAGAATAAAGCAATCGGCGAATTCTAAATTTTTCTCAGAATTATCCTGAAGCAAATCACTTTTCAACTCCAATAATTCTTCTTCCAAATGGGCAATTTTAGAAAGCGCTGTGGCCTGCTTAAAGGTTATATTTTGCCATTCAGTAATTTCAGTAAACTGCTCTTTATTCATAAAAGTAAAGTTAACAAATTTGTGTTCGTATTAACAAAATTAGCGCGATAAAAAATATACTTTTATAAGTTTAAAGTTTTATTTAGCATTAAATTCTAGATTGTTACGATACAGCAACTAATGAATTTCAAAATATATAGTAAGACACCGCGGGTTTCAATCCCTCAGTCTCAACATTGCAAAGTTATAGATATTTTGGCCGTTTCAATTATACCAAAAAAAAACCTGCAATATTTCTATTGCAGGGTTTTTATATTATAACTTACTTAAACTTTATGTATTATTTGGCTAATACTACAAAATTCTTTCTCGCATAAGAATCGTCGTCTCCTTTAAGTACCAAACTGTAGGTTCCAGCCGAAAGGTTCATTACATTTAAGTCGATTTCCTTTTTGCCATTTAGCACAAAGTTGTTGATATAAACTTCTCTTCCCAACATGTCGATAATTAATATGTTTACTGAATTGCTGCTTAAATCTTTAAATCCTAATGTAAATGCACCATTGTTTGGATTTGGATACAAGCTAATTTCATCAAAAATGTCTTTTGGTGATTTGTTGATACCTGTTGTAGATATTGATCCAATTGTTTTATCTATGGTACCACCATCATGGTTTCCTCTACCCTTTTCAGGAGTGTAAATCATAGGTGAGCATGGCAATGCAGATACAGTTATGGTCATTGAACTTGAACTGCTACAACCCAAATTACTTGTTCCTGTTAAGGTTACGGTGTATGTTCCAGCTGCTGCGTAGGTTTTACCATATATAAATGTATTTACATTATTAGTAGTGCCATCACCAAAATTCCAGCTATAGGTTGGTACCCATCCTGCTCCATTTAATTGGGTGCGGTTAAAGAAATCATACCTATTTCCTGTGATACATTGTGTAGCATTATCAGATGAGAAGCTTACTTCTGGCACTGGGTTACCTGTTGCTGTTACCACAACATTGGCAGTAGCTGTTGAAGTTTGTCCGCATTGTCCGTACGCTGTTAAAGTTACTACAAAGGTTCCTGTTGCTGAATAAGCATGGAATATACCTGTTGTGGTTGATGGCACAGATACTGTTCCATCTCCATAATTCCAAACATAACTAGTGGCTCCTGTTGAGGTGCTAGTAAATTGAACGCCTGTATTACATGATCCGCTTACCACCATTAATGAAGTAAACGAAGCTGTTAAGGCGCCACTTCCTGGATTAGCAACTACTGCTGCATTGGTCGAAGTTCCAACACAACCATTAGGTAATGTAGCTGTTAAAGTTACTGTTTTGCTTCCAGCAGTTAAGAAAGTGTAGCTAGGTGAAGTGGCCGTTGAGGTGCTTTCTCCTGAGTTAAAGTTCCATGAATATGTTGGTGTACCATATGTTGAAGTGCTTGTATTTGTAAATGCTACTGTTGGTCCGCATGAACTTGAGCTTGAAGTGAAAGCAGCTGTTACACTGCCTACATTGAATACTTCGGTAGCGATATCAAAACACAAGCCAGTTGATGCTTTCAAACTAATGGAATGTGCACCTACTGCTAATCCTGTTACATCGTAAGGGAAAGTAGTTTTAACTACATAAGCGCCACCATCTACACTTACCTCGTATACAGTTCCAACACTTCCTGTATTGTTGATTGTTCTTGTTCCATTACATGAATTTGATGCAGTAACTATTAGGTTCGCATCAATTAGTGTACTTGCTTGTAATACACTATGTGAATTCAAGGTTGCTGTTGCAGTACATAAACTTGAAGAAGCTGTTAAGATTACATTCTCTGTGCCTGCGGCACTATAAGTACGAGTTACTACTGCGCCAGTTGTTGCTCCTGTTCCATTTAAGTTACTAAAACTCCAGCTATAAGTTACTCCTCCTGTTGAGGCTGCTGTATAAGTATATATATTGCCACAAGTATTTAAAGTTGGTGTAATCGTTACTGCCGTTGGGGCTGATCCCACAACTACAGTTTGTGGTGCCGATGCGGTAGTGCCATTGATAGTTAAAACTACAGTATAGCTTCCGGCTGCTGCATAAGTATGTGTTGGGCTTACAGTGGTTGCTGCTGGAGAACCATCACCAAAGTTCCATGAATAAGTTGAAGCTGATGTGGATGCAGATCCATCAAATGGTACAACTAAAACACCACATGATGGTTGGGTATAGCTGAAGGATGATGTTGCACTTGCTGATACTGTGACAACTTTGGTTGCAGTACTTGTACAACCTGTACTCGAAACCGCAGTTAATGTTACATTATAAGTACCTGATGAAGCATATGTTTTACCATATACAAAGGTATTTACACCGTTTGTCGTACCATCCCCAAAATCCCATGAGTATGAGGTTACCCAACCAAAGCCATTGTGAGTGGTAGTATTGAAGAAATCAAACTTATTGGTTGCCAATGGTTGCGTACTGGTTGGAGTAATATTAAATCCTGCTACTGCCACACATGGTGTAGTAGTAATTGTGAAGGTTGTTGTTGCGGTATCTTTACATGTCCAACCAATGTCTGCTGCTACCAATCTAACAGAATGCGATCCATTAGTTAAGCCGGTTAAATCATAAGGATAAGTTAATTGGGTAACAAATGCTGCACCATCAATACTTATAGCAAATAAACTTGCATTGGTACTTGAATTGGTAATGGCAATTGAAGTTGGACTAGGAACAGAAGCTGGGCCATTGCCTACACTTGCAATTGGTCTGGTTGTACCAACTACTGAGGTGAATGCCAATTGAGTTGCTGATACTGGACAACGTCCGTCTGCACTTACTATCAAATCTAAAGTTGCAGAACCTGCTGCAGAATAAATTCTGGTGGCAGATGAAGTTGTTGAGATTGTTCCAGTGCTCGCGGCTCCGTCAAAGGTCCATGCATAACTTAAGTTAAAACCAGTTGAGATATTGCTAAAGGTATATGAATTACCACATAAGCCTGGTCCACCATTTACAATTGCTCCAACCACAGGGTTAGATACAACATAAATAGTTGTTGGTGTTGAAGCAATAGCTCCATTAATAGTTAATGTTACTATATATGCACCATCTGCGGCATAGGTATGGGATGGGTTTGCTGTTAAATCAGCTGGTGATCCATCTCCAAAATTCCAAGAGTATGAAGTAGCTCCAGATGAAGTACTTGTAAATCCTACTACTTTACTACCACAAGTATTTGGTGTGGTGGTGAAAGTTGCTGCTGCTGGTGCAGTTACCGTTACAATTTGAGTTGCAGTAGAAGTACAACCTCCTGGACTCTTAGTTGCTACCAAAGTAACTGTATAAGTTCCAGCTGCTGCATAAGATTTACCATAAATATGGGTATTGGTTGAAGTTGTTCCATCTCCAAAATCCCATGAATTGGCTGAAATCCAACCAAAGCCACTCACTGTGGTAGTATTAAAGAAATCAAATCTGTTTGTAGCTAGTGTTTGAGTTGTCGATGGAGTAGTGTTTATTCCTGCAACTGCAGCACAAGGCGTGCTTGTAATGGTAAAAGTTGTAGTTGCTGTATCTTTACAAGTTCCAAGCAAATCACTTGCAACTAACCTTACTGTATGTGAACCATTGGTTAAGCTAATAATATCATAAGGGAAAACCGTTTTGGCCACAAAAGCTGCTCCATCTAAACTTACATAATATAAGGAACCATTGGTGCTGGTATTGTTAACCGATTTTGATGTAGCACTTGGCGCTGAGGCTGCGGCAATGCTCAAACCAGCTACTGGTGAACCTCCACCAATTACCGAAGTGAATCCCAATTGAGTTGCGCTTACAGGACACCTGCCATCAGCGCTTACAATTAAATCTACTGTTGCAGCTCCAGCTACTGAATAAATTCTGCTAGCTGTTGATGTAGTTGAAGTTTCTCCTGTGCTTGCTGCTCCTCCAAATGTCCATGCATAACTTAAATTAAGTCCGGTTGAAACATTTGAGAAACTATAAGTATTACCACATGCACTTGTCCCTCCATTTACAATTGCTCCAACCACAGGGTTAGATACAACATAAATAGTGGTTGGTGCTGAAGCAATAGCTCCATTAATAGTTAATATTACAATATATGCACCATCTGCTGCATAGGTATGGGATGGGTTCGCTGTTAAATCTGCTGGTGATCCATCTCCAAAATTCCAAGAGTAAGAAGTAGCTCCTGATGAAGTACTAGTAAAACCAACTACTTTACTTCCACAAGTATTTGGTGTGGTGGTAAAGCTAGCTGCTACTGGTGAACTAACTGTTAAATCAAGATAAGCTGTATCGGTACAACCTGTTCCGGTATAATTAATCAAATGAACCCTGTAGGAACCTGCTGCAGTGTATACCTTAGGAATAAAAGTAGTACTTCCCGTTCCTGTACCATCACCCCAATCCCAAATAGATGAACCTATAAATGATGGATGATTGTTATCGCTTTTATTAGCAAAGGCATAAGAGTTACCAACCAAATTTTGTGTGGTAGGATCATTTAAGCCTATAATAGCATCCGGTCCGTTTTTAACATCTCTGTTTATGGTAGTAGTAACTGAACAACCTTGGTTGGTTATGGCTGTTAAACTAACATTGTAACGTGTGTTTGGAAATGCTGGATCAAACCAATTGATATTGCGGTTTACCGGGTATTCATGCTTTACATTATCTGTAGTGGTTACCACCTCATTGCTTGAACTATCGCCAAATGACCAAATATAATAAACAACTGTGCTACCCCCAGCAGGTAAGATTGTGGTATTACCAAATATCACATTGCTATGGCATAGCAACTGACCACCATTACCGTTATTAGCTGGTACACCATAATTACCCTGGGTACCCACTACTGGTGTGGTAATGCTAGGCGTAGCGGATGGGTAAATGTTAATAGTTGTATTGGTTACTGGTAAAAATGGCGTGCTTGTACAACCATGATTGTTAGTTACCACTAAATGATAAACAAACTGATCTGGATTATTAATACCTGTTACAACAGGAGCATAAATAGCATTGGTGGCATCTAAACCAGGTGCGTTTATACCATCTCTTTTCCATTGGTAAGTTAAACTGCTTGCACCTGTTCCAAAACTAGAAGCTGAACCATTAAAGGTAACAGTAGCACCAGAACATATATTATTATCATTATTAGCTCCACCTGAAGTTTCTGTTACGGTATAACTAGCTATTGGGTTAGACCAAACAGTGAAACTTCCGTTTACATAGTTAATACTATAGTTAGATAATCCCGAGCCAATCGCTGCGCTTGGCTCTATTGTATAAGGAGAACCTGCATTTGTACCACCAATACCTGAGGCTCCACAAGTGATAGTAACCGAGCTTAAAGTATCGCTGTTAACCAAACCTGAACTTATAAATTCTGTGCCTTCAAAAGTGAAATTGCTTCCTTCACATTTAGCTTGGTTAACTTCAGTAATTGTTAAAGCCTTCGGGCTAATCGTAACATCTCCAGAAGTTCTGCTTGAACTCTCGCAACCAGTAGCGGTTATTCTTGCTGCAGCATATAAAGTGGTTGTTGCAGTGACGTTTGTTAATCCTGTAGAAGAAGTTGCTCCTCCCATTGTTGTATACCAAACCGCAGTTTCACCAACGCCTACAGTAACTGTTGGTAAATGGGCAAAGCCATCATAAGTACCAGAATAATTGCTTCCTAAAGTTGGGGCAATTGGCGCCGGATTTGCGCTCACAGTTCCACTTGCGGCAACATTTATAGTGGTAGCTACAGTTGAAGCACATACAATATTACCTGAAGGGATGCCAGAGGCACTGCTAGTTAATCTTACATAAATAGTAGTAGAGGCAACTGTTCCGTTCGAAGGAGCTAGAGAAACAGATGAACCATATCCAGTGCCCAAGGTAGAGGAAACTTCAAAATCAATTGGCGCTGTAATAGTTAAGTTTGCAGTTAGAAAACTTCCGCTTACCGAAATACTATCAACAGCAGAAGGTGAACCACTGCAGGAAGTAAAAGCACTAGGAGCGCCAGTTACAGAAATAGTAGATTGAGGATTACCAACTGTTAATGCAAACGGCAACACAGAACTATTACAACCTGTAGTGCTATTTTTAACGGTTAAGTTAAAATTATATGTGTTAGATGCACTGGCAGGAATAGCAATACTTATTGGGCTTGAACCTAATGTTGCATTGTTAACCGCAGTAAATGAAGGCATGGAGGTTGGTGTGCCTGTTTCAATGCTGTATTTGTTGGGACTACCTGTGGTACCTGAATAGGGTAAACTAAATGATGTTGCACTTACCAATACACTGCTTACTGCACCTAAGTTAATTGTTGGTATTGCATTTACTGTGCCACTGGCCGCTACATTTTGTGTGGTGGCACCAGTAGAAGAAAGAACAATATTTCCTGATGGGGTGCCACTGGCACTGCTATTTAAGCGAACATAAATTTTGGTTGAAGAAACTAAGCCAGTGATCTGGGTTAAAGAAAGACTGCTATTAAAACCAAATGCAAGATCACTTGAAATCTCAAAACCTGTTGGCGCACTAATGTCAATACTTGTAGTAAGGTTAGTTCCGCTTACTGTAAAACTATCCATGGCAGATTCAAAACCACTGCATGCTTTAAAGGCAGCAATGCTACTCACAATTGATATCGTTGGATCTACAGAAGTATTTGTGGTAAAACTATCTATTATCCCATATCCGGTTCCATCAACATTTATAGCATAGGCTCTAACATAATATTTTGTATTAGAAGTCAAACCCGTAATATTTTGTGAGAAGGCCCCTAAACCATTTCCTATTTGAACTTTGGTATGGGATGTAGTGGGATTAGGTGAGGTTGAATAAACTACACCTCGCTCCGAAGTAGCAGTTTGACCCGAATCTAAAACATTACCACCTAAAAGCACTGAGTTAGAGGTTATGGCAGCAGGACTTGTGGTTGAAAGAACAGGTGGTTTTCCACAAATAGGAATGAATACACTACTATGGGTTGAAGTACCATTACCTAATGCTCCGGCGAAATTTTTCCCTGCTGCTCTTAAAGAACCATTACTTAAAATGCCAAATGTTCGCTCCTCTCCAGCAAATATGTCTGTATAAGTTAATCCACCTGTAACATTAACTAGACTACTTTTTTTAATTGTAGTACCGTCTCCTAATTGACCATATCCATTATTACCCCAGGCGAATATTTCATTGAGACTATTTTTTGCTATGTTATTTGACGCAACGGCTGAAATTTGGGTCCAATTATTAGCAGATCCAATTCTTTTAGGCGAAGTAAAGTCAGTGAGATTATTTAAGCCCAATTGTCCATAGTTATTCCTTCCCCACGACCAAAGTTGTCCACTTTTAATAGCGATGCTATGATTATAGCCTGCTTTAATATCCGTCCAATTTTTTGCAGTACCAACCTGCGTTAATGAGCTTGCATCTATCGTGCTTCCAATTCCGAGTTGACCAAAATTATTTTTTCCAAATGCATACAATTTACCATTTTTATTTATAGCAAGTGAATGTTCATTTGCAGCTATTTTTTCCCAGGTTCCCAAACCTACCCCGATTTGGGCCGGAAGGTTTCTAAAGCTACCTCCCCCTCCTAAAAAGCCCTGTCCCCAAGACCAAAGGGTGCCGTCAGTTTTAATTGCAATTGTATGAGTGCTGCCTGCAGCAACTTTACTATAGCCCGACCCTACAAGTGTAGGCGTCAATACGTTATTAATGATACTAAAAGAAGGGCCTAGTCCTAATTGAGAGAAGGAGTTATATCCCCAAGCATATAATTCACCTAAATTGTTGATGGCAAATGAGAAACTATAACCTGTTGCAATCTCCACCCAATTATTGGATGTTCCAATTTGTATAGGAACAAGGCTGGAATTTTGGGATCCATTACCCAATTGACCAGAAGAATTGGAACCCCAAGCCCACAAGGTGCCATCGTCTTTGATAGCTAATGTGTGATCCGAGCCGGAACTTATTTTAGTAAAAGGTCCACATTGCCCAAACAACCAAGCTGGCGTTAGGCTTAAAAATAAAATGAGAGAAAAAATTCTAATGATTTTTGAAGAAATAAAGTTATTTTTCATAAGGTTATATATCATTAGAATTTGGTGTAGTCAATACAAAATATTTAAGTAGTATTGGATGGACTTTAGGTTGAAAAATTGTTATCATTAAATATCTATTAATTCTGGAGTATCAGGTTTATTAAAATTTGTTTATCAGGTAATAATACTTCTATTTTTTCTTTTATACAAAAAAGTCAAATAAACAGTCGAAAAATTACATTATTCGTTGCCTCTGTAAAGCATATCAGAAATACTTTGGCCTTGCAAAAGAATCTCCATTACATAATTTCATATAAACGAATATAGTAAAACTCGCAGGGATATAATGAAGGTTTATGATAATATAGACTTCTACGATTTTGCAGTTTTTCTCAAGGTTATGTCCCAGGAATAGGACCTAAAGTTAGTAAATGTTTCGGATTGCAAATCCTATTGGTAACTGATTCGGATTGTAAATCCGAACCAGCGTGGTACCATAGAAATCTAATAACCACATTCAAAAGAAATATATTTAACCTTCCGGTTAGTTTATAAAAATTCGGTTTGAACCAATTGAATTTGTAAAATGGTGGAATAATAATCTTAAAGGTAACTTGTTCGGATTTCAAATCCGCATTTGCTGGAGTGTAGTAAGTTTCGGTTTGAACCAATTTAAATTAAAAAAGACGGATTACAAATCATCAATTAAAGGATTCGGATTGCAAATCCGAAACAGCTTGGCAATACTTAGTAATATGGCAACTGTAGAGACGGATTGCAAATCCTATTGGTAAATGATTCGGATTGCAAATCCAAAACATCGAGTAATACTTAGGAATATGGCAACTGTAAAAGACGGATTGCAAATCCTATTGGTAAATGATTCGGATTGCAAATCCTCAATTAAATGATTTGGATTGCAAATCCGCACTTGCGGGAGTGTAGTAAGTTTCGGTTTGAACCAATTTAAATTAAAAAAGACGGATTGCAAATCATCAATTAAAGGATTCGGATTGCAAATCCGAAACAGCTTGGCAATACTTAGTAATATGGCAACTGTAGAGACGGATTGCAAATCCTATTGGTAAATGATTCGGATTGCAAATCCGAACCAGCGGGGCTAAGTAAAAAACCCAGAAAAAAAGGCAAAAAAAAACCTCCGAACTTGCGTAAGGAGGTTTTAAGAATCTGGCAACGACATACTTTCCCAGGTATTACCCAAGTATCATCTGCGCTGATGGGCTTAACTACTCTGTTCGGAAAGGGAAGAGGTGGACACCATCGCTAAAGTCACCAAGAAG
>JAIOYZ010000030.1 GCA_021740845.1 Bacteroidia bacterium
TCAAAGAACTTTATTCTATTTTGTTTTCACCATCGCTGGTGTAGAATCTCTCAACTTTTTTCCCTCTCCAAATCTTCAATCCGCTTTCGCTTTTCGTCCTTTCTTTAAGGGGATGCAAAGGTAATGTTTTTAATTTAATGTGCAAATTTTATTTTGACTTAACTTATCCACATTCAAAACACTCTCCAACTTCACTTTCTCCCCTTCGCTACACCCTCTGAATTCGGGTTGGCAAAGGTAAGATTGTTTATCTATTCTCCAAATGTTTTTTTTACTTTTTTAGAACTCTTTTCCCCTTTCTCACTCACTCATCCTTTCTCTTAAGGGGGCTGCAAAAGTAGAGAGATTTGCCACAGCTGCAAATTTATTTTGGTTCAAACCATCTAAAATGCTGTATTAGAGAATAAAATATTTTTAAGAGCATAAGAATTTAGCCTTAAAACACCCTATTTACTGCACTTTTCGCTATTTCACCTCCTTAAAATTACTTCTATTTTGGTTCAAAATAATCTAAAATACTTTTCATTATAGATACAAAAGCATTGCTTAAGGATAAAACAGCCTTAAAAAATCAATGTTATATCTATATAGGCATATATAATAATAGCGTAAAGTGGCATGTGAATAAGACGAAATACATTTTATACAATAGTAAACTCAGGAAAATAAACTTCATTTAACCTTGCATACTTATTAAAGCTAGCGAATATTATTCTTAGTTAAGATACAAAAACCATATAATAGATACTCCTTATATATATGTGTAATGAATAGAAAGGTTTTGGATTATGGTGAAATCCGATAACTTTGCCCTACTAATTCTGAAAAATGAACACCAGTAACACATTATTTGAAAAACACCGCGCTACATTGGATGCAGCTTTGCATGCCTTAACCGTTAGAAATTATTATTCACCTTATCCAGAAAATCCAAGGGCTTATGCAGAAGATGCAGATGCTATGGCAAAGAATTGGATAAGTGCATGCATGAATAATAACTATACCTCTTTGGATCAAACCGAAGCCAATGGATGGATTGGAGAAGAAGTTTCACCTTTCTTACAAGTTGGAATTGGTGTTAAATACCCAGCATTTACTCCTGAAACATTATTAAAGAACGGTATTGTTGCCCAAGCAGCTTGGAGTAAAACAAGCACCGAACAAAGAACAGGTATATTGATTGAAGCTTTGGATAGAATTAAATCTCGCTTTTTTGATATTGCTTATGCAACCATGCATACCACAGGACAAAGTTATATGATGAGTTTTCAAGCAAGTGGTCCACATGCCAACGACCGTGCTTTGGAAGCGGTGGTAATGGGATACAAAGAATTGACCTCTGTGCCTGAGAAAGCAGAATGGATTAAGAACCTTGGAAAGTTTGATTTGAAAATGAACAAAACTTGGAAGGCAATTCCTAAAGGAATTTCTTTGGTAATTGGTTGTTCTACTTTTCCTGTTTGGAATACTGTTCCTGGTTTATTTGCCTCTTTGATTACTGGTAATGCTACTATTGTTAAGCCACATCCTAAAGCGATATTAGCTATTGCTATAGTTGTAGAAGAATTGCAAAAAGTTATGGTAGAAAATGGATTGCCAAAACAGGTTGTTCAATTGGGAGTTGATACATTAGAAAATCCTATCACCAAAGTATTGGCAGAAAACCCAATGGTTAAGATGGTAGATTTTACTGGTGGTAGCGAGTTTGGAAACTATATTGAAAGTTTGCCAAAAACAACCTTTACAGAAAAAGCTGGTGTTAACTCTATAATTTTAGATTCTGCTAAAGATTTAAAAGCTGTTTTAGGAAATATTGCTTTTAGCACAAGTTTGTATAGCGGACAAATGTGTACCGCACCACAAAATATCTTTGTTAGCAAACATGGTGTACAAACTGAAGAAGGAATTGTTGCCTACGAAGATGTGGTAAAAGGAATTGCTGCCGCTATAACGGGGTTGGTTGATAATCCAAAAGCTGGTCCTGGAACATTAGGTGCCATACAAGCCGAAGCTACTTTTGCAAGAGTTCAAGAGGCAAAGAACTTGGGCGGTAATTTGATATTGGATAGCAAGTCTATAGTGAATGAAGAGTTTAAGGATGCTAGAATTGCCACGCCTGTTGTAATTGAATTAGAAAAAAATCAATCTGATATTTTTAACAGAGAATGTTTTGGTCCGGTTGTGTTTGTAATAAAAACTGATGGATTAGCAGATTCTTTGGCCTTGGCGGAAGCTTTGGTTAAAGAAAAAGGAGCACTAACTTGTGGCGCTTATACTACAGATGAAACTACAAAAGCAATGATTGCAGAAACTATGAACAATGCCTTTGTACCAGTTAGCTTTAATTTTACAGGAGCAGGATTTATCAATTCTCATGCTGCCTTTAGTGATTTCCATCTAACTGGAGGAAACCCTGCAGGTAATGCCAGCTTTGCAAATTCTGAATTTGTAAGCAAGCGTTTTGTTTGGGTTGGAAATAGAGAAATGTAGAAGAATAAACCTCATAAAAAAAGGCTGATCCAAATGGGTCAGCCTTTTTTGTTATAGGAGATTTTCACCTCGAAACCATATCGAAGGCTTCATCTGGAATTCCTTTTACTTCTACTATCAAAAATCCATCTAGGGAATCATTGAAATTAGGATCTACATTAAAGGAAACGATTTTACCATTAAGCTTGAGGTATTTCTTTACAAGAATTGGCATTTTTAGTTTTTGGTTACCTTCAATTTCACCAATAAAATTATCCAATAACTTTATGTCTTGTGAATGTTTTTGCATCAAGATGTTTTTACCTTCTGTTTTGGATTGGTAATGGAAACGTTTCTTAGGTTCAATCCATTTGGCAATTTTATTATCCCAATGGTTGTGGCGGATATACGCAACTAGTAAGTCTTTAGACAAGTTAGAAAAGCTATTGCTAATACTTACTGGCCCAATCATGTATAAAAATCTTTCCTTATTTAATTTAATGTACTCGTGGATTCCTTTCCAAAGAAGCATTAAGCTAGCAGGTTTTCTTTGGTATTCTAATGAAACAAACGACCGACCCAATTCAATTGAACTAAACAACATTGGGTGCATTTCTTTGCTCATTTTAAATAATTGGTTCAGGTAAAACCCTTTGACTCCAAACTTTTTAAACAAGACATCCCCTTCTCCAAATCTATAGGCACCTGCAATCTTCTTTGCTTCTTTATCCCAAATAAATAGGTGTTTGTAATGCTTGTCGAAATCATCGGTATCGCAGCTATGATTGGTGCCCTCCCCTACGCTTCTAAATACCACCTCGCGTAAACGAGAAAGTTCTCTCATTACATTTGGAATTTGAGCGTAATTGGCAATATGTACTTCTAGATTTTCGTATTTAAACAAAAATGTTTTGTCTCTTATTTCTTCAATCTCTTTTTCTAAAATTTGGGCAGGAACTTCTGGAATTATATCCTCTGGTTTTGCCAACCTATTTAGGTTAAGGTTGAATTTTATTTTCTTATTTTGTTCTTCTGTTGCACCAAGAGCGTATGTTTTAGCTCTTAAGAAATCCAATAATTGATCGTTATCATAATTGGCCATATCTTTAGGAGCAATTGGTTTTCCTATTCGCAATTTGATATTGGATTTGCCCTTATTTAGCATCTCCGAAGGAAGTTTAATAGTGCGCAAATTGGGGTGTAATAAACCCATTAAATTAAAGGCTAAACTATTATGACCCGAAAAATAAACAGGAACCACCTTTACTCCTGCTTTGGCAATAATTCTGCCCACACCGGGCTCCCATTTTTTATCGCTAATCTTAAGGTTATTTAACTTCATGGCAGAAACTTCACCAGCGGGGAAAATGCCTAAGGGAGAAGTTTGGAGGTGGGATAAAATTTGTTTTACCCCTAAAATATTCACGCCTTTATCTCCAATATTTTCAAAAGGGTTTACAGCAATCAATGAATCTGCTAATTGAGGTATTTGTTTTAATAAATAATTGGCCACCATTTTATAATCAGGCCTAATTTTACTTATGATGGACAATAAAATAATGCCATCAATACCACCATAAGGATGGTTAGAAATTAAAATAAAAGGTTCTGTTTTAGGGATATTGGCTAAATCTGTTTCACTAACTTGATAGCTAACTCCAAAACCTTCCAAGAGTTGATCAATAAAAGCGTGACCACTGCTATCTTTGGCACTAAAATAGGCATCGTTTATGTTGTCTAATTTCAGCAATTTCATAATTGCTGGCGCAAGAACTTTCAATTTTACCTTTTCTAATTTAAGGGCTTTTGAAACATCTTCTTTACTGATTAAATCGGTCATTTGATAGGATAATTAGGGTAAAGATAACCAAAGAAAATACTCCATGCAATAGCTTGATATTAATTTTATTTAATCGTTGTCTTGAAGGTCTTCAATGGATTTGTCGATCATTTCGGTGATAGCTTTCTTTTCTTTATCACTTAAAGTATTGCGTTCCAAGGCAATTTTCTTCAAGTTTTTATAAACATCTTTTTTGCGAGCTTCTACGGCCACCCAAACCAAATAATTTTTGTTCGGCTTCTGGTAAATTTTTTCATCAAATTGCACCGAACCTACCAAGTTGGTGCTTAGCACTTCTCTGGTTAATTGTTGAAAGCGCTCCCCAAAATCTCCAAGTTGTTCGCCAGAGGT
The DNA here is from genome assembly GCA_021740845.1 of Bacteroidia bacterium. Classification (GTDB taxonomy): domain Bacteria; phylum Bacteroidota; class Bacteroidia; order UKL13-3; family UKL13-3; genus B1. The sequence goes on from JAIOYZ010000030.1 coordinate 4,661, forward strand.
TCTTTCGTTGGTATAGTTTTCTGTTACGTTTTTAATTTCGGTTTGAACCGAAGAGGCTATTCTTTGTTTGGCACTGAGAAGTGCTTTGTTGCGAGCTGTTTCTAAATTGATACTTTCACCGCTTGATACGGCTCTAAAATATCTTCTATTTGATTCGTAAGAATTTCCTTTGAAAGGAGTTTTTACTTCTTGAAGGTTAGATTTAGAAGAATTACATGCAAGGATAATGAACATACTGCTCATGATTCCGAATACTATTTTTTTCATAACGATAGAATTGATGTTATTGGCCAAGTAGAAATTTTCGTGCCACAATTTTATCTATTGGAAAGGTCAATTGGTTCAAATCGAAATCTTTTGAAGCTGCCCAGAAAAAACGAAGGGTTTCCACTTTTCCGTTGATGGTAATTTCCTTTTCGTTCAAATCAATTTCTGCATCAAGATTTTTTGGTTCAACCCGATAATAAATTGCTATTAATTGATCTCCATTTTTGAATGCGCTAGCTTGAAAAAAATCTGTAGTATAAAGGTGTTCTTTTACTTCAACTTCCAAACCTGTTTCTTCCATAAATTCTCTGGCCAGGCAATCGCGAGTACCCTCTCCTAACTCTAGTCCGCCACCTGGAAATTTGGTAAAGTGCAAATGAGGCATTTTCTCATGAACCAATAAAACTTCTTGATTTTGGTTCAACAATAAACCATAAACTCTTATGGTAAACTTACTAATTTCCATTCTTTACTTGGAAGAAAATAACATTCCTAGGTTCAAACTAAAGAAATATGGAATGGCAGAGTTGTTAGATTTAGTAACCGACATTGGATAAATACCAATTAAAGGCTGAATAAAATAAATTTTACTCTTGGTTTCTCTGTACTCAATTTTTAATCCAACTTGCACATTGGCAGAAATTGGTCTTGCATCAAAACCGGTAGAATCAAATTTAAATTGATTTTCACCCTCAATAGAATAACCTGGAATGCAGTTGGCCACCATACTATGCTTGATTAATACTTGAGGAGTGATGCCTGCGGTAAAATTATACACCCATTTAAAATCGCCCGATCTTCCCAAATAGGAATTTATCATTAATGGAAATTGAAGGTAATTGAATTTATAATTGTACACTATTCCCTTTTCTGTATTGGATAAATCTTCTATTCTACCTGTACCAATTCCTGGGTAGGTGTAATTTTTGAAGGTTAGTCCCTCCTGCTTTCTGGCAAAACCAATTTGTTGGTATCCAATTCCCAGTTGCAAATCTGCTTTTTTGCCTAAGGAATAAATTACCCAAGCATGAATTCCTTTATTGAAATGAGCATGTGATTTGGAAAGAACTGTATCGGAATATTGTTTGTAGATAGCAGCATTGGTTATGGCCGAACCTACGCCAAGTGAAATACTGGCGCCATATTCTATATTGGATTTACTTTGACCAAAACTTGTTGAGAAACTAGCCAAAAGGAATAAACTAAAAACTATTTTCAATTTATTCAGGTTCAAATTCGAGCTCATCTGGGTTATCATTTTTCTTTTCAATTTTTTTAAGTGTTGTATCTTTTTTGATACCAAACTCTTGTTTCAAAATCTCCTTGATATTTTCCTTTTCTACTTTAATATCTTGCTTTAATTGTTCTTTAGCGCCCTTTCTATCAAAGGTGAACTTTAATTTATCTAAAGGACCTTTTATACTCAGGTATAAATTAATGCCTTTGGTTTTAACATCTTCTTCGCCAAACTCGTTGGGCTGAGGTTTGCGTTTTTTGCTAAGTAATTCTGAAAGCGATAATTTAATGTTATAATCCAAAACATTCTCGAAAGTATGCGTACCACTTACTGTTAAGTTGAGAGCATTATTTTTCATATCCATGGCAGGAATGGTTAGTACTTTATTTTGAATTGCCAAGGTATTTTTGATTTCTGAGAACTTCAAATTCTTGAGGTCGTTTACATCTACAAATCTTGATAAAGAGTTAAGAGGTTCGTAATTAATTAACTCCCCATTTTTTATGCTCATTTCTGAAAGTACAACAACTTTATCGGTAAGTAAATTCATTTTCGCATCCCAAATAACTAGCAATTCTGTTTGGGCAGTAAGCAAGCCAGAAAGGTTTTTGCTAGTAAATTCTTCCTGACCAAAATTATTGAACATTTTAAGCAATTCGGCCATTTGAATGCCTTTAGTTTGGTTCTTACTTTTTAGAACAAATTGATTCTTTTGGCTAATCCATTCTGCATTTCCGCTAATATTACCACCACAAGTATTGAGATTAATGCTAGAGAAATTTACTCTATTATTTGTTAACTCTAATTCTGCTTTTACCGCTTGAGCTATAAACTTATCGTAGGTGAATTTATGAGCATCTATCTTTAGGGTAATTAAATAATCCAAAGGTTCTTCGCCCTCTTCTCTAGGATCTGAGGAATCGTATATAAAGAGATCATTTGTATTAAGAACTTTAGATTGAGATTGAAAAACACCTTTGAAAGGAAAGTTCTTTTGGAAAAGGAAATTCATGAAACTAGGAATTTGGCCATTTAAGGTAAAATCTGATTCGCCAATATTTAAACTAGCCTTTTCCATAAGCAAGTTATTATTGGAAACGTTCCCGGTGAAATCAATATTTTCTATAGGTTTAGTAAGGTAATTTAATTTCAAGGCTTCCATTTTTAGAGAGAACAAACCTTTGTTCATAGCACTAGACCAATCCCAATTATCTTTAGTTTTAGAACCTCTTAAAGTGAGACTAAAATTTACCTGACCTATAATTTTCTTTACATCAGAAAATTTAAAAAACTGGTGAAGGGAATTTAAATCTGCATTTCCATTTAGGTTCAGGTCTAATAATGGGTTTTGAAAATTTTTGAGATATAAATTGCCACTAATTTTTGAACCCGCCAATTCTGCACTAAATTCTGGTATGGAAATTTGAGCATCGCTTAATTGCTTAGAAGCTCGGTTATCAAAACTGCCATTTAGATTGATACGCTCTAATTTCAGTGAGTTACCAGATTCTGAAAGTGCACCATTTTCAATACCAAATTTAACTTTTATAGAAGGAGTACTTTTGGAAGATTGAATACCTTTTATAGCGCCTTCAAAAAACACCAAGCCCTCACTTTTGTATGCTAACATTGACTCTGGAAGAGAAACTGGCAGAGTAGATAAGAGATTTTGAATGCTAATTTTATCCCCTTTGAATGCTAGGTTATACTCGGTTTGTTTCTTTTGAGAAAGTACATAACCAGTAACATTTAACAATAGCTCGTTGATTCCAAAATTGCCTTTTTTGAGGGAAAATTTGCTTTGTTTATTATCTACAGAAATTGTGCTAGCTATTTTTAGATCCTTGTTATTAAATAGGTTTGAACCACCTAATTGAAGTTCATGGCAAAAAGCATCCAATTCTAAATCCATATCAAACAATTGGTCGCTAAAATTACCTGAGAAGTCTGAAGATTTTACATGAAGATCGGCCATTAAATTTGAACTTCTATCCACATAATTTATTTGGATTCGGTTCAAAGCCAATTTGGTTAATTCAAATTGGAATTGTTTTGATTTCTTTCCTTTGGATTGATCCTCTTTGAGTAAATCAAAATTCATTCTACCGGCTGGGTCTATAAGTAGATTTAACTCCCCGCTATCAATATCAATGAGTTGAATTTTATAGTTTTTATTGAAGATATCGTAGATATTGAAGCCAAGAAAAATATTTTGAGCCTTTAATAAATACTTACCTTTTCTAAGTGGGTCGTTTATTTTTACTTCATTTAACGCCAAACTAACTTTAGGAAATGATTCTACAAAAGTAATATCGAGGCTCTTTGCAGAAAGTTCTGCTTTGAGTAAATCGTTTACTTCTTCTATGGCATACTTTTTTAGTTGATCTAAATTTTGGTAAACATAAAGTGCAACAGAACCTATCAATGTGATTAGCACCAGTAATATAATTAAAAATATCTTTAAACCTTTTGCCATAATTTGTAAACGAAACAAATATCTTAGTATTTTGGCAAGGGATGAATTCTATAAATACACAATTGGTGGATTAGCGTTAATGCTTAGTAAAAGAATGTACAAAAAAGGAACGCTTAGACCTTAGACAATTTCTTAATTTGGGGTTTGAGAATAGTTTTGTTTGCTCTGTTTTGTTTGTTGAGGTTGGTTAATAGTTTTTTGTACGACAAGTTTCTATTAGAAATCAATTCTAATTTAACCTTGAACCTTGTATTCTCGTAGGCATTTTCGGCAATTAAGCGTTTAGCTTGGGCTCTACTCTTTTTTAAAACAGGCTTTGCCCAATTTATTTCATAGGCGTAATAATTTTCAAAAACCTTGTGGCAAGCAAGGAGACTGTCGATGTTTTTGCAACTTAATTGCAAAATTTCTTGGTATTCTTTGCGGTTATCTAAACCCAAAGTGGCATTGGCATTAACGGCAGCTTTGGTTTGTTGAAGCAGACTTTTTAAGATGGCCAATAAATCTTTTGTATCTAATTCAAGATTTGCACTTTCTCGCATGTTTTGGTTTCTTACCCAAATGGCATATTTGAGAGAATCATTAAATAGGATTCTAAAGTTTTGGGCATCCTCAAGTTCTGCATCTAGGTTATCGTAGTGGTGGATGCGTAGGGAATTGGAATAAGAAGTGAGTTTGCATATTAAATCTTGGAAGCGGGCAATTTCGCTTAGTTTTTTATAGGTAGCAGGTATTAAAGAATCTGAAATAATATGAATGTTTCTTTTAATGAGTTTTTCAATAATTAGTGCTGAATCAAGGAAATTATTCATTTGCTTCTCGTTGTAAACAAATTCATTTTTAAACGATTCTGAATTGGTATCTGAGAAAAGTTTAATGATTTGCAAAGAGCCTTCTATCAAGTTTGCCTTTTGAATTAAAAGATTCTCATCCATTTTTCCATAGTTTTTGAGTTTCCTTTTATTTTTAACAGGCACTTTTTTTGAAAATGAAAGCACGCGTTTATTTTGGTTCAAAACTGGATTAATTGTTTGCCTTGCTAATTTATGGCGGTATTGGTTTTTATATTTTCTACTATAATATTCTTCTTGAATAAAAGCACGCGCTACAGGAATGGTGAGCATGCTTGAATCTAGATAAACCATGCTCAATTTTAAACCAGCCAAATCGTTGGGAAGTTCTTTGGATTTAGGGTTATAGCCTAACTCAACTAAATTTTGGTAGGAAGCAATTTGGTAATCTAAGGCTTTGGTAATTTGATTGCGAATATTAAAATTTACAGCCCCATTGGATTGCCACAACCTTCTATCCTTTTCTGTAGATGAAAACCAATCGTTGGGAGACCCATTCAATTTTATATTATCATCGGTGCTAGGGCAATTGGACTCTAAACAATTTTGAAAATCATATAAACTAATGGGCTGATCCAAATTTTGAAATTCGGGAATGCTAGGTAAATGATTGATTACAAATTTCTGTGGATTGGAAAGCAAATAAGTAGAATCTCTTTTCTTAACATATTTTAATTTAGAGCAAGTTACTGGACGAAACAAAATAACATTTAAACGCTCCCAGAAACTAGGTCCATAATAAGAATAACCAGAAGCAAAAGTTAAATCCATCAAATGCCATGACTCATCTACTTTTACCATATTCCACATATGGTCTGGCGTGTATAGAGTATCGTCTAATTCAAAATCAAAACCTTTGGAGTAACCCTCAACACTAAAACTTTTTACATTAACTACTTGGCACAAATCATTGAATAAAACTGAATATTCATCACACATAGCATGTTTTCTAAATAAAACCCTTTTGGAAGAATAACGTTTTAAATCTGAATTAACAAAGCGCTTACAATCATATTTAATATGGTAAGTTATCCAATTTGAAATGGCTCTTACTTTTTCTTCGTCGGTGCTTGCATTTTTACAAATTGCTTTGGCTAATTTATTGGGATTGTAAAAAGAGAAAATTGGAAGATTTCCTTTTCCATTATTTTTTTGAGCATAGCTATTTGAACCCAAGCAAAGGGAAAAAACCAAAATAAACAGAAAATAGATTTTACAAGAATGGGGCATTTACCTTTACGTTTTCTTAGCCAGCAAATTAGCGCTTTTAATTAAAAATAATAATCCAGCAAACGGAGATATGCTCTAGTAATTTGTTTCTATGCAAGGAAATTGGACAGCACGTAAAAAATCAATTGTATGGTAAATGTAAGCAAATTGAATTATCTAAATCAAAGAATTTCGCTTGCTTGTTTACCAATAAAAAAAGGTTCGGTTTGAACCAAAAAATCAATATTATTAAATCATGAAAATTTTTAATTAATTGTTATTATGATACTTACAAAATATTAAGTTCATTATTTAGTTTATAATATAAACTACTTTATATATTTGTAGCCACAAACAAACACCTAAAAACATGAACACATTTTCGCGCAACTTAAGCTTAGCATTTCTACTATTTGTAGAAACAGCCATGGCACAAACGCCTCAATTTTTAAACAATGGTTTTGAAAATTGGGAAATTAAAACTGCCAATTCTGTTCCCTATAACGATCCAAGCAATTGGTATTCTTTAAACTCCTTAAAGCAATTTGGTTTTGATGAAGGCACAACAAAAAGCACAGATGCGCATAGCGGGCAATATTCTGTGATGTTAGAGTCGATTGAAAACATTTTTGGAGATATACCTGGATTATTAAGCATAAATTATATGATGGATGCAACAGGAGCACCTGATTTTAGTTTAAACAAAATCGCTTTTACAGGCAGGCCGAGTGCGCTAACATTTTGGTTTAAGAGTCTACCAGAAAGTGGCGATTATTCTGCTTTGGTTATGTTGCTTACTAAATGGAACCCAAACACCCAAATAGGCGATACTATTGGTTATGTGGCATGGGAAAATAGTGATTTGGTAGATACTTTTACTTTTGCCAATTTACCTTTAACTTATTTAAGCAATGAAGCTCCAGATTCGGTATATTTTATTGCCAGCTCAAGTAAGGATGGATTTAACCCATTACCCGGCAGCAGAATGTGGTTGGATGATTTGATTTTGAATTATACCCCAACAGGAATTAAGGAAACCCCAGAGGTTACTAAAATATCAGTTTATCCAAATCCAATAAAGGACAAGGTTAATATTTCAGGATTAAACACTTTTATTAAAATTATACTTTTGGATCAAAGCGGAAGAGAAATAAAAATTAACTTAGACCAGGACCATTCAATAGATACAAAAGAATTGAAAGAAGGAATATATTTCTTAACTATTCAGTCGGAGACAAATTTACAAACCATTAAACTAATAAAATACTAATGGAAAACGAACAATTAGACATGACGGAAAACAAGGCATTGGAATTAATTGAGAACATGATTTTAAGTGCCAAAAGGGAAATTCACGATAATGGATTTTACTATATGCTTTGGGGATATTTGGTATTTATATCGGCATTGATAGATTATTATCTTTTGGTTCAAACCTACCCTAAACATGCTACAATTTGGGCTATTACCATGCCTTTGGGTGGAGTAATTAGCATCATAAAAGGATTTAAAGATAAAAAATCGCAACGAGTAGTAACCTATGTGGATGAAGTAATGCGACACGTTATAACTGCCTATGGAATTAGCCTATTTTTGGTTTGTTTTGTAATGCCAATGACAAGCAAAAATTGGCAATCCTTTTACCCAGTATTAATGGTAATTTATGCTTTTAGTTTATATGCAATGGGTGGGATAGTAAAATTTAAACCGCTTCAATACGGAGCATTTAGTATATGGGCAATGGCTGTTGTTTCTTTTTTTATGACCTATGACATTCAATTATTAATTTTGGCCCTTGGAGTTCTCACTGGATTTATAATTCCTGGTCATTTGATGAATATCCGTTTTAACAAAAATGTTTAAAGAACTCGACCCAATTTTACATTCTCAATTGCGCTTGGCAGTTATTAGTTTACTAATTTCTGTGAAGGAAGCTGAGTTTAATTATTTGAAAGAAAAAACGAAGGCCAGTTCTGGAAATTTGAGTGTGCAATTGCAGAAATTAAAGGAAGCGGGATATATAGAAATAGAGAAAAGTTTTAAGGATAATTTTCCGCTCACCACCTGTAAAATAAGCAATGCAGGAATTGAAGCCTTTGAGAATTATGTAAAAAATCTAAAGCAATATATACAGGTAAAAAAATAAGGATTGGATTAGGCCTTGCTAACAAACCACTCGAACTCGCAAGAAAGTACGGCTTGATCCAATTCATTATAAAGTGTGGCCAAAACAGAAAATAAAACTCTTCCTTTTTCTAAAAGATCTTTTTCTATGGTTTCGGTTTGAACCAAATGAAGTTGCGCTTTACCATAAATTTTTCCTTCGGCTAATTTGCTAAATTTCACTTGCGCTTTTCTTACAACGGGAACAATTCCTTGAACATTAGGAAAAGCATCTAATAAAAACTGAGCTGCGGTACCTTCGGCTAAAGCGAATAATGCGGCAGCATGTACCTTTTGCAAATGATTTTGAAACCTAAGCTCGTTGGGAAGCATAAGAATATATCCTTCTTTATCTGAAGGCAGAATTCCCAAATGTTGGTTAAAAGGCAATTCTAATAAATTCATACAACTGCTTCAAGTATTTCCTCAAGGTCAATTTCAAAATGAGAAGCATTGTGCTTGCATTGTCCGTTTTGAATTAATAAAGATTGAGGAGATTGGTGCTCAACCTTATAATGGCGCGCAATTTCATTAGAGATATCGCGGTGTTTTATTAAATCTAAATAATAAACTTTGATGGAATTTGAATTGGCATATGCTTTTTTAAACCTACTTAAAGCGGCAGAACTAATGCTGCATCGAGTGCTGTGTTTAAAAATAATTACTGGCTCAAGTGCAGACTGGCTATCGATTTCGGCCAATTGGCTTATTTGAGATAATTCTATCATTTGGTTCATATCTTAGCTAACAATTTGGTTCAAACAAAGTTTATTAAAAATGGAAAAGGGGCCGAAGCCCCTTTATCTTTTGCAAAACAATAAGCCGGGTTCTGTATTGTTTTAGGCTCAAAGCCCTCCACTCGACTATCATTTATCTGCCCCAATTATTGCTAATTGGATCTAGCAGCCTACCCGCAAGAAAAACAACTCGAGGTTGTTGGTGCTAAGCTAACACCCTTTTATTTCTTGCCTATTTGGCCTTGCAACGCATAAGGTTTACCATGCAATGTTTATCACTAAACACCCGGTGGGCTCTTACCCCGCCTTTTCACCTTTTCCTTTTTGTTTTGCAACAAAGAGGTAGTTTATTTTCTGTGGCACTGTCTGTTCCCCAATTTGCATCAGAGACCTTCCCGTTAGGAAGTATGCTGCTTAAGTTGCCCGGACTTTCCTCTCGATGTTACCACCTAGCGATAGTCTATTTTGCGAGGCAAATATATGAAAAAACAAATTGCTTCTGATGCTAGTTAGATCAAAACAATTTTGGCTGATCTGGATCTATTTTGCCCGGTTTCTTCTTAGGTTGCTCATCCGTTTCGGGATCATCTTCTAGCAACTTTTTTATTTTCTCTTGCTCTTGGGTAAATAAATCTTCGTTTACCAAAGTTTCTTGTTCGTCTTGAATCTCCTCCTCTATTTCATCTTGAGGATCGGGAGGCAATAATTCTAGTTTGCTTAAATCTGCCAAAGCAAATCTATTTCCAATGGCTTTTGCTCCTTTTACTTCAATAAATTCTGTTAAGTTAATTTGAGTTTCAAGCAATGTTTTGCCCTTGCCGGTAGTTAAAATTACCACAGGATTTTTGTAATCAGTAGCCAATAAAATATAGTTTCCTTTTTCCTCAGGAATGCAAGCAAATTTCTTATTTAGAGTTTGAGTTTCTATAATAAAACGTTTGATATTGTATTGTTTTGCTTTGGCATCATAGTAAACCAAAGCAATAGGACGTTCTGGTTTAAACTTAGAAATATGCAGCAATTGTTCGTATTCGTAATGGTTACTTACATCAAAATTGGTGAGCTCGTAATTTCCATCTTTGTAGAAAGCAATAATTAAATCGTTGCCGGCAAAGTTGCCTAGGAAATTACCATGTTCTTGTGTGTTGATTCTACCAATTGCTTCATCGTACCATAGGTTCAAACCGCCTAATGTTGATACCCCTTTTGTTTTAAGCTTGATACCTTTAACCAAATATTTACTTAAGATATTACCTTGAACTCCTCTGCCTTTAATAGCAAGTTCACTAAAATCGAAATCGAAGCTTAATTTTCTAGCGTGGCTCAAAGGACTTAAAGTAATGTTAACTACTTCTGCTTCACCAGCTGGATTTGCGGTGAAGTATAAAATTCTGGAGCCATTAGAACCTTGAGTTAAATCGTATTCTTTATCGCGAGTAATGCCAGTGACTGGGAAACGTTTGGCATAACTAATTTTGGTTTTACCATCTAGGTAAATGAGGTTATAAATTCTTCTTTCGTCGTTTTTATGAAACACATCTACATGAAGAATGTCTTTGCCAAAGAAAGATTTTTCTTGCACCTTGCTCACCACCATTTTACCATCTTTTCTGAATACGATGATATCATCTAAATCAGAGCAATCGCAAACGTATTCGTCTTTCTTTAAGCCAATACCTACAAAACCTTCTGCTTTGTTTACGTATAATTTTTGATTGGCAATAGCAACGGTTTTAGAATCTATGGTATCAAAAGTTCTGATTTCTGTTTTGCGCTCTTTGCCTTTACCATATTTTTTCAATAGATTCTCAAAATACTTGATGGCGTAGGCTCTTAGGTTATCTAAATTAAATTTCACCTCTTCTAAATTTGCCTCAATGCCTTTCATAATTTCATCGGCTTTAAAGGAATCGTATTTAGAAATTCGCTTAATTTTAATTTCTGTTAAACGTAAAATATCATCTTCTGTAAGCTCTCTTCTGAACAATTTTCTATACTTGTTCATACCCTTCCATATCACATCAATTACTTCTTCAAAGCTTTCCGATTCTTCAATATCGCGATAGATGCGTTTTTCAATAAATATTTTCTCGATGCTACTATAATGCCATTGTTCTTCGAGTTCGTTTTTCTTTATTTCCAATTCTTGGCGAAGCAAGTCTTTGGTTTTCTCGGTAGAAATTTGAAGTAATTCCTCCACCCCAATAAATACAGGCTTATCGTCTACAATTACGCAGGCATTTGGAGAAATACTAACCTCACAATCTGTAAAGGCGTATAAGGCATCCATGGTTTTATCTGGCGATACACCCGGAGCCAACTGAATTTCTATTTCTACATCTTTGGCGGTATTGTCAATAACCTTTTTGATTTTGATTTTACCCGAATCGTTTGCCTTAATTATAGAATCAATTAATTGGGTTGTGGTAACACCATAAGGAACGTCTTTTACAAAAAGTGTTTTCTTATCAAACTCCTCAATTTTGGCTCTAACTCTTATTTTACCGCCTTTTTTACCTTGGTTATAATTGGCCACATCCACCATTCCACCAGTTGGAAAATCGGGGAATAATTCGAATTTCTTACCCTTAAGATAATCTATACTTGCTTGTAAAAGTTCGTTGAAATTGTGAGGCATTACTTTGGTAGCCAAGCCCACAGCAATACCTTCTACACCCTGAGCGAGTAGCAAAGGAAATTTCATTGGCAAAGCAATAGGTTCCTTTTTTCTACCATCGTAAGAACTTTGCCAAATGGTAGTTTGCTTATTGAAAGCAACTTCTAAAGCAAATTTTGACAAACGCGCTTCAATATACCTTGGCGCAGCAGCAGAATCGCCTGTTCTAAAATCACCCCAGTTTCCTTGGGTTTCTATCATTAAATCTTTCTGACCCAAGTTTACCATTGCATCACCAATGGCAGCATCACCATGCGGATGGTACTGCATAGTTTGCCCAATAACGTTGGCTACCTTATTAAAACGACCATCGTCCATTTCCTTCATAGAATGAAGGATACGGCGTTGCACTGGCTTTAAACCATCATCAATAGCAGGAACCGCACGCTCTAAAATTACATAAGATGCATAATCAAGAAACCAATTTTCATAAAGACCATTTACTGTAGTAACATGGTATTCATTGTGTTTAGCTGATTCATGCAAATTTTTAGTTTCATCAATATTATTTTCTTCCATGCTTTTAAACCCAATAGCAAGCAAAACTATCTATATTAATAGAAAGGCTATCCACAAAAAACCAAAATTTTTGAGGATAAATCTATTTGACAGTTTGGAAAGCTTAAGAAAGAGTTGCCAAATAGCTACTAGACAAAAGTAAACGGCTACCATACCAACTAAACAACTCTCCATCAACTAATTGAATTTGGGCATACGGGCAAATTTGCCTTAATTCTTCTAGATGAATTTCTTTAAAAGGGTAAGGTTCAGAAGATAATAAAATGGTTTCGGGCTGAACCAAGCGCAGCCATTCTGTAGTAATTTGTGGATACCTGCCTTCCACTGTTTCCGCTAAATTTTCTATTTGGAGGCGTTGGAGTAAATCGTTGATGAAGGTATTTTTACCGGCCGCCATCCAAGGCTCTCTCCATATTAAATACACACCTTTCTTTTTGGTTTTGGTTTGAACCAAACTTTTAAAACCCAAATTTATTTGTTGAACCAATTGAGAAGCCTCCGTTTTTTTATGGCAGAGGTCTCCAATTTTTTGAATCATATCTAATGCTTGATCCAAATTTTGGATATCGCTCATCCAAACTGGAAATTCTTTCATGAGCTCTTCCACTTGAGATTGATCGTTTTCTTCTTTGTTGCCAATAATTAAATCTGGTTGGAGCTCCCGTATTTTCTGGAGGTTTAGTTTTTTAGTGCCACCAATTCTGGGTTTGGTTTTGTGGAACTCAGCAGGATGAATGCAAAAAAGGGTTTGACCTACTACTTCATTTTCAAGACCTAAATCGTAGAGCAATTCTGTTTGTGAAGGCACCAATGAAACAATGCGCTTGGGTGGAAATGGAATCTCTACCCTCCTATTCAATTGATCTATAAACCACAGATTGCTTTGCATGCAACGAAAATGAAGAAAGAAATTCAGAAAAGCCAAATCAAATTTTGGTTCAAACCGAAACCAGCAAATAAGCCTTGATTGGGATAAAACCTAAAAATTGGGGAAAGGTCATTTTTTTTAAATACCCAAAGCCTCTTATATTTGCCTGCATTGATAAACGACTAAATTAATATGGGTAGAGTATTTGAAAAGCGTAAACACAAGATGTTTGCGCGTTATGCCAAAATGAGTCAGGCATTTACCAAAATTGGAAAAGAGATTGCAATTGCTATTAAGGCAGGTGGAGGAATTGGCGACCCAGATAGCAATTCGCGTTTGCGCGTAATTATTGCAAATGCCAAATCTTTAAACATGCCTAAGGCAAATATTGATGCCGCTATTTCTCGCGCTACTAGCAAGCAAGACAAAGACTTTGAAGAAATTGCATATGAAGGAAAAGGTCCGCATGGTGTTGCAGTGGTTATTGAAACTGCCACCGACAACCCAACGAGAACCATTGCCAATTTAAGAACCCATATGAACAAAACGGGAGGCACCATGCTTAACTCGGGCAGTTTAGATTTTATGTTCGACCGCAAAGGAATTTTCAGTATCAATTTAGTGGGAATTGATTTGGAAGAATTTGAGTTGGAGATGATTGATTACGGAATGGAAGAAATGGAAGACGATGGCGAAGGGCATTTGATTATTACTGTTCCGTTTACCGAATTTGGCGCTATGCAAAAGGCCTTAGAAGACCGTAAATACGAAATTGTAAACGCACAATTGATGCGCGTTCCTACCACACATGTAGAATTAACAGAAGAGCAACAAGAGGATTTTGGAAAACTTTTGGATCGTTTGGATGATGATGATGATGTTGTGAATGTTTGGCATAATTTGAAGTAGGGAAGAAGGCTTTCGGCTTTCGGCTGTTGGCTTTGTCAGCCGAAGCTTCAGCGTAGGATGAGCTGTTGGCTGTTGGCTTTGTCAGCCGAAGCTTCAGCGTAGGATGAGCTGTTGGCTTTGTCAGCCGAAGCTTCAGCGTAGGATGAGCTGTTGGCTTTGTCAGCCGAAGCTTCAGCGTAGGATGAGCTGCTGGCTGTTTTGACGGGGAAGTCCATGGTCCATAGTTTTGGACTTTAATACACTCAGGGGCCAAGGAGCCCTTCGACAGGCTCAGGGGCTGGTCTTTGGCAGGCATAAGGAGATTGGGAGGTAAGTTGGCTTTTGCGTAATTTGTGGGCAAAACCACGAAGCATTGGGTTTATTTGATTTTGATATTATTCTAAACAAAAGCTAATGGCCAAAGGCTAAGAGCTAAAAGCAAGTATATGAAAACACGTCCTTCGAGAAAACCGAAACTTATTGAGCGAAATGCAGAGAGATCTGATTTGGATGAAATAATGGAACTTTCTAGAACCTGCTTTCCTAAGAATGATCCTTGGACAATTGGTATGCTGGAAAGTCAGTTTAAGATTTTTCCAGAAGGCATGCAGGTTATTGAATACGAAGGGCAAATTGTTGGATCGGCCAGCAGTTTAATTATTAGCTGGGATGAGTACGATGAGGACCATGAGTGGAAAGAGATTTGCGACAATGGTTTTATTACAAACCACGATGAAGAAGGCGATACACTTTATGGCATTGAGGTGATGGTACACCCCGAATATCAAGGCTTAAAAATTGGTAGGCGTTTGTATGAAATGAGGAAAATGCTTTGTTTGGAGAAAAACCTCAAACGCATTTTGATTGGAGGAAGGGTTCCAAATTACCACAAACATTCAGAAGACTTTGGTATTCGTGCCTATATTAAGCGTGTAGTAGATAAAAAGTTTAAAGATCCAGTTGTTACTTTTCAATTGGCGCAAGGGTTTACTATTAGAAGAATTATAAAAGATTATTTACCAGAAGACAAAGAGAGTTTGGGTTATGCTTTATTGTTGGAATGGATAAACTTGGATTATGTTCCCGAGATTAAGGAACGCAGCGTATTAATGAAGAAGGTAAGAATTTGCTGTATTCAATACGAGTTGAGAAAGATTAGAGGCTTTAAAGAATTTGCCCAACAATGCGAATACTTTACCGATGTTGCTTCTAATTATAAATCGGATTTTGTTTTATTTCCAGAGCTTTTTACTACGCAGTTATTATCCTTACACGAATATAAAAGTATGAGTCCGGAGGATAGTATTCGTAAGATTGATGAATACACTGAAGATTATATGGAATTGTTTTCGAGGTTATCTTTGGAATACAATATCAATATTATTGCAGGAACACATTTGCAAGTAGAAGGAGAAAACTTATACAATATTTCTTACTTGTTTAAACGCGATGGTACTTATGAAAAGCAATATAAAATTCATATAACTAGCAATGAAAGCAAGTGGTGGGGAGTTAAGCCTGGCAATGAAATTAAAGCATTTAATACCGATTGCGGCAAAGTAGCAATTAATATTTGTTATGATGTTGAGTTTCCGGAAATGGCCAGAATTGCTTGTGCTAAGGGAGCAAAAATATTGTTTGTACCATTTAGTACAGATGAAAAACATGGACATTTGCGCGTAAAGATTTGTGCACAAGCAAGAGCAGTTGAGAATCAAATTTTTGTGGCAACTGCTGGTACAATTGGTAATATTCCATCTGTAGATAATATGGATATTAACTATGCACAATCTGGAATTTATACTCCGAGTGATTTTGCATTTCCTCCTGATGCCATTGCCGGCGAATGTAGCACCAATATTGAAACCGTAGTTATTGCAGATTTGGATTTAGCTGCATTAGAAAGAGCAAGAAATACGGGTACAGTTTTAAATTGGAAAGACCGCAGACTGGATATGTATGAGGTTTTAGAAAAATAATTTTCAAGAACCGTTTATTATTGTACTCTTTTAAGAACAAATTTATTTATTTCCTTTTAATTCAAATTAATTGAATTGCATTTTATCTTTTGGTTCAAACAGAGCTATTTACAAGTTAATTTTACTAACTATTAAATTGGATTAACTACATTTTAACTTAGCTTAAACATAAATAAATAATTTCTCTAACTAATCCACACAATTACTTGAAAATTCTGGCTCCTTGGGCATTTTGCACTATTGTATTTGATTCATTTTTGGCTATCATCGCGCAACAAAAATTAATCAAAAAAAACAAAAATGAGACTTACTAAGATTCAATTAAGAAAAGGACTTTTGCTTTTATCAACTTTTGCTTTGTTAACCTTATCAAGTTGTTCTAAGAAGGAAGAAGCTACTTCTTCTAGTACAAGTGATTTTAGAGATGAGATGGTAGGCACTTACACTGGAATGGAGTATTATACCATTAATAATGGTCCGCAATTATCTAGAACTAAAACTGTAACTGTATCTAAAGGCAGTAATAAATGTTTGACCCTAGATTTAGGTGCTGGATTAATTGTAAACAGTGCAGATTTAACAAGTGCTTCAGGAAATTCATTTGGAAATATTCCTACTCAAACAGTGGTTCTAGGTGCAACAGGTGATGCTACTGCCATAGGGACTGGGGTAGAAGGCAAACATGTTGGCTTTACAAGCTCAAGCAAAACTATAAATTATACCATAAAAATTTCTCAAACCTCAACGGTTTATGATTTGAATTTTTCTGGAAAGAAATAGTACATCGGATTATGGGTAAAAAAAAAGGGAACAATGAAAATTGTTCCCTTTTTTTTATGCTCCAAATTTCATTCGTAATTTTATTTTGGTCAAACGGCGTTTGGTATCTAATGAGAAATCATTGTCCATCATCCATTGGTAATAACCGGGTTCTTGTTTAAGAACTTGCTCTACCGCTTTACCTCTATGTTTACCAAAATTAAAAACTTCTACCCCTTGTGGGTTAAAAACCATTCTTCCAGCTAGGTCGACTAAATTGTGTTGACCCGAAATTTTCCCTAGCTCATCAATTGTATTTTTGAGTTGAGGATAGCGGGTTATTTGAGATTGAATAACTTCCCAAGTTGCTCTGGTATCTGCCTCGGCGCTATGTGCATTTTCTAAATTTTTATCGCAGTAAAAACGGTAAGCAGCAGCTAAGTTACGAGGTTCCATCATGTGGTAAATTCGTTGCGCATCGATGAATTTTCTATTCTCCACGTCAAAATCAACACCAGCTCTTAAAAACTCTTCTACCAATAAAGGGAAATCAAATTTATTAGAATTGAACCCAGCAAAATCGCAGCCTTGCATGAAGTTTGCTAAATCGTGAGCCAGTTCTGCAAAGGAAGGTTTATCAGCCACATCAGCATCGGTAATACCATGAATGGCGGTAACTTCAGGAGGAATTGGCATACCTGGATTGATTCTTTCAAGACGAGATTCCTCGCGCCCATCTGGATAAACTTTAATACAGGCCATTTCCACTATGCGGTCTTTGGAAATGCTGATCCCAGTTGTTTCCAAATCGAAAACAATGAGGGGCTTATTAAGTTGTAAATTGAGCATGTTTGTTAATCTTCGAAACCAAATTCGCTGGCCTCGGCCTCTCCACCCTCTTCACCAGAATCCAATAAACCAAATCCATCACCGCCATCTTCATCAGAGATATCACCCGGAACTTCATCTGAATGGTTGAGGTAATTTTTGGTTATTTCATCAAATTCATTGTCTTCAACCATACCAAATTTTTGCACTTTATCGTATTGCTTAGGCGCTAAACCAGTGCTTTTAATACAAACTGGGTAATTGGTTTTGGGTGTTTCTTCTTTTTGTATAGAAACCAATTCTATGTTCATGGCCCAACATTCAATAAAATCATAAACGTATAAGATTTTCTGATGTGGATCTGCCACAAATTGGTTCAACTTAGAATTGGCCATGATAGGAATGCGTTTTTCATCGCCCTCACTCATGTCTTCCAAGGTAATTTCCTGACCTTTTTTCCAGCTATCGTTACTCATGTAAAACGACGCCATTTGTTTGTCGTCAAACTTGATACTATCGAGGATAGCTTTATGGAAATCGAGGAAAGTTTGGGTAGCTTTAATTTCAATTACGCGGCTAATGTCCTCATAATCTTCGAAGGATACTTTAAATTTATATACTATTGCCATGAATGCTTTTCTTACTGCGAATATTCAATTATTTATTTGAATTACAAATAGGTAAAAAAAAAGCGGTTGGCGGTGGGGTTATGAGTTGTTAGTTGTTGGTCTTTAGTAATTTTTCACACCATCCTACAAATAATCGTGCTTAAGCTCACGAATAAAAATTGTAAGCCAAATCTTAATTTAATTGATATTTCCTCAAGCTAAAACTAATTTAGGTTTGAGCCAAAATAAATTTAGTTTACTCCTTTATTAACTTTACTCTGACTACTTTTTCTTGCTTTGCAATCTCAATGAAATAAAATCCTGCTGCCAAATCAGCGAGGTTCAATCTGGTGGTTTCACTAATAACTAGGATTGGTTCAAACAGAACCTTACCAGAAATAGAACGTATAGAAATGCTTGAACCAATAAGTTGTTTTGAACCAACTAGGTTTAATTCATTTTTAGTTGGATTGGGAAATATTTGAATGTTTAGCTCTTCTAAAAAATTATGAATTCCTACACTCGTAATGGAATAACAATCGCTGGTATCTATGCAGTTATTTTGGGTAACAATAACAGCATACTTGCCATTTTTTGTAGCTGTAAACAAATTATCATTTTCACCTGGCAAAATTGGATTTGATTGATTATCGCAATCTATCCATTGATAACTGGCATTTGTTGCATTTGATTTTAAAGTGGTTGAATTTACAATACTAACACCTGTTTCAATTTGATTAAGGGTAAGTTCAAGTTTTATAATTGAATCGCATGCAACTGAATTGTTTATTTTCTGGAAATAGGTACCCGATTTTTCATACTTTACTCCATTTAAACTATAGGATTTACAGGCAGTTTCTGTAAGGGTTAAGCTACTACTATTCTTAATATTTAGGTTTAAAAATACCATGGAATCACATCCTGTGGTTCGTTTTAATTTAACATTAAATAAACCACTTCCATAAAGGGTTGTTCCACCAATAACAAAAGAATCACAAGCGGTTATTTCTAGCATACTAAAAGTATCGGTATAAATAGTTAGATTTAAGGTTATGATAGAATCACAGCCTCCAACATTGGTATACGTTTTTTGGTAGGTTCCAGAATTGGAATAGGTTTGCCCACCAAAATCAAAACTTGAACATGCGGTTTGATTTAAAAAACGGTAATTTTTAATACAATTGTTATTTATCCTTACTACCCTATTTCGCCCAATGGAATTATAGGAAGTAAAATTACCACCTACAATAATTTTTCCATCTGCTTGCAAGGAAATAGATTCTGGAGAAGTCAAAAAACCTGTCCCAAAATTGATGGTATTATCTAAAGCCCCATCTGGTAATAGTCGTGCAATTCTTGATTGCGGCGAAGTATTAAATTGGGTAAATGCTCCAATAACTAAAATAGAGCCGTCGGCTTGAACCAATATTTTATTGACAATTCCATTAAAGGAACTACTTCCTGGATAAAAAGAATTATCAAAAGTTCCATCAGAATTTAACCTTGCGATTCTATTTCTAGAAACCCCATTTACAGAGGTGAAAATTCCTGCAATTACAACCTTTCCATCGGGTTGCAATCCAATAGAATTGATGCCACCAACAATGGTATTGTTAAAATTAAAACTAGAATCAATTAAACCATTTTCATTCAATCGAATAATTCGAGTATTCAGGTATTGATTGTTATATTCATTAAAATTTCCAGCAGCCAATATTTTTCCATCAGGTTGAATTAGTATGTCTTTCACCGCATTATCAAAGCCTGGGTTTACCAAAAAGGTGGTATCCAAAATTCCATTGGGAAGTAAGCGTGCAATTTTCTTTTGCATTTTCCCTTGGTAACTACCAAAATCTCCCGCAATTAATATTCTACCATCATCTAGAATTTCTATATCGTTAATTATTTCGTTGTAATTATTTGAAATAAAACTAGTATCCAAAATTCCATTTGGAAAAAGACGGATAATGCTTGCCACCTGCTTTCCATTGAAATTAATAAAATTTCCTCCTACCAAAATTTTTCCATCCTTTTGCAATGCCAGAACATTTGCATAATACCCCGAAAGTTCGTCGTTAAAACCCGTTCCAATTGAAAAGCTAGTATCTGGAGTTCCAGCCATGTTTAATCTTACAATAGATGCAAATTCTTTTCCATGAACCAATTTAAAATCACCTACGCAAAGTATTTTTCCATCGGGTTGAACCAAAAAATTTCTTGGTATGGCATTAAAACCTGTTGGTTCGTTTAAGGCATAATCTGGTTTTCCATCTGGATAGGTTCGAACCAAATGATTTCTAGATTTGTTAGAGTAATTAGCAAAACTGCCAACAAATATTGTCCTGCCTAAGGAATCCATAACACTTTCATAAACTGTAATAGTAGTTCCACCAGTTATTCCACTTCCAGATAAATAGGTAGTATCTAATCCAGCCAAAGAATCTAGGCGAGCCACTTTTCCGCAAGAAATACCTCTATATGAAACAAAGGAGCCACTAGCAATAATTTTTCCGTCGGTTTGAACCAATAAAGAATACACTCCACTCGAAAAACCGAGAGAGGGATCGAATGCCAAATCTAAATTGCCCAAAGAATCGATAAGGGCTATTTTATTTCGCGATACTCCTTGGAAATTTATAAATTCACCTCCCACCAAAATTTTTCCTTTTCTATAGGGTTTAAGCGCATAAACGGTGGTATTAAAAGCAAAACCTATTGCGAAGTTTGAATCCAAACTTCCATCAGAATTTATTCGAGCAATTCTTTCCTTTATTATTCCATCGTAAAGTGTAAACCCACCTCCTATTACAATTTTAGAATCAGGTTGAACAAATGCATCGTAAATTGTTCCATTTGCACCTGAATTAAAATCTGTATCTACCGTTCCATTCGTATTAATTCTAACGATAAAATTCCTAGGTATTCCACGGTAGGATGTAAAATTTCCAAAGGCTAAGATTTTCCCATCAGGTAATACAATTAGCTTCCTAACCAAACCATTAAAACCTGCTCCAATATTGAATGACAAATCCAAACTGCCATCTGTATTAAGTCGAACTATTCTATTTCGATTTGTTCCTCCATAAGAAGTAAAGTTACCTCCAACTATTATTTTACCATCTGCTTGCAAAGCAATGCACTGAACATAATCGCTAAAACCTGTACCCACCTTAAATGAGGTATCTAAAACACCTTCCTTTAATCGAGCAATTCTATTGATATTCTTTTCATTAAATTTAGTAAAAAAACCTCCTACCAATACCTTTCCGTCTGCTTGCAAGGCAACAGCCCTAAGCTGATCGTTTGGCCCTAGTCCATTAGAAAAACCTTGGTCTAATACATTAAACAAGCTATCATTGGTTCCAGGTTGGGCATATAGAAATGAGCTAAATAGGCAAAAAAGAAAAAGGACAATTCTATTCATCTTTGAGTTATTTTATAGAATACCAAAGATAGGTAATTATTTTTCCAGGAGGAAAAAGAAATCCCTAACTTTGGGCTATGGAAAACGAGGAATCAAAGCCACCACGTAGAGTAAGATATAAAGGAACTCACCCAAAAACCTTTAAAGAAAAATACAAAGAATTGCAACCCCAAAAGTATGCAGAAGATGTAAAAAAGGTAATGGAGAAAGGTAATACTCCAGCCGGCATGCATCGTTCTATTTGTGTGAATGAAATAATAGAAATTCTACAATTAAAACCGGGCATGATTGGCTTAGATGCCACCTTAGGTTATGGCGGACATTCATTAGAAATACTCAAAAAAATTACTCCGGGTGGTAAATTATTTGCAACAGATGTTGATCCATTAGAAATGCCTAAAACCGTTGAGCGACTAAAATCCTTTGGGTTTGGTGAAGATGTTTTGTTTCCAAGAAACTGCAATTTCTCACAGATAGATACTATTGCTCAAGAGGCGGGCTTGTTCCAATTTGTATTAGCAGATTTAGGGGTTTCTTCTATGCAAATAGACAACCCAGAAAGAGGCTTTTCATTAAAAGTAGACGGACCATTAGATTTACGCTTGAACCCAAAATCAGGAATTCCTGCTTCCGAATTACTTTCACAATTAAGGCCAGACGAACTGGAAGAAATTTTAGTGGCCAACTCGGATGAACCTTACGCCAAATATTTATCGGAAGATATTTTTGCTTATTTGCAGGCTGGTAAAAAACTAGAAACCACCTTTCAATTAAAAGAACTCATTAAAGAAACCTTATCCTTTTTACCAGAACAAGAGCTATTAGAAAAATTCAAGAAAACTTGCCAGCGTTGTTTTCAGGCATTACGCATTGAGGTAAACAATGAATTTGGTGTTTTAGAAGAATTCTTAGAAAAACTACCCGATGCAGTTGGAGAAGGTGGACGTATTGCAATTCTATCCTTTCACTCAGGAGAAGACAGAAGAGTGAAGAAAATTTTTAAAGCAATGAACCGTGCAGGAATTTATAGTGAAATATCGGAAGATATAATCCGACCAAGCTTTGAAGAAATCAGTAGCAACCCTAGAGCACGTTCCGCCAAATTAAGATGGGCAGTGAAGTAAGCATATAGAAAAACAGAAAAGGTTTGAACCAATAGCATACTCAAAAGGAAAACCTATCTAGGTGTTTAAAAATTTCTATTTTTGAAGTGCAGTTCTTACCTCACCAGTATGCTTATTATTAACAATTAGTATTAAACATGCTTGCATTTCACTAGTTATTTTTTCACCCTCAACTACCTTATAATTCAATATTATTGAATCCGATTCCTTGATTAAACTAATTGCATCAATGGAACTTAATCTATCTGTTACTTTTCCTATTACTGCAATTACAAATTCTTTTGAAAAATCAATCGAGCTTGGTTTACCATTTTCGCCCATAGTAGTTGCATAACCAAAAATATTCTCAAACTCCTCTTTTGTTGTAATTTTAGGATTAGTAAATTGCTTCTCATCAAAAGTGTTATTAACAAAAAATCCTTTGCCAATTTCAAAAGGAATTAAATTATCAACCTTGGTAGAATTTGCTTTCAATATCGCTTCCCCCTCACCTCTACTTTTTGTTGAGAAATTACATGAATTAAAAAATATGATAATTGCAAAAGCTGCTATTAAGGTTATCAATTTCATTTTTTGAATTCCCCTAAAAAACATAAACCAATTTCTTGGTTTCAAAAAATTCTTCTTCAAAATAATTGGATAAGTTAACTTCCTCTACTACTAACTTTTTATTGATTTGCTTTAAAGCTTTATACTCCTCTTTTAAATCTCCACCTTTGAGAAAAATATATCCGTTTATCTTGCTATTAAACTCTTCCTCTGCATCCAAATAATGTTGCGTCCAACGGTACAATTGATCTGCAGGAGCAACAGCTCTAGCCGTAATAAAATGAAACGACTCTTTCAATTGCTCTACCCTACCAATGGCAAAATCCGTATTGGTTAATCCAATTGCCTCTGCAACTCCTTCTGCCACCTTAATTTTTTTGGCAATTGAATCCACCATTGTAAAGCTGCTCTCTGGAAAAAGGATGGCCAATGGAACTCCCGGAAAACCGCCGCCAGTGCCAATATCCAAAACTTGTGTACCCGGTTTAAACTGAATAAACTTAGCAATTGCCAAACTATGCAAAACATGTTTTTCGTACAAAGAATCAATGTCCTTTCTACTTATCACATTTATTTTCGAATTCCAATCGGCATACAATTCTTTCAAGGCAGTAAACTGCTTCTCTTGAGTTGGACTTAATTCAGGAAAGTATTTTTTAATAATATCCATTACCAAATTTTTTGTGGTTTTGTAAACACTCCTATTGTACCAAAAATGAAAATATAAACCAAATATAGAAAATCTAAAACTGGAATAAACCAGATTAATTGAGTGCTTTTTAGTTTGCGTAATACCAAATAAAATATGGTGGTTTGAACCAAAAATCTAAAAAGATAAACGCCCAAAGTAAGTTGCCAGTTTAACCCCAAAATTAACAAGGCAATGAGCCCTGAATAAAATAACAAATGAGAAGCATAATATGCCCCAAGCAAAGCTTTATCTTTGGTTTTATAATACTTACCTGTAGAACTATGTCTTGTTTTTTGCCTTTGCCAAGCATCAAAACTTGTCTTGGGTTCAGAATAAACAAAACTATCTGGATGAATTTGGATAGCAACATTATTCGGAGTTGAACATTGATTCACAAACAAATCATCGTCGCCACTTAATATATGCTGGTGAGTTGCAAAACCTTTATTTTTAAAAAACAAAGCTCTGGTATAAGCGAGGTTTCTTCCCACACCCATAAACGGACTTTTACCAATTGCAGCACTAAAATATGCCATGGCCGTAAAAACACTTTCGAATCGAATAAATAGGTTCAAAAATGAATTTTTCTTTTTATAGGGTGAATAGCCTAAAACTATTTCTTTTTGATTGCTAAATTGGCCTTGCATCAATCGCAACCATTGATTACTCGCAGGCTCGCAATCGGCATCAGTAAAAACCATGTGCTCATTTTTAGCAGCTTTAATACCTATGGTTAATGCAAATTTTTTGCCTGTTGGGTATTTCTCTTGCTCAATTAATTGGCAAACTTTTAAATGCGCATATTGTTCTTGGTAATACTCCAATAATTTCTGACTATCATCCCAACTACAATCGTTAATAACTATTACCTCAAAATTGGGATAATCTTGGTCTAAAATTAATTTTAAATTCTTCTCTAAATTTTTGTACTCATTTCTAGCAGCTATTAAAACAGAAATAGGCTTTAATTCGCTAGAACTTGGTTCGGACAAACCTTTATAAAAAGCCAATTTAGAGAAAACAACCAAATAATAAATTACTTGAACAACTGTGGCAACCGCTACTACCAACGCCAAAAACAACACCCAATTATTTTGAAAATCAAACATACTCAACAAATGTAATTCCCCTCTAGGGTTATTGTTTTTGAGGATATCAACAAACTGTTAATAGTTCCAAAATATTGGAATATCTGCCTAATATTAATATTCTAAATTTGGTTCAAACCGAACCCTAAAAATATAAAACTGAACAAAAAAAAACAAAAACGAAAGGCAAACTAAGAAAGAATAGCCAGGCTAAAGAAATAAAAAAAAATTCTTAGTCAAAACCCAGTTCTTTAATTATTTGTTCAATTTGCCAATCTTCAATTGGGTCGTACTCTTCTTTTAGATTGGCATCAAAAACCTTTGCCATACCCTGCCAATAAATAGCTGTAATATCGCCTCTATAGGTTTGCAGCAAATCGTAGGTCGACTTACCTGTTTCGCGATAAATTAATTTAATTAGAATTTTGCCTTGACTACGAGTTAAATTTTTCAGGTCGTCCATAAACTGGTCTTTTATGGCCGCTTCAGTTTTCTTTAGATATTCTTTTCTGGCTCTATCCGAAGGTAAAACTTGGAGATTTTGTTCCATTAATTGAAACCTAAAACTAGCCATTTTTGCATAAGGCAGTACCTTCTTAACATTATAAACTAAACGCCTATATTTTTTCTCGTAGTTAGAGTCCTTTTGGGCTTCTACAATAAAATCTGGCAATGTGTAGGTATAGTTTAAAGTATCTGGTTCAGGTTCGGTTTGAGCCAAACTCGATTTACTGAATAAGAAAAAACCAGCTATAAAAAATAGGGCAATAAGGTTTGAACCAATTTTCTGTTTTAGGATTTTCATGTTAAGTCTCATTTATTAAAGGCTACAACGAAAATATCATGCCGTTTTTGTTTTATGTTTCTTAATTAAAACAGCCAAACCTATTAATGCACCAATTATGAATGTAAATGAAATTATTTCGGCTTGGGTAATATGTGCGCTTCCAATGTGGTAGGTTGTATTCACACGTATTTTCTCAATTAAGAATCTTTCAATTCCGTTTAACAATAGGTAAAAAAGGAAAAATGTTCCAGGAATTGTAAAGCGTTTTCTTACCGACCATAAAACAAAAAACAATAAAATACAGGCAACCGCTTCATACAAAGGAGTTGGAAAAACTGGATTTAACAAGGCGTTGCAATGTGCGCCTTCGCAACCCGGAATTGGAATTCCTTCACCTAAAACATTATTTGGGTATTTATAAGACCAAGCCCAATCTGGTAAAAAGCTCAACCATTCTGGTTTTGGTGCCAAGTTATCAATACCCCAATCGCCGTCACCACTTAATTGACAACCAATTCTACCCATTCCATAAGAAAGCATTAAGGCGGCTGCAGTAGCATCACACATAATCAAATTTGGAATACCTAACCTACCTGTATAATACAAAATTGCGACAGCAGCCACAATTAAGCCGCCATAAAAAGTTAAACCGCTAAATGAAAGTAATGACCCCATTGGATCAGCAATTAAATCATCTATATTTTCTAAATTATGAAAAATCTTTGCTCCTAAAATCCCCCCAATGGCAGCAATACCAACCACATTGCCCATAACCTCGTAAGGATGCATTATTACCTCCTTCGTTTCTTGAATTTTTCCTTCCAAGGCTTTTGCCTCTTTACTTTTCTGGTAGTAGGCATAAACGCCACCTAACAAAGCACCAAACCAACTCCCTTTTCCACTTAAAATAAATTTTTGAGGATTGGCAACTAAGGAATCGTAATCCAATACCATTTCTAAAAGCTTAAACCCTAAAAATGCACCTATGATAACAGCGGTAACATAATCAACTATGGTAATTGGCTCATTAAATTTGCGCTTTACTTTTAAAGGTTTTAATAAGCCATTTGCTTCCATCCTTTTTAGTTCAAGAACACTTACATAATATGCTCCCATAAAAGAAAGCGCCATCATAAAACCAAAGGTTTGTATTGGCAATGGAATTGAAATTCCAAATAGGTCTCTGAGTAAATCCGAAATAGTTGCGTACATAATAAAATAGTGCTACGAAGAAACATCAAAAAATCCAAAAATACCCAATGAGCTACCAATGACTACATTTTGTTCATAAACACATGGTTTTTACTATTTTTGTTTAAACCTTTATTTATGGAAGAGACGATACTTGATTTAAGGAGTGATACTGTTACCAAACCAACTCCAGAGATGTTGGAGTTTATGTTTAGTGCCAAAGTTGGCGATGATGTATTTGGTGAAGACCCAAGCGTGAACGAATTGCAAGAATATGCAGCAGACTTATTTGGTATGGAAGCAGCCCTTTTTTGCTCCAGTGGAACACAAACCAACCAAATTGCAATTAAGATACATACACAACCAGCAGATGAAGTAATTTGTGATGCTTTATCTCATGTTTATTTATATGAAGGTGGCGGTATCGCATTTAATAGTGGTGCCTCAACCCGTTTGATTCATAGCCAACGTGGCATATTTGAGGCAAAACAAGTGATTGAAAACATTAATCAAGAGAATGTTCATTTTCCAAGTAGTAGATTGCTTTGTGTTGAGAATACTGTAAACAAAGGTGGTGGAGCATGCTGGGATTGGAATGAATTAGTGAAATTGAAAGAAGTTTGCCAGAATAACAATTTGGCATTTCACTTAGATGGCGCTAGGTTATTCAACGCTTTGGTAGCTAAAAATCAAAACACACAACAATATGGTCAACTTTTCGATACCATTTCAATTTGTTTAAGTAAAGGTTTGGGTGCTCCTGTAGGGTCTTTGCTTTTAGGTTCAAACCAACACATACAAAAAGCCAAACGCATAAGAAAAGTGATGGGAGGCGGAATGAGACAAGCAGGATTTTTGGCAGCGGCTGGGTTATTTGCCTTAAAAAATAATGTAAATAGGTTGGCATTGGATCACCAAAAGGCTATCCAAATTGAAAGGGTTTTAAAATCCCTTAATTGGGTAAAAAAAACCCTAGCAGTAGAAACTAATATCCTGATTTTTGAAGTTCAGGAAAATTTTGAAATCATTCAATTTCTACAATACCTAGAAAATCACAACATAAAAGCGGTATCCATGGGTAAAAATTTGGTACGATTTGTTTTTCATTTAGATCAAAATGAGGAACAAATAAACCACCTATCCAATATACTCAAAAATGCCTGAAAACATTAATAATTAAGTAACTATAAGGTATTAATAAATAAATTTATTGATATTTTTAAAAACAGGATTGTCTAAAAAAATGGGTAAACCCTTAGGCCTGTGAATCTTAATATTTCCTAAATCATATGTTTATTAAGGCCAAAGAGTTAATTTGTGCCTATAATTCTTACCGAATATTAACTAATTTATAATACTAGCATGTTGAAAAAATTACTATTTGCGACACTAATTCTTGCAAATTTTTCAGCCTATTCCCAGCAATTCCCCAATTCTATTGGAAGTAGTAAACTACCTTCTGCAAATGGAATGATATTAGACGTTGTGGATTACAACAACGATGGATTTGAGGATGTTGTATACCAAAATGGATTGTCGGGCAATATAGAACTTTACAGGAATTTGAACGGAGAATTTACGGCCGTAACTAACTCCGCTTTGCTTCCAATCATCCCTGGGGTAGGTGATGGTTCTGAAGGTGTAATTTCCTTTGACTACAACAATGATGGATTTCAAGATTTATTAATCATGAGTTCAGGTCCAACGGGATACATGCGTTTGTTTAAAAACAACTGTGGGGTAAATTTTATTGAAGTTACCACGGATGTAAATTTGCCTTCAACGCCAAATTTTATCCCTCAATACCTAACAAAAGATCCGATGGTTTTTATCTCTGACTACGATAAAGACAACGATAATGACATTATTTTTTGTAGAGACTCAGTAAGTAAATTTTGGATTACTGTGCTAAAAAATAATGCGGGATCCTTTGATTTACCTCAAAACTTAATTACAAGTTTTAATTCTACTGAAATTCCCAATATTGCACTTTTTGATTTCGATAATTTTGGTGGTGAGGATATTCTAATCATTAAAAATACAGGCATTTCTAATTCTTGTGAAATGGTTTTGTACCAAAATAATGGCGGAGGGGTTTTTACGGTAGTTTCAGGAACAACGGGCTTAACCAATAGCAGTCCAATTGGATTTGCGAATATTTTGGATCTGAATGCTGATGGGTATTCAGATATTTTGTTAGGAACCAAAGAAGTAGTAAACCCAGGTCCAGGAAATCTTGGAAACAAAATTTTCTTAAACAATTCTGGAGATGGTACTTTTACAGATATAACAGGTTTGGTAAATACTTCCTCTAGTACAGCAGGCGATTATACTCGTGCTCATATTTTTGATATTGAAAATGATGGCGACCAAGATATTTTATGGGAAATTAATAGTAATACTCTTGCAAATTCTGTCCCTGCCCTTATGAGTAGCAATGGAGCAGGAGTTTTTTCTAATATAGCTAGTTTAAAAATTGCTGCGGCTTCAAGCACCTCTTCCTATACTGGAAAATATGTTATCTTCGATTATAACAACGATGGGGCAATGGATATTTTTCAGCCAGGTTCTGCGGCCGGTCCTGCGAGGTTATTTAGAAATAATAATGTTTCTAATAAGTTTTTAGGTGTTCGTTTACTTTCTTGTAATGGTCAGGCTGATCCAATTGGAGCAAAAGTATATGTTAAAGCTGGTGCCATTTCAACCTATAAATCATACAATACTCAAGGAATTACAAGTACAACTACAGGTAAGAGTGAACGATTAAATTTTGGGTTGGATACCAATAGTGTCATTGATAGTTTGATTGTTTTTTGGCCTAATAATAACATTGATATCCTTACCAATATTAGCTCCAATCAAAACCTAACTTTATATGATGGTGTTTGTGAAATTGGAAAACCTCTGGTTTTTGATTTAGGGGCAGATACCTTTAATGTTTGTGGTCAAGATACAGGGTATGTGCTGGCCCCATCTGGTTATGTTAATTATTCATGGAGCACTGGAGAATTGACGGATTTAGCTAAAATAACCCAAAAAGGTTGGTACTTCTGTACAGTAACAAATGTGGAAGGTTGTAATGCAACGGATAGTATTTTTGTAGCCTTTGGAAATGCATCCATCGTTCAAGCTGATGCCACCATTTGTTTTGGGGATATGGTAACTTTAGATGCCAACCCTAGGTACGATTGCTCACCATTTGGTGCTCCAAAGAAAAGACCTGCCTTGCAAGGTGGTGAAGATATTGGTCCTGATTACATTTATGTAGGAACAAATAATGGCCATCATTATTATAAATTAAGAAATCCTGATAATTGGACACAATCAGCAAAATTAGCAAATGACGCTGGTGGGTATTTGGCTGTAATTACCTCTCAGGAAGAACAAGATTTTTTAGGTAACCATCCAGATTTAAATGGAATGAACCTATGGATTGGTTTGCATAAGGACAATTCTGGTGGACAGTTTAGGTGGATGAATTGCGAAGAATTTGTTTATAACAATTGGGCAACTGGTCAAAGCGCACCTACACCAGGTGTAGATGATAATTATGTTTATATGAGAACCGAAACTTGTGTTGATCCTAGAGGATGGAAAAATAGAGATGAAAACCAAAGTTCTCCAGACCCATGTGAATCGAATATATTTGGATTGGTGGAATTTGATGCCTCCACTAATATTTCCTATTTATGGAGCACTGGAGATACTACAGCCACAATTATTACCTCTCCAACTTCTACCACTTCGGTAGGGGTAAGAATAACTCAGAACGATGCCAATTGCTTTGCTTTTGTAAATGTAAATGTTATCAATCCAAACGACCAATTTGCTTCGGATACCTTAAGTGAATGTAAAGCAAGTTTTATCCAAATCCAAGCAAAACCAGGCATGTCGAGCTATTCTTGGAGTACTGGTGGATCAACCAGCTCTATTTTTGTACCAGCTTCTGGTGCTGATAGGTGGTATTCAGTTGATGTTGTAACCCCAGAAGGTTGTATAGGAAGTGATAGTGTTTATGTTCAGTTGTACAATACTAGCATCAAAACACCAGATACGGCGGTTTGTTTGGGTACAACCGTTTATTTAAGAGGACCAAATGCTCCTTACAGTTATTCCCCAGATTATTCTTACAATTTCACCTCTCCTCCGTTTTCTGAATTTGGTTCAAACAACTCAATTCTTTTTAATGGTTCAAGAGTATTGGGCCCATTTGCCAACGACTCTGTTACATATTTCATGTCTGGTTTGCCATTGCACGATTCAATTCGGGTTACTTTTGATTTATTGATACACGATACTTGGGATGGCAATTGCTCCGTAAATGGACCAGATGAATTTAGGTTCAAAAATGGAGCAACTAACATTCTTAATACTACTTTTTCTAATACACCTGGATGTACCCAAAATTATAGTTCAGGTGGAGGATCTGGAACTTTTCCTGCCACAACAGGGGCGGCAGTTACTGGATTACCAAAACGATGTGATAACAATGGGGTTACTACTTTGTATACCATTACTAAATCATTTTCTCACACTGCTGCCGATTTGGATTTATCTTGGGTAGGTTTATTAAGAGAGGCAACTAGTGATATTTGTTTCGAAAGTTGGTCTTTGGATAATGTAATTATCGAAGTTCGTAAACCTGGTAATTTGGAATGGTCTACAGGTGATTTCGAACAAAATATATTTGTTACACCAGTTGACCCAGTTACAGAATATTGGGTAAAAATTCCTTTGGGAAATAGTTATTGCTATGATACCGTGGTGGTTTCTACCTTTATTGGGCAAATACCTGGCAAAATTTTTGGAACAGACACGGCTAGGTATTGCGGCTCGGATTATGCAAATTATTCACTACCTCCTAACTACGATAAATACACTTGGAGCAATGGAGATAACAACAGAGTTTCTCAATTTTACAATACTGGTTGGTACACTGGCTATATTGAAAATACCACTGGTTGTTATGGTTCGGATAGTATTTATATTGATTTAGGAGGTGCTACTATGATTCCTAACACAGATACAACAGTTTGCTATGGTAATCCTTTACTTTTAAGAGCTGATTTAAACAACGATTGTAGTCCTTTCGGTGCACCAGCAAAATCAGGTTACACAGCTGGGTCAACCATTCCTGGGTATACTTATATTGGAGATTATAGAGGCCATTCTTATTTCTTGGCTGATGTTAATAGTAGTTGGAGCATTGCTGCTCAAAATGCATTGCAAGCTGGAGGATATTTGGTAAATATTAACGATACGGCAGAACAGAAATTTATTGAAGACAATGTGGATAGGAATATCTGGACTGGTTTACATATGGGAGAAGATGGGTGGATGGTTTGGATGAATTGCGATACATTAACCTATACCAATTGGGCTCCAGGTGAACCAACAGCCACACCTAATGACTATGTATTTATGTCTAATTCAACTTGTCCAGAACCACATAAATGGAGAGCACATACAGATGACGACCAAACCAATCCTGATCCATGTTTATCTAATATTTTTGGTTTGTTAGAAATTACTGAATACTCTTATGTGCATAATTGGTACGAGAATTTTAATCTCATATCCAATTCGGATAGCTTATGGCTTTTACCTACAGCAGATGCAAGGTATTTTGGAACTGTTGCCACCTCTCCAGGAGCTGCAAATTGTGGAATCGGGTCTATTGTAGTTACGGTACAAAACGAGTTTTTTGATATCCTTCCTGATAGTGTAGAGAAAATTAATTGCGAAGGTGATACCGTTATGATTGAAGCCAAGGCTGGTTATTCAAATTACAATTGGGATAATGGCGAAACCACACAAATTGCTGTTTACAAAGATTTAGTAGGTTGGGCTTATTGCATGTATGATAATGGCGTTTGTCAATTTAAAGATAGTGTATATGTAAATGTGCCTGCAAAGTTTGAAGGTAATCCTTCCCTAACCGATATTACTTGTTTTGGTTCAAATGATGGTGTAGCAGTGGCCGGTATTTTGGGTGGAACTTTCCCTTATGATATTCTTTGGGCACATAATGGGTCTACTCAAATTAATGAGCCAAACTTAGGACCTGGAGTTTATTACTATACCGTTACTGATATTAATGGTTGTAATATTACGGATAGTGTAATCATTACTAACCCTCCTTCACCACTTAATGTTACATTTAGTGTACTTAATCCAGTAACTTGTAATTCAGATACCAATGCAATGATTCTTCCAATTCCAGAGGGTGGCTCTCCATTGTATTCTGGAACTTGGTTTGGCTTGCCATATACAGATACCTTAATGAATGTTGGTGCAGGTATTTATAATTATTCAGTTACTGATTCTAGAGGTTGTGTAGTAAGTATTGATTATGAAATAACACAACCTGAAAAACTGAATTTGTTCACCACTCAAATAAAACAAATCTTTTGTCCTGAGGATTCTAATGGAGTGGTTTTCTTAAATGCAACGGGTGGAGTTCAACCATATCAATTTATTTGGGGAACCAATTTATTAATAGGAGATACTGCTTTCAAAGTATATAATGGACAAGTATTAGCCATTGTAGTAGATCAAAACTTCTGTTACGATACCGTTACATTTGATATGCAACCTACCAATACCGACCCAGATAAGTGTGGCTTGGTTGTTCCATCTGGTTTTACACCTAATGGAGATGGAATGAATGATTTATTTTATATTAAAGGTTTAACTGATTTCCCAGACAACGAATTAACCGTGTTTAATCGTTGGGGTGAAACTGTTTACCATGCTGTTAACTATAAAAATAATTGGGATGGAAAGCCAGAAAAAAACACTCTTTTAGGTGGTAACGACGGAATAGTACCTAACGACACCTATTTCTATATTTTCGTTACCAAGGCCAATAATAAAACCCATACTGGTTATGTATACATTACCAAATAACCTTTAAATGTTTAGAAAGATGAAGACATCAAAAATAATTCTTGCTTCCCTAATTGGTATGACATGCTTTCAAGCGAAAGCGCAATTAACATACGGAAATGAGCAATTTATATTTAACCCTGTTATGGTAACTCCATCCTTGGCAGGAAACCATAACAATCAAATAAAATTAGGTTACGACGCTAGATGGGTAGGAATTGAGGGCGCCCCAAAAACGGCCTACCTTAATTACGATCGTTTCTTTAATGGAAATACGGGCTGGAATATTTCTGTAATTACAGATAAAATTGGTCCAATAAGCACCATTTCCTTAGCCAATGCCTTTTCTTTTAGTGTAAAAACAAGTGATGAAACCAAACTTGCTTTTGGAATTAAACACCATATTTCTCAATCTACATTAAATGTAGATATAGGAAATATAATTGACCCAACCGATCAATTATTAGCTAGCAACCAAACAGGAGTACCTGTAAATAATTTTGATGCTTCCATTGCTTGGTTAAACCCAAATATGTTTATGGTAGGCTTCAGTTATAGAAATTTGATTCCTCAACCTAGATTTAGATTTACCAATACAATTATTGATCCTATATTGAGTTTGCATGGTTGGTATAATTATGATTTTGGGGATGCTTCTCTTGAGGCATTTTTAAATATTAATGCTACAAGTAATACACCAATAAATTCGCAAATTGGAGTTATGGGTGCTATTCAACATAAATTTGGAGTGGGTTTAAATTTCTCACCAAAAAATCAATTAGGGATTTTTGCTTTTATTAAAGCTACCGAAAAATTAAATGTTTTCTATAATTATAATATGCCAATTTCAGATATTGCTAAGGCAAGTAAACAATCGCATGGAATTGGAATTTCATATAAAATAGGAAACGAAACACCCATTGGAAATACCTTCTTTATTCAACCAACCAATGAGAGTGTAAGATCAAGAATGTTTTAATTTGCTGATTACACCAAATAGAACACGGATGGGAAAACCATTCGTGTTTTTTTTTATCTTAATTCTTCTAATGCAATTTCTACTTTTTTCAATAACTCCCCTATTTCGTCTGCATTTAAGGTGCCTACCGATATTCTGTACCAATCAGTTCCAGCCTCACAACCAAATGCGGTAAAAGGAACTAATGCCAATTGGGCTTTATCCAATAAAAATTGATTGATATCTGATGTTTCCTTAATAAATTTTCCTTCGGCAGTTTGTTTGCCCCAAATGTTAAATCTTACCGATAAATAAATTGCTCCTTCTGGCTCAATAATTTCTACGGGATATCCTTTTTCTTTTAGGGCAATAAAACCTTTATACAATCCATCAAATCGTATCTGAAGCTTTACTTTTAAACTGTTTAAGAAATTTTGCAAGGCCATGTCATCCTTTAAAAATCTGGCAGTAGCAACTTGTTCAGCCCTTGGCGCCCAAGCTCCAATATGACCAATTATGCTTTTCATTTTACCAATTATATTGGCCGGACCTAAACCCCATCCTACTCTCACCCCAGTGGCGGCAAGAGATTTGGAAATTCCATCAACAAAAATGGTATAAGTCTTCATTTCTGGTCGTAATGAAACAGGATTAATATGCTCCTTTCCCTCTGCCATTAACATCCAATACATTTGATCGTATAAAACATATAAGGGTTTTTCTTTTCCAGAACGTCTTTTATTTTCTGCTAAAACCATGTCGCAAATTGCTTCCAATTCTGCTTTCTTAAATGTAGTACCGGTTGGGTTTAAGGGTGAACATAAAGCCAATAAAACAACTCCTTCTAAATGTGGTGCTAACATCTCAGCAGTTGGCATAAAGCCATTTTCTGCAGTAGTATGTACTTCAACTTTTTGGGCATCGCTTAAATGACAATAGTGATTATTATTCCAACTTGGAACTGGATACAAAACCTTATCACCTGGATCTACTAATGTTTGATAAATTGAATGAATCAATGGCCGCCCCCCTCCTGCAATAATTAGTTCATCTCCACCAAAACGCAATCCTTCGTATTTAAAAATAAAATCTGAAACCGCTTCCTTTAATTCAAGAATGCCATCTGCAGGAGGATAATTTGTTTGTCCTTCTTGATATGCAGCAATAATATGATTCAACAATTCACTTGGGATTGGAAACAATTTAGGATTAAAATCACCAATAGTTAAATTGTATATTGAATGACCTTCTTTAATTTTTTGATTTATTTCATTTCCTAATTTAATGATTTCGGAACCAATTAAAGTGGCGGCTTTTACAGAAATTTCTTGCATGGAGCAAGCTAATTTTTTTTATACATAAAAAGAAAATTTTCAGCCCTATTTTTTTAAAACCTCGCTAAAAAAGCCAGTTAAAATGGGTTCGGTTTGAACCAAATTAGGGTAAAAAGTAGTTTGATATTTTTTGGTTCAAAACTTATTTAACCTCATACTCAACTTAGCCAAGCATTTCTTATCTTTGCCACCCATTTTATGATAGCACTTACCAATATAGGATTTGAATTTGGCGGAAGATTCCTTTACCGCAACGCAAACTGGCATATTAAACCCAATGAAAGAATTGGATTAATTGGCCTTAACGGAACCGGAAAATCAACTTTATTACGCATAATTACCGGAGAGTATACCCTAACTGAGGGTACAATGTCTAAGCCTAGAGACCTCTCAATTGGCTTTTTGAACCAAGATCAATTAAGTTTTGATAGCGAAGAAAGCATATTAAAGGTTGCATTAACTGCTTTTGAAGATGCACTTCGTTTAGAAAAAGAAATTGAAGCCATTATAGAATTGCTGGAAACGGACCATAGTAATGAAACCATCCAAAAATTAAGCGATAAACAGGAAGAGTTTGAGCGTTTGGACGGATATAATATCCACCACCGCACCGAAAAAATCTTGGAAGGCCTTGGTTTTACAACCGAACAATTGTCGAAGCCATTTAATAAATTTTCTGGAGGTTGGCGCATGCGTGTGCTTTTGGCCAAAATGCTTTTGCAAGAACCAAATCTTTTAATGCTAGATGAACCTACCAATCACTTGGATTTACCAAGTATTGAATGGTTAGAAGAATACCTAAAAAGCTACCAAGGTACTGTTATTGTGGTAAGTCATGATAGATATTTCCTAGACAAAATGGTAAGTAAGATTGTGGAAGTAAGCATGCAGAAAATTTTTGAATACCCTGGTAACTACGAGTTTTATGTAGAAACTAAAAGTGGTAGAATGGAATTGCAACAACGTGCCTACGACAATCAACAACAATTTATTAAAGAACAAGAGAAATTGATTAATAGGTTCAAGGCAAAAGCAAGTAAGGCCACCATGGCGCAAAGCCGTGTAAAAATGTTGGATAAGATAGACCGCATTGAATCACCAGAAGACGATAACCGAGAAATAAATATTCAATTTAGAGTGGGTGTTCAACCTGGTAGAAACTTGGCCGAATTTCATAATGTAAGCAAAAGCTACCCAGGAGTGGATATTATTCACAACGCAGATGCACGAATTGAAAGAGGAGATAAAATTGCGTTGATTGGTGCAAACGGAAAAGGTAAATCTACTATTCTCCGCTTATTGGCACAAGCCGATACACATGAAGGTGAAATTATTATCGGCCATAATGTACGTAAAGCATTTTATGCTCAGCACCAATTGGAATCACTTCATTTGCAAAATGAGATTTTAGAAGAACTTAAAAACTTTGCTACCGATAGGTTAGAAACAGAATTAAGAACCGTTTTGGGTTGTTTCTTATTTGTTGGAGACGATGTATTTAAGAAAATTAAGGTGTTAAGTGGTGGTGAAAAAGCTAGGGTTGCCTTGGCCAAAACCCTTTTAACTGAAGCCAATTTTATGCTTTTGGATGAACCAACTAATCACTTGGACATGCGAAGCATTAACTTATTGATTCAATCGCTTCAAGCATACGAAGGTTCGTTTATTGTGGTGAGCCATGATAGGTATTTCGTTTCTGAAATTGCCAATAAAATTTGGTGGATTGAAGATGGAAAAATTAAAGAATACCCAGGCACTTTTGCAGAATACGAATATTGGAGAGAAAAGCGTGAAGCTGAAATGAAACTAAATGCTCCATCGCCTATAAAGAAAGAAAAGAAGGTGGCCGAGCCAACTCCAGTAGCTAAAGAAACACCTGCTCCAAAACAAAATAAGGTAAGCAACAATTACTTGTTGAACCTAAAGAAATCGTTTGATGAATACGAGCAAAAAGTAAACAAAGCCAAATCAAAATTAAAGGAATTGGAAATGGCTTTTACTCTTCCCGAAAACACGAATGATTCTAAAAAAATTGCTGAATTAAATAACTTTTACGAAGCAGAGAAAAAAGCTCTTATCCATTTAGAAAAAGAAATGGAAAGCGTAATGGAAGAACTTATTGAACTAGAATCAAATTCTTAGTTTGGTTCAAACCGAAATAAAAAAATTAGCCCCAGCAAACTTAATTGCCGGGGCTTTTTTATTGTAAAGGTTGGCCCGAAGGCTATTGGTTTATTGATAAATGTTTCCAGTATTGCGGTAACCACTTCCATTGGTATACCAATCTGCATAAGTGCTTCCTCCACTGCTAACCCAAGATGCAAAATGGTTGTATGCAGTATTGATATCTGATTTTTCTTTAGGATAATCAAAGCTCACCGGAATATTTAATGCCCAAGGGAAACGACCATCTTTGCTTACATAAGTATCGCCATTTCCTAAATTGGTAGCATCACTGCCTGTTCCAAATAAAGAAGTAGTAGCTAAATCTGTTGGCAACTGACCAGGTAAATGAATTTCATAACCTCTACCAAAACCAGCTGTTCCGTTCCAGATAA
>JAIOYZ010000031.1 GCA_021740845.1 Bacteroidia bacterium
AAGATTGCTCAACTGCAACGGTAACTATCACTATCAACTCTGTGAACGATGTTCCAGTAGCTGTAAACGATGTCAACACAACCAACGAAGACACCCCAGTAAATGGAACAGCACAAACCAACGATACTCCAAGTGGAGATGGTGGTAATGTATGGACATTAGTTGGAGTGAACGGCGGAGCTGCTCATGGAACGGTAACTATGAACCCTGATGGTTCCTATACTTATACACCAGATGCAAATTATAACGGAACAGATGTTTTCACTTACCAGGTTTGTGATGTAACACCAGATTGCTCAACTGCAACTGTGACTATCACTATCAACTCTGTGAACGATGTTCCAGTAGCTGTAAATGATGTCAACACAACTAACGAAGACACCCCAGTAAATGGAACTGCACAAACCAACGATACTCCAAGTGGAGATGGTGGTAATGTATGGACTTTAGTAGGAGTGAACGGTGGAGCTGCACATGGAACTGTAACTATGAATCCTGATGGTTCATATACCTATACGCCAGATGCAAACTATAATGGAACAGATGTTTTCACATACCAAGTTTGTGATGTAACTCCTGATTGCTCAACTGCAACTGTGACTATCACTATTGATCCAGTGGATGATTTACCAACTGCAAATGCAGATTTGGCAACCACAAATGAGAATGTTCCTGTTACAATTTCTG
Organism: Bacteroidia bacterium; assembly: GCA_021740845.1. Taxonomy (GTDB): domain Bacteria; phylum Bacteroidota; class Bacteroidia; order UKL13-3; family UKL13-3; genus B1. Next base: position 688 of record JAIOYZ010000031.1, read on the forward strand.
TATTGGTGAACGATGATTTTGGTGGTGATGGTCCTTCAGTTGGTTCTATCAATTTGGTTTCGCCTGCTTCTCATGGAAATGTTACCTTGAACGATGGTGGTACACCAACTGACCCAACAGACGACCAATGGATTTATACTCCAAATTCTGGTTATAGCGGAACAGATACTTATATCTATTCTATTTGCGATTTAGATAATGATTGCGATACAGCTTTAGTTACCATTACTATTGCACCATCCACCTTGTCTATCACTTGCAATTTAGGTGCTAATGTTACCTGCAATGGTGGTTCTAATGGAAGTGCTTCAGTTTCGGTATCTGGTGGATTTGCACCTTATATTTATGCTTGGAGCAACGGAGGTACTACTTCAAGTGTTTCTGGCTTAATCGCTGGAACCTATATTGTAACTGTTACAGATAATGTACTAGTTTCAAGAGTTTGTAGCTTGACTGTTAGTCAGCCAACAGCCATACTTATTACAGAAAACAATATTGTAAACAATACTTGTGGTGGAACAAACAATGGTTCAATTGATATTGAAGTAAGCGGTGGAACTAGTCCGTATGTATATGCTTGGACAATGGATGGAAACCCTGGCTTTAATTCTAGTACTCAAGATTTGAGTGGATTAAGCGGTGGAACCTATTATGTAAAAGTAACGGATGCTTCTTTATGTGAAGGTTTTGATACCATTACTTTGGTTGATCCTTCTACATTGGCCGCTACCATTATTTCAACAACTAACCTTGCCTGTACAGATGTAAATTCTGGAAGCATTGATTTAGGTGTGACTGGTGGTACTTCTCCTTATACTTATGCATGGACAAAAGTTGGTGATATCATGTTCAATAGATCAACTCAAGATATCTATAATTTGGAAGTAGGTACTTATAATGTAACCATTACTGATGCAACTAGCTGTAGCGCAACAAGCACTGCAACTTTAACTAGTGGTTCAATTAATGCGGCCTTTACTGCTCAGCAATTAGATTGCGATGGCAATTATCAGTTGATTAATAACAGTACTGGTGCGGATGATTATGTATGGAATATTCAAGGAATTTCACCAACTGGATTAAACCATTCTATCTATTGTACTTCTTCTGATACGGTAATTGTTTATGCATTTGCTCCAGGTACCTATCAAATAACTTTAACAGCTAATAACAATGCTGGTTGTGTGGATAGTGCTATGCAAATACTAACCATTATTCCTCGTCCAATTGCCATTTTTGCTTTCGAATCTGTGGCATGTACCAATGAAGTTCAGTTTACTAATATGACTATCAATGGTGTTGGTTCAAACTGGAATTTTGGCGACCCAACTTCAGGAATTAACAATGAAAGTACATTGGATAATCCAAATCATGTATTTACTGCTGGTGGAACATTTGCAGTAACTTTAATTGCTAATGATGGTGCTGGTTGTGCTGATACTCTAACTAGAAATATTCCAGTTAATTCTGTTGGAACCCTTCCAGTGGCAGGATTTACAAGCGCTGTAGAAACTGGTTCTTGTGTTACTAAAGTTCATTTCACTAACACTTCTACCAATGCTGCAACCTATATGTGGATTTTCCCTGATGGAAGTTCAAACAACCAAGAAAATCCAAGCAAAACTTTCCCATTGGCCGGAACTTATATCATTAAGTTAATTGCTATTTCAGCTTCGGGTTGTACCGATACTGTAGAGCACAATGTGGTTATTAATTCTAATACCTATGGTGCAGTTGCAAAATTTGTAGCCAGCGATTCTGTAATGTGTTTCAATAACAACCGTTTCAATTTTGTGAACCAATCACTTTATTATGGTTCTGGTTGGATATCTGATTACTTATGGGATTTTGGCGACGGAACGCAAGACTTTACCAATACGTTTGTTTACGATAAAGTTTATGCTGCTCCTGGTACCTATACCGTTCGTTTAATTGGATTGTCTCCAAGTGGATGTTCGGATACTGCTTACCAAACTATTCGCGTTAAGCCTTCTGCTGATCCAACTTTTGTAATGACAATTGGTTGTGGTAAAACTGCTTATTTAGAACATGCAGTAGATACCAATGTTACATATGTTTGGAACTTTGGTGATGGTAATTATGCAAGCAATACTTTAGATAGTTTTGCCCATACTTATGCCAACCCTGGTTACTATAATATTCAGTTAACTACCTATATGGATAATGGTTGTACAGATACTTATTCTATTGGAACTTTAGCTTCTGATGGTAGAATCCCTACAGCTAATTTTAGCTACTACCAAGCTTGTGGCAACAATATCCAATTCAATAACTTATCTGTTTGGGGTTCTAGTTTCTTGTGGAATTTTGGTGATGGTTCTCCAATAGATTCTACTTATGAGCCATACCATAGCTTCCCAGCTGCTGGTACTTATAATGTAAGTTTAACAGTTTACAATTCTCCAACTTGTATCCATACCTTTACCATGCCAGTTGTGGCTCCTCAAGGATGGAACATAAAATTGCCAAGAGCTAAAATGGCTTTCCATGTAGAGGCTTGTACTAATGTAATTATGGCTAGAGATAGCGCCTCAATTGATGCTACTCAGTTTAAATGGTATATCAACGGTGCTTATGTTTCTACAGGTAGCAATGTTAGTATTCCTACAAGTACAGCTGGTATTTATGAATTGTGGATGATTGCTGATAATGGATATTGTTCAGATACTTCAATTGCTGGTATCCATATCCAAGATGCTCCAATTGCTGGTTTTGATATCAATAGCAATTCTTGTTCAAGCACAATTATGGTTAGTAGCAATTCTCAAAATGCCAATTCATATGTTTGGGAATTTGGAGAGCTTGGTTCAGACCAAAACACTGCTTATGGAAGTACAGCTAGTCATACTTATGCTAGCAACGGAACTTACCAAGTGCGTTTAATTGTATTTAATTTAGCTGGATGTGCAGATACCATTACCCAATCGGTAACAGTTACCAATGCCAACGCAGCTAACTTAGCCAATTTTACATACAACAATGCTTTATGTAATTGTCGTTGCCAAAATACAGTTAGGTTCAAAAACTTAACTGGCGGTGCGGGCAATGCCTACTTATGGACATTTGGTGATGGCAATACTTCGGTTCAAACCAGCCCTTCTAAAGGTTATGCAGCAGCAGGTACTTACCAAGTTACTTTAACTGCGGTTGACCCTAGTGGTTGTATGAGTACCAAAACCAAAGAGGTAACAATTGATGCAGCGGTTAATGGTCCGAGTGCTTCATTTAGCACAGATTACCAAGTACAATGTGAGGATAGCAATAGCTTTAATTTCTATAATACAACTACTTATATGGGTAGTGGTTGGGTAAATAAATACTATTGGTATTTTGGTGATGGAACTATGGATACTACTAATACCTTTGTTTATAACAAACATTATAGTGCCCCTGGTAATTACATTGTAACTCTTGTTGCTGTAAGTGCCGAAGGTTGTAGAGATACCATGTCTATGTATGTTCAAGTTCGTCCAATGCCATGCAGTGGAGTATTGAAATTTGTTAATATGCAAGATGGTAGCAACTGGCAGGTTGATCCAAGATTAATTGGTGGAGATATCTTGAATTCGGTAAATACATTGGATGTAAATCTTACTTATTCTATGTATCCAAATCCTAATGATGGAAACTTTAGCATAGAATTTAAAGAAATCTTACATGAGAAAATGTATGTGAAAGTGGTAGACATTTATGGCAAGGAAGTTTATAGCAGAGTGATGAGTGCTTTGGGTTCTAAATCGTTGGATTTTGAAATCTCAGATTTAGCAGAAGGTACTTATATGTTGATGTTACAAAGCGATAGCCATAAGTATAGCGCTAAAAAATTCACCGTAATACATAACTAATTTAATAATAAAAGCACCTGGTAAAGGCCAGGTGCTATAAAAACAAGAGTATGATTGCAGAATTATTAAATCAAAAGTCGTTTGCAAAGGAATTTGTTGAAACGTTTAGTAATATTTTAAATGGGCAGGTTAGCTTGCCAGGTTTTGGAGCCAATAGCTTACATTCTTTTATTAGTCCAAAAAGTTTGGTTAAAGTTGAACCAAAGAATATGGCTAAACCAAATGCTATTTTAAATCCAATTCAAATGCACCCAGAAAATGAAGTTTTAGATCAATTTTTATTAGAAGGGATGAAGCTGTTTAACCAAGGAGTTTATTCCAAAAATTTGGTAGAAAAGAAAAGTGATTTAGGTATTTACCTATAAACGGTTTTTGCAAAAAATAGATTAGGGCCTCAGTTAATTCTGGGGCCCTTTTTTTTGTTCGGTTTGAACCAAATAAAGTTATGAGTTATAATGGCTTTGGCAATTCAAAAAGTGGGATAATTTAGTTCAGAATCGGATGTTTTTTCCCGTTTTGAACCGAATCTAGTATTTTGGTTCAAACCGAATAAAAAATAAAAATAATTATAGCATGGAGTGGTAAAGAATAAACCGCCATTTAAATAGGATATCAACTATTTGGATTTTGGTGGTTGTGTAATTGCCTAATAATGGAAAAGAAAAACCCATTAAACCATGAATACTACAAAAATTTTCAAAAACAGTTTAGAGCGACTATTATTCCTATTGGGAATGATTGTTTTATTATCGCTCAACAATCTAATCCATGCGTTGCCAATAAATGAGCCTCGCATTCAAGCAACAGATTTGGCCAATAGCACTGCCTTTAAATCTTTAATAGGTGCAGAACGATTGGCTGAATTTAGGCAATTAGAAAACCTAATTAAACCTGCCGCTGCCTTTGATGGTCCTGCACCTGACTACGATTATTTTATTGGTGATTACAAGATGACCACCGAAGATTTGGTTTTCCTTTTAGGTGAGCCAGATGTAAAAATTGCTCCTTGTATGTGGCAATACAATCTTTCTCCAGGCAACAATGGCTATGCCGTAATTGGCTTGGATGAAAATGGTTTTGTAAGCTATATCGTTCTAAAAAATTGCAATTAATCTAAGAGGAAAATCATTATGAAAACGATACAAACAATTTCCTCCAAAGGAAAAACAAATTACCTCTCTAAACTGCTTGTTGCCTTAACGGCAATTTTGTTGTTGGCAGGTAATAAAGCTAATGCGCAATATTTGTTTCAAACAAGTACTAGCACTGATTTAACTTCTGTAAATTCTGGCAATCAATTTATTTATATCTTCAATTACTCAACTGCTGGAAATACAACTAGCGGTCAGAATGTAGTTGCAGAAATTTCTCTTCCATTAAATTTGGTTCCATACGATGAATCCAATTTTAGTAATTCAATCAGTTATCCAACTAGTCAGGTTACTGGTGCGAGTTATAATTCTGGTACCAAAAAGGTAACCATTACTTATATCAATCCACTTCCTGCTGGAGCAACCGGACAAATTCAAATTAAATTTAAGTATATAAATGGAACCACTCCAAATGGATATGCTCCAGATTTGTTTACAAAAGTTACTTTCTCAAACCCATTAAGTGTTAGTCCAGTTTACAGCGATACTCTAAATGTTACTGCATTGGCAGCTAATAATTTCACCATCGGTAAGGTTAAAAACTCAGGAGGTGCTATTAACGATTTAACCATTTATAAATTTACTATTGGTTCAACAGCATCTTCAAACGGTGCATTAACCTTAAGCAATCCTGTTCTAAGAGATACACTTCCTACAGGTGTTGAGTTTGTGGAAGCAACTGCTTTTAGTGGTTCAAACACTCCAACTTACGATCCATTTACTAGAATTGTTACTTGGACATGGACAAGTGGTTTATTCAATACGAATTATTCGGGTACAGCCTATTTAAGTGTTAGACATTTATCTCCAACATATAGCATTGGAAGTACAGCTTGTAACTCTGCCACCATTCATGGTGTTATTCCTGTTTTACCTATTGGCAATACTGCTTCTTCGTCAAAAAGAGGTTCAGTTTGTTTTGGTATTGCTGCTCCTTCACCTGCAGCTATTTGTAATGGCGGTAGTATTTCTGCTGCAACTGCCAGTTGGTTAAGCAAACACGTTTTGTCTGGTACAACAGATAATAGCTTTTCTAATGGTTGGTCTAATACAGGTAATACAGAATTGGATAGCGTTGTTTTAGTTTATACTATTGATAAAAGCGTAGATGTTACTACCATTAAAATTGGTGCTCTTATAGATGGTTTAGCAAGAACTAGCAAAGACACTGTAATTGTAAGATACAAAACCAATTTAAGTCCTGCTACCTATATTTATAAAGGAACTTATTTTGTTTCTGGATCTGTAAATATTACTCCAACTTTAGCTCCAGGTGAATATTTAACAGAAGTTAAATTTTCAATCTATGGTCATTTGCCAATAGGAGGTAGCCAAGATTTTACTTATAAGGGTAACGTAAGAAGTACCGCTTTGAACGCAAAAGATGGTTCTCCAATTATTGAAGGAACTACTTACAATACTTCTAACCCTGGTGATGATGGAACTCTAATTTATAATAACTCTTTTGGAACATATTATTACAATGGTGCTGCAGTAAATTATAGCAATTGCAGTGGCTTGGCAGAAATCATGATTCCTCAACCAGTATTTAATACTCCTTCTAAATCTACAACAAATGGTTCTAGCTTTAGGGCAAGTGATACAACCAATTATCGTTTCAGTATTCAATTGGGTGGTAATGTAGATGCAGCAGACGTAGTTATTGTTGATACATTAGATTCAAGATTAACTTATATCAATGGTTCTTCTTCTATTACTATTGGTTCAAACACTTTTACACCAACAGTTAACGGACAAATTTTAACTTGGAATTTGGGAACTGTACCTGATGGTGGTTCTACCTATACCATTAACTTTAAGGCGGTAATTGCTCCAGGTACACCTGCAGCAAGCATACCTAATAAGATTTATATTTCTAGTAGCAATGCTCTAATGCCTAAAGGTACAACTGCAACTAAAAATACTACCATTATTACTGCTGTAGCCTTGGTTGCATATAAAGGTCAGAATGGTTGTGATACTAATTTTGTTTACTACCCAATTAATGCAACCACCCAAGAAGGCGGTTTGATTAATTATAAAATTACAGTTAAAAACCAAGGAAACGTTGCCTCTAAAGACATGGTCTTAATTGATGTGTTTCCTTTTATTGGCGACCAACGTGGTTCGCAATGGTTTGCTAATTTGGTGGGAGCAGTAACTTTAGCAGATCCTTATTCTACTATTTATTACAATGCAGTTGCAAATCCTTGTTATAGCGATTTTGTTCCAGCAGTAAATCCTCCAGCTTGTAGTGCGCCAGTTTGGACATTAACTCCGCCTTCTGATATTACAAGTGTAAAATCTATTAAGATTGTTAGAACACAACCATTGGCAGCTTTAGATAGTATTGAATTTAGCTGGCCTATGCGTGTGCCTGTTGGTACTCCATCCAATATTATTATGAACAATACTATTTACTACCAAGTAAGTAGAGCAGATATGGCTGGTACTACAGGAAGATTATTGCCTGCAGCTCCAAACCAAGTGGGTATGGTTACTAGTTGTGCACCTGTTCTAGGTTCTTTGGGTAACTATGTTTGGATCGACATAAATAAAAATGGTATACAAGACGAACCAGCTAGCTATGGCTTGAATGGTATAAAGGTTTATTTATACGGTGCTGGTTTAGATAACGCTATCGGTGGTGGTGATGATATCCTTTTGGATTCTACTTTTACTGGAAATAATTTCAGCGGTAATCCTGGATATTATAAATTTATTGAATTGGTTTCAGGAAAATACTTTGTGAAATTCCAAACCGAATACAACCAATATAGCATTACTCCTGTAACAGATCAAATCCCACAAATGGATGGTGGTAATGATGCAATCCCTTCTACTGGTTTAAGTGGTTTAGTAACTATTGATGCTAGTGGTTCTGGATTAGATAAAGACGATCCTACCATCGATGCTGGTTATTTCCCAATTGGTTCTTTAGGAAATTATGTTTGGAACGATGCCAATGGAAATGGTTTACAAGATGAACCTGCTGCCAAAGGTATGAATGGTGTTACTGTTTATTTATACAAACAAGTTGCATCTGTTTATGTTGTTGTTGATACTACTGTAACAGCAAACGATTTAGGTGGAAATCCTGGCTACTACAATTTTATTATTGAAACAAGTGGTAACTACAAAGTATTATTCCCTATTGCCTCTTTAACTACACAAACAACTGGTGCAGGCGTTGATGGAAATAGCGATGCTAATACCAGCACAGGATTTAGTCCAGTAGTTGTAATGAATCTTATCTCAAGTGGTTTGGCCGTTAATAATCCAACTATTGATGCTGGTTATATTTGCTCAAAACCAAATGCTGGTATAGACCAAATCAAATGTATGAACGATACGGTTTCTTTAACAGCAACAGGTGTTGGTTCAGGCATTTGGACAGCACATGTTGCTAACCCTGCAACAACTACATTTACTGCTGCTACCTCTTTAAATACTGATGTAACAGGTATTACCGTTGCAGGAACATACCAATTTATTTATACTGTTTCTGGTTCTTGTGCCGATACTGTTTCAGTTTTGGTAAAAGCTACTTCTAGCAGCAATTCGGTTGCCTATATTTGTGCAGGTGGTTCATATTTATTTAATGGTCATACCTTTAATGCAACTGGAAATTACACCGTTCACATTACCAATGTTGAAGGTTGTGATAGCGCAGCACACTTGGCTTTAACTGTGGTAGATATTCCTTCATCAGCTACAACTGTAAACGATGCAGCACAATGTGTAAACAGCAATACTTTTGAGTTCACATTAGACCACCCACAAGCTTCGGTTTATTATATCTTTAACTATGGCGATGGACATGCCGATACTGCTTACCAAAATACCTTTACACATACCTATGCTGATTCAGGAAATTATGTAGTAAGCATTCACGCAATGGATACTTTGGCTGGTTGCAATACAAGCTTTAGTTTAAATACCACTGTTTACCCTCGTCCTAATATTTCTTTATGGCAAAACGATACCAGTCGTTGCATTGGTGGAAACGTTTTCTCTTTCAGAAACTTCTCAACTGTGCCTAATGGTAGCATTTCTTCTACCACTTGGTATTATGGTGATGGAAACTTCAATACTGTTTCTGGTTTAAATCCAGTTACTTATTCTTATGCTAGTCCTGGAACCTATTATGTGGTTGCAGAAGTTAGCACTAACCACAATTGTGTTGCATTTGATAGCGTAAGAGTAGTGGTTGCAGAAGGTCCAGTAGCAGGTTTCGGTTTGATCCAAAACGGCTGTTGCGGAGATATTACAGTTAGCAATACTTCAACCAATGCCACTACTTTTGAATGGGAGTTTACAGCAGTAAATAGCAGCGATGTATTTAAATGTACTTATTCTACCAACACATTTAATATTCAATTAAACCCTGGTTCTTACCATGTAAGATTAATTGCAAAAGGAACTGGCGGATGTGTAGATACTTTAACTTCTTTATTTGATGTATTAAGCAAACCAAATGCAATTTTTGAAACCAATGTAAATTCTTGTGGCACCAACGCAACATTCACTAACTTGTCGTTTGCAGCTTCTGCTTATTCTTGGAACTTTGGCGACCCAACTTCGGGTGCTGCTAATACAAGTACAGTAGAAAATCCTAGTCATTTGTTCACCAACCCTGGAACTTATACTGTTACCTTGATAGTTGAAAACGCAAGCGGTTGTTCAGATACAATGGTTCAAAATGTGGTGGTTAATCCTTCTTTAGGTGTTAGTCCAATTGCCTCATTTACCTATGCTAACTTAGCAGGAAGCTGTGTAAATAAAGTTGCCTTTACCAATACATCAAGTAATGGTTCAAGCTACAAATGGATTTTTGCAGATGGAACTATCAATACCAATCAAAATGCAAACAAAGCATTTACAGTGGCAGGTTCTTACCTTGTAAAATTAGCGGTTACCTCTAGCACTGGTTGCACAGATACTGCTACTCAAACTATTGTAATTGCTAGCACTTACGAAGGTCCAACTGCTTCTTTCACTGTTTCTAATAGTTCACAATGTTTGGCAGGAAATACCTTTGATTTTATCAATACTTCTACCTACAATGGTGGTGGTTGGATAACTTCTTATAGCTGGGATTTTGGTGATGGTACATTTGATAATGCCAATACCTTTGCTTACAATAAAACGTATGCAACAGCCGGAACTTATTTGGTACGTTTAATTGCAAATGGTTCTAATTCTTGCAAGGATACTGCTTACCAAATAGTAACTGTTAAAGCTTCTCCAGTATTAGATTTTACAACTGGCAGTACTTGTGGCAAAACAGTAAGCTTTACCAATAACTCAAGCAATATTTCTGGTAGCTATTGGAATATGGGTGATGGTGGTGTTCCATGCTTTGATTCTACAAACTTCTCTCACCATTACAACGATATCGGTTGGTACTTTGTACAATTGGTAGGTGTGGCTCCAAATGGTTGTATGGATACATTAACAAAAGGAATTCAAGTAAACAATACCAGTCTGCCAGTTGCAAGCTTCACATTCGATACAGTTTCTTGCGCCAATGCAATGCGCTTTACCAATACTTCTGGTGGTGGTGGCGTTTATACTTGGAATTTTGGTGATGGTTCAAACATAGATTCTACTGGAACTCCTGTTCACTCTTATACTAGCGCTGGTGTTTACAATGTAAGCTTAACTGCTAATGTTGGAGAGAATTGTACTGCAACAACCACCGTTTCGGTTCCTGCTCCTCAAGGTTTTGGTAACTTAGTTCCTGAAGCTAAATTTGGATATGGCATTGAAGCTTGTACCAATACAATTACTGCTAGTGCAACTTCTACCAATGTAACCTTACAGAAATGGTTATACGATGGTGTTGTTGTAGGATGGGGTCCTAACGTGACAATATCTGCACCAACCGTTGGCGGCCATAGTCTTGAGTATGTAGTTGCAAACGGTGGATGTTACGATACCTTAAATCATACTATTATGATTCAAGCTGCACCAATTGCAGGTTTCGATTTAACTGCATCAGGTTGTTCTAATAGTGTTTCAGTAAGCAGCAACAGTATCAATGCAAATACCTATAACTGGAACTTTGGTGATCCTTCAACCTTAGCTGATTCGGCATTTGGTTCATTTGCAAGTTATACTTATGGAGCAAACGGAACTTTCTCAATAAGCTTAATTGTACAAAACAATGCAGGTTGTGCGGATACTATTTCACAAGATGTAACTGTAACCAGAGCATTCAATCCACATGTTGCCAACTTCACTTTCGATAACTCTATCTGTAATTGTCGTTGCAATAACACAGTTAAGTTTACCAATTTAACTTATGGTTCTGGCAAAACATTCTTATGGAGCTTTGGTGATGGAACTACTTCGGTTCAAGCCAACCCTTCTAAAGGTTATGCAAAAGCAGGAACTTACCAAATAACATTAACCTCTATTGATTCTACAGGTTGTATGTCTACATTAACTAAGTTAATAACAGTTGTAGAAGACTTAAGCGGACCAAGTGCATCGTTCAATACCGATTATCAAGTACAGTGTTTGAGCAGCAATAGCTTTAATTTCTACAATACCTCTGCTTACAACGGTAACGGATGGGTTAAGAAATACTACTGGAACTTTGGTGATGGAACAATTGATACCAACAATACATTTGTGTTCAACAAAGTTTATACAACTGCTGGAAACTACGTGGTAACCTTGGTAGCAGAGGCTGCAAATGGTTGCAAAGATACCATGACTATGTATATCCAAGTTCGTTCATTGCCTTGCACAGGTTCTATGAAATATGTGAACTTACAAGACGGAACTAACTGGCAAATTGGTCCAGATTATGGAAACGGAATTGCAAATTCATTGAATGAAATTCAAAGCAACAATGAGTTTAACTTGTATCCAAATCCAAACAACGGAGCATTTACTTTAAGTTTCATCGAATTGGTAAAAGGAGATTATACAGTTGTGGTAACAGATATGTATGGAAGAGAAATTATGAGACAAGAAGAAAGTCACATGAACTCTCAAAGCCTACAAATAGAAGCATCTCAATTGGCTGAAGGAACTTACTTTGTATCGCTTATGGGAGAAAACCAAAGCTATACCGCTAAGAAGTTCACAGTTATAAAATAGTTAGTTTTTTTTCATATGGTGTAAAAGGGGCTCAGATTTATCTGGGCCTCTTTTTTTTATTTTCGGTTTGAACCAAAAGGCAATGGTGAAGTTTATTTGTTTATTCGTTGTTTCTTCACCAAAGCCAATGCGTAGGTGGATGGTGTAGGTGGATGGTGTTTATTCGTTTAACTGTTTAATCGTTTAACGCATTTTAGAAATAACCAATTCGAAATCGCCGATTCGGAAAAGCCGATTCGGATTTGCAATCCGAATCTAAATGCCAGAAGGATTTGCAATCCGTTTTTCATTCAAAGCCAAGGCATTCTAAATTCATCAATTCTAGTTCAGTTAATTTCGGTTTGAACCAAAAGGCAATTGTGAAGTCTATTTGTTTATTCGTTGTTTCTTCACCAAAGCCAATGCGTAGGTGGATGGCTTAGGTGGATGGCGTTTAATCGTTTAACTGTTTAATCGTTTAACGCTTTTTAGAAATAACCGATTAGAAAAAGCCGATTCGGATTTGCAATCCGAATCTAAATGCCAGGAGGATTTGCAATCTCGACTTTTCGCATTCTTGTAAGCAGCCAACCCATTCATATTTACATTCCATATCCATCACCTCTAAAATTTAGCCTCCCAACTTATCCCAGAGGAATAAAATGTTTATAGAAAATTCAATGAACCAGAAAAATATGACTCCGAAGGAGTCATATAATTTCATTGGTAGGTTTTTCTATAAACATGCGGCCCCGCTGGTGCTGGTGGAATGATTGAATTGGTTTTTTTGTTTGGGTTATTGGCTTAGAATTGGTTCAGAAAAGCCAAATTTGAAAGTAGTTTTATTTCTCAATTGCTAAACTATTGCAACAAACTGCTTTGGGTGATAAAGTCGGATTGCAAATCCTATATGTATAAAAGTTAGGATTGCAAATCCTAACTAGCAGAGTCGGATTGCAAATCCTAAATGTATAAAAGTTAGGATTGCAAATCCTAACTAGCGGAGCAGCATAATCAAACAATAAAAAAAACCTCCGCTAAATCTAATCTTCCTCTGCGAACTCCGCGAGAACGGGTAAACAATCAATGAAGTAGGATGTCCCATAAAAAGTCACTAAACCCCAACAAAAAAAATGCTACTTGGTAAATTGAATTAATTTTACCGGCAAATCATTATCAATATAACAAGAATCTAATACGATATAATTACGTTCTCTTTTTAAACTTTCTTCATCAGCAATATAAAAGGCACCTTCGTGTTTCTGATAAGTGTTTTTAAGTATTTGTCCACGAATAGAACTAAAATAATAACTCGCAAAATCTTCACTGCCATTGTCTTTTACCGTGTATTTATATGCGTAAAGCGCTTTGCCAATTGTTTTATTTGCTACTCTTTCAATATCGGGTAAATAGGTCATGGGGTAATTAATCCTTGGTGGCAGGACTAAGAAATTGAAAATTAATCGAGTACTTAAGGTGATGAAAATAAAGACAAAAATTCGCTCCGATTTAAGTTTAAAATACGCATAGGTTAATCCAAGCAAAAGCACAAAAAATAGGGAGGACTTTAAAAAAACATTTGGAATATTTTGGGTTTCGGGGTGAAATGGAAATACCCAAACGCCTAAACAAAGAAGTATAGAAATTATTCCGAAAAGCATTTCAATAGATTTTCTCTGCCATTGAATGGGATTTGTTTTTTCTTCCCAAATCCATACAAAGGGAATAAACACCAAAGGCAGCAGCATTAATAAATACCTAGCATACACTTGAGGGGATGTCCAATAGATAATAAAATTAGTGAAGAATATCCAAAGTAAGTAGGAGATAAATTCGTTTTCCCTAAGGATTGTTTTAATATCTTTCCGCATTAATACTACAACCAATATCATCCAAGGGGCATAATGGTAAAGCATCTCAAAAGGAAATGAAATCATATGCGCAAGGCTATCTTGCCATCCAAATTTTAAGACAGTTCTATTGGTGCTTTCCGAAAGTAATATCCCAAACATTTTTTCTAAAGGAATTTGGTTCAAACCGAAATACCTACCATAATAGCTTGCAATAATGCCCAAAAAAACAAGGCCGCCAACCCAATGTTGCCAACAAAAAAGTTTTTTGAAATTTCCTTTCCAAACAAAAAGTGTTACAAGCGTAATGCCTTGAAAAACCAATGCTGGTAAGCCTTTCATCAAAAAACCAACAGCCGTTAAAAGGTAAGTAAACACAAATAACAACAACCATTTTTTCTCCTTAAAGTAAGTATAGCTAAGCATAAATCCTAGAAAGGTTGTCATAGAAAAACAAATGTCTATAAGGCCTTGCAAGGAATCGTAAAAGAGAATTCTTCCATTGCTTACAAAAACTAATGCTGCTAAAAAACCAATTTTTTGGTTGGTATATTTTTTAGTAAACCAATAAATAATTAAGCCATAAATTACCAAAGAAACAGCCATTGGAAAACGCATGGCAAACGGACTATAATTTCCAAATGTTTTAAAGGAAAGTGCAATCAGCCAATTATAAAAGGGAGGCTTGTTAAAATAGGGTTCGCCGTTTAATGTGGGTGTAATATAGTCGCCAGAAAATATCATTTCCAATGCCACCAAACCTCTTCTTGGTTCGTCAGAATCTACATCTATTGGCAAATATCCTAAATGACTAAATAATACATAGCCAAATAATAATACGACAAGAATTTGCCAAAATTTTAAAGGTATATTATTTAGGTAATTCATATCATTTGCTTAGAATAGTTTTTTTTGGTTTGATCCAAGCTCCAGGAAGTGCACTAACAAAGGAGATAATAAAAAATAGCAAGGTAATGCTCACAGCTTTCTCCAAATTAATGTCTAAATACTGAGAAGCAAATACAAATACCAATTCTCTTGAACCGGCGCCACCAATGGTAAATGGCAAGGCAGATGCAATAGAAGAAATTAAAAACAAGAAAATATATGGAATCCAATCACTATCAATTTTTAGGGCATATGCCAAAACTAAAATGCATATAACTTGTGAGATTTGCACTCCAATTGATTGGATAAAAGTTAATGGGATTACTGATATATAATCTGGGAAAAATAATTTGGTTACTACCCAATAAACGAGAAGGAGAAATACCAAAGTGCCTATTACAAGATAAGAATTTATATGCAATTGTGATAGAAGTGATGGTAAAAAAATAAGACTTATTAGTGCTAAAAAAACAAGTGCAATCAGTCCGCTAATTCTATCTAGTAGAGTTGCCCAAACAATTTTTTTGACTGGAATAGAAATTATTTTATTTAACAAATAAACCTTGTATCCATCGCCACCAATGCCACCCGGTAAAAATTGGTTATAAAACATGCCAATATAATAAAGCCTTAAATTTTCTTTGAAGGAAATAAGTAAATCAATGGATTTATAAAATTGTTGAAGTCGGATTGCACTTACCCATTTGGATAAATTAAAAAGTAGGAAGGCAGGAATAAACAAATAGAAAGAAATTGCAGAAACTAATTCAACTGTTTTGCTATAACTTATTTTTTGGAAAACAAAATAGAATGCAATAACAGTTACCAGAATTTTCAATAACCAGATGAGCCACTTTTTTATCATTCAGATGGTTTATAAAAATCCTTAATTACATAGTTAGGTTTGTTTCTAGATTCGTAATAGGTTCTCATTTGAATCTCGGTCATAAACCCAAAAGTTAATAATTGTAATCCTCCCAAAAGTAATATGATTCCTAGAATGAGCAAGGGCCTTCCCCAAATATCATGACCAGTTAATTTCAAAGCCAATAAATAAAGGTTGATTATTCCACCAGTAAAAACGGATAGAATTCCTATAGGTCCAAACAAATGCATCGGTCGGCTAAAATACCTTTGAAAGAAAACAATCAAAAGTAAATCGCTCATTACTTTAAAGGTTCTGCCTAAGCCATATTTTGATTTACCAAATCTTCTGGCGTGGTGCTTAACATCCACTTCCACCATTTTTGCGCCTTGCATAGCAGCCAATACGGGTATAAAGCGGTGCAACTGGCCATACAAACCAAGGTTTTTAGCAATGGAGCTTCTATAGATTTTTAGTGTGCAACCATAATCGTGTAAATAAACGCCAGTCATTTTTCTGATGATTGCATTGGCAATTCCACTAGGTACTTTCCGCAAAAACATACCATCTTTTCTATTGGCTCGTTTGCCAGCCACAACATCCCAATGCTCTATTTCAAGTTTTTGCAACATCCTTGGAATATCAGAAGGGTCGTTTTGTAAGTCTCCATCCATGGTTGCAATAAACTCACCCTGTGCAGCATCAATTCCCGCAACCATAGCGGTGGTTTGACCATAATTCTTGCTAAGTACAATTAGCTTAACATTTTGGGTTGCGTGTTTTCTAATGTTCAAAACGGTGTTGTCCCTTGAACCATCATCCACCAAAATTAATTCATAAGATAATGTGGTTAATTCCTTAGAAATGGCCTCAATAAGAGGTTGAATATTATCTTCTTCGTCTTTTAGAGTAACAACCAAGGATAATTTAATTTCTGATGGAGGGCTTGCCATTTTCGAAAAAATAGAAGAGCTAAATTCGTGATCCAATTTAGCAGAAGTTGTTAGTTTTTTTTGTTGCAATTCCAAGACGGCAAGAAAGCAGACAAGTATTATAAAATGATTAATTTAATAGAAAGAAATGTCTAACTAAACGTTAGGAAAAAGATATTTTGAGATGCTTGGCCGGTTGTTTCACTTATTTTCAAAATAGGTTTTTTCGTTTTTTGTCAACTAAAGTCTAATAGGCAATTACAAACTGCTTTTTTAACTTTATGTTAAAGCATTCCAAATTTCCACCAATTAGGTTTAGTAAATTTCGGTTTGAACCAAAAGGCAATGGTTTTTGTGGAGTTTATTTGTTGTATTTCCAGAAATATAGTTTAGTTAATTTCGGTTTGAACCAAAATTAGTCTGGGATTTTGGATTTTTGATAATTTGTAGTTCAGGTTTAAACCTAAAGGTTAGGTATTTTTTATTTATATGCTAAATTTGTTATATGGAAAATACAATGCTAATCCAAATTACAAATCAAAATGCCATAGGCCTTATTCATGAATTGGAAGAGCTCCATCTTATTAAGGTATTAAAGGAAAATGTAGTTGTAAGCACCAATAAGCTTTCTAATAAATATAAAGGAATTATTAGTAAAGAAGATGGCGAAAAATTAAACGACCATATTAAACAAATGCGAAGTGAATGGAACAGTATTTAATAGATACAAATGTAATTTCACATTATTTTTCGGCATCTTTACCTCCAAATGGGATGCAGTTTATGGATTCTATTTTCGATGCAATTCCTAATATTTCAATAATCACTCAAATTGAACTTCTAAGTTGGAAGACCAATATAGAAAGTGAGCAAAAAGTTGAGGAATTTATTACAGATAGCAATGTATTAGAACTTTCTTCTACCATAGTTTCTAAGTGTGTAATTATTAGAAGAAATAAAAAAATAAAAACGCCAGATGCCATTATTGCTGCAACTGCAATAGTGAATAATTACATATTGATCACCAGCAATGAAATAGACTTTTCAAATATTAAAGGTTTAAAAATTATCAATCCTTTTAAGTTGTTATAGTTTATTTTTCTACCCTAATTCACCGCCGCTTCGGATTTGCAATCCGACTTTTCATTCAAGGCCAAGGCATCCCAAATACTTCAATTTAGGTTTAGTGATTTTCGGTTTGAACCAAAACTTATGATTATTTTTTTTATTCTTATCGCAAATCTGGATAGTTGGAACAATTTAATTTTTGGGAAGGGTGATTAGAAAAGAAAAAAATGATTTAATTTTCTATGGTTTTACAATTTTTTGAATTTTAATTTGAAACAGAATGACAAAGTCAAAATGGAAGAAACTGGACGCAATTGTATTTATTCTGCTTTTCCTTTTCTTTGAGGTTTTTGGTGTTTTCTTGCTTTTTGGCAACCCTAAGAATAACCTCATTGCCCTGCTGAGAGATGCCAATAATAAATTTGTTAATTTAAGTTATGAAACGGGATTGTTGTTTTATTGGATTGGCTCCTACTTTTTAGATACAATCATTTGGGGCATTTTGGGTCAAACCCTAATTTTCCTGTTTTTTTTGTTTATGTATAAATTACTTAAGCTTTTGGTAATTAAATTTCTGTCAAAAATCAATTACCTGAGGAAAAACATAGGTGAATGATTTCATATCCAACACATTTGAGTCAATGAAATGGAATGTCTTTTAATTTTAATCGGGATCAAATTTCAAAATTTGCTTAATATTAAATTACCCACCAAAACCATCACCTCTAAAATTTATCCTACCAACTTATCCCAGCGGTATAAGATGTTTATAGAAAAATCAATGCACCAGAAAAATGTGACTCCGAAGGAGTCATATAATTTCTTGGGTAGATTTTTCTATAAACTTACGGCCCCGCTGGGGCCGGTAGAATAATTGAATTGGTTTTTTGTTCAGGTTAATGCCTTGGAATTGGTTCAGAAAAGCCAGATTTGAAATTAGTTTTATTTCTCAATCACAAATCTATTGCAACAATCTGCTTCGGGTGTAAAGTCGGATTGCAAATCCTAAATGTATTAAAGTTAGGATTGCAAATCCTAACTAGCGGATTCGGATTGCAAATCCTAAATGTATTAAAGTTAGGATTGCAAATCCTAACTAGCAGAGTCGGATTGCAAATCCTAACTAGCAGACCCAAACCCACAAACTCCCAAACCCACAAACGAATAAACGATTAAACGATTAAACGATTAAACGCATAAACGCATAAACGCATAAACAATTAAACAAATTTGCCCTATTAGACAATAACAAAAACTCCAACAAAAATCAAGTTTTTAGGTATTTAGTTTTGAGGATTAATTCTTACTTTCGTCCCTGAGTTTAATGGGTTTTTAACAGTCAAAAAAAATAGCAGAATTATATGCTTAAATGGTGGAAAATTGCCAGTATCGTGCTGGTTTTGTATACGTTAATCGCTGGCTTGTTGCTTCCAGTGCCGCAGTTGCCCATTCTGGCACAAAGCATCAGAAACCTCTATTACCACGTTCCAATGTGGTTTGGTATGTTGGCTTTGCTAATTGCTTCTGCCGTTTATGCTGTTAAAGGTTTGGGCAAAAAGGACCTTCTTATGGATATTCGCTCAGAATCTTATGCTAAAATAGGAATGTTATATGGAACAATTGGCTTGCTTACTGGCATGGTTTGGGCAAAAAATACTTGGGGTGCCTATTGGACCAACGATCCTAAACTTAATAGTGCTGCCATCGGAATGTTAATGTATGCAGCTTATTTTGTATTGCGTGGTTCCATTGAAGATGAAGAAAAGAAAGCCAGAATTTCTGCAGTTTACAACCTTTTCTGTTTACCTGTGTTTATAGTATTGATATTTGTATTGCCTCGCTTAACTGCTTCCTTACATCCCGGCAATGGCGGTAACCCAGGTTTTAATAGCTACGATTTGGATAGTAGGTTACGCATGGTGTTTTACCCCGCAGTAACTGGTTGGATGCTATTGGGTTTTTGGTTGGCAGATATTCAAATTCGTTTAAGAAAACTAGAATTTAAAAAAGAAAGAGAAGATTAATAATGAAACATTTTATTTTAAATCAGGTTCAACAACATAGCAGTCAAATGCCTAGCGCAGATTCCACTGAAAAGTTTTATGTAGTTGTTGGTGTTATTGCCATATTGTTTGTAGGTATTGTTACCTATTTGGTAAGTATGGATAAAAGGTTAAAGAAGTTAGAAGATTAATAAAAATGAAGAAGACAAGCATTATAGCATTAGCCATTATTGCCATAGCCATTGGCGCCATTGTAAGTATGTACGGAGATGCCAGCACTTACGAGGGCTTTGAAGTTTCGGCAAATAATCCTGGTAAAGAGTTTCATGTAGTTGGCGTTTTGAACCGAGAAAAAGAAAAATACTACGACCCACAAAAAGATGCCAATTACTTTTCCTTTTACTTAATTGATGAAAAAGGTAAAGAAAGTAAAGTGGTTTACCACAATCCAGAACCAGCAGATTTCGATCGTTCAGAGAAAGTTGTAATTGTGGGTAGCATGGAAGGCGATCATTTTGAAGCTTCCAAAATTCTTTTAAAATGTCCAAGTAAATACACCGATAACCAAGTGCAAACTTGATTTTACTTTTTCAAAATTTCTTTCCTATTCATTTTGGTTCAAACCGAATTGCCTTTTGATTTTATGACCTAAGGCAAACTTTCTATTGTTTACATTTGCATTCTATTTTATTACTATATGAGTTCTGTTACGTTTGTTGGTGAGCATTTATTCTGGGGAAATTTAGGTCATGCCGCTGTGGTGGTTTCCTTTATCAGCTCCATTTTAGCTACAATTAGTTACTTTTTTGCAGAGAAAAATCCCTTGGATCAAAGCTGGGCTAAGTTGGCAAAAGCAACTTTTCATTTACATAGTTTGGCCGTGCTAACCATTATTGGCGCGCTTTTTAAAATTATTTATAGCCATTATTTCGAATACCATTACGCATGGCAACACAGTAGCAGAGATTTGCCAGTTCATTTTATGATTTCTTGCTTTTGGGAAGGTCAGGAGGGAAGTTTCCTTCTTTGGATTTTTTGGCAAATGGTTATCGGACAAATTTTATTGCGCAGCGCTAAAGATTGGTTGAACCCAGTTATGGCGGTGGTTATGCTCTCGCAAGTTGCCTTAACCAGTATGTTATTGGGTGTTAAAATTTTCTCTTATAAATTAGGTAGTAGTCCTTTTGAGTTATTGCGAAATGTAATGGCAAACGCTCCCATTTTTAAATCTGCAGATTACTTAAGCAAAGTAAAAGATGGCAACGGTTTGAACCCACTTTTGCAAAACTATTGGATGGTAATTCATCCACCTACTTTGTTCTTTGGTTTTGCCACAACAGTAGTTCCTTTTGCATATGCCATTGCTGCATTTTGGAGAAAAGACTTTACAAAATGGTTAAAACCAGCCTTGCCTTGGGCTTTAATTAGTGCCATGGTTTTAGGAGCAGGTATTATCATGGGTGGTTTCTGGGCTTACGAAAGCTTAAGCTTTGGCGGTTATTGGGCTTGGGATCCAGTAGAAAATGCCTCACTTGTGCCTTGGTTAATTCTTATTGCAGGCGTCCATGTTTTAATTATCCATAAGTCTACAGGCAACTCTTATATAGTTGGTGTTATTCTAATTATTACCACTTTCTTAATGGTATTGTATGCCACTTTCCTTACTCGTTCAGGCATTTTAGGAAACTCTTCTGTTCACTCATTTACAGATTTGGGAATGAGCGGACAACTATTAGTTTTCCTTTTGGTTTTTGTGCTAATGTCTATTGCTATGTTTATTTGGCGTTGGAAAGACATGCCTCGCTCGGCCAAAGACGAGGAGATTTATACCCGCGAATTTTGGATGTTTATTGGCAGTTTGGTTTTGGTAATTTCTTCTTTTCAAGTAACACTTACCACCTCTATACCTGTATTCAATAAATTGTTTGGTGCTAACATGGCACCTCCTGCAGATGTAATTGGCCATTATAACAAATGGCAAATGCCAATGGCAATTATCATTGGAATTTTAACTGGTGTGGCCCACATGTTAAAATACAAAAAGAACAGCAACGAAGGCTTAAAGAAAATGGGAATTCAAGCGGCTATTGCCTTGGTTATTTCTATTGGTTTGTTCTTTGTGTTTGATCTTAAGAATTTCTTTTTCATCGGATTGTTATTTGCAGGTGTATTTAGCATTTTGGCAAATACCATTTTATTGCTTCCTTTCTTAAGAGGCAAAATAAAATTGGCTGGTGCTAGCGTGGCACATATAGGATTTGGTGTTTTGTTAATTGGTGTTTTGGTTTCCTCTGCCAACAAACAAGTTATTTCAATTAATAATACTGGCGAGGCAATTAACCCAGAATTTAACAACAAAGAAAACGTAGAAAATATTTACCTAGAGCGTGGTAAGCCTAATAATATGGGCGATTATATAATTACCTATGTTAAGGATTCTCAGTTTTGGGTGAACACTTATTACCAAGTAAACTATAAAAAATTAGATGCCGATGGCAATGTAGATTACGAGTTTAATCTTTATCCAAACGGACAAATTAATCCTAAGTTTGGATTGGTTGCCAACCCAGATACCAAGCATTATTGGGGTCATGATGTGTTTACATACGTAAGTTCTGTTCCTTCTCAAAAAGGGGAGGCCAAATTTATCAATGAAAAAACTAGTCAGGTAAAACCGGGCGATACCATTTACACCAATAATGGATATGCAATTCTTCAGGGAATTAATACCAATTCTGATGGCGAAAATGTAGATGTAAATAACTTCAAAGTATTGTTGGGTGCAGAGTTAAAAGTGTATACCCTCGATAAAGTTTACGATGCCATGCCATTGTATGGAGTAGAAAATAATTCTGCTACCAGCTACGATGCTTTTGTAGAGGAAGCCAAGTTGAAATTTAGATTTACAGGTGTGAATCCAGAAGATAAATCTATAACCATTGTGAGTTCTGAGAAAGATAATTCTGGAGATTTTATCATCATGAAAGCGATAGAGTTTCCAATGATAAATTTTGTGTGGGCAGGAACCATTATTATGATAGTAGGTTTCTTCCTAAGTATCATCAAAAGAGTTGGGGATTTGTAATTCTTAGGCTTAAATTTTATTTCGGTTTGAACCAAATTTCTGTATACAGCGATTTGGTTCAAACCGATTTTTTTTTAATGTAAACGCTTATTGAAAATAAAAGGCCCAAAAGGAAGTAGGGCTGCAATTAATCCCAAAGCAGTTTGTTTCAACGACCAATTGTATTCTTCTTTTGCACGGATTAGCCAAACGATATAAAGGATAAACAATAGGCCGTGCGCCCAGCCAAAATACTTTACCAATAGGGGAAATCCCATCATGTATTTTACAGGCATGGCAATAAATACCAATACCAAAAAGGAAATTCCCTCAGCAGTGGCAATGTTTTTAAATTGTGAAAGCAGTTTATTTTCTGACATATATTTTTATTAAAAAAGAAAGCAACACAAAACGAATTTTATGTTGCTTTCAAGATTTTTATTTATTGAGATATTATAAATTTCCGCGTGTTTCTTGTTCGCGTTCAATAGCTTCAAACAAGGCCTTGAAATTTCCTTTACCAAAAGATTTTGCACCTTTGCGCTGGATAATTTCGTAGAACATGGTTGGTCTATCTTCCACTGGTTTTGTAAACAATTGCAACAAATATCCTTCGTCGTCTCTATCTACCAAGATGCCTAATTCTCTTAGTGGTTCTAAGTCTTCTTCAATTGGTCCAACACGGTCTAACAAATCGTCGTAATATGAATTAGGAACTTTTAAAAACTCAACTCCTCTTGCCATCAATTGCTTTACTGTAGAAACAATATCGTGAGTGGCAATAGCAATATGTTGGGTTCCTTCTCCTTCATAAAATTCTAAATATTCTTCTACTTGAGATTTTTTCTTTCCTTCTGCAGGCTCGTTGATAGGGAATTTAACGTAACCATTTCCGTTGCTCATAACCTTACTCATTAAGGCTGAGTATTCGGTTGAAATATCATTATCGTCAAAAGAAAGAATGTTTTTGAAACCCATTACATCAGAGTAAAAATCTACCCAAGGATTCATTTGGTTCCAATCTACATTTCCTACACAATGGTCTACATATAACAAACCTGTAGGCTCTGGATTATAGGTGCTTTCCCACTTTTGAAAGCCTGGCATAAATACGCCGTTGTAATTTTTTCTTTCAATAAACAAATGAACTACTTCGCCATAAGTATGAATTCCACTCATGCGCACTTCGCCATTTGCATCGGTTAAAGTAGTTGGTTCCATATACGATTTTCCACCACGTTTCATGGTTTCTTCGTAAGCACTATAAGCATTGTCAACCCATAAAGCCAATACCTTAACGCCATCACCATGTTTTTTGTGGTGCTCAGCAATTGGAGAATCGGAACGCAATGGAGAGGTAAGCATTAAGCGCATTTTGTTTTGAACCAAAACATAGCTAGCTCTATCCCTTACACCAGTTTCTGGTCCGGCATATGCCAAACTTTGAAAGCCAAAGGCTGTTTTGTAAAAATGTGCTGCTTGCTTAGCATTACCTACGTAAAGCTCAATATAATCGGTTCCGTTTAATGGTAAAAAGTCTGTGTTGTTTACTTCCATGCTTCAAAAATTTGTCGCAAAATAAACCTTTTTAGGGCAACTGGTCAACCATAAGGCCGACATTCTCGAATAATTGACAAATCAATTACCGCGTAGGAAACCATTTGTTGAAGATAGGTTGGAGTTTAATCTCTGCCAAATACGATAAGCCAACGAGTAAAACAATTCGTAAGGTATTGATCCAAATAATGTTTACGGTAGTAATTTCGTAATCTACGTATTTGTATAAATTCCATTGGGCCAAAATTGGGAAATGGAAAACATACATCGCATAAGAAATTGATGCGGTGCGAGTAAAGGCTCCCAAGATTAAATTAAAACCAATTAGTTTTACTTTCCACCAAGCTAAACCTGCAGCAAGAAATAGGAAGGTAGTTCCAAAATGAATGATTAATTTATTAACTGGAATGGCTGTGATTCCTGTTGCGGCTTCTATTTTATACTTGGCAAAATTGTAAACAATAATTACTCCTAGTATACTCGCATTCATCCAAAGGATATTGAAAATATTTTTGAAAGTAAATGTTTTGTCCCTAAAAAATACATGTGCGGCCTCGTAGCCACTAAACCAAATAATAAAATAACCCAATACCAAAGAGGCATGGTTAGGGAAAATAAGGTAAGTAATTATAGAAACCAATGAAATAATATAAGCCACCATGGTTCTATATGGTTTGTGGTTAAGGTATTTGTAGAATACAAAATACAGCATATAAAACCACCACTCATAGCCTAGCGACCAAAGTGGAGAATTGCCCATAAAATAATAGAACCAAATGCCTGGTTTGCCTGTAGAATAATCTTGAAGCATTAAGGATGTTCCAATAAAAGAGCCCCAATTAAAGCGTTGGGCAAACATTCCATCTGCAAATGCCACTACAAAACTTAATATAAAAGCAAGTATCATAATGGGGTAAATTCGTCTAAACCTTTTGGTAAAATATTCCTTAAATGTTTGCCTTCTGGCCGACATAGTAGCAATATAAATTACAAACCCACTTAAAAGAAAAAATAGAATTACAGCTTGTTGCCCGTATCTAAAGATCTCTTTAATGATTTCTGGAGTATAATCGTTGGTATGAGTCCAATGTCCAATAGCCACATAAATGGCAGCAAAACCTCTTAGTGCGTCGAGTTTTCCTAAATGCATTTTAATACTTTAAATAGTTACTGCAATTTATGGGTGAATTAATGCTATTCAAACAAACTTGTGAACACCTATAAGTGAATTCTCCCTTTTTCTAATTTAATTTTAGACAATTATTAAAACAAAAAAATGGATTTGGTTTCTGTTTGAACCAAATCCATTTTCTAACTATTTAAATTCTTTTTAGGTTCAAACCGAACCTTACTCTACCCAAGATTTGTAATAATGTGGGTCTTCGCAATCCAAGGCAGCTTGTGTAATTTCTAATGGATAAAATGGATCAACCATGACTGCTAATTCCTTGGTTTCCTTTTTACCTATAGATTTTTCAACGGTTCCCGGGTGTGGCCCGTGAGGAATTCCTTTTGGATGCAAGCTAATCATACCACGCTCCACATGTTTTCTACTCATAAAATCCCCATCCACATAATACAAAACCTCATCGCTATCTACATTGCTATGGTTATAGGGTGCAGGAATAGAATCTGGATGGTAATCGTATAAGCGCGGCACAAAAGAACAAATCACAAAATTATGTCCTTCAAAAGTTTGATGAATTGGCGGTGGCATGTGCACTCTGCCAGTTATTGGCTCGTAATTGTGAATGCTAAAACCGTATGGATATTGGTAACCGTCCCAACCAATTGCATCAAAAGGATGGGTGGCATAAATATAAGGATAGATTAAATCTTGTTTTTTAATTAAAACTTTAAAATCGCCATGTGCATCATTAGTTTCAAGGTTTTGAGGCAATTTAATATCACGCTCGCAATACGGCGAATGCTCTAAGAATTGGCCAAATTGGTTCATATATCTTTTTGGTGGCTTAATAGGAGAGAAGCTCTCTGTAATCATCAAGCGATTGTTTTCTGTATGGAAATGTATTTGGTAAATTACACCTCTAGGAACCACTAAATAATCGCCGTATTCAAAATTTATTTGACCATATAAAGTTTTTAAAACACCACTTCCTTCGTGCACAAAAATCACCTCATCGGCATCTGCATTTTTATAGAAATAGTCGGTCATGCTTTTCTTAGGAGCCGCCACGGTTAAATACAAATCACGGTTAAAAAGCATCACCACTCTCGATTCCAAATAATCGTCTTTTGGCTCCGTATTAAAGGTTAAGAAGCTTCTGTTTTTAAGATTTTTTGGCAAGGCGGCTTTTGGTTCAACACTGTATGCCTC
Organism: Bacteroidia bacterium; assembly: GCA_021740845.1. Lineage (GTDB taxonomy): Bacteria > Bacteroidota > Bacteroidia > UKL13-3 > UKL13-3 > B1. Next base: position 27,362 of record JAIOYZ010000031.1, read on the forward strand.
TTCAATTTCTCTCACCAAAGTTGGCGGGTGGCAATGGTAAACCAAAGAATACAAACTGCTAAAACCCTCGGTAGAAATTAATTCTTCAGAATACAAGGTGCCGTCGGGTTTTCTAAATTGTGTATGTCGTTTTTCGGGCATTTGGCCCATACGATGGTAAAAAGGCATAGTTTTGTTTTTTTTATATGTTTGAACCGAATTTCAACCTTTCCTTTATTTTAGCTGACTAAATTAAAGAAATGGCTAATTCTTGAATTTTTCAAAATTAATTAAATGCGTCAAAAACTTATTCTTCAAAATCTGATTTTTATCAGTCTTATTGGACTTCTATTCGCGTGTGGGGGTGAAAAAACTAGCAAAAGTTTGTCTGAACCAAACGATAGCTTGGCAAATATTCAGGCAGTTAGAGACATTAGCAAGGAGATAGAAAATAATCCTGAGGTTGCAGATTTGTATTATCGTAGAGGGCAAATTTTTACAAACGAAAAATATTTAAACCGGGCAGAAGACGATTTTTTGGAGGCATGTAAACTAGATTCCACCAATGCTTTGTACTTTTTTGTTTTGGCAAGAACCCAATATGCCATGAACCAAACCATGAATGCATCTAAAAATTACGAAAAAGCCATTTTGCTTAAACCAGATTATTTGGATGCCATTTTGAAATTGGGCGATTTATATTTTGTGGTTAAAGAGCATGATAAATCAATTGCCAAATTAAACCAAGCCATGAAGTTAGATGCTGGAAACGCCAGAATTTACCATATGTTGGGCATGAACTACAAAGAAATGGGCGATACCAGCAGGGCGATTTATCATTTTCAAACGGCTATAGAAAACGATGCCACAGATTATGAATCTAATTTGTACTTGGCTAATTTATATGCTGCCAAACACAAAGAAATTGCCTTTGAATATTTTAAAGCTGCCTTAAAATTAAAACCAAAAAGTGTAGAGGCATTATTTGGAAGAGCGGTTTTTGAGCAAGAGCACAAATTATACAAAGCGGCTTTATTAGATTACAGAAAAATTATTGATTTAGACCCTCAGAATTATTTGTCGTATTACAATGTTGGGTATATAAATTATGAAAATGGAATGTTGGAAGAAGCGCTTAGAAACTGGAATACCTGCACCCAAATGAATACAGAATATGCCAATGCTTATTATATGAAAGGCCTAGTTTATGAGGAGCAAAAGAAATTATCAGATGCTAAGTTAAACTACCAATTGGCTTTAGAATTGGATCCAGAAAATGCGCTATTTATTGCTGCCCGACATAGAATTGGCAAATAACTTGAAATAGGGGGGGAGTCATTGGTCCATGGACAAAAAATCTACACTCAAAGCACAATATTCCAAAACCCAAAATGGCATCTAGCCTCTGGCTTCTGGCATCTAGCAGGAATTTGCCTACAGGCATTTTTTCTCTCGCATCTATCTTAAAACTTAAAACTTAAAACCAAAAACCAAAAACCAAAAACCAAAAACCAAAAACCCAAAACCCAAAACCCAAAACCCAAAACCCAAAACCCAAACTGGCCTCTAGCCTCTAGCTTCTGGCATCTGGCATCTGGCAAGGATTTGCCAATAGGCATTTTTTCTCTCGCTTAAAACTTAAAACCCAAACTGGCCTCTAGCCTCTAGCTTCTGGCATCTGGCAGGAATTTGCCCATAGGCATTTTTTCTCTCTCTTCTATCTTAAAACCCAAAACCCAAAACCCAAAACCCAAAACCCAAACTAGCCTCTAGCCTCTAGCTCCTGGCATCTAGCAGGAATTTGCCAATAGGCATTTTCTCACTCTTCACTCTTAACTCTTAACTCTTAACTCCTCTGGCATCTGGCAGGAATTTGCCAATAGGCATTTTTTCTCTCGCCTAAAACTTAAAACCCAAAACCCAAAACCCAACCCCCTACTTCGTTTCCATCACTATAAAAGGAACAATCATTTCCTCTAAGCTAATGCCGCCATGCTGGAAAGAGTTGGTATACATATTTACGTGGTAATTGAAGTTATTAGGATACGCCATAAAATCTTCCCCAGTTGCAAATACATAACTCGAGCTCATGTTTTGTTTAGGAAGAAAAACATCGCCAGGATTTTTAATAGCAAACAATTCCTTCTCGTTGTAGTTAAGGTTTCTACCTTGCTTGTATCTTAAATTGGTACTTGTATTTCTATCGCCAACAATTTTCACAGGGTTGCTAACACGGATTGAACCATGATCTGTTGTGATAATAATTCTGGCCTTTTTAGAAGCAATTTTCTTAATGGCATCAATCAATGGAGAATGTTCGAACCAACTGGCAGTAATAGAACGGTATGCTGCTTCGTCTTCTGCAAGCTCCTTCATTACATTCATTTCGGTGCGGGCATGACTTAACATATCAACGAAATTGTAAACTATAACATTCAATTTATTATGCCATAAATTTGGAATGGATTCTACTAAGTTTTTACCAGCATTTAGATTGGTTACCTTGGTATAAGAGAATTTCTCTTTGTAGCCAGAACGTTGCAATTGTCTGCCAATTAAATCTTCTTCATGAATGTTTTTACCTTCGTCTTCCTCCTCATTTACCCAAAGGTTAGGGTATATTTTTTCAATTTCACTTGGCAACATACCAGCAAAAAAACTGTTACGTGCATAATGTGTGGTGGTGGGCAATATGGTTAGGTAAACATCGTCTTGAACCAAATTAAAAATTTCTGTTAATGTATTTTGAACCACTTTCCATTGGTCGAAACGGAAATTATCAATCATGATTAAGAAAGTTGGAACTTCATCTTTTAAATAAGGCATCACTTTTTTGTTAAAAGCAGTATGACTCATCACTGGTGTTTTGGCGTCTGGCTTCTTCAAGAAGTTCACAAAATTGTCCTTCACAAATTTGGTCCAACCATTATTGGCATCTCTTTTTTGCATAGCCAAAATTTCATCCATTCCGGTCTCACCACTTTTTGCCAATTCCAATTCCCAATGCACCAATTTTTTATACATTTCTACCCAGCCTTCAAATGAATCTACATCGTATAAATCCATGCTTAATTGCCTAAAAACTTGCTGGTAGTTTTGTGCAGTTTTTTCGGTAACCAATTGTTTGGTGTCAAGAATTTTCTTCAACGACATCAATATCTGTAAACTGTTAACAGGCTTAATCAAGTAATCTGCAATTTGATTTCCAATTGCATCTTCCATGATGTTTTCTTCTTCACTCTTGGTAATCATCACCACTGGAATATTGGGATTGATTAATTTTATTTGAGAGAGTGTTTCAATGCCACTAATACCGGGCATGTTTTCGTCTAAGAAAATAACATCGTAGCTTTTTTCTTTTACTTTTTCTACGGCATCAATACCATTAGTTACTTTATCTACTTCGTATCCTTTTGTGGTTAAAAAAAGAATATGTGGTTTTAACAAATCAATTTCATCGTCGGCCCAAAGAATTCTTGCGTTCATGTATACTTTATATTAGTGTTTTACAGAGGTTCAAATATAGCCTCCAAATCTTATCTTTGCGAATTAACGGATAAATTAGCATATACATTGTGACCATCAATAAACTTAAAAATTTTAACGACCCAGTTTACGGTTTTGTGAGCATTCCCTGCGATTTGGTCTACGATATTATCGCACATCCGCATTTTCAGCGTTTGCGTCGGATCAAACAGTTAGGACTTTCTAATTATGTTTACCCAGGAGCCCAACATACCCGCTTTCAGCACGTAATTGGAGCCATGAGCCTTACCCAAGATGCATTGGCAACGCTCGAATTAAAAGGTGTTTCCATTTCCCAAGAAGAAAAAGAAGCTGTTTATGCCGCCATTATTTTGCACGATATTGGTCATGGCCCTTTCTCCCATACCCTTGAGAATATTCTTATCCCCAATTTGCACCACGAGGCTATCTCACTTCATTTGATGGAATTGATGAACAAGGATTTGAATGGAAAATTGGATATGTGCATTGAGATTTTCACCAATAAATACAAGCGTAAATTCTTGCATCAACTGGTAAGCAGCCAGTTGGATATGGATAGATTGGATTATTTAAGAAGAGATAGTTTTTTTAGTGGTGTGCAAGAAGGTGTGGTTGGGCAAGATAGAATTATAAAAATGCTCAATGTTTATAACGATGAGCTGGTGGTTGACGAAAAAGGAATTTATAGCATCGAAAAGTTTTTAATTGCTCGTCGTTTGATGTATTGGCAGGTTTATCTCCATAAAACTGTGGTTGCAGCCGAAACTATTTTGGTGAAAACTATAGAGCGTGCCTTTCATTTGGTTCAAACCGGAACCGATTTATTTGCCTCACCTTCTCTAAAGTTTTTTATGGAGAAGCAATTAAGTGCAGAAGAATTCTTTAAAAACCCAGAAGCCATAAACCATTATACACTTTTAGACGACGATGATATTATGTCGGCAATAAAGGTTTGGAGCAGCAATTCTGATAAGGTGTTGAGCGAGCTTTCTACTTCATTAAAAGATAGACTTTTGCCAAAAGTAGAATTATCTAACGAGCCATTTTCTGAAGAAAGAATACAAGCATTAAAAGAACGTGTGATGCTGGAGAAAGTCGTATCTTCTGATGATGCCAACTATTTTGTGTTTACAGATTCGGTGAAAAATAGAGCTTATAGTATCGAGAAATTTAATATTAGTATTCTGTTTAAAACGGGTGAAGTAATGGATATCGCGAAGGCCTCAGACCAATACAATATTGAGGCCTTAACAAAATCTGTTACCAAATATTTTTTGTGTTACCCAAAATCCTTTACCTTTCAAAAATAATTTAAGAGTCTATGCAAATAAGTATCTCAGAGTTAGCAGCTTTGTTAAATGGAGTTGTAGAAGGGGATGGAAGTGCCCTAGTAAATTCGGTTGCCAAAATTGAAGAAGGTAAAACGGGTGCCTTATCGTTTTTGGCCAATGCCAAGTATGAGGAATATATTTACTCTACAGGTTCTACAGCGGTTTTAGTGAATACAAGTTTTGTAGCAACTAAACCCATTTCTACCACCTTAATTCGTGTAGAAGATGCATATGCTGCCTTTACTTTTTTATTAGAAAAATTTAGCAATCCTACTGCAGAATTAAAAGGGATTGAACCCATGAGTTTTGTAGACGAATCGGCAAGTTTGGGCGAAAATTCTTATGTAGGTGCCTTTGCCTATATTTCTAAAAATGTAAGTGTGGGAGAAAAAACTAGAATATTTCCCCATGTATTTTTGGGAGCCAATGTAAAAGTGGGTAAGAACTGTATTATTTATTCTGGAGTAAAAATTTACCACGAATGTGTCATTGGAGATAATTGCATCATCCATTCAGGAACAGTGATTGGCGCAGATGGCTTTGGTTTTGCACCCTTACCAGATCGCTCTTACAAGAAAATTCCTCAAACAGGTAATGTGGTGATTGAAGACGATGTAGAAATTGGCTCTAACTGTTCTATTGATAGAGCAACTATGGGTTCAACCTATATTAGAAAAGGAACTAAATTAGATAATTTGATTCAAGTAGCTCACAATGTAGATATTGGCGAACATGGCGTTTTAGCTGGTCAAGCTGGTGTTGCCGGTTCCACTAAATTAGGAAAGTATATTGTAGTAGGTGGACAAGTTGCCATTGCAGGCCATTTGCAAATAGCCGATGGAAACCAATTTGGTGGGCAGGCAGGTGTGCAGGCAAGTATAAAAGATGAAAACCAAAAATGGTTCGGAACCCCAGCATTACCGCTAAGAGAGTCGTTGCGCTCGAGTGCAATTAATAGGCGCTTACCCGAACTATTAAGCAGATTAGAGGCGCTTGAAAAAGAGATTAAAAATATAAAAAGTGAGTAGTTAATAAAAAAAAGCAGGACAAGTTCCCTGCTTTTTGTTTTTTTGCAAGAATATTTATGAAGCAGACAACGATAAAGAAACCAGTTAGCGTAGAAGGAGTGGGTCTTCATACTGGGCAAGTGGTTACCATGACGTTTTTACCAGCGGTAGATCATTATGGAATTAAATTTCAGAGAGTAGATTTACCTGGTGAGCCAATGGTAGACGCAGATGTAGACAATGTTGTTGATACGTCTAGAGGTACTACCATTGAGCAAAACGGTGCTCGAATTGCAACGGTAGAACATGTAATGGCTGCCTTAGCTGCATTGGAAATTGACAATTGTATTGTTCAAATTAATGGAGGCGAAACTCCAATTATGGATGGTAGTTCTCAGTTTTTTATGAAGGCATTAAAGGATGCAGGCATTTTAGAATTGGAAGCTCAGAGAGAGTATTTTACAGTACCTCAAAATATTTATTATACCGAAGCCGATAGAAATGTAGAGATGATTGCCATGCCTTTAGACGATTATCGTTTAACTGTTATGGTAGATTATAATTCACCTGTTTTGGGCTCGCAACATGCTTCTATTACTAGTTTAAAAGAATTTGAAACCGATATTGCTAGCTGCAGAACATTCTGCTTTTTGCATGAATTGGAATTATTATACAATAACGGTTTGATCCGAGGTGGCGATTTAAATAATGCCATTGTTATTGTAGACAGAGTAATTGAAGACAATGAGTTGGAGCATTTGGCTAAGATGTTTAATAAGCCAAAGGTAGAAGTGAAAAAAGAAGGTATTTTGAATAACGTAGATTTACGTTTTCACAATGAGCCTGCCCGACATAAATTATTGGATTTAATTGGAGATTTGGCACTTATTGGTGTTCCAATAAAGGCACAAATTATGGCTGCTCGTCCGGGCCATGCCGCTAACGTTGCATTTGGTAAAAAGATTAAAGCCTTAATTAAAAAATCTAGAAGCTCAGTAAGAGTTCCTAGGTATGATCCAAACAAACCAGCATTATATACTGCCGATGTGGTAGAAAAAATGCTGCCTCACCGCTTTCCATTTTTGTTGGTAGATAAAGTTTTAGAAGTAGGTCAAAACCATATTATCGCCATAAAGAATGTAACGTTTAATGAGCCATTTTTTCAAGGACATTTCCCTGGAAACCCTGTAATGCCAGGTGTTTTAATTATTGAAGCCATGGCACAATCGGGTGGGGTTTTGATATTATCGAAGGTAGAAGATCCTCAGAATTACAATACCTATTTCATGAAAATTGACAATGCCAAGTTCAAGGATAAAGTTATTCCTGGAGATACCTTGGTATTTAGATTGGATTTAATGGGTCCCATCCGTAGAGGGATTTGTGTGATGAAAGGAAGTGCATTTGTAGGCGATAAATTGGTTGCAGAAGCAGAATTGATGGCGCAGGTAATCAAAAAATAAAAGAATGATTCAAAGTTTATCCTATATACATCCACAGGCTAAATTAGCAGAAAACGTGGTGGTTGATCCATTTACAACCATACACCACGATGTGGAAATTGGCGAAGGAACCTGGATTGGTTCAAACGTAACCATATACCCTGGCGCTCGCATTGGAAAGAATTGTAGAATCTATCCGGGAGCTGTAATTTCTGCGGTACCACAAGATTTAAAATTTGATGGGGAAGAAACACTTGCCATCATTGGAGATAATACCACCATCCGCGAATGTGTTACCATTAACCGTGGTACCAAGGATAAATTTAAAACAGAAGTGGGTTCTAATTGCCTTATTATGGCATATACTCATTTGGCTCACGATTGTATTGTGGGCAACCACGTAATTATTGCCAATGGCGTTCAAGTTGCAGGTCATGTTGTAATACAAGATGGGGCTAGAATTGGCGGTTTATCTGCTATTCACCAATTTGGATTGGTTGGCCGCAATGTAATGATAGAAGGCGGAAGCATGGTTAGCAAAGATGTTCCACCATTTGTTAAAGCAGGTCGTTATCCAATAACCTACGAAGGAGTAAACTCTGTTGGTTTGCGCAGAAGTGGGTTCAGCAACGAAAAAATTATTGAGATTCAAGATATCTACAGAATCTTATTTGTACACAATAGAAATCTAAGCAAAGCACTTGATATAGTTGAAGCAGAAATGACACCAACTGTTGAGCGCGATGAAATTTTAGCCTTTATTAGAAACTCAGAAAGAGGTGTTTTAAAAGGTTTCAATAACGGAAAATAAAGCGCTACTTTGAAAATTAGCCTTCAAAATATTGGTAAAAAGTTCAATAGAAAATGGGTGTTTAAAGGCATCCATTTTTCATTTGAAACCGGTTCATCACATGCCTTAGTTGGCAATAATGGTAGCGGGAAATCTACCTTACTTCAGGTAATCTATAATTTTCAAACCTTTACTGCGGGAGAAATTATTTACGAGCTAAATGGAAAGACTTTGGCTGAAGAAGAATTGGTAGGGAAAATGGCCTTTGCCGCACCTTATTTGGATTTGTTTGAAGAATTTTCTCTGCTAGAAATGCTTCAATTTCATTTCTCAATTGTGCCCTTACAGAAAGAATTTACTTTTGAGTCGATGTTGGCTTCTTGCAATTTAGCAGGACATGAAGACAAGCCCGTTAAGCATTTTTCTTCTGGGATGAAACAACGTTTGAAGCTGCTTATGGCCATTTGTGCCGATACACCAGTTTTGCTTTTAGACGAGCCTTGTTCTAATTTAGATGAACAAGGAATTAATTGGTATAGGAGTTTGGTTCAAACCCAATTAAAAAAGAGAACCATATTAATTGCCAGCAACCAATCTTTTGAATACGATTTTTGCGAAGGGCAACTTTCTATTTTAGATTTTAAGCCTGAAGCAATTTCCAAATAGCTTCTGCAGCAAGTTTGCCAGAAGGCAAGTTTCCAAATTTTTGGTGCAATTCTTTATAATCATTTAACATTTGTTCACGTTTACTTCCGCCAGGCAAAATGGCTTCCAACTCTGCTTTTAGCTTAGGTAAGGTATAATCGTTTTGGATTAATTCTGGGATTATTGGCTTGTCGACATTTAGGTTGACTAAAGAAATGTATTTTACCTTTACAAATGTTATGGCAATAGAATAGGAAATTGGATGCGCTGCATAGGCACACACTTGCGGGGTATTCATAAAAGCGGTTTCTAAGGTTGCTGTGCCGCTGCAAACAATGGCTGCTGTAGAATAAGAAAGAATATCGCGGGTGGCATCAAAAACCAATTCGATATTAGAATCTAAAAACTGCTCATAAAAATCTCGGTTCAAACCGGGAGCCCCAGCAATTAAGAATTTATAATTAGGATATTGCTTTGCTAATTCTAACATTTTAGGCAACATTCTTTTAATTTCTTGCTTCCTACTTCCGGGCAAAAGTGCAATTAATGGCGCATCGGCAAGGTTATGTTTGAACCTAAAATTTGCATCAGGAATAAATTGTAAAGTTTGCTCAAATAAAGGATTGCCCACATAAGTGGAATTTACTTTCCATTTCTTGAAATACTCAATTTCGAAAGGGAAAATTAACAAAAGTAAATCGATGTATTTTTCTAGTTGGTAGCCCCGTTTTTCGTTCCAAGCCCAAATTTTTGGGGCGATAAAATAGGTGGTTTTAAATCCATTTTCTTTGGCAAAACGGGCCATTCTAAGATTAAATCCCGGGTAATCAATAAGTATAAGAACATCCGGTTTGAACCTAAGGATTTGTTCTTTGCAACGAGCTAAGTTCTTTTTGATGGTGCGGAGTTTAAGAAGCACTTCCACAAAACCCATGATATTTACTTCTTTGAAATGCTGAACCAAACCCGGCGCAATTTCGGCCATTAAATCGCCACCCCAAAACTGAAATTTTGCATCTGGGTCTTTGGCCAAAATGCCTTTCATAAGGGAAGCACCTAATAAATCGCCGCTGGCTTCTCCAGCAATTAAAAAATAATTCATGCGTTACTTTATTGCAAAGGCAAATATATCTTTCTAGGATTGCCTAAGCAAAATAGTTCTTATAATAAGGTCTAAATTTGTAAGCACTTGAAGTTTGAAAGTTTTAATATAAATTGCTCAAATAATTATAACAACATGGCAGAATCACAAAAACAAAATCGCAATACACTAACTCTGGTATTGCTTTTATTAGTTACCTCAATAGGAGCTAATTTTTACCAATGGAAAAACCATTCTACAGAAGTAATTGTGCATGGAACAGCAGTGGATAGTTTGATAAATGCCCGAGTGGAAGTAGAAAGAGAGTTAACTAGTGTGGGAATGGAATTGGACAAATACCGCGGAATTGCTGGTAATTTAGATACCTTATTAAACGATGCAAATGGTAAAATAGCCTTGCAAGAAAGTAAGATTCGCGCTTTATTGGCCTCAGAAAAAAACAGCAGCAAATTGAGCAAGAGTCTTAAAGCAGAAATGGAAGAGTTACGCAAATTGCGTGATGAGGCTTTAGAACAAATTGATGTTTTGATGGCTGAAAACAAAAAATTAAAGGAAGAAAACAGCAATTTAAGCTCAGAGGTTTCTAGTTTGAGCGACCAAAAGAATTTGTTGGAAGGCAAAGTTGCAACTGCTTCTCAATTAAAAGTGGAGTATGTAAAAATGACTTCCTTTAAAAAGAAAAGCAGCGGAAAATATACAGAAAGTGTATTGGCCAAACGTACCAACAAAATTGAATCTTGCTTTACTTTAATGGATAACAAAGTGGCAGGTGCTGGAGATAAAATGATTTACCTAGTAATTAATGCGCCAAACGGAAAAGTTTTGATGGGCTTTACCAAAGCTCAGTTTGTAGATGCAAACGGACAAACCATTGATGCAACAGCCTCTCAAAAAGTTGCTTATACTGGTGATAAACAAGATATGTGCTTATCATTTGAAAACGACGAACGCATTTTGGAGCCAGGAACTTATACCATTAATGTGTATGCAGAAAATGTTTTGGTTCACCAAAGTACTTACGTTTTAAAATAAGTTATAACTATACAAAAAAATGCCCGAAAGCCCTGGTTTTCGGGCATTTTTTTATTGTTTGAACCAAAAGTTATGCGCAATATTCTACGATTCTTTATTCCTAAAACCCGAAAAATTTCTACCGAAAAAAACGGTTTCTTAGAGTTGATTACACTCCATGGCAAAACTCTTTTGGATAGTGAAAATGCAAATTACTCGTATGGAAGTTTGCAAAAGATTTTGTCCTTTGGTTTACATAAGTTGGAATGGAAACAACCTCAAAATGTTTTGGTATTGGGCTTGGGAGCAGGCTCTGTAATAGAAACCCTTCGCTCTGAGTTTTCCTTCCAAGGTGAGATAGTTGCGGTTGAGTACGATGCTGTTTTAATTGATTTGGCCTTAACAGAATTCGGACTTGGTTCAGACCGAAACCTTAAAATTGAAAATAGAGAGGCCTTAGAATTTTTAGGTACAAATGCTAAAACCTACTCCATAATTATAATTGATTTATTTACCGATAATAAAACAGCAGCCTGTTGTTTTAAGGATGAATTTTGGAATAATATAGAAAAGGCAATGGACAAAAGCAGTCAATTTATTTTTAACGCTGCTGTTGGTACCGATGCTAAAGAGGAAATTAAGCACTGGGAAGAGAGGTTTAAAAACACCTTCGAAATACAGAAATTCACAAAGGTAAAAGGCACCAATACGGTGTTTATTGGCAGCAAAAAACGGACTTAGTTACTTGCCAATATAGCGCTCTTCAATAATATTTCTGTGGTGAATCTCATGACCACAAATCATATACGGCAAGGCATTTACGGCAACAATGTTTCCATTTGCCTTTCCTTTTTGGGCCCACATTTCTTCATCAAAACTCTGAAATAATTCTATGGTACTTGCTCTAAGCAAGGAGAATTCTTTTACAATACCCAATATTTTTCTATCGTTGGCTTTGCTATTTGGAGCATACAATTCTTCGTCGAAACCAGGTAAATCTGTTTGGTCTTTTCTAGCAAAACGCAAGGCGCGGTAAGCAAAAATTCTTTCGGCATCCATGCAATGAACAAGTATTTGCAAAATGCTCCATTTGCCCGGTGCATAAGGGGTTACCAGTGTTTCATCATCTAATGAAGTAACCAAATCAATGGTATCAATCATTTGAATTTGCATCTCGCCCAAGATGTCTTTGGTATCTGGAACAAGTGAAATATAATCCCATTGAAAAGGAGTGCATTCTGATTGGTTTGGTTTTGAAATTTGCATGCGTTTAGCCGTTTAGTTTTCAAAAGTAAAAAATATTACTCGGATGTTATTGGAATAAAATGCGAATGAGATAAAAATACTTCCTAAACACCAATCCAAATCCGTGAATACTGTAACTCTTTTTAGGAAATGTGTAAGGATTTTGGGTATAAAGGAATGCACCTTTGCTTAGTAAATTAGTTAACGTTAACAAGAGAAAGTAGAGGAAAAGTCGTTTCGGTTTGAACCGATTTAATTTGATTAAGAAGTTAAACCTGATAATAGAAATTTAACTCTGACTATAGCAATTTATTTAAGACAAAATGAAAGTGAAAACCATGAAAACAAAAGCAGAATTAGAAAAAGATATCCTTCAAATTACCTTGAAAATTTACAGTGAATTTCCAGAATTATCAAAATACATAGACGAGATGCCTGATAAATCTTCTGGAAACGAGAAGGATGGCATGGAATTGAAAAGTTACAAAGCATACAGTCAATCTTTGCAACAATTACTTAAGGAATATGCTAAAACACATCATCCATTAAAAAGTAAAATAGAAATTATGGATAATAAATTTCCTGGCTATCCTTTATACCCAGCCTCCGAAGATATTTATGCCAAAGCAAAGTTAGAACGAGATTTAAATCCTGAAGATATTACTAAAAAGAAAACCCCAAACGAACCAGAAGGCACACCAAATGAAAAAGGGTTTGAGAACCACATGTCGGGCGACGATTTAGATATTCCAGAAGAAGGCCTCTAGCTTCCGGCTTCTGGCATCTGGCATCTGGCAGGAATTTGCCAATAGGCATTTTCTCACTCGTTTCTCGCATCTCGCTTCTATCTTAAAACTCAAAACCCAAAACTCAAAACCCAAAACCCAAAACTAAAACTGGCCTCTAGCTTCCGGCTTCTGGCATCTGGCAGGAATTTGCAAATAGGCATTTTCTCACTCGTTTCTCGCCTCTCGCTTCTATCTTAAAACTCAAAACTCAAAACTCAAAACCCAAACTGGCCTCTAGCATCTAGCTGGAATTTGCATATAGGCATTTTTTCTCTCGCCTCTCGCTTCACGTCTCTCGTTTCTCGCTTCTATCTTAAAACTCAAAACTTAAAACCCAAAACCCAAAACTCAAACTGGCCTCTAGCTTTCGGCATCTGGCATCTGGCAGGAATTTGCCTATAGGCATTTTCTCACTCGTTTCTCGACTCTCGTTTCTCGACTCTCGTTTCTCGCTTCTATCTTAAAACTCAAAACCCAAAACCCAAAACCCAAACTGGCCTCTAGCTTCCGGCTTCTGGCATCTGGCATCTGGCAGGAATTTGCACTATGTCTTCTCACTCGTTTCTCGCCTCTCGTTTCTCGCTTCTATCTTAAAACTCAAAACTCAAAACCCAAAACCCAAAACCCAAACTGGCCTCTAGCTTTCGGCTTCTGGCATCTGGCAGGAATTTGCCAATAGGCATTTTCAACTTAAAACTTAACACTTAACACTTAAAACCCAAACTGGCCTCTAGCTTCTGGCATCTGGCAGGAATTTGCCAATAGGCATTTTCAACTTAAAACTTAACACTTAACACTTAAAACCCAAACTGGCCTCTAGCTTCCGGCTTCTGGCATCTGGCAGGAATTTGCCTAAAGGCATTTTCAACTTAAAACTTAACACTTAACACTTAAAACTTAACACTCAAAACAAAATGTCCAAAAACGAAAAAACATCCAAAACCGTCGCTACGATAGCTTCAAATTTATTGAGAGACCCAAATACCTCAAAAGATATTAAAAGTGTTGCGGC
>JAIOYZ010000064.1 GCA_021740845.1 Bacteroidia bacterium
AATTAAATGATGGAAGTTATGATAAGGGAAGGTAACTTTCAATTAAAAATGCTGAAATAAAAAGTGATTTTTTAATGGTTGATTCCTGGAAACCAAAGGATGGTGCAGGTACCCGAAAACAATATGTAAATATTCCAGCGTTGATAGGAGAGAAACCCGATGCAGCATTCCAATTAGAATTTACGGGAAATACGATAGGAATTTGTGTGGCCTCCGGGCCTGATGCAGGTATCATTTCTTATAGTATCGATGGTAAACCATTTAAGAAACTAGATTTATTCACAAGATGGAGTGAAAATCTTCATCTGCCCTGGTATTTGATGTTAGGTCAATCATTGAATGAAAAAAAACATATACTGAGGGTACGTATATTGTCTGAAAAAAATCAAAAGAGTAAGGGAAATGCCTCTCGGATCCTGCACTTTTTAGTGAATGACGGTGGATAAAAAAATTCCTTTAAAAAGGAACCAGGGTATTTAATCTTAATCAGCCAATGACTCCTCTCATTAACTGCCTCTCCGGTTTACTACCATTTATTATCGTACCTTCCTTAAAATAACTAAAACTAGGTGTATAAGCGAGAGTTTATTTCGCCAATATGGTAGTTAGCAGTAATGCCAGCAGACCGCAAAAACGACAACGTATATTTCAATCGACAACAACGAAATTATTTTTGTAGTTTCTGACTTGCTTGGCCTTGAGTTAATAAACGCACCACAAAACGTTAAAGAACATTTATTTAAATATTCGGCAGACATTTACATTGACGAAAAAGTAGTTGGCAAGACGAGTTTGGAAGACTGCCGTCACATTGCTATGGCGACCATTCACAAAGTGGACCTATTAGCAAGTTGGAACTTTAAACATATCGTAAACCTTGACAGAATAAAGGGCTACAATGCTGTGAATTTACGACTTGGATATTCAATGATTGAAATAAGAAGCCCAAAAGACTTGGTAAATTATGGAAACGACTAAAAAAGAAAAACAGTTTGACGCTGTAAAAATGATGCGAGATATCAGAGACAAAATCAGTTCTGAAACACAGAATATGACTTTTGACGAATTAAAAGCTTATATCAAACAAAAACTTGACGACAACAAAACAAAACTCGTTGGGCAACAATAATGACGAAAGAAGGCACTACAGCTAACTCAGTCGTATTTCTCTGATGCGTTGTAATTGCTCTTCAAAATATTTTTTGCCTAGAATAGTGCCGTCATTTTTCAAACGTTCATCATCCATAGCAAAACCTTTAATGGTAAATTCTTGAAGAATTTGGGTTGCCCATTTTCTAAATTGAACGGCTCGCTCTGAGTTAACTTTATACCCGACTGCTATTATTGCCGAAAGATTATAATGCTGTGTGGCGTAGTTTTTGCCATCTGAGGCAGTTATTCGAAATTCTCGAATAACTGAATTTTCTTCTAATTCAGCATCAGAGAATTTTTTTTTAAATGATAATTGACGGTGTGGGTTTCTATATTATATAGCGTTCCCATCATTTTTTGCGAAAGCCATATATTTTCGTCCTGATAAACGGCATTTACACCACCATCGCCGGTAGCGGCAATGAATGTTAAATATTCTGCTGAGGAGGAACGAAGTACACTATTTTTTTTAATTTTTTCTTTCATATCGACTAAGATATAAATTTATTACGCCACGGGTTTTATCATGCTTTCTATAAACCCAATTTTACAATCATAAATCATTATTGTCTTTCAATTCTTTATGCATATCTAAATTTTTAAAATTTTGTTTATTTACAATTTTTGCTCCCGATTTTTTTTCTAATTCTTTTCTTGCATTTCCGGCAACATTTCCTCCCGCTTTGGCAGCTTTTTGATTTTCTATGAAACCTTGTGCATTCTTGTTTTTTGCAATTTCTGTAGTAGAAGCTTCACCAAGCATAGTGAATATTAATTCCAAATCTGTCATGTGGTCACGTAGATTTTCTGATGGTTTGGTTAATCCTTTTAAACTTTTGTATTCACTCGGAATAATACCAAAAGTAGCTTTGCTAATTTCGGCTGTGAGTATTGAATACTCTTTTCCCTCTTTTACACCACGGTTTTTCCATTCGTTGGTTAGTTCATCACGAGCTTGTATGCCTCTAATTCTTTTTTCTATCCATGCATCGCTATATCCCTTGGCCTTGTATGTTGCTCGTATGCGTGCTTGTGCCAATTCTGGGTTTTCAATTTCGGCAATGCGCTCGGCACCTACTAGTGCCAACCATTGTTTAAAAGGTTCGGCTTTGGGCGAGGGTATGGATTGAATGAGACGTAAAATATGCTCTGTGTGTGCTGCCTGTATTTTACGTGTTTTACCATCTGCAGCTTTCATTTCAACTAGGGTACAAATTGTACCCCAGTTGTTTTTAAGTTGCTCATCACGAGTTAGCATTTTTTTTATGTATTGCTTTACATCATTGCTATTGGTAAGTATTTGTACAACATCTTGTACAGAAAAATACCATTTCTCGTCATGTTCGTTATATACAGAACGGACATGTTTTTCTTCAAATAATTTTATGTTGCTCATACTATTTTGTTTTTAATGAGGAAAAACAGGTAAAATCAAAAAAGCGAGTAGTTCGTAATAGGGATGTATGAAACGGAACGCATTGACTCCCGATTTATTGAACCCTCTTTTGGCAATGGCAATTTTTTAGCCGAAGTGCTGCGAGTTACTTAAACTTCACATTTCTACCAATTTAAAGGTAACAGAAATCTAATGAATAGTTTTACGAAATTTTTGAAAATATAACCTAATTTTGGTTAAGTCATGTTTTAAGGCCTGAACTTAGAAACACACCTTTGCCACGATAGCCGTGAATCATCGTATTTCGATAGTATTTGTAAAATAGGTCTGTCAGATTTTTTATTTTTTCTCCGTCCTTGTCGGGCCAATTCTTTTTAACGAGTTCTTTTTCAGTCTTGGTCAAGGTTTTAGCAAGATTGGTATCAAATTTCCCAAGAATATTTTTGAATTGAATTCCGTTATCGTCACTGCTTTCGGCTATTGTTATTTCACCTAATGTCTCAACACCAATACATGTCATAACGGACAAAGGTGTCAAAGAGAAGCTAAACTATCATTCTGATTATTGTTATTTCAAGATTTGCAACATAGATTTTAATTGCACTGCAAAATCGATAATTTTTATCTTTGGTTAAGTCTTTAAAAACAAGGAAGTTAATATTTTTTATATTAGTGCACCTTTTTCCAGTATATTCAGTATTTTTGCATAGTGAACAAATCAGTAAACATAGCAACAATTTTCCCCAAAAACTTATTTTGGGATATGGATCCTAGTAAACTTAATCTTTCCAGAGATAAGTCTATTATTATTCCCAGAGCTTTATTTGCCACAACTCCAGAGACATTTGAAACAGATATTAAAAAATTAGAAGCCCTATATTCTGCAAAAGACATTGTTAAATACTTAAAATTAACAACAGAGAATATCAGCAACAAAGTTTGCCTAAGTGTTTCAAAAAGATACAATATAAAACCATTTCTTCGTTTTTCACTTTAATTTATGAGGGCAGTTACTCCAGCAATAATTAAAGCTATCATTGAATTACAAACATTACCAACAGTATCAAAATTTAATTTAGGTGGGGGTACAAATCTGGCACTGCAATTTAATCACAGGGTATCAGATGATATAGATTTCTTTTGTAATGAAATAATAGGTAAAGAAGGATTTAATAATATTGAAAAAGAAGTTAAAAATTGCTTTGGCAATAAAGCAAAAAGTTTTGATGATCCTTGCGATATAAACGACCAATATTGTTTCTTACGTTTCTTCCTTGATTTAGAAGATGGAACAACTATTAAAATCGAATTGCTTCAAAATATGAAGAATTTATTCGATTTGGAAGTTAAACAAGGGATAAGTTTACTTTCAAATAAAGACATTGGTTTGTTCAAATTAATCAGCACCTCAAACCGTTCAACCAAAAAAGACATTTACGATTTAGACTTCATAACCGATAAAATTTCATTAATTGATTTGTATGAAGACTTAAAAGTTAAAACACTTAAATTCAATAAAGAAGAACACAAAACAATATTTGATTTAAGCAAAAATAACACACCTATTGACAATCCAGAATTGCTATTAAAATTTGATGATAATTCCGATTATTCAAAGTTTCCATCACATTCAAAGAATACAATACAGATCATTGAGGGTAGAAAATCTTGGATTGAAGCTAAATTAAGTTGGCAATCAAAAGTAAGACGACTTTACAACTATTTAGGCAAAGATTTTCCTGGACCTAAAGGAACGAAAATTAAATAATCTTTTTTCGTTTGGTGATAAAAGTTATTCTGCTGTCCATGTACCTATTTTCTGATAAAAAGGTCTTTTTAACTTTAGTGTTTAATCTGGCATAATTGACCAAGGTGAAGCATTCCAAACCGACGCTTAATCGGGCTTTTTAACCCCATTTCCTACGCTTATCATCCATTTGGCTACGGTTAATAAGACTTACTGTTTCAAGAGGCTTTACTTGTCCGATGAAAAAAACTTCAATGCGTAATTTTAAGAGTCTGATGAGTCTGTCCTCGTCAGTAATTTGTCTTACAGTGCCGTAATTTATCGAAGCTTCATTTTCATCTACTCCGAATATTGTCTGATCGGGTACTGCCATAAAAGTTGGCGCTAACGGCTGGTATTGACGACGTTTTTTGCAATAGCAAAAATGTCGCAAATACTGTGTTATGGCTTCGTGATTCTTTCTTTCCTTAAAGATTTATAGCTTTCCATTTTCGAGATTTCATTTGCTGAATCGATCTTGATTTGAGGAATTTTATGATCCTTAAATTTATCTAAACTTTTGTCAACTACCATTAATGGATTTCTTGTGAAATCTCTTTTTGTAAGTTCCGATACTTTCATTTATTTTTTAATTGAATGATAAATGCATCAAAATTAACTCCTTTTTTAAAAACGCAATAGTTCATTTTTAAGTTTCCCATGAATCTCAAAATCTTCTGAAAGTTTATCAAAATAATTAGAAATGGCCATTTGATATAATCTTGTCCTTACAGAGTCGCTTCCCTTAAAATGTATTGAGTAAGTTGGCCTACTGTATAAAAATGCATAAACTGTTTCAGTAATTGTTGCTTAAATCATGTCTCTATCTCCGTTGTTTGTCCTAATGTCAAAATCTATTTCTCGTGTTTTAGAATCCAAATCTCCT
>JAIOYZ010000065.1 GCA_021740845.1 Bacteroidia bacterium
ATTTTGACAATTAAAATATATTTATTGGCAGGTTATTCTTATTAGATATATCAGTATATCAAAGAACGTTTTTTACAACTTTTGTTGTGTTGAAAATCTATATCTACTTGACTTTATACTTATTTAAGAGGTTATACCTTTCTCACTTGGAAAGCAATAATTTAATATGCATCTTTTCTCAATTCAATTGATATGAGATACACTATTTTCTCCGTCTCTTCTATAACATAAAACAACCTATATTTCCCGATTCTATATCTCCAAGTTTCAGGTTTATAGTTGACCAATTTTTTTATATTGTTGCCATAGTGTGGTTCTTCTCTTAATTGAGGATAAATATACTGAAGAAGCTTTTTCTCAAGAAAGGATTTTTCTCGTTTAGATATTTTCGAAACTTTCTTATCAAATTCATCAGTCTCAAATATTTTGTAATTATTCAACGAATTTTCCTCTTTTGTTCTTCATATCAGAAAAACCACGTTTAAGACTTTTGTTTAATTCTACATTATTTCGAATTTCTCCCATTTCAAATTCATCAACAACTACATTATGTTCAATGAATCTTTTAACTGCAGTTTCTATAAAATTGGAAATGGGTCTATTATCTCTGTCTGCGAGTTTTTTATATTTTATATAATTTTCATCGGTTAACCGAAGTGTAATAGTTTTAGACATTTGATCTCTTCTCCGAATGTTTTTCGTTTGATTGCATTCTAATGTATTCATATCTCAAGAATTTTGCAACCATTTTTTAGAAAGGTATAACGGCGTTGCCGATAAGCCGCCGCCCAGAACAGCAATGCTTAACTAACAACGAATGTTTATAATTTGTAGCCGCCAGTAAATTTCAACACACTGGCGGCAACTTAACTTACTTTTACAAACTACCTAGAATAAAATGCCGAACGAAAAACTAAACCCTAAAATTGCACTACACTCAAACCGTTTCGGCGGTCGGTCTTGAGCGGCGGGTTATATGCGCTATAAAATATGCACTACAATGTGAATGATTGTTACTGCAATATTTAACCAAGAAATAATTGAGAATATTGCTAACAATTCATTTGGTTCAATACTTGTTCTCATAACGATCAAACCAAAAGGAATTGAGATGAAACCACCAATAAAAACTAACAACACAGCAATGCCCAGCCCAATCCATTGATATAAGAGAAATAAATTTATAAAAACAGTGATGTGCATAATGATAGAAAATATATCATAAGCAGTTTCATACTTAATTGTGCCAGTCTTTCTGAATGGCAAGATAAGTCTATGACTAATAGTAATTAAAGCAACTGAGACTAATGCGATTATCGTCATTTTCCCTCTTAATATTTATTTAAACTTTCCTCAATTATAATATCTGCTATCTACTTTAGCAGAATGATTTCATTTATAATGAAAATTCTATTTTTTAATAAATATTCTGGTAGTTCTTTTTTCGCTGAAGTATAAAAATGTGATATTATATTTGCAGCTACTTCAGGATATTTAATGAAAAGTGAAATATCTTGTACTAACATTTTGGACAATTTGTGAAACTCCTTTTGCTCTGGATTTGGGTGAATTAAAAAATGACGAGCATTTTCTAGTAATCCAGTAAAGTCTGACCATAATTGAGGATTCGAATCGTGAATGAATGGATAATTAAATTCTTTACATAGTATTTTTATTCTTTCTTTAAGTTCTCTCAACTTTGTCTTTCTGATGTCTGTAAAATCATCCAACAACCCATATTTCTCATAAAAATCTTTATAAATAGGGACAGCATTTAAATCCGGATTTAATTTATTGGCTTCATCGATTGACTTTTTTGCTGTTCGAGAGTGTTTCCATAAGTCATATAATCCATAATTAATAAATGACTCGATTGCCATATAACTATAGATTGTAGCCACGGATGCCTAGCCAAATATAAAAGTAGTTTGGTAGTGCTGAAATTCGTCATCATTAACTATTTCTTCAAGTGGGCGTGAACGCACATTACCATAAATAAAACTACGGGCAGTCTCAAGATAAATTTGAGATAACTTAATATTTATTTCATCATTCATAAGCATATAACGGCGTTGTGTTTAAGCGGATGCCCAACGGTTTCCGCTGCCAATGCCACGATTTATTGATAATGTTAGTTAATTACTTCCTACCTCATAAAAACAGAGCCAAGCCGAACTGCTAATGTTACGACTGGCTGAAGCATTCCGCTTGAGACACTTGTTATATTTCATCCCGATTAATTCGTCTAATTATTTTAATCAAGCCCCGAGCTATTGAAGAAAGTTTTCTATTCGATATATTTTCATCAGTATGCACCAACCTATTGCGAACGTGCAACCACTCTCTAGACATCAAATATTCTTCTTTTGTAATTAGTTGAAATTCTACCGCGTCACCTAAAGCTTGTGTTAAATAACGTGGTTGATGTTTCCCTTCGGTAATTAAATTTAATTTGTTTCTTATCGCAATTTCCAATAAAGTAAACGATGAGATTACGGAAGCTTTATATTCACCTTTGTTGAGAAGTCTACTAGGTTCTTCTTCAAAAATTGGTCTTAATTCTTCGGCTTCAATTTCAAACCATTCTTCAATTTGTGAAATAAAGTTTGAATCCTCAACCTTATCCAAATTAGGTCTATATATTATATTAAAGTTTTCCAAATGGACTGGAATTTGTTTTCCTTTTTCCATAACTACGATAAACCTTGGTATTTCTTTTCGCCGTGATATTGTTATTGTCAGTTCGTATAGAATCGTAGTTGATGCGACATCAGCAACAATTAATTCAGCACGTTCAATCAGTGCGCTTACTTTGGCAATCCAATTTTCACCCGGAGCAATAACGTCCATTGCCATAATAGGTGTAAATCCGAGTCTCTCAGCAATAGGAAAAATTGTCTCCTTGTAAAAGGAAACTAAGTGGAGGGGTAATAGGAACAAACACAAACGGCTTGTAGCATCTTTAGGTAGTTTAAGTTCTGCAGAGGAATCATCTTCAGTTGATGTACTTAATTCGATTAATTTATTCATCCAGTAGTCTTTGAGTTCAACAAATATTTCTGCTAGTATATTTGGATATTCTTTGGGATTTCCAGGAATATCTATAACTTTAACACCTCTTCGTTCAAAGCGAGCAATAGTTTGAGACTGACTATTAATGCCAATAGTATAAGCCGGACGTCTTAAGTCACCAAGTCTTTCTTTAATTATTTGAAATATTTGACGAAAATCTGGATCATCTAAGCTATATCCAATAAAAAATGGAGTTTTTTCAATTAATAGGTTAGATAGGAAAGTGGATATCAATGGATATTTTTCTAAAAATTTGTCATAGTCTTCTTCAGTTGCAACAAGACGTTCTGGATGATTTAAATCTCCGTGTAGCTTTAAGAGTCGAACTCTAACACCTTTGGGATCAATAGATAGTTGATTTTCATCTATCATAGGCAAACAATTATATTTTAAAACTTCATAGCTCTTTTCGAGCAGAAACTCAAAATTTGTAGTTACAATCAAGTTAAAAGGTAAGTCTGCAAATTTACGATGTGCTTTGCCAGGAGTTACTAAATCAATAAGTAAATATTCGTGCAGCTTTTCAATTAATTTTACTCTTGAATATTCGTGTGCATATGAAGATATAGAATCGAGAGTGTTTACATATTGGTAATCTATAAGTTCATCATTAAACAATTTTCCTAGTTGATACCAATCTGGCATATTTTTACCATCGGGTATGTTTGCATTTTTTGAAAATCCAGCTCCTATAATTGGAATACACTTATTATTTACTAAATCTTCTAAAAAAGGCTTTGGAAAATATTTCAAATATTTTGACATCAAATTATCCTATGAAATATAACGGCGTTGCCGCTAAGCCGCCGCCCAGAACAGCAATGCTTAACTTGCAACCAATGTTTATAATTTGTAGCCGCCAGTAAATTCCACCGCACTGGCGGCGACCTAACTTACATTTACAAACTACTTAGAACAAAATGCCGAACGAAAAAATTAAACCCTAAAATGGCACACAACTCAAACCGTTTCGGCGGTCGGTCTTGAGCGGCGGGTTAGCCATTTCCTATAAAGCCAACGCTCTTTTATTCAATGATTTTTTCAACTTGTCAAATCCATTGCTACGAAAAGAATCTATAGCTTGCCACTTTTTTAGTCTTGTTGGAAGTACACATTCTTCTAATCTAATAGGAATTATAAAAATAGAATTCTCCGGTTGATGATCTGCAATATCAAGAGCAAATTTTATTTCCTTTTGGACAAAGCCAGTCTTAGTAATCGATTTATTTGAAAGACATACAATCACTATATCACTGGAGCTAACAGCCTTTTCAATTTCCAATTCCCATTCTTGACCTCCAATTAAGTCTTCATCATCAAGCCAGGGTTGTACACCTATTTTTTTTAATCTGGAATATAATTTGCGAACGACAGGTTTATCTTCATTAGCATGACATAGAAATGCTTTAAGTTTTTGACCATTTGATTTAGTTTTAATTTTATTGCTGACAACTTCTTTCTTTACCATTGGCTTATTTACCCAGATAATTTTATCAGGAAGCAACCACCTTACTTTTAAAACCTCTCGATATAAAAAAAATATACCCGCCGCTGCTTGGCGCTGAGTTGAGTGGGATAAATTAAGATCTTCTACTATATAATTTAGAAACACAGTAATGTCATTCATATCTAAATTAAGCGGATGAACCTTTTTATGAAATATCACATACCTTTTAATCCAGTTTATATATAGTGATTGAGTCCCTTGGCTCAATTTTTTTTCAGTCATTTTTTCCCGAACTGCATCTAATAATTTGGGTGGTTTATTTTTCATACACTCTATTTTGATATGGCTAACGGCGTTGCAAGTAGCCGGCGCCCCAACAATGGAATGCCGATTAAACAACCTACGACAAAGTTTATGCAACCGGTGATTAAATTTCAGCGAAATCGCCGGTTGCTGCAATTTAATTTATTACTTCATCGCTTAACAGCAATGCTTATTTATTTCACTAAACTTAAGAACTGCACAAATGCCACTTTGAAAAACGGCGTCCGGCTGAGTTGCTTGATATTTCCAATAAGTAAATAAGAACTTATGTTGTTTTTATCAACAACATCAATTGGAGGCATCTCATGTACTATACCGGT
>JAIOYZ010000066.1 GCA_021740845.1 Bacteroidia bacterium
AGTTTAGTGTTTTAAGAAAGTTGCTCTTTAAAATAATTTATGTTGTAAAGTTAGTACCGCCTTGTTTATTACGAAAGTTAAACAAGGCTACAGTTCTAAACATTTTTAATAAATAAAAAAATTGTAGGGTCGGGCGGCGGGTTATTTGCAACGCCGTTAGGTGCATCAATTATTGCCAATGAATATTTGGTTTCTTATTGTTTTCGGCACATTCTCTCAAATACATGTTCATTAAATTCTGATAGGGAATGTCAATTTCTGAAGCTAGGTTTTTAAAGTATTCTACTGTTTCATTCTCTATACGAATTGATATTTGTTTTTTTAGTCTCTTTATATAAGGATTTTTAATGGATTTTGAAAAATCATACTCTTTTTTCATTTTATTTCACCTCTTGATAATATTTACTTTCAGATTTTGTGGCTTTTCTCGCAGAAATGATTCTGATAACTTCATCATTTTCTTTATAAGTATGAACAACAATTAGAAGTTTTAATTTGGCAGAAAGACCCAAAATGATAAATCTTTCTTCACTTACAGAATGTTCGGGATCTGAGATCAATCTTGCATTTTCATCGAAAAATACAGTTTTGGCTTCTTCAAAAGAGATTTTATGCTTTTTAATATTTGCAAGGTTTTTACTCTGATCCCATTTAAAATGAATGTTATTCATATATGCCATATAATGATATAATAATTATGGAATAACTTATAAAAAATGCACCTAACAAGCAACTCAACCGGACGCCGTTTTCAATTTGGCATCTGTGTAGTTCTTAAGTTTTGTGAAACAAACAACATTGCTGTTAGGCGGCAATTGTAAAAACTAAATTGTAGCAACCGGAAATTGCGTTGAAAATTAATCACCGGTTGCATAAACTTTGGTGTAGTCTTATTAATCGGCATTCCAGTGTTGGGGCGCCGGCTAGTTGCCACGGTAAATTAGAAAAGAAGGTCTCACAAACTTTGAAGGTGCATATTCCGAATAAACGGAATAAATTATAGCATCTCATACAAAGTAAGGAGACCTAAAATGAATGAAATAAAATTAAAAGTAAATCACTCCAATGACAACAACGATTATCCCAATTTTATTGATCAGTTTGACCATTTTATCGGAGTTGACTGGTCAATGAAAAATATGTCCATTGCAAGGCTGACAAAAAATATGATTGCCCCTAAAGTAATAGATGTACAAACAGATTTATCGGACTTAAAACATTATCTGAGAAATCTAATAGGGGCAAAAATACTCACAATTGAAGAAACAACATCAAGTCATTGGTTATACGTCGAACTTTACGATTATGTGGATAAAATAGTGATCTGTGACCCATACAGAAACAGACTTCTTAGTGAAGGGCCCAAGAACGATAAAATAGATGCCGGTAAACTGACTTTGTTACTCAAAAACGGATTACTCAAAGAAGTATATCACACAACCGATTCATTATATGAGTTAAGAATGCTTATCAGTGCCTACAATGATCTTGTCGGTGCTGGTGTAAGGCTACAGAATCAAAAATCTGCTATATACCGGGCTGAGAACAAGTCGCACAAAAAAGATAAAATTAAAATCAAGAATTTTATTTTAACACAACTTGATGATAACATTGAGAATTATTACAATAAAAAAAAGCTATATGAAGTTTAATTTGAAAGAATAGTTAGAAAAAATAAAACCCTAAGAAACTTAAAAACCATTCCGGGAATTGGAACAATTAGCTGTGTTACGATATTGGCTCATGCAATTGATTCTAAAAGATTTAAGAAACCAAGTAATTTCTTAAGTTATTGCGGGTTGGTAAAGCATGAAAAATTTAGTGGTGGCAAAAGTTATGGTAAAAGAACCCCTAGATATTCCAGAAAACTAAAAAGCGTTTATAGATCAGCTGCATTGAGAAGCATTTGTTATAATAGTCCGATAAAGGATTACTATGATCACTTAATAGATGAGAAAAAATTAACCGATCAAAAAGCTAGAAACATGGTCGCCAGACATATAGCTAAGATAAGTTTGGCAATAATAAAAAACGGAAAAAAATATAAACCTTACGAAAAAAGCAAAAAAATATTGAAGGAAGCGGCGGCATAAAAATAGCAGCTAATAGGATGTTGTTAGTATACTGAAAAAGGAATACTAAATAGTGGGAGACAGAGTTCATAACGGCGTGTGAAGTTCTGTACAAAACAGAAACATTCCAACGCAACGGTTAACCGCTCATATGTTTTTACTAAAATTTGCCGCAGCCTAAAAAGAGCTCAAATAGACGCGTAGTAAAACAAGCTATAAATTATTATTCGTGCAAAATAAGGAGGACTAATTAACAAACACTAATGACAAACGGCGATTAATTTTGATGTGAGACCAAAGTTAAGAGATTGAAAATTATCTCAGCGGAAATCTCTTTTCTCTTGACTTTCTTTTCTATAGACGCCGTTAGCCTTCTAATTAAGATTTTAGGAAGAGATGGTACGAGCGATATCCTTATTTGAAGTTCCAAGTGCTAATAATGATCTAATTATTAAATCTAGAGAAACAGATGGATCACCGGTTTCAAGCTTTGCCACACGTGATTGGCTAGATTTGATAATCTTTGCAAGTTCAACTTGTGTTAATTTTCGCTCTGTTCTTAGTTTCCTTAAATTAGAACTAAGTTTTATTTTAAGTTCTATATATGATGATGATTCTTCTGACAAATTTAAGAATTCTTTGGCTGAACCAATCTTCCAACCCTTTTTCTCTAAGTTTTGTTGTTTCTGTTTATCCATTGTCATATTCCTTAATTCTCTTTTTACTAATTTCAATAACTTTTTTAGAAGTTTGTTGAGTTTTCTTGTTAAATACTTCAAGAATTATTATCGCATCATCATCAATTCTATAGATTATTCGCCAGGTACTTCTTCCATCATTAATCCTAAGTTCATGGCAATTGGAACCAATACTGGGCATTGGTCTCGAATGAGGCATTTTCAACTTTTCTCCGATCTGAAGAAGTCTGAGAAGAAATCCAGCTTCTATTCTAGCAGTTGAAGAAAATGGAGGAGTTTTAATTTCTCCATGCACCATACGAGAGGTTTTTCTTTAATATTCACGGGAGAAATATATGTCATATTTGACATATTGTCAAGAAATTAGAAACTAGGCTAACCAGTTATTCCGATTGAAGTCAACGAAAAGTTGAAGATAATAAAATATAAAAATTGAGGCATAATAATGGCTATACCTCAATTTACTCTTAGCTGCCATAACTTTTTTTCTCAATAATATCGGCGGAGTGGACAGTCAGTTTGAACGATGTTTGTGTTGAGGTTATGAATACTTGAGCAGAAATTATGACCTTTATACTCAAAGCAAAACATTACCAACATTTTGTATTTTAGGGAAAAGGAAAAGATCAGATGGGTAAAAAAGGACCAATGCCAAACTTTGAGACGGTTGACGATTATATTGCCAATCAACCGAAGGAGGCACAAAAAGTTTTACAAGAATTAAGAAGTATTATCAAAGAGGCCGCTCCGGACGTGGTTGAAATTTTAAATTATAAAGTCCCCTCTTTTATGTTAGTTCCCGGAGGTAAAAGGGATCAACAGATTATGATGGCCAGATACGAAAAATTTATCGGGTTTTATCCTTTTCCAACGACTATGGAAGAGTTCTCGCATGAACTCAAGGATTATAAACGAGGAAAAGGTTCGGTACAGTTTCCTTTGAACAAACCTTTACCGAAAGACCTAATTATTAGAATGGTCAAGTACAGAAGGAAAGAGATTTTGAAACATTGGCAATAGCCGCAAATATTGAAGCAGCTTAAAGTAAAAAACAAAGCTAACCGGCAAATCGACCCGCCCATTTCGTCAAGCTGAAAAGTTGATTTGCTTAAATTTTGTGAAAAAAGCACTTTGTAGTTCAGGTCAGCGGTTGTTTAGCAGCATAGTTAGTCAACAATAAAATTCAGCTTTTACAAAAGGAGTTATGATGAAATCAAACAAAAAAATACTTATATGGGACCTGCCAATTCGATATTTTCATTGGTTCTTGGTTATTGGATTTTCTGGTGCCGCAATAATTGCTCTTGGTTTTGGAGATGATCACCCAAATTTTGCATATCACGCAATAATAGGTCTAATCCTTTTTTTGATGGTAATTTTAAGAATATTATACGGATTCATTGGAACGACTTATGCTCGATTCAAGTCCTTTCTTTTTAATCCAACAGAATTATTTGGCTATTTGAAAAGTGCATTAATGCGTAACGATAAACCATATCTTGGTCATAACCCCGGTACTGCCTATGCTATGTTTGTAATGTTAGCATTAATTATCGGGATTGTTCTAACCGGGATACAACTTGGTCTTGGCAATGAAAATCTGGAAGAACTGCACGAAATATTCGTTTATACTATGTTAGGAATTGTGGGTCTACATATTATTGGTATTATCTTTCACATTTTTAGACACCGCGAAAATATTATTGCGAGTATGATTCACGGGAAAAAAACATCCGATTCCGAATCCGGGATCAGTTCATCGCGTCCGGTTATCTTAATTATTTTCCTTGCTTTATTAAGTTTGTTTACATTTGATTTGTTATCAAACTATCAAGAAATAAATAAAACAATTAATGTTCCTATTGTTGGTGTTCAGTTACAAATTGGTGAATCTGATTCCCAAGAAGAGTTTAACAATAACAGATATGAGCATGAAAAGGATGATGACTAATACTATTTTCAAAATAGTTTGTGTATTCACGAAAAAACAACTCAATCTTACGGTATTTTAGAATTTAATTATTGTACAAATTAAAAGCATTCAGTTTGGATTCAATTATGGTGGCCAAGTTTCAGATTGAAAGTTTGTTCTAACAAAAAATTGTAAATAAATATGACATTATGGTGCTTGAATTCGAATTTGGTATAGTACTGTTTCGAAAAATAATTTAAGGATTTCAATGAAAGCTGTTATCTGCACAAAATATGGCCCACCCGAGGTTCTTCAGATTATAGAAGTTGAAAAACCAATCCCTAAACCGAATGAAGTACTTATAAAAAT
>JAIOYZ010000032.1 GCA_021740845.1 Bacteroidia bacterium
AATACATTCACCCTTCAACGAATAAAAAAATCACAAGTAAAGCAACCCAAAGAATCAACCACAATCAAACCGGAGTTAAAAAAAGCTGCAAAATAAGTGTTGGACGAAAAACAAAATCCTTAAGTTGACGCGTATGCCCAGCGGGGTTAAATGTTTATAGAAACACAACCAAAAAAAGCACATACAACCCCGCAGGGGTTGAATAACCTTGTCGCTAAAATTCTTCTATAAACATGTTATCCCTCCGGGATAATTATATTATCAAACGCAAAATCAATTGCAATTTATTTCTATAATTAACCTTTCATTTTTTCTTCCAGAAATAATTCATTTTTTTGAAATTGAAGGAACTAAACTGAAATAAAATAGGATTTGGTCTTTAGTCTTTGGTAAAATTTTGCTTGAAGTGGAGATTTTTTGTCCATGGTCCATCGATAGTAAAATTTGCTGTAAGTATAATAATCTACTCAAATTTGAAGCAAGAAAATTCAACTAAAACGAAACAAAAAACTATCAACTTTGGTCTATGGACCATGGACTTCAAACACTCTAGAATCTAGAAAAAATTAAACGAATAAACGATTAAACGAATAAACGAATAAACAGTTAAACAATTAAACGATTAAACAATTAAGCTCAGGGTATAACCTTTATCCTTTTACGAAATTGCTTCAATAATATCTTGTCGTGTAATGATATGAACATCACCCATTAGGTCTTTTACCATAACGGCAGCGTTGTCTTTTGTTATCATCTTGCTAACCTCATCCATGTATGCATCTGGCTTTACAAATGGGAAAGGAGCACTCATTACTTCTTTAACTGTTTGTGCTTTAATTTCATGATTTTCTAAAAGCATATTAAACAAAGCTGTATCGTTTAGAGAACCTGTAAAATCTCCTGCATCATTAACAACTGGCAATTGAGAAATAAAATATTTGCGCATCATTTTTAACGCAGATTCTACCGATTGGTTTTCATTGGCAGTTACTAATTTTAAATGCTTATGACTATCAATTAGCTGAATTGCTCGAGTTTGATCGTTCATCAAGAAACCTCTATCGCGCATCCAATCTTCGTTGAACATTTTACCCAAATAACGTGTTCCATGATCGTGGAAAATTACAACCACTACATCGTCGGGTTTAAACATATGACCCATTTGTAAAATACCTGCCATAGCAGAGCCCGCTGAATTTCCAGCAAAAATCCCTTCTTCTCTTGGAATCCTTCTGGTCATCATGGCAGCATCTTTATCTGTTACTTTTTCAAAATGATCGATAATAGAAAAATCAACATTGGCAGGTAAGAAATCTTCTCCAATTCCTTCTGTGATATAAGGGTAAATTTCATTCTTATCAAACTCCCCTGTTTCCTTGTACTTCTTGAAAACAGAACCATAGGTATCAATACCTAGAACCTTAATATTGGGGTTCATTTCTTTCAAATACCTACCTGTTCCGGTAATTGTACCACCTGTTCCAACACCAACTACTAAATGAGTTATTTTACCTTCTGTTTGCTCCCAAATTTCTGGGCCGGTACTTTCGTAATGGGCAGCACCATTGGATAAATTATCGTATTGATTAGGTTTCCACGAATTAGGAACTTCCTTAATTAACCTGCTTGAAACGGAGTAATAAGAACGAGGATCTTCTGGTTCTACGTCGGTAGGACAAACAATAACCTCTGCGCCAAAAGCCTTTAAAGCATCAAATTTTTCTTTGCTTTGTTTGTCGGTTGTGGTAAAAATACATTTATAACCTTTAATAACAGCAGCAATGGCAAGACCCATTCCTGTATTTCCACTTGTACCTTCAATAATGGTATAACCTGGTTTTATTAATCCTTGTTTTTCGGCATCTTCAATCATTTTAAGCGCCATGCGATCTTTGATGGAATTACCAGGGTTTGTAGTTTCTATTTTTGCCAAAACAGTGCAAGGCAAATCTTTAGTAATTTTATTGATTTGAACCAATGGGGTATTACCAATTGTTTCTAAAATGTTCTTTTTCCACATGGGCCCAAAGCTAAATAGATTTTGTGGAAGTAAAAAGTTTTGATTTTTTTGAATCTCAAATACCATTCTTTAATATGGCAGCGTTTATTTTCTTTCGTTTTGAACCTAAAAAATTATACTGTAAAAGACTTTGGTTCAAACCGAATTAAACTCATTAAAACCGATTTAAACCAATAGAAAACGGAATAATTTTGTTTATTTGCCAAACCAAGAAAGCCAAAACCATTGTTTGCCCTCAATAAGAAATTTGAACTCAATAAATTTAACAGCCTTCAGATCTATCAATTTCTGAGGTTTGGCTCGTTTTTTTTGATTTCAATTATACTTGCAAAAATTACCTATGCAAGGTTTACATCTGGCTTTGGAACCTTGATTTTAAGTAAGTACGAGCTATTAATGCTCTTAAGTTCTAGCTTAACTTTCTTTTGGGTATCTAGTATAACCAATACATTAATTCCCTTTTACAATTCTTGTGATGAGGACAAACAAAAGCGAATATTATTTAACGCCTTTGCTATTTTAACCATCTTTAGTTTTTTGGCTGGAATAATTACAGCCATTGTTGGGCATTGGAAATACCCCAAAGATGCAGATTTATTTCAAATGTTTGCCTTGGTGGTTTTCTTAAATACGCCAACCTATATGGCCGATTATATTTTCTATTTAAAGGGGAAATACAAATCTTTAATTATTTGGGGTGCCATTACATTTAGTGCACATATTATTTTATTGTGTCTGCCAATGTACATGCGCCAAACCTTAAATTTGGCTATAAATTTATTAGTAATTTTAAGTTTGGTTAAATTTAATTATACCATCATTTTATTGATGAAATATTCAATAATTTCATTTCATACCCGGTTGATACAAGAGTTTATGAAGAAGGTTTTGCCTTTCTTATTTTCTATTTTATTGGCAGGAAGTATGGATTATATCAATAGTTATATTGTTGAGTATTATTTCTCCCCTATCGATTTTACTATTTTTAGATATGGAGCAAAAGAACTTCCTGTGTTTTTAATTTTGGCAAATTCTCTCAGCAATATTTATAGTGGTGAAATTGCAAACGCAAATAAAAATGGGAATTTAGCTGAAGGCTTAGCCAAACTTAAAGCGAGTTCTACTAAATTAATGCGTTGGCTTTTCCCTGCTACCATTGGTTTAATGCTAATAAGTAAGTATTTTTTTGAATATACTTATAATCAAGATTTGGTTCAAGGCTACCGCATTTTTAATATTTATTTATTGCTAATTATTAGTAGAATGTTGTTCCCACAAACAGTTGTTATGGGATTAATGAAAAACAGAATTTTCTATTTAGTTAGTTCCAATTACTTAATAATAAATTGCATTTTATCGTTTTGGTTTATTGGCATCTGGGGCATTGAAGGAATTGCTTATGCCACCTTAATTGCCTTTACAGTTGAAAAAATTCTTCTTGTTATTTACTGCAAAATGGAGGGTGTAGACCTTAGAAAATACTTAAATGTTGGGGAATTCCTTATCTATTCTGTTATTACATTGGCAGTTTACTTTTTGAACCTAAACGGTATTATTGGGTTCTAAACTCAGCTTAATTTAAATCATATAAAAAACTGACCACCGTCATAGTGGGTAAAACCTGTTGCGAATAGTTTTGTCGAAAACAAAATTATACGCCCATGTCAATCTATCAAAGAGCAGGTAAAATTCCAGAAAAGCGCCATATAGTTTTTCGTCAGCCTAACGGAAATTTATACCACGAAGAATTATTTGGAACAGAAGGTTTTGCTGGAACATCATCCTTAGTTTACCATTTGTATCCACCAACAATGGTGAAAACTCATGGCGAGCCCTATTCGGTTCGACCAGAAATTGCTATTGAAGATAACTTACAAGCAAGAAGTTATATGGGTTATAATATTGAACCCAACGAAGATTATATAGAAAGCAGAAAAACTCTATTTATAAATGCAGACATGACCATTGGAATGGCTGCACCTACAAAGAGTTTAACTGAATATTATTTTAAAAATGCGGATGCGGATGAAATGATTTTCATTCACAAAGGCACTGGTACTCTTAAAACAATGTATGGCCATATCAATTTTGAGTATGGTGATTACTTGATTATCCCTAGAGGAACAGTTTACCAAATGCATTTTGAAACCAGTGAAAACAAGTTGTTAATAGTTGAATCTCATGGTCCAATTGAAACACCAGAAAGGTATAGAAATAATTATGGTCAATACTTAGAGAATTCGCCATTTTGTGAACGTGATTTTAAGCTACCACAAGGATTAGAAACCATTGATGAACAAGGAAATTTCTTGATTAAGATTAAGAAGCGTGGGTTGATTTATCCTTATGTTTATGAGAACCATCCTTTTGATGTAGTTGGTTGGGATGGATACTGCTATCCATATGCCTTTTCAATTTTCAACTTTGAGCCTATTACAGGTAGAATTCACATGCCGCCACCAATTCACCAAACTTTCCAAGGAAAGAATTTTGTGATTTGTTCCTTTGTGCCAAGGTTATATGATTACCATCCAGAAGCAATTCCTGCTCCATATCATCACAGTAATATTGATAGCGACGAGTTATTGTATTATGTAGATGGAGATTTTATGAGTAGAAACAATATTCAAAAAGGACAAATAACATTGCATCCAGGAGGCCTACCACATGGCCCACATCCAGGAGCTATTGAACGTAGTATTGGTAAAAAAGAAACCAATGAATTGGCAGTAATGATTGATCCATTTAATCCAGTAAAAATCACCAAAGAAGCAGCAAATTATGAGGTAGAAGATTATTACCAAAGCTGGATTAGCAAATAAGTATTAGAAAAACCTAAAAAATAAAAATAGAAACCAAATGGAAAAAGAC
The DNA here is from genome assembly GCA_021740845.1 of Bacteroidia bacterium. Classification (GTDB taxonomy): domain Bacteria; phylum Bacteroidota; class Bacteroidia; order UKL13-3; family UKL13-3; genus B1. The sequence goes on from JAIOYZ010000032.1 coordinate 4,892, forward strand.
TTAACCGAAGTTAAAAACTTCACCTACAGTGGCGAGAAAATTTTTGACAAAGCTCAAGATTTTTTACCTATTAACGGAACTGATTATGTAGAGCTTTATGTTGGAAATGCCAAGCAAGCTGCACACTTTTACAAGACAGCTTTTGGTTTTCAAGATTTGGCATATGCAGGTTTAGAAACAGGTTTAAGAGATAGAACTTCTTATGTTTTGCAACAAGGAAAAATTAGACTTGTATTAACCACACCATTTGATCCAGAAGGCGAAATTGCACAACATTTAAGGATGCATGGCGATGGAGTAAAAGTTATCGCACTGTGGGTAGACGATGCTTACGATGCGTATGAACAAACCATTAAACGCGGTGCTAAATCTTATATGGAACCCAATACTCTCAGTGATGAAAACGGAGAAATTCGCAGAAGTGGAATTCATACTTATGGTGATACAGTGCATATCTTTATTGAAAGAAAAAACTACAAAGGATTGTTCTTACCAGGCTATGAGAAGCTTGAAACTGGCTATCAACCGGGCGATACTGGCCTGCGTTATATTGACCATATGGTTGGAAATGTTGCCTTAGGTGATATGAATAAATGGGCTAGTTTTTATGCCAATACCTTGGGTTTTGCCAATTTGGTAACCTTTGACGATAAGGATATTTCTACAGAATATACTGCCTTAATGAGCAAAGTTATGACCAATGGAAATGGCTATATAAAATTCCCTATCAATGAGCCTGCAATTGGAAAAAAGAAATCTCAAGTAGAAGAATACCTTGATTTTTATGGAGGTGCAGGCTGCCAACACATAGCAGTTGCTACCAATGATATTATTTTTACTATTAGCGAAATGCGCAAAAGAGGTGTTGAATTCTTATACGTTCCTGGCTCTTATTACGATACTGTAAAAGACCGTGTAGGAATTATTGAGGAAGATTTAAATGAATTGAAAAAATGGGGAATTATGGTGGATAGAGATGAAGAAGGTTACTTGCTTCAAATCTTTACCAAACCTGTTGAAGATCGTCCGACTTTGTTTTTTGAAATCATTCAACGCAAAGGAGCCAAATCATTTGGCAAAGGAAACTTCCAAGCTTTGTTTGAGTCTATAGAAGCAGAACAAGCACGTAGAGGTACTTTATAAATATTCGGTTTGAACCAAATTAAGTTCAAAAAAAAATCCAGCCAAGGCTGGATTTTTTTTATATAATGAATTTTGGTTCAAACCTATTTCATGTATTCCAAAACTTTTTCAACCATATTTTTTGAACCCATAACTACTGGAACTCTTTGGTGAATTTCTGTTGGTTCAACATCCAAAACTCTTTGGCTACCTGTATTAGATAATCCACCAGCTTGCTCAGCTAAGAACGACATTGGGATACACTCAAACATCAAACGTAATTTACCGTTTGGAGCTTTAGCAGTTGGAGGATAAATAAACACACCACCTTTTAATAAATTTCTATGAAAATCTGCTACCATAGAACCAATATATCTTGCTGAATAAGGTCGGCTAGTTGCTTTATCAGATTCTTTTACCCATTTCAAATACTCTGTAATACCTTGAGGAAATTCACCTGCATTACCTTCATTAATAGAATAAACTTTTCCATCTTCAGGTGTTTTAATATCTGGGTGACTCAAACAAAACTCACCGATACTTGGATCTAAGGTGAAACCATTTACGCCTTTACCAGTGCTATAAACAAGCATGGTTGAAGTTCCGTAAACAACATACCCAGCAGCAACCAATTTGTTACCTGCTTGCAATACATCATTTACATCTGCATCTGTTCCTGGCTCAGAGATTCTGCGGTAAACAGAAAAAATGGTACCAATAGAAACGTTAACATCAATATTGCTTGAACCATCTAATGGATCTATGCAAACAACGTATTTGCCTTTTTTAGAATATTCACCATTCAAGTGAATCACATCGTCGTTTTCCTCGCTGGCCATGATACAAACTTCGCCACCTTTTTCTAAAGCCCAGATGAAAGTTTCATTACCGATGATATCTAATTTTTTAACATCTTCACCTTGCACATTCACAGAACCGTATTCACCCAAAATTTGGGTAAGACCAGCCTTGTTAACTTCCCTGCTAATAATTTTGGCAGCAATACCAATATCGCGTAATAACCTAGATAATTCGCCTTTTGCGAATGGAAAATCTTGTTGTTTTTCAATAATAAATTGACCAAGTGTAGTAATTGACATAGGTTTAACTAATTTGAGGCAAACCTAGCATTAATCTATAAGTTTAACAAATAAGTTGTTGGGTTAATAAATCTAATGATACAATTAAATCTATACCAATAAACTGTTTATTTCCACCCAATAAATTATTTAAGGAAAACGCCAAACACCTACACAGCAAGCCATATCCTAACAATTATCATAAATTGCATCCTATATTTTTATTAACTTTGGTATACAATAAAAAGAATCAACTAGATAGGAATTGAAATATTTTCGATTTAGTTTTATAGAAAATCTTTGCAAATTAGTATCATGAATCAAATATTTCAAGGCTGGGAGCTTCCGACAGATTTAGGGGGAAATTTAAGTTGGTATAAAGGATTAATAGAAAACTTAAATGTTGGTATTGTAGTTCATGGTAGTGATACCAGCATTATTACCTTTAATAAATTGGCATTGGAATTATTAGGAATCTCCAAGGATCAAATGATAGGCAAGAAGGCAATGGATCCACAATGGAAGTTCATTTCAGAATCTGGTGCGCCATTAGATTTAATGGATTATCCTGTAAATAAGATTTTAAATTCAAAAACCAAATTAGAAAACTTTGTTGCAGGTATTTCTCATTCCAAATCTAGTAAAATAGTTTATGTGAGTGTTAATGGATTTCCACTTTTTGAGGAGGATGGAACAATTAGTGAAATAGTAATAAGTTTTATTGATATTTCTGAAAGGGTTAATTCCAATAAATTGTTAAATGAAAGTAATGATTTATACTTTTCTATTCTTAAGAATTCACCTGATGCCATGGCATTATGTAGTTTAGAAGGAATAGTTGAAGACATATCAGACATTGCTCTTTCGATGTTTTCATATGACACAAAAAATGAAATCATTGGTAGAAATATCATGGAGTTTATCCATCCTGAGGATATTCCTAGGGCAATGGAAAATTTTCAGAAAATGTTCCAAGGAGTTCTAGATGGACCTGAGCCTTATATTGGAGTTGGAAAAGAGAAAAAGAAATTTCCAATGGAGGTTAATGGAGACTTTGTAAAGGATAAGAATGGGACTATAAGTCATATATTATTTATAATACGAGACCTAACAGAAAGGTATAAAATTGAAAAAACTGTTAGGGAAAGTGAAGAAAAATATTCTAAAGTATTCCATACCTCACCTTATGCTATTACTTTAAACGAGGTAAAAACTGGAAATTTTTTGGATGCCAACGATGCCTTTTATCAAATAACAGGATATACAAAAAAAGAAATTAAAGAACATCCAGAATTAGGTAAATCCATTTGGGTAAATGATAGAGAACGGCTGGATGTAATGGAAGAATTAAAAAATGGAAGAGCAGTTTTTGGTAAAGAATATGAATTCTACAAGAAAAATGGAGATATCATTTATGGTTTATATTCGGCTCAAGTAATTTTAGTAAACAATAAACCTGTTGGTTTTTCAAGTATCAATGACATTACCGCTCAAAAACAAATAAGTAAGGAATTAGAAGCAAAAAACGAGGAATTAAAAAAGATCAATGAAGAAAAAAACTCTTATTTCTCTATACTTTCTCATGATTTGCGTGGCCCCATAAATGGCTTTGTTAGTTTATCTGAATTGATGGTTGATGAAGCAGAAACCTTAAATGAACCTTCTATATATAAAATGGCTCAATCAATGAAGAAATCGGCATCTAACCTTTCTTTATTGCTAGACAATTTACTTCAATGGGCTAAAATTCAGAGAGGTTTAGTTCCCATACAAATTCAAAATACTTCTGTAAATAAAATTTATCAGAATTGCATTGAACCTGTATTGCCAAGCATTTTGAAGAAAGAAATAAACTTCATCAACAAAGTAAAAGGTGATCAAAATATTTCTATTGACCCAAATATTATCTGCACTGTAATTCGCAACCTTATTTCTAATTCTATTAAATTCACCAATAAAGGTGGGCAAATAATATTTGAAATAAATTGCCTTCAAGATGGCGGAGTAGAAATAATTGTAGAAGACAATGGAATTGGAATGAGCCAAAAAATAATGGAAAACCTTTTTATTATTACTCATCAAAAAAACAGAAAAGGTACAGATGGAGAACCGAGCACTGGAATGGGTTTGGTAATTTGCAAAGAACTAATAGATAAGCACCAAGGAAAATTACTCGTAGAAAGTGAGGAAAATAAAGGAAGTAAGTTCACCATTTTGTTACCCTCCTTTCCTATTGCCTAAGCTCTCAATTATTGGCATAATCATAGTATAAAAATTTGGCCTTTTGGGTTCAAACCGATACTTGCTTACCTTTGTTTAATGAATATGTTTCCAAAATTATTATAAATGATATTGATAAATCATTGTATAGATTTTGGCATTCGGTGTTAAATAAAACAGATGAGTTGTGCAAGTTGATAAAGGACACCCCATTGACAACTGATACATGGGAAGAGCAAAAATATATTCAAAAGAATAAGCTAAATATGGGCTTTTAAAAGTTGGCTTTTCGACTTTCATTTTAAATAGAACCAATAGAAGTGGAATTCTAAATGCAGGATTAATTGGAGGGAAAGCCCAAGACGGTTTTTGGAAAATGGATGCCAGATTTAATAAGATGGACCTGATTTCAAGGATTTAGCGAATTGCGCAGTATTAAAGTCAAATTGAGATATATAATGAAGATGCTGTTGAATTAGTTGGAAAAATTTTACCTGGCCTACCTGAAAAATCTTTATTTTATTTAGACCCACCATATTTCGTAAAAGACAAAGACCTTTACCTGAATTATTACAAACCTCAGGACCATGAAAATATTGCAAGGATTATAGAAGAAATCAAAACTCACAAATGGATTGTAACTTACGATTGCGTTCCTGAGATTCAGGATTTATATTGTAATTATAGACAAGTAAAATACATGTTAAATTACAGTGCTTCAAAGTCTATGAAAGGAGAGGAATTGATGATTTTTTCTGATAATTTATATATTTCAAAACATAAGATTTTAGCAAATGAGGTTGCTTAATATTTGAATTTTTAAATTTAATAATAATTATAAAAAAGGCTGTCTATTTCTAGGCAGCCTTTTTTTATTTGATTACTTTACCCTCGCATTTACAAGTCGCACCGCTGGCGCAAGATTCGCCTTTACTGCTTTTGAATAAAAACCGTAAAATATAGGGTCGAACGGAATAATTATTTTTTAAAATAATTACTACTCATAATTGTATTTAAATCGTTCAATGTGGAGGCTTCAAATTGAGTTGCTTTTGGCTTTCCCTTTTCAAATTTTACTAACACTGCATTTCTAACGTTTCCCAGAAAATGCTTATAGTTTCCTAAATCATCTACAAATACACCACTAGGAAATGAATCCATTTTTAATTGTTCATTCAACAAATACTTCTTGTTGTCGGAAACCAGAATAATAGATATTTTTTCAAAATCAATGTTTCGATAGTTCTCTTTTAAAAACATAGAAAACCAGAGAATACAATTTTTACATCCGTTCTCCATATGAAAAATAAGGTAATCTTGCTTCTCTCTTTTGCTTATTGCAAACCCGTACTCACCATAGGCATTTTCTTTATATTTTTCTTGGTTCCCTTTTACAATAGAATACACTTCCTTTTTATAAGAGTCTAAGCTGATATTGCGGGGCTCTAAAACTACTTTATCGAAAATTATTTTATTACTAGCGGCGGTTTTAGTGAAATTATAAAACAATAAGCAATTTCTGTATGGTACAAAATACATGAAATCATTATTGTACACTTCTGGTACGATGGTTTCTGAAATTAAATTAAATTTTGAATCGATTTTTTGTAATAAATATGTTTCAATTTTGCTTTGATATTTTTGTGGTTCTAATTCTTCAAAAGGGTTCATAATATTTTGGCCTACCCTAATTAACCTATAGTAACAATCGTTAAATTGGTCATAGACAATTTTCAAAAATTCTCCTCTACTGTAATCAGTATATTCATCGTAATAAGTTGAATATGGATAAATAGTATCAAGTATAAGCGATTGAACAAAGTGTGTAGAAATTTTACCTAATGAATCGTAAACCAATAGTTTGTTATTATTTCCAAACCCAAAAACAACTTCCCTGGTTTTAGTGTTTTGGTCTCCACGTAAAAATTTAAAATTTAAAGGATAAAATATGGACTCATTACAAGGTTCGAAATGAATTTCTTTTAAAGGAACAAAATCACTTCCATCAAAAGGTAATAATCCGCTTGCAAAATGTATTGAAGGATCACTATTTTTGCAAAATTGTGTAACCGAGGTAAACCCTATCATACTTGCAAAAGTAGCCTTCCTTTTTGCATCATAAATAAGTCGCATATCCCCTGAATAACTTACAATATTAGAATTTTCAACTTCTATCTTATTCAATTTTGTCGTTTCAGAAATTTTGCTTCTTGTTCTTAAGGGCGCCCCCTTAAAACCACCTATGGCATGAAATTTTCCTGCCCTGTTTAAGATATAAATAGTAGAATCATTTATCCAATTAAAGTAGGCCGAATTTATAGAAATTAATAGGGAGTCTTCGCTTATCAACTTATAGCCTTGTAAAAATTGATATCCCTTTTTATATGGATTAAAATACCCAAAACTATCTTTCTCTTTTCCAAATTTTGAAGTTTCTGATATTTCAAAGGTGTAAATTTGTTTGCTGTGGTTATCATAAAACGAGAATATATCACTCCTAGGCTTTTGTAAAACCTGGCATGACATAGGAATTGGGTTCTGCAAATCCCTCAGTGGAAATGCCAATTCATCAACAACCTTAAATTCAGATTTGGTAATTAAAACATCCTTGTTGCATGAAGAAAACGCCAAGAAAAGAATTAAAAACTGAAAAAATCCAATACTTTTTACTTTACAATTCATAAGAGATAAAAAATGGTTGCAACAATTTACAACCATTTTTTTTTTAATTACAGCAAATTATTTCAACAGTAGGCTTGGTGTCTGTTCCTCCGACTTTAACTTTGCAGTCTTTACCATCTTCATTACATGAGTCACCAGTTGGTGAAGCTCTAGATTTTAAAGTACAATCATTAGCTGTAGACAAATCTTCGACGTCAGTTTCGGAGCAAACATAAACTTCAATATAATCATCATTTGCAAAACTATAATATAATTTCAATTCAACCCCAGGAAAATCTCCAAGATCGAAGCCGCTTTGAAAAATTACATTTTGTGTTTTCATAGTTTTTAAATGGTTTAAAAATTGTTATTCGTAACTAAATAAAATGAAGGTAAATAAAAGAAGTAGCGACTTATAATTATTAACTGGCGACCCTATAAAAACCAAATTGGAAACTTTGAATAGTTAATACTTTATAAATTATCATTAGATATATAAAGTTCAAATAAATTGTTTTTATTTGGTAAATAACCCAAAAATCAATTGTGAGAAAGTATATTAACTTATTCGATATTACTCAAAAAGTAGATTATAAAACAGAAATTTTATCTGGATTAACCGTAGCACTTGCACTTATTCCTGAGGCGGTTTCATTTGCCCTTATTGCAGGATTACATCCATTAAATGGTTTGTACGCAGCTTTTATCTTGGGATTAATCTCCTCAATTTTTGGAGGCAGACCAGCCATGATTTCTGGTGCCACAGCAGCAGTGGCCGTGGTAATTGCTCCTTTGGTTAAGTCGCATGGAGTTGATTATGTATTTGCTACAGTTATTCTGGCAGGAATTTTCCAATTGATAGCAGGATTTGCGAGGTTAGGAAAATTTATGAGGCTTGTTCCAATTCCTGCCATTCTAGGTTTTATGAATGGAATTGGGATTTTAATTTTTTTAGCACAGGTAAACCAATTCAAAGACGCATCGGGAAATTGGTTGTCGGGTTCTCCCTTTTTTATTTATTTGGGATTGGTAGTGCTAACTATTTTAATTATTTGGTTTTTACCTAAACTTACCAAAGCAGTTCCCTCCTCTTTGGTGGCAATTTTAACAGTTTTTGCAATTGTATTTTTTGCGGGAATTGAAACCAAAACCGTTGGTGCAATTGCAGGTGGATTCCCAAAAATTCATATACCAACTGTTCCCTTTTCGTTTGAAACCCTTCAAGTAATTTTCCCTTATGCGGTAATATTTGCTGGTGTAGGATTAATTCAAAGTTTACTTTCCCTAACAATTTTGGATGAAATAACACAAACCAAAGGAAGGTCGAACAAAGAAGCAATTGCCCAAGGAACTGGAAATATTTTGGCAGGATTTATTTCGGCAATGGGCGGTGCAGGAATGTTAGGACAAAGTTTAATTAATATAAATAGCGGCGCTAGGGCAAGGCTTTCTGGAATTATTGGTGCTTGTATGCTGTTGGTTTTTGTAATGTTTGGAAGTAATTTTATTAGCATTATTCCAATGGCTGCGCTAACAGGCGTGATGATAATGGTGGCATTTGGGACCTTTAAATGGGCTACTTTACGCATGGTAAATAAAATGCCCAAACAAGATGTTTTTATAGTTTTAACGGTAACTTTAATAACCGTGCTAATGAAAAATTTGGCTTTGGCAGTATTTGTGGGTGTTATAATTTCGGCCTTGGTATTTGCCTGGGAAAGTGCCAAACGAATTCGCGCCAGAAAATTCATCGATGATAAGGGTGTAAAACATTACGAAATTTATGGCCCACTTTTCTTTGGTTCAACCAGCTCTTTCCAAGATAAATTTGACATAGCAAACGACCCAAATGAAGTAATTATTGATTTTGCGGAAAGCCGTGTGGCCGATATGTCGGCTATTGAAGCCTTGAATAAATTAACGGAACGCTATCAAAAAGTAGGTAAAAAAATACACTTGAAACATCTTAGTTCCGACTGCAAAGTTTTGTTAAAAAATGCAGAGGAAATTATTGAAGTTAATGTTTTAGAAGACCCTACTTATAAGGTAGCAATAGAGTAAATTAATTTGTTTTAGGTTCGGTTTGAACCAAACTTATTTATCAACTAATATAAGCCAACTTTTTATGACTTGCTGTAAGTCCTTTTCCTTTTTTTCTACTTCTTCGATGGTTTTAAAAGTTATCATTCTTCTACCATCTGTATAATCTCCCTCTAAAATTCCAGTAGGATTTGGAATAATGTCACCTGTTGGAAACACCAATAAAGCCTGTTCTTTGCGGGTATTTATTACCAGTATATCACGCTTGTATTCTTTGGCGTTAAATGCTTTCATTTCTCCTGCGTAAAAGAAACTAGGCGAATTCCATTTTATTTGTTCTGCTATTTCTTTATCGGTAGCTAAAACCACTTTTCTTATTTTTTCAATTAATAAGCCGTGCTTGGGTTCTAGTTTTTCAATAAACTCTGTTACCGATTTTGAATCATTTATATCCTTTGCCATAATTTAAAATTAGGTTCAAACCAAACCTTATTGTTTTAATTGAAGTCCTTCATTTGCCAATGCTTCATAAATTTTGGGCAAAGCACTCGGACCCAAACCATGAAGTGCTAACAAATCATTTTCTTTCCATTTTGCCAGTTGCTTTAATGTTTTAATGCCTGCATTGGCCAAAGCTCTTTGCGCAGGAGCAGACAATGCCGACATAAATTTAGGCTTTAGTAAATCTTGTTTTTCTTGATCTTGTTGCTGCCTAAATTTCACCATTCTTGTAATTAACTTGGCAGGCAAAGGTTCTGTTAATGAAAACTGAACGGCACCTTTAGAATTTTTGTAGCCACTAATTTCCTTGGTAAATGCTTTTATACCCGAGCCTGTTGGATAAAATCCAATATGGTTTTTATATGCTGCAAAATACACCAAAATGCCATGTTGTTTAAAGGCAGGCATATTATAGCTTATTACCTCTTGGGCATTAGGAACAGCCTTTGAAATAATAGAATTCATTTCCATCAATTTTTCTTGAATCTCCTTTGGAAATTCTAAAATATATTCTGCAATTGATTCGTATTTTTTCATGCAAATTCTATTTTTCTACTTTCCTTCCACATATGCTTTAAATGAATTTAATATACTCTTCCACCCTGCCTGCTGCAAGTCTGCTGGGTTTTCGTTTTCGGCTTCAAATGTTTCTATTATCTTTATACCAGCTTCATTTGGTTCAAACCGAATACTTACATTTCTATTATCTGAAAGTGTGTATTCCACCAATTCAAACTTTTGAATCCTTGTAAAAACCAAATCCAAATCAAAGCCAAAAGAACCATCTTTCGCTTCCATTCTTGTGGTGTGTTTTCCGCCTTCAACAAAATCTGATTTTACCCACGGGCAACACCAATCGTTTGAGGCAAAACACCATTTGGTAATATGTTCTGGGTAATTAAATTTATTCCAAACATCTTCTAGTGATGCATTAACTAATACGTCTACCGTAATTTGAATTGGCTTAGCTGCTTCCATAATTTGAGTAATTATTTTACACTACAATTTTGCAACTATTTTCCAAAAAACCTAATTCATTTTTTGGGCAAATCAATAAAGGCAATTCGGTTTGAACCAAAATTTAATCAATTTCGATTTCGTATTTCTGCAATAAACCCGCTAGACCAGTAGAAGAAAACTTGGCCTTCTTGATGCGGTTTGTTTCTGGATCTAAGGAATAGTTTGTGGCCGTTCTAAAATCTGCTTTTTCTAAAATTGTACGATCAAAAATGGCACCACTTAAATTGCATTCTAAAAAACACGCTTGTGATAAATCAGCCTCACTAAAATCTACATCCTGCAAACTACAAGTATCGAAAATAATTTTCTTTAATTTCAACTTATAAAAGGTGGAATGGTCTAGTTGGCAGTTTTCAAAATTTAATTCTAAAAGGAATTCGTGGCAATTATCGAAATGAACACCAAGCATTTTGCAACTTGTAAAACGCACATCTTTAAAGGCAGTATGATTGGTTTTAACATTGCTAAAATTGCAATCTTGAAACATGCATTCAGAAAAAACAATTTTACTCAAATCTACATTCGAAAAATCACATTGAGTAAATGTGCAATTATCAAATTCATTGGCTGGTAAAAAATCAACCGTATAATTTTTATTATTAAATTCTTCGTCTTCAAATACCATAGTGCAAGAATAAAGAATAACCTTTAATCTCTTAGTCGTTACGTCTAAAATATTTCCAGATAGCGCTACCACCAGCAGCTACAGCTAATGCAATAATTTTCCAAAACTTGGCAATAAGAACAAAAAGTCCAGCCTTAGCCAAAATTTTTCCAGCCACCAAACCACCAATTGTCCAGGCAGCAACATTGTCTACATCAGGAATATAATCTGCATATTGGTGACCTTCTTTAAATTTAATGCACAATAAAATGTCATCTACATTAGCTTTTACTTCAGGCAATTCATTCATGGATGCAACTGCGTTTAACATAAACAAACCTTTTCTTCCTAAGATTCTTAGGTTATAATTTAAGGTATTTAAGGAATCCTCACCAAATTTTAACTCTTTTGCCCAATGTAAAACTTTATTGTCTTTATCGTAATAAGGTGCATCTGCCCAACCCACAAATTCAATTGGTTGGTACCCCATTTTTATTCTTTCTGGATTGTTATCTCTGTTCTCTTTTTGTTGTTCTTCTAATAATTCATCGTAATCTATATTACCCGCGTCATCGTCCTTCACATAACCCATTTCATCAAAACTTAGCACAAAAACCCAACTATTTTCTTTTAGTACACCTCTTCCTTTTGGCAATAGCAATCCAAGAATGGAGCTATCTTCAGGGTTTCCCCATAAATCTTCTAAAACGTATCTCGACTGTTCTTTATTTAGAAACTCAAAACCTTCTGGAACTGTTAAGGTGGCATTACCGGACTCCAATTCAATGATTCCAGTTTGGTAATTAAGGGATGCCTCAACTTCATCATCGCTTAAGTAGCTTGTATCATCCTCTAGCTTTTGTGCATTTGCAAATAGGGATAAAAATAAAAAGCAAAAGAGGATTAAGATTAATTTTTTCATAGGTTCAAAAAATCAAAAATAGGAATTATTACTACATTTTATTATTTCAATTTATTTTCAAATCACTAAAAAATGACATAAAATTACTTTTGTTTCAAACCGCTTAATCCTTAGGATTGGTTGAACAATTTGTAAATGATTCCTTCTATAAAAGGTTTAGAATTGAAATTACGGAAAAGAGTCTAACCTGAAATTTTAATTAGTTCCATTGGAGATAAAAAAGAAAATTCTTTCTAGTTAAATTCAATGCAACACTGAAAAGTAAATTATTAGACTTGAAAACCAAATGGGCCACCATCAATTAAGTTTTTAAAATAATTCTTGCGGAAATGAAATTTATTCATTTATATTTGTAAGTGAATATTCACTTACTTAAAATTTACTTTATGAACGGCAAAAACAACATCGCAATTGGATTCTTGACCATGGGACTCTTTATGGCATACGGTTTTCTTTTGATTTACCTTCGTGACTTTGCTCCAGGTAAGGATGAATGGGTAAATTCTTATAGTCTTGGAAAGCATTTTGAAAGCAGATTGGCTCACGTTCATGGAAACTTATTTGCTTTCCTTAATATACTAATTGGATATCTACTACTTCACTTTAGAGGCAAACTTCAAAATGTTAAAGCAATTTCTTGGTTGGCACTTATTGGATTATTAATGCCAATAGGAATATTAACAGAAGTATATTTTGGTTTGCCACCTGCCCTAGTTTTAATTGGTGCCATTACAATGACTACCTCGGTGATTTGGTTAGGAGTTGCTTTTCTAAAAATGAGAACTATTATTGAAGAAAAGAAATAAAAAATGACAGTTACTATTTCAGACAGACAACTTGAAATTATAGAAGCGGCAGGAAAAATTCTTACCAAATCAGGAGTAAGTGGATTAACAATTAAGAATCTTGCCAAAGAAATGAAATTTTCTGAAAGTGCCATATATAGACATTTTGCAAGTAAGGAAGATATTATTATTTCCCTATTAGACTATCTGGCGTTTAGTATGGATGAACGTTATACCCAAGCAATTTCTAGTGATCAATCACCAGAAGAAAAACTCACTACCATGTTTCAAAATCAGTTTACATTTTTTAAAAACAACCCTTACTACGTAGTTGCTGTTTTTTCTGATGGACTAATGGAAGAGAGTCAAAAAATCAATGAAACTATATTGAAGATAATGAGTGTAAAAATGAAGCATTTGATGCCAATTATTTTGGAAGGACAACAAAAAAATATTTTCACAAATACAGTATCACCAGATGAATTAATGCAAATTGTGATGGGAACATTCCGATTACAAATGTTTAAATGGCGTGTAGCAAATTTCAAATCGGACATAATTATAAACGGTGACAATATGATCCAAGCGATATTAACATTAATACAGACCAAATCGAAATGAAAAAAATATTCGCTTTTTTTTTAGCAATAACCTTAGGAGGATTTGGCTTGCTAACTTTATTTCTAAGCACATCTGTAATTTTTGATTTGTTTGGAATAAGGGCAAAGGAAGGCAATTATGTTTTATTTGTTGTTTGGTCAAATTTTATTAGTAGCATCCTTTACCTTTTTGCAGCATATGGTTTTTTTAAAGTCAAAAATTGGACTACCCTTCTATTAGGAATTGCAACAGTCATACTAATTATTGCCTTTATCGGTCTTAAAATTCACGCAGGTTCAGGCGGTATATATGAAGCAAAAACAATCGCTGCAATGATTTTTAGAATTTCCGTGACCCTCCTATTTGCAATCATTGCCTATTTAAGATTATCAAAAAAGTAATTATGAATAAGATAACCTTTTTAATTCCAGTAATCAGCTTGTTCCTTTTCAGTTGTAGCGAAACTTCTAAGGAAAAAGCAAAAGTTGAAACACAGAAACCTACTCTTGAAGAACAACAGCATAACACTGAAATACAAGCCATCGAACTTAACAATGGATCAAAATGGAAGGTTGATGGCAATATGATAACTCATATTCGCAATATGGAAAACGATATTATTTTTTTTGCTAAAGTTGAACCAAAAGATTACAAAATACTATCTAAAAAATTACACTCCAATATTGAACTACTTACATCTAATTGCACAATGAAAGGCAAAGCACATGATGAACTGCATAAATGGCTTTTGCCATTCATTGAAATCGTTAAAGTACTCTCAGTCGCCCAAAACGAAACTGAATCGTCAAAGCAATTTGAAAACATTCAGATTTCATTTAAAACATTTAATCAATACTTCCAATGAACATAAAAGAATTACACATAATTGAAAAACCAGTTTCAGCAACTTCACTATTTAAAAGTGAGTTAGGAAATGCAACGGCTATTCAAATTTTGAAAGGTGAACAATTGAAAGAGCACATTACTAAAACTCCTGCACTTTTGATTTGTATAGAAGGTAAAGTAACTTTTGAAAATGAAAAAGGCATTAAAGAAACTTTAATATCTGGTGATTATGTACATATTGAATCCTTAATAAAGCATTGGGCTGTAGGCATTAAGGACAGCCAATTAGTACTTATTAAATAAAAAATCATGGCAAAAATACTCATACTTGGTGCTGGCATTGCAGGCCACACCGCAGCATCTCATCTAAGACGAAAGCTATCTATAGAGCATGAGGTTTTGGTGGTTTCGCCTAATAGTAATTATCAATGGGTACCTTCAAATATTTGGGTTGGTATAGGAAGAATGAAATCAGAAGAAGTTTATTTTCCTTTAGAACCATTGTATAAAAGGAAAGGCATAGGTTATAAGCAAGCGAAAGTAATTTCTTTTCATCCAGAAGGTGATGATATTGAATCCAAACCCCATGTAACTATTGAATATATTTACGGTGATAATTCTGGAATTCAAGAAAAAGTGAGTTACGATTATTTAATCAACGCCACTGGACCGAAGCTTGCATTCGAATTAACTGAGGGACTTAAACCAGGAACCAATAAAGTCTATTCAGTTTGTACTTATGAGCATGCTTCTCATGCATCAGATGCATTGCACAAATTAATTTCTGAAATTAAAACAACAGGAAAAAAAGCAAAAATCTTAATTGGAACAGGGCATTCAAAGGCAACTTGCCAAGGTGCTGCATTTGAGTATATTCTTAATGTAGAAAAGGAATTGGTGAGGTTTGGGATTCGGGATAAAATAGAATTGACATGGATTAGCAACGAATATGATTTAGGGGATTTTGGAATGGACGGAATGCTTTTAACTTATGGTCAACAAACTATGAGATCAAGTGAAATGGTAGAAATGGTTTTTGCTGACCGAGGTATTAAATGGATTTTGGGAGCTGGTGTTTCAAAAATAGGTGATGGCTTGGCATATTATGAAAATTTAGATGGTGAATACAAAATCGAATCCTATGATTTTGCTATGTTAATTCCTTCTTTTTCAGGTCACGGTTTTAAAGCTTTTGATAAAAATAATAATGATATTACTAACAAACTTTTTAAAGGCTTTATGATTGTAGACGCAGACTATACTTCAAAACCATATGAGGAATGGTCTGTCCAAGATTGGCCAGAAACGTATCAAAATCCAAGTTTCCCCAATATCTTTGCACCAGGTATAGCTTTTGCACCACCACATACAATTTCCAGACCAAGAAAAAGCAAAAACGGTACAGAAATATTTCCATCCCCTCCTCGGACTGGAATGCCATCTGGCATTACGGCGAAATTGGTGGCTGATAATATTATAGACAGTATCAAAAGTGGTAAAATATCCCTTGTACATAAAGGTTCCATGGGTAATATGGGTGCCGCTTGTATTGCGTCTGTGGGTTATGGAATGACACAAGGCAGTGGAATTAGTATTACAACCTTTCCTATAGTTCCAGATTACAAAAAATATTCTAAAACACAAGGTAGAGACTTAAAGAAAACCTTTGGAGACATTGGTCTTGCGGGACATTGGTTAAAACTCACCCTACATTATGCCTTCATTTACAAAGCTAAAATGAAACCCTTTTGGTGGTTAATTCCAGAATAATATTATTGTATTTGTAAATTAAATTAAAAAAAAGCATGACACAGAAAATATCTAAATCGGAGCATAGAAAAATGCAGAATCCAATCATTCAACTTTTTAAGTACATTCTTTTAAGCCTAAAAATTTTAAAAATAGTAGCTGGTGGACACGGTGGCACTCGCATAAATTAAAAAAAATTTGACATATGAAGTTAGTAAATATTCACAAACGATATTTCGTTTTTTTACTCATAATTCTAAGCTTTCAATCGGTACAAGCACAAGTTTGGACGCTAAAACAGTGTATTGATACAGCACAGCTACAAAATAGAAACCTACAAATAGGCAGAATCAATATGGCTATTGGAGAACAAAAGGCGAAAGAAGCAAAAGCCAATTTACTTCCAAAAGTAACAGCCAATGCTGACTATAAATATTTTACCAATCTACCTTACCAGTTTATGCCTATGTCTACCTTTAATCCAACGGCAACAGAAGGACAGTTTAAAGAAGCACAATTTGGGGTTCCTCACAACATCAATGCAAACTTACAATTATCAATCCCCTTGTTTAATCCACAAATTTATGGAGCCATTCTAACCACCAAGATAGCCAATGATTTGACCGAATTGCACTACCAAAAAACAGAGGAACAAATTTATTTTGAAATTTCAAATCTGTATTACAATGCACAAATTTTAAATTATCAAAAAACTTTTATAGACAGCAACCTTATAAATGCTGAAAAGCTACTTAAAAACATACTATTGCTCAATGAACAACTACTTGCTAGGGGAACAGATGTTAGCAAAGTTAAATTGCAAGTATCACAATTAAACACACAAAAGGAAAATATTTCAAAAAAATATGAGCAAGTTTTAAATGCTTTGAAATTCGCAATGGGTATTTCAAATGAAAAAAAATTACAAATTGAAGCGAACATTCAATATCAAGAAACAATCGAATATGCACCTTCCACCATTTTGGATATTCATATAATAAGGACCCAAAACCTTTTATTGTCTAGCGAACTAAGTACCATTAAAAAATCAAGACTTTTGCCTACTCTCAACCTTATTGGAATGTATGGCACTACAGGTTTTGGTTACGACAAACAGCCGAATGAATTTCTTAAATTCTACCCAATTGGATTTGCAGGAATTCAACTCTCGTATCCAATATTTAACGGAACAATTATTCAACGAAAATTAAATCAAAAAAGGCTTGAACTTCGAAACAGTGAACTTCAATTTAGTTTAATTACCGAACAAAATACAATGTTGGCTGAAAATGCAAAACTGCAAAGAAAAGTTGCAAAAAAATCAGTTGAAACCTCCGGAGAACAAATTGAATTAGCAAAAAACATTTATGAGCAAATTATTCTTCTACAAAAGCAAGGAACCGCAAGTCTTACAGATGTTTTGCTTGCCGATAACTCAGTACGTGAAGCACAACAAATTTATCTCACTTCGGTAATTGATTATCTGAAAGCAGATTTAGAACTCAAAAAATTAACAGGAAATATTTCAAACTAAGAATTAAAAACAATGAAAATGAATAGGAAAAGAATAATCGGAATTGTTGTAGGAATTGCAATCGTTGCTCTTGTTGTATTAAAGCTTAAGAACAATAAAGATATTACAAAAAGTAAAATTTATCTATACGATAAAGATCAAGCTATTAGTGTTCAAGCAGACACTATACGAATTGAAAAGTTGAATGCAGAATTTTCTTATTC
This sequence comes from Bacteroidia bacterium, assembly GCA_021740845.1. Taxonomy (GTDB): domain Bacteria; phylum Bacteroidota; class Bacteroidia; order UKL13-3; family UKL13-3; genus B1. The sequence goes on from JAIOYZ010000032.1 coordinate 22,778, forward strand.
AGGTACATTTGAACCTAATAAGGAAACGAAAATAAGTACCGAATTACAAGGAAAGGTAAATGTTTTGTTAGTTGATGTTGGAAGTATTGTAAAAAAAGGACAAACATTAATCCTTTTAGATAATTCATTATTGAGATTGCAATTACAAACTATTGAAATACAAATAGAAGGTCTGGAAGCAGATGTAAAACGGTATACCATTTTAGCTAAAGCAGATGCCATTCAAGGTGTTCAATTAGAAAAGGCAGAGTTAGGATTAAAATCGGCAAAATTGCAAAGAGAAACTATACTTGAACAAATAAACAAAACCACAATTAAAGCCCCTTTTAATGGCATTGTTACTGCAAAACTTAGTGAAGTAGGAGCATTTGCTGCTCCTGGAGTTCCATTACTTCAAATAACAGACATTTCTATTTTAAAATTCACAGTAAATGTCCCTGAAAATGATTTAAGCCAATTCAGATTAAATCAAAGCTATACCATAACAGCAGATGCTTATTCTGAAATTTCTATTAATGGAAAAAACACAATGATAGGCAGCAAAGCTAATATAGGAAGTAGTTTTCCGGTTCAATTTAATTTAAAAAACACATCCGATTTGAAAATTAAATCAGGGATGTTTGGTAAAGTGAATTTAGAAAATTTTAACCAAGAAAAAGGGATTATAATACCATCCTCTGCAATGCAGGGAACTGAAATCCAAGCGCAAGTTTTCGTTGTAAGAAATGGTAAAGCTAATTTGCAAAACATTACTATTCTAAGAAAAATACAGAATAATTTAGTTGTGTCAAGTGGATTAAATGAAGGTGATATTGTTGTAACCAATGGCTTCATAAATCTTTTTGACGGTGCAAAGGTAAATGTTAAATAAAATCAGCAAATAATGAACATAACAGAAATATCAATCAAACGACCATCGCTGATTATAGTGCTTTTCAGCGTATTTGCATTATTAGGATTTATAGGGTATAAAAATTTGAGTTACGAATTAATGCCTGATTTTAATCAGCCAGTGGTTGTAATCAAAACAGTATATCCTGGTGCTGAACCAAACGAGGTTGAAACTTCAGTTTCACGAAAAATAGAAGATGCCTTGTCTAATTTAGAGGGTGTGGATTATTTGGTGACTAAATCATTGCCTAATGCTTCTATCCTCATAGCAAATCTAAAATATGGAACTGATTTAGATAAAACTATGCAAGATGCTCAAAGGTATATTGACAATATCAGAAAAGATTTACCACAGGATATTTTAAGTCCAGTAATGAGTAAAGTTTCGCCAAATGATTTGCCAATAATGTCTATAAGTGCAACAAGCAATTTGTCTCCTACAGAGTTTTTTCAAAAAATGAAGGATGATTTTCTTCCACAAATTCAACAAATAAAAGGTGTAGCCGAGATTACTGTTTTAGGAGGAGAGGAAAGGGAAATACAGGTTAAAATAAATCAAGAAAAACTGAAACTTTACAAAATTTCTTTGGTTCAGGTTGTTGAAGCGATAAACCGTTCGGGTCTTGATTTACCTGCAGGAAAAGTGCAATCGAATAAGGAAAATAACTCTGTTCGTTTAAATGGAAAATTTAATTCAATAAAAGACATTGAAAATGTACAGGTTGGTATGCCTGTTTTGGGGAGTCCAGTTTATGTAAAAGATGTTGCGATTGTAAAGGATGGCATAAAGGAGACAACCTCAATCAGTCATTTTAATGGAAAAAATGGTATTGGCTTGATGTTGAAAAAACAGGGTGATGCAAATGCAGTTGATGTTTCTAAATTGGTTCGCGAAAAATTCAAATCCATTGAGCAACAAAATGCAAGTGCAGGAGTAACATTTGTAATTGCAGACGATAGTACAGATAACACCATTGCAGCGGTGAATTCCGTTGTTTTCGATTTAATTCTAGCAGTTATTTTGGTTTCATTGGTTATGCTCTTATTCCTCCGAAGTTTCAGAAATTCCTTAATTGTAATTGTGGCCATTCCAACCTCCTTGGTAACTGCATTTGCTGTGATGTGGCTTTTGGGTTATACACTTAACCTAATGACTTTGCTGGCAATGTCCTTAATAATAGGCATTTTGGTGGATGATGCAGTAGTGGTTTTGGAAAATATTCAAAAACATTTAGACAGTGGAAAAGATAAATGCATGGCATCAATGGATGGTCGAATGGAAATAGGATTTGCAGCATTGTCCATAACTTTGGTTGATGTAGTTGTTTTCTTACCTATTCTTTTTTTGCAAGTATTTGTTGCCGATATGCTCAAACAATTTTCTGTAGTTGTGGTAACCTCAACCCTCACCAGTTTATTGGTTGGATTCACTCTTACACCTTGGTTGGCTTCACGTATAGGAAAGAAGGAAGATTTACTACCAACTAATTTCTTTAATCGTTTCTTGCTTTGGTTTGAGCTTCAATTAGAATATTTCACCAATTGGTATGGTAGCCAATTGAAATGGGTATTGAGCCATAAACTTATTTTTACAGGTATTGTTCTTTTACTTTTCGTTTTGACATTAGGCATTATGAAACAAGGAATTATTGGGAAGGAACTAATCTCTACCGGCGACCAAGGTAAATTCCGAATGGCTCTAGAGTTTGATAAATCAACCTCAATTCATCAAAACAGTTTAATCGCTCAAAAAATTGAAACATACATAATTCAACAGCCTGAAATTGCTACAGTTTTCAGCAATATTGGCGGACCAAGCACAGGTATTGGAAGCTTAGGTGTTGGGGCTACAAACAAAACGGAATTTACTATTCAATTAAAATCTAAAGAGATACTGAATAATTTACCTACTGAATCTTTTATGAATAAACTTAGAGAAGACCTAAAGATTAAATTTCCTAGTATCAATTATTCAATGGCAGCTTTGGGATTAATACCACGTTCCGCACCCATCGAAATTACTTTAAGTGGGAGTAATTTGAATTTGGTAATGAAAACAGGTGATGAGCTTAAATCAGTAATTGAAAAAATCCCTGGTGCAGATAATGTTCGCCTTTCTGTTGAATCAGGTAGCCCTGAATACAAAATAGTTCCCGATAAAAACAAAATGCAGCGATTGGGTTTAACGACCGCTTATGTTGGACTAAACCTTAGAACAGCGTTTTCGGGCAATGACGATGCAACCTTAACAGAGAACGGAACAGAATATCCTATCAGAATTTGGTTAAATGAATTTAACCGACAAAATTTTGAAAATATTCAGAAACTTTCAATTATAAATCCTATGGGAATCCCAATAGAAGTTTCGCAATTTGCAAGCATTCAGCGAGATAATTCCCCCTCCTTATTGGAACGGAAAGACAGGCAACCAGCAGTTACCCTTACTTCTGACGCATTAGGAAGACCGTCGGGAACGGTATCTGATGATGTATCAGCTTATTTAAAAGAAAATCCGTTGCCTGATGGAATCCAAATGACTTGGGGTAGCGATATCAAAAGACAAAACGATAGCTTTGGTGCATTGGGTTCAGTGTTGTTGATTTCGTTTTTGCTGATTTACCTGATTATGGTAGCACTTTATGACAATTTTGTTTATCCATTTGTAGTCCTATTTTCAATTCCAGTTGCTGCAATTGGAGCCTTTTTCGCTCTAAATTTATCGTTAAGCAATTTGAGTTTGTTTGCCTTACTTGGTTTAATTATGCTAATGGGCTTAGTGGTAAAAAACGCTATTTTAATTGTAGATTTTACAAATCAATTAAAATCCGAAGGCAAACATTTCAAAGAAGCCTTAATTCTTGCCGGAAAGGGTCGTTTGCGCCCAATTCTTATGACAACTCTTTCTATGGTTGTGGGTATGCTTCCAATTGCACTAGCAAATGGAACAGCAGCAGAATGGAAAAATGGTCTTGCATGGGTAATAATAGGCGGACTTCTTTCCTCCTTAATCTTGACGGTATTTTTAGTACCTATGATCTATTATTTAGTTGATTCAGCAAAAGAAAGTTTAAGTAAAAACAAACACTAATAGAGGATTACCGACTCTTTAATATCAGCAGGTTTGGGCTATAAATGTATTAAGTACAAGGAAATTTTCTATTTTCTTCTAAAATAGAATTAGAGAGCTAAATTTGGGATCACTCGAAGAGGCAAGGTAAAATCTTATTTTATATGTCGCTTAAAACTACAAAATAAGAAATTTTGAATGGTATTAAACGGTGTAGTATGGTCTTCGGTTACACACTTTAGTTTTTCAAAACCGCCTGTGAGTTGTTGTTGCAATTCTTCTTCGGTGTATTGGTGAACATCAAGCATACTGCATTTTTTGGGACCTTTGTCGCTAAAAGTACCTATTGCCATAAAACCAGTTACTGCTTGTCGTGCAGTTGTTAAGTATGTATTTATGTCGTCTGCGGTGGTGAGGAAATGAAAGGTGGCTCTGTCGTGCCAGCAATCGTAGGTGGACGAAGGATGAAACTCAGTTACATCGCTAACTATCCAATTAACTTTGTTTGCTTTGGAGCCAAGTCTTTGTTTGGCTTTTTCTATAGCTGTAGCTGAAATGTCAAGCACCGAAATATTTTCAAAACCTTCTTCTAAAAGGTAATCAACTAATTTACTATCGCCACCGCCAATGTCTATAATACTTGCGGTTTTTGGTAAATTAAAACTATGCACAAATTCCAAGGAGGTTTTTGGTAACTCCTGTGTCCAACTTACTTCGTGGGGTTGTTTGCTTGCGTAAACTTTTTCCCAATGTTCTTTTCTATTTTCCATTTTGTTGTTGTATTAGTTTAAAAGTATTTCTTCTATTTCTTCACTTGCTATTTTCAAGACTTCCTTTGTTTTGTCTTTGAGTTGCTGTGCTTTGTTTCTAATTTCTGTAATGTGATTTGCAATTTCCTTTTGTTTGTCAATTGGTGGAACTGGAATTGGAAGATGTGCAATATCTTCATGAGCTAAATGTCCATTGGTAGCCCCTGTAATATTTCTTTTGATTTCAATTTGCATTATTCCGCTTCGCAAAAAATGATATACAAAAGCATTGTCTGCCAAAGGATTTGTTTGAAACTTTACTATATCGCCACCTAAAAAGTATTCACCAGGATAATTCCAAAATGCAACCTTGCCAATAGTTGCACCAGTTATTACAACTAATACATCTTCCTTGATTAGCTTTTGGGATTTTGAGAAAATGTTTTTTGAAGTTAGCAAATCATCAAGTGAAATAGTCCCGTCCGCATTTATTGAGTTGATTTGAACTACTGAACATTCACCGTCTTTTTCTTCCTGTTTTGGCAAACTACCTTTAATCAAATTGCCAATGATAATTTCACGCAGTGTTTTTACGGGATACTTCCCGTTACCGATGACTTTTAAATTTTCAATGAATTTATTTTGATGAAAGAAAGGGTCAATTCTCTTATTTGCAATTTCCTTTAATGTTCTTGTGAACATTCTATTCTTCAAAGTATTTTCAGGTGGTTCAGGTAGTTTTATCCCCAACTCTTTCAATAAATATTCATCAATACTTGATAGTAGTTTTTCTGTTTCGGCTTCGTTTTTTTGTTTTTGGGCAATTACTTTATTGGTGATTTTTAAAATGCGTTTGTCTTCAATGATTGGAATAGAAAGCAATGCAGGATAATCCAAAGCTGGTCTTGTACCTCCTGCACTTCTGCGACTTGCCAACTTTTCGCCAATATCAGAATTAAGAAACGCTGCTAGCGTTTCACTAATTTCTTTGCTTCCTGTTTTTATAACACAAACGTGCTGATTAATATTTCCAATAAAGCCTTCAGGAGCAATTGATGCAATTGCCATTCGTCCAACGCCTGTAATTTTCACCAATAAATCTCCTGCTGAAACTTGACTGCGTTTCAACATTCCATTATGTGTTTCCTTATTAATGTATTTGCAGTCGTCAAATTCTAAAACGCCAGTTGGTGAAAGGTTTTGAACTCTTAAAAACGGAATTCCATTTTCTTTTTCTGCATAATACAATTCGCTTTCAGTTGTCTTTGGTGTTGCTCCGCTTGATACACTTACAATATAATCTCTAAGTTTCTTTGGCTTCTTGGCTAATACTTTCTTTTCAAGTTCTAAAAGTTCTGGAACATAAAAGAAAGGGTCAAGCCGTTTTTCCAATTCACTTTTTTGCAAAATGAAAACTCGTTTGGGATTGAGTGATTTTGAAATAGTATAACTGCTCATTACTTTTTAGGCTTCTTAGGGTTAAGTTTTTTTGCTGTATTTTCTATTTGCTTTACAAAATGTTTTTCGCCTTCCGATAATTCGTTTTTGGTTTTCTCTTTGTATTTTTCGTACTCCGCATTTGCTTTATTTAATGCCTGTGTATGACTTACAGTTCCTGCGTTATGTAAAATATTATTACCAGTCATTTTTACAAAATCATCTAAGCGTTCAATCCAATCTTTCATATACATTGGTTTGCGGTTTAGTGCTTGCAATTCGGCTAACTCTAGGTAAGCGGTTACCATTCTGTTCAGCACATTCAATTCGTTTTCGTTCAAATAGTTTTTAGCTATTTCGGTTTCCTGTTTTGTGGGTTTGCTTCCTTTAATATGAGTTAAGCCAAGGTTTGGTTTTTTAGCATCAATGCGTTGGTAAATAATTTCGGCTGCTGTATGTCCGTGTGCTGCCCAGTGCATTTTATTTTGTACTGTTTGAAAAAATTGAATAGAAATTTCCAATTTGGGGTCGTAATCAATACTGGTTGCATAAATATCAAGGACTTTTCGCCAAAATACTTTTTCGGAAGAACGAATATCCCGAATACGTGCCAATAATTCTTCAAAATAATTACCGCCACCTGCTTGTTTTAGCAACTCATCATTCATTGTAAAACCTTTTACAATGTATTCTCTTAATCGGGCTGTTGCCCATTGGCGAAACTTTGTTCCCTGATGGCTTTTTACACGATAGCCAACAGAAATAATCACGTCAAGGTTGTAGTAATTGGTGGGTTTGGTAGAAAAATCGGAATTTCCGATTTTTCTCATAGTTTGCTTACTATCAAGTTCTTGTTCTTCGTAAATATGTAAAATGTGTTCATTAATGGTAGAACGTGATTTTTGAAAAAGTTCTACCATTTGGTCAATAGTTAGCCAAACAGTTTCATCTTCTAAACGTGTTTCAATTTTTGTATTGCCGTCTTCGGTTTGGTAGATAATTATTTTTGTGTTTTCCATTTTTACTTTTCGCTTTTGTTAATGTGAGCAATAAACTTGGAAAGTTCTTCTCCTATTTCAGTAAGTTCATTTTTGTTGGTGTTCCTACCTGTGGCATCATATCCAATATCTTCAGCAATAGCCATAAATATTGGGTAATCGTCTAAAGCGGTTTGTTTGGCTAAAAAATATTTTTCAGTCAATTCTTCTTTAAACAAATTCACTTTATCAGTAAATGCAGATTGCACAGCCGACTTGTCGGCTTGTATCATTTCTGTAATTTCTTTTTTGTTTGCCTTTGGATTTTTCTTTTTAGCATCCTCTTCTAAAACCTTGATTGCAGCCGCTTTTTCCTTCTCCCATTTTTCAATGGTGGCAATATATTTTGTGTCGGTTTTTACTTTCTCTTTTAGCTTCTCTTTCAGATTACTAATTTTTTCAGTTTGTTTCTCTTTGTGTTTGCGAACAAATAATACTGAACTTTTAACCCCTGCACCCGTGGCACTAAAAGCGGTTTGAGGCATGGAAATTACAGCAACAATGCGGTACATTTCTTCAATAGAATCTCTTACATATTGCAAACTACTGTTTGTTAAAATTCCATCAGGAATTACAATTGCCAAATATCCATGTTCAGTTAGAAACTTGTGGCATTGCTCCAAAAACAAAACCTCTGTAGATTGGCTTTCTCGCAAGGATGATTTACTAGCAACCGAAGTTGTTAGCCAATCCACCTCTTTAACAGCAAGATTGTATTGGTGCATGTATGCCTTTTCGGTTTGCTTAATACTGCTACCAAATGGGGGATTTGTAATTATAAAATCAAAGGTGCCGTAAACAAATTCCTTGTTTTTGGATTTGTTTTGCATTTCGGTATCACTTAATAGTCCATCCGAAGCAATAACATTGGTATGACCATCATCGTGAATAATCATATTCATTTTGGCGGTTCGTGCTATTTGGTCGTTTATTTCAATGCCGAATAAATTCTTTTCGGCAAAGTCGTGCCAATGGCGGAAATGGTCTTTTTCTTCTTTTATTTTATCGTAATAATCATTGGCTTGTTCCCTTACTTTATCCAATGCATGTAAAAGGAAACCACCGCTTCCACAACTAGTATCCAAAACTCTACTATGATTGTTAATTGGCAAACTATCAACAATAAATTTTACGATTGGTCTTGGAGTAAAATACTGCCCAAAGTCGCCCCGAAAAAAACTTCCCATAAAGGTTTCAAAGGCTTTTCCTTTGCTATCGAGGTCAGTTTTATTTAGGTTTATTCGCTGAAAATATTTAACGATGGTAAGGGTTTCGCTTGCTGTTAAGGTAATATCGTCTTTAAAAACTTCTGGGTCTTTTTTTCTACCTTGTTCGTAAAGACCTTTTATCCTTTCCAATAAATCTTCGGAAGTTTCCTCCCGAAAAATCTGAAAATCATAAGGCATTCCGGTTTTCCTAGGGTGTTTTTCGTCCCAAATTTTGCAGAAAATTAATTTGTCCAATTCATCAAATGCCACACTTGGATTTCGTTGTCCACCACCCCAAAGTGCTTGATGGGCTTGAATAAAAATCTTTGTTAGTTCATTTTCACTAACAATTTCAAGCTCAAAGAATTTTTGTTTTACATTTGGGTCTGGCTCTTTTAAAACATTGTTTTCTGTGTCTCCTTCAGATTGTAAAAAGCCTCCTTTTACATATTTATAGGGAGCAAGTTTATCTGAACCAAATTGTGGAATATCGGGTATTGAAATTCTGCTTCTAGGTTTTTCTTTTGGAACTTCATAATACTCGTTGATTATTTTTGAAGTTGTCCAAACATATTTACCACCTTCCGCAACGCAATAACTGTAAGCTTGGTCAACCGCAATTTTAAATTGTTGGTCTGTGATTTCTTCTTTTTTGCACTCAACTAAAATGTAAGTTTCTTCACATTCATCGTCTGCATATATTATAATGTCGGCCTCTTTGGTTTCGGAACCCATTTGAACTGAAACAAACTGCTTAATTCTATTAACTGGATATCCATAATTTAAAACAAGTGTTAAAAAAGTTTCAGCCTGAACTTTCTCTTCGGGATTGTTGTAACTGCGTTTCTTTCCTTGATGAATATATGTGATAAAGTTTTTTTCCTCATCAAATTTAATTAACCCCTTTTCTATTCCTGTATTTATTAAACTCATTCGTCTATCCTTGTTTATTCCTTAGGATGTAAAGATAAAAATTTATAAAGCTTTTCAGTAAAAGTTGTCTTCAATTTTCAAATTATCTTTACAGGGTTTTATTTTTCCATTACTCCTTAGTTATTAAGCTATGCGCAAAATGCTGATAAATAAATTTAGAAAATATTCTATTTAGATAGTGCGTGCAAGCAAACCCAATTTTTTCATAGGTTCAAAAAATCAAAAATAGGAATATCTCCATCAAATCAAAATTCCCAATTCAATTTCTTTGGAACTTTAAAATACACGAAACTAACTTTTGGTTCAAACCGAAATGCCTACCCAAAACCCTTGAAAATGCCAGACAAAAAGCTAGAATAAATGCTGTTTAGGGCAATACAAAACCATTTCGGCTTGAACCGATAAAAAATATAAAATTTAATTTTTGCTTGTTACTTGGAGCAAAATACAAATTACTATGAATCTAAATCTCGCCCTTTTAAGCAGCCTGATTGGATTCCAAATTAACCATCCAAGCAATTCCAAATTTGTCTATAAGCATTCCAAAATAAGCACCCCAAAAGGTATCTTCTAATGGCATGGTAATCATTCCACCCTCTGAAAGACTTTCGAACAACTTATTGGCTTCTTCTTTGGATTCTGGGTTGATGGTAATTGAAAAATTGTTTCCTTGAACAAAGGTGCTCATTCCATTATCAAAGGTATCGCATCCCATTAAAATGGCACTACCAATTGGCAAACCTATATGCATGATTTTTCCTTTTTGAGTATCAGAAATAGTAAAGCCTTCACTATCGGGCATTTCATCGTAACGCCCAACATAGGTGAATTCGCCACCAAAAACAGATTTGTAAAAAGTAAAAGCTTCTTCGCAATTACCGTTGAAATTTAAGTAAGTGTTAATTGTTGCCATTTTGTATTTAGTTTAATAAAATGTGTGTATTATTCTTTTATGCCTGGTTCTACCAATTTCATTAATTTTTCCAAGGATTCTTGCCAACCTAAATAGCACATTTCTGCAGGAATCACATCTGGTATTCCTTCTTGAGTGATGGAAATCTCGGTACCACATAAAACTTTCTTGAAAACAATGCTTGTCATCATTTCACCTGGAAGACTTGGGTCGTCGAAAGTATCTGTATAACGAAGCAATTCATTTGAAATTAATTCAATATAGGTTCCACCAAATGAATGAGATTTTTGGGTTGTAAAATTGTAAAAGGACATTTTGAAACTCCCTTCTAATTTGAAATTGAACTCTTGAATTTCACACAAAAAACCATATGGTGGAAGCCAAAAAGCAAGGGCTGTTGGATTGGAAAAGGCTCTGAATACCTTTTCAACAGGCGCTTTAATTACTCTGTGTAGGTTTATTGTAGAAGGCATTAGATGGTGGTATTTTTTGGTAAATGAAATAATCAAATCAAAGAAAACCTTTTTCAATAAATCTACTATTACCTCTAAAATAAATTACAATTACTAGCTATCAAATTCCATTTATTTGGTTTTGGTCCGGATAAAAATCATAGCGATGGCTGAGGTAAATACGCCAAAAACAAAACCAAAAATAGTAGAATTGATGGCATAGGTTTTATAATTAAAATTAGCTTCTGCCTCCTCGGTAGTTTTAAAATAACCTAATTCTACTGAACGTTTTATTACGTTTGGAAAATATTCGGGAGTTATCACATAAGAAATAATCCATTGTGTTAATGGACTTAATATAGCAATAAACAAAGAAAGAATAATTCCAAAAATAAGTCCTTGTTTGTAACTCATTTCTCCATTGAAATCAATTTTCTTTTTGTCTTTAAGAGCCAAAACAAGGAACCAGATGGCAGGAATAACAAATAGGTTTGTTAAGTAAAGGTGGTAATCAATGTATTTTCCATGTAGGCCACTTAGGTTTTCTAAGAGCATCCAAACAAGAGTCATTAATGTAAAGTAAAGTGCCCATTTAATTTCAATTGTAAATTTTTTCATTGTTTAATTAGTTTATGGTTAGTTAATGGTTTTAGGATTGCTTTCTATTTAGATGGTATTTTAGCAAAACAAATGGAAGGTACACTATGGTGATTATTCCAAAAAATAAAACTGCCATCATCACTATTTCAAAAATATTTGTTTTTATATCCTGAACCCTTTCGTTTAAGTCCAAAATAAAACCAATTATGGATAGCGCCAAGGAGATCCAACCAATTCTAATAAAATTTTTTTTCGTTATCATATTACTTAAAATCAATTCACCCTAAACTATTGTCAATATTTACAAAATCAATTTGGAAAAGAAACTAAAAGTTAAATTTTTTATAGGCAAATTATCTCCAAAAGTTTAGCTCCTAATTTGCCATCCACTTTAACTGCCTAAAACGAACGAATAGCCCTAACACAATACATATTGCTTTTGGTAGAATAGTTATACGACAATCCCCCATTAAAATAGAAATACCAAGCAGTGCTTAAATTATTTTCGTTGCTACTCCAATACCTTGCCAAGGATAAAGCGTTTGCACCCGACAAGCTACCTAAGGATTTATTTACATCAAAACGGTTTTGCCATAATAAATTGAGTTCATCAATAGATGGCAAATACCAATCAGATTGACCACCATTTACTAAATTTAAACAAATGGCAGCTGCAATGGAATTACTACCCGATTGTCCATAAATGGCATTGGAGTTAGTTAAACCATCCCAGGTACTTTGGGCTGTTGTTCCAATTAATAAATTAGTAACACTGCTCCAAGCAGCAGCCTGACTTTGATCGGTTAAAGCAACAATTAATCCATGTTCTACCCCAGCTGTTTTCCATAAATGGAAAATAACTCCACCCCCAAAAGGTTCTCCAATATAGTGGCTAAACCCACCTGTAGATTGGATGGTATTAGCAGAAATAGTTATTCCTTGCCCAGCAATAAGCTTATCTTGTTTATTGTTCCAAATAAGGGTATCTGAAATGGAAATACTACTTGCAACAGAACTTAAAAAAATTGGGTCCAATTCCGAAAAACTATCCAATTTGTGATTCCATAACGAGGTATCAGCACTGGTAATTCCATTGGCTAGGGAGCTTGAAAATTGAGGGTCCGTTTCTAAATAGGTATCCAACTTTTGGTTCCATTTAGAGGTATCGGCACTAGTAATTCCTTTGGCTAAGGAGCTTGAAAACTGAGGATCTGTCTCAAAATAAGCATCCAACTTTTGGTTCCACTTAGAGGTATCTACACTGGTAATTCCTTTGGCTACAGAGCTTGAAAACTGAGGATCTGTTTCAAAAAAAGTTTCCAACTTTTGGTTCCATTTAGACGTATCAGCACTAGTAATTCCTTTGGCTAAAGATGCAGCGAATTTGGGGTCTGTTTCAATAATTGGTTCTGTTAGGGATTCGGCAGTATTGGCATGTAAAGCATAAGGAACACTTAGCAATTGCATTATCCCAATTATCGAATAACTATTTCCACCAGAGGGGTCGGTTTCGGTTTTGACAAAATAGGGACCATCAGACCAATTAATGGTTGCAAAAGATCCTGAAACAACAAGACCTCCACCAATTTCAATACTAACCAATCCATTTGCGTTGGAAGTAGGAGAATGTGTTTCTACATACACCGAGGTTCCGCTTGGGGAGTTTTGTAAAATACTTATTCGCATCCCAACTGTTTGATTTGCAACTAAAGCATTGGAAGCATTTCTAATAATGGCTTGGTAACTAATTTTGTTAGGAGCTTGTGCGAATAAGCCATTTACAAAAAGAAGAATAAAACCAATTATTAAAGCCTTTTTCATGGGTTAAAATTTGTTGATTTTAAACGATTGAACCTGTTGCAAAAAGGAATCCTTTATAATAATCAGGTAGGTAGCAGGGGCAAAATCATAAAAATCTACGGATGTTTTTATACCCACAATAGGTCCGCAAAGAATCAATTTTCCCTGCATATCGTAAACCTCAAAACTAAACTTATTGCTTGGGTAGTTTCTAAGTTGAATCGTTAAATTATCTGTAGTTGGATTTGGGAAAATTTGGATAGATTCAACCAAACTTGTGGTTTCCAACCCTACCTTTACAATTTCATAACTATGTTGAACCCCTAATTCTACGCTCCCAGTTGCGCTTTTCTGTGGAATAAAAAACACTTGGCCAATTGAAAAAGAAACATTTCCACCACTTCCACTAATTGCACCGCCTGCAGTGTTAACAGACACCTGAGCCTTTATAAAATTAGCCCAAAAGCAAAAAAATAAGCTTAGTAAAATGGGATAAAATTTCATTTTATTAGTGCCTAAGGTATATACTGAATTCCACACTCAATTGGTTTTAATTCATTGCCATTTATTATGCTTAATAATTCTTTTTCAAGAACATAAGCTTGTTGCAAATTAATAATTCTGTTGTGTAATCAAAATATTTTGGTAAAAAAAAGTGTTGCCAACTTTAATAAAATATGCAATCCCTTATTTTGCGCAAATGTCGTTACCACCTATTACCTTATTTCATCGGCTTGAACCAAATCAAATTCTAGAAGTTTTTAATCTTTGGAACAATGAATACCCAGAGAAATTAAGTCATGATTCTGTTGAAAGCATGGATTTATACTTGGAAAAATTAGAAAATCCTATTCATTTTATAAGCAAACAAAATGAGAAGATTGTTGGATGGGCATCTACATTTACACGTGATTACGAGCGTTGGTTTTTTCTTATTGTTTCTTCCGAATTTCAAAAAATGGGGATTGGAAAAAGCTTTATTAATGAAATCCTAAAACACGAAAGCAATCTCCATGGTTGGGTAATCGACCATTCAAACGATAAGAAAAAGGATGGTACTCCCTACCCTTCGCCTTTATCATTTTATTTAAAACTTGGGTTTATAATTCAAGCCTCAAAAAGATTAGAAACCAACTCTTTGTCTGCCGTAAAAATTAGTTACCTCAGTAAAGTTAAGGAACCGCTATAGGTATATTTCTTACCATTAAAGCTGGTTGCGTTTACTTGGTAGATATAAGAATCTTGTTGACAATCTTTGCCAGTATTAAATTCTTTTCCATTCCAACCCTCATTCTGATCCCAAGTTTTGCTAGTCATGGCCGTTTTGTAAACCATCTGTCCCCAACGGTTGAAAACAAAGATTTCAATGGTTTCAAACCCTGTAGCTGATACCTTAAAAGTTTTATTTCCTCCATATGCAAAATCAACTTGACTTCCTCCTTTTCCTTCAGTAGGTGGATAGAATACATTAGGTACAAACACGGTAATATCTGGTTCTATTTTAACACAGTTAATTGTTGAATCATAACAACCATGCTCACTTATAGCAGTAAGTTTAACACAAATATTTCCAGTATCAGCCAAGAAAGTTACTTGTTTAGGATCGGTTGTATAATCCTTTCTATCTGGGTTACCTGGCTTCAATGGAGGGAAGGTCCAGATATAACTCAATGGAGAATTATCACCAATTGTACTTTCATTATAGAAA
>JAIOYZ010000033.1 GCA_021740845.1 Bacteroidia bacterium
ATAGACCGCAAAATTTCTGACTATCATATTGTGTTGCTGGAACTAGATTAACGCTTTTAATCCACGCCAAAATAGCTTTCTGAGGCTTTTGGGCACATAATACCAAAAACTCACTTCATAAAAAGAACTAACGCAATGGTTTTTTAGTTCAAACCGAAAATAATGGATTATTAAATTTGAGGATGTAAGAACAATGAGGTGTAAATACTTGCTTAAAGGTTTTATAAACTACCATTATCATTTGACTAATACCAACAAAAGTGAAAACCAAAATTAATAGTTATTACATTTATGATGTGGAAAAAATTGGCTTTAAAGCAATTGCAATGTGCGGCCTGGCCACCTTTTGAGTAGCATTTTCAGTTAATTGGGATTACATTCTATTATCAGTTGTAAGCGTTGCATTAGTTTTGCTTTATAATCTTCTAGCGGACCTTATTTTAAAGTGAGTTTCGATAAAAAAAACGCAAGCGAAAAGCTTGCGTTTTTTTAGAATAGAGTATAGAATTAGTTCATACCTAGTGTATAAAATACACCAATTCCAAATACATTTGAACCTCCTGTTTTAGAGTTAATCATATAGGAAACGCGAAGACCACCAGAGATATCCTTAATGGCATTGGTTCTGATACCTGCATTAATAACCAGTCCGCTCGATGACGAGGAACCCGATACAGTTCCAAATGCGGTGTTTTCTGAATAGGCCATGGTATTATACCCATAACCCAATCCGACAAAACCACCCCAATCTGCACGTGAATCTGAATTGGCTGCATGACCAAAATTGAGTTCTGCCATCAGGGGTACATCCAGCAGAAAACTACCTTCTGCACCAGTTTGTGAATTGGAACTACCAGAAAATCCTAGTCCCAAGTGGGTACCTACAGAAAAGGTCATGTCGTTTCCTAATTCAGCCAAATTCAATCTGGGTGAATACAGAAGTCCCCAACCACTACCACCAGTGGCATAATAGCCATTTGCGCCAAAAGAATGATTAAAAGAAACTTGGGCTTTTGCAGCGCCTGCTACAAGAAGTGCGATGGCCATAACAGCCAGCTTTAATTTGTTTAATTTCATTGGTTAAAATTTTTTTGAAATATGAAGTAAACTTTTTTTAGACGAATTGCCTTAATGAGCGGCTGAATTAGTTATATGTAATTTAGTATGAAGGGAATATAATTAAGGCGCTATCATCAATTGGCGCAAAACTTATAAAAAGGACAGGTTTGGTAATCTATAAAATCATGCACTTTCACATCAATGGATAAGACATGTTAATCCTTTATGGTTATGGGCAATACCTGCACTCCAAAGGTAATATCAGTAAAGGTACATAGGAATTGATTGTTGCCTAAGTGCTCTAGTTTAGCTGTATTATTTGGATGATGGGCAAGCATTAAAAGGAGCTTTCCTTTTTCTGCCTATATTTCCAAATCGCCATAAAAATTGTTACGGATTTTACCTTGATATGTTTCCAGTTTAAGTGGGGTGGGTGTTTTCAATGGATTGGGTATAGGTTTCAACAAGCAGCAATATTTATTTTAAAAATAGGGTTTTTGGTTCAAACCGAAAAAAAAATGGATTATTTGATTTAAAGATGTATGTGTGGGTAGAATGCTTGATTTTTAGTTAATAAGGACTTAAATATGCATTCTTATGGGAATTGAAAGCTTAATTTGCGATAAGGTAGAAGCATAATGGGTTTTCATAGTAGGTAAAATCAAAGAAATGATTGACAAAAACATCACTGCAATTATTGGAAAGGCCATTAGGGAGGGGAAATACCTAACTATTACCTACAAAAATAAGAGTGGTGAAATTACCCCTTTTTGGATTAGCATTTTAGATATTAATGAACATGGAGAACTTTATGTAAACATGTTTAATGTTACCAAGGATGAACCACTTTTAAATAGAAAAATATTTATTGCAAGTATTCAGAATGCTGAAATTCTTAAATTTTCGCAGTATGATGTTTCGGAAAAATTAATAAAAAAGATTGAGGAGGATACATCCCTTGAGATTTATGATTTTGATAAATATGATAATAATATTCTGAACTACTTTTTAGAATGTTATAAAGCCAATAATGACCCTTTTCTGCACAAGCTTCATGTGATACCCAATATCGATTTATCTGAATTGATAAATCATAACCCATATACACTTTCGGATGAACAGCAGAAGTATTTGATAAAGAATATTTACAATAATGATTACAATAAATTCCATGATTACGAGCTTGCTTTAAGTGAGTTTTCTATAGAAATAGAAGGCAAAGGAAAATTTGTGGTTGCGTTTAGAAAATTGAGTTTTGATCCAATTGAAAAAACTCTGATAATGGGAGGCAAAACAAATTTTAATTCAAACTTCTATATTTCTGAAACCAAGCATTCACTGGCATATTATACTGATTTTAGTCCTGCCGATTTTGAAGCCCTCTATTTAAAGGACAAAATGGGTGCTATTGAAACAATAGAAAAGAATTTTAGAATAGGAGAATTGCCAAATACCTTGCCAGAGGTTGTTGTTTTAGGGTATTCGCAAATAAACATTTCGCCTATTTATGAAGAAATAAACAGTGCGCATGAAAGAAATGAGATGGAGATTCCTATGAAAGCATTCTTTCAAAATTCATCCTTGCTTGATAGAAAGAACAGGAAAGAACCTTATATTGTGTTGTATGATAATAATGTTAATATTGATCAACTGCGAACTATTTATAATACCTTAAAGTACCCTGTTACCTATGTGCAAGGTCCACCAGGCACAGGAAAAACGCAAACCATTCTAAATATTGTGGTTAATTGTTTGGCAAACAACAAAACCTTGCTTATTAGCTCTAACAACAATGTTCCAATTGATGGCATAAAGGACAAGTTGCATATTGGGGATTATAATAGAAAAGAGATTCTTTTTCCAATTATAAGGCTTGGGAATAACAATTATACCATTGACGCTTTAAAGAAAATAAGGGAGCTTTATGAATTTGAAACGAAGGATGTTCCTAAGGAAAATCAATTGACTAATTTGAAAGAGAAGTCGAAAGAAAACAACAAAATTTTGCTTGATAAGCTGAAGAGTTATGAGGAAAGAGAAGACTTAGTTCAAAATTTAGAATTCATAAACGGTGTTTTATCAAAAGGCAGTTACTATTTACTTGAACAAGAGAAAAGGAAGCTGGAGGGGAAAATTGAAAATTATCCAGAAATTACAGACGATGATTTGAAGGGGATATTTGAGGTTATTAAAGGTAATCATAGTCTGCTTCAATATTTTTATTTTGAGTCGTTAAAGTACGTAAAAAGGTTAAAAACCAAGGCTTATAGCGACCTGGTTGAAATATTATATATTGAAGATAAAGCGATACAGGTAAAGAATTTTAATAAATGGATAGGGAATGATGAGAATTTAGAAAAGTTCACCAAGGTTTTTCCTATCGTTCTTACCACAAATATTTCTAGTCGGAACCTAGGTAGGAAATTTAAATTTGATTTGTTAGCCATTGATGAAGCTGGTCAGTGCGATATTGCCACCAGTTTAATCCCAATTTCAAAATGCCGAAACATGGTATTAATAGGCGATACCAATCAGCTAAAACCAATTGTGGTATTTGAAGAAAGCAGAAATCAAAGATTGATGAACCAATTTGCCATTGAAGGGTTTTATGACTATTTCAATAACTCCATACTATCTGTTTATAAGAATGTAGACAATATTTCAAGGGATATTTTACTCAGTTATCATTACCGCTGTGGCAAAAAAATCATCAATTATTCCAATATGAGATTTTATGAGAATAAGTTGAATATTGATGCCATAAAGAATTTGGGAGAGGTTAAATTATTAAATGTAAACAATGTAAATAGCAAAGGTAAGAACTCGCAAATTGAGGAAGCAAAGGGCATTGTAGATTTTATTAAAGAAAATAAATTGACGGATGTTTTTATCATTACCCCATTTAGAAATCAGGAAGAAGTAATAAATCACTATTTAAGAGAGGCGAAAGATTTAAATGAAATTGATGGCTCGGTGAGCTGTGGAACCATACATAAGGTGCAGGGACAAGAAAATAAAACCATTATCATTTCTACAGCCATTTCGAGGCAAACCACCACAAGAACTTACGATTGGATTAAAAATAATAGTCAGTTGATTAATGTTGGAGTTACACGCGCCAAAGAAAATTTAATTGTGGTAACGGATAAAAAAGCAATAGATATATTGTCGAGGAAAGATGATGATTTGTATGCGCTGATTGATTATGTTGAAAAAAACGGGAGCACCCAAATATCGCAAAGCGCAGTAAATAAACTGACCATTGGTTTTTCTAATAATTCAAAGTTTGAAGATGAGTTTTATAAAACCATGCAACATTATTGTACGCTAAATGATGTTAGGTTTGATAGGAATGTTAAGGTTGCGACTGTATTTCCTGAGGAAAGAAATAATGTCCTAGTGAATAAAAAAGAGTTTGATGGAGTGCTTTATGAGAAGGGTATTCCTAGGGTGGTATTTGAAATAAATGGAAGGGAGCATGCAAATGTTAAAAAAAGAATAGGTTCAGATATCATTAAAATGGAACTCTTAAAAAGCAAGGAAATTCAATTAATAGTAATACCCAATAATTATGTAAAGCACTATGAATTTATCAGAGAATTATTGATAAAATTCAAAAAAGGGGCATATCAAAAATCGCTTTTTGAGGAATATGATTCTTAGGTGATTTAAAATAAGATGTGTAACAAAATAACTTATTAGTAATTTATGGAGTGGGTGATATTTTTTCTGTTAACCGTAATTTTTGTAAATGCTTAAAGATTCATAATCAATATTAGGTGCAATGAATAATGTCTATACTATTGCCTCATGTTAAAATTGTTGAGATTGACGCGCAAATAAGTGAAGTTTTTAAGCGCGAATTTTTCGAAAATATAAATTTCATAATTCATTCTCAAGACTAAGAAATACTGGCTATCGACCGCAAAATTTCTGACCATTTTCTGGTATGGCTGGAGCTGATTTAGCGCTTGGAATCTATCCCCAAAGAGCTTTCTGGGCATTTCGACACTTATTACGCGATATCAAGTTTACTAAAAAAAGTAGGACAAAGGAGACGTGCCATTCGTTTGAAATTCCTAAAAGTTATCAAAAAATGGAAGTTTTAGGAATTTTAAATATCTTTGATTTATGCAAACAATAGCTCGTAAACGTTATCTAAATACACTTAAAGTTCTTAAAGACAAGAACCTAATAAAGGTTGCCACTGGCGTAAGGCGCTGTGGTAAGTCAACTTTAATGAGCCAGTTTCAAGACCTGTTACGCAAAGAAAACGATAAAGTATCTATTTTGGCAATCAATATGGATATGCCTGAATTTCGGTTTTTAGCAGAAAAAAGCTGGAAAGAGATTTACGATTACATCATCAAGCACCTCAAAAAAAACGTAAGCAACTATGTGTTTATAGACGAGGTGCAAAATGTTCCAGAATTTGAAAAACTATTGGAAGGCCTTTACGTTCACCCCAACATAGACTTGTACGTTACTGGTTCAAACGCATTTTTATTATCAAGTGAATTGGCAACTTTGCTCACAGGTAGAGCTTATGAAATAAATGTATTGCCTTTTTCATTTGCTGAGTTTTTGGAGTTCACAGACAAACGCACTATTCCTGAACGTGCCTTTGCAGAATATGTTCAAATAGGTGGTTTCCCTGAGGCTGTAAGACTTTCAGCAGACGGGAATCATTTTGCAAATGAATATTTGCAAATGGTTTTCAAAAATATATATGACAATGATATTTCTAAACGATATACTATTTATGCTGAACAATCCTATATGGAGGTTGTAAACTTCTTAATCGATTCAATTGGCTCAAGTGTTTCAGCAGGAAATATTGCAAAAGTTTTGACGGCAAACAAAAAAAAAATAGACAATAAAACAGTGTCAAGGTACATTGGATCGTTGGCAGAAGCCTATTTGTTTTACAAAGTAGATCGCTACGATATTAGAGGCAAACAACATTTAGCAACGCAAGAAAAATACTATTTGGTGGATTTAGGTTTTCGGAACGCATTAATTGGAAAAGAATTAGCAAGTGATGCTGGCCATATCCTTGAGAATATTATTTACCTGGAGCTAAAGCGCAGAAACAATCAAGTTTGGATAGGTAAAACTAATAATTTGGAAGTTGATTTTGTTGTTCGAAATAACGAAGGGTTTACACAATACATACAAGTTTCGCAATCATTACAAAACGCTAAGACATTAGAACGAGAATTAGCTCCCTTTAATAGTATTTCAGACCATCACGAGAAAATAATAATTACAATGGATTATGAAACGGGTTCATATAACGGAATCAAAAAAATAAATGCATTAGATTGGCTTACAATGGATAAATGATATTTTCTAAAACGTAGAATTCTTGCACTCCTTAAAATTTACTTTTGTTATTGGCCTGTGTTTCGCTTAAACCCAAAAGTGAAATTGCCCAACAATACACTGAAAAATATCACATGAATGTAACTGGAATGACATTATGTTTAGAAGTTCCAGAAATAATAGATCTCATAAATAAATATGACCATGACCATTAATCAAAAGTTTATCAAAACTAATTCTGATTCTGATATTGAATTTGGAGTTGATTCGAGATATCAATCGAAGGAAGAAAGAGTATTAGACGCTATTTTACTTATGCAAGCTCGTTTGGATAGAATGAAGAATTTATCAAGGGAGCAGACTCTTCGGGCAAAACTATTACAACTAAAGTTGAGAATGGAAAATTACCTTAAGGAACCAGTTTATGATAACCAGAAACACTTTTCTCGATTTTTGAAGCCTACGTGGATGTTATGAAGTCGAATTAATAGGGAAGTAAGCTTCTGCTTGAATTATATTTAATTTGGGGATATGCATGCTTTGCAATTGAATGATTGGTTTACCATCAACAACCATTAACAGAAAGAAAAATGGTCGCGTTTGGTTTAATAAAAAAATTCTACAAGAATTGATTCCACTTCAACGGCGCTTTGGTTCAGACCGAAAAAAAAGGATTAATAAATTTGACAATGTGTTAGCAATGATAAGTAAATACTTGCTGGTAGGTTTGTATGCTTAAGAAACCACTCATGCAACGAATAAACCACCTAATAGTCGCAAAAAGTGCAACGATAAATTTGTATAAGCGGCGAAAAGGGCTTATATTCGTCTTAAAATGTGCAGCGAATGAGGGCTTTTATACATCAAAATGGCAATTGGCCAAATTTTACTTGGGATAATGATGAAATAGTTAATTTGTTGGCTGAGGCGAGAAATTTGCAGGGCAGATTTACTGGTAAAATGGAATCATTGGGATTTGATTTAAGGAATGAAGCCATGCTGGATACTTTGACGCTTGATGTTTTAAAATCGTCTGAAATAGAAGGAGAGTATTTAAATCCTGAGCAAGTTCGTTCTTCGGTAGCTCGTAGATTGGGAATGGAGATTGTGGGATTGGTTGAATCGGATAGAAATGTAGATGGTGTGGTGGAAATGATGGTGGATGCAACGCAAAATTGTTTTAACCGATTAAGCGCTGAAAGGCTTTTTGATTGGCATGCTGCATTATTTCCAAGTGGACGAAGTGGGATGTACAAAATAACCGTTGCTGATTGGAGGAAGGATACTACCGGACCAATGCAAGTTGTTTCTGGTGCCATGGGAAAGGAAAAGGTGCATTTTGAAGCGCCTGATTCAATATTGGTAGAGAAGGAAATGAAGCAGTTTTTGGATTGGTTTAATTCAAATTCGAAAATTGATTTGGTTATAAAGGCAGCAATAGCTCATTTATGGTTTGTTACCATTCATCCATTTGAAGATGGAAATGGAAGGATAACGAGGGCATTGACAGATATGTTATTGGCTCAATCTGACAAAAGCAATCAGCGATTTTATAGCATGTCGGCACAAATACGCGTGCAAAGAAAAGAGTACTATGAAATGCTTGAAAAAACACAAAAGGGGAATCTTGATATTACAGAATGGATTCAATGGTTTTTAAATTGCTTAATAAATGCATTACATGCTACTGATTCTGTATTAATGAGCGTTTTATTTAAGGCAGATTTTTGGTTAAAACATTCGAAGCTTAGCATGAATGATAGGCAGGAAAAGCTTTTGAATAAATTATTGGATGGGTTTGATGGGAAATTAACTTCGTCTAAATGGGCAAGGATTGCTAAATGTTCAAAGGACACTGCGATAAGGGATATAAATGATTTGATAGAAAAAAATATCCTGCAAAAGGAATTGGCAGGTGGGCGAAGTACAAATTATGAATTGGTGGAATTAAGGAAGTTGCAGGAGGAATAAAGTGAGTGAGGATAGAAGGGGTGGGGATGTTTTTTTGAATTTTTGTGGGCTTTGGGATGGGAATTGCTATTTTAGTGAGGTTTAATTTCCTTATGTTTACGTGGAATTTGCTTTTTCATATTTTTTAATTTTACAATGAACTATAGGCTTTTAGCGCATCGCCAATTAAAGGGTTTAAGGGATTTGGTGCATGATATGTATGAAATTACCACGGACGCGAAGGGGCTTGAGTATAGCACTGCGCCTAATGGCATTATTGGTATTTCTGTTGTGGTGAAGGGGCAATCGAGCATTTTAATAAATGGGCAATGGCAAAAAATTCCGTTTGTTTCTATTTATGGATTGGCTAAGAGACCTGATATTATTAGGATTAGTGAGCATTTTAGGGAGATTGCGATTGGGTTTAAGCCTTATTTTTTGCAACTGCTTTTAAAGGATAGCATGGCAAATATTATAAGCTCTGGCAATGTGGATGCGAGTGATGTGTTTACTAAATTGGCTGTTGAAATTTTATCTGAGCAACTTGCATTGGCAAACAATGATTTTGAAATTATGTGTGCGGTTGAAGCTTTTATCATTCAGCAATTAAATGAGGCGAAAGTTGATAATCGCTTATTGGCAGCTATGAATTTGGTGTATAACGAGGGCCATACCAGGGTGGATGAGATTGCGAATAAAATTAACCTTTCGGGTACGAGTGTGAGGAATTTGTTTCATGAAGGAATTGGTCGCTCACCAAAGGACGTGATTACGATACTGCGCATTAACAAAATATTGAAAGTGAAACCAGAAGAGTTTTCTAGTTTAACGGAGTTGAGTTACCATTGTGGCTTTTTCGACCAAGCGCACTTTATTCATGAGTTTAAGATGACGATGGGAATGAGTCCGAGGCAATATTTTAATCATCCGAAATTAGCTTTCGATTTTTACAATTTTGGCAGATGGGAAGGGAATATTTTTGATGAAAATTAGTAAACATGATAAAAATTTTCGCAGCAATTTCGCTATTATCTTTGTCCACCCTAGGATATTGTCAGACATACAACTATAAGCAGCATATACAATCTGTTACAACTGTTGTTGATGGGATGAATCAACAAGATTATCATTTGATGCAAAAGCCTTGGGTGTTTTTGGGCAAGGTGATTATATCGAATAATATGTTGCGCAAGGACTTTCAACCCTTTTCTACCAAATATGGTATTGCCGACATTGATACGGTAGTTTTTAGTTCTATATACAATGGTACGGCGCAATTAAAGTTTAAACAGTTTCCTGAAAAAAGTACTTATCTTACCTTTAACTTTAGTGAGAAAGGAAAGATAGAAGGATTAGGTTTTGGCTATCCAATTTTCATTTATAAAAATAAAGGCATTTCAAGTGAACGGCATTTAACACTTGAAGAAAAAAGAAATAGAATAGATTCGATTTTTTTGAAATATGCCCATGCGAAGGCGCCCAAAGATTTTAGTGGATGTTTGATGGTGACGAAGGGGGATGAAATAGTGTATCAGGTGAATAAGGGCTATTCTGATTTTGAAAACAATATACCCAATAATGATTCTTCAATCTTTTTGCTGGCATCGTGCACCAAACAATTTACGGCACTTGCCATACTGCAATTAAAGGAGAGAGGGAAGCTGAAATTGGAGGATAAGGTGCAATCCTATTTGCCGGAATTTCCATATGATAAAATTACGATAGAACATTTACTTACACATACCTCTGGACTACCAGATTATTTTGAACTATTGAACAAGCATTGGGATAAAACGAAATTCGCCACCAATGGCGATGTGCTAGGTATCATAAACCAGCACAAACCAAAATTGCTATTTGAGGTAAATGAGCATTTTGAATACAGCAATACAGGTTATGTTATGCTCTCTTTGTTGATTGAGAAAATCTCTGGAGAGTCATTTGGAGCCTATTTAAAGCAAAACATTTTTGAACCAATAAAGATGCAGAATACTTATGTTTATCATAGGCGATATGAAGGAGATACTTTGAAAAATTATGCCAAGGGATATTTGTATTCCAGCGAACAAAAGAAGTACCAGCTACCCGAAAGTTTTAAAACTTACCAATACACAAATTATATGGATAGAATAACGGGGGATGATGGGGTAAGTTCGACAATATATGATTTAAAGATATGGAACGAGGCATTGAAAAAGCATGTTTTGATAAATAAGGCATCTACAGCGCTTGCCTATACCAGCCATAAGTTAAATGATGGATCTGAAACTGGCTATGGTTATGGTTTTATGTTGAAAAAGGGAGAAGGGATTGAGGATATTATTTATCATACAGGAGGATGGCCGGGGTATTCTACCATGATTTTACGATTTGCGGAACGAGATGAGAGTATTGTTATTTTATCAAATAATGCTTTTGAGCGTTTCGACTTTTTGGTAGATGAAATATGTAAAGTGCTTTTGAAATAAAGCAGTATTTGAAAGGATAAAGCTTGGAATGGCAGAGGCACAATTGCATAAGGTGACCATGAAATTGATTGATAGTAATTTTGCTAGGGAAAGGGCAAAAAAAAACCTAAAAGGTTTGGTTATAGGTGTTTTGAAAAATAGGTAAAAGGCGTCATTCTGGGCCAAATTTATGAGCTGTTAAATTGGCTTTGGTTCGGACCGAAATAAGAGGCATTTTATGAAGAGGCGCATATACTATGCGCTAGTTTTTAATTAGCTTATAGATTTGGTTATTGCTTTGGGATAGATTCTGAAGGAAGTAAATTGAGTTGGCTAAATTACTTAAATCAAATTTTTCTGAATTTTCGCCTGGATTTGAAAGGAGGGACTTTGATTGAATTTCATTACCGGCTAAATTGAATAGTTTAAGGGTAACTGCTTCTGTTTTGGTGTGCGTCCAGCTAATGGTAGTATTGCTTCTGCTTGGATTTGGGTAAATTTTTACGTTTTCTATGTTGGAAGTAAGGCTGTTCACGCCTGAAGCTATGGATGGCTTGGTTAAATCTAATACTGTACAACTAAAAGCACCTGATTTAAGCAGTATGCCTGAAGAGTCCATGCCAAGAGAATCGCAGAAGGTGCTTGTGCACATGCTATCAATTATCTTTAAGCAAAGATGATGTGCCTTCACCAAAGTTCCATAAGTAAGATAAGGTAGCATTTGAGCCATTGGTACTTTTAGAATTATTGCTAAAAGTTAACGTTAAACCACTTACCATTGTAGTAAATGATGCTTCCCATTGGTTTTGTGGAGTGTGTACACTAACAATATCGTTTAAGGTTTTAATCCATCCAAAAGAATCGTTGATGGTTAGTTGTATTGCTTTCCATCCGCCACTGGTATATGTTTTAACAGGATTTTTTTGCGTTGAAAAGGTTCCATCGCCAAAACTCCAGTAATACGACATCCTAGCAGGAAACCCGCTTGTAGTAGTTGAGTTGTTGACAAAAGTAACGGTAAGTCCGTTAATGGATGATGCTTGAAAGGATATTGTACATGCTGCATTTGCATGAGAAACAAATAATGTAGTTATGCATGAAAGCAATAACAAAGATTTAAGTAGATTTTTCACATATAGTTTATTTTTAACGAATATATCTTCTTTTGAGGAGAAGCGGTAACTAGCGCAAATTTAAGGGGATACAATTGCGGAAAACTTTTTGGGTGGATTTAATTTAATTGGAAGGGAAAATTTGGAATTGTGTGCATTGAGGGTCAAAGGCGCTTTGGTTCAGACCGGAATTGGAGGTGTGGAAGTAGGAAAGGCAAATATTTGATGAATAGGTTTTTATGTTTGTTATTGACGAAAAGTGATAAAAATTGATTTTTCGTCAATAAGGTTTGTATATTTGTTAAGTGATGAATTGAAAGCATAATAAGAAAATAAATGATAAGTCGCGAAACGTACCTAGAAAAGCTTCGACAACTCAAAGATCAAAATCTCATAAAAGTTGTAACAGGCATTAGACGAAGTGGTAAATCCACGTTATTGGAAGCTTTCAAAAACGAGCTTATTGAAAGCGGCATTTCAAATAAAAATATTGTTTTCCTGAATTTTGAAGAACGTGAAAACTTGCATCTTACAGATTGGTCGACACTTTACGATGAAATCATAAAAAAACTTGGGAGCGACAAAAGGCAATATGTGTTTTTGGACGAAGTGCAGAATGTGAATGATTTTGAAAAGCTTGTTAACGGGTTGTTTGCCAAGAAAAATGTTGATTTGTATGTAACAGGATCAAACGCTTATTTGCTTTCAAGTGAATTGGCAACTTTGCTAACAGGGCGATATATTGCTATAAATGTGCAACCCTATTCGTTTACCGAATACGCATTGGCAAATAGAGATGAAAAAAGCACCGATAAATTGTTTCGTCAATACCTTAACTCAAGCTCATTTCCTGAAGCTGTAACTTTAGCGAAAAGCAATGAAACACTGGCCAACGATTATTTACAATCGATTTATGATACAGTTGTAATTAAGGATATTGCGCAACGTTATAAGCTTCGTAATCTACACAATTTGCATCGTGTAATTAGCTTTGTTTTTGATAGCGTTGGTTCTTACATTTCGCCCACAAACATAGCCTCTGCGCTCAACCAAAAATCAAAGAAAACTATATCACACAATACAATAATTAAGTATTTGGATTTTCTGAAAAACTCCTACATTATTTATCCTGCACCAAGATATGAAATTAAAGGCAAAGAATTGCTTACCACTAACCAAAAATATTATTTGGTGGATTTGGGTTTGAAAAATATTGCCACTTCCAATAAATATGATGCTGACTTAGGACATAAGCTGGAAAATGTAGTTTATTTTGAACTATTGAGACGTGGCGGGAAGATTTATGCAGGTAGAAACAACGATAAAGAAATTGATTTCGTTGTACAAAAACCAAATAACGAAAGAGCCTACTATCAAGTTGCTTTTACTGTTAATGATGAAAAAACTTTTGAGCGCGAAATTTCTGCATTTAGGAATTTGCCTGATAATTACCCTAGGTATCTGCTTACTCTTGACTATGACAATACGAACATTGAAGGTATACAAAAAATAAATGTAATAGACTGGCTTACAAAGGCTGAATGATTTTAATAGTGAAGGAAATATTTGGAGCTTAAGTTTTGATGCGATAGATGGATGGTGCAAATCAACCCACAGGTATAGAAACAATCTATTATATTTGAATTATATGAAATCATTGAAACTGGCATTTATTTTGGCTGTTGGCGTAGTGTTTACGCAGGCTTGGAAGGTAGAGATAAGTAGGTTGAGTGAGGATGAAACTACGAGTGAATTATTTGTATTTCAGAATGGGGTGGAGCGGGTTGTGAGTGGGGTAGAGGAGACGATTGAGATAGAGCGGAAGGAGTTTTCTTTGCGGTTTTTTAATAGACGGTATGATGCGGCGAATGATAAATTTTATTCTGCACAAATTGCGGCTTTTACGGATAAATTGGAACTTGAAAAGATAAGGGTTGGTATGGAAAAGAGCAGCTTGCCTTGCTTTGAGCCGGGTTCTGGCATGGCACCTAGCAAAAGTGGGAGGTATGAATCTTTGATATTTAATAATAATGGTCATCATTATACTACCTATGAAAACGCGGAGAGCAAAAGGCTTAAGCTTTTGGATGGAACGGGAGATGTGTTGAAGCTTGAATTTGAGGTGAATTCTTTGTTTTATAATGGTAAGAAGGTTAAGATGAAAGCGGCCAAATTGAAGGAGTTTTATATTGCTTTTTTGATAGATGGAAATTTGAATGGGGTGATTGATGATGGGGAGTTGCATAAGGTGACAATTAAATTGAAGTGATTGTAATTTTGAGTATAAATCTAATAGCTGTTAAATGGTTTTGGTTCAAACCGAAAAATTAGGAGGTATATATTTAAGGTGAAGGTTTGTTTTTCTGAAGATTTATTGCAAGATTTACTTAGTGAATTGCGATGATGAATTAGTATGAAAAACAAATATTTAATACATGATAAGAGCAACGTTTTTGTTTCAATGGGCAAAGGTTAAGGAGAATTTTTTGACCTTTCTGTTGGTGGTGATAACTGCATTGGTATCGGTTTATATTGGGTATAAGCATGAGACCATAGGGCAGAGTTTTGCTTATCTTGGGGCAATGTGGTTGTTTTCGTTCTTTATTGATTTCTATTCTCTTTCCAGGCCTGCGAAAGATGTTTTTGTGGTGAGGAATGCCAAACGTGAATCTATTTATTTTATCATTAGTTTTATATTGGGTTTTGTGTTTTTGTTGTTTCGCTTTTCGCCTGCTATAGATTGGCAGCATCTGAATCCATTTGTGCGGCTGGCGGTATTGCCTTTGATTTTATTTACATTCCCAATTGCTTTGGCCATAATATTGTTGTATTTAAAGTACAAGCCTGCAGATTTAGGTATTCGTTTAAATAATGGATTGATTTTGGTGATTCCCATTGCGCTAATTTCTGCTTTGGTAAATAGGTTTGTTTGTCCGCAAAGCCTAACCTATGATGCTATAATTGCAGAAACTGGAGGAATTGTTTCAGCTTTAGCAATGGGAATAATTACTGCGGGTTTGAGTGAAGAGTTTTTTAAAATGGTTGGACAAACAAGGTTGGGGGCATATATTCAAAATTTTGGACTTGCATGGTTTATAACTGTAGTTATTTGGGCATTTATGCATGCGCCAAAATGGTATTCTGAGGACTTGGATATGACGGAAGCAATTCTAGGTTCTATAAGAATTATTCCAATTGGCCTGATGTGGAGTTATATGACGCATAGAACAAAAAGTATTTTGCCTTCTGTTCTGGTGCATGGCACAAACTTCTGGGGATTGCAAAATTTTTGAGGGATGTTTTAGATGAGGTTTGTCAACCGCGCTTTGGTTCAGACCGAAAAAGTGGAGGTAAATATTTAAGGCGATGGTTTGTTTTTCTGCAGATTTATTGCAAGATTTACATAAATGAAATTAGGTCGATAAGTCTATTAATGTTGTTGAATAGGTTATAAAAGATCATCTTTTAGAATAGTTACTAATTAGATGAAAAATGATTGATACATATATGCAAAAATTACAATATAAAGTGAGCATAAATGCTCCAGCGACTGAGGTGTATGATAGGATGTTGGGCATTAGCAATAAGGCCACTTATGAGCAATGGACATTTATATTTAACCCAACTTCTACCTATGAAGGAAGTTGGGAAAAAGGAAGTAAAATTCTGTTTATTGGTGTGGATGAGAAA
The DNA here is from genome assembly GCA_021740845.1 of Bacteroidia bacterium. GTDB lineage: Bacteria > Bacteroidota > Bacteroidia > UKL13-3 > UKL13-3 > B1. The sequence goes on from JAIOYZ010000033.1 coordinate 15,584, forward strand.
GGAGAAAAAGGCGGTATGGTTTCTAGGATAGCAGAGAACATGGAGAACAGATTTGTTTCCATACAACATTACGGACTATTAAAAGAGGATATAGAAATTACCGAGGGAGAAGAGGTAGAAAAATGGGCAAATGGGTTTGAGAATTATACTTTTGATATGGAGAACGAGGTAACTACTGTTACGGTTGACCTTGACACGACGGAGGATTTCGTAGATTATATGAACCAACATTACCCACAAGCATTGGATAAGTTGAAGGAAATTTGCGAAGCTTAGAAATATAGACTCTTAGTGATTTTGCTATAAAGGGACACTCTAAACCTAAGGAATAATAAAAAAGCAAACTGATGGAAACAAGAGTACAGTTTAATATTTGTTGGGAATTAGAGCCATACCAGAAATAGACAAAGACCTACAGATTTTAAAAGATTTGAAATTTACCATAAGTACGAAACTGTATCGATGAAACATTTGTATTTAGTACTTTGCAATTAAATCTTTTGGAAATAACAAATTCAAAAGCGAGTAGAATAGGCACTAAGCATGGCTAAGAATAAATTTGGTTTGAACCCATTTAAAATAGGTTCAAACCAAATGGATGCGATTATAAATGGGTTAAGAAAAACCTATTTCGAGTATATCTTGGTTTAAGAATCTTTCCTTTCAACCCCATTAGGCATTTTCGGGTGGGGTAGGAAATTTGGAAAGATCCATGTAAAATACTTCCCAAGTATGACCGTCTGGGTCTTCTAAAGTTCTTTGTTGCATAAAGCCATAATCTTTCATTTCACTAGGCTCTTTGCCACCAGATTTTAAACCATTTTCCATAAAAGAATTTACCTCCTCCAAACTATCCATTGACAAGGAGTAAATTCCTGCAATTTGGGTATTTGCATTAGCAATGGGTTTGGTAATAAATGAACCAAATTTTTCATGGTTCAATATCATTACAAAAATAGAATCACTCCAAACCATGCACTTGCCAGAATCGTCGGAAAATTGCGGGTTATTGGTAAAACCTATGCCGGCGTAAAAGTCCATAGATTTTTGTAAATCACTTACTGGTAAATTGATAAAAATTTGCTTTGCCATTTGTATTGTATTTTAGTGTTTTTGTATTTCGGTTTAGGGTTAATTCTGAATTATTTTTGGTTCAAACCAACTCTTTATTTTATAAAATAGGAATAGAGAGGAATGCCACTTAATGTTTGCAATATAATTGGCTTGAACCAATAAAAAGGACAAAAAGTGTGGATGATTATTTTTTGACAATGTGAAGAAAGATTGATCATTAACATTGGTAAGATTTTGGAGAGTAAGCGAAGATTTTATCCAAGAAGACAATTTTGTTTTCGGCTGTTTTAGATGAAAAATGGAAAAGGTAAATAGGAAATGTGGCACATATTATGGCTTCAACACCTGATAAAAATTGACTTTAAAAATGGGTGTGAATTTGGTTCAAACCACTACTAAATAAATCTAGCTCTTTGCCTACTTTTTTTAACCCACACATTAAGAAGAGGAGGAAAGAATTAGAAAATTTTCCGTAGCCCATAATCAAATAAAATTTATTGGATTGTATTTCCGTTAGATGAGAATAAATCCAACTCCCATGAAACACCTACTCGTTTTCTTTGTGTTGATTTTTGCAATAAATAACACAAGCCTTGCCTGCTTAAATGGTGAAAGCCGATTTTTAAAAGATGGAACCTATTTGTATGTAGATGCAAAAGGAAACGTGCCCTATGGACATTATTTTTTTACAGGGAAATTTGAAGAGGGAATTCATACCTTAGATAGCTTGTATAAGCATACAAAGGATATTGAATACCTTTCTGATAAAGGCATTCTTCTAATCCTTTTGAAGCGTTATCAGGAAGCCAGAAAGTTGTATTTGGAGATTGAAAAAAAACACCCAAACAGGTATTCTACTGCATCTAATTTGGGAACAGCGTATGAACTAATGGGTGAGAACGAAAATGCCTTAAAATGGATTGCTAAATCTGTTAACCTTAATCCAAAATCCCATTTTAATTCGGAGTGGATTCATGTAAATATTTTAGAAGCCAAAATAAAAGAAGAGAAATTTTTTGCCACTAAATTTTTGTTACATACCGAGTTTGGTGAGGAAGAGAAGCCAAAAACGGAATTGAGTTTTGCCGAATTAAGCAGTTTACAAGCAGCACTCTATTACCAATTAAATGAACGTGTATCTTTTGTAGAACCCAAAGATAAATTGGTGGCACAATTGCTTTTTGATTTAGGAAATATTGCCTTTTTATTAGATAACTATACCGATGCATTAAGCGATTATAAGCAAGCAGAAAAGTATGGTTATTCTAATTCTTTGCTAACATTGCGTAGACAATTAGCCCAAAAATGTTTGGATGAACCCAAGGTGCAAAGGAAGGTCGTGGCACCAATGCCTAGTGAAACCATAAAAGACGAAGCTAGCTCCTGGAGTGGGTTTCTAAATTATGGAATACTTGTTTTTGCAGCTCTATTGATAATAGGAATAAGTTGGTTTGTAGTTAAAAAGAGAAAGAAAGCAAAATATACCCTTTATTGATATGGCTTGTTGTTTCCATCTATCCTACATTAAAGGTAGATAGAAAAATAAATTAAGTTTCAAGCACTGTTTTCTTTTCGGGGTAGTCTTGCAAAATTGCTTAGGTAAGGTTCGGTTTGAACCAAAAATAATTGAATAAGCCAGCTAGCAACGCAAACAGATATTAGAATACCTTCACTTGTTTTTGGGATGGGTTTTTGTGTTTGTTTTCAGATTTATTCTTTTTATATTGCTGAGAACTAAAGGAAGTTTTATTAGGGTAATGCAAACGTTTTAGCCAATGGTGAGTGCAGAAATTTCCCTTATTTGAATATTTTCACTATTTTTACAACATGAGTACTATCTTAATAAAAACCGACAAACAAAGCAGTAAAATACTTGCCGAACTTGCAAAAAGGCTTGGAGGGAATGTAATTGATATGAAAGATGATCAGTTTGAAGATTTTATGCTTGGAAATTTGATGGATAAAGTAAAAACAGGTAAGACAGTATCAAAAGATTCAATTTTAAAGAAACTTAGATCTTAATGATCGTGGAGTTTGATAAATCTTTTGATAAGTCCCTCGACAAGTTGAAGGACAAATCACTGTATCCAAAAATTGAAAAAGTAATTTCAATTCTAGAAAAAACTGATTCATTAATTGAGTTAGCTAGTAATAAAAAACTAAGTGGATATAAAGTATACCATAGGTACAGACTTGGAGACTATAGGATAGGAATTGAACAAATTTCTAAAAACACAATAAGGCTAATTATAATTGCCCATAGAAAGGATATTTACGATGTATTCCCATAAACACCACTGGCTATAACAGCGCACAAAAGATATTTTGGTATTGCTGGTTCCCATAAATTATCTACTTTTGATATTCGGTTTCGGTGGACAGAAATGCGGCTTCGAATCCAAAACAATCTCTGTTCCCAAGCAGTCAGATTGCCTAAAAACTCCAAAGTAAAGTGGATTAATTTGCCGTGTTATTTAGCTTCAACTATGCCTAAGAATTAATATTACCTATACCGTTTTTTCAATGGACAATATTTGTAATATCTCATAACTTGGTCGGTTCAAACCGAAATAAATTGAATATGAGTTTTGATAAACTGTTTCAAACTTTTCAATGCCATCCAATCTTGCTGCATTCCTATTTTTATTTCGGTTTGAACCAAAATTAATTGAATAAGCCAGCTAGCACCGCAAATAGATATTAGACTACTTTCACCTTTTTTTGGGATGGTATTTTGTGGTTGTTTTCAGATTTATTCTTTTTATTTTGCTGAGAGATACAGGGATTTTTTGAAGGGTTATTACAAACGTTATGCCCCATTGCTCTTACAAATATCGCTTCATTTGGACTTAGTTTAATTGACAATTTGTTTCTTTTATTTAAATACTTACCTTTGACGTAAGTAACGCATGGCAATACTATGATTATTTCATTTGGGGATAAGGAAACTCAGAAAATTTGGTTAGGTGAAAGGGTTAAGGGGTTCTCGACAGAAATTCAGGAAACAGCCCGTAGAAAGTTGAGAATGCTAAACAACTCTCAAGACCTTAACGACCTAAAAATTCCTCCATCCAATAAGCTTGAAAAACTGAAGGGGGATTTGAAGGACTATTATTCCATTCGAATTAACATTCAATGGATAATTATATTTAAATGGAGTAATGGTAATACAGAAGCAGTTCAAATTATAGACTATCATTAAAAAACAATGACATGAAAAAGCTTAAAAACATTCATCCCGGAGAAATTTTATTAGAGGAATTTCTTGTTCCTTTGGAAATCACTGCTTATAGACTTTCCAAGGATTTAGGTATACCACAGACTCGTGTTTCGGAAATTATTAAAGGTAACAGACGCATTACCGCAGACACTGCGCTAAGACTTTCAAAATACTTTGGAAACAATGCAAAGTTCTGGCTCGGACTTCAAGACGACTTTGACATAGAGGAAGAAAATAATCTGAAGAAAGCTGAGCTAAACGCCATAAAACAGCATGACCGCAGCGCTGCATAACAATGGCTGCCATAAAGTGGCGGAATTGTGTGTCGCTGGACAAATTTTCTTATGTTCGAAACAAGGTTTCCAGAAGGTAGATTTGCCTAATTCACCACTTTTTGGTAGTCCCAAACAGATTAATTAATCAATATTTTAAATCATCAACATAATTGGACTAATTAGAGAACCTAAAAATGGCGACTTCACCGTTCTTGACAAACCATGGGCTGATGAGGAAATATAAGAATTTAGTGCATTTATTAAGTTGCGTAAAGAACAACGAAAAAAAAGACTTGCTAAAACCTCAAAAACGACAGCAACTCGTAAGAAAGTTATTGCATAGAAAAAGAAGACCTTCATTGAAAGCGAAGCACGACCGCATTACAGGCCTTTGGCAAAAAGGCGAGTTTAGTGCTTAAATGAAGTATTGTGTCCAGCATGTGCGGGATTCGGTGCTGGCAGAAAGTTTATTGCTTCGAAATCCGCTTCTTCACCAAGCCCAAGCCGACAGATTGCCTAAAAACTCCAATGTAAAGTGGATTAATTTGCCGTGTTATTTAGCTTCAACTATTCCTAAGAATTAATATTACCTATGCCGTTTTTTCAATGGACAATATTTATAATACCTCATAACTTGGTCGGTTCAAACCGAAATAAATTGAATATGAGTTTTGATAAACTGTTCCAAACTTTTCAATGCAATACCAGCTTGCTGCATTTATTTTTTTTAGTTCGGTTTGAACCAAAAATAATTGAATAAGCGAGCTAGCAACGCAAACAGATATTAGAATACATTCACCTGTTATTGTGATGGGATTTTGCGGTTGTTTTTGGATTTATTCTTTATATATTGCTGAGACCTATAGTAAGGTTTTGAAGGGTTATTAAACGTTATGGGTAATTGCAAGATAAAGAATTTATAGAAAATCTGAAATTGTTTAATACAATGGTTCCATTCATAAATAATTGGAAATAAAAAATGAATTTTTACCCTCAAAACATTACAATAGGAATAGTAATATTCTACTTAACAATTTCTTATTTAATTGGTCTATTTATTGCATTTCTTATAAATTTAATCGCAAAATATTTATTTAATAAAAAAATCAATTTTCAAATAATAGTGATAATATTTTCAGCAATTTTCTTTTCCATTTTTATGCTATTAGTTTTATCCGAAGGGCCACGTACTGGAGGGCGCTAAAAACAATTTTTATGACATAATTTAATAGAAGAAAAGCAACTACCAATAACAGCAAGAGTTTCGTGGTGGCCGCAGGCCAAGCCATGAAACTCCGGTTGAACGGAACCTTCGGTAGCTAGTAGAAAATTTGTTATGGGTTTTTCGTTTGAGGCTTTGTTTGATCGAAGTGTTTTGGCAAGGTAAGAGCGCCTCGTTTGGTGCTTAATGAATGTAATTTTAGATAAAATCTCTTACCCTTAGGCATAAGTTCCCTTACCCATAAATTTAGGATTTATAGGGAAAAGGAGTTTGGCAATCGCCCATTTGTAGGTTAGGAGGTCCTCGTTTGTCGAATACTAAAATGGTGCGCATGTTTCCCGTTTTGCAATGTGGGCATTTAGGAATAATGACTGGCTTTTCTTGTTCTTTTGGTGAAGGTGTAATACCTAATTTCAGTTGCAAGGCTTTCAACTTCTTTCTTTTCCAAGTGCTGCTTAGGAACCCATAATGCCTAATCTTAACAAAGCCTTTGGGGAGTATGTGCAGGGCAAACCTTCTGATAAACTCAGCATGTGTTAGTGTCATTTCTTTCTTCACCGCCTTTTGCTTGTAATCTTTATAGCTAAAGGTGATGGTGTCTGCATCAATCTCCCTGATACGATGATTGCTGATGGCTATTTTGTGTGTGTATCTTCCTAGGTATTCTACCACAGCATGAGCGCTTCCAAAAGGTCTTTTAGCAAAGACTACCCAGCTTTTTTCCCATAAGGCTTCGCGTATATTTTGGTATTGAATGAGCGCTGCTTTCTTGAGTTTATCGCAAAACTTTGCCCTAAACACCTTTGACAGCGCTTTAACATGAAACAAAAACTTACCATCTGCTCTTATGGGTTGCCAGTTGCCGTTTTTGTCGATACCACCTCCAGGTACAATACAATGCAAATGAGGATGCAAGCTTAAGTTTTGACCCCAAGTATGTAAGATAGAAACCATGCCCATCTGCACTCCTTTGTTTTTCCCAAATTGCTGTAAGGTTTCCCACGCAGCTTCGAAAAGGATTTCATACACGCACTTGGGCAAATGCATGGCTAGCGGATTGATGGCATCTGGCAGGGTAAATACAACATGAAAATAAGGTACAGGCAAGAGTTCTTCTTCTCTTTTGTTAATCCAAGCTTCTCTGTTCTTGCCTTGACATTTTGGGCAATGTCTGTTCCTGCAACTGTTATAGCTGATATGTTGCTTCCCACAATCATCACAAGCATCTACATGTCCACCTAATTCTGCTGTTCTACATTTTCTTATAGCTGAGAGCGTTCTGAGTTGCCATGTGTTTAAACCAATAGCTTCAATTTGATTTGCTAAATGTTTTATTACATCTGCTACTTCACAGGCTACTTTGGGCTGCATGTGGCAAAGAGCGTGTCTAAAGGACTAAATACCTTTTGGGTGGGTAGTTGAGCCACTTGTAGATATTCAATAGTTGTTTCGATGCTTTCATGACCTAATAAATCTTTTAGCGTCATAATATCAACACCATCTTCTAGCAAGTGTGTAGCATAGGTATGGCGCAACGTATGAACATGAACATCTTTAATGATACCTGCATTTTTGCATGCTTGCTTTACCGCCCATTGAACGCCCTTTTGGGAGTATCTACTGTCAAAATCACCTCCTGCTCTATTGGCAAGCGGTTGACCATTGAATAACCAATCTTTAGGTTTCTCTGCTTGTATGTACTGTTTGAGTCCGCGAATGAGATGTTCTGATAATGGCACATACCTATCCTTTTTTCCTTTGCCTTGAACCACCCGTAATTGCTTACGGTCAAAATCTAAATCTTGAAGGCGCACACTGCGTGCTTCCATGCATCTTAGTCCACAGCCATATAGCAAGCCAATTAATATCTTATGCTTAAGTATTTGGCAACTTTTTAAAAGACGCCATACCTCTTCTTTGCTTAAAACTACTTGTACTTTTTTCTCATGTTTAATCTGAGGCAAGGCCAAATACTCATAAGGCAAACCTTCGGATTTTAGTAGGAAACGTAAGCCATAAACGGTATGTTTAAAATAGGTTTGAGAAGGAGTTTTAGACTTCTTTTGTAGAAAGAACAAGTAATCATGAACCTGTTCAGGGTCGAGTTCAGTGGGTAACTTACCAAAATGCAGTGCCATAGCTGCCACATGACGAGAGTAGCATTGAAAGGTAATGTTACTCCTCCCCAGTACAGAGATAGTGCGTTCAAATCGCTGTAATAACTCAGTAAAGCCTGCAATGTCTCGCTTGGCGCAATTGATTAATTTGTTCTCCCTTAATTCGTCGGGGTTCTTTTTTTTGTTGCCATTTTGTTTTTAATTTACACTTACAATATAATTAACTTTAACAAATGCTACCGAAGGTTTAGTTCAACAGCGCAATAGCAAATACAGGTATGCATGTTGGTTAAAACATTTGAAATATTTACATGCATTTGTGTTGGCAGACGGTTAAGCAACATTTTAATCCCGCACTTGGTATAGCGGCATACGGTCAAATTTTCTAAATCCTCGCTCATAATTGTCCCATAGTTTGCCGTGTTATTTAGCTTCAACTATGCCAAAGAATTAATATTACCTATGCCGTTTTTTCAAAGGACATCTTTTGTAATACCTCATAACTTGGTCGGTTCAAACCGAAATTACCTAGAACTTAGTTTTAAAAATGAATAAACCTTAGATGTGAGATAGCTGTTGGGCGTTTATTTCTTTATTTATTTTTTGTTCCATGGTTTTTGGTTTGAACCAAATTGTTTTTAGTCTTTTTATAATCGCCTAAAATTATATTATTTTCGATTTGCAAATAATGAAATTGGAGAGGATATGGTATGGCATGTCCAGCTGCAATTACAAGAGAATCGGAATAAAATATATCAGACGGATAATAGAATTAATAATGGAATTAAGAATACTTCAACAGAATATAGATAAAACAGATCAATTATTTGAATCCTTAGATTGCCAATCTTTGTTGGGAATGTACGAGGACTTTTACCCTAAAATTGGCTTCCATTTGCCTTGGGTTGCTTATCTTGTTGTAAAGCAGAATGAAGTAGTTGGTACATGCAGTTTTATTGGTCGGCCAAAAGATGGGAAAGTTGAAATTTCCTATTGGACATTTAAAGAATTTGAAGGGCAAGGTTTTGCTTCCTTTGCCTGTAAAGAGCTTATAAAAATAGCACGAAATGCAGATTTAAGTGTGACCCTTACTGCAAAGACAGAACCTGCTCACAATGCTTCAACAAGAATTTTAGAGAACAATAATTTTATTTTCTCAGGTATTGTTCAAGATGAAGAAATTGGCGATGCTTGGTTATGGACCTTAAAATCAGACGAACAAATATTGGATAGCTGATAATTGTGTTGGTAGACAAAAGGCTTCATTGTAAATCTAAGTTGATTAAATACATTCGTGAGCAAGTTTGAAGAGTGTGGTGTTGTGGAAATGCGGAATTATGAAAAGGTTCTTCCTTTTATGCGCAATAGGCTTTGGGAGCTTAAGGGTAAACGCCCTTGCCCGACCCGATTGTAGCCATTGCTTAAAGAACGACAGGCTTCTTCCATTTATTAATAAGCAACCTTGAAATAGGAGAATTGAAATCATAGAAAGTGAAAAGCAAAGAATTTACACCTAAGTTTATATCCTTATTAAAAGAAGGAATAAGCAGAAAACAACTCACCAAAGACGTTCTATCAGGAATTATTGTTGGCATTGTTGCATTACCCTTAGCCATAGCTTTTGCCATAGCCTCGGGTGTATCACCAGAAAAAGGACTTATTACTGCTATCATTGCAGGTTTTTTAATTTCAGTTCTTAGTGGAAGCAGGGTTCAAATAGGAGGACCTACAGGAGCATTCATCATTATTGTATTTGGTATAGTTCAAGAACATGGTGTAAACGGACTCACCATAGCCACTTTTATGGCAGGTTTCCTGATTATTGGTCTTGGCGTTTTGAAACTTGGCAATTACCTAAAATTCATTCCCTATCCTTTGATAGTAGGGTTTACAAGCGGAATTGCAGTTGTTATATTTTCAACCCAAATAAAAGATTTTTTAGGGATGGAAATAGATAAGGTGCCTGCTGATTTTGTTGAGAAATGGGTCGTTTATTTCCAGAATATTGAAAGTATCAATTGGGTGGCTTTTAGTATTGCAATAGGAACTGTTTTAATCACTCTAAATTTTTATCGTATTACTACTAAAATACCCGGTTCCTTGGTAGTAATTGTACTTGTTACCCTGCTTGTGTACTTCTTTGAATTACCTGTAGAAACCATCGAAAGTAAATTTGGAGAGATTCCAAACAAAATCGCCATGCCTCAAATACCAAGCATAAACTTTAAGATAATTCAACAGCTCATTGAACCTGCTATTGCTATTGCTTTGTTAGGTGCCATTGAATCCTTACTCTCAGCTGTTGTGGCAGATGGCATGATTGGCGGAAACCATCGCTCTAATATGGAACTTATAGCTCAAGGGGTGGGCAATATTTTTTCAGGACTTTTTGGTGGTATTCCCGCAACAGGTGCTATTGCTCGTACCGCTACTAATGTAAAAAATGGCGGGAGAACACCTATTGCAGGTATGGTTCATGCTGTTTTTCTACTACTCATTATGCTACTATTTGCCCCCATAGCCAAACTTATTCCGCTCTCTTGTTTGGCTGGTATATTGGTTGTTGTGGCTTATCACATGAGTGAATGGCGGCATTTTAAGGCTTTGTTGAAAAGCAATAAAATGGATATCATTGTTCTATTGACCACGTTTTTATTAACCATATTCTTTGATTTGATTTTAGCTATTGAGATTGGGTTGATTTTATCAAGTTTTATTTTTATGAAACGAATGAGCGAAGCAACAACCATAAATAATGCGGAAAATCTTTTTGGAACTGCAGAAGCTAATGGAGAAAAATTATTTGAGGAAGAACTAAAATACATTCCCAAGAACACCATGCTATACGAAATAAATGGGCCTTTGTTTTTTGGGGCAACCGAGAAATTTCAGGAATTCTTAACTGACTTAAAGCAAGCCCCCAAGGTGCTCATTCTAAGAATGAGAAATGTTCCTTTTATTGATGCAACTGCGGTGAATAGGCTAAAAGAATTTCATCAAAAACTAAAATCACGTGGGACAACTATTCTTATTTCAGGTGCAAACAGACAGGTAAAAGAAGAGTTGTTTAAATCTGAATTTTATTCACTCATTGGTAAAAACAATATACTCGACAATATTGACCAAGCGATTGAAAGAGCAGAAGAAATAAACCTTAAATAATTTTTTTTTACAACTCTAAATCTTAGAAATGCTAGTTTCATAAACTGCTTTCACTTTAATTTTCTATTGTTTTATTGAACCTATTATTCATAGGCCTTGGGCTATTAAATAATGGCCAATAACTTCTGTTTCCTAGAAAAGTTGTTCATGGTTTACGAGTTATCTAAGCAACAAGAATGCTAGGTATTTTTTTTCAAATTTGTTTTTTGCCAATAGAAATCTGTAGGTTTGAACCAAAAGAAAATAATACCTAAATCTTCTCAGCATTCATGTATTGAGAGTTTTCTCTATCTATGAATGGACTTGATGCTTTTGGTGTATTAATTTTCAAAGGATAAGCAAGGCTTGCTGAAAAATTAATATTTAGAATGCAAAATAATAGTGAACCAAACCCATTACTTCCCAAACCTTTTGCGCAGACATATTTCCATGGTACCAAGGCAAATCTCCAATTGGGTGATTTCATTGAAGTGGGGTATAGCTCTAATTTTGGACAACAAAAAAATTCCAAGTTTATTTTTCTAACATCCACCCTCGACGCCGCCATTTGGGGCGCCGAACTCGCTTTAGGCGAAGGCAGAGAAAGAATTTATTTAGTGGAGCCAACTGGTCCAATTGAAAACGACCCCGATTTAACGGATAAAAAATTTCCAGGGAATCCAACCCAATCTTACCGGTCGCAGCATCCCTTTAAGGTGGTTGGAGAAGTAAGCCAATGGCAAGGTCATGCCACCCTGCAAGTGGATGCCATGAAAGCTGCTTTAAAGAAATTGAAAGAACAAGGAATAAATTCACTAAACGATTAAACTAGATAGAACAATGTCATTTCAAGCCTACCTAGACAATATTAAAGCAAAGACAGGTAAGACTCCTGCCGACTTTAAAAAATTAGCAGAGGAGAAAAAGTTTATCCTCAATGGAAAGCTCAATCCCAATTGCAAAGCCACCGAAATTACCAATTGGCTAAAGGAAGAATTTGAATTGGGTCATGGACATGCCATGGCTATTTATGCCAGCTTTAAAGGGAAAACCGATTAATAAAAGCTGTTATTAGCCCTTAGCTTGATTTTGCCTTGAGTGGAGATTTTATGTCGATAGGTAGTTTGGTCTTTGGTCTTTGGGAGTTGGTCTTTAGTCATTGGTAAAATTTAGCTTTAGTGGAGGCTTTTTTTGTCGATAGGTAGTTTGGTCTTTGGGAGTTGGTCTTTAGTCTTTGGTAAAATTTAGCTTTGGTGGAGGCTTTTTTTGTTGATAGGTAGTTTGGTCTTTGGGAGTTGGTCTTTAGTCTTTGGTAAAATTTAGCTTTAGTGGAGGCTTTTTTTGTCGATAGGTAGTTTGGTCTTTGGGAGTTGGTCTTTAGTCTTTGGTAAAATTTAGCCTTGGTTGATGTTTTTTTGTCGATAGGTAGTTTGGTCTTTAGGAGTTGGTCTTTAGTCTTTGGTAAAATTAAGCTTTGGTGGAGGCTTTTTTTGTCGATAGGTAGTTTGGTCTTTGGGAGTTGGTCTTTAGTCTTTGGTAAAATTTAGCTTTGGTTGAGGCTTTTTTTGTCGATAGGTCGTTTGGTCTTTGGGAGTTGGTCTTTAGTCATTGGTAAAAGCGGTTAGCCATTAGCTGTTGGCCTTTAGCATTTTGCTTGGTTGGTGTTTTTTGTCGAGTCCATGGTCCATAGACGATAGTAGAATTTTGATATGAGTGAAATATTTTGCTCGAAATGAATCTTGGGAATTTAGCTTTGGCAAAATGAAGAACTATGGATTATTAGTCGTTTGCTGTTGGTCGTTAGCTTGGTAATTATACAAAGTGAAAACATGTCACACTGCGCTGAAGCTTCGGATGACGATCATCCTTCGCCAAGGCTTCGGATGACGATCATCCTTCGCTGAAGCTTCGGATGACGATCATCCTACGCTAAGGCTTCGGATGACGAGGGGGGAAACAAATAATAATAACAATATGAAAAATTTTAACTGGACTACATTTACAAAAAAGATAATCATTAAGTCGGAACTAAGCGATATGTATGGAGCTTGGACCAAAGCTTGTGAATTAGAAAAATGGTTTTTAAGTAAAGCTGTTTATAAAGAGGATGGAGGATTGCCAATTGACAAAGACCAAACGGTAGAGAAGGGAGGTACTTACGAATGGAATTGGTATTTATTTGAGGTGACTGAATATGGCCAAATTACGGAAGCAAACGGCAAGGATTTTGTACAATTTACCTTTGCAGGAAGTTGTTTGGTTGATATTCAACTTTCCACTCAGGACGAATATGTTTTGGTAGAATTAACGCAAAAGAATATTCCAACCGACGACAATTCCAAACAAGGAATACGATTGGGCTGCGAATCGGGATGGTCCTTCTTTTTGGTAAACTTAAAGTCGGTATACGAAGGTGGTCTTGACTTAAGAAACAAAGATACTCAATGGAAAGGTTTGGTGAATAATTAGCCTTTAGATTTGGTTCAAACCTAAAAGAAAAAGAATAGCCAAGAGAAGAAAGAGCAAGCACCAAATTTGCTTATAGTTTGCATTTTAAATACTGGCGGTTTGAGCCAAAAGATAACACCGATTAAGGGAGAAAATTATCCTTAACCAAGGCTATTTGAAACGAGGAATTTTTTAAAGAAAAGCCTAAGTTTGACTTAGCTAGAAAAAGGAAATAGCTGCAAATGGATACTTACAAAGAAACCTCCGAAACTTGGAACAAATTGGCCAAACTCTATGAAGAGAAGTTTATGGACTTGGATTTATATAACCTCAGCTATGACAATTTTTGTAAAGCTTTATCCAAGGAAAAGGCAAGGGTGGTTGATATGGGCTGCGGACCTGGAAATGCCAGTAAATACTTACTTTATCGCAGGCCAGATTTGTTTATATTGGGAATAGACAATTCACCCAATATGCTGGCACTTGCCAAAGAAAACAATCCCAAGGTCAGCTTTGAACTTTTAGACATAAGGCAAATTGAAAAATTGAAAACTAGCTTCGATGGAATACTTTGTGGCTTTTGTTTGCCCTATTTAACACCAACAGATGCCATGAAATTTATTTCAGACGCATACCAATTGCTCAACAAAAATGGAGTGCTGTATATTAGTTTTGTAGAAGGCGAGCCAAGTAAATCTGGCTTTCAAGTGAGTAAAAGTGGCGATAGAATTTACTTTAATTATTACCTATTAAGCGATTTAATAACTCAATTGGAAGGGAACAAATTTGGCCAAATAGAACTAAGCAAAGTAAGCTATCCTAAATCCGAAAACGAAACAGAAATCCATACCATTCTAATAGCAAGAAAATTAACCTAGGCAGCACCTGGCACCTAGCACCTAGCTCCTAGCCTTTGGCATAAAAACAATAACCAACCTCCAAACCTCATGTTTTAAGAGCTAGTTTAATGAGATAAGGAAAGATACAACTAAGAATTAGAATGAAGACTTCAAGGACTAGAAATGAAAACAAATCGCAAAAGCAATTCGCTAAATTATTCAACGATAAATAAAGATTTATGCAACTAGAAAAGATACATCACATAGCCATTATTTGTTCGGATTACCCTAAATCAAAACAGTTCTATGTAGAAATTCTAGGCTTCAAAATTGAGCAGGAAATATACCGAGAAGAGCGGCAATCCTACAAACTTGATTTATCTTTAAATGGGCATTATTTACTAGAATTGTTTTCTTTTCCAAATCCGCCCAAAAGAGTTACAAATCCTGAGGCAACAGGATTAAGACATATTGCTTTTGGAGTGAAAGACATTGAAAAAGAAGTTCGGTTTTTAAATGCAAATAATATCCCAACAGAGCCCATTCGAATAGACGAATACACCCACAGAAAATTCACTTTCTTTTCTGACCCAGATAATTTGCCGATAGAAATTTATGAGATGGAATAGGAGGGTAAAAAGGGATTTCAAAATTTTCTAGTTAAGGGTTTCTAAATAATGGTAAAGACACCATGCAATAATAAGGCAATTCCATATTTTCATTATGCAAACCCGCTGGCCTTTAAACTCTGATTAAAATTGTTAATTAAGCTATCTTTAGATTGCATTTGTGATTTGCTTTCAGGTTTATTCTTTTTATATTGCTGATTGATTAACTAAGGTTTGGGAGGGTAATATGACAGTTATGCCCAATGCTATGACAACAGACAAACAGAAAATTCAATTACAATTTTAAGTGTGGAATAAGCCCTTAAATCACTGACAAATATAAAATGAAAAACATTTTCGCAATAACACTCTTTTGTCTTCTGGCAATTGGACGCTTATATTCTCAAACCGGTTGTTGCCCTTACATCAACGGTATTACCATCATTCCAAAAAGTCCTACAACCAATGACACAATTAAAATTGTTACTACCACTACTACTCCAAATTTAGGAATTAAAATATCATATACTCATTCCCAACAATCTGACACTTTTAATTTAGTCGGCTGCTTTTGGGAAGGTATGTTTACACAACTAAAAACTTTTCTTGATACTACAAATATTGGACTGCTAACAGCTGGAAATTACTATGTTAATTACATTGCTTACTCCTCAATATCTTCCACATCGTCGTCAGTAATTGACACCAATTCAATGACGACATCATTTGTGGTAACTGCGACAAGCGGACTTGAAAACTTAAATGATAACCACTTTTCTATTTATCCTAATCCTTTTTCAATGCAGACCGTTCTACAAACAGAAAAATCCTTTCACAACGCAACTCTAACTGTGGACAATTATTTCGGACAGACAGTAAAAGAAATAAAAAATATTTCGGACCAAACAGTCACTTTACAGCGGGACAATCTACCAGAAGGGCTTTATTTCGTTAGGCTTACAGAGAACAATAAAATAATTGCGACAAAGAAAATAGTAATAATGGACTGACACAGCTGACAGAGAAGCACTGGGCATAACGGCACCTAAAAGAAATTGTCGGTTTGGTGTTACGCTGAAACATTTGTGGTTATTGAAAATTTGGTGCGCCGCAACTATATTTGTGTTGATTGGAGCCAACTCATTGTAGCTGCTAACCGTTATGCCAATTGGAATATGATAATTAAGCCATTGATCTTTTTGAACTTTTTATTTTTGGGAATAAATTTATTTGGACAGACAATTGACTCAAGTTATTTTGATACTGACCCAAGTTTTAGGATTGACTCAATCTCAAATTTGATTGACCATTGCAAAAAATGCAAAACAAAATATATTGATACAACATTAATTTCAATCATTAAAGGGCAAAAAATAAATTCCATTTCAAAAATAACCCTCAAGAAAATAAGTAAGTACACTTTAACTACAGAAAATTTTGAAGATGGCATATTAAATGTAAAAATGATAGAAATGTATTTTTATAATGATTCATTAATTAAGACTCTTGTGAGTTATGGCAAAGATAAAGACCCATGGACCGCATATTATTTTCTGGACAATAAGCTTGTTTATATTACATGGCCACAATGTTTTCGTGTTACATTAAATGATGAAGGTATGGAATACCTTAACCTTGCAATTGTACTGTCGACAAGGTAACTGGCAGCAAGCAAAAGGTAAGCTTTCAAATCGGCCTGAATATACACCTAGAACTCTGTGTTAAGTGGAACCACATTTAGGTTTGGGGCATTTCGGAATACTATTATTTATTTGTCGATTAAAAATCCACACTGCATTATTCAATCCCTGCCTTTCTAATCCTTACAAAAAATTGGCCTTTAGCCAAAAAGGAGCATTGTTATTTGGGCTAAAGCCCCATCTTCATTTTCATTTATAATTCCTCCAGATAAATCTGGAGGCAATTGAAATCATCAATGAAATTGCCAAATAATTTGCAAATTGAGAATCAAAAAATCAATAGGAATTGGCCTTTAGCCAAAAAGGAGCATTGTTATTTGGGCTAAAGCCCCAACTTCATTTTCATTTATTATTCCTCCAGATAAATCTGGATGCAATTGAAATCATCAATGAAATTGCAAATAATTTGCAAATTGAGAATCTAAAAAATCAATAGGAATTGGCTTTAGCCAATTCATTCAAATGAATAAAAAGGATAGGGGCTTTAGCCCAAAAGAATGTTTCAAATTGCAGAGAGGAATCAGCAAAAAGGTGTCATTGCCCAATTAGGTAAAGCAAAATAATTTTCAATTGTGTTTAAAATATCAATTGGAATTATGAAAAATCCCGTCATTTCAAATCCTCAAAAAAATATTGGGCTTTAGCCAAAAAAGGAACATTGTTATTTGGGCTAAAGCCCCATCTTCATTTTCATTTATAATTCCTCCAGATAAATCTGGAGGCAATTGAAATCATCAATGAAATTGCCAAATAATTTGCAAATTGAGAATCTAAAAAATCAATAGGAATTGGCTTTAGCCAATTCATTCAAATGAATAAAAAGGATAGGGGCTTTAGCCCAAAGGAATGTTTCAAATTGCAGAGAGGAATCAGCAAAAAGGTGTCATTTCCCAATTAGATAAAGCAAATTAATTTTCAATTGTGGTTAAAATATCAATTGGAATTAAGAAAAATCCCTTCATTTCAAATCCTCAAAAAATATTGGGCTTTAGCCAAAAAATTGAGCATTGTTAATTGGGCTAAAGCCCCATCTTCATTTTCTTTTATTAGCCTTCCAGATAAATCTGGATGCAATTGAAATCATCAATGAAATTGGTAATTATTACTTGGGACAAATTAATCAAAACCACAAAAAGTACATCGTGGTTCCAATTTATTTTTATTTATATTTGGTAAGAAGTTGTCAGGTGGATTATTCAAGTAACAGCTAATTGCGGTTAGCTGCCAATCTTACTCTTCAATGCAAGTTAATACCATCAAAAATTTATAATGAAAGATAGACCAATAATAAAATTAAACCTTTCTTTTGGCGACAAAATAATTGAATTTATTGCTTGGTTATCGCTTGCTATTGTTTGGATTATGACAATTTCAAATTTCAACCAATTGCCCGAAATAATTCCAACACATTTTAATGCATCTGGTCAAGCAAATGGGTTTGGATGGTAATAAAAACGATATCCATTTTAACAGAACCGTGCTAAACATTCAGCGATTTGTGTTAATGAACTTCAGAACGACAGAATAAATTTGTGAAAAGAAATAGTATGAGCAATCCGATTATACATTCAAAATCAATAACTGAAATCAGAGCTGTCTTCGGTTTGGACAAGCCTACACACCCTTTAATCACAATACTTGACACTCAAGAATTGGCTTATGGAGAGGAATCCGTTGGTAAAAGATTTTCTTCTGATTTGTTCTGTATTGCTCTAAAGGATTCGAGTTGCGGAATTGACTACGGTCGAAACTCCTATGATTTTGATGATGGGGTTTTGATTTTTACCGCACCGAATCAGGTCATTACAGTAAAAAAACCGCAAGAACTGAATCAAGTAATAGGTTGGATGTTATATTTTCACCCCGACCTAATTAGAAATACTGCCCTTGGTCTAAAAATTGACGATTACAATTTCTTTAACTACGAAGTGCACGAAGCATTACACCTATCTGAAAATGAACAAAACACCCTCAACCAAATTGTTCAGCTCATTCAAGATGAAATAAAAGAACGAATTGACAATCACAGTCAGCAAGTCTTAGTTTCTAATATTGAATTGTTACTTAATTACAGCAAACGATTTTACGAAAGACAATTCAATACTCGTTCTGCAAGCAATACGGATATTGTTACCAAAGTTGAATTGTTACTAAAAGACTATTATAAGGCAAAACAGCTCATAGAAAAAGGACAACCAACTATCCAATATTTAGCAGACCATTGCCATTTATCAGCTAGTTATTTGAGTGATCTTTTGACAAAAGAAACAGGACGTTCTGCCAAAGACCACATTAATGATTTTCTTATAGACAAAGCAAAACATTTGTTACTTGGTTCTACTGATTCGATTAGCGAAATAGCTTATACTTTAGGCTTCAATTATCCACATTATTTTGGAAGGCTGTTCAAACAAAAGACAGGCAAAACACCCCAAGAATACAGGCAATTGAATTAATGTAAAGGGAGCAAAATGACTTCCTTTTCTCTTTTCAGCGATTTGTGTTTAATCTTCCTTTTTTCGTGTTAATCCGCCTGCTTTATCATTAAGATATTTGTTTCATCAAATTATAGAAACTTTAAAAATATGAAACATAAAATTTTAGTTACAGGAGCAAGTGGTGCTTTTGGAAGTTTAACTTGTATTCAATTAGCCGAAAACGGGCATCAAGTTGTAGGAACGTTGCGTTCATTAAAAGGTAAAAATGAAGCAATAGTCAATGGGTTAAAAGCAAAAGGCGTAGCATTGGTTGAAATGGACGTAACCAATGAAGACAGTGTAAATGTAGGGGTAAAATCAGCTATTGAACTGATGGGCGGTTTGGATACTGTTTTTAACAATGCAGGAATAGGAGCAAATGGAATTTTGGAGTGCTTTACTTCTGAAGATATTCAAAAAATGTTTGACGTAAATGTTTTTGGTGTTCAACGAGTAATGAGATCTGTTATACCTTTTTTGCGCCAACAAGGGAAAGGAACTATTATTCATACTTCAAGTTGTATTGGTAGAGTAACCACACCATTTTTGGCATCATACTCGGCTTCAAAGTACGCTTTAGAATCATTGGCAGAAGGTTACAGAGCAGAACTTTCAGGCTTTGGAATTGAATCTTGCATAATAGAACCAGGTGGATTTCCGACAGGTTTTATGACTGGAATGATAACGCCAAGCGATACAAATAGAATGAAGCAGTATGGCGAAATGGCTAGCCTTCCCGAAACCTCAATTAATGGATACGTTGCTTATGTGGAATCAATCCCCGAACAAAGACCTGAACGAGTTGCAGAAGCCGTAGTTAATTTAGTAAATACACCTTTTGGTGAAAAACCATTTAGAACCGTTGTTGATTTCTCTGGGTTAAAACAAACTATTGAAAACTATAACAAAGTGCTGAATGAAACTACAAAAGCAATTTACACAGCCAATGGAGTGGCTAATTTACTAACCCTAAACAAAGATTAAAATGAGTAAAACCATATTAATAACGGGAGCAAGTAGCGGAATTGGAAAAGCAACTGCTATCCATTTTCAACAACAAGGCTGGAATGTAATTGCAACAATGCGTTCCCCTGAAAAGGAAACAGAATTAAACAATAGGTATAGGCGTTTAGATAACAATTTTAATTGTTTGATAATAAGCGTATAGGGTCATTTTTTACCATCCTTTTTAGGAGTAAGTCGAAGGTTGTCCCCATTTTTTGCCTTCTATTGAATCTATAATGGTATTCATTGAGATACCCTTGCATCCTTT
>JAIOYZ010000034.1 GCA_021740845.1 Bacteroidia bacterium
CTGAACCATTCATTGCAATGGTATTGTGGTAAACTAACGCTCTATAAGTGGAACTTGCTTGGTATAAATAAATACCATAATATCCAGGATAAGAACCACCATCAGTACTTGAAACAACATTGTTATAGCATTCTACTGGCGCTGCTGCGGCATTGTTTATTGGATAGTACAAATAGATTCCGTATCCACCAAAACGGATGATTTTGTTTCTCTTAATTTGGTGTGGAATAGTTGCATTATTAGATTGATTGTAATAAAAATACAAACCATAATAACCATAGTTCTGACCTTGCATGTTAAATTCATTGTCTGTTACAACAATTGGATTGTAGTTATATGCAATGTATCCACCCATGTAATTACAGTTGTTCACTTTGTTGTTTCTTACCATATGGCCTTTATTGTTGGCTGCAGTTGAACTTCCATAAATAGAAATACCATAACCACCACCTGTAACAATATTGCTATCAATAACAATTGAGTCACCAGGCATAGCACTAACACCACCGCCATTAGCGGTACCAGTGGCAATAATACCATAACCAGTTGAAGAAGTACCAGATAAAATATTTAGGTTAACCTTACAATTGCTGATATTGATTTTACTTACAGCACCAACCATGGCAATACCTGCACAAGTACTAGTATTTGTATTGGCAACAGTCATATTTCTCCAAGTAATATACTTAGAAGCATTCATAATAACAGTTCCTTGAGAGGCAAAACTTCCAGTAATAAGTACTGAATCTGCACTTAATCCATCAAATAAAATTGGATTAGCTGGTGAGGCACCAATGATATTAGGAATTACAACTTGGTCAGTATAGGTTCCTGGCGCTACTATAAAAGTTGCAGGACCACAAACACCACCCACACTCATAGCAGAAATTGCAGCAGCAAAGGAAGTAAAGTTACTGGTACCAGTTCCCAATGGATTGATAGTAAAGTTACCCGACATAGCAGGGATTTTACTTGCACTTGCCGTATCGTTAACGGGTATAGTATCTGTACTAGAATTTGGACCAGAAGTCCATGCCTTAATTAAGGTTGGTGTTGAAGTGGCGAAAGTATATCCAGTTGCTAAAGTAATTTGAGCAGAATTAGGACTTGAACCACCTATAGTATCCAAGGAAACATATGAAGTAATTGGTGTTTGTAAAACACCATTTAAGCTCCAGTTTACATCGTAATTTGCAACCACATTGGTTCCAAAATTTTGTACACGAGCTACGATGTTTTGAGGACCACCGCAAAATACTGATGGAGAATCAATAGATGCAACACCGATATCATCTGTTGACAAAGAACCTTGCCAAATTTGAATTTCGCGGAAGTTCACATTTGAACTTTGTGAGCCGATAACTACCATATCAATAATTCTTAATTGTGTAGTTGCTACACTATTAAAATTAATGTCGTAGCTACAAACACCTATTGATTGGGTGAAAGTAGTGTGGGTTACCCATGCACTACCATTCCAAATTTGAATGGTACCACCACCCAAGAAACGTGTGTTGTTCTGACCTACATTAATGGTCATTTTGTTAATGACTTGTACAGTTGGCCAAGTAAATTGAATAAAAATACTGGAACCTGGATTGGTTGCGGAAGATGAGATCCACATTTGTTGTGTACCACAAGATCCAAAGTTTAGATCGTTAAGCGTACTACAAGCACCCGTGTTACACGTACTTGCTGTGGCTGTGGCCGACGGGGCCACATTCACCTGCGCTACCGACCAGCTTGAAAGCATCGTCAGCAAGCTGACTAAGACGATCATTCTGATTTTTTGTAGAGTTTGATTCATGTTGTTTAATTAAAGTGATTAAATAGGAAATTTTGTTTGGTTTTTAATAATAAATTAATGACTCAAAATTAATTGTTTGAAGGAGACTACAAAATTTTTTGCGTTTTTTGCAAAATCTATTTTAATTCAATTTTAAATTCATTTTAAGTCAAGCCGTATATATAAACCTATTTTACAGTTATTTACAAATACATGTGTGCCTAAAATTAATTTTTAAAATAATTAAATAAAATTCTATCAAAGCAAATTGAAACAATGTAAATACCCACATTAATAAAAAATTAAAGCAAAATACATATTTTTTAATTCAAAATTAAGCTACTCTCTATTTTAAAGTATTCAAGAATTAAAGTTTCAATTACATTTGCCACTTACCATAGAAAAATGAAATTTCAAAAACACATATTTATTTGTTCGAACCAAAAGGAAGAAGGAAAAGCCTGTTGTGGATTAGAAAATGGAATGGCGCTGGTTGAAAAATTTAAAGCAGTTTTAAAAGAGAAAGGTTTAAGCACACAAATTAGAGCACAAAGAGCTGGCTGTTTAGATGCTTGTAAATTTGGCCCCGCTTTAGTTATTTATCCAGAAGGTACCTATTATAAGAATATCCAAATTACAGATGTAGAAAGAATTGTAGAGGAACACGTGATTAATAATAGAGAAGTTAGCGACCTTGTTCTTAATTGGGATTAACTAGAATTGATAGTTGAATTGAATCATTGTTAATCTTGGTGGACGCAAATCAGCAGGGCGAGTCATGATTTCTGCATTAAACAAATTATTGATAACTAGCCCTAGCTTCATTTTTGTATTTACCTGATAGGAAAGACGCATGTCAAAAACAGTATTGCCACCTGTTTGAGATTTACGAGCCTCATCTACTCCTTTAATAAAATAGGTTAAGGGAGTTGTAACAAATGCGGCATCAATGTTTTCCATATAACTATTGTACCTGCTGCTAATCCCAAGACTCCATTTTTTATAGGAAAATTGCAAATCCATTTTAAACAGGTGTTTGTATCGGTATTTTAAAATATTGGTACTATCACTTCTGGTATTTCTAAAAGAATATTCTTTGTTTAATGAATCCACAGCAAACACTTCATCTATATTTATCATTGTTGGATTAGTATAGGTATAACCCATAATACCTTGGATCAAAACGGAACCTATTTTACCTTCTAAATTGACACTTATATCTAAACCAGGAATTTGGGTTTCACCAATATTTAAAGAAGTAAAACCATAACTTTTAAAAGGGTCTGAAAGATTTAAGGCACGCCATAAACCAAGGTTAAAATCAATCATGTTTTGGTAGCGAGTATAGAAAACAGCAATATCTAAAAAGCCTTTTAATTTCTTAATTGCAAAACCCTGTTTGAACCCAATTTCGGCATTCCAACCTGTTTCACTTTTTAGATTGGGATTTGGAAAAACATTTAACAAACCCACACTTGTTTGAATGTATTTTTCTGCAATGGAAGGAAATCGATAACCTTGTCCATAACTTGCACGGATAAATGACGCTTTAGCCAATTCATAATTTATTCCTGCTCTAAAAACAGGTTTACTTTCGGCCTTTCCATTCATGTTAAAATACTCGTATCTTGCTCCAATACTTGCATTTAATTTTCTGAAAAAAGTTTCATCCAATTGCAAGAAAACCGCATGGTTTCTACTCTTTTGAAAACCATTGTACAAAGGTGAACTCGAAAAATTTTGACTAGAAACAAAACCGCTTGTTAGGTTCAAACCGATACCAGAAAAGTAGCGTTGTACTTGGTATTCTCCATAATAATTTTTAGAAGAATTATCTTGATTGACAGTTGAATCTGAATTAGAAATATCGTTGGAAATATACATCCATCGTCCTTGGATAGTATGTTTTAAAAGGCCAGTATAAAATGTGCAATTTGGATCAAAATAAATATTTTTTGATTCTGTATTAGAAACATTAGAATCCAGAATGGTATATCCTTTCTCATAACTTTCCCAGAGTAAAAACGAACCTCCATCTGAGTACAAAGCACCTATATTTAGGCCGTATTGCACATTGGATTTTGTCTTATATTTTAGATTGGCATTTAAGCGAAGTCTATTCTCAGTTTCACCTAAACGATAACCATTGTCTTTAAAATAATTCCCACTAATTGAAACTTGCAAATTTTGTTTCTTAAAAGAATGAAATCCATTTAAATTGTATTGCAATAAAGGGTTATTAGTCCAAACCAAACTATTGCGTTTTGGTTGGCTGTAAATACCAGAGCTTACAGAAAACCTTGTAAAAGGCTTATCATTGGTCATTTCTGTTCTAAAATGAACTATTCCACTTAAAGCACTTGACCCATAAAGAACAGAAGAAGCACCCTTAACTACCTCCACTTGTTTTACATTTTCTATGGGTACAAAATTCCACTTTACCTGACCCGCATCACCGGTTAAAAAAGGCATACCGTCAACCAAAACCATTACTCTTGAGCCAGCACCGTATGTCCAACCACTTCCGCTTCTTATGTTAATTTGCCCATCAATAATATTCACACTAGGAACTTGATCCAATAAATCGTCCATCATGGTGGTGTTTTTATTGGAAATTAAATAGGGTTGAATTACTTCTGTACTTACCAATTGTCTTTTTACAGATTGCTCAAACCTGCCTGCAGTAACCAGCATTTGGTTTAATAAGGTTGGCGAACTCAACAAATAAACTACCATATGTTTGCCCCAATTATCAGCAGAAATGGGTACTATTTGGGTTTGGTAACCAGTATAACTTATCTCAATTGTTTTATGGTTTTGCGACCCATTTTCTAAGCTTATTTCAAAAACACCTGCCGAGTTTGAAACAGCTCCTAATTTTCCCAATCTAATAACTGCACCGGCAATTAATTCTCCAGAAATTGAATCTTTAATTGTACCAGATATTTTTTGGTTTTGGGCTTGAACCAAAATGGAGTTGTGAAGAAAAAAAAAGCAAATCAGAAGAAATTTATATCTTGCCATAAAATTAATTCAAATGAAAAAACTCATACTTTCAATAATAGTATTTTGTGCCTTAAGTTTAGCAACAAATTTGTTTGCTCAATGCACACCAGACCCAAATCTTAAAACCACGGCTATTCTTCCTGAAGTAATTGATTCTGCTATGGTTGGTGTTCCTTACAGCCAAGTTATTCAATATTTTATTACCAAAGACACAACTGTTTATGTTGCCCAATTAGGTACAACTGTTAATGCAACTATTGACACCTTATGGATTACAGATGTAGTAGGATTGCCAAATGGTTTTACCTACGCTTGTCATAATGCAGATTGTAAAATTACTGGTGGAAGTTCTGGTTGCGCTGTGTTAACAGGAACTGCAACAACTGGCCAAGGTGGCATTTATCCCTTATTAGTATTAATTACCATTAGAGCTACCGCAATGATAGGTCCCTTGCCAATAAGCCAAATGGTTAGCGATACCAATGGCAGGTATGCGTTAGTTGTAAAAGGTGCTACAGGAAATTCTGAAATAGCCAAAGATGATGAAATGGTTTTGTATCCAAATCCTGTTAAAAACGAGTTACAAGTTTATGTTCCAGCATTAAATGGGAATGGCAAATATGTAATCAAAAATATTCAAGGACAATTGGTTGCAGAAGGAAATATGGCATCTAATAGAGAAGTAAGTCATATCACTATACAAGAAAAAACAGGTATTTATTTCATTGAAATTAGATCTGAAAATCAAATTTGGACTAGAAAATTTGTGGTGGAATAACCAATAAATTATTAAACAAAAAAAGCAGCTTATTAAGGCTGCTTTTTTTATGCAATTAAGTTTGGTTTGAACCGAAATAAAACGGAATAGATTTTCCTTGTTTGCTTTATCCAGAATTATAAATTCACTTGGTATTATTTGCCGAAAAGTCCTCCTAAACCAGGCATCATGCTGCTCATCATTGCACGCATTTCGCTCTCTGAAACATTCTCTGCCGCTTGTAAGGCACGGTTTGTAGCAACTACTAATAAATCTTGTAATTCCTCTTTATTTTCTGGCTTTAATAAGTCTTCATTAATTTGAATTTCTTGAATATTTCTATTTCCATTAGAAGATACTTTAACCATTCCATTGCCAGCATCGCCTATTACGCTAATGCTTTCTAATTTCACTTTTACATCATCCGCCATTTGTTTGGCTGCACCTAATTTATCAAACATAGTTTTATCTTTTATTTGGTTCAAAAATAGGAAAGCTTTTCTCTTTAGAAAAAATTTGATTTGTTAACCTCAATTCATTTGGTGTAAGATTCAAAATTTTGGTTCAAACAGAATAAAAACCAGAACAAAAGCGTGGGAAAATGGTGGATTAAATGGCCATTTCTGGTAAAACAAGAGTGAATTAATTGAAAATGCGAGGCAGAAATCTCATTTTCAAATAGTTAAAAGTATGACAAAAATCAAATAGCAAAGGGGAAATTTCTTATGCTTGAACGCCAAAAAAAGATAAATTTGCCACCTCTAATAAGCAATTAGACTAAAACTTTTAATATGCAAATCAAAGCAAACTACAGCGATTTATTTGTAAACCGCCACATTTCACCTTTAGCAAACGATACTGCAGCCATGTTAAATACCATTGGCGTATCTAGCTTAGATCAATTGATTGACGAAACAATTCCAGCGCACATTCGATTGAAACAGCGCATGGATTTACCTGCGGCATTAACAGAAAACGAATTATTAACGATGCTAGCAGAAGTAGCATCAAAAAATGATATTTATAAAAACTATTTGGGTCAAGGCTATTATGGAACCCTAACTCCTGGTGTTATTTTGAGAAATATTTTTGAGAACCCAGGATGGTATACAGCTTATACTCCTTACCAAGCAGAGATTGCACAAGGTAGATTGGAAGCCTTGTTGAATTACCAAACCATGATTATTGATTTAACTGGGATGGAAATTGCCAATGCATCTTTATTAGATGAAGGTACAGCCGCAGGTGAAGCAATGCATATGTTATATGCAGAAACAAAAAAGCAAAATGCTAATAAATTCTTTGTTTCTAACTTATGTTTCCCACAAACCATTGATGTTTTAAAAACACGCACAGAACCAATTGGCGTTGAACTAGTAATTGGCGATTACAATACAGTTGAATTTGATGAAACCTTTTTTGGTGCTTTAATTCAATATCCTGCGGGCGATGGTTCTGTAAACGATTACAGTGAATTTATGGCAAAAGCCATAGAAAAAAATGTAATGGTTGCAGTTGCTGCAGATTTATTAAGCTTAACTTTATTAACTCCTCCGGGCGAATGGGGTGCAGACGTAGTTGTTGGTTCTGCCCAACGATTTGGCGTTCCAATGGGATACGGCGGACCACATGCAGGATTCTTTGCCACCAAAGATGCGTATAAGCGTCAGATGCCAGGTCGTTTAATTGGTGTTTCAATTGATAGCCAAGGCAACCCAGCTTTACGCATGGCTTTACAAACTCGTGAGCAACATATTAAGAGAGAAAAAGCAACATCCAATATTTGTACAGCGCAAGTTTTACTTTCTATTATGGCAAGTATGTATGGCGTTTACCATGGACCAAAAGGCTTAAAAGGTATTGCAGGTAGAGTTCATGGTTTGACCCAAACTTTGGCTGAAGCAGTTTCTGAAAACGGAATGTCTGTGGTTACTAAAAACTACTTTGATACCATTACTGTTCAGGTTGCAAATGCAGACTCTTTGCTTGAAGCTTGTGCAAAAGCAGAAATGAATATTGTGAAAGTAGATGCAACTCATATTCGTATGAGCATAGATGAAACTCATACTATTGCTGATATTAACGAATTGGCTTCTATTTTAACAGGAAAAACAATTGCTAAAACTCAATCTGAAAACATTGAATTAAAAGCGCCTGCAAACTTTGCACGTAAATCAGATTTCTTAACTCACCCAGTATTTAATACTTACCACAGTGAGCATGAAATGTTGCGTTATATCAAATTATTAGAATCAAAAGATCTTTCACTTTGTCATTCTATGATTGCATTGGGTTCATGCACAATGAAATTAAATGCAACCGCAGAAATGGTTCCAGTTACCATGCCTGGTTTTGGTCAATTACATCCATTTATTCCTAGAAACCAAGCAACTGGTTATACTCAAATATTTGAAGAATTAACTCATGCATTAAAAGAAATCACTGGATTTGCAGGAATTAGCCTTCAACCAAATGCAGGTGCGCAAGGTGAGTATGCTGGCTTAATGGTAATAAGAGAATACTTCAAAAACATTGGTCAATCACATAGAAATATTGCATTAATTCCTTCTTCTGCGCATGGTACAAACCCTGCAAGTGCTGCAATGGCGGGTATGAAAGTTATTGTAACCAAAACACTTGAAAATGGCTATGTAGATATTGAAGATTTAAGAGCAAGAGCTATTGAACATAAAGATAATCTTGCTTGCTTAATGATTACCTATCCTTCTACCTACGGAATTTTTGAAGAACAGATTCAAGAAGTATGTGATTTGATTCACCAAAATGGTGGCCAAGTTTATATGGATGGCGCTAACATGAATGCTCAAGTTGGGTTAACTAGTCCGGCTAATATTGGCGCAGATGTTTGCCATTTAAATTTACATAAAACTTTCTGTATTCCACACGGTGGTGGCGGACCTGGAATGGGCCCAATTGGAGTTGCTAAACACTTAGTTCCTTTCTTACCTGGTCATGCGGTTGTTGATATGGAAGGTGGAGATAAATCTATGAGTGCGGTATCTGCAGCGCCATGGGGAAGTGCCTCTATCTTATTAATTTCTTATGCTTATATCAAAATGATGGGTGCAGAAGGATTAGAAAATGCAACTAAATATGCAATCCTTAATGCCAATTATATCAAAGCAAGATTAGAAAAAGATTACCAAATTTTATATACAGGTAGCAAAGGTAGATGTGCCCATGAAATGATTTTGGATACACGTATTTTCAAAGGCGCAACTGGTGTTGAAGCGGAAGATATTGCAAAACGTTTGATGGATTATGGATTCCACGCTCCTACAATGAGTTTCCCTGTTGCTGGTACCATTATGATTGAGCCAACAGAATCTGAACCTAAATCTGAATTGGATAGATTCTGTGATGCCATGATTGCAATTAAAAATGAAGTAAATGCAATTGAAAATGGAAGCGCTGATAAAAAGGATAATATGTTAAAGAATGCTCCACACACTGCTGCCATGGTTATTGCAGAAGAGTGGAATCATGCTTATACAAGAAACCAAGCTGCTTATCCATTACCTTATGTTTTGGCAGCTAAGTTTTGGCCAACTGTAGGCAGAGTTAACAATACACATGGAGATAGAAATTTAGTTTGTGCTTGTTTGCCAATTGAGGCGTACATGACAGAATCGAGCAACTAATTTTTGATAAATACTAGCAATAAAAGCGAGACTTGTTCTCGCTTTTATTGTTTAAAATAAGCTCGGTTTAAAGGTAATTGGGTCAAGCAAATCGCCTACAGAAATTTGGGTTTGGTTTGAACCTAGAACCAGGTTTTCACCGAAATAAATTTTGTTGTCCTTTTGGCGGAAGGTGGCCAATGTTTTTGTTGGCTCCACACCCTTTGTACCATTTTGTTGGTTTATAGTTGGCACTGAGCAACGCGCACAAGGTTTTAGGGCAAAAAATCGGTTTGAACCAACTGAAATTTCAAGAAAAGTATCCTCCTCAAATGCAGCGCCACCGCTAAAAACTATATTTGGTCTAAAGCGATTCATTGGAATTGGTTCAGACAGAATTTGATTTAGATAATCTAGAGAAGATTGACCAATTAAAAGAAAAGGAAACCCATCTGCAAAACTCACCAAATCCTCGCCCCTATTGTACTTTGGATCAAGCAATCTAGAGGAAGAATTTGGCAAATAAACTAGCCTACATTCCATATTAAGTATGGTTGAAAACCATTCTGAATATGGGCTTTCTGCCTCAATTGCATCCACCATATCTTCCCAAATTTTCACCTTTCGGGTTGAACCAAAAATTTCAAAAGGCAGGGCAATGTTTGTATTTGATTTTGGATCAAACAGAACAAAACCCCTGCTAGAAAATTGAATATTAATTAATGCCAATTGAGGGACTTCACGTTGAGAAATAAAGGTTCCATTGGTTTGAACCAACATATAGCGTCTATCATATTTTAAACCGAGCGGAGTAAGCTCTGATTTTTGAAGGCTTATACCCTTTAAACCCTTAATTGGATAAATATGTAGTTCTGAAATTTTTCTCACTTTCAAACATAAAAAAAACGGGCCACATAAAGCGACCCGTTTTATTAATTAAACAAAAAAACCAATATTATTGATCCCACCAAACTGGCATATTCAATTGATTTCTTGTAATTAGAGTTGCATTTTTATTGTACAAACGCTCTTCTAATACTGTTGGTAATCTTCTAGGAATAAAAGCCAAGCCTCCATTAGAATTTGGGGTTAATGCAGGGAAACTAGTTCTTCTCCAATCAGCATAAGCCTCAATCTGACCATACATGGCAACGTATTTATGAGTCATAATTTTCTCTAAAGTAATAGTTGCACCAGTTTCCTTAGCTTGGCTATTTTCAAAAGAAGTATCTGCAGCAGCACCTGTAACAGCTTCAACACTTGCCAATACAGCTTCATTGTGAGCTGTTGCTGCACCAGGAGCATCACCAGCTCTAAGTTTTGCTTCTGCCTCAATAAACTTAGCTTCGTAATATGTAACTATAGGGAAAGGAGCATTAGCACTTGCCAAATATTCTCCAATTTCCGAAGCATCTAAATTAGGTGTTTCAGGAGCGGAACCATTAAATCCACCACCAGTATCAGCAACACAGTAGAATGAAAGTCTAGGGTCATTCCATGAATTCATAATATCTGTCATGGTTAATCCAGCTTTCATATAACCAGCTCTTTCAACCACGGTAAAAGCATACCATTGATTATACTCGTTACTATTTTCACCAAACGTTGCATTCATATTATTACCATTACTAGTAAAACCAGCAGCAGTAGCAGCAGTAAGATCTGCAAGAGCGCTTGATGCAGAACCAGGAGCATCTTTCTTGCTTAGGCGATTGTGGTATCTAGCTTTCAAAACATGTGCTGCAGCAATCCAAGCATTTACATCACCTGCAAAGATATAATCATCTGCGCCTGGCAACATAACATTGGCTGCTTCTGCTTTACTTAATAAGGCAATACCATCTGTCAGATTTTTTTGAATATCAGCAATAACAACGTCCTGTTTATCGTAAGCTGGGTTAAAATTAGCCAAGCCTCCTATTGCTTCTCTGTTTGGAATATCGCCCCATAGATCGGTGGCAACTCCTAAAAACATAGCAGTTAAAACTTTTGCCATCCCTTGGTAATATGGATTGGCGCCACCTGCTTGAGATTGAAGCTTATTTAAATTAACTAAACCATTTGTATAGATAACAGCCCATTCGTTGGAGTTTGTACCCTCATCAATAGAGTAATCGTTAACATCTCTACTTTGTTGATCTACCCCAGTAGTTTGTTGAATCATCATGGTTGTTTGGCGAGCCAATTGACCATTAACTGTTGCAAAGTAAGCAACCTCGCAGTTTGATAATAAAAGAGCGTTGGTTACTTCGGAAGGATCATTTGGACTTTTATCATATCCATCTACAAATTTCTTGCAGGCCCCAAAAGTTATTAGTAATAAGGCTAAAACGCTATATGTAATTTTTTTCATCTTTTTAATTTTTAAACGTTTAACATTTTAGAAACTTGCTCTTAAAGAAAAGGTATAAGATTTGGTTCCAGGGTTGTTGAAATAATCCCAACCACCAATATTAGAACCAGCACCTGTTAAACTTGTTTCTGGATCTACACCGGTATAATCTGTAAACAATAACAAGTTACGACCAGTAATTCCAAGTTCTAGGCTTTTAACAATACGAGCAGCTTTAGGATTAAGGTTAAATCTATAAGAAATGCTTGCATCACGCAAACGAACCCAACCGCCGTCTTGAATAGCGTTTTCAGCAGCATAGTTTCCACCATCACCTTTGTAGGTTCTGAAATAGTTGTAAGCAGAAATTTTGATGTCATTTTCTCCATAAGTTTCAGTTCCATCAGGAGCGGTACTGATAACTTTTTTACCAGGAATGATATAAAATTTCTCACGACCTTCTGCAGATTCTTCTGTTTGACCCAATTGGCTTAAGCGAGCCCAAGTACCATTCCAAACATCTCCACCTTTACGCATATCCCAAAGGAAGCTAAATGTGAATGTTTTGTAGGTAAAAGTATTTCTTAAACCACCGTACCATTTTGGATAAGGATTTCCAATTTGACCTCTAGTTTCTGCAACTCTAGGTAAACCATTTGCACCCATAATTAAGTCACCATTAGCAGTTCTATCCCAACGTGTACCATAAAGAACACCATAAGGCAAACCTTTGATTGCATAAGAACCCATACTTGAGAAACCAGCCTCTAAACTAATTTCTTCCACACCAGGAGCTAATGCCAAAACTTCATTTCTATTTCTTGAATAATTTACACTAATATCCCAATTGAAGTCCTTCATTTTAACTGGTGTACCTGTTAATATCAATTCAATCCCTTTGTTAACCATAGAACCAGCATTGTTATAATATTGAGAGAAACCAGATGAAGGAGCGATTGGCATATATACTAACAAATCAGTTGATTTTTGATTGTAGTAAGTAAAATCGGCAGTTAAGCGACTATCAAAAAATCTCAAGTCTGCACCAAATTCAATTCCAGTATTTCTTTCAGGTTTAAGACCAGCATTTCCAATAGTTGCAGAATAGCCATAACCATTACCACCTAGGTAAGGGAATGATAAACCACCTGTGAAACCATCTGTATAAGTTGATCTAGTGAAATAGGTTTGGGTTGCATAAGGGCTTGGGCTAATACCAGCTTGAGCATAAGCAACTCTAAGTTTACCAAAATCCATTTTAGGTATTTTAACCAATTCTGTAAATACTAAAGATAAACTTGTGGAAGGATAAAAGAAATTGTTTTTAGCAGTTCCAAAAGTAGACGCCCATTCATTTCTTCCTGAAACACCTAAGAACAAGAAGTTTTTGTACGCAGCATTGAAATCAAATAATAATGCAGCAGTTCTAATAGTAGTATTTGCTTCACTTGCATAAAGGCTTGCAGCATTATTTAAATTGTAATTTCCAGGAGCACCTAAATCTCTTCCTCTAGAATATAAATCTTGATCGTAGCGAGAATTTAGATTGTTACCAACCAATAAGGTTGTTTTTAAATCTTTAGTGATATCCTTTTTAAAAGTTACCAATAAATCTGAATAATATTCTCTGTATCTCAATATGTTTTCATCAATTTCTCCACCTGGAGCGTTATCTGGTGCCCATGAGCCGATTGCAAAAATTTGTTTGCGTTGATCGGTGTACATATCAGTTCCTAAACGGTAAGTTACGCTCATCCATTCCAAAGGATCGTATGTGAAATTGATATTTCCTAAAGCACGATTTACATTGTCCGTATAAGGATTTTCATTAACCGTCCACCATGGATTATCATAAATTTGAAAATACTGCCTTTGGGTTCCATCTGGATTTTTATATCCACCATTATTGGGATCGTTTAATCTAAAACTATTTGGAGCACGCAATAAACCTAACATTACACCAGAAAGGTTACTACCATTTTGAGCACGTATACCGCCCGAATTAATTAAATTTACAGTTCCTCCCATTACAAAGTTTTTAGTTAATCTAGAATCCATAGACAACCTTACACTCGTTCTAGTGAAATTGGTATTTGGCATAACTCCATTTTGATCTAATCTACCAACCGACATGCGCATAGAGGCATTCTCTGTATTATTGGTGATTGAAATATTGTTGTTATATGCATAACCAGTTTTAAAGAATTCACCCATATTATCTGTTGGAGTGATTCCTAAACTATCTTTTGTTAAATTACCCCAATTGGCAGAAGTAAGACCAGGTCTGTAAACACCAGCACCTATTGAACCTGATTGGTCAGCATTTAACACTCCACCACCAGTACCTTGAGAATACTTCATTTGAAGGCTAGGTAATTTGTTAACTTTAGAAATTTCAACAGATGAACTTAAATCAACACTGAAACTTTTTTTACCTCTTTTACCCTTTTTGGTAGTAATAATAATGGCACCAGCACCAGCTCTAACTCCATAAAGGGCGGCGGCAGCAGGGCCTTTTAAAACGTTCATACTTTCAATATCATCTGGGTTAATATCCACACCACGATTGGATGAATTTACACCTTGAAGATTTGCATTAAAAGGATAATCTCCTGCAACAGATTGTGCAGTGCTATTATCAATTGGAACTCCATCAACAACTATTAATGGTTGGTTGCTTCCCGTAAAAGTAGCATTACCACGTAATAATACTTTTGAAGATGCACCTGGTGTTCCTCCAGAACCTTGAACATAAACCCCAGCAGCTTTACCAGCCAAACCTTGAATCATGTTTTGTTCGCCCGATTTACGCAACTCATCTCCACCAATTTTTTGTTGCGAATAACCTAGGGTTTTTCTTTCACGTTCAATACCAAAGGCAGTTACTACCATCTCGCCAAGGTTAACATTGTCTGTTAACATTTTGGCATTAATTTCTGAAAGACCAGCAATGGATAATTCTTGCGTTTTTAATCCAATTGCTTTAATAACAATTGTTGTAGCATCATTGGGTACATTTAAGATGTACCGCCCATTGGCATCCGTAACGGCACCAGTTGATGTTCCTTTAACTTGAACAGAAGCTCCAATTACGGGCTCTTTTCCATCCGTCACAACACCCGTAATTTGCCGGGTTTGTGCCCAAACTGCCAACGCGGAAACCATCCACGCTAACAATAAAGTCAGTAGTTTTTTTCTCATTTACATTTTACATTTACAATAGCCAAGTTAATTTTGTGTAAACACAAATGCAAATAATTTTACTAAAAAAGGAAAGAAATTTTTTGTTTAAATCTATTCGGGCTTGTAATAACTATTTTTTAATAAGCCATCCCAATTAGAATTTGCCATTAATTCTTGCAACGTTATGGATGGGTTTTCTTTCATATATTTCTCAATTATTTTATATCCGCAAAATACGCCCATGGCTGGCATAGACTCCTGTGGCACACCCGTTGCAATGGTGAAAGGTCCATCATTAAAATACCTCATATATTGGTTTGGTTCAACATTAAAAAGCATTTTGTTTTGAACCAAATGTTTCCAAATCATTCCCTCATTTTGTTTTCCCCAATTTAATTGTTCTTGCGAGCAGGCAAAAATTAATGTATCTGATACATTTGGCAATAATTCCTTCATCATAAACCTAACTTTACCCTCAAAAAGCATCATGGCTAAGAATCTTTTATCAGTTAATTGATTCTCATACTTACCAATTGCAAAAGCTTTAATTGTATTTGCAACAAGGTATTCCTTTCTCAATTTAGCAATCATAAAATCCGGAAATTCTAATGCAGGATAAATTGGATATTTATTACCAAGATACATATCTAAGCCTATTCCAACCACGGTATCCATGGTTATGTTTGCATAGCCAAATTCTGAAATAAAAGTTATAAAACACGGGATTTTTTCATCCTTAAACTTATCATGAAAAATTTGCATGGCACCTTGTAATTCGCTTTCAATGTCTTTTGTAGATTGAAAAACACTATCTACTTCCTTTTTTAATTGAACTATAGTTGGATATTTTACAAACAAACTCATACTAGGCTGATAAAACTGAGAACGTTCCTCCTCGCTAATATTCAGCATTTCTTGGGCGAAGCTAGTAAAAAAATCACCATACTTACCTTGTAATTTTTTATAGTGCTCTTCCCTATTAACGGTACTTGGGTCAAATAAATCTTGGTCGAACCTAAGAAACTGAATAGGGGGAATTTCCTCCTTACAAGAACTTAGAATACTAAAAAAAAGAATCCCAATTAAATAGATATGACCTCGATTAAGCATGAATTTAAATTTATGTATGTAAACGTATAATAAAACTTTTGGCAATATCTTCATTTGAACATAAATTTGAATTTCATAATATACACATGAAACAATTCTTTTTAGTCTCCTTTTCACTTTTCTGGATGACCCTAAATTCCTTTGCGCAAAATTCTGATGACAAAATTGAATTTGGGTTAGGTATTACTCCATGCGTTGCTTGGATCAAACCAAATACAAAATTTATTAGCTCTGGAGGTACTGGATTAACTTTTGGTTTTGGCGCAAGAGTTAATAAGATTATAAGTGAAAAATACGCCATTGGTTTAGAATTTAACCTTCAAAACATATCTGCTAAAACACATTTCGACAAAATTGATGTAGAATATAAAAATATAAAAACAACTTCTACTGATTTTAATATCAACTATAATTTGAGGTATATTGATATTCCAATTTTATTAAAAATGAACACTACTCCCAATGAAGCACTAAGCTATTATGGTGAATTTGGCGGTGTTTTTGGGATTTTGCTAAACCAAAAAGCAGATATCGTTTCCAATGAATTAAATTTAACAGATGTAAATACAAAATCTCCTGAGGATATTGATAAATTTATACTTACCAATTCGGATAACTTGAATACAAGTTACAACATTAAAACAAATACGTTTAGAATAGGGATGGCTTTTGGAGGAGGAATTCAAATACATTTAGACAACGGCTCTAGAGTAAACTTAGGACTAAGATATAACCTAGGTTTAACAGATATTTTGGATGATAATAAATTAGATGCAACAAGTCAGAATTTAGGTATCAATATGGGTTTTATTTTCTAAACAATTACTTTGAAAATTACTTTATCGCAGCTGAGTTTTCATACCGGAAATTTTGAAGGGAATACTCAAAAAATAATTTCGGCAATTAATGACGCAAAAGCGCTTGGTTCAGACCTAATTGTTTTTGCGGAATTGGCTACATGTGGCTACCCAGCTAGAGATTTCTTGGAGTTTGAGGACTTTATAACAAAAGCTGAATATAGCATTTTGGAGATTGCCAAACATTGTTTTGGGATTGCTGCAATTGTTGGATCACCCAGGAGAAACCCTGTTATAGAGGGTAAAGATTTATTCAATTCTGCATTTCTTTTAGTAGATGGAAAAATCCAACAAACCATAGACAAAACCTTACTTCCTAATTACGATATTTTTGATGAATACAGGTATTTTGAACCGAATTCAAAATTTGAATTAATTCACCTAAATGGATTTAAAATTGCTTTAACTATTTGTGAAGATTTATGGAACCTAAATGACAATCCAATGTATTTAACAACTCCAATGGATGAGTTAAATAAATTGAACCCAGATTTTGTAATCAATATTGCTGCCTCACCATATTCTAAAACGCAAATTGAAGAGCGTAGGCTTACACTAAAATTAAACTCCTTAAAATATCAGTTACCAATTTTTTATGTAAATCATATTGGTGCACAAACTCACCTAATTTTTGATGGAGGTAGCTGTGTTTATGACAATAACGGAGAAGGTTTGGATGAGTTATCCTATTTTAGTGAAGAGACCTGCAGTTATAAAATTTCTAATACAACAGTTTTTCGGGTTGAACCAATTCAGAGAAGCTTAAATGGTTTATCAATTAGGAATAAATACGAGGATTTAGAAAATGCATTAACCCTTGGGATCAAACAGTATTTCTTAAAACTAGGATTTAGCAAAGCTATTTTAGGGCTATCTGGCGGAATTGACTCTGCATTGGTCACCTATTTGGCAGCAAAAGCATTAGGTAAAGAAAACATATGGACAATTATGTTACCATCCAAATTTAGCAGCGATCATTCAATTTTTGATAGTGAAAAATTAGCTAAAAATTTGGGCATCAAAAACGATAAGATGGAAATTGAAAACACTTTTCAATCTTTTCTTGAAACTTTGAGTCCTTATTTTGCAGAAACATCATTTGGATTACCTGAAGAGAACCTTCAATCTAGAACAAGAGGCGTTTTGTTAATGGCCTTGGCTAATAAATTTGGATATATTTTGCTTAACACAAGCAATAAAAGCGAACTCGCAGTAGGTTATGGAACTTTATATGGTGACATGTGTGGAGGACTTTCTGTTATAGGAGATTTATATAAAACCGAAATTTATGAATTGTGCCAATACATAAATAGAAAGGAAGAAATTATTCCAAAAAACATTTTAGAAAAAGAACCCTCCGCAGAATTGCGTCCCGACCAAAAAGACAGTGACAGCCTACCGCCTTACGAAATATTGGATCAAATATTAAATTTCTATATTGAAGAAAGGCTTGGACCAATTCAAATCACCGATAAAGGTTTTGAGGGAGATTTGGTACGCAGAATATTGAGAATGGTTAACATGAACGAATGGAAAAGATGGCAAGCCCCACCTGTTTTGCGTGTTTCAAAAAAGGCATTTGGACCAGGAAGGCGAGTTCCAATTTCTGGCAAATACCTAAGTTAAGCCATTCTGTTTAAGGTAAAAACTGTAATTTCTGGTAAAATCCCTACTCTACCAGGGTAGCCCCAAAATCCATATCCTCTATTAACATAAAGCATTTGCTGTTCAACTTTGTACAAATCTGCCCAACGCGGGTAAATATATTGTGAAGGACTCCATCTAAAATTACCCAATTCTACTCCAAACTGAAAACCATGTGTATGTCCAGAAAGTGTTAGATCGATATCAGGATGATTTTTGGAAATAATAGTATCAAAATGACTTGGGTCATGAGATAATAAAATCTTTACTGGCACATCGGGCATTCCAGCTTTTGCTTTATCGATATCTCCAAACTTTTGAAATCTGCCCTGGTCTCCCCAATTTTCAACACCTACTAAACCAATTCTTTTATTTTCCTTTTCTAGAATAACATGCTCATTTCGTAAGAGGTTCCAACCCATATTTTTATGCAAGTCCACTAAATCTGCCAAGTTTTTCTGCTTTTCCTCAGGTGATTTCCAATCAGAAACATAGTCGCCATAATCGTGGTTTCCGAAAATAGAAAACACACCCATTGGCGCTTTAATTTCAGAAAACATGTCGGCCCATTCATTGGCCTCCTTGGTTTTATTGTTTACTAAATCGCCTGTAAATACAGCCAAATGAGCCTTTTGTTCCTTAATTAACTGGATACCTTTGTAGACTGCATCGCGATCAAAAAAACTACCACAGTGAACATCTGAAATTTGAAGTAATTTTATTCCATCAAAAGCTTCTGGTAAATTAGGAAGTACCAAGTTTACTCTTCTAACTTGATAATTGTATGCCCCAGAAACCATTCCTCTAGTTAATAATATTAATGGAGCGGTACCAGCTATTAATCCAGCGCGTGCAATAAATTGGGACCGACTAATTTTCTCAGTTTCTAAACCAATTGCTTCTTCCATTTCCTCTTCATCGGCCTCCTCTTTTCGATTCAATAATTTCCTTTCTATAACACGCCAAATCCAAATAAAAAGTCGTTTGATATCATCAATTAGAATAAACAGAAAGGCAACTAATTTGGAAGCATAAACGATAAAGAAAAAAGCCATTAAATAGGTTCGAACCAAACGATTGCTTTCAGAAAATGAAGTAAAAAAATTAAGTGCAAAAAGAAATAATACCAGAAATGGAATACTCCAAAAAATGGTTTTTATGAACTTTTTATACCAAATAGCTCGGTCCTTAATCAGAACCCTAATAGCCTGCCAAAGGTATAAATCAATTAAAACTACAAATACCAAAGTGGCAAAAAACATGACTAGTCGGAAGGATTGCATATAAAATTATTCAGTATCCAAATAAACGAAACAAAATCTATATTGTTCACTCTTTTCGACCAAACAATAAAAAGGCAAGACGAAACCAAAATCTAATAATTAAAAATGATGGTTTTAAAATTAGGGAATCCAAAAATCTTCGCTAAAATTGCACAACAAGCATGGGAAAAACGAGTAAAGCATTAGCTAAAAAATTTGGGCAACTAAAAATATTTGTTGGGAAAATAGCACTAATAGCATTCCAAGTAAGTCTATTTTTTATTATCCTATACCGAGTAGTACCTGTTCCTATTACACCACTTCCATTGGTTAGATTATTTGAACAGGCATTTGGTGACGACCCTGTAAGGCTAAAAAAAGATTGGGAAAGCATAGAAAGTTTAGGTAGAAATATTTGTTTAGCAAGTGTTACCTCGGAAGATCCTAAGTTTTTCCAACATTATGGATTTGATTTTGAGCAAATAATAGAATCTTTAAAAAAGAGTTTCGATAAGGGGAAAAGACCAAGGGGAGCCAGCACAATTACTCAGCAAACTGCTAAAAATCTATTTTTCACTCCACGCAGGAGTTGGCTAAGAAAAGGTTTAGAAGTTTACGTTACTGTTTGTTTGGAGTTATTTTGGACAAAAAAGAGAATCCTAGAAGTATATTTAAATATTATTGAAATGGGTAACGGTGTTTATGGAGCAGAGGCAGCTTCCTTATATTATTTCAACAAATCATCCGGAAAGCTTACAGCAAATGAGGCAGCGGCCATCGCAGCATGTTATCCAAACCCAAGGAGATGGAAAGCCAATAAGCCTTCAAGATATATTAAAAAGAAACAAAACCTTATAGCTAGGTATATGTATAGAATTGGTTCATTACCTTGGGAAAACAAAAAGAAACCTAAATAAAAAAAGCCTGATTAATCAGGCTTTTTTTATTTACTATTTTTCTCTTAAATCTTCTGTATCCACACGAGGTTGTCGTTTTTCAACTGGTCTTATGATTCTAAATTCAACCTTTCTATCCAAACCTTCTGTACTTATTTGATACTTTTGAACGTAAGGGTCTTTAGAAGAGTAAACCAACATTCTTTCTTCGTCAATTTCATAAACTTTAAACAATTTACGCTTTACTTCTAAAGCACGGCGTTCTGCCAAAGTTAATTGAGTAAGGTTTGGTTTATTATTATCAGCATGACCAATAATTACTAATGAAGCTGATGTGTCAATCATTAGAATCCTTGCAATTTGTTGAAGTAAATTAAATTGTTCTACATGCACTGTAAACCTATTTGGCGGGAAAATAATAGTAGGTAATCCAAAGCCACTTTTAGAAATTGTTACAAAACCATCTTGGGGAATAGAATCATTAAACTTATAAATATTTTCTGAAGAATCATTACCATTACCCAATCCTGAAGGGAAATATAAACCGACAGTTTTCCCAAAACCATATGGATCTGGATCAATCGTATCAGGTATCCCATCTCCGTCACTATCTAAAGTAACACCTTTGTTGTCTACTTTATAACCTTCTTTGGTATTGGGTTCTTGATCAAAGAAATCTGGAACACCATCTTTATCGGTATCATTTTTCATAGCCTCCGCCTGGTCCTTAGCATCCTTTAAATCTCTATAAATTTTATCAATTGGGTTACTCCAATCTATATGTTGAGGTTTCTTTTTTGTAGTTAAATTGTAAACCACTGTTGCAACTAAATATCCATTTCCATCAGGTAAAGAACCTGCCAATGGCAATAAATCTAAATTATCATTTGAACCTAGTAAGTAATTAAACTCTAAACCTACATCAATACTTTTACTTATCTTACGTTTATATCCAATTGTAAGAGGTATAGCCAACATATTCTCGCTAATTTTCAAAGTATTATTAGAAGGAGTATCAGGATTTTCTCTTGTTCCATTAACATTTTGCAATGTTGCTCCAAAACCAAAATAAAAATTATTTCTTGGGAAACTCTGGCGAAAATCTACGCTACCGATATTGAAAAGCATTTGCAAAGTAAAGTCTTGTACAACTGTGTGATAACTTGCATTGTATAAAGATTTTTTGGTGTTAGGGGCACCAGAAAATTTACCATGTAAATATTGAAAACGTAATCCAGCAACGTGACTAAAGGAGTATTTCACGTAGCCCCCAAATCCAGGATACATAGCATCTGCAGGCACATCTGTTGCTCCAAATGCCATACCAAATTGGCCACCAAATGACAACCTAGCATAGCTAGTTGGAGGGATAATATTTAGGGTATCTCCTACAGTTGACTTCTTTGCAGGAGCATTTGTTTTGGAATCATTCAAAACACTCATGTCGGGATTTTCTAACTTCATCTCCGACCCTCGTTTATCTTTGGCGGGGGTGGTTTGAGCAGTTGCAGTAACTACAAAAAAAACCAAAAACCCTATTAAAAAATTAGTTCTCATACAATGGGACTTTGCAGTAAAAATATCTGCTAAGTTACCCCATTATATGAGAACTAGGAAATTTCTAATATTCAGTTATCTACAAACTACTGTGCATTGTACAAATACATCCAAGAATATGGATCTATTTCTTTTCTAGCTTTTCTTAATACTTTTAATGCTTCAGCTTTATCATCGGTAGAGATTACTGCCAATCTTAATAATTTAGATGCATTTGAGCTTCTATATATACTTGGCTCATAACCCTTTCTTGCCAACCTTGCTTTAGTATTTTCTGCTACAGCTAATTTATTTACACTATAACAACCTACGATAACATTGTACTTAGCTGGTGGAGGTGTAACCTCATCTGTTGCAACATATTCTGGTGTAGCAGGCTTAGGAGTTACAACAGGTGCTGGTTTTGGAGCAGGTGCTGGTTTTGGTGCAGGAGCCGGCTTAGGAGTTGGAACTGGAGTTGGTTGAACAAATGGTTTAACTGGCTCTGGAGTTGGCTCAACAACTGGTGTTGGTTCAACAACAATTGGTTCTGAAACTGGCTCAACAGGTGCAACTACCGCCATTTTAGTAGTATCTATTTTAGGTTCCTCTACTGCAGGTTTCTCAATTACTGGTACTTGTTCAATTGTGGTAGTTTTGTCTTTATAATTGTTATAATTAGAATAAGACCAATCAATATGCTCTCTATCCTTATTGGTACCAATTTTATACGTAACACCAGTATGGAAGTACAAATGGTTATTTAAATTTTTCTTATCATAACCAAAATCTAACCATTTAGATTGGTTATAACTAAAATCTACCCCAGCAATTAAGTCAAAATTATGGGTTAAATATTTTCTTGCCTCATACCCTATTACAATTGTTTGAATTCCTGGTTTTCTGGAAATTTTAGCATCCTTGTAAGATAATCCACTCGCAAATGTAGCGTCACCTTTTGCCCCCATATAGCCACCACCAACTATGGCATAATGGTTCCATATTGCTCTTGTTTGGGATTCTCCAGACAAATTTCTAATATTAAAATAAGCTCTTAAGGTAAATTGGTTAATTTTCGTTTTAAAATCTTTAACCGCATCTGGCGAACCTATTGCAGGTGTACCCGAAATATCTTGAGTCCCTTTAAATGCACCGTGAGAATAATTTAATTGCAATCCCATTGCTTTATTAAATGAATATCTAGCTCCTAGACCAAGCATTCCAGTAATCTTATGCCCCACAGGAGTGAAAAGAAACGGCAAACCTATTGTTCCGTCAATCGCCATTTTACTATAATCCTTAGCACTTTCATTCGGATTCTCAATATTTTTATGACTCCAATCTACCAAATTATTCCAAGGTTTGGCTCCTAATTTAATTGAAACTCCTGCATAAAAATTCAAATATTGATCCAATTTTGGGTTAGTAGCTTCCTGTAAAGCATCCAACCAATAAGTTTCACTTACATGGTATTCAACTCCCCCAAATAAATCAATATTTGAATTTAAATAATATCTTGTCCCAAAACCAATTTGAAAATCTCTGTAAGGTTTTCCAAATTCCCTCTTAACCATTTTTGCACCATTAGCATATGTGGCGTTAGGTTTGTACCAATTGTAACCCGCTCCACCGTTTATGAATGGCAACCATCTTGAATCTGGCGTTCTATTTAGCCCAAAAATATTGTGCAAATTATAATATACAACACCCGTTAATCCATAAACAGGGGTACGATAGGAAATTACATCAGAAGGAGTTCCATCTAAAGTCGTTTTCTTTGGATTACCAGTAGCATTGTTGTAAAAGGTATTTGATGTTAACTT
Organism: Bacteroidia bacterium; assembly: GCA_021740845.1. Lineage (GTDB taxonomy): Bacteria > Bacteroidota > Bacteroidia > UKL13-3 > UKL13-3 > B1. The sequence goes on from JAIOYZ010000034.1 coordinate 23,834, forward strand.
GGCTTCCAAAGACCAGGTTTTGTTAAACGAGTATCTTGCAGAACCTGTATAAATACCAACCATCTTAGACTTAACAGAGAATAAGGTAACTGGAATACCCATACCTACTCCAACTGAAAGTTTTGGTGCTCTATCTTGAGCGAAGACGCCTAGGGAAAAAGTTAATGCCAACAAAAGTGCAATTCGTTTTCGAGCAAAGGTTAATTTAGTAAAGAGTCTCATAGTTTTATTGTTTGCGACAAAGGTAATAATATTTTTATGTTTGCAAAGTAAAGAAATCCTTACAAAATTGGGATTACCAGATAATAAATCAAACCTACCATGAGCTACCAAAAGATTACCAATTCTCAACTCAACCGCTTATCAATTGAAAACTTCAAATCATCCGATAAAATTGATATTCAAATAGTTTTAGACAACCTTAGAAGTGGTCATAATATTGGTTCAATTTTTAGAAGTTCAGATGCATTTTTAATTAAAAAAATTTTCATATGTGGAAATTCAGCTGTTCCCCCAAATAAAGAAATCATAAAAACTGCCTTAGGCGCTACAGAAACAGTTGAATGGGAGTATTTTGAAAACACTTTGGACGCAATTGAATACCTAAAAACATCCGGTGTTTCAGTTTTTGCGATTGAACAAGCAAAAAATAGCATTTCTCTTGAAAATTTTACAATTAAGGATTATCCAAAATTGGCCTTAGTATTTGGAAATGAAGTAGATGGAGTTGATCAATCTGTAATTGATGCCTGCAATGGATGTATTGAAATTCCCCAATTTGGGACAAAACATTCATTAAATGTATCTATTAGCTCTGGGATTGTACTTTGGCATCTTGTAAACCAAAAAATTGAAAATCTTAAGCTTAATGAGTCGAAATAAGCAGCTTTCCTGAAAAAGGCTCAACAAATTCTAACAGCTCGTTGAGGATTTTTTTATTGATACTTGACTCCAATTGCATTAAAGTTTCAATTCTTTCTTGGAAAATCCCTTTTGGGAAAATCCTAGATCTCAATTTCAAGACTTTTTCAATTTGAATTTGCTCATTTGCCTCCATTGCATTTCTAAGGATTGATTTTTTTGATTTAAATTGATCCTTAAGGCTCAGCTTTGTTTGCAAAAATTCTTTACTAATGGCTTGGTCCAAATTTCGGGTTTCTTCCACTAAGGTCTGAAATTTATCTAAAATATCTTCAAATTGCTCTTGAAATGGAATTGGATTAGATTTATCAATAACCAATTCACTTACTTTATTTTCGTCCTCTATTAATTCACTCAACTCAAACCCAACTTTTTCAATTTTTTCAATCATTCCTTTTCCCAAAATCAAATTCATAAATCGAACAAGAACTATTGGATATGGAATTTCATTTGCCTCAAAAACAGATTTTAATTGTAACCAATAAGCTACTTCTGCCGGACCTCCAACATATGCTAAATTAGGTAAAATAGTTTCTTGGTAAACAGGACGTAAATTCACATTTGGACTAAACCTCTCAGGTGAATTCTCTATCAGATCTTCAATTTCACTTGGAGTAAATACTTTTGAATTCTCCTCAAAAAAATAAGCACCATCTTTAAATTTGAGCATTTTCCTACCAACAGTATCGTCTAGAAAAAAGAAATTAATTGGGCGGGCATTAATTTGTAATTTATAATTCTCTGCTAAAACTTTATCAGTTTCGGTTTGAACCGAAAAAGTCCTTTGCTCTAAAATATCTCTTCGCATCGTTTGACGAAATAGATTTTTCAGCTCCTTTGCATTTGGGTCAAGAATAACTAACCCAAAACTAGCAAATAAATGGTGGTAAAATCTAATGGTGGCTTGACCCAAATCATATTTTTCATCATAGGCTATTTTCATTTCTTGGGCCCATTCTTTTGCAATCTCACCTTCTCCTAAACTAGAAGAAATATCATTTATTAATTGGGTAATTCCTTCCAAATCTACCTTTCCTGTTGGGCGATTTTTGGAATCTTTTTCCCAAACAAAATCTTTTCCAAATAAATGGGTCGATTTAATTTCCTCAAAATCGTGATCTTCACTTGCTAGCCAAAGGATGGGTATAAAATTTTTATCTGGGTATTGAATTCTTAAATTATTTGCTAGTTTTATGGCAGTTAAAATTTTATACGCCATAAATAAGGTGCCGCCAAATAAACTTAATTGATGACCTGTAGTTACTGTATACGTGTTTGGTTCAGACAGTAAATTAATTTGTTTAGAGGTTAAACTCTCCTCACTTAATTCTAATTCAGCTTCTGCATATTGGCTATATAAATGTTGAACCAAAATAGGGCGCTTGAAGGAATCAAATGATCTTTCTGAAAGGATTTTTTCTAAACCATCATGTGTATGCCAAGCATTTACAAATGGTTCTAGTTTTGCATCTTGATGAAAATAATCCTTAACTATTTGTTGAATAAGTTTGGTTTCATCCAATTTTATTTCAGAAAGTTTCCTCAACATTATTCTACTACTACCTTTCCATATAAATCAAAATCTTCGGCAGATTCAATTAGGACATTTGCAAAATCTCCGATTCTAACAAAATTCGTTTTGGCATCAACTAAAACTTCATTGTCTACTTCTGGACTATCAAACTCTGTTCGGCCAATATAGTAACCGCCTTCTTTGCGATCAAAAAGAACTTTAAGAGTTTTACCTACTCTTGTTTTATTAATTTCGGTACTTATTTCTTGTTGAATTTCCATTACCACAGCAGCTCTTTCCTCTTTTACTTCTTGAGAAACATTGTCTTCTAGAGTTCCAGAATGGGTTCCATCCTCGTGGCTATAGGTAAATATTCCAAGTCGGTCGAATTTATTGCGTTTAACGAATTCACATAAATCTAAAAAGTCTTGTTCGGTTTCATCTGGATGACCCGCAATAAGAGTTGTTCTAATGGCTATACCAGGAACTTTTTCTCTGATAGTTTGAATAAGTTCTTCGGTTCTTTTACTTGTAATTCCTCTTCTCATTACCTTCAACATATTATCACTAACATGCTGTAAAGGAATATCAATATACTTACAAATATTATCACGTTCGGCCATTACCTCTAAGGCATCCATTGGGAATTGTGATGGGTAAGCATAGTGTAAACGAATCCATTCCACACCGGGTACATCAGAAATTTTTCTTAGCAAATCGGCAAGTTTTCGCTCACCATATAAATCTAAACCGTAATAAGTACTATCCTGAGCGATCAAGAGAATTTCTTTAGTACCATTTTTTACCAAATTTTTTACTTCTGTTTCAATTTGCTCCAAACTTTTTGATACATGTTTACCACGCATAATTGGAATTGCACAAAAGGAACAAGGTCTATCGCAACCTTCAGATACTTTTAAATAAGCATAATGACTAGGAGTTGTAATTATTCTTTCTCCAATTAGCTCATGTTTATAATCCGCACCTAATGTTTGAAGAAGTTGGGGTAAATGAGTGGTGCCAAAATATTGGTCAACCTCTGGAATTTCCTTTTCTAAATCTGGTTTATATCTCTGAGAAAGACAACCTGTAACATATAATTTATCTATTTCTCCCGCTTCTTTAGCCTCAGCCCAACGAACGATGGTATTTATACTTTCTTCTTTAGCATTATCAATAAATCCACAGGTATTGATGATTACAATATTGGCATCATCAGCTTCAGATTCGTGTTCAACCAGAAAATTATTTGCTTTTAATTGGCCGTATAATACTTCGCTGTCAACAATATTTTTTGAGCAACCTAGAGTAATTATATTTACCTTATCTGTTTTAAGTGTTTTGGTTTTCAAAATTCTTATCCTTTAAATAATGAATCTACAAATTCCTTCTTATTAAATAATTGAAGGTCTTCAATTCCTTCACCTACTCCAATATATTTAACAGGAATTTTAAATTGATCGGCAACGCCAATTACTACTCCGCCTTTTGCAGTTCCATCTAATTTGGTTAAAGCAAGAGCATTTACTTCGGTTGCTGCTGTAAATTGTTTGGCCTGTTCAAATGCATTTTGACCAGTACTTGCATCTAAAACCAACAAAATTTCATTGGGAGCATTTGGAATTACTTTTTGCATGACGCGCTTGATTTTAGAAAGCTCGTTCATCAAGTTAATTTTATTATGCAATCTACCGGCGGTGTCAATAATAACAACATCTGCATCCATTTCCACAGCCTTTTGAACAGTGTCAAAAGCCACAGATGCAGGATCTGTGTTCATACCATGAGACACAACGGGAACATCGTTTCTAGTTCCCCAGATTTTTAGTTGTTCAACAGCAGCAGCCCTAAAGGTATCACCCGCACCAAGAATAACTTTCTTTCCTGCTTTTTTATATTGATTTGCCATTTTGCCAATGGTTGTAGTTTTACCAACACCATTTACACCAACAACCATAACCACATATGGTTTTACACCCTTAAGGTCGGAAAAATCAACTGGAATTTCTGATTTATTTTCATCTAATAAAGCTGCAATCTCTTCCTTTAATAAAGTATTTAACTCAGATGTACCCACATATTTATCCTTGGCCACACGCTTTTGCAAGCGATCAATTATTTTCAAAGTGGTTTCAATTCCAACATCGCTACTAACCAGAATTTCTTCTAAGTCATCTAGGAAAGCGTCGTCCACATTGCTTTTTCCAACCAAAGCTTTACTAATTTTATCTAGCAAACTTGTTTTGGTTTTCTCCAAACCTTGATCCAGCTTTTCCTTTTTTTCTTTACTAAAAAAATCAAAAATTCCCATGATTTACCATTTATAATAAAACAAAAAAAGCATCCTGCTTTTCACAGAATGCTTTATTAATATTAGTTTTCAAAAGATTACTTTTTGAAGTAACCTTTTACCTCATCGTTAGGAACAATCTCAGATTTGAATGAGTATGAACCTTTAGCATTTTTTACTGCTTTGTATACTTTGGCGAAATCTTTTCCCGCTCCAGTTTTTAGTGTTGCAACTACCTTCTTAGCCATGACTTATTTATTTAATTTCTTTATGAACGGTAACTTTTCTCATGATTGGGTTGTATTTCTTCAACTCAATTCTCTCCGTGGTATTTTTACGGTTCTTAGTGGTGATGTATCTAGAAGTTCCAGCTAAACCACTTGTTTTATGCTCGGTACATTCTAAAATAACCTGCACTCTATTTCCTTTTCTTGCCATTTCTTAGTTCTCCTATTTTAGATTTTTCCGTTACGGATATAATCGTTCAAAACGGCATTAATGCCCTTTTTGTTAATTGTTTTAATCGCTTTAGTAGATACCTTTAAGGTAATCCAGCGGTTTTCTTCAGGAATAAAGAATTTCTTTTCCTGCAAATTTGGGTAAAAGCGACGCTTGGTCTTACGGTTTGAGTGAGACACATTATTACCCACCATAGGGCGCTTACCGGTTAAATCACATACTCTCATGACAATATTTTCTTCAAAAGGACTGCAAATATCTCGCTTTTTTTCTGAAATGCAACACTTTTATTAGAGAAATCTAATTTTAGATGTCGCATTTAATTGAGATTGTGGCCAAATACCATTTACTCAACTGATGATTAGCAAGTTAAAAATAACAAATAATTTAAAAATGAATGAAATAAATTGATTCTTTGAAACCTTTCTATCTTTCCTTTTCACTTATTTGGGCTGCAAATATATGCCAAGTTTTGGAAGTAAAAATAAATAAGTTTCAGTTTTGGCATTTTTCTGGTGATTTTGATTTTTCTTGTTTTGATTTGCACCCTAAACTAACCCAACATGGAATTTCAATATATTATAGTAGACCCTAGTTTCAAAAAACATATTGCCTTGGTTCGTTTGAACCGACCAAAAGAATTAAACGCATTGAATTTACAATTGATGCTGGAGTTAAAAAGCGCTTTTGCAAGTTTGGATGAAGATGATGAGGTACGTTGCATTATTATAACAGGAAATGAACAAGCCTTTGCTGCTGGTGCTGATATTAAGCAAATGGAAAATAAAAATGCTATCGACTTGTTGAAAATTGACCAGTTTGAAACTTGGGATCAAATAAGAAAAACCAAAAAGCCAATTATTGCTGCAGTATCTGGTTTTGCTTTGGGTGGCGGTTGTGAGTTAGCCATGACATGCGATATGATAATTGCTAGTGAATCTGCTAAATTTGGTCAGCCCGAAATTAAAATAGGAATTATGCCAGGAGCTGGAGGAACGCAAAGATTAACTCGTGCTGTTGGAAAAGCATTGGCTATGGAAATGGTTTTGACAGGCAAATTTATTTCTGCAGAAGAAGCCCAAAAAGCGGGATTGGTAAATAAAGTTGTACCTGAAGAAATATATTTAGATGAAGCAGTGAAACTCGCAAATGAAGTTGCTATGATGAGCCCAATTTCTGTCCGTTTGGCAAAAGAAAGTGTTTTAAAAGCATTTGAAAGTGGCCTGCAAGAAGGTTTATATTTTGAAAGAAAAAATTTCTACATGTGCTTTACAAGTGAGGATCAAAAAGAAGGCATGAGCGCATTTGTGGAGAAAAGAAAGCCAAACTTTACAGGCAATTAGTTTTGGATAAAGGCAAATTCATGGATCCAAAATTTATTTCCATTCAAGATTTCTCATACAATTTACCAGAGCATAAAATTGCTGTATTCCCTCTAGAGAAAAGAGATGAAAGCAAATTGCTGTTATATAAAAACCATCAAATAACAGATACTCTATTTCAAAATCTTCCTTTAAATTTACCCGAAGAAACCCTCTTAATTGCTAACAATACTAGGGTTATTCATGCTCGAATTTATTTTCAAAAATTGAGCGGTTCTCAAATTGAGGTATTTTGTTTGGAGCCTAAAAACCTCAACTATGAGGAAGCATTTTTATCTAAAAAAGAATGCACTTGGAAGGTCTTATTAGGAAATGCCAAACGCTGGAAAGGTGAAATACTTGAAAAGGAAATTCTAGTCCATACCCAACTAATCAAGCTACAAGCAGAGTTGATAAAAAAAGATGGAGCTTTTGGCGTAGTAAAATTTACTTGGGTTCAAACCGAAATAAATTTTGGCGAGCTATTACATTTTGCTGGAATTTTACCCTTGCCACCTTATTTGAATAGGGTTGCCGGAGAAAAAGATGAAATTTCTTACCAAACATTATTTGCAAAAAAGGAAGGTTCTGTTGCTGCTCCAACGGCAGGATTGCATTTTACTGAGCAAGTAATTGAATCCCTCAAAAAGAAAAAAATCCTTCAAGAAGAAATAACTCTTCATGTAGGTGCTGGAACTTTTATGCCTGTTAAAAGTGATACCATGGCCGATCATGAAATGCATCGAGAGACGGTGATAATTGCTAAATCAACCTTGGTTCAAATAGAAAAAAACTTAATTAAGCAAAAAGCTATTGTGCCTGTTGGAACTACTTCTTTAAGAACCTTAGAGAGTTTGTATTGGTTTGGCCTTAAATTAATGCAAGGCGGTTTGAACCAAAAAGAGCTTTTGGTTAATCAGTGGGATCCATATGAATTGACCGAAAGTACGGAGCCAATTGGAAGCATTCAAGCAATACTAAAAATGATGGAATTAAATGGTTTGGATGAATTAATTGGATCAACCCAATTGTTAATTGCACCAGGCTATAAATTTAAATTTGCAGATGGCTTGATAACCAATTTTCACCAACCTAATAGCACACTTTTACTTTTGGTTGCTGCATTTTTAGGAGAAAATTGGAAACGTGTTTATGAGTATGCGCTTGAGAATAATTTCAGGTTTTTGAGTTTTGGTGATAGCAGTTTACTTTGGAGAAATTAATCAATCATTTCTTTTAAGGTTTCCATTTGAGAGGAGTTGGCCAAAATGATTAGCTTCATGTCTTCCTCCAAAACCATATTGATATTGGGGTTGACGATATAGGAACCATCTCCCCTTCTTAAACCAATAACATTGGCACCTGATTTTTTACGGATATTCAAATCAGAGATGGTTATTCCTTCCAACTTTTTCTTTAATCTTTCATAAGAAAACTCTTCCAACTGAACATCTGCACCGCCTTGTCCTGCAAGAATATCTACAAATTCATTTACATCTGGACGAACAATTAAAGATGCCATGTGCGCGCCGCCAATTTGATCTGGCATAATCACGTTATCTGCACCCGCACGTTTAAGCTTAGTAAAACTAGAACTATTAGACGCACGACTAATTATTGTTAAACTAGAGTTTAAACCTCTTGCTGTTAAAGCCACAAAAACATTGTCTGCATCATTTGGCAAAGTTGTAATTAAGCCTCTTGCACTCATAATTCCGGCATCTAAAAGAGACTCGTCTTTAGTTGCATCCTCATTGAGATAATAAAAATGTTCTTTGTTAAGGTACTTTTCTAACAACTCTTTTTTACTTTCTAAAATAACGTAAGTAATTTCATGTTTTTTAAGCATTTCGCAAGCGGCCTGGCCATTTCTTCCAAATCCACAAACAATTACATGTTGGTTTAAATCTTGAATTTTATCTTTCATCCGTTTAATTTTTAGCTGTTGAAAAAAGTTTCCTTCAATTAAGAATCGAGTTATTAAAGTAATGGCATATGCAAAAACTCCAAGATTACTCAAAATAAGTACAATGGTAAAAATTCTGCCCGCGGTACTTAATGGAAATACCTCACCATAACCAACTGTTGAAATAGTGGTTACCGTCATAAACAAAGCATCCAATAAAGGAACACCTTCAATAATCATGTAACCAAACATCCCCATTGTAATTGGAATGAGGATAAGGCCAATTGCTAAAGCAATTTTTGATTTTGTACTAATTAGTTCCACCATTGGCAATTTATTTATTTGCAATCAATTTATTTGAAATTTTAATCATGGAAAACAAATTTATTAAAGTTAATTTTTGAAAGGTGCTTGGAGATGTAAATTAAGAGAAATATATTTGAAGACAATTTTTCGTATTTAAGAATTATTATTATTTAGAGTTGAACACTACACTTGCTGATATTAAAGACAATTTTAAGGAATTAGGGATAAAATCAACATTACCTAGAGTTGTTATTTATCAAGCTTTGATGAAGTTTACCCATCATCCTAGCGCAGAAGAAATTCACATCGGAATTCAAAAAAAATATCCAGGTGTTTCTTTGGCAACGGTATATAAAACCTTAGATCTTTTGGTTCAAAACAATTTGGCTTCTAAAGTTGTAACTGATGAGGATAAAGTTAGGTATGATCCAAGAACAGACCAACACATTCATTTGTATTGCAAAAAAACTAATAAAATAGTTGACCACGAAGATGCTGGATTGGAAAAATTGATTGCAGATTATTTGAATTTGAAAGGAATTCCAGGATTCGATATTCACCAAATTCAGGTAAATATTAAAGGAGAACTTAAAACCATTATTAAAAAATAAACACAAAAATTATGACCATGTTAGTTGGAAAAAAGGCGCCATTTTTTAGCGCAGACGCTGTAGTTAACGGCGGTGAATTTGAAGAGAATTTTTCTTTAAGTAAGTACGAAGGAAAGAAGCATGTTTTGTTTTTCTTTTATCCATTGGATTTCACTTTTGTTTGTCCTACCGAACTAATTGCCTTCCAAGATCGCATTAAGGATTTTGAAGATAGAGATGTTCAAGTGGTTGGATGTTCTGTTGATAGTAAATTTTCTCATTGGGCTTGGTTAAATACTCCAAAAAACAAAGGTGGTATTCAAGGTGTAGCCTATCCAATGGTGGCAGATATTAACAAAACTGTTGCAACAAATTATGGTGTTTTAGCTGGAAAATATACTTACAACGACGAAGAGCAATTAGAATGGATTGGCGATAATGGCGAAAACGCAGTAGCTTATCGTGGATTGTTTTTAATTGACAAAAATGGCGTTGTTCGTCACCAAGTTGTAAACGATATGCCATTGGGAAGAAGCATTGATGAAGCATTAAGAATGATAGATGCTTTACAATTTTTTGAAGACAAAGGAGAAGTTTGTCCTGCAAATTGGGCCAAAGGAAAAGAAGGTATGAACGCAACCGCAGAAGGTGTTGCCCATTATTTGGGTTCACATTAATTTGGTTCGAACCAAACCTAAAAAATTAAGTAGGAGGCAAAGATAATTTAAATAAATTCTCTTTGCCGTCCTCTCACACCACCGTATGTACTTGCGTGTACGGCGGTTTCCTTAAAGTTAGTTCCGATGAAGCCGCATATAGTTCTCTGCGAGGCTGT
>JAIOYZ010000035.1 GCA_021740845.1 Bacteroidia bacterium
TACACCATAAAATTGGGTCAATTACACGTGTTGTTTTTTTATTATCTTGGTTCAAACCAAAACCTATTGTATTAGCATCTAATTGAATAAATTTTGCTTCGATAGCTTTTCCTTTTGCACCATTTTTTTGCAACTCATAGCTCATTGGAATTTGCTCTTCCATACTTCCACAACTGGTTTCAAAAGCCAAATTTCCTTTGTCTGTAATTTGGGTTTGGTTCGAACCAAAAATTGAAAACTGAACCAAATTAGCATCTGCTCCTGGATGAAGAATGATATTGTATTTGAAGCTTTGCCTTCCGTTTTCTTCCGAAATCAGAAACTCTATATCTGTTTGCGGATAAACATTTTTGTATAGGATTTTAGTAAAGGATTTACAGGTTAAATAACTGCTTGCACTCTCCTTTGCTCGATATTGAATCTCGCCAGAACCTTTTTCCAACTCCTGGATTTCAATATTAGAATTGCCTCCTTTAAAATCAATATCTACGCGATGCATTTTGAAATTGGTCTCTGGCAATTCATTGTTTTCAAGCTGCCCTTTTGCGACAGTTGAACCCATATTTTGAGCTTGAATTAATTCGTAACTAAACCCATTCTTGCGTAATTGAACATGCAGGTTATTGCCCTGAAACAAGTACAAAACTTCTTGGTTAATTGTCCCCTCTTGGTTTTCTACTTGACCCTTATTCTCAATAAAACCAAACTTGATTGTATATTCATTATTTTTTGATATTTCTTTACCAAAAAGTATGGAGGAGCTTAGAAGGATTATACATAACAAATTGATTTTTTTATACATAGCCTTTTGAGTATATCTCCAAATGTATTAATTTTTTCTTAGTGCATTTCATATTATGATCCAAACAAAACAGCAAAATGTAATAAATAAGAAATTATTAATAAAATTAAGTCCATCATAGCTGTAATAATCAGGATACAATATTGGAAATCTCGTTTCAATTTTGTAACATTGATTTGAATTTGAGCACTTTAATAAGCAAATTAGATAAGTGAAGTATGTTAGGCTTTAATTAGGTGCAGTCCTTATTTTCCTAAATTTTTTATTTAATTCTTATGAAAAAAAACTTTACTAGTCTCATTGGTTTTCTCGTTCTGTTTTTATGGGCCTTGCAGTCGCAAGCTCAATTAAACTACCAGCCTGGTGGTTTCACTAATACCTTAGGAACCTATACCGATTTAGGTACCAATGGTTCCATAATTAGTGTGGCAAATACAGACGATGCTTTCTCCGCTCCAATTCCTATTGGTTTCACTTTTAACTTCAACGGTGCTCCCTATGATTCTTTTATCTTAAGCACCAATGGCTTTATTAAATTGGGTAGCGATACTCCGTCCCGACATTTCTTGTTCACTGCCCATGCTCAACCACCGCCAAATGGCCCTTTTACGGCAACTACTACTCCTACTCCTTTGGGTAAAGATAGTAGCATGATTTTCGCCTTTGGGCAAGATTTGTATTCTGGCACTATGTCCTCCGAATACCGAGTTTATACCTCGGGCTTTTCTGGTAGCCAAGTGTGTACAATCCAATGGAAAAATGTAAAAGACAAATTGCAAGCAACTGCGGGTAGTTTATACGATACTATCAATTTTCAAATTAAATTATACGAATCAACCAATGTAATTGAAATTGTTTATGGCAATTGGACCAACACTGTTAGCCTAGCGGTAGCAAGATTCTCTGCTGTTGGAATAGTTGGAAAAAGCATGACCACTGCCAATGAAAACATGCATTTAGTTAAAGGCTCAACTGTAGTTTGGTCGGGCTCTGTGGCCAATACAGGCTTTTACGTTAACAATGCAGTTAACTATAGAAATACCACCAGCACACCTGCTGGGCCAAAACCAGAAATTGGAAGAACCTTTACCTTTACTCCACTTACCCTAAACGATGCTGCAGTTAGAGCTGTTTACGCTCAAGGAAAAATTGCCTTGCCTTTTTATAGACCAGATAGCATAAAGGCAAACATTCTAAACACAGGAATAAATACCATCACCAGTTTAACCGTAACTTTAAATATTACTGGTGCAAATTTTTATACAACCACAGCCTCCATTTCATCCTTGGCACCAAATGCAAATGCAACTGTTGCATTTGCACCTTTCTATCCCTCAAGTTTGGGTCAAAACTTAATATCTGTAACCGTGCCTACTGATGACAATAATGCCAATAACGAAAAGCAATACAGCCTGTCTATAAGCCAAACCAACAACGCATATACAGATACCTTGATTCCTGCTAGTGGTGGAAATGGAACTACCATACCTCAATTTTGGGGTGCCAAATACTTTGTTGCTGATCCCGCAATGGTAACTAAAGTAAGATCTCCTTTAGCTTCTAACTCTGATGCGGTTGGTGATACAGTAAGAGGAATTGTGATGGATTCTCTTGGAAAAATTTTGGCGGCCTCTCCTCCTTATATTGTTCAAACAAGTGATTTGGGCACCGTTTTAAATTTTGTAATGGCAACACCAGCCTACGTAAATAACCAATCTGTAATTGTAGGAATAGCGGGTGGACAATCTATTAACGGACTAAATTATTTCCTCGGAACTTCCCAATCAGAAACACCAATTCGGCCTGATCCAACTTTTTATTTTATGTCGCAAACTGCTGTAGGTGGAGTTACCAATGCCAATGTAGGCGTTAATTACGCCAACCCAGTTCTTTGGGGAACCACTCGTTTAATGATGGAATGTGTGGTAGAACCTATTCCTCCAGTTGATGTGGGTGTAACCGCTGCAGGACCATTACCTGTTTTAACAGTCCCAACCAATACTAATATTTCATTGAGAGCAGTAGTTAAAAATTTGGGTTCTCAAATACGCTCTTCTGGAATAAACGTGTGGTATAAATTAGACAATAACGCAATTGTTGGCCCTATTGCTACTGCTTTTGGTTTGAACCCAAATGACACCACATCTGTTGTGTTTTCTGGCACTCAAGCATTAAACATTAGCACAGCTGGAACTCATACTGTGAAAATTTTTACAGCTCTATCAGGCGATGCTTCCACTTTTAACGATACGCTTACCATCATATACAATGCTGCTGCAATTACTGGCCTTCCATATCGCATTACCAATAACCTATTAAGCAGTTGGACACCCGTTAACTCAGGCGCTCAACTTTGGAAAGAAAAATCTGCCTTACAAGCAAATGGAACCATAAACTCCAATGTATTGTATGCAGACAATATTATCACCAATAATATTGAATCAAAATTAATCTCTCCTCCACTCAGTTTAGCAGGAACCACCAACCCTGTTTTGCATTTTCAAGTGGCGCACGGACCCAATACTTTCTCTGGCACTGATGATACCTTGCAAGTTTTAATAAGTACAGACGGTGGCTTAACTTTCACTACACTTTATACCAAATCTAGTCAGTATTCTATTCCAACTTTAGGTACAGATACTGCCACCTCTTTATCTTATAATCCTGCCTACAAAGAAGACTGGCGCCATGAATGCGTTAGCTTAGATGCTTTTGTTGGAGCACCTTATGTAGTTATTGCATTTAGAGACCGCTCTGCTTCTGGTAATTCTGTTTTTATTGGAAGTGTTGCCGTTACAAATGCAGCATCTTTTAGTACCCAAAATGTATCCACAGCAAGTTCCTTTTACAATGGATATGCAAGTATTTTATTTAGCTCCATCGGTAGCAGTAGTGGAGATATTTCTTTTAGTAATTATTCTGGTTCACCTTATTCATCTGCTAGTCCAATAATCGCTACTAACACAAGCGCTACCACAGCAAATTCAAGCATCTTCACGCCAAATAATGTTAGTCAAACACATTGGGTAACGATTGATTACTCTGGCAGCGGAACAGGCAATCCTCCCTCTTCAATTACATATACCGTTTCTTTTGATGTTTCTTCAATACCCGGAATTAACTCAATGGATAGTTTATACATCTTAAAGCGCTCTGATTTCTCGGGCTCGTGGATTCCAATTTCAACTAGTGTTTCTGGTACAACTATTTATTCTAATATTATTTCAGGCTTCTCTGATTTCTCTATTGGAAGTATTGCCTCGGTAAATCCTTTGCCAGTGCAATGGTTAAGTTTTACGGGAAAGAAAATAGATGCAACAAGCAATCAACTAAATTGGGTAACAGCAAGCGAAACCAACAATCAATTCTTTGCAATTGAACGCTCAAAAGATGGCTCTTCTTTTGAAGAAATTGGGACAATAAAAGGTGCCGGAACAAGCAGCAAACAAAGCAGCTATGTATTCAAAGACCTCTTGGCTGAACCAAACCAAAGCAATTTGTTTTACAGAATTAAGCAAGTAGATTTTGATGGCAAATTTAGCTATAGCAATGTTATCATACTTGAATCTGATAATTTAGAACAATTGCCAAAAGTGACGGTTAGCAATCCTTTTCAAAGTACTGCAATTGTTTGGATTGAAGGTGTAAATAGAACTTCCAATACCCAAATTGTGGTTCGTAACATAAATGGGCAAATAGTTTCGGACCAAACATTAACCATAGAAGCTGGCAAAAACAGTTTTGAAATTAAAGACCTTGCCACCGCAAAATCTGGAATTTACTTCATAGAAATTACTGTTAATGGCGTTAAGCTAAATCAACAAAAAATAGTTAAGAATTAAGAAAACCACCATTAAAAGAAAACCAAAACACCTATTGTTTTGGTTTTCTTTTTTTTTAGTACCTTAGCATTTCAATACTCAAACTACTCAATTTTGTCTATGAAAAAGCACCTACTCACCGTTGCTCTTTTATGCTCTATTTTTCAACTTTTTGCTCAAAGTGGAAAAGAGCGCAGCTCCATTAAACACAATAGCACTTATATTGGTTTAGAAACCGTTTTCAACCAATCTAAATTAAACAACGGCTATATTACTGCAAACAAAATGTATGGGCTTTCACTGGAGTTTATGGGTTCTATGGCCTTTGGCCACTTAACGGGCTATGCCCTAATTCCAGATTCTGGTGTTCATGCCAAAAGTTCAATAACCTATTTTGATGTTCACTATTCTTTACCTTTACTAAAAACTCGTGGATTTAATATTAGACCCGAAATAGGTTATAGATTTGTTAGAAATAGTTTAGGTAACTTCTATGCAACAGAAAATGGTACCACTAGTGGTTTTGGAATGGGTTTCACAACTGGCATTTCCGCTAATTTGGGTCCAGCAATGGTTAAACTAAAATATTGTGGCGATGCAAGTTTTAATATGGGAGACAATAGCTTTAATAAGCTAAACCATTATGCTAGTCTTACCGTTGGCTTCTCTCCAAGCAACCTCTTAATGAATCCAAAGAATTTCTCCTTTACTGGACTTGCCATGCACATTTCCGATTACAAGAAAAAACTAATTGGAACAAGCTATGAAAATGTTAGGAAAGAAATGGATGGGAGTGTTTCTTATGATAAGGTTAAACATTATGAGGTAACCTATAAGGAGAATTATGGTCCCCAAAATTTCGATTGCAAGGATGTTCAACCATTCTTTTGGATTGGTCCTAGATTAAGTACCAACATGTCTAAATACAATTTAAATAATGTCCTAGCATCTGGTGGTGTTAACCTAGGCTTTAGGTATGGCTCTTGGTTTGTAAATGGCTTTTACGAACAAGGTGATTTACTTTTTAAGGAGCCTTACAAAAGAAATTATACCTCACAAGATACAGCTGGTATCCCAAATACTCGTACAGACGGTGCTTTCTCAAGTTCATCCAAATTTGGAGTACAATTAGGATTAGACATGGTTACTTGGTTTCAAAAAAAGGATTATGTTTATCAATACAGTAAATTAAAATCCGTTACCTCTCATTTTTCCTTAATCCCTTATGTGGGAATTGGCCAAGCACAATCAGGAAACCTATACTTTTACGACCCCAACGGCGAAACTGCATTGAAGAATTATTTAATTCAACACCCAAATGAGGCAGGTATTGATGTTTTTGTAACACCAAAAGACCTAACCTTTTTACAGTTTGGCCTTCAAGTTGGAATGGGAGCTGCCGCTTTTAATATCGAAAAAAATCTTTTCGGTATGAATGCAAGTAGCTATCCCCTATTAAATACTTGGCAATTGTCTTTTAGCTATAATTTACCTATTGTTCGCTTATTTAGATTGATGGGTTCTAAAGCAAAATACCAAAAAGCTTTTGAAGAGGCAAAAAAAGAAGCAAAGAAAAAATAAGCGTCTTAGTTTTCTGTTTTTTTTACAAATAGAAGGCAAACTCTTAGCCCCCATTAGCCTTACTTTACCACATGAAAAAATACCACTATGTTCTGCTATTTGTTGTTCTAGGATATTCGGTATTTTCCCAAAGCTGTATGCGCATGCGCATGTCTGATAAAGAGGCAAAAGATGAATTTACCCAACTAAATGTTGAGCTTAAAACAGAATCATTACAACTCCAAAACAAAACTTTCCATTTTGTACAAAGTGGCTTAGATAGCAATCCCACCCTTTTGTTTGTGCATGGCTCTCCCGGAAGTTGGGATGCCTACAAAGGATTTATGCAAGACAAAGACCTGCTAAAAAAATATAGAATGATTTCTATAGATCGCCTGGGTTTTGGTTATAGCGAATTTGGCAAGTCGCAAAACCTATGGGTGCACCAACAAATTATCTCAGAGTTTATCCAGAAAAAAAACAATGGAAAACCAGTTTACCTAGTTGGCCATTCCTATGGTGGACCCTGCATTGTTGCCATTGCTGCTATAAATCCTCAGCTTGTTAATGGCATTGTAGTTTTGGCCGGAAGTGTGAGTCCGTATTTAGAAAAACCAGAAAATTGGAGAAAAATATTTCTGTTTGGTGCAACAGCCATTCTTGCTCCGGGCGCCCTTAGACCCAGCAACGAAGAACTTTGGTATCTCAAAAAAGATTTGTTTGAACTAGAACCCCAACTCGCTAAAATAACCTGCCCTGTGCTCATCATTCATGGCACCAAAGACCGTTTGGTTCCATTCGAAAATCAGGCTTATTTAGAAGCTAAATTAATCCACGCAAAATCTGTTTCAAAGGTTATACTAAAAGAGGCAGATCATTTTATCCCTTGGTCGCATTACGATACTGTTAGCACTTCCATGAAAGCTTTTTTAGGCGCTTTGGATCAAACCGAAATAAAAAAAGCTGACCCCCATTAGAAGCCAGCTTTTAATAAAAATAAATCAGAGAATTTCTTAGTTAGTCTTGCAAGTACTAAATCCTACCAAGGTATAAAGTGGGCAAAAAGAAATAACAGATGTAGCTAAAAATACGCCACCTAAAACTACTAATACTAAACCAACTGTACCAGTAACAGTGCCAGTAAAATAAAGTGCCGCAAATAAAATTGCCAATACCACACGCACTATGCGATCGGTATTATTCATGTTTTTTTTCATAAGTATTATTTTTTAAAATAGTGTTCAATTAGTAAAACCAAGCCAGTAACCAATGAAATGCATAATACGCAAACCAAACCAAATTTAAGAATTTTGCTTTTCATTTTCTAACTCAAAGATATTATTTTAAAGGAAAGTACCTCGTGATTTTTATCACACAATCTATTTGTATTCAGAATTTTACAGCATGATTTTTATCACCTTTTATTAAACCACCAAATAGCAAGTTGAATTCTTGGGTCAAACCAAAGCTATAAAACCATGCAAAAAATTAGTAAAAAAGGTGCTCAAAAAAAGGCAATTCGGTTTGAACCAAACCTATTTTACCCAGAAAGGAAAATTGGCACAAGCCACTTGCTCGTGCGTATCGGAGATATAAACAAACAGGCGATAAGCTCCTTTTTGAAATGGCGCTTTAAACGAATAACCAGAACTGGCATTTCCTTTCATATTCACAGAAATTGCTTCTGGCTTCAGCTCCGCATCACCACCAGATTTGGTAAACTCGCTCTCTGGCAATATTTCCCAATGGTATTTTAAACTTTCTAATTGGTCGGAAATAACTTTTAGATTTACAGAAATAGCGGCCCCTTTTCTGCACATAAAACTACTTTCTGGTTTGGTTTGATCCAACTCAAATGCTGTTATTTGAGGCGCCCAGTTTTTTGGCTTTACACCGCTCCAAACTTCTTGCAATACATTCACCGCTTCGGTAGATTTTCCATCTACAAAAACACCATACCAAGTAGGCGTGGTTTCTTGTTTTTGCCCCCATAAGAAAACATAAGAACCCAAACACATGCTGCTGTCTTTACGGATATAATTTACATACCTATCTCTATAAGTAATGGCTTTTTCTTTAGAGGTTTGTTCAATTGCTGCACCCCAAGAACATTTTGCAACTTCCCAATGTCCGTTAGGACCCCACTCGGTAACCAAATAAGGTTTTTCCCAACCAAAGAGTCTTATTTTTTGTGGCAAAGCAGGTAAATCTCCGTAAGTATTTACACCTAAAATATCAATGTCTTTGCACGTTTCTTTTATCAATTGAACTTCTGGTGCATCAATACCTGCTGTAACCACACAGGTTGGATGGTTTTTATCTTCTTCATGAATCATTGCCGCAATGCCCTGCACTGCCGCCCAAACACTAAAATCTGTATAGGCCAAATCTACTTCATTGCCTACACCCCATAACAACAAAGCTGGGTGATTTTTAAACCTATTTACTACCGAACGAAATTGCTCCAATTGATCTTTTACTGCCCACGAATCGCTATAATCAAAACCATGGCGTTCAGGTGGCATCCACAATCCTAACATTACAGTTAAGCCTTTCTTCTCGGCATCATCCAAAACAGCTTGTGCATTTTCTGCTCCCCACAAACGAATAGAATTTCCGCCACAAGAAACCGTTTTATCCATAAATGCATCACCGCCTGCACCATTAACATAATACGGTTTTCCATCTCTCAAAAGCGTATAGGTTCCAAGAGAATTTTGAACCACTTCTACCTTCTTTACTTGCGCAAAAATTGGTTCAGCCAGAAAGAAAAAAGAACAAAATAAGATTGCAAAAACTGACTTCATGGTATTAATAAATTTTAACAATTTTGATATGCGCAAGCTGCTTGCCATCGCTTAATCTAAGAACATAAGTTCCTTGTATAACATTTGGCAGCACTGCATTTAATTGATTGAAGTTTTGAACCGAAAGCAATTCTACTCCGGCTAAATTATATAAGTAAATTTCTTTAGGCTCCCAAGTTCCTTTATAAGAAATAGTTTCTTGAAAGGGGTTTGGAAATATTTCTATTTTTTCAAAGCCTTGGTTCAACTCATTTACGCCATTTGCCAATTCTTTGCATGGTGTTTCCAACAAGGCAAAATCATCAAAGAAATACACATCCGAGTTTGATGTGTTAGGAGCAAATAACATAACCAATTGGTCTATGCTTCCTTCTGGTGTACTTAGGTCGGGACGTAATATTAAACTAAAAGTAAGTTCTTCCCATTCTCTGGTTTTTTTTGTTTTGGCTTGTAAAACACAGCGTCTTCCCGATGGATAATCAGCAGCAGATAAACTGCGGTTTTCCATGTTTAAATTAATTTCTGTGCCAATTGGAGCCGTAGTATACAGCTTCATTTTTAATACCAATTTACCTTGTTCAAAAGGCAAAGCGTTTTTCAAAATCTCGGATTTTAACACCAATGCATCATAAGTTACACCTCCGTTTCTATAATATCTGTTGCAAGAATTGCTTCCATTAACAGCATCTTTAGAAGGATTGGTAATGCCAGCTTTATAGGTTCCATTTCCGCCTACCCAATAAATTGTTCTTAAGGTTTCTACATTATCAATTTCACCTTCACAAGTATCTGGTAGTGCAGGAACAAACTTGCTTAACTTACTCGTATTTCCTTGGTAAGTGATGTTTACAGAAATGTTGTCATTATGCAAACCCCAATTTACTTTCACCTCCGAAGTACCTTGCCCAGATACTATAGTTGCATCTGCAGGAACTTCCCAAACATAGCTGGCTCCTGTTAAATTTTGAGTGTAAAACTTTTGGTTTTTGTCTAATCGCAAAACAGAATTTGGTCCACTTAAAAATAGCTGATCCAAACTTTGGTAAACGCGAATATAATCTACTTGCAAGGTGGCTGTATCTGGTGTAGATGCATCTGGATAACCTAAGAAATTTCCACCCACAGCCAAATTCACCAAACAATGAAAATTACGATCAAAGGGCCACCAAAAATCTACTGTGGTACTGCGTGTTTTGGTACTAAATAAAACCCCATCTACCAACCATTGCAAGGTGTCTTTTTTCCAAAGCAAAGTAAAGGTATGGAAGTCGGATGTAAAGGACCCATTTGATAAGGTGTATGTAGCGCCAGAATACCTGTTATTAGGAGAGTAGGCACCATAATGAATAGTTCCATAATTGTTCTTAGGTTCTTGTCCTTTACCTTCTAACAAATCAATTTCGCCACTCAAAGGCCAGTTTCCGTAATAAAATTCACTTGGCAAAAACCAAACTGCGGGCCAATATCCCTTTCCTTCTGGAATTCTAGCTCTAACCTCAACTCTTCCCGAAGCAAAATCAAATTTGTTTAAGCTTCTTAATCTTCCAGAGCTGTAATCCGAATTACCCGTTTTTTCTTTCGTTGCCTTTATTTTTAGCAATCCACCTTCTACTGTCACCGCCTTTTTCTGATACGATTGTACCTCCGCATTTCCCCAACCACAAAGGTCGGGACAGCCATCACCTATTTGGTATTCCCAATTATTGGTATCCAAAGTTGTACCATTAAATTCTTCACTCCAACGCAAAAACTCTTGCGCCTGGCTGCTCGAAACTTGGTTCAAAACGAAAAGAACAAACAGTATCTGTATTAATTTTTTCATGGAGTAATGTTTAAGGTATCTTGAACCGAAGTTGTGCTAAAAATAAACTTGCCCGGTTCAACTATAAATTGATTGTTCAATCCCACAAATGCCAATTCCGAAACGGCTAATTTGAAATGAACTTCTTGAATTTCTTTTGGCTTCAAAACAACTCTTTTAAATGCGCGCAAACGCTTTATAGAAGGCGTAATGCTGGCATACATATCACTGCTATATAACAACACAATTTCAGTTCCTTCTCTATCGCCAGAGTTTTCTAGTTTCACCTTTACCTCAACGCTATCTGTTGTTTTGGCTTCTTTGCTCATTAGCTCAATTCCCAAATAAGTAAATTGGGTATAGCTTATGCCTGAACCAAACTCAAATAAAGGAGTAAAGCCAAGAGGTTTAAAATCGTTGTTAAGGGTTTCTGTGTACTTACAATCATAGGTTTTATGAATGCCAGGCAAACGAGGAAATGTGAAAGGAAGTTTAGCACTAAAATTTATGCTTCCTTTTAACAAATCTGCCAAGGCCATACCACCATTATCGCCAGGTAAACCGGCAAAAACAATAGCATCACAAAGAGAAGCTGTAGTGGCAAAAGTTCTTGGTCTACCTTCCAATAAAACTACGATTACTTTCTTACCCGCTTCTTTGTAAATTTTAATCAATTCTTGCTGCGCACTGCTCAAATCCAAATCATCAATATCACCCGGTTTTTCAGTATAGGTATCTTCACCCAAACATAAAACTACTGTATTAATTCCATTGGCAGCACTTAGCAAATCTTGTTTGGCTAAATGTTCTGTATAAGTATTTCCTCCAAGATACTTAACCATACCTTCTACAGAACGCATTTTTAAAGCTTGGTAAACCGTTGCAACCTTGCTATTATAATTTGTATCTCTTCCTTGCCAAGTATGCGTCCAACCGCCATTTAAAGCATTTATATAATTTGCATTTGGACCCGTTACCAAAATCTTTTCTGTTTCGGCAAGTGGCAATGCTTGTTGTTTATTTTGCAATAAAACAATGCTTTGAGTTGCTAATTCGTAACTTAATCTTTTGCTTTCTTCAGAGCCAGGTGCAACATAGCTTCCCATTTTATTGGCGCTTGGTTCAAACAGACCCAACTCTTCTTTTAAGGCTAGAATGCGCAATACAGCTTCATCAATTCTTTGCTCTTTAATTTTACCTTCTTTTACATTTTCAATAAGGTATTTAGTAAAATCTAAATCCAAAGGAACCATGGCCAAATCTATTCCAGCATTGATTGCCAAAGCAACGGCTTCTTTATAAGTAGCAGCCACTTTATGTCTATCACACAAGTTCTTTATGTCTTCCCAATCCGTAACGGTTATTCCTTCAAAATGCAATTCATCGCGTAGAATAGTTTTTAATAAAAACGTACTCGCATGAACGGGTTCACCATTTACCTCAGATGAGTTTATCATAATTGTTTTTGCACCTGCTTGAATGGCTTTAGCAAAAGGTAACAAATAGATTTCACGCAACTGTTTTTCTGGAATATAAGCCGGCGTTCTATCATGTCCATTTACTGGATTGCTATAACCAACATAGTGTTTTAAACAAGCTGCTACACCTGCTCTATTATCGCCAACTGGAGCTTGGTAACCATTAACCATTGCTACCCCCATTTGGGAAACCAAGTAAGGATCTTCTCCAAAAGTTTCCCAGAAACGCGGCCATTTTGGGTTTCTACCCACATCCAAAACAGGTGAAAAATTCCAAGGAATACCACTTGCTCTTACATCGGATGCTACCATATTGGCCATTTGATAAGCCATATCTGTATTAAAAGATGCGGCCAATGCCAATTGCTGCGGATACAAAGTAGAACCTACAGTATAATTGGCTCCATGTATGGCATCAATTCCATACAAAACAGGAACTTGTAATCTGCTTTCCTTTTCATATGCATGAATGGCATTTTGAATTTCTGTCCAATGGGAAAGTGTATAGGTGTGTCCGCCCACATTAAGGATTGAACCTACCCCTAAATTTACAATTACATTTCTAAGTTTTGCAGTATCTAAGGCATGTGGTTCCACAATAGTTTCGTCCTTAAATTGCGAAATCATTTCAATGGTAAGCTGCGTCATTTGCCCAGCTTTTTCCTCTAAAGTCATTTGGCTCAACAACTGTTTTGCCTTGCTCTTTGAATCTGTTTTGGTGTTGGAATTACATTGCCATAATCCAAACATCACTATAAGTACAAGTAGTATCTTATTCATTTTTTGCAATTTCAATTAAAGTAATTTC
Source organism: Bacteroidia bacterium (assembly GCA_021740845.1). GTDB lineage: Bacteria > Bacteroidota > Bacteroidia > UKL13-3 > UKL13-3 > B1. The sequence continues at coordinate 13,078 of JAIOYZ010000035.1, forward strand.
GTCAATCCACATTTCGCCATTTCCAGAGAATTGTAACATCAATTGTTTAAATCGTTTGATGTCAAATCCGCCTTTGCTAAAATCAAAATCAGAAAGTGGTATTTGAACCAATTTCCATCCCTCTTTTTGACTGGCTTTCTTCAAATATTTTTCTGCCAACGGAACAAATACAGTGCCTCCTGCATACGATTCAAATCCAATTTTTAGATTCTCCAATTGGTTCAAACCGCTAGGCTCAATATACATTTGCAAGGCATAATTTTTTAATGAGTCTGCAAAAGAAATAGCTTGCCAATGTTCCCAATTAAATCCCATTTCGCGGTTACCTTGACCCATTTCTTTTTGATTCCATTTTAGGTGTAATGCAGCATTCCCTGCAAAATATTTTTCAGAATCAATGGTGATTTCTCTGCCTGGAAAACTTCCCAATCCCCAACCAACATTTAGTTGATCGTGAAAAATAGTAGCTGGAAAATTTTTGGTGATGGCCTCTCCTTTTTTAAGTTTTACTCCTTTACCAATTCTAGCACCACCAATTGTAATATCATCTATAAAATAGGCACCGGCACCTTGGCATTCAACATTTAAACTTTTGATATTACTAAAATCACCTAGTGGTGCAGATGCCTTTAAAAACTCTTGCAATGGAATACTTACTTTCTGCCACTCTTCATCTATTGGATAATGCGATAATTGTTTTGCCTTCAACACCGTTGCCGTTTGTACTCCACTATAATCTTCAAGAAGAAAAATAAGTGTAGGAATAAATTGCTTTCCCTCTTTTGCACGCAAATAAAAATCTATGCTTCCAGTATTCATCACATCGCTCAAATCTTTAGCGGCATAGCCATTCCAGCCAATACCAAATCCAACCCAAGGGCAAGTTCCGCTTCTATTCCACTCAATACTCAAACACGATTTACCTGAGTGTGACAAGCTATCTACGCGTCTAAAATTTTTGCAATCGGTTTGCTCCAAACCCCAAACATCAACAGTTTGGTCTTTGTAAATATCTCTATCCTGAAATTCCTTTTTACCATCATTGGCATAGGTGTTTCCCCATTCATCTACTAGCTCGGTGGTATGCATATGAATTCCGCATGCACTCACTAGCAAAATAAAAAGGAACACAAATAAATGCTGCTTTTTCATTAGGGTTGAAATGGTGAATTATACGTAAACGAGGCAAAATCAATTCCTACTTTGGTGTTTCCAGATGTGCCGGCTTGAGCCAACAATAAATATTGGGTAGCAATAATTCTATCCAAATCTTTCTTGCCAGTTCTATCAACATTTCCAAAGCCTCCCGAAGTAGATATTTTAGTATCGGCATAAGAGAAACTTACTAATTTCCAACCCGTCCAATTGATAGGAATACGATAGGTATAAGCGCCTTCTTCAGCAGGTTGATAAACACCATCTTTGTTATCGTCTTCTTGAAATTCTATGCTCAGCTCTGCTTTATTATCTCCCCATCCATAAATAAAGGCATTAAAATAAACCTTGCTTGGATTATCAGTTGCAAACTGATAATAATTTTCCTCAGTGCCCATACTTATTTTGGACGTTAGGTTCATACCGCATAAAAATAAACTTGCGGTAGGACCATGGTTTCCGGCTAATACATAGAATCTTGTTTTTTCTGCTGGCGAAACTCCTTGGTAGTTTACGGATGTTCCGTTAAATGCTTGCTGGCCCTCAGTAAATGTATTATAAGGCTTGATGGTACTTTCAAAATCATCAATCAAAATATCTACTTCTGGAGTTGGCCTTACTGCAGTAATTGTTAAGGTATCAGAATACAAAGTATCGGGATAATTAGCAAATGTCATGCGAGCAACACAAGGTTCATTTTTGCGAAAGAAAGGCGCAAAGGTTATGGTTCCGTTCCAAGCCAATTGGTTCAAACTAAAATCTTTGTCGTTGCCCGTAAACGTTTTTCTAGCGCCACTATTTAAACCAATAACTTCTACCGTCCAATTGGTGCGAATAGATAATTTTGCGTGGTAATAAATTACATCACCCGCTGCAAAATCTGCTGTGCTAGCAGAACCTTTAAGCGGTTCCATAATTTGAAAATCGCCAAAAATATCAACCAATTCTGGTCCTTCAACTTTGCTGTCTTTCTTACACCCAGCCATGGTAAACAAGGCAAGAATGGAAATATATAGAAATGTATTTTTGTTCATGTTGGTCTAGAAAAATAAATTATACAAAACGGCAAATCGGTTAATTTTATACTGGTTATTAGGCAACAGTTGATTGTCCCAATTCATTTGATGAAACTGAAGCTTTAAACAATTGTTCTTGCTAAATTGATAATTGATACCTCCTAATAATAGGGTTTCATTTAAATCTGCTTTAAAGGCATTATAAAAAGTTATTTCATTATATCCATTGCGCTCAGCGATGTATTCATTTCCACTGGCTTGAAGTAAAATAGCTGCCACCTGAAATTCTAACTTAGGAATTATTTCATATTCCACACCTAATTTTACCTGTGTGCTCTTCAAAGAAATTTTATCGATTCCTTCGTTGCCAGAGCGCTGCGTATTCTGATTACGCATGTAGGCTCCAACATGTAATTTTTTCTTTCCTTTATAAAGTTCGTTCAAGCCCAAATCAGCATAAAATTCTATATTGGTAAAGCTACGCAGATTGGTAGTTCCTTGTCCTGTAATTTCATTGTAAACTGCGGCGTCTGCTCCTAGTTTTAATAATTGCTTATTACTAGTATTCCATCCCAATTTCACTTCTCCACCTTGTCTGTTTGGTGTTGCTTTTCCATATGGCAACATGTTTTCGTAAGCGGGGTTATAATTTTTCAAACCCGGACTCAAAAACATATTGTAATACGCTTCGTCTGTTAATACCTCTAAAATTGTAACTGGTCTTTGCGACTCTCTGTTAGTATAGTAAGGATACTCTGTAGAAAGATTGCTATAATCTACTCTTCTACTTTGTGCTCCCATGCTTCTAAAGCTTGTTTCAACACTGCGGTAAGAGGCAGAGATTTGCCAAGTATTTAGTTTGTTATTCAATGCAAAACCAGCGTCTAAAAAGCTACCATCAGGTATGGTTGGCACATTGGCAACACCTTCGTAACTAGCAGTTGATTTTCCAAATTCTGCCAAAAGGTTTAAATCCAATCCAGCTAAAGCGATTTTCTCACTTGCACCAAAACTATGCACCTTGTTTTTAAACTGTGCATCAGAAAACATGGCCGATTGTTTTACATCAAATACTGAGGTTAAATTATAAGATAAAGTAAGTTGCTTAAAAGCCTTCGCCTCTACTGTTGCTCCCGCCAATAAACGGTCGGGCGTGCTAAAATAATCCGTTTGGCGATTTTTAGTAATCAAGCCCTTTACATGCAAATGATCAATTAATTTATCAAAATCAAAACCCATATCCGCAGTTGCACCTTGCTGGCGCCAAGAGTTGGTTCCGTAAAATTTATCGTAATTAATTACTTCCGTAAAAGTGTTAAATGCCAATGGGTTGTTTTTATACAATTCCCCTTCTGGATTATACAAAGTATAAGGCGTCATTTTGGTGTTTAAATCACCAACTTGATAACGGATGCGTTTAAACATTAATCCACGCAAATACAATTCACGCAAATAAAAGGTAATGCCTGCACCCCAAAACCCGTTGATATCATTGCTAACACGCGTAATGGCTTTAATTTCGGTCTCTTCATTTGGCCTAATATGAAAGCCCAAATCAAACAAAGAATAGCCTGTCATTTGCTTTCTAGCAGTAGTGGTATCTGTTTCAATTAATTTTCCACTTAGGTTGCTATTGTTAAGGCTAAATCGGCCTGAACCAAAAAAATCAACCTTCTTATCCTGAGCCAAAACGCCCAGAGGAAGGCAAAGAAATCCAAGAATACTATAGGTAAAAATTGCTTTCATGTTTAAAAGAATAATTTAAGTTCAATGGTGGTTTCCGTTCCTTTGATTTGATCCAAAACAAAGCTCTTATCGGTTTGGGTAAACCATCTTCTGCGAATGTATAAATTGGTGTTTTTGGAGATGCTAAGGTCTAATCCTAAACCAAACAAGCTTCCTTCTTGATTCACTGGGTCGTTGGCAATGCTACCTAATACTCCATCTGCATTATCACCCCTATTCATTTGATTGTTTCCTTTGATAAACTCTTTACCATAAGTGGTAATAAAACTCATCTTTTTACTCAGCATAAAAATGGCATCCAACTCGTGGTAAAATGTTCTCAAATAAGCTTTATTGCCAAACTCCGGTAATACACTAAATTGGTTTTGGGCTGAACCAAACGAGCCAACATAATTGATATAAAAAGGAAGGTAAGGGAAATTCACTTTTTGCTTCAACTGCACTTGAAGCATATTGAAGCCCAATAAACTTTTTGGCTTGCCCACTTCATTGGTGTCTATAATCGACATGGTTTGAGAGAAGCCCCTGAAATAGGATGTCCAATTATTGTAAACACCAATATTATTGGTAAAAGGAGCAAACCTAGAAAGAGGCAATGCGTTTATTTTATGTCCAAACGCAAGGTTGCTGCTCAAAGATTGAATTTCCATCGAGCTCATATTGCCCACATTTAGCTTGGTTGTTTTGCCTAAATCAAACCATGCATTTACACTAAAACCTTTGCGGTTATTACTAACTTGGCCAACATCTGTTATAGAGCCAGAAAAGTTACTGATACCGCCACTACCACCCAGTGTAGAGCCAGTTTGGTTCAATGATGCAGTGCTTACAAAAGCCGTATTAAAACTTAAGAAATTGCCATAAAAGTTTACAAACTGCGGACTCAAATAAAAGGCTTCTACTTCAATTGGAGCCCAAGTAAGTTTCTTTGGGGTTTTAATGCTAATTCTTCCTGCTTGTCCCCAACCATCCTTTTGCACTTGCGAATACAATTGACCTCTGCCAAATTCGGCTGCTACTACAATTCCCTTATAAGTGAGGTCGTAAGCAAAGGTGTGCAATTGAATTCCGGCTTGTTCTATAGCTATAGAATCAACAAAGAGTTTATAATCCATGAGATTAAAACTTATGCTTTGGTTCTTAAATTTCTTTACAACTTTACCACCCAAAGTATAAGATGGAATTCTATTGGTGGTTATTGCTTGTGCGGGAGTAGTTCCATACAAAAAGCGAAAAGATAAATTTCCTGGTAATTCTTGTCCATCAACTAAAAGTCCTTTAAAAGGTTGCATTCCAAAACGCATATCCCTGCTAATATTTCCGTACTCATGGTAATTACTTGCACGGTCGTAGGTAATGGCATTTCCTTCCCAAGGCCATCTTTCGTAAATGCTGTATCTTTGGTATCCAATAAAACTACTAAATACCATTCCGCTCACATCTACCCAATTTATCCCGCCCATATGTGCAGTATACTTTCCTATATCTGTTTGTATACTTCCTGTTAGGTTAATTCCTAAATTTAAATTCATTGGACTATTACCTGGCTGACCACTAAAATTGTGGTAAAGGGCATAGTCCATTCCAATAAAGGTTTTAGAGGTGGGCTGAACCGATAAATTTAATAGCATCATCGGTGGATCTCTGTAAACATCGCCTGTTCCAAGAACATAGGCCGGTGCGCTTGCATATGGATTGCCAGGAATAACAACAAAATCTTGCTCCAAGTTTCTGTTGATTCCAAAAAATCGGTAATACCCACTCACATTCAATTTCTTGAGAGGTAAAATCCCGCTAGGGCCAGTACTTATGGGCCTATAGTCGTAGCTTGAATCGGTTTCTAAGTCTTGTGCTTTCAAAGTTGAAACACCAAATAACCCAAAAGCCACAAAGCCAAGCGAGAAAATAAATTTGTAAAGTGTTTTCAAGGGCGCATGATTATTTTGTAAATCTCTATACAAGTAAGCTAAATATCATCATTTCAAAACCCAACTCACCTACTTCAAGCCATTTCCTTCTTACATCATCACTACTACAAAAAATCTCAAGTAACTGAAAACAAATAAATTATTACTTGGTTGTTGTTTTTGTATTTCGTATTATTCGGGACCCTTTTTATGAAAAAAAGAATACTACTACTATCAATTATTGTCTTTTGTAAGCTGTTTGTTTTTATGCCTTTTCTTAAGGCACAAAATATTTCGTATGCGCCTTTTGTTAAAAATTATACCAAACAGGTTTATAGTGGAGGTACCCAAACATGGGATATCTGCGAAGGGGATAATGGATTAATCTTCTTTGCAAATAACAATGGTTTATTACTATTCGACGGGAAGCAATTTCAAAACTTCCCAATGCCAAAGAAAACCATCTTGCGCTCTATCTATTTTCAAAAATCTACCCATAGAATTTATGCAGGCGGCCAAAACGAATTGGGCTATTTTTCATTTAAAGCCAATGGGGATTTAGTATTTAGCTCCCTAGAAACTTTGCTTCCCAAAACCAGTATTGGCTTTGAAGATGTATGGGGAATTGAAGAAAAAGACAATAGAATTTTTTTTCAAACAAGTCGCCAAATATTTATTTACGACGGCAACAAAATTGAGGTAGCAAAGCCATCTGATGCCCTTTTGGAGAATATGTATAAAATAGGAAGCCAAATTTTGGTAACCAATGAATTGGGAAGTATTTACCAATTTATTGACAACCAATTTGTCCCTTTAATCCTAAATACAAAATTGGACATTTCCTCCATTCTTCCTTATGGCGATTCTAATTTCTTTATCACTACCTTTAAAAACGGTATCTATCTGCTAAAGGACAAACAAATTGAAAAGCCTTTTGGTTCAGACCAAATTTTAAAAGATACCCGCATTTACCGAGCTATTTCTTATGGAAAATACTATGTTCTTGGTACCAATAGGGCTGGGGTGTTCTTTGTTGATTCAAGCGGAAACATCATTAACTCTATAAGTATTAAAGATGGGCTTCAAAACAATAATGTGCTTTCTTTATTCAAAGATCAAAACAATAATATTTGGCTTGGCCTTGATAATGGAATTGACCTTCTTAGGTTAAACTATCCCTTTGGTTCTTTACTTCCAGATGGCTTATTAAAAGGTACCGGATATTGCATGGCCGAGTTTGGCAACTACAATTATTTTGGAACCAATAATGGTTTATACTGCCGCAAAAAAGGAGAAAATTCTGCTAATTCATTTCAATTGGTAAGTGGTACAGAAGGGCAAGTTTGGTGGGTTCAAGAAATTAATGGAAAACTCTTTGCCAGCCACCACGAAGGCTTGTTTGAGATAAATGGTACAAGCTCCAAACGAATTTCTGATACACGTGGTTGTTGGAAATTAATAGCCCTTAAAAGGCAAGCTGGCTACTATATTATGGGCACATACAATGGATTGTGTTTGTATAAATGGGAAAATGGAAGTTTGGTTTTACTTAACACTATTTCCCGTTTCAAAGAATCGAGTAGGTTTTTAGAGGAGGACGAAAATGGTAACATCTGGGTAGGCCACCCATATAAAGGCATATATAAAATTGGCCTTAGCATGGACCTTCTAAATGCCCAACAAGTGAAGCTTTATGGGACAAAAGAGGGTCTACCTTCAGAAACAGAAAACTATGTTTTTAATACCAATATGGGGCTAAGTTTTTGCACCAAAAATGGCATTTATAAATTTTTAGCAGATGAAGAAAAGTTTATTCGGTCTGAACCAATGCTAGGTATTTTAGATTCTAATAGAGTTTATAACCGCCTTTTCTTTGGACTAAACAGTAAAACTTGGTGGATGGGTGGAAACGAAATTGGGTACATCCAGCCAGAATACAATGGCGTTGAATATTCTTATGGAAAAATTCAATTACCTAAGCTAGATCAAAATTTAGTTGGTGGCTTTGAGTTCTTAAAAGAATGTTCAGATGGCCACTTATTTATTGGCGTAGAAGCAGGATTTGTTCATATAAACCTACAACAAATTAAAGATTTCAAGCAGGTTGAACCAAAGGTATTGCTTACATCTGTGGCCTCTCTAAGCAATTTGGATTCTATTTATTACAGATATATTGGAGGCGATAATAGCCAGATTATTATAAAAGATAGGTCCATAGAATTATCCTATAGTTCTCCTAATGCCTATTTCTTTAAAGACATCAGTTTCTCAAGCTACTTAGAAGGATGGGATAAAACTTGGTCGGCATGGAAATCTGCCCCTACAAGAGAATTTAGCAGGTTAAGTTATGGAACTTATACCTTTCACATAAAAGCTCGCTATATGGGATTGGAAGGGCCTGAAACAAAAATAAAAATTGTAGTTAAAGCGCCCTGGTACTGGACAGGCTTTGCAAAATTTGTTTATTCCTTAATTGCCATTTTAATCTTACTATTAATTGGTTTCTTTCCTCAAATGTTGGTTCGTAAAAAAGCCTCCAGAATAATTGCCCAAAAAGACGATCATTTTAAAAGGCAAACAGAACAATTAAGACAAGAAAAAGAGAGTCAGGAAAAGGAACTCATAGAACTCAAAAACCAGCAACTGCAAGTAGAACTAGACCATCAGGGTAGAGAACTAGCTTCTTCCACCATGCATATTGTTCAAAAGAGTGAAATGCTTTTGTCAATAAAAGATAAACTGAAACACATTTCTAGCATTAGCAACGACCCAAAAATTAAACCTGAAATCAACGAGCTAATTAAGAACATTGAAAAAGATACTTTAATAGATAGAGATTGGGAAAAATTTGAATTGTATTTCAATAATATCCATGATAAGTTTACTTTAGAACTTAAAGACAAATTCCCACAACTATCTGCAAACGATATTAAGATGTGTGCCTATTTACGAATGAACCTTTCTACTAAAGAAATTGCAAGTATTCTCAATATTTCAGTTCGTGGTGTTGAAATTAGTAGGTACCGTCTCCGTAAAAAAATGGAATTGGAAAATGGCACCAATCTAACAGAATACCTCTCGAAGCTATAAAAAAGAAAAGCCGGAACTAAGTCCGGCTTTTCACACACATTTACAAACTATCCAAAAACTATTGTACCTGAAGTTTCAAAGTCTTCACAGACTGATTCATTTCTATTTTCACAATATAAACTCCCGGTTTTAAACCACTAATATCTAGGTTCAAACCGTTACCAGAATAATTACGAGAACTGTTTTTAGTAAGAATACGCTCGCCTAGAATAGAATAAACACCTACAGTAGATTCGTAAGTTGGTACCTGACCAAAATCAATAAACAAATTATCACTTGCAGGATTAGGATATAACTTAACCGCACTTAGCATTTGTTCAGTTAAACCAACTGCATCACAAATAGTACAAGTATTCCAGCAATAAGCTCCTATTGTTAGGTCTTGCTCGCTTGTTACTTCCATATATCTATTGGTAAATGTTCCAGTGGTTTTGGTACATAAATCAGATGGGCTAAATTGCTCTTGATCGTCCCAGTTTCCAATAGAATATTTAAACTCATATGCACCCGTATCTAAATTAAGGGTTACCGCATATATATTGCTTCCAATTAAGGTCATTGGAGTACAGTTGCCACACCATCCATTGAAAGTTCCATTTAAAGTAACTCCAGCAGTTAAATCTCCAACATAATTTTTCATATTCACCTTAAAGGTAACTTTTGCTTTTGGTGCTGTGTTTTGGCAATCAACACAACTTTCCCAACATACTACTGGAAGGGTATCATTGGTTTTATTTACCATTAAAGTTCTATTGGTAAATCCTGATTTAGTGGTAGTACAAGTCATTCCTTCTTTCAAAGTTTCTTGAGAAGCCCAGTTTCCAATAACGTATTTATAATCGTAACTAGAATCTTTATCCAATAAAACTGTTGCCATCCAAACGTCTGTTCCTGCAACTTTAGTCATTGGAGTACAAGCACCACACCAATTGTTAAAGCTACCATTTAAGGTCACTGTATCGGTAGATGCTAAACCTTGTTTTTGCATATCCACTCTAAAAGTTGCATAGGTTTTAGTTGTTCCGCCTGTTTGACATGGAGTGCAATGTTCCCAACAAGTTAATGGTAGGTTTGCATTAACAGTATCTGTAGTAATAACTCTATTAGTAAATCCACTTGTAGTTTTTGTACAAGTTAAACTAGGGTTCAATGTTTCTTGAGAAACCCAGTTTCCAATTACATACTTAAATTCATATTCTGTCTTTGGATCCAATTCAACAGTAGCAGTCCAAGTATCAGTACCAGTAACCTTAGTCATTTTAGTACAAGCACCACACCAACCATTAAATGTACCGTTTAAGGTTACAGTATCTCCTGCTTGCAATGGCAAGTTTTTGGTATCCACATTAAATGTAACATTTACTTTAGTTGGAGGAGGAGGAGGCGTTGAACCACCACCAAATACTACATCATCAAAATAATATGTCTTTTCACCAGCTGTTGATCCTGTTGTTCCAAAATTGAAAAACACAGAAAGCATTTTATAGGTATAGCCAAAATTAATTGCTGCTGTTCCGCTAGCTTGATTGGCAAAGTTAAACTCCATCATTTCCCAAGCATTGCTGGTAGTTGTTTTAGTTTCGGTTTCAACACTCTTGGTTGGGTCATTAGGATCTTCTGCCTTTAAACGAACAGCAATGCCACTATCAGGTGAATAAACACGCATGCTAAGTTTGGTAGAACCAGATACAAAAGGAATTGCCATTGCCAATCCACTTGGTGTGCTACTCATAGTTGTACCAGCCCATAATTCTGCGGTATTTGACTTAATTACCTTAGCAACTTTATTTGAAGAATTCATTGGATCAGCCACAACTGAAGATGAGTTTCCACCAAAGTCTGTCATAGTATAATTGATATTAGTAGAATCAAAGTTAATTGGCAATTTAATTTGATTAGATGGCGGAGGAGGTGTTGTACCACCCATGAACATTACATCATCAAAGTAGTAGGTTTTCTCACCAGCTGTTGCTCCAGTAGTTCCAAAATTGAAAAACACTGAAAGCATTTTATAGGTATAGCTAAAATTAATTGCTGCGGTTCCACTTGCTTGATTAGCGAAGTTAAATTCCATTACCTCCCAAGCATTGCTAGTGGTTGTCATGGTTTCAGTTTCTACACTCTTTGTATTATCATTAGGATCTTCTGCTTTTACACGAACTGCAATTCCACTATCAGGAGAATAAACACGAATGCTAATTTTGGTTGAACCAGAAACAAATGGTATAGCCAATGCTAATCCACTTGGAGTACTCATTGTTGTTCCTGCCCATAATTCAGCAGAATTTGATTTAATAACCTTTGCAACTTTATTTGAAGAATTCATTGGATCAGCAACAACGGATGATGTATTTCCGCCAAAGTCTGTCATGGTATAGTTTACCATACTCGAATCAAAAGTAATTGGCAAAGCAATTTGGCTCAATACAGGCGCAGTTGGAGCCAAGAACATCATGTCATCAAAATAATAAACCTTTGTTCCAGCAGTTGCACCTGTTGTTCCAAAATTGAAGAAAATAGAAGCCTTTTTGTAAGTATAGGTATAATTAATTGCAGCAGTACCGCTTGCCTGACTAGCAAAATTAAATTCTAAAGTTTCCCATGCGTTAGAAGTAGTAGTTCTAGCTTCTGTTTCTACACTTTTTCCAGCATCTGCAGGATCTTCAACCTTTAAACGAATTGCAATGCCACTATCAGGAGAATAAACACGTACGCTCATTCTGTTTGCATTACTTGCAAAAGGAATCGCAGATGAGAACCCAACAGTACCACCAATAGTAGTACCTGCCCATAATTCCGCTGTATTAGATTTGGTTACCTTCACAACTTTATTAGAACTGTTAGCCGGGTCAACAGCAATTTCACTGGCGTTTCCACCAAAATCTGTTAAGCCATAATCAACGTTTAAGCTATCAAAGTAAACGGGTAAACTTACAGGTTGTAAAGATGAACAAGCCGAACAAGAGTTCCAGCATACAGTTGGCAATACCGCTGCAGCTGTAACGTTTATTGCTCTGTTAGTAAAACCTCCTGTTGTAATAGTACATGGCAAACTAGAATTCAAAGATTCTTGAGCATCCCATCCACCAACAGTAAATTTGTATTCTTGATTGCCAGAAGGAACAGAAATAACTGCTTCCCAAATATTGGAAGTGCCTTGTTTAACCATTGGGGTACATCTTCCGCACCAAGAATTCCAAGTACCGTTCACATAAACGGTATCGCTTAAGTTCGCATATTGCGACATGTCTACCCTAAAGGTGACATTAAAGCTCTGAGCCTGAACAGACAATGCTGCCACCGTCAGAATCAGAAAGAGTTTAAATTTTGTAAAAATATTCATTGCTGTTTTTTTAGTTGGGTAAATTTAACTGAACAAAAAATTAAATCTATTTTAGGCTCCCCTTCATTACTATCACCAAACGTATTAGAAAAAAAAATTCCTACTACAACACTACAACAAGAAATTGTTAATAATTGTTTATCTGCATGTTAAGGCAATACATTTTCGGCTGGGTTCTAGTCTCAAAAGCAATTCGGTTTGAACCAAAACGTAGTTAATAACAAAAAGGAGTTTCCTGAAAATTTGAATTCGATAAAAATTAAAAGATGCTCAAATACAAGGAGTTTAAAGGATAAGCAGCCATATTGTGATTTTTTTTTGCAGAAATGAAAGATAAGTTTACTTTTGCACTCCCTGAAACTAACGGTGTATTTATACATTTGCAGATTCAAAGGAGGTGCGGTAGCTCAGTCGGTAGAGCAGAAGACTGAAAATCTTCGTGTCGGGGGTTCGATTCCCTCCCACACCACTAAGAAAGCCCAATTTTTATTGGGCTTTTTTTTGCCCATTCGGTAGTGCAGATCCCGATAGATATCGGGAGAAAATCTTCGTGTCGGGGGTTCGATTCCCTCCCACACCACTAACAACCCTTGTAAACACTACGTTTGCGAGGGTTTTTTATTTAACGAACACATTTTGGGGCACACTTTTAAAAAAATTTTGGCCAAATTTTCAATTTATTTTTGAAAACCGACCAGCACCAAATCATAATATTTCAAAACCAATTCACATCAAATCGGACCAATTTATTTTACTTTTACAAAAAGGCAGTAGATTATTTTATGATAGAAATACCCGATATTCATAACAAGTCGGCTATTCTTGAACCGAATTGTGGAGATAGAACGTTTTTCTACGGTGCCCAAAACATTTAAAATTCTGTTTTAAAAAAACCAAAAGGGACTCCAGCTAGACCATATCCCATTTACAAGAGGATTACAGTTGATGGAAATCAGAAAGATTTTCAATAGGTAGGAAATGTCTACCTGAAAAATGGAACCAAAGAACCGAAAGGTCAACTCGAACGAAAGATGAATACCAACACTCAATTATTACTTATACACCATTTTGGAAAAGACATTTGAAGCCAAGAGGTGGGCTATTGAAAATAACAAACAGATAACCCCCTTATTATATTCAGGAAATTCTGCAAGGAAGGAACGATCCAAAACCAAAGATGTTCCTGGAGATTTTTCAAGGGCACAACGAATGTTTTGCTGAACTAGTAGGAAAGGAAGTAACCCACACAACACTAGTGAGGCACAAAACAACCAAGGACCATGTCGCTACCTCTATTAAAAAGTAATACGGAACACCTGATATTGATGTAAAAGAAATATCCTTCGAGTTCGTAGAAAACCTAACAAATATTATTCTAACTTTACTTATTTCTTCGCTCCAGTTCGTTAATTTTTAGTACCGTTTCTCTAATGGTGGAATCTAAATTATGGGCCGATACTTCCATCATTTCAATCAATTCTTTGTCGCTAATTTCTTTACCGTTATTTTCTTTTAGTAAAGCCAATAATCCCATCAAATTTGCCAATGGCGCCCTAACAATATGCGATTGCGTCCAGGATATTTCTCTAAGTGCTTTATTCTGTAATTCAATTTTATGAAGCTTATCCAAGGTTTCTGTTAAATCAATCATTGCAGCTAATGCCCTAATAGCAATTCCATTTTTATCGCGGATAAAAACTCCTCTATGTTGCACAAATACAATGTCTTTATTTGCCTTTAGAAACCTAAACTCTACATTAAAAAAAAGTCTCTTGGGGTCTTTCAGAGTAGCATTGAGTTCTTCTAATATCCTATCCTTATCTTCTGGATGGATATTCTCCGACCACAAATAATTATTGTATTGCGCCAAATCGTAACCAAAAATGGTGTGAAATCCATCTCCCCAAATTACTTTGTCATTGATAATATCCCAATCAATTATAGCCTCAATTGTAGCTTTAGCCAATAATTTAAAGCGTTCGTTACTTGCAAAAAGTTCCTGTTCATACAGTTTCCTTTTAGTTATGTCCAATACAATACCTTTCAATTTGATTGGGATACCTATTTCATTTCTGCTGATAAAAATTTTCTCAAATATCCATTTCACTTCACCCTTCCCAGTAAGTATTCTCTGTTCACTTTCTGCATTGGATTCATTGTCGGTATTTAATGCATAGTTCAAGTCAATATGGTTTCTATCCTCTGGATGGTAACAATTTTTTATATTTTCTAAAGTAAGTAAAAAGGTGTTTTTATCCAATCCAAAAATGGTATAAAGTTCATCCGACCAAGTTATTTCATTGCTAGCTAAATTGTTTTGCCAATACCCAAGATGCGCCATTTCGCTGGCAATTTTTAATCGAGAGTTTGCCTCCAATAATTGGTTTTGTGCATTGATTTCAGCGGTAATATCTATGGCAGAAGCAAGTCTAACATTTCTTCCATTAAAAATCAAAAGAGATGTTTTAATTTTTACTAGAATTATCTCGCCGTTTTTCTTCCTATGCCTAATAACTTTTGGAACAACAAAGTTCTCACTTGCCAACGAAACCTTAAATAATTCTTCCATTTCAGCAATGTCTTCCTCAGGCCTAAGATCGTGTAACGACATGGTTTGATATTCTTCCTGTGAATAGCCATAAATGGAGCAAGCAGGCTCATTTACCAAAACAAACCTTAAGGTTTCAATATCTATAATCCATTTAGGAAGTGGACTGTGGTCGAAAAGGGAGCGGTACTCATTTTGAGAAATTAATAAACGCTGTTCAGATTCACTTTTTAGGTTCAATAATTGCTGATAATAGCCTCTTGTGTTTTCCAAATTGCGCTTTACCAATTGGTACAAAATAAGGCTAGTAAAAGCAATAAAAATAAAGCCCTTAATTGTTTGAACTTTAGTTTGAACTTCAACGTCTTTAATAAAAAAATTTAAAAAATAATCGGAAGAATAAATATAGATTCCGCTAACAACCGAATAAATAAAGACGATTTTGAAGGAAGAAAATTTATTCAATTTAAAAATAGGTTTCATTTTTAAGTTGCAATTACTGCAAGTAAAGGTAAAATAAACATAAAAAAGAGGCTATACCTAATAAAATGACAAGAATCATTGAACAATGTACTTACTGAAAGTCATTTCATTCTATCCACAAATTATGAAGATTTTAGACCAAAATCTAAATTAGCAGATAAGAAAAAAGGGGAAATTGGCACCAAGCAACATTAACAAATTGCTCAAATTTCTTAATTTTACATAATGTATTTGGCCTTGTTATTCCCTTTGCTAGCAAATGATTGTGAATACCTCCAATTAGCACTTGCAAGCAGTTAATAAACACTAATTAGCTAGTATTTTCAAATGCATTCAAGTATTTAAATCAAATTTCGGTTTGAACCAAAAAAATACTGACAAAATTAATCAAATATAATTTTAGCCAGACAGGAGCTACAAACTCCAAAAACAATGGGATGCAAATTAAGTTTACTTCCAAGGGAGAGTTTAGGCGTTTACCAAAAATAGAAGGTATTTAGTTGTTGTGGTCTTTTTGGTTCAAAACAAATTTTATTAATAAGGTACTATAAATTGCAAATCCATACAATCTGAAGCTTATTTAGAATAAAACCTGGTTTGTAATATTTACTCGCGAGCTTTTTCTTTTTTCATAATAGGACGTAAAATCAGAATAAGCCCAGCAGGGTTTTAAAGATTGATAAAATGCTATTTTTTGAAGGGTAGTTTAAATTTCAACTTCCAAAATAGCCTTGCTTAATCGGGAAAATCAATTCAAATAGCAATTTACCCTCAATAAAATCCGTTAAAAAAAGCAAATCAAAATGGTGAATCACTTTTTCTATCTGATTTTTTATTCAATTTTGAAGTCATTGTTTCATCCTTAATATCTACTCTATGAAAAACATTCTAATTCTTGTAACCGTACTTTTAACTTCTATTAATTCCTATGCTCAGGTTCAGAATCAAACTAAGGAGAAAGAAAATTTTATTAGGTGGAGTGTCTATTTTGGTTCAGCAAAACATGAACTAAATGAAAATGAAAGTAAGCGAATCAACGATATTCTAGATACTTTAAATATTGAGCATGTTAAATCTGTAATTCTAAGGGGATATACAGATAGCGACGCCGATAGTCTTTACAACATCAAACTTTCTGATAGGCGAGTTGCTACAGTACAGGGTTTGTTTGAAGAAACCGGTATCAGTGAAAAAATTATAAAAAGAAGTTATTACGGCGAAAATATGGCAGGAAGAGATTCCGCATCAGAAAACCTAAAAAGCCGTAACCGCAGGGTTGAAATTGTTGTGGTATTTAAACCAATTCCAAAACCTTTACCTGCACCTAAAGATACTTGTAAAAGGGGCGACACGATGCTGGTACTAAAAAATGGTACAATTTTGAAAGGTAGTACTTGCGATTTAAATGATTCAAGTGACTTGGAAATTATAGAAGCCCTGAGTATTGATGATATAATTTCTCAGAACCTGCAAACTATGAGCAATAACGAGAATCAACTGATATCAGGTGGTATGATTTCCATAAGAAGCAAAAGTGGAAATTGTAATTTCAACAAACCAATAACCATTTATGTTCCGGTTCTAGATAGCTGTTCAGATTCAAAGCGAATGTCATTATACAACTCAAGTGATGGTCAGAATGGAAGGACCTGGTCACCTGTTTCTGGTGTAAAGATTAAAATTGTAATTAGAAATGGCAGTAGTTACTATGAAATTGTTGCAAGTAAATGCGTAAAACTTAACCTAGATTTTTTAGTAAAAGCACCTTTAGATTCAAAATTAATCCAAATTGAATCAAAAGTTAGCGGATTTACTTTAAAAAGGATTGATATGTATAATGATTGCCCACGTTTTTACTGGTCGTTTAAAAAGAAAATTTCGGCAAACAAAATGAATTTGCGTGTAACGAGCATGAGCAAACCTCCCCAAATCAGATTTCTGCTTATAAATAATGAAAACAGAAAAGACACGCTTTTAACTCCGTTTATGCCGCTATCCGACTTAAAACACGGAAAGTTTAAAGGATTCAGCGGACAATTTGAAGATAGAACCCAACGATGGATAATATTCAAAAAACGAGAAATGAACCTGTATCCTTGGTATCAATTACAGGATAAACATGTTTTTAAAGACTAAAAAACCTTGGTAACTTTCATTCGAAAGGGTTTTAAGGATGTTTTTAATTATGGAAATTAAAAAAAAAACATCCTCATCCTAAAATACAGAAAGCAACATATTGAGAGAATATTCTTCTTCTAGTACTGCATTGAAATCTGTTGAAATAAATAAATAAAACCAATTTACTTAATACCTCTAAATTATGTGATTTAACGGTGAGGAAGAGCCAGAAAAATTAATGCCATGTTCCTTTTTTAAGTATAATGGTTTTTATCCGCCTATTGGATTCTCTATAGATCATTTTTTCCCAACGGAAATACAAACCTTCTTCCCTAATTATCCCAGATGGAAAAATGTTTGTAGAAAAAATGATGGCGTCAGAAAAATGTGACTCCTTCGGGGTCAAATAATATTTTAGGATGATTTACCTATAAACATACAACCCCGCTGGGGTCGGGGTTTCGAGATCTTTAGAACAAACACCATAAATGAAGGCTGGAAGGGTGAAGGCGCAACCGCTGAATCCTATCTTGCCATCTTCAACTATACCCTTAAAAATCAACCCAAGCCTAAATCTATTAGTGCTAATTTTAATCTTTTAAGATAAGTGAAGTATCCTTTTAGTACCACCTCAAAAAAAATGGTTCTATTGTAAATGTACACTCATACGTACTTCTACTTAAACCTTTGTTTTACAAATGCTTATTGGTTTGAACCTAATTTTAAA
>JAIOYZ010000004.1 GCA_021740845.1 Bacteroidia bacterium
TCTTTAAGAAGTTAATTAGTTTATAATTTTATCTCCTTGGTGCTGGTCTTCCAGCTGGTGGCCTTGGAGTTCCTCTTTGTGGAGTTGGTGCCGGAGCAGCTTCAATTGGTTTTGGTTTTTCCCAATAAATATCCAATACTTTAACAGTTGTTCTTCTGTTTAATTGGTGCTGAGCCTCTGTACATCTTAATCCTTGCTCTCTTTCATTTGGTCCTTCACAAGCACACTCAGTTACCTCTAACATATTCTCACCATAACCTACAGATACCAAACGAGCCGAATCAACCCCATGTGTAATTAAATAAGCAACAGCAGAATCAGCACGTCTTTGAGATAGGCCAATATTGTATAATGAATCTGCTCTACAATCCGTATGAGAACCTAACTCAATTTTTAAACTTGGGTATTTGTTCAATACTACAATTAGTGAATCCAATACTTTAGCTGCATCTGGACGAATAGTTGCCTGGTCTAAATCGTAAAGAATACCGCGTAAGGTAAATGTTTCTAATCCCAAAGATCCTAATTCAAAGTCTTGAACCAAATCAGTTGAAACTTCTAAACCAACAGTGGTTTTTTCTTCCGTTTTACTATCATAGAACATTTGGCGAGAAGCAAATAATTCGTAATCAGTTTTAGTTTTCAATACAAGTTTGTATGAACCTGCTTGATCAGTTTTTAGAACAAATTTACCAGTATCATTACTTGAAGTAATAGTAATGGTAGCGTTTGGCATCAAAGCTTTTGTTTTAGCATTACGCACTACACCACTTAATGTAAATACCAATGGTGTCATATGAAAACGGTAAATATCATCTTGTCCTTTACCACCATCTCTATTGCTACTAAAATAACCGCTTTCTTTATCCTTATCTAAAATGATGGCAAAATCATCGCCATGCGAATTGATTGGCGATTTCATATTAATAGGCTCGCTCCAATCTGTTCCACTACCTGTGGTCATAAAAATATCTGTTCCACCTAAACCTACATGACCATTAGATGCAAAATATAAAGTTCCATCGTCATGTATGGAAGGGAAAACTTCGTCGTCTTCAGTATTCACAATTGGTCCTAAATTTACCGGATCACCCCAAGTTTTTCCACGTTTGCTATAGGTAACATACCAAATGTCTTTTCCTCCAAAACCACCAGGCATATCAGAACTAAAATACATAATTTGATCGTCCTTGGTAAGTGTTGGTTGGCCACAATTAAATGAGTCTGTACTAAAACCTATAGTAGTTGGGTCAGACCATTCGCTACCAGTTAAAGTTGAAACATAAATACGGCAGCTTTTTCCTTTTAAATTGTTGTCGTAGTTACAACGAGTAACATATGCAGTTCTAAACTTATTATCAAATGCAATTGCTCCATCATTCAATGGTCCGTTCAATTTGTTTTTATCAACTAAAACAGGCAATTGGTAAGTGATATTATCCTTGTTTTTTCTATCAACTTTATAGGTTGAGGTATACAAATCGGTATAGCTATTGCCTGTCCAGCCATACATTTTATTTCCACTTACACCTTTTTCTCTATCAGAGGTAAAATAGATTTGGTCTTTTTTGAAATATTGAGGAGCAAAATCCTCCCAACGAGTATTTAATCCCTTTACATTTTCAACAAGGTAACGAGTTTTGTCGTTTTTCCATTTCAAGGCATTTTCACAACCTTTAATTTGGCGTTCTACCATTTCACCATTTTCAGGGGTCATTTTTTGGTAGACTTTAAACTCAACAATAGCCTCCTCAAATTTCTGATTGTTCTTTAAAGTTTTAGCTAAACGCAATTGATTATCGGTATTTCCTTTGTCAATTTTAATTGCCTTGCGGTACCAATTTTCGGCATTCTTCATGTCGTTCATTAACCAATAGCACTCAGCAGCTTTGTTGGCTGATTCTATTTTTTCTTGTTTGTTTTTGGTGCTAGAATACACCTTACGGTAATTGTCTCCAGAAATGAAATATTCTTTTTTCTGGAAAGCATCACGTGCAGCAACTATGGATCCTTTTTTGGAGCCACAAGATGAAATAAATGCCATCATAGAAACACTTAACAGCAGGGAAAGCAAAAAGTATCTTTTATTCATGAATATAGGGTTTTCAGGTCAAACGTATTTAATGCAAGTTTATTAAATTTTGCTATTTTACCGTTACAATTTATGAAAAAAACTGAAAATATTAATAAAAAGGCGACCGAAGTCGCCTTTTTATTTACTTAACAAATAACATTTCTCTGTATTTAGGCAGCTTCCAAAGCTCGTCATCTACCATAAATTCAAGAGCATCACTACTATTTCTTATTGGTTCAAACAGTGGTTTTATTTTACCACTAAAAGCCATTGCACTCTTGTGGGTGCTGCTTAAATGGTGTGCTTTATCTAATTCTTCAAGCAATTTTGCAACATTAGTACTGATAATTTTTATATGGCCAGCCAATTCTTTAATTAAATTAACCTGCACTTCAGTATCAGATTTACTTAAACCAGCATCCTTCATCGCTTTTACATTTTCTGCCAAATTTCTTTGGTAAGCAATACCTGCAGGAATAACATGACTAGTTGCTAATTGAGCAAGTAATTTAGCTTCAATATCAATTTTCTTAACATACAATTCTTGCATAATTTCGTAACGAGCATTTAATTCTACCTCGTTAAAAATCTCATTTCTTACAAAAACCTCTTTGCTAGATTTGCTGATATATGCATTTAGGGCTTCTGGTGCATTTTTAATATTGCTCAAACCTCTTTTTGCTGCTTCCTTAACCCATTCGTCGCTGTAGCCATTTCCTTCAAACAAAATTTTCTTGCTCGCTTTGTAATAGCCTTTCAAAACTTCTAAAATGGCATCTTCTTTTTTCTTGCCTTTTTTTATTAAAGCTTGCGTATCAGCACTAAATTTATTCAATTGGTCGGCCATAATTGTATTCAATACAATCATTGCATTAGCACTGTTTGCGCTTGATCCAACTGCCCTAAATTCAAATTTATTACCTGTAAATGCAAATGGTGAGGTTCTGTTTCTATCGGTATTGTCTAATAAAATTTCAGGAATTTTCTTCACATTAATAGAACCAGCTTTGCTTACGTTTTTAGAAGTTGAATTGTTTAATAAACTCTCCAAAACTTCTGTCATTTGGCTACCAATAAAAATACTTACAATAGCAGGAGGTGCTTCATTAGCGCCCAATCTATGCTCGTTACCAGCACTAGCAATTGAACCACGCATTAAGTCTGCATGGTCATGAACAGCTTTAATTACATTTACAAAGAAGGTTAAGAACTGTAAATTTTCTGATGGATTATGAGTAGGTGCCAACAAATTGGTGCCTGTATTGGTAATTAAACTCCAATTGTTATGCTTGCCACTTCCATTAATTCCTGCAAATGGTTTTTCATGCAACAAAACCTTGAATTTATGGCGCAAAGCAACTTTTTCCATTACGTCCATCAACAATTGGTTGTGGTCAATAGCCAAATTTACTTCTTCAAAATTAGGAGCACACTCGTATTGTGAGGGTGCAACTTCGTTATGACGAGTTTTCAACGGAATGCCTAATTTGTAACATTCTGTTTCAAAATCTACCATGAAATCGTAAACACGAGGATGGATTGAACCAAAATAATGATCCTCCAATTGCTGACCTTTTTCTGGAGATAAACCTAGCAAGGTTCTACCAGTTAACATTAAATCAGGACGAGCAACGCACATGGCTTCGTCTATCAAGAAATATTCTTGCTCAATACCTAATGAGGCATAAGCTTTGGTTACGTTTTTATCAAAAAAGTTACTGCAAACATTTACCACTGCTTTTTCTACAGCATGCAATGCCTTTAATAAAGGAGCTTTATAATCTAATGCTTCACCTGTATAGGAAACAAAAATAGTTGGAATACATAAGGTCTTTGCATTGAAACCTTCCATAATAAATGCTGGAGATGAAGGATCCCAAGCGGTATATCCGCGCGCTTCAAAGGTGTTTCTTATTCCACCATTTGGGAAACTAGATGCATCTGGTTCTTGCTGAACCAAAGCTCCACCTGCAAATTTTTCTATCGCTCTACCATCTTCCGTAGGTTCAAAAAATGAATCGTGTTTTTCGGCTGTAGCGCCGGTTAATGGTTGAAACCAATGTGTATAATGACTAACTCCTTTTGAAATTGCCCAGTTTTTCATTCCTGCAGCAACCTGATCCGCCATAGAGCGATCAATTTTTTCTCCATTTTTAATGGCATTCGAAACTGCTTTGTAAGCTTCTTTGGATAGAAACTCCATCATGGCCGAATCGTGAAAAACATTGGTATTAAAATACTCAGAAACTCTCACAGATGGAGGGGTTACTGTAATTGCCTTTCTACTCTGCACAGTATCAAGGGTTTTGGAACGAAGAGTTAGCATAGTGCGTTGGTTTTTTTTATAATTGGGCCGAAGATACAACGACTAAAAATATTGAGAAAGAAAAATAGTAAACAATTAATCCTCAATCGAAAAGTTTAACGATTTTTATACGCTAGTAAATTTGAAAATCATAGATTTTCTGAAAGCAATAAGCCTTCTTTCAAAGCATAATTACTTGCTATGAGTTGGTTCAAACCGAAATTTCTTAAAACCAAACGCATAAGCAAAGTGGCTACCACAATCATGTCTACTCTAAAATCTAGTAGCCCTTTTAAATTTTCTCTTTCTGTTTTGTTTGAACCCATAATGCAGTCAAAAAACTTGTCGGCAGCGTCTAAAGAAACTCGATGTGCAAAGGGTGTAAGAGATTCGCAGTCGATATTCAAATCTAATTTTAATACATCCAATAAGGTTTCAAAACTACCTGCAGAGCCCACCAAAATAGCCAATTTTTTATACTTAGTTTCGGTTTGAACCAAAGCCAGTTTTAAAGGATTTAGGATTGCTGTTAAATAAGATTCTATCTCTTGGATTTGAAGAATACGAATGGGATTTGATGGTTGAAATTTTTCCAACAATCTTGCTGCGCCAATTTCAAAACTTTGCTTCCAAAGAATTTGGTTTTGGATGCCAATAATAAATTCCACACTTCCACCACCAATATCCATTACCAAAATTGGTTCGTTGGGAAATTCAAAGGATTTTGAAACACCCAAATAAATGAGGGAAGCCTCGGTATCACCAGAAATACTTTTTACAATTATGCCAAAACGCGATTCAATTTCGGCCAAAAAATCCAAACCATTTTTTGCATTTCTAATAGCTGAAGTACCCGTAGCTACAATTGAATGAATAGAATAGGATTGGATGATTTCAGAAAATTCTTGAATAGCATTGATGCCTCTTTCCCAAGCTTGCGGTGTTAGAAATCCATTGTTTATGCCGCCCGCGCCAATTTTAACTGGAATCTGTTTCTGCAAAATTTCCCTAAAACCATGTTCACTCAACTCCGCAATTAGCAAATGAAAAGTATTGGTACCTAAATCGAGAACCGCCTTCAGCTCCTGGCTTTTGGCCTTTAGCAGATTTGTTTCCATAGTAAATTAGCTTTTAGCCTTTAGCTATTAGCCTTTAGCAGATTTGTTTCCATAGTAAATTAGCTTTTAGCCTTTAGCTATTAGCCTTTAGCAGATTTGTTTCCATAGTAAATTTGCCTTAAGTAGAATAATAAAAGAAGGCTATTAGCCTTCGGCCAACAGCCAACAGCCAGATGCCATGAGCTAGATGCTAGGAGCCAGATGCCAGATGCCTCCTCTTAAACCAACATCTTCACCGGATTCTCAAGTAAATCTTTTAAAGTGCCTAAGAAAGCAGAACCCACAGCTCCATCTACCACACGGTGATCGCAGCTTAAGGTAACTTTCATTACTTGAGCAATTTTCATTTGTCCGTTTTCTGCTACTACAGTTTCTTTTGCTGCACCAACTGCCAAGATACAAGCATCTGGCGGATTGATAATGGCGGTAAATTCATCTATTCCAAACATTCCTAAGTTAGAAATGGTGAACGTATTTCCTTCAAATTCGTTGGGTTGTAATTTCTTATTCTTGGCTTTATCTGCTAATTGCTTCACTTCAGCACTAATGTGAGAGATGCTTTTATTATCTGCAAATTTTACAACAGGAACTATTAAGCCATCCTCAATAGCAACAGCAACACCTATATTTATGTGTTGGTTGTATCTAATTTTATCTCCTAGCCAAGATGAATTGGCATTTGGATTTTTGCGCAATGAAGCCGCAACTGCTTTAATAATAATATCGTTCACAGAGATTTTTACCTCGCTGTATTCGTTCATTTGCTTGCGGGCAGCAATTACCTTATCCATATTAATCGACATGGTTAAGTAAAAGTGAGGAGCGGTATGTTTGCTTTCGCTCAATCTGCGAGCAATTGCTTTGCGCATTTGGCTAACCGGAACTTCAGTATAACTTTCTTGAGCAACAATTTGTGGTAAACTCACAGGTGCTGCAGCTTTGCTAGCACTTGCTGTTGTAGCAGGCACAAAATTCTCAATGTCTTTCTTTACTATTCTTCCATTATCGCCGCTACCAGCAACTGCGTTTAAATCAATGCCTTTTTCTTTAGCAATAGATTTTGCCAAAGGAGAAGCCTTAACTCTTCCATTATCTGATGCTGAGGCAACAGGTGTTTCTTCAACCACTGGAGCATCCACATGAGCAGGTGCTTCAGGTGCACTTGCTGCAGCTTTTGGTGCTGCTGCTCCAGAAATTAATGCGGTAATGTCTTCGCCTTTTTGTCCAACAATGGCTATCAATGCATCAACTGGAACAGAACCTCCAGCAGGAATACCAATATGCAAAAGTGTTCCTTTTACAAAGTTTTCCAATTCCATGGTTGCTTTATCCGTTTCCACTTCTGCCAAGATATCTCCTGGTTTCACTTCCTCACCCACATTTTTCAGCCACGAAACAATAACCCCTTCGGTCATGGTATCGCTCATCTTGGGCATATTAATTACTTCAGCCATTATTTTCCTTATTTTTTAGCGTTTGCAAAAATATCTATTCCTACATGGTTTGCAAATTTGGCGCTAGTAAAATTTAACAAAACCAATCATTTGAGTCGAGTGACTCTTAATTATCAAATTACTTTATTAGAACCAAAACAAATTTGGCCTGAGCTTGGTTAAGCGCATTTTCAAAAATTAGGTTGTCTCCTTTAATCACAAAATGGTCGGTACTTTCAAGAGCAAGCCTAAATTGGTCTTCCGTTTCCATATTTTCACAAGCCATCATGGTGGTAGCAATTCCACCAAAATTTAGTTTGTTTCCACCCATTTGTTCAAATTTACCCATTAAGGTATTGCAACCTCCACTTCCAGAAAAGCTAGAGCTTTCGGCGGTTAATCTAATAAAAGGTTCTTTATTTAATTTAGGAGTTGTTGGGATTGGCTTTCCATTAAGTTCAATAAGTTTCCAATATTTCCCCATTAAACTTATGTTCTCTTTATTTAAAATATAGAAAATTGCTTGAGAGCCTGTAATGCGTTTTCCTTTTTTGTCCAATAGGGTTAAACGGTCTTTAGAAAGCAAAGCAAAAATGGAGTCGTTAGGATTTGCATTGCTAACCATTACAAAATAGTTGCCCTCTTTTTTCCATAAAAATCTTCCTTCATCCTCAAATACCTGAGCATCTTTGCCTATAAATTTGCTCTTCATTTTATAGGTATTTCCCTTTTGCAATTCTATTAAGGTTTGGATTCCATCGCAATCTGCACAAGGTATAGTTCCTTGGTAACTGCCCTCCCATGCGAAGGTTATGGTGGTGTTTTCCTCAATCCACAAAGCGTTTTTATCCTTTTTCTTTTGCGCAAATGCGGAGATAGAAAATAATAAAAGAGCACTTAATGCAATAATGGAACGACTAAAATGATTTTTCATGGTTCTTACTTTTGGCCATAAAAATAGTATAAAGTTCCAAAAAAAAGTGGGAAGTTTTTTGCTTTGTGGGTAGGGGTTGAATTATGGCTTTTTAGTTGTTTTATTCTATGTTCAAATACACCTCTTAGGTTCGGTTTGAACCAAAAGAATATATCTGCTTGTTGAAAACAAGTACAAAACTCCTCGATTTACCTTAGTAAACTTGAAACTTATATTTGAGTTATGAATCAATACGAGGAACTTTTAAAGCATATTTACCAAACAGGAACTTTTAAATCAGACCGCACAGGAACAGGAACCAAGAGTGTTTTTGGTGCACAGTTGAGGTTTAATTTAAGCGAAGGTTTCCCAATGATTACAACCAAGAAAGTTCACCTTAAATCTATTCTTCACGAATTACTTTGGTTTATAAAAGGTGAAACAAATACCAAATACCTAACTGATAATGGTGTAACCATTTGGGATGAATGGGCCGATAAAGATGGAAATTTAGGTCCGGTTTACGGCTACCAATGGCGTTCTTGGCCAGCACCAAATGGACAGCATATTGATCAATTGAGTGAGGTAATTGAAACAATAAAGAAAAATCCAGATAGCAGAAGAATGATTGTGAGTGCTTGGAATGTGGCCGATTTGCCACAAATGGCTTTGATGCCTTGCCATGCGTTTTTTCAATTTTATGTTGCCGATGGAAAGTTAAGTTGCCAACTGTACCAAAGAAGTGCAGATATGTTTTTGGGAGTGCCTTTTAATATTGCCAGCTATGCATTTTTAACCCATATGATTGCCCAAGTTTGTAATTTACAAGTGGGAGATTTTGTACATACATTTGGTGATGCACACATTTATAGCAACCATTTTGAACAAGTAGAATTGCAGTTAAGTAGAGACCCTCGCCCATATCCAACCCTAAAAATGAATCCAGATATAAAATCCATTTTCGATTTTAAGTTTGAAGATTTTGCTTTAGAAAATTATAATCCGCACCCTGCTATTAAAGCTCCAGTTGCTGTATAAAATTCTTTCTTCCAAAAGTATTTAAGGCAATCAAGTTTTGTCTTGAAGTTGCTAATGGTAAATTAAATACCACCGGAAATGAAAATAGTTTTGCTTTTAGTAACTTATAAGTTACTTTTGTTTTGTGAAAGTCAGAGAAGTAATTGCTTTCAAAAATTACTTTGAGAGTTTTTTGAAATCTCAGCATCAAAAGGTTCAGGATAAAGTGTTTAAGATAATTGAAGCTATTGAGACGCTTGAAAGGGTCCCTTCAAATTATTTGAAATTCTTAGTTGGAACAGATGGTTTATATGAGGCTAGGATTCAATTAGGTTCTAATATCTGGCGAGTATTCTGCTTTTTTGATAATGATAAGCTAGTTATTTTACTCAATGGGTTTCAGAAAAAGACACAAAAAACACCCAAGAATGAAATTGAAAAAGCGCTTAGGTTAATGATTGAATATTACGATCAAAAAGAAAAAGAAAATGGAAACTAAAAGTTGGAAAAAAATCAAGAATGAGGTCTACGGAATCGAGGGAACTGATCGTAGAGATGGTTTAGAGAGAGATTTTGAAAGTTTCAAAATTGGATTGTTACTAAGAAAAGCAAGAGAAGACAAACACTTAACACAATCTGAACTTGCCAAATTGGTTGACCGCAAAAGAGAATACATCTCTAGAATTGAGAACAATGGTAGCAACCTCACTTTGAAAACTTTGTTTGATATTGTTGAAAAAGGTTTAGGTGGAAAGGTCAATATTTCAATTGAACTCTAAAAAACATTTTCATTAAAATTGGTTCTTTGTCCCAAACCAATTTCTAGCTTCTTTGGCAAAAAAAACTATGGACTAAGGTCTATGGTCCATGGACCTACTCCCTCTCAATCCTAAACTCATTTACCTGAAGACCATTTCCATTGTCCTTCATGAAAATATAGGTTCTAAATTTTCCGTTTACAGCTTCGTATATAATAATAGCGTATTTGGCGCCTTGCGCAGATGAACCTTTGTGTTGTACGTTTACATTTTTTGGTGGATGCTGAGAGAAAAAGTTTTTAAGCATTTGCTCGCTTTGTTGCTTGCTATAAATTCCTTCATTTTCTAATAAGGTAAGCTCCACATTGCTGCTAAAAAACTTAGTGATACCGCTAGTTTGGCCTAGTTTCATTGCAGCCATTATATCATCAAATGGATCAGCAAGGCTAACTAAGGGGAAGAATAAGAAGGCTAAAAAAACCAATTGAATCTTTTTCATAATTTTCTTCATTGCAAGTTTACGATGCGGTAAATCCAAAAACCATGCCAATAGAATAACACCCAAATTTGCTGGCACTAATATAAAAATCCATTTTTATTAATTAAAGGAATATTTTTGCAGCCATGGAAAATCGCGTTATTCTACTCATTCTAGATGGTTGGGGAAATGGAAAACCTTACCAAGGAAATGCCATCAATATGGCCAACAAACCAAACTTCGATAGATTAATTGGTGCTTACCCAAATTCTGAATTGCACACCTGTGGCGAATGGGTGGGATTGCCTGATGGACAAATGGGAAACTCAGAAGTTGGACACATGAATATTGGCGCTGGCAGAGTTGTTTACCAGCAATTGGTTTTAATTAATAAAGCATTTAGAGAAGGAACAGTTAATCAAAATGCAGTTTTATTGAATGCCATAGAAATTGCTAAAAAGAATAATAAAAAGATTCATTTAATAGGTTTGGTTAGCGATGGTGGTGTGCACAGTAGCATCGATCATGTGAAGGGTTTATGTGATTTTATGCAGAGCAATTCTTGTGATAATTTTTTTGTACACGCCTTCACTGATGGAAGAGATACTGATCCCAAAGGTGGTTTGCAATACCTTACAGATTTGAATCAACATTTGGTTCAAACCGGAGGGAAATTGGCAAGCGTTATAGGCCGATATTATGCCATGGATAGAGACAAAAGATGGGAGCGTGTAAAACTAGCTTACGATGCCATGGTATTGGGTGTTGGCGAAAAATCAAGTGATGTTTTTAACACCATTAGCCAACGTTATTCTGCTGATGAAACAGATGAATTTATGAAACCAATTATTTGTGTTGGTTCAAACCAAAACCCAATTGCTTTAATAGACGAAGGAGATGTGGTGATTAACTTTAATTTCCGCACCGATAGAGGCAGAGAGATTTCTTTGGCACTTACGCAACAAGATTTTCCTGAACAAGAAATGAAGGCCTTAAATCTTCATTATATTACTTTAACCGAATACGATAAAACCTATAAGAATGTTTCGGTTGTATTTCCAGATATTGAGTTGAACCATACCTTAGGTGAAGTTTTGGAAGCCCATAATAAAAAGCAAGTACGCATTGCAGAAACAGAAAAATATCCGCATGTGACTTTCTTTTTTAGCGGTGGAAAGGAAACTCCTTTTGTAGGTGAAACAAGGCATATGGCGCCTTCTCCAAAAGTGGCTACTTACGATTTACAACCAGAAATGAGTGCCGAGCAAGTATGCGGATTTACCTTGGATGAAATTGCCAAAAACGAAGCCGATTTTATGGTGGTTAATTTTGCAAATCCAGATATGGTTGGTCATACCGGCGTTGTGGCTGCAGAGATGATAGCTATAGAAAAAGTAGATAATTGTTTGGGTAGGGTAGTGGAAGCTGCTTTAAAAAATAACTATACTTTATTAGTAACTGCAGATCACGGTAATGGTGAATACATGATTAATGAAGAAGATGGTTCGCCAAATACCGCGCATACCACCAATGATGTGCCTTTGATTTTAATTGAACCCAATAAAAAACACACAATAAAATCGGGTAAATTGGCTGATTTGGCTCCTACAACTTTGGCTTTGATGGGCATTGCTCAACCCAAAGAAATGGATGGAGTTTCATTAATAGATTAACTAAAAAATTGCCCATTAGAATTTCTTAACTAGAATTTTAATGGGCGATTTTTTTATAAAAATAAGAACTTATTCTTCGGCGAGTTTTACCAAGTCTTTAGCAATTTTGCTTCCCAAAGCCACGCCCATTCCATTGAGCCTAATACCTATAAATTGCCTTTTGCTGAGGGCTTGAACCAAAGGTTGTTTGTTGTTGCCAAAGGCCATAATGCCACTCCAAGTATGTTCTATGCTATAGTTGGTTTGTGGCAATATAAATTCTTTCAAATAGCTTTCAAGTGTATTTAGTATGGTTCGGTTTGAACCAAACGCCGTAGTCTCTTCAGTAGTAAAATCTAAATTTCTACCACCTCCAAAAATGATTCGGTTTTGGAAGTTTCTAAAATAAAAATATCCCTGATCAAAGAAGAAGGTCCCTTTTACTTTTAGGTTGGGAATTACGGAAGTTGCGATAACTTGTCCTCTGCCAGGGTTTAAATCTAAATTGGGTAAGAGTGATTTGCTAAAAGCATTGGTACAAATAAATAATTTATCTGCGCTAAATTTATGTTTGGTTAATTCAACAGTAACAGCTGTTTCGCTTTCATTAATTTCCTTTACTTCTGCTCCTGTGAGAATTCGTATTCCCAATTGCGACGCATATTTCCAAAGACTATCCATCATTTTTCCCGTATCAATTTGTCCTTCCAAGCTATTGGAAACAACTGCTGATAATTGGCTTCCATTCAAACCATTTTCTATCGCTACCTTTTGGTTCAAACCGAATAAATTTTCTTTAAACAAAGGAAACAAGAGTGAATTCATAGAATCTAATTGCTCTAAGAAACCTTGTTCTTGATTTTTAAAAACCAATTCGTGACCACCCAATTGTTGAAAGCCAATGGCCTCATCGCCCAAGCGTTTTCTTAACAGTTGCAAACCAGTATAACGATCTTCTATCAATTGAAGTAGTGCATTTTCTCCCATTAGATTTAAGTCGGAGCAGTTTTCACTTAAAGAGCCAAAGCAGGCAAAACCTGCATTTTTAGTAGAAGCGCCAGTTGGAAGCATTCCTCTTTCTAAAACTAATATACGAGCGCTTTTATTTTTTTCTGCCAATTCGCAAGCCAGAGATAAGCCGCTAATTCCCGCGCCAATAATGATATGCGAGTAGTGAATAAAACTATTTTTCTCCCAAAAGCTGAGCATCTGTTTTAAAGATTTTATGTATCACAATTATAGCATAATTAGTTTAATAGCAGGATTGGGCTATCTTTGCCGCACGATTTCTATAATTTTAAAGGAAATCATTGCAGAGAAGGTAGCTTAGATCAATTGTTTTTGAGGGCCGATTTCTGCCCAATTTTTTTATGACTACATTTGATCAGCTTAACTTAGTTGAGCCCATTTTAAAGGCCCTTCAGGCCGAAGGTTATGTTAAACCTACACCCATTCAAGAGCAAGCAATTCCCATTTTATTAAAAGGACAAGATTTATTAGGTTGTGCTCAAACCGGAACTGGTAAAACCGCAGCGTTTGCTATTCCTATTTTACAATTATTGTATCAGCAAAGCCAAAAACCAGAAGCTGGAAGAAGAAAAATTAAAGCTTTAATTTTAACTCCTACACGCGAATTGGCAATTCAAATAGAAGAGAGCTTTGCCTCATATGGTAAATTCACCAATATTCGTCAGACTGTAATCTTTGGAGGTGTTTCGCAACACAGTCAGGTAAACCGTTTGCAGAATGGTATTGATGTGTTAATTGCTACACCAGGCAGGTTGCTAGATTTAATGCAACAAGGGTATGTGCATTTACAAGAATTGCAATTTTTTGTATTAGACGAAGCCGACCGTATGTTGGATATGGGATTTGTGAACGATGTGAAAAAGGTGATTGCCAAATTACCTAAGAAACGCCATTCACTTTTTTTCTCAGCTACCATGCCACCAGTAATTCAGAGCTTGGCAGATAGTATTTTGCACAACCCTGCAAAAGTGGAAGTAACTCCTGTTTCTTCTACCGCTGATACCATTCAACAATCCTTGTTTTATGTGAGCAAAGGAAATAAAAAGAAACTTTTGATTCACTTGATTCAAACTGAAAAAATTAAAAGTGTTTTGGTATTTACCCGTACCAAACATGGTGCCGATAGAGTAGTAAAAGATTTGGATAAAGCAGGAATTCGTTCTGCTGCCATACATGGTAACAAATCTCAAAATGCTCGTCAGAATGCCTTGAGTGATTTTAAAACAGGAAAGATAAAAGTGCTTTTAGCAACAGATATTGCATCTCGTGGAATTGATATTGATGAGCTTTCTCACGTTATCAATTACGAGTTGCCAAATATTCCTGAAACTTATGTTCACCGTATTGGTAGAACAGGTAGAGCAGGCTTTAACGGCATTGCCTTTTCTTTTTGCGAAGAAGAAGAATTTGGTGAGTTGAAGGATATTCAAAAATTAATTGGAAAGAAGATTCCGGTTAATGATTCACATCCATTTCCATTAGGAGCTAGTTTAACAGACAATGCACCTATTCAAGCGAAAGCAAAAAAACAATTGCCACCGCATAACCGCCCACCCGCAAATAAACCGGTACACAAGCCAAAACGCCATTGGCGCGGAAGAGATTAAAGCGCTAATAGCAGCCTTTTTCTAAAATCTTAAATAAATTTGCAACAAATACCCCAAAGGAAATATACCCTTTGGGGTATTTTGCCTTTATTAGCTTTAAATGATAATTACACACAAACTAAGTGTCATTGATTGATGAAACTTTAGACAAGGAAGAAATTAGGCATATACTGGTTAGGCTATAATTAATTATATCAGTTTGAAAATATTGGAACCAATCAATTATTAATTTTCTTAAATTTGATATGTTTATACTGGTCTTCAATTTGAGGAGTATGAATTTGAGTTTTAGAAAAGGAAAAAGATGAAAAAACTGCTATTACTTCTTTTTGTTTTTGCAAGTGATATGCCAGTTATGGGGCAGTTGGTTGCAAATGGTGGTCCCGACGTGAGACTTTGTTCTGGAATAACAAATTTAGATTCTGTAACTATAGGTGCTCTGCCAACAGCCAGCGGGGGTTATCCTCCATATAGGTATATTTGGTATGGGTCAAATACAATTAACCCTAACAATACTTATCATGCATCCTATTATCTTTCTGATACTACAATTGCAAATCCCAAGTTGAAAGGCTATGTAACAATGAAATTTAATTTAATTGTAATTGATAGTCTTGGCAATTTTGCTACTGGTTTTACAAACGTTCAATCTCGGGGTTTTGCAATGAATTTGAGTGTGAAACAACGATACATCAAAATTAAAGATACTACATTTTTGTATACGAGTCTTGGCGGCGGCTTTCCCCCTTACAAATATTATTGGACACCCAATTATAATATTTCAAATCAAAATTCAGAGAATCCATTGGTTTGGCCTGACACCTCAACCAGGTACTACCTAACCATAATTGATGATATTGGTTGCGTTAGCCAAAGAGATTTTGTGGACGTTCATGTATTCCCAACTGGACTAACAAAATCAATACCCGACCATAACAAAATAACTATAATTCCAAATCCAATCATTGATAAATCCACTATCAAATTTAAGGACAACACCACAATCCAAAAACTTCAAATTCTTGATGTTTTTGGAAGACTTGTTTATACCATTATCCTAAATGGAAACTCTAAAATTGAAATTGAAAAAGATCTCCTTGGAGTGGGCGTATTTAACATTATAGCCATAGATGAGGATAATTACTACCAAGTTGGAAAAGTCGTTGTAAGGTAATCTCCATTAACACTTAAGAATCTTCAATAAAAAGTCATTCACCCAACTATTTAATAAAGCCTCATAAAAAAAGCAGGCAACCCAAAAGTTACCTGCTTTCCTAATACCAAATGATGCCAGAAGCCAGCCGCCAGAAGCTAAAGGCCAACAGTAAACAGTCAACAGCCAACAGCTCATCCTACGCTAAAGCTTCGGCCGACAAAGCCAGCAGCCAACAGCTCTCCTATATATTCTTAAACCTAACTCTATGTGGTGCCGAATCGCCTAGGCGTTGTTTTTTGTTTTCTTCGTATTCGCTGTAGTTTCCTTCAAAGAAATAAACTTGGCTCTCGCCTTCAAAGGCTAAGATATGTGTTGCAATTCTATCTATAAACCATCTATCATGGGAAATAACCACCACGCAACCTGCAAAATTTTCAATTGCTTCTTCCAAGGCACGCAATGTGTTTACGTCAATATCATTGGTTGGTTCATCTAGTAATAAAACATTACCTCCTTGTTTTAAGGCCATGGCCAAATGCACGCGGTTTCTTTCTCCTCCAGATAATACGCCAACCTTTTTACTTTGGTCGGTTCCACTAAAGTTAAACTTAGAAATATAGGCTCTTGCATTTACTTGCTTGCCACCTACAATCATGGTTTCCGTTCCTCCACTTATTACTTCAAATACACTTTTGTCGGGTAGTAAATCTTTATGACTTTGATCTACATAAGAGATTTGAACGGTTTCACCCACTTTAAAATCTCCTCCATCAGCATTTTCTAAGCCCATTATTAAACGGAACAAAGTGGTTTTACCCACACCATTCGGACCAATAATTCCAACAATTCCACCACGTGGCAATGAGAAATTAAGGTTTTCGTATAATAATTTATGGTCGTATTTCTTGCTTACTCCTTGTGCATCAATAACAATATCTCCCAAGCGAGGGCCAGCAGGAATAAAGAGTTCCAGCTGTTGTTCTTTTTCTCTTTGTTCCTCGTTTAATAATCTATCGTAGCTATTTAAACGTGCTTTTTGTTTTGCTTGTCGGCCTTTTGGACCTTGGCGTACCCATTCTAACTCACGCTCCAAAGCCTTGGCACGCTTGCTTTCAGATTTCTCTTCTGCTTGTAAACGCTTGGCTTTTTGCTCCAACCAACTGCTGTAATTTCCCTTCCATGGAATACCTTCTCCACGGTCGAGTTCTAATATCCAACCAGCCACATTATCTAAGAAATATCTATCGTGCGTTACGGCAATAACAGTTCCTGGGAAATTCTTTAAATATTGCTCCAACCAATCTACACTCTCTGCATCCAAGTGATTGGTAGGCTCATCTAATAAGAGAATATCGGGCTGACTTAAAATCAATCTACACAAAGCAACACGTCTTCTTTCACCACCAGATAATACATTTACTTTGGCATCCGGCTCAGGGCAACGCAAGGCGTCCATTGCTTTTTCCAATTTGGTATCTAGTTCCCAAGCATCTAATCTATCTAATTCTTCCATAACCGATGCTTGTCGGTCCAAGATTTTCATCATATCGTCTCCATCCAAGTTTGGATCAGCCAATTTATTGTTGATGCTTTCAAATTCATCTAACATATCTGTGATATGCTTAACGCCTTCTTTTACGCATTCAACCACAGTTTTGGTTTCATCTAAATTTGGCTCTTGTTCTAAGAAACCAATTTTGTAATTCTTGCTATCAAAAACTACTTCGCCTGTATAGTTTTTATCTACACCTGCAATAATCTTTAACAAGCTCGATTTACCTGAGCCATTTAGACCAAGCACGCCAATTTTGGCACCGTAATAAAAGCCAAGGTAAATGTTTTTTAATACCTGTTTTTGTGGAGGGAAGGTTTTGCTAACCCCCGCCATTGAAAATATAATTTTGTGATCGCTCATTTTTTTGAATTGGGTTGCGAAAATAATACCTAGCCTTGCTTTTCTAAAATAAAAAATAATTCTCTGCCAGCCCTCGGTTTTATTGAGTTATTGCAAGGTTCTAATTGTTTAATCTTAAAATAGGGTTCAAAATGTTGCACATAGGCTTCTGCTGCTCCGCCAAATGGAGGACCTTCTTGCGTGAGAGGAAAATCAAATAATACGCCTGCTAGTTTTCCTTTTGGTTTTAAAATTTGACTCATTTTAAAAGCATAATCGTCTCTTTGCGAAGGATGAATGGCGCAGAAAAAAGTTTGTTCTAGCGCCAAATCATATTGCTCTTGGTGGTTAAAGAAATCATCGCAAACCAATTTGATGTTTCCGTTTTTTACAGCTTCTGCGTTTCTGTTTCTCACATTTTCTAGCGGGCTTTCGGCTAAATCAATTAAGGTAATATCGCTAAAGCCTAGGTTCAACAAAGCCTCTACCTCATGTGCATTTCCGCAACCGGGTATCAATAGTTTAAGGTCGGTTTGAACCAATTGTTGGCAATAAGAAATTAGTGGAGTGCTGGCGGAACCCATATCCCAACCTGTTTCTCCTTGCTGGTAGCGGGATTCCCAATATAATCCGTTTAATGTTGGCACGCTGTGAATTGTTTTAGTTGCAGAAGTTTATCTTTGCCCAAAAGTAATAGAATTATGAAGTTTTTTGTAGATACAGCCAATTTGGCTCAAATTAAAGAAGCCAACGACCTTGGTATTTTAGACGGTGTAACCACCAACCCATCCCTAATGGCCAAAGAAGGCATTAAGGGAGAAGCGGCAGTTTTGCAACATTACAAAGACATTTGTGCAATTGTAGATGGCGATGTTAGTGCAGAAGTTATTAGTACAGATTTTGAAGGCATGATTGCTGAAGGCGAAAAATTGGCTGCTTTGCATCCAAATATCGTGGTAAAAGTTCCAATGATTAAAGACGGTATTAAAGCCATTAAGTACTTTACTTCTAAAGGAATTAAAACCAACTGTACTTTAATTTTCAGCGCTGGTCAGGCAATTTTAGCTGCAAAAGCAGGTGCTACTTATATTTCTCCATTTGTTGGAAGATTAGATGATATCTCTTTTGACGGTATGGAATTGATTGCACAAATTGCACATATCTATCAAGTTCAAGGATACCAATCTCAAATATTGGCAGCCTCTATTCGCAACCCTATTCATATCATTAAATCTGCAGAAGTAGGTGCGCATGTAATTACTAGTCCTTTATCTAGCATTTTAGCTTTATTAAAGCATCCATTAACAGATAGCGGCTTGGCTCAATTCTTAGCCGATCACGCAAAATCAAACGGATAATTTTTTGGTTCAAACCGAATAAAAAAAGCCCAATAGAAATTTATCTGTTGGGCTTTTTTTATGGAAAAAAATATTGAATCGTTTTAAATGAAATTCTATTGGGTTATAGCCAAAATAGAATCTTGAAAATATTACAAATCAAGAACGATTTTTAGGTTGTCTTTAAGTTTTATTTGTTGTGCTTTAGTCAATTGCCCAAGTCTTGTAATTAGTCTTTTGTTATCT
Source organism: Bacteroidia bacterium (assembly GCA_021740845.1). GTDB lineage: Bacteria > Bacteroidota > Bacteroidia > UKL13-3 > UKL13-3 > B1. The sequence goes on from JAIOYZ010000004.1 coordinate 19,018, forward strand.
ATTGCACGTATTTGGTCAACCAAAATATCACTTATCTTGTCGAGTTGGTTTTTATTTAAATGTACCCTTAGTAAATCAATATCCTTTAATACGTTTGTGGTAATTGGGCAAACGATTGTAGAAAGATTGTTGTCGTTAAAAGATCTGTTTGGATGATAATAACAGGACGAGTCTTTCCAGGTTCGGTTCCTTTACTCAGGTTAGGGTCGGCAAGCCATATGTCGTATTGCTTAATTTTCATCAATTAATTTCTCAAATTCAAGTAGAATATCCATTGAATCTTTGCTAGTCATTGCTGATTCTTTAGCAAGTTGATTTTTTAATAGACGTCTTTTGTTTACTAGATTATGTAAGCTAACAGCTTCATTAATATAAGCATTTTTATCCATATGAAGTTTACCTGTTATTTCCTCCGTTTCATTAAATATTTTGTCGTCTAATTTTAAAGATAAAATTTTCATTTATCAAAGGTATATATTATTAGTATATACTTTGTTTTTTTTTATATTTTCTAGCCGTAATTTAAATGAATAATGATTTTGAAGATTGGCTAAAAAACAATCAGCCTAATCCGTTTTAATCTATGAAAGTAAAGTGGCCCATTTTTATTTCGAAGTTTAGATTTATAAGAGAATTGAATCCATAAAAGTTTATCGTTTTTGAAATCTGATATTTACCAAGGCCAAATTTTTTGGCACGATTAAGAGATATTAAACACATTTATTTTTGTCATTTTTGGTTCAAACCAAATACTATTTATGAGCCAATTGTTGGTTCAAAATAAATCTAAAAATCCCTTGAATCTATTGTTATTATTAGCTAATTGTTAATCTGTATTTAATTTGTCTATTTGTTTTTCAATTCGGTTTGAACCAAAAAGACATTCTTGCAAAGGAGTTGGCATTGGTTAAAGCGAATAATTTCCGTAGATTACAAGCTTATTTAAATTTACATGTCTACGACTTTTTCTTTTCGAAATTCCCTTTACAAAATTTCATTTCTAGTTTTTGTTATTTCTGTATCTGCATCCAATGCGCAAATTGTAAATGTTGGTTCGGGCAGTTATACCACAACATTTCCTGGTACCGATGCCGCTGGAAGAAATTCATTCCCCTCAGGTTCTCCGCTTACCATTGGAAATGCAGCTGGAAAGCCTGTTCCAACCAATGATTGGTGGTCGAATAAAGTGAAGAATAATCATTCAGATAATCTGTTCAATTATCCTTTTACCATGAAAACCACAAACAGTGGCTTGGTAGTTACGTATATTCCTTGGGGTGTAATTGATGATATTTCGCCAGTGGTAGTTGGCGTTTCTGGTTTGAGTGCAGGTGTCGCTAAAGTTTCAGATTTTTCTGATTGGACAGTCAATATAAATTGGGCGGATGCCACGCATAATTTTACTGCAATTTCTGGAGTAGGAATGCCCTTTCTGTATTTTACAAAAGATAACTCAAGCTTGGCTCAAATTACAGTTAACTCCGGCACAGCAACTATTGATAATGAAAAGATAATTATTGTAGATACAAGAAACGGTGCCGACTTTGTAGTTTATGGTCCTGCAGGAAGTGTTTGGACAAAATCAGGTAACAATTATACTTCCAATTTAAATGGGAAAAATTATTGGTCGTTGGCATTTATTCCTTTAACTGCTTCTAATATAAATACAGTTGCCAATGAGTATAAAAAGTTTGCTTATGTGTTTCCCAAAAACACCTTAGCCAATTGGTCGTACAATGAAAATACATCCATTGTTCGTACAGATTTTGTGGTAGAAACTGAGGTGAAAGAAGGTTCAGATACAACCATGTTATTGGGTTTATTACCTCACCAATGGGCGCATTTAGCTCCTGGTTCTGCTAGCTTAAATGGTTATGTGTATGCCAGTGTTAGGGGCCAGTTAAAAACTACGGCCACCAATAGATTTAGTGTAGAGAATAAGTTTTTGGGAATTCTACCAACCTTGCCTTATGTAGATAATTTGAGTACTGGTTTTAGCCCAATGAAACTAAGTGAAAAAATTGATGCCATTAAAAATGATGGCCTAAGCACTTGGACAGATTCTTATAATGAAGGTCAGGTAATGAACCGATTGATACAAACAGGCAGAATTGCCGAATTAGCAAAAGATACTGTTTCATTAAACATCATTTTAGCAACCATTAAAGATAGATTGGAGAATTGGTTAACTACCAAGCCGGGAGAAGTAGCTTTTCTGTTTTATTATAATCAGACTTGGTCTACTTTAATTGGTTATCCTGCAGGCCATGGCCAAGATGGAAATATCAACGACCATCATTTTCATTGGGGTTATTTTATTCATGCTGCCTCTTTTGTGGAGCAATTTGAACCCGGATGGAAAGATAAATGGGGAGCTATGGTAAATCTTTTAGTTAAAGATGCAGCAAATGATAATCGCAATTCATCCGATTATCCTTACTTAAGAAATTTTAGCCCTTATAACGGACATTGTTGGGCAAATGGTTTTGCTACCTTTCCGCAGGGCAACGATCAGGAATCTACTTCTGAAAGTATGCAGTTTAACTCATCCTTAATTCATTGGGGAGAGGTAACAAATAACAAAGCCATTCGCGATTTAGGAATATATTTATATACCACCGAGCAAGCTGCCATTGAAGAATATTGGTTTGATAAGAACAAAAGAAATTTTGGTTCAAACCAACAATACAGTTTGGTTTCTAGAGTATGGGGAAACAGTTATGATAATGGTACTTTTTGGACTGCAGATATTGCTGCATCTTATGGAATTGAAATGTATCCCATTCACGGTGGTTCACTTTATTTAGGTCAGGATACCAATTATGTGAAAACGCTTTGGGCAGAAATTGAGAAGAATACAGGTATTTTAACCAACCAAGTAAATGATAATTTATGGCACGATGTGATGTGGGAATATTTGGCTTTTATTAATCCAGAAAAAGCCATCAGTCTGTATAATTCTAATCCTTCCAGAAATTTAAAATTCGGCATATCCGATGCTCAAACCTACCATTGGTTACATGCTATGAATGTATTGGGAAATGTTAGCAATTCTATTGGTTCAAACCATCCCTTGGCTGTTGTTTTTAGCAAGAATGGTGTTAAAACTTATGTTGCCAATAATTATAATAATACTCCATTAGTGGTAACGTTTTCTGATAATTATGTATTAACGGTTCCTGCAAGAAGTATGGCAACCAGCAGAGATGCAAATGTAAGGGGAGTGTTGAGTTCGGGCTTTTCAGAAGTTTATCCTGGTGGCAGTTTGAACCTAACATTAGCTATAACAAATGGTACGGCAAGTAAGGTGCAGTTTATGAATGGTGATTCTTTAATTGGTGAGGATACTCAAGCACCATTTAGCATTAAGGTTTCAAATTTACAAGTTGGTAAAAAGAGTTTTTATGCAAGAATTTATAGCGGAGTAAATTTTGGAGTAAGTAATATTTTGAATGTTTTAGTTGGAGAGAAATTGCCATTTTTGGGAGTTCCAATAGAAATTCCAGGTACACTTATGCCGGGCAATTTCGATGTTTTTGAAGGAGGTATTGGACAAGGAATTACATACAACGATAACTCTTCTAAAAACGAAGGTGATTATAGAATGAATGAATCTGTGGATGCCTCCTCGGATGCGGTGGAAGGAAAAGTAATTTGTTATATCGCTCCAAACGAATGGCTAAGTTATACCGTAGACGTGAAGCAAGCAGGTTTGTATTCGGTTCAGATTAGATATGCGTGTGGTAATTCTTCTGGTGGAGGTCCATTTATTATGGAATCAGATGGGCAGCAATTAGGGTCGCCTATTACCGTAACATCAACAGGTAATTGGACAACTTGGGCAACAAAAACTATAGAGAATATTCCTTTAAAAAGTGGTAAACAAACCCTTCGACTTTTATTTACAAATGGAGAGTTAAACTTAGGGAAACTTGTTTTTACCTATGTAGCTAAGCTCCCATATTTTGAACCAATAGCAGAGGCTGGTCCTAATAAATTAGTGGTATTGCCAGCCAATACTGTGATTTTAGATGGCAGTAAAAGTAAGGTTCTTGGGCCTGGACAATTAAGCTATTCTTGGAAGCAAGTTTATGGACCATCTCTTGTTTCATTTGATAATACAAAAATTGCCTCACCATTGGTTTCTGGTTTGGAAGAAGGTGTTTACTTGTTTGAGTTATCTGTTTCTAATGGTATCCAAACAGATAAGGATTTGGTATATGTTGTTTCTAGTTTAGATAGCAATATTGCGCCCAAAGTAGCCATCAATTCGCCGGGAGATCAAGCAAGGTTTATTGACAACGAAACCTTTGTTATTTCTGTTCTTGCTTCGGATTTAAACGGAACAATTTCAGAGGTGAAATTATATGAAGGTCAGAAATTAATTTCTAGTAGCACCAATTCTCCATTTGATTTTAATTGGTACGGACGCGTTGGAACCTATGTTTTTACTGCAGTTGCAATAGATAATAATGGACTTGCTACTACATCAAAACCAATTACCATTTTTGTAGATTCAACGCCATCGTGCATGGGTAAAGCATTTAATGGTGATTTTGATTACATTTTTTCAGATGATGAAAGCAACCCAACATTGACGTTTATTCCTAGTAAAACAGGTGTTGGTAGCCCAACTTGTATTTTGTATTACGGTACCAATGCGGGTAGTTTACCCGGATATAATGTTACCCCAAATACACCTTACAGATTAAATGCTGTCAAAGGATCTAAGGTTTATTTTTATTATACCTATTCTTATCCAGGAGCGGGGGAGAAGAATACATCTACAAATAAAAATACATACGTGATAGGCAGTTGCAAGCCTTTTGCAACAGGAGTGAATCCAGTAAATGAAATGGCAGGAGTTCAGTATTATCCAAATCCTGTTAGCAGTGTTTTAACATTTATTCTGCCTGAACCAAATACAAGTATTCTGGTATATGAAGCATCAGGAAAATTATTGGATCAAATAGAAATTAACCAAACAAATTTTGAATACGATATGAGTAAATTCTCTAGTGGAATTTATCTGTTTGAGTTAAGAAACAAACTAGGAGTGAAGCAAATTAAAATTATCAAATAGCACACAAAAAAAAGAGTTCAAATTGTAATGTTTGAACTCTTTTTTGTTTTATTTTAAGGGTGAATTTATTTTGCCTTTTGTAAGTGTCAATGAGATAAACTGAAAAGGGGAATGAGCTTATTCTGTCATGCTTCACCTCTTGCAAATCCAACGGTCTCCCTATATAGTTGCGGGGAAACATCTGCATTTATTTTAAAGAATCTGCTAAAATAAAATTCGTCTGCATACCCTAATTCATAGGCAATTTCCTTTACTGTTTTGCTGGTAAGATACAACTCGCGTTTTGCTTCTATAATTATGCGTTCTGCAATAAGTTCGGTTAAGGTTTTATTGAAATAATTTTTGGTTATTTTGGCCAAGGTTTTAGCAGAAATATTTAGAACATCGGCATAATCACTTGCCGAATGTTTAGTTTTAAAATCCCTTTCAATAGCATCTTTCAATGTTTGAAGAATAAGTGGTTCTTGATTTTCCGTTTGTGCCAATTTTGCTTCGGGTTGTTGGGCTGTCTTTAATCTCGAAGCCGTAATCAAAAAGATTTTTAGGTAGGAAACAAGTAATTCGGATTGCGCTAAATCTGGATTTTGCATTTCAACTTTCATTTGTTCTATAATGTTGGTGAATGCATTGGAGGTGTTTTGATCAATTGAAATAAACGGTGCTTGGTAGATATTATTAAAGAGGATGCCGTTGCATGCTACTTCTTTTTGGTGCTTGTGAATACAGAAGAAGTCGGGGTGAAAGTTTAGGACAATACCTTTTGTTTCCGAATTAAATGAAAACATAAACGGTTGATAGGGTGCAAATGAAAAAAAACTATTCTCCTCAAATTCATATTCTGAAAAGTCAACCTTTACTTTTCCATTTCCTTTTTGAACCCAAATAAGCGAATAGTAATTGAGTCTTTGAACATGGTCAAAAGCAGAGCCATCTTCTAATGAAAAAAGCTTAAATGCTAAATTCCCATTATTTGGATTAACCAAGGTAAATGTAGATTGATTCATCATAAATTATTTCTTGCTTTTTTATACCGAATTTATTTATGTAATAGTCCAATAGAATTGGCCTAAACATCTATTGCGTTGGCATATACCTTGTAAGATTTGGACTAAATTATAAATACTTTAGGTATTACTTGTCCAAAAGACGACGGTGATAATTGATTTGACCTAGGTGATACGATAAATGGCCTGCTAGATGTAAAAGAAAAAATTCGGTTGTTGTTTTTTCCTTAAATACTAGAATTGGGTATTCGCTTTCCAATTGTTCGTTGCTTAATTCACTTAGCACTTTGTTTACAATGTTAATGGTAGCATCAATTTTTTCTATTAATTCAGCTCTTGGGATGTTTTTCAATGTAAATTCTAAAGCTCTTTCTCTTTTGTATCCAGAATTGCCAAGTTCTGAACCAATAAAACCATTTAGGTTACCAATTAGGTGAAGGCAAAGATTTCCTGCCGAATTAGAAATACCTAATTCAGTATCCCACAATATAGACTCATTGCTATAAGCTTCTATTTCTGTTTTTAGTTTTGTAAGGTCGCGTGTAAATAGAGTGGCTAATGTATTTGTTATCATAATGTATTTATTAAATATGGTGATACAAATTAAAGCGCTTTATGCTTGTTTGGTGCAATAAAAGAAAGCCAGAATTTGTCTGGCATTCTTTAAAATATTGATTGTACTAGCTTGTTGCTAATTCTAAGGAAGGTGCCAAAGGGAAATCTACTGAAACTTTAGTTAAGTTGTGTAAGTAGTTCATAGCAGTTTTATCACTTACTTGAAGAATTAAATCTACCAAATTTTCATTGGTATAACCTTGGTTGAAAAATTCGTTTACAGTTTCTTCGCTAGCTTTACCTCTGTTTTTAGTAATGTCTGCAGCTAGGGCTACCAATGAATTAAGTTTGCTGTCTGTAGCTTTTCCGCGTCTTATATCTAAAATTTGCTCATCAGAAAATCCATTCATTTTGCCAATCACAGTATGGGCACTTTGGCAATAAATACAGTTGTTTACCTGACTAACAATTAAATTTACAGCTTCCTTTTCTTTGTTAGAGAGGGTTGTTTTTGCATTCTGATAGTTTAGGTATCTATCTAAACCATTTTCGGAATAAGCAATTGCGGCATACAAATTAGGAACAAAGCCTAAAGCTTTATTTAATTTGTCGAAAATTTCTTGGTTGATTGACCCTACTTCTTCTCTAGTTGGAACATTGAATTTTTTCATTTCTTTTATTTTTTGATTTGTTATGTCTTAATTGACAGCACAAAGGTGCCCTTACACCAACCCACTTAAAATGGATTATTACCGCAAGCCCATGGATAATTTTTCCATGACTATTTTCGAGGCTTTTGAAATGAGTTATTTATGAAATTGTGAATGGAGAAAATTGTAATTCGCAGATAATATAGGCGAGTTTCTCACTCCAATCATTAAGATTAATGTCCGGATGCCTTAAGGCAATTGGGTCAAAACACGCACAATTGTTTTTGGTTATCTACCAAATTTTTTATTAGTAATTATAGGTTTGCTTCTTCTAAATTTAGGTTCAAACCAACCCCTTCTTAAGTTTATCTCAACTCTATCAAATTTACAAATAACCTGTAGGCGCCAGGAACGCCTGCAGGCAATTCCCTAAAGAATACCAATCCTGTATAGATATAGTTTCCTTTGCCATAATTCCCAATTATCAACGCACCATTATCAGGTTTTTCATTGGGGTCGTTCATGGTAATTGGTGTCGCATATTTAGAATCAATTTCTCCCGCATGATAAATGCTACGTTCTTGAATCCAAGCTTTAAAATCAGATTCAGAAATCTTATTTGGACTATTAAATACTGGATGATTTGGGGTATTTATTATGACTTTGGCATTTTCATCAGTTACTCTATTTCTAGTAATCTTAAAAGGGTAGGGGCCCATATCGCCGCCTTTAAACGGACCAGCAAAACTATTGGTATTGTATTGAACTATTAAATTGCCACCTTGTTCTACATAACGCATTAATTTGCTTTTATAGAGACTTAACTTCTCGTTTACGTTGTATGCCCTAACTCCAATAATTATTGCTTGGTAAGCTTCTAATGTCTCATTTAGTAGCATTTCATCTGTAAGTAAGGTAAGCTCATATCCTAATTGTGTTAATGCCGTGGGAACTTCATCTCCAGCACCTGGTATATAGGCCAGTTTTTTAAAGGTTCTTTTTACATCTAGTTTTACTAATTTTATTTCTGCTTTTGGAAATAAAGTTTGCACGGGTATATGGTCGTATTTTATTTCTTTTAAACCCACTGCTGGTTTAGGTTCGGTTTGAACCAAAGCAATGCTGAAAATAAGTTTTTCGATACTTTCATTTGCTGGTGCGTTTACCAATAAAGTAATTTCTTTTTCCTCGCCTTTTAATTTTAATTCAAATGGAATGCCTTGTGCAATTTGGGCCGAACTCAAACTTTCTTTCCAGCGAATATTCCAGCCCTTAGGTTGATTAAAAAGAAGCTCGCCTTTCACTTGGGCTTTGCCTGCTTTCAATACTACTTTTATCTCTTTAGTTTCTTCATTACTGCATATAAAACTTGGGTTCAAAACGTTTACAAAAACCGGCGGAGTAATTACCAAAGGTCTATAGTTTTCACCCTTGTCAGGGTCGGTCCATTTATATTTTACTCTATCCCAAAATTCCAAAATATGTCCATCAATGCTTAGTTGGTAGCGAGCCAAAAATTCACTGTTTAGCTGATAACCAATTCCTATAAGATTTTGTGGTACAACAAATTTGTTTGCCTCAATATCGTTTTTTAACCAATACATGCTAGAGGGTGCCATGTCTTTACAAACTATTTCTGTATATGTTTGGGTAAACATTTGGTTGTTTTTTAGCTCCTTTTCAGTGTTTATAGATAATGTACTTTTACAGGTTTGGTCTGAACCAAGCGCCAAAAAAGTCAAAGAATTTAAGTTAACAGCAGACGAAGATCGGTTCAAACAATTTAGTTTTATTTTTAAAGAATCTCCTTGTGCAACTAAGGCTCCATTTTCCGAAACAAACTCAATAAAAATACCATTCACCAATAAAATGGTTTGTTTAAATTGCTCAATTTTGTATTCGTTATATGGGTTATTGTCTTTTGATATCAATGAGAGTGCATCAAATAAACAAGCATTGGTTTTGGATAAATTTCCCTCTTGATAAAATGCCAGTGATTTCTGCAATAACAAGTCTATTTTCTTGCCATTTTGATATTTGTTCCAACTCACATCAATATTAGAAAAGGGCTCCTCCAAATTACCTGTATCACCCATTATTGGCTTAAAATATTCTATTAAATCTCCACGTTGCTTGGCACTTCCAAAACCTTGGCTGCGATGCATGCTTCTGCTTTCTGCAGCAATTTCTCCATAACTTTTACCAATTAAAGGATTAAACCCACCAACATTTACTGCTAAATTTCCTGTCATGTCTGCTTTAGGATTCCAAAACCTTGATGCATTATTATAGAATAACCTGCGCGGCTGCCATGTAGAAACGTATTGCAATTGTTCTGGAAATTTTGTTGGGTCAGCAGCGGCTAAAAATGCTTCTTGGGCAAAAACAGCAGAACTAGTGTGGTGTCCATGTCCGCCACTTCCATCTGTTGAAAAACGGGTGATAATTACATCTGGTTTAAACTTGCGAATTACAAAAACTACATCTGCTAAAATTGAATCGTGGTTCCATTTTTCTAAGGTTTCTTCTGGTGTTTTGCTATAACCAAAATCATATGCTCTGGTAAAGAATTGCTCTCCGCCATCTGTTCTTCTTGCTGCTAAAAGTTCTTGACTTCTTACAACTCCTAATTCTATTCCTTGTTCTGAACCAATTAAATTTTGTCCGCCATCACCTCTTGTTAAACTAAGGTAGCCTGTGCGCAAACATTTTTCATTGGCCAAATATGAAATTAATCGGGTATTCTCATCATCTGGATGTGCGGCAATATATAAAACGGTTCCTGTGTTTTGCAATCGTTTTATTTGGAGAATAACTTCAGAGGCGCTGTAAGTTTTTGGTACTTGTGCTATTGAAAGAAATGAAATGGAAAGAAATAGAAAGGAAAGTATTGTTTTTTTTATCATCATGTTTTGCTTCTAGTAATGGAGCGAATATCAGAAAATTATCCTGAATATCGCCATTAGCACAAGAAACATGACGTTCTATTTTTGTTTTGGCTTGTATAGGATCAAACCTAATAATACAAAAAATGCGATGATAGTTTTATATAAATTGGGCAGTTGTATAACCTTTAAATAGGCGTCGTTGGAGAAGTGAATGGTGGGCAGTAAAATCATTACTCCTGTAAGAAAAAATACAATAGCTATTGTTAAAAAGGATGCGCGTGTATATTGGTTCAAAACGATAGATACAGAGCACACACTGATTATGGTTGCGACCAAAAGAACAAAATATTTTGCACCCCAAGGCAATGGAACAAATACGGCCATTACCCCATAATTCATAAAATGAAAAATGCCCGAGGCCAAAAATAAAAGCCCTAAAACAATACGTGTTACCTTAAGTGTAATTTCGAGTTTAGACGACATACTTTCTTATTTTTTGATGCTGTAAGTATAAAAAGAAGAATCGGATGTGGCAAGATATGCAATAGAAATTATTGAATCTACTAGGGCTATTTGTTCCGTTTGGTTTTCATTTACATTAGAATTTATGCTTTGCAATTCATCCTTTAAAATGCGATGATAGGCCATTTTTAAACCAGTTCCTTTAAAGAAATCTTTAGCTCGTTGTGCTTTATAGAGTGCTTGAGAATAACCCATTGGATAATTAAAAACATCTTCTTGGTAAAGTTCACTCAAAAGTAAAGTCACATAACGGCTATATCCAGGGCAAATCAATGCTCGTGCATCATCAGAATTTACAAGTTGAAGAAAGTCGAAATAGCTAGTGTCTAAAGGGACAAACTCTTGTCGGGTGCGTTTTTTCCAGAGGAAATAAATTTTGTCGTTTGCCCAATTAAAAAGCGTTTCCTTTTCAAAGAAATAAGCAAAATTGCTATCTAACTTTTGGCCTCTAAAATAGTTTTGGTAGAACTCAATTTGCTTGTCTTTTCTTTGATTAATATAAGTTGCGTAGGCAGGCGCCAACAAAAAATTACTGGTATTAAAATATTCTTTCTTGATGTTTGGTTCTCGGTAAAATGTATCAGCAAAAATTTGCATAAACTGATTGTATCTTCCTGCCTCCGCATAAGAAGTAAGGGTCAAAGGCATTGTATTGCCTTCAAAATTCAATTGAATACTTTCACCAGCTTCAACATAATAGTTTCTTGCAAATACAAATTCGGAGGTGCCTAAATCAAAGAAAGCGCCAGATTGAGAAGGTAAGATTGTAAATTCAAAAGCGCCATCCTGTTTGATATTACAGGAATCTACCACCCTTTTTTCGCCAAAAAACAGACCCAAGGAGTCTGTAAATTGGTAAAGATAAATAGTTTTTGTTCGACTAAAATTAGGGTCTATTTTACCTTTGATAGTAACAGAAAGGGAAGAGTTTTTTGAATAATTAGAACAAGAAGTACTCCATAAAAAAAACATAAAAAGGAATACTTGAATTACTAATTTATTACTTCCTAAAACTCTTCCCATTTAAGATTAGATTATAAAGAACGGATATAGTTAATCACCTTCCATCTTTCAGAATCGCTTAGTTTTTCTTTGTATGAAGGCATTGGTTTTCTACCTTCAGTGGTTTTCCAATACAATTCACCATCACTTACTTTTTTAGAATCTGCCGAAGTGAAGTCGCCACAAGAGATGTCAATTTTATCTGCCTTAGCTCCATCACCTTTTCCTTTGGCTCCATGACAAGATTTGCAATGTTGTGCATACAATTCTTTTCCTTCCTTTATTGAACTTTCATTTGCAGGTACGGGATTTTTCTTTTTAACAGCAGCTTCAGGTGCAGCCCAAGGTTTACCTGCTGGTTTTTGTGCAATAGCAGAATGGCTTATGAATAGGCCTGCGCCTAAAAAGAATAAGCCAAGAACTAGTTTTTTTAAGTTTTTCATAAAATTTAATGTTTGAGTTTGTTTTTTTTATACTGTTTTCAGTTTTTTCAACTTAAATACTTGAAGCAAAACATAAGCCAAAGTGCCCCAAATGCCTGCTATTATAGAAATAGAAGCAATAATAAAATAGATAGGCGCCTTATCTCTTCCACCTGCAAGTGAACGACCACTATTATCTAATTTGGAAAGGTCTTTTGGTGTTCCAATTTTGGCTTCAGTCTTTTCTTCAAAACTTCCATAGTTTTCATCGTCTTCTACCTTAGCCAAAACTATCAATTTACCATCATCATTCAAAGGTAAATTATCAGGAAATTCAAAAGTTGCAATTCCATTTTCTTCGGTTGCTACTTCTGTTTTAATAGGAAGTAGTCCAAATAACCTCTCCACATATAGAGATACAGATACTTCGGCTACTGGCTTGTCTTCGGAGCTTACCAATACATTGCACACATTTTTTTCATCCACTTTGTCGAATGAAATGCTCATGCTGGCTTCTTTTTCTTGAGCACTTACTAAAAGACCCAAAGAAAATAGGAAGCAAAATGAAATAAGATATTTAATATTTTTCATCTCGATGCTTATTTATAGTTTATGATTTCATCTTTACCTTCCAACTTGCCTTCTGCTACCTCCCAAACGGAAATAATAGGGAAGAATCTAGAAAATAAGGTGACAATTAGTAAAGTGGCGGCAAAGGTTGCTGCTACAATAGTCATTTCAATTAAACTTGGTGTGTAATGTCTCCAAGATTCAGGTACATCTTGAATAGGCAAATAAGGGTGAGCCAAACCAGGTATAACTATTAAATAACGTTTGAACCAAGCTGCAATTACAACACCAACAGCAATAACTGTTAATGGCAATGGCTTACGTAATTTTGGAATTAAAGGAAGCGTTGCTGGGATAACCATTCCAAACAAAACTACCATCCAATAAAATAGAGCTTCATCTCCAACAAATAAATTCAATAAGTGGTTGGCATGCAATCCACTCATTTTATAAGCTGGTACCAAATATTCGTTGATATTAAAATAGATGTAAATAAACGACATCATTACCAAGGCCATTCCTAATTTATCGAAATGCATTTCAGTTAGATATTTTTCTAGGTTGTAGGCTTTTCTTATTACAAAAATAGCAACTACCATCCCTGCAACACCTAATAAAAATGCTCCAGAAACAAAGTATGCTCCAAAGTTAGTACTATCCCATTCTGCTCTCAATGTGGTTGCAAATAACCACGCAGTTACAGTATGTATAGCAACTCCCAAAGGAATAACCATAATGGTTAATATCTTAATGCTTCTTTTTAAACTCTTCCATTGTGCTTCGGTACCTTCCCATCCAAATGATAACAACTCATACATTTTCATTTGCCATTTTGGTTTGCCTGTTAAATGGTTTTTCAAGGTAGCCATAGATGGAATCATTGGAATAAATAGTAGGATCAAACTTGTAGTTACATAAGTAAGAATTACAATAATATCCCAAACAATTGGCGATTGAATTCTACCATAAACCACCAAATGCCACAAGCGTTCTGGTCTTCCCATAGCAGCAACTATACTTACACCTGCAAGCATAATAGCTCCCACGGCAATAACTTCTGCTATTCTAGATAAAGGTCTATACCATTCAAAATTAGTAAGCTTCAATACTGCCGACATCAATACGCCAATTAAGCTAAGAGCTACAAAGAACACAAAGTTGGAGATGTAAACTCCCCACATGGTATAATCTCTTAAGGAAACAGTAACGTATTTACTTTTGGTTTCTTGGATGTAATATGCATAAACACCCAATAAGCAAACAGTAACTAAAAAGCCAATCCAAACTTTACCCCATAAACCAATTTTTTCTAGAGGCTTGAGTAGGTCTCTTTTCATTTCCATATACTCTTCCTGTGTGAAGGTTTCGTATGTGGTTTTTTCGGAATTTTTTATTTTTTCTTCCATGTTATTATTCCTTCACAATTATTCTTGTTGATTAAAAACTTCAGTTGCATCTTCAAATGGGAAGTTCCTTTCTACAGGTGGTAAATAATAAACACGAGGTTTGGTTCCTAATTCTTCAAATTGACGGTATCCTGCACGTTTAGTTAGTAACTCGCTTAATCTAAATGTTTCTTCTCCATTGGTAACAGCATCTTCTAATTCATCTCCAAAGAAAATTGTACCATTAGGACATTCAGTTACGCAACTTGGTAATATACCTTTTGAAGAACTTTCAGGACAAAAATCACATTTAGAAACAGTTCCTTCTTGAGAAGATTTAGTGGTACAACATTTATCAGCATCATGTGCATGTTCTTCGCTAAATGCTTGTTGTTCTGGTCGGCCAAAATTAAAAGTACGAGCAGAATAAGGGCAGGCAGCCATACAGAATTTACATCCAATACAACGGTCGCTATCAATTCCAACAATGCCATCGCTTCTTTTAAAAGTTGCATCTACAGGACAAACCTTGGTACAAGGAGGATTATCACACTGGTAGCAGGTTTGAGGGAACCAATAAGGTGCTGCCAATTCCGAATCTTGCATTTTCTTTACCTTAATGTATTCAATTGGAGGTAACATTCCATGCATGCTTTGGCATCCTTCAACACACTTTCTTGCATTGGCACATCTGGCCAAGTCAATTACCATAATAAATTTCTTACCTGGTATTCCTTCCCTTACATTAAACTGAGAAAGCTTTTCTTCCGAAGGATGTGCAACCAAACTGCTATCAACTTCTACAACTTTTCCATCAACCGTTAATACCTTAACCTTTTCGCCAGTTTCCTCTTTAGCATTAGCAAACAAGGTGTTTTTTACTCCCAAGCCTGTGAGTGTGGCCGTTCCAGCCAACAATCCTAGTTTTAGGAAATTCCGCCTATTGGAATCTTCTTTTTCATTTTTCATACTCGTATTCTTTTTGAGTTTGATTCAATAATTTATTCGCCCAATCCAAATTGACGAGTAATATTGAAGCCAATTAAATATCCTGGAACCCCTAAGTTTTTAAAATCATTGTGGTTAAAATATTTAGCTTCTTGATCCAAAATGCCATTTGAATTACACACAAATATTTGGAATTGGTGATACCCAGTAGAGAATTCTAATCCTAAGCCCAAATTAGGCATTGGTCTGATTGCTTCGGCTATATTTGAAACATTTAAAGGATGATCATATTCTACCATAAATGAACCTTGTGGGCTAAATTTATATCGTGCAACTGCAGAAACGCCATAAAAATCATGGTGCTCATATAAAGTTGCAGAATCAACCATATTGTAATGTGCGTAATGAACGCCTACCTGACCAGAAAATTTACTATTGAATTTTCTTCCAACCATTAATTCTCCAAAGTACGACATACGATGGGCGAACTTATAGGTATTATCTTGGTTCATGATACTTGTTTTTTCGCCACCTTTTATTGCAGCATTACCTGCAAAAGTTACAGATACTGGCATGCCACTAGTTTTTTGTTGAAGTAATTTGTACTTCATACTAAAATCATACAATTGTTTGTTTTTAGTGGCTGCTGCACCAACAGATAGTTTCTTGGTTACGCCATATCCAAAGAACAATCTAATATTTGATGGAGCATAAATTCCATACAAATCACTTGCTTTATCAATTAATCCAAATCTGTGTTGGATATTAAAATCAATATAGCCTTTGTCCACTGTTTGAACAGTTTGGTTGTTAATGGCCAATCCGTTTTCAAATGTTGCCTTAACAATTTCTGGAGCCATTGGTTCTTCTGGAGCATCTTGAGCCATTACACTCAGTGGTATCCACATGATAAGAAGCCAGATAAGATTTTTTATATTATTCGTTTTCATTGAATTTAAGTTTACTTGTTAATTGTTTTTAGAACCTTGTTTGATCCAAAGGGCAATTGCATCAATTTTTCCCTGCGATAATTTCCCATCTGGTGGCATGGGTTTACTAGTGCCTATAATTCGTTTGTATAATAAACTATTTTCAGGTATGGTGTCTGGAGAATCAGCATCCACATATCCCAACATAGTTATTTGGTCGTAAGATTTATCAGCTGTTAAGGTAGGAGGAGGACCACCAGTTTCATGGCAGCCAGAACCTAAACAGCTTGAAGTAAAAATTGGGTTTATACTAGCACTATAACTAATAGGAACACTTGGGTCAATTACAATAGAGTTGTCTGTAGTAGAATAATATTCTTTCTCACATGAAACCCATAGGATTGTTCCAAATAGTAGAACTAGGAGTTTATATGTATTTTTCATAATTATTTAAATGATAAGGTTTCTTTGGCTGAGCCAATGTGATTTTTACCATCGTTGTCCATTAGGGCAATACCAAATACGTAATCCTTTTTGGTGGTCAATACAAACTGTACATCATCTGGGTTGTTTGTTTGTAATTTACGTTTTATTAAAATTTGGTATTTTTGATGTTTGTTAGTACTAGAACTGGTAGCATTTGAAACTTGTATTGGTGTTACATTGCTAATTACAGTAATATCTGCAGAACTTGTACCTGGAGTTGGAGGAACCAAATAATAGCCTGGAGCTCCAGAAATGCCTCTCAAAAATGTTACAATATCATCCCTTTGCCAAGAACTCAATGGTCCCCAATATCCTGCCATATCCCCAACATCATCCATGGCTGCTTTGTATGCTTCCCTAGATTTTTTGTTTGATCCTACGCCATTAACTCCACCTGCTTCAGCGCCTTGTCCATTGTGTCCATGGCATGATTCGCAATTGGCATTGTAAATGGTTTCCCCACTTTTGGCATCGCCAATCATTGGTGTTTTGTTAAGTAAGAAGTATGTTGGATCTAAAAGTGCAGTAGAACCATTTGGTAAGGTTATCGTTTGATCTGTTCCATCCCATTCATATTTAGCAGCGTCTCTATCTGTTGTTCCTACAGAGTTTCTTGCCATCATTGCACCACCAGCATCTGTTGAAAATCCACTTGGTTTTGCAACCATATCGTGCATATATCCTAACGGATTAGAAGTTGCTAAACTCCAATTCCAATAATCAACAGAACCACTTGTTGGGGTCATTACTGCTGTATTTCCTGTTCCATGACAACTAGCTTGGCAACCAACGGTAGCAAATGCTCCTTTTGCTCCACTTGCACCATCAATATCAAATGCAAAAGATAGCTTATCGCTATTTCTTTGGGAAGTCCATTCGCCAGTATTTTCACCTGGTTTCAGTGGGTCGCCGCTGCCATTAAACAATAATGTATGATCCGACACATCAACTGTGGTATCATTCCATTCTGCCAATATATATAAGTATTCAGCATCATATGCTGCTTTTAATGTTAATCTAGGGTCTTTTCCTTTGCTAAAGCCAGTTAGTCCTGCAAAGGTTCCTGTTAGGTTCAAACCGCCATCTCCATATAACAACCCAGTACTCATATCTGTTGAAGTAATTGGTAAAAAATCTGCAGTTTTCCAATAGGCTGAATTAATGGTATTAGGAGCTGTTGAAACTTTAATAGCTTCCAATTTAGTGGTAGGTTCTGATACTGGTGGTGGTGCCTTGGGTGGTAAAGTATACGTATACTCCTTTTCACATCCACCAACCAAAATCAGTATGAGTCCGATTAATAAGAATCGGGAATTAAATATTTTAGTTGTTTTCATTTTGTTTAGGTTTAAATGAAGATTGAATAGGACAAAAAATAAAAGGATTATTAATGATTGAGTTTGTCATTCCTTGTATTTTTTGTCCTTTGATTAAAAGAAAAGACTGAGTGATTTGCACCACTCAGTCTTGTTGTAATTATTTACAAATAAAGTCCAAGGTAATAGGGTTTACTGTGTTTTTAACATTAACAGTATAACCATTAGTAGCATATGTATAACCCCATGCATCTTGATACTCAGCTGCAATATAGTAATCACCCACAGCTAGGCCTTTTACGGCAAAGTTGCCTACAGAATCTGCTTGCCAAAATTGAGTGAAAGTTTTTGTAGTTAAATCGTTTGAAATTTTAATGGTAGCAAAGGGTGCTGCTACAGGTGAAGTGCTAGTACCATAATCTATATACTTAACAGAACCTTGTACCATAACCTGACCGCCGGTAGAAGTTACTGGAATATCGTATTTTACAGTTTCTTCTTTAGTGCAGGCACTGAAAGTAAATAAACCTACTGTTAATGATGCTAAAATATATTTTAAAGTTTTCATACTTGTGTATTATTAATGATTATAATTTTTTTTGATAAATAGATTACTGTTTTTTAGAGAATACCATGTTTGCCTGAATAAACATATCATCTCCTACTGAACCAGACCAAGTGCCATAAGTTTTGTTACTTGCAAAAGCAGCATCTGCGTTTGCTTTTTCAGCAGCAGTAGGGTTTTTTAAGTATAATTTAGATGCAGTTTTATCCATATGGTCAGAACGTTTGAAATTAAACGATGCTGTAAATCCACATCTTAATGTGCCCAATGCTCCTCCAGATCCAGGAGTATATTGTTGGCCATTATAAGTAACATAAACAGTAACTGGTTTAGTTATAGGGTCACCATCATTTTTACCAGCTTCATTATGTAAATATCTGTTGAAAGTGAAATTACAAGTTACAGTATATCCATTTCCTTGTTGTTTCCATGTTCCTGGTACAGCTTCTAACCATGCAGTATCTGAGGTTGGGTCAACAACTTGTCTTGTAGAATCCATCCACTGTGTACCCATATAGTTTTGTCCGCACTGAATGTACTGATCTCTACCAGGTTCGCTTGTGTTTAATGTAGAAACTAATACATAAGCTTTAAAGTAGTTTTTGCTTAAATCATTTGCATTAAATCTAAAGTAAGCTGGTGGGCTTTGTGTATTTGGTCCTGCTGCCCAATTTTGAGTTGCTGGATATTTAGGATTTGCATTGTAGTTTAATAAAGGTACACCCTTTGCTGGTGCACCATGTACGCCTCCCAATTTATTTGGTAATACCGGGAAATCAGGTACAAAATGGAATTCTCCAAAACGGCCAGTTAACCAAGTATCTGAGAAATCATAATAACGAGATTTCCAATTTACATTACTATGTGATTTTTCATGTCCGAAAGTTGTATCTAAAACGAAGTCCACCGGTACTGGTAAGTCTGCATTTGGATTAAATACATTTTCAGTAAGTGATTCTACAACATAATTTGGCTCAACCTTAGTATCAGTTTTACAAGCTTGCCATAAAGTTGCCATTCCAAATGCTAACGCGAAGACTAAGATTAATCTGCGGTGATTCATAATTTTTGATTTCATGTTCTTTAATTTATTGGTTAAAAATTTTGTGATTTTTTTTTGCAATTGTGATTTCGATCGTTAGAAATTTCAATTGCATTTGTTTGTTTGTTTTTATTTGTTTTAGTGAATAATTACGATGGCAAATATTGGGGCAGATGGCTTACACAAAAATGACAGACATCAGAAAGACGAGTGATAGATTTCACTTTATTAGTTGATAAAAGTCAGTTTGTTTTTAGTGTGAATTCAGCGGATTGTGCAAAAATCTAATTGCGATGGTTCCCAAAATCCTTGGTTTTTTTAGTGGTTCAAGGATTTTGCTAAAATCAAGTACTTTGGATTTTTTTAGGCCAAATATCCTTGTTACCCTAAAAATGTTCTCAGAAATGTAAAAGGATGGATCTTATAGATTTTATTTTTCTTGAATATATGTAGCTTAATAAAAGGAATATTTTCCATTTGCCAGGCATAAATGTTACATAATAAAATATCTAATAGCACCCGCTTAACCATCAGCTTCTTAAAACAAAAGTCATTAATAAAGTTAACTTAAATCATTCTTTAAGATATAGATATTAAGAAGTTTTGCCTCCTCGAGTTTATGGTATTACAATGGAGTTTAAGTTAATCAAATCAGTTTCTATTAGTATAGGTGTACTTTTCTTTTTTGGTTTTGCCCCTATTAAGCAAATTAATAAACCTCGACCTTGGATAGCTCCAAGTTATACCGATTCATTAATAAATCCCTTTCAATCCAATGCCGAACTCCTCCAAAAAGGAAAATCTCTATACCATGCTCATTGTATAGTTTGTCATGGTGTTATGGGAAAGGGAGATGGGGATTCTGGTTTTGGTTTAGAAATGGAGCCTGGCGATTTAACCGGTAAATCTTCCTCAGAAGAAAAAGATGGGGCAATTTATTGGAAAATTGAAACTGGCCGATCTTCAATGCCTAGTTTTTCCGACCGTCTTTCCTCAAATCAAATTTGGTATTTAGTGTTATACATTCGGGATCTTCAGGCAAATAACCTTGTTCCCAAGAAACAGAAAAAAGAAAAATCTCATTAATTCATTTAACCATGAAGACAAAAAATATACTTGCAACTTTCCTTACTTTTTCCAGTCTCTCCCTCAATTTAGCCTTTGCTCAAGAGGATAATCCTAAGCCTTTCGAAAAAACAAGCTTATCAGGAGTTACTAAAAACGTTATTATAGGATACGCTTATTCAGATTTTATGATATCTCCCAAAAGTGATGTTAAAACTAATTTTACTAGAGTTGGTTTTAGCCCAACAATGATTTGGAAACTTGGAGAGAAATTATTCTTCGAAAGTCAGGTGGAATTTTACACAGATAGTGGTGATTTAAACACACAAGTTGAATATGCTAAATTATCTTTTATTGTAAATAAATACATGACTGTTGGTATGGGGAAAATGTTAACCCCATTTGGTTTGTATACAGAAAGAATTGAAGCTCCTTTTATCGAGAAATTACCTAATTCTCCTCTTGGCTTTAAGCATGTAGAAGGTTCGCCTAATATTGGTCCTATTTGCCCTGAAATGGGTTTTGATGTTCGCGGTGGATTTCAAATTGGTAATGGTAAAATGAATTATGTTTTATATGTAGCTAATGGTGCAGAATTAAATGAGGGTTTGCTTGAACCGAAATTGGCTGGTGCTTTAGAATATGAAAACTTCTTCGATAATAATTCTAAGAAATCATTCGGCGGTAGAATTGGTATTTTGCCTCTTTCTAATTCTTCTTTAGAAATTGGAGGTTCTTGGTGCATTGGTGAAGTTGGTAAAGCCAAATCTTCTTACGAACATCTAAATTCAAAAGCTTATTCCTTCGATGTTACTTACCATAAAACACTTAGAAACATCAAATCAATGGTAGATTTCAAGGCGCAAATTAATTACCTTTTAGTAGACAAAGCTACCTATATAAACGAGGAAGGAGATCCTTATTCCTTCGAAAATAAAAGTGATATTTATTACCTAAGATTATCCATTAGACCTGCACTTGTTAAGAATCCTTATTTAAGAAGAACAGAATTTTTAGCTAGATACAATGTGGCTAATTTAGCAAAGGATGCCCTTTGGGGAGGGGAGTATATTCGTTTAGATTTAGGTGTTTCTTATTGGCTCAGTTTAAGAACTGGGATACGCTTAGCATACGAAGTTGGCGAATTGGTAGGTGGCAAAGAATCAAATGCAATTTTGGTAAGATTTGTAACAGGATTTTAAAAGAAGTACCGATGAAAAAGAATATATATTTTGGACTATTACTTATTTTAGGCTTTATCGCTTTTGTATCATTGCCTTCTTGTAAAACTTCATTGGAAGTAAGAGAAAAATCGGGCTCAGTTCTTTGGAGTGAAAACTGCTCAAGGTGCCATTATTCGCCAGATCCAGAGGATTATAATGATGCTCAATGGGAGGTTATCGTACTACATATGAGAGTTCGTTCTTCCCTAACCGAAGAAGAAGCAGAAAAAATCACTAAGTTTTTGCAGGACTCAAATTAATTCGATTTGCACTCTAAATTTTCCTTTGGGAGAATATTGCTTTATTTTGCTACCCTATGGGTAATTTACTTCTTACAAATATAAAATCACTTGCCGGTATTTTAGAGTCGGGTCAAACCAAATTGGCTGGTAAAGAAATGAGCAATTTAGCAAGTATTCAAAACGCTTGGCTAAAAATTGTGGATGGCAAAATTGAAGATTATGGCACTATGGATTCGCTAGCGTTTGGTTCAAACCAAACCATAGAAACCATTGATTGCAGCGGCCGATTTGTATTGCCTTGCTATGTAGATTCACATACCCATATTGTTTTTGCCAAAACCAGAGAGGAAGAATTTGTAATGCGTATTAAAGGCAAATCGTATGAAGAAATTGCCGAAGCAGGTGGAGGTATTTTGAATTCTGCTGCGCGACTTCACCAAATGAGTGAAGACGATTTGTTTGAGGCTGCAAAAACAAGATTAAATGAGGTGATAAATTATGGAACTGGCGCCATTGAAATAAAGAGTGGATATGGTTTATCTGTGGAAGATGAATTGAAAATGCTTCGAGTGATAAAACGCTTAAAAGTTATTGCGCCAATTCCAATAAAATCAACTTTTTTGGGTGCACATGCTTTTCCAAAAGAATACAAGCAAAACAGGCCTGGATACATTCAATTAATTATAGAGAAAATGCTTCCCATTATTGCTCAAGAAAACTTGGCAGATTATATGGATGTGTTTTGCGACCAAGGTTTTTTTACAACAGAAGAAACAGATGTTTTATTAGAAGCTGCCGCTAAATTTGGTTTGAAACCAAAAATTCATGGCAACGAATTAGGTTTTACAGGTGGTGTACAAACAGCAGTAAAAAATAATGCCATAAGCGTTGATCACCTTGAATACACTGGAGATGCGGAGATTGAAAGTTTATTGAATAGTGAAACCATGCCAGTGGCCTTACCAGGTTGTTCCTTCTTTTTAGGTATTCCCTATGCACCTTTCAGAAAAATGATAGATGCTGGTTTAGCAGTATGTTTAGCAAGTGATTATAATCCTGGAAGTACACCAAATGGAAGAATGGGATTTGTTGTTGCATTAGCTTGTTCTCAAATGAAATTAACTCCAGAAGAAGCCATAAATGCTTGCACAATAAATGGAGCTTTCTCCTTAGAATTAAGTAATGAAGTTGGTTCAATTACCAAAGGAAAATTGGGCAATATAATAATCACCAAACCTATGGAAAGCTTAGCTATTATTCCCTATCATTTTGGCGTTGATCAGGTAGAGAAAACTATACTAAATGGAGAGGTATTTCTTGGTATATAATTATACCAGATTAATCATTTTTATAAACTCTTCGCGCGTTTTAGAATCCAAAAATTTACCGCTATATTCAGATGTAACTGTACTGCTAGAAACGTCTTGAACTCCACGCATTGCTACACACATATGGTCTGCTTCAATAATCACAGCAACATCTTCTGTACCTAAAGCTTCCTTAAGCATATTTACTACCTGCACTGTCATACGTTCTTGCACTTGTGGTCTTTGCGCAAAATAGCGTACAATTCGGTTCAACTTAGATAAACCAACAACTTTTCCATTTGGAATATAGGCCACATGTGCTTTACCAATAATTGGCACAAAATGATGCTCACACACACTATGAAAAGAAATATTCTTTTCTACCAACATGTTTTTATATTGGTATTTGTTTTCAAATAATTTGGCAACAGGCATGTTCTTTGGATCTAGTCCTTTAAACATTTCCATTACATACATTTTTGCCACTCTATGTGGTGTTCCTTTCAAGGAATCATCATTTAAGTCTAGGCCCAAAATGAGCATGATTTCCTTGAAATGCTTTTCAATTAATTCAATTTTTAAATCATCATCCAAAGCAAAGGCATCCTCGCGAATGGGTGTTTCCATTGAAAAGCCTACATGATCATCGCTTAATTCTTCGATGTGTAAGTTTTTAATTTCCGTTGTATTCAACGAAGTTTCTTTCTGTTTCATAAAGCGTTACTTTCAATTGATGGTGGCTTGGTATTTCTTTTCTTAATATGTTCCAAATTACCACCGCTATGTTTTCAGTTGTAGGATTTAATGTCTTAAATTCCTCGCAGTCTAAATTTAAATTCTTATGGTCGAACCTATCTTCAATTTTGTCCTTAATAACTTGACCTAACCATTTCATGTCTGTTAAATAACCTGTTATTGGGTCAATTTCACCAGTAATACTTACAATTAAATCGTAGTTGTGTCCGTGGAAATTGCCATTATTACAAACCCCAAAAAAGGCCTTATTCTCTTCCTCACTCCAACTTGGAATGTTTAACCGGTGTGCGGCATTAAAATGTGCTTTTCTTGATACTGAAATTTCCATCGCTTGGCAAAGTTAAACAATTGAATAAGATAATTAGAATTAGTCTATCCAACGAGTTTTTTATTGTTGTTTAATCGAATTAAGGAAAATGTAAACAAAAAGTTTTAGTTTTTTAGTTTTTATTTTAAATTTTAGCTCTAATAAACTTTGGGTTTTCTCATTTACTTGTTCCTTTTTTTAGTTCGGTTTGAACCAAATTTAGGATTTAATGAAATAGATTTAGAAAAATATTCGATTTAAGTTGCATAAAATCAGCATGATACGTTTTGTTTAACTTTTTATGATAAAATTTAGACAAAATAATTTGCATGTCTAAAAAAGATGTTGTTACATTTGTTTAATAATTCACTCAAAAAGTTAAACAAAATGACTTCAATAGATTTCAAAAGAATGGTTCAAAAAGAGGCAAAGCCACTTCGTCATTATGCCTATCAACTTACAAGAAATGTAGAAGATTCCAACGATTTGGTTCAGGAAACCATGTTGAAGGCATTTACCTATCAAGATAAATTTGAAAAGGGAACTAACTTAAAGGGTTGGTTATACACCATAATGAAGAACACTTTCATTAACAACTATCGTAGGATGGTAAAAAGAAATACATTCATTGATCAAACAGACAATGATTTTTATTTAGATAGTGTTGCTCCATTGGTTAAAAATGAAGGGGAACAAAAATTTCTTCGTGCAGATATTGAGAATGCAATAATGGATTTGCCTGTTTCTATACAAAAGCCTTTTACCATGAATATAAAAGGATTTAAGTACCACGAGATTGCAGAAATATTGAATATTCCAATTGGTACCGTAAAAACAAGAATATTTGTTGCCAAACGCCAACTCAGAGACCAACTTTCTGTTTATGGCAAAATGTATGGTTATTCAGACGAAGCACAGGTAGCATAAAAATAAATAAGACAATTAAGCAGTTTGATATCAAACTGCTTTTTTTTTAGCCATTAATTTGGCAAATTGCGGGGTATTTATTAATCGTTTATCCAACGCAATATTATGAAGAAGTATATTTTTCTTTTATCCTTTCTATCCTTTACTTTATGTTCTTTTGCTCAATTTGGTACCTTTAAGAAAAAGGAGGATGTTGAGAAATTTAAAGATACCCGTTTAGTAGTGGTTTTGTTTCCAGATAGTGCTTACAGCGCTTCTGTAATAGCTGCTGTTGAAAGGTATTGGACTTTTACCGGTTATGAATTTGCTGAGGATACAGCTTTGTATCGTTACAAAAAAGGTGATTATGCCTTCATGTATTTTAGCAAATCAAAGGGTTCAAAGATTAAAACCCGAATTGCTTCTTCTGAGGAAGATATGAATGCAATGGTTATTACAAGAAAATTTAGTAGGAGAGTTGCAGCAGAAAATTTGCTAGTTTATGGCTTTTGTAGCAACAGAATTGACACTGCCGATTGGGAATTTGAAACAACTCGTGCTGTTCAATTAATGAACAATTACCTCAATTATGCTATTGAAGCAAAAAGTAATAGTGATTTAAGCTCTAGCAAAATGATGTCGGATTACCCTAGTGATAAATCACAACTGGTAGATAAGAAATTATTAATTGAAGACAGACAATTAGAATTAAAAGGGAAGGAAGAGGCTACCACTCTATTTGATGGAGATGTTGAGGAAGTGGATTATGAGGAAATTCACAAAGCAATTAGATGGCAAGACAATAGTTATGTCTACTTCTATTATTCTAAGGATGAAAAGTATTGCAATAAATTGGTAGTAAGTGCCGCAAATAGTGAATTGATGTACTTTACTAGCGAAAGTCCAGAGAAGTGCAAATGCAATGCAAAAGATCTTAAGGAATTAAAGAATATTAAGGTAGAAGCCCTAAAGCCTAGAAATTAATTTATTCTAGGCCCCAGCAATCGTAAAGGGTATTAATAAAATCATTTTCTTCTTTGTCCATTTTTTCGTCTGCCATTACTACCTTCATGGCAAATGAAAGCAATTGATTTCTCTCTTCATTAGTGGAGATTCTATAAAATTGCTGAGCAGTTTCAGTAAAGTGATTTAATCTTTCTTCTTCCGGACAAGCCCTTAAAAATGCTTGTTCTTTTATGATTTCAATTGGTTCATGGAAACTTTCTTCAAGGAAATCTAGAATAACCGAACTTTCTGCTTGTTGAATTTGTCCATCTGCCAAGCTCAAAAGCATGAGGATGTGAAATCCAGCCTCGGTCTTGTTCATTTTTTGAATAAATTGAGTAGGCATATTTCTAAGTATTATTGAGGAAAATTAATCCTATTATTTGATTTCGCAAACTTTTTAGTAATAAATATCAGTGGTATTAAATGATAAACTTTCAGTTTCAGGACGTAAGTTTGCAAACTCAAAAGAAATTTTAAAAACAAAACAATACAAAATCATATGAAATTTGGAACCAAAGCCATTCATGCTGGTCAAGAACCCGATCCTACCACCGGTGCAGTTATGACTCCAATTTACCAAACAAGTACCTTTTGGCAAGCTAGTCCTGGTAAACATCAAGGGTATGCTTATGCTAGAGGGAAGAATCCTACTCGCACAGCCTTAGAAAAATGTTTGGCAGCATTAGAAAATGCAGAACATGGCTTGTGTTTTAGCAGCGGAATGGGTGCAACCGATGCCGTTATAAAAATGTTAAAGCCGGGTGATGAAGTTATAACCGGAAACGATTTATATGGTGGTACTTATCGCATGTTTACTAAAGTATTTGCAAATTACGGTATCAAATTTCATTTCATAGATTTAAGCAATCCTCAAAATATTGTTCCTTATATCAATGCAAATACAAAATTGCTATGGGTTGAAACTCCAACCAATCCAACAATGCAAATTGTAGACATTGAGGCTTGTGCAAATATTTCAAAAGCACATCATTTAACTTTTGCAGTAGATAACACTTTTGCTTCTCCTTACTTGCAAAATCCACTTGCATTAGGCGCAGATATAGTAATGCATAGCGTAACAAAATACTTAGGCGGCCATAGCGATGTTATTATGGGTGCTTTAATTACCAATAACGATGAAATTCATGAGAAACTAGCTTTTATTCATAATTCTTGTGGGGCAACTCCTGGTCCTATGGATAGTTTTTTAGTTTTACGTGGATTGAAAACTTTACATTTAAGAATGAAAGCCCATTGCGAAAATGGGGCGAAAGTTGCTCATTTCTTAAAGAATCATCCTAAGATAGAAAAGGTTTATTGGCCAGGTTTTGAAGAGCATCCAAATCATGCTATTGCAAAAAAACAAATGCGAGATTTTGGTGGAATGATTTCCATCGTTTTGAAAGACGCAGATTTGCAAAGAACTTTCGATGTAGCTTCATCTTTCAAAGTTTTTACCTTGGCTGAAAGCTTAGGTGGCGTTGAAAGTTTAATCAACCATCCTGCAACTATGACGCACGCTTCCATTCCAAAAGAGGAAAGAGAAAAAGCCGGTGTGGTAGATAGTTTGCTTCGTTTAAGTGTAGGTGTTGAAGATATTGAGGACTTATTAGAAGATTTACAAAATGCTTTGAAATAGGATATTTTTAAGCATAAAAAAACGCAGCATTTTTGGATGCTGCGTTTTTTTTATGTTTGTTATTTAGCTTAAACGTTTTCCTTTTGAAACAAGGCAGGAATAGTTTTTAGGATAATTCCAATATCATTCCAGAACGAATAGTTTTTAGCGTATTCATTATCCAATTCCATTCTTTCTTCTTCACTCATTGGTCCGCCTTTTCCTCTTTTGGTTACTTGCCACAAGCCAGTAATACCAGCTGGAGCCATAAAGCGTAAAGCAAATTGGTCTGTAGTTAATTTTTCAGCTTCGTATAATGGCAAAGGTCTATTTCCAACAATACTCATATCGCCTTTAAGCACATTAACCAATTGAGGTAATTCGTCGATACTGGTATTTCGCATGATTTTGCCAAAACGAGTAATCCTTGGATCGTTTTCAATTTTGATGAATTTAGAACCATCTTTGATTCGTTTGTAATCAGCAAATACCTTCTCACAAATCATATCCCCATCCATGTACAATTTAGATTTACAAGGTGAATTTGATGCAGTACATTCTTCACAAACATAAGCCTTAAAATCATCCAATGTTTCTGGTTTTCCGCCTGCTCCATATTGGTTCAAATGCTTTAAGTTCTTCAACATTGCATCTGCTCCTTGCCTCATCGAACGGAATTTGTAAAAGTCAAATAAGGTATAGCCTGAACCAACTCGTTTTGCTGCATAAAATACTGGTCCTTTCGATTCAATCATTATTATTAGGGCAAATAAAACGAAGAAAGGAAGTAAAAATAGCAAAGCTAAGCTAGAGAATACCACATCAAAAACTCGCTTGGCCATCGGAATAGAGTATTTTGGAAAAATACTTTGGTTGTTAACTATAGATTTATGGTATCGCGGAGGGTTTTCTATTAGATACTTAGCTCTGGTAATAAAATCTTCCCTCACCATCGGCTTTTCAAAAATATCTGCAAACTGCTCCAAAAGGGCAATATTTCTATTGGCTTCTGTAACCCTATCTACAACTAATACAAAAGGTACATTAGCTGTTTTTGGAACATTCTTGCAGTTTTTTCTCAATGTAATTCCATTCGCTCCCAATAAATCAGAATAGGTAACAATAAGTTTTACGGGCTCATTGATATTGGTCCATTGAATAAATTGAAAGATATTATCGAAATGAGATATTTCAAAATCTTCCTTAAAGGTATGCGAAAACTCTACAATTGAATCCGCGTCTGCAGAAATAAAAGCAATCCTATCTTTTGGCATAGATTGGTTCATAATTAAACTTTTTTGAGTCTTCTGAAAATATTATCAATCCTAGCTTCTAATTCTTCAGGATTGAATGGTTTAATTAGGTAATCATCTGCACCCGCTTTTAAGCATTTTATTTTGTCAGATGAACCTTCATTTCCCGATAACATAATCAATGGAACATCTTTAAAAAAACCACTAGATCTAATTTGTCTGATGAACTCCAATCCATTGATTTCTGGCATATTTACATCGGCAATAATTACATCAGGTATTACTCCTTGTTGCATCCATTCCAATGCGTCTTTCCCATTTTGTTTGGCAACAACATTATAGGTTTTATTAAAATAAAAATCCAAAATTTTCAGGATGCTCATCTCGTCATCCAAAGCCAATAGCGTTTTTTTCATGTTCGGGACTTAATATGTGGTATTATTTTTTGTATATTTTTTGAAATGAATCTGTTTTCATGATTCTATATATGGTCGATTTTCCAATATTCAATTTCTTAGCTACTGAAATCACATTATCATCATTTTTGTCAAGGTATAATTTGATTATTAAATTAGTGTAATCATCAAAAGTCATTTCTTGAGAAAGGATGTTATTAATAGATTTTTCTGAATTATAGGTGATGTCTTTAGATTCAATAGTGCTGTTATCACACAAAACACAAGCTAGTTCAACAATCGCTTTTAATTCTCTAATATTTCCAGGGAAGGTATAATCAAGCAATTTTTTCTGGGCATCATTACTCAGAATAATTTTATTTGATTTGTTTTCCTTTACATACTCATCAATAAAGAATTTTGATAAATGAACTACATCATTTCCTCTGTCTCTCAAGGGTGGTAAATGAATTGGTAATCCAAGAAGTCTATAATATAAATCTTCTCTAAATCTACCTTCTTGAACTTCTGTAGCTAAATTTTTATGAGTAGCTACAATTATTCTTACATCTATAGGAAGTGCATTATTGCTGCCAATTCTGGTAACTTCTCTTTCTTGTAAAACCCTTAATAACTTAGCTTGTAAGTTTAAATCCAATTCGCCAATCTCATCCAAGAAAATAGTTCCCTTAATAGCTTGCTCAAACTTTCCTATTCTTCTAGAGTCAGCTCCAGTAAAGGCTCCTTTCTCATGTCCAAATAGTTCACTTTCTATTAATTCTCTTGGAATTGCAGCCACATTAACCGCCACAAAATTTGATTTCCTCCTGTCGCTATTATAATGAATTGCTTTTGCAACCAATTCCTTTCCAGTACCTGTTTCTCCTGTAATCGAAACCGTTATTTTACTAGTTGCGGCTTTTTCAATTAATCCAAAAGTCTTTTTTAGGGCATCGCTATTACCAATAATGGTTTTTGAGAAGTCATATTTCTTTCCTAAATCAGCTTTTAGTTCAGTAATCTCAGATTTTAGCGAGGTATTTATTAATGCGTTTTGAGCCGAGTTAAGCAATCGATGCTTGGTGTCTTCATTCTTAATCAAGTAATCAAAAACACCTAGTTTTAATAAATCTACTGCAGTTCCAACATCTTCCTGTCCAGATATTACTATCAGTTGAATTTGGTCGTCGATTTCCTTTATTTTTTTTATCAAATCTGCACCATTCATTCCTGGTAAGGAATAATCAATGGTTATTAAATCTGGTTTTTCATGAAGTGAATTCAAACAATCCTTTCCATTTTCAAAGGCCTTTACCTCATAATCAGGATTGAGTTGAAGACTATATGTAAGGAAGTTCCTATACCAGTTGTCGTCTTCAACAACAAATATTTTGTAATTGTTTTTTAAGTTTGCCATAGTTGGGGTCCGATGCACAAATATGTAGATTTAGTCGCAAAATGGGAAGAAATATTTTTTTTAGGAATTTTTAATCCATTTTTCCATAAAATCTTGATAAGCAATCTCTATCCCTTTTTCTAGGCCTACCTTAGGTTTCCACCCCATTTGCCTTATTTTAGAGACGTCCATTAATTTTCTGGGAGTTCCATCTGGTTTGCTGGTATTAAACCTTAAATTACCTTTAAAGCCAATTACTTTTTGAACCAAAAGAGCCAAATCATTAATGCTCAAATCTTCCCCACTACCCAAATTAAGGAAAGATTTTTCGGTATAATTTTGCATTACTAAATAGGCCGCATCCGCTAAATCATCCACAAAAAGAAACTCTCTCAAAGGAGTTCCCGTTCCCCAAATTTCTACTTCAGCGGCACCAGAAACTTTTGCCTCATGAAATTTTCTAATCAATGCGGGTAAAACATGGGAATTCTCTGGATGGTAATTATCGTTTGGTCCATATAAATTGGTAGGCATTACCGAAACAAATTTACATTCATATTGATCCCAATAAGCTTCGCACATTTTTATTCCACTTATTTTTGCAATGGCATAGGGTTCATTTGTTGGTTCAAGCAAACCCGTTAATAAACTTTCTTCTTTTAAGGGTTGTGGGGCTAGTTTTGGATAAATACAACTCGAACCAAAAAATACTAATTTCTTCACTTGGTTCAAATAACTTTGATGAATCACATTGTTTTGAATCATCATATTTTCATAAATAAAATCAGCCCTATACGTATTGTTAGCAGAAATGCCTCCAACTTTTGCTGCCGCCATAAAAACATAATCTGGTTTTTCTTGGGCAAAAAATGCAGCAACATCTGCTTGGTTCGTTAGGTTCAATTCTTTAGAAGTCCTTACCAATAAATTTGTAAATCCTTCTTTAACTAGTTTTCTATAAACAGCAGAGCCAACCATTCCTCTATGACCTGCAACATAAATTTTTTCGTGTTTTTCCATGTGTTCTATTTTGGTAACAAACAAGCTTTGGTCAAACTTTATGAACCAAGCTTGTTTTTATAAATATCTACCATCTCTTTTTTGGTATGTTCACTAAATTTTGAGTTATAAATCATTTTATACTGACTCCCCATTTCAATTGAGTCGTATTTTTTTACTCTCACATCTTTTGTATGAAAAATGGCAATTAATTCTCCTTGGTAAAAAACCAAAAGGATTCTAGGTTGCAATACTTGTTGTATAAAATTGGGTTGAACCAATAAATAGGAAGTATATTGATTGCTTTCTATTGTTTCAATAAACTTATATTTCTCCAAAAAAGGTTTAAAATAGATTAGCTCCTCATTGCTTTTGGCCTGATCCAATAACTTGCTTAAATCATCTTCTGCAATGAATCTTGAATCTGAACAGCCTTTTACGATATAACCAGAAATAACCAAATGAGTTAAGGTGTCTTTTTCTTCCAATAACTTCATTGGATTAAAGGAAAGAGAAACTTTACCCAATAACTTTCCCTCTTGGTTATATAGCTTGGTTTTTTCCATCAAACGCAAGCCATCATACAAATCTGTTGTTATTACCCAAGCATCAATCCAAACCCTTAACTTTTGCTCAGGGATAGGCATAGAGTAAAATTCAACGCCAGGGTATAACGACAAAACTTCCTTCCCTTTTTCTTCTTCGGTTAAGGAGCAATATCCACTCGTGCGTTCTGCATAAGCTTGGTTCAGACCAAAAAAAAATAGGCCTAAAAGGAAAGTAAGAAAATTACTTTTTAGCAAATTTGTGTTTAATAATTTCAAAACCAACTGGCAATAAAGAAATCAAAATGATTCCAAAAACCACTTTCTCGAAATTAGCTTTTATCCACGGTAAACTTCCAAAGAAATAACCCGCTAAGGCAATAGAACTAACCCAAAGAACGGCTCCAGCTATGCAATAGGTGATGTATTTTTTATAAGTCATGCTACCTACTCCTGCTACAAAAGGAGCAAAAGTTCTAACAATTGGCACAAAGCGAGCAAGGATTATTGTTCTAGCACCATGTTTTTCGTAAAACGAATGTGTTTTATCTAAATAATCTTTTCTAATGGTGAAAATGCCAAATAATTTAGCTCCTTCACCTTTCTTGGCTAAATATTTTCCAATAAAATAATTGGAGTTATCACCACATAAAGCAGCAGCAATAAGTAAAACAATAATTACTCCGATGCTTAAATTGTTGGCTTCGTTTGCTGCTAAGGCGCCTGCCGCAAATAACAATGAATCCCCTGGTAAGAAAGGCGTTACAACCAAACCGGTTTCCATAAAAACAATAAGGAACAAGAGGCCATAAACCAAAGTTCCATAGGTATTTATAAAAACTTGCAAGTGCTTATCGAAATGAAGAATGTAATCTAGGTATTCCATATTTTAGTTTAAAGATGCGCAAGTTTAAGAAAATCTGATTGGTTTTTATAATTTTGTATCATGCGTAATAATAGAAAGATACTATTTTTGGTTGGCTTGCTTTTTCTTTTGGTCACTGTAAATTCATGTAGTTCACACAAAGGAATTGCAAGAGATAGGAAATGCAATTGCCCTAAATTTTAATGGAAAAACAGGTAAAACTTAGTTTAATTACCGTTTGCTTTAATGCCGGTTCTCTAATTGAAGAAACCCTGCTTTCGGCCGTTAATCAATCTTTTCAGGATTTTGAATTGGTTATAATCGATGGTGGCTCAACAGATAATACACTCCAGAAAATAAAGCCTTTTGAAAAGTATATTGGAACGCTTGTTTCAGAAAAAGACAAGGGTATTTACGATGCCATGAACAAAGGTATTGCCTCAGCAAAAGGGGAGTGGCTATATTTTTTAAATGCAGGCGATTCTTTTTATAATAATACCGTTCTTGAGGAAGTTTTCTCCAATGATTTGGCATGTCAATCCGATTTTATTTACGCACAAGTTGAAACTAAAAATGAACCAACTGGCATCAATTATTTAAATGGAAAGCCAGTTAATCTTCCAATGTTTTACTCGCATTACCCAATTTGCCACCAAGCCACTTTTGCTAAAAAGAAAGTTTTTAACCTAATTGGGAATTTTGATTTAGCTTATCCTTTAGTTGCCGACTCAGAATGGTTTATTCGGTTATTTAAGAATGAAAACCTGTCATCTTTTTACTTAGATAAAATCATTGCCTATTACGATATTCAAGGCGCAACCTATCACAAGCGCATGAAAGGTTACCGAGAATACATTCGGGTAGGTTTCAGGCATTTTCCAATTCATATAGCCATTATCAATACCCTTCTTTATCCCATTATTTGGCTAAAGGTTTGGGTAATTAGAACTTTTCAAAACCAAGCTTGGTTCAAAAAGTATAGAGAACTTAAATTCAAAAATAAATTGGCTCAAGAGAAATCGGGTGCTAATTAGAAATGTATTTTTTCGGTTTGATCCAAAAATAAGCACTTATGAAAATTAAGGAGATTACAAATTACCTCGAAAGTTTAGCTCCATTGGCTTACCAAGAATCCTACGATAATTGTGGGCTTTTAGTTGGTTCAGACCAAACAGAAATAACTAAAGCTTTGGTAACTTTAGATTGTACGGAGGAAATTATTGAGGAGGCCATTGCCAATGGATGCAATTTAATTATTGCCCATCATCCCATAATTTTTGGCGGACTAAAAAAATTAAATGGCAAAAACTATGTAGAAAGAACCGTTATCAAAGCCATTCAAAATAATATTGCCATTTATGCAATTCATACCAATTTAGATAATGTAATGGGTGGCGTAAGTTCAAAAATTGCAGAAAAGCTCGGTTTGAACCAAACTCAGATTCTAGACACTAAATCAGGATTACTTCTAAAATTGGTTGTTTTTGTTCCAAACGAGCACTTGGAAAAAGTGAGAAATGCCTTGTTTGCGGCTGGTGCTGGAACAATTGGTGCTTATGATAAATGTAGTTTTGTTGCAACAGGTATGGGATCTTTTCAAGCAGCAAAAGGAACAAACCCTTTTGTTGGAGAAATAGATCAGTTGCATTTTGAACCAGAATCGAGGTTGGAAGTGATATTCCCGAGAACTATTGAAACTAACGTTATTACAGCCCTTAAGGAAAATCATCCTTATGAAGAAGTTGCCTACGATTTATTTTCTCTTCAGAATAACTTTACCCAAGTTGGGTCGGGCATAATTGGATTTTTACCTGAACCTTTAAACGAGGCCGAATTTTTAGGATACCTTAAAGAGAAAATGGAATTAAAGGCCATTCGATTTACTAGATTTAATGCAAAGAAAATCAGTAAGGTAGCAGTTTGTGGCGGTGCTGGAAGTTTCCTTTTGAAAAAGGCAATTGCCTCTGGAGCAGACGCTTTTGTAACGGCAGATTTTAAGTACCACGAATTTTTTGATGCCGAAAATCGCTTGCTTATAGCTGATATTGGTCATTATGAGAGCGAAAAATTCACTAAATCTTTAATTTGTGAATTGATTCTCGAAAAATTTCCTACTTTTGCAATCCTTTTATCGAAAACAGATACCAACCCGATAAATTATTATTCATAATTATGGCAGGAGCTTTAGAAACTAGCATAGAACAAAAATTAAAAGCTTTATATAAGCTTCAATTAATCGATTCGAAAATTGGTAAATTAACCGCTATACGTGGTGAATTGCCAATGGAAGTTACAGATTTAGAAGATGAAATTGCTGGACAAGAAACCCGTTTATCTAATTTGATGGCTGATGTAAAGAAGCTAGAAGAAGTTATAAATGTAAACAAAGGCAAGATTACAGATGCAAAAGCCTTAGTTAAAAAATACGAAAAGCAATTGGATAATGTTAAAAACAACCGTGAATTTGATGCCTTGAATAAGGAAATTGAAATTCAAGGTTTGGAGCAACAAGCATTAGACAAGCGTATCAAAAACACCCAATTTGATATTGAGCAAAAGAAAATTTCTATGGATGCTTTAAAAGCTGAATTGGAAGGCAGGAAATTGGATTTGACCAACAAAAAAGGGGAATTAGAAAATATTGTTGCTGAAACTCAAAAAGAAGAAGATGAATTAATGAAGATTAGAGCAGCAGCTGTAAAGGTTGCCGATGATCGTTTGGTTCATTCTTATGATAGAATTCGTAAAAGCGTAAAGAATGGTATTGGTGTTGCAACCATTGACCGTGAAAGTTGCAGCGGATGTTTTGCTGGAATTCCACCACAAAGACAAAGTGATATCAAACAACGTAAGAAAATTATAGTTTGCGAGAATTGCGGACGAGTTTTAACCGATTCGGTTTTAGCCGAGGAAATTAGTCAAGAGTTTAACTCTTAAAAAAAAAGTCGCTTATAGCGACTTTTTTTTTAACCCAAAATTCAGAGTCATTGCGTACTTTCGAATTTCAATGATGGCTTCAAAAATCTATAGCAAGTTTTTATTCTCCTTTGGCAAATTAATTTGCACTCCTTTGTTTTTTATTCTCCTTGGTATTCAACCTACGAGAGCCTCATATTTTTCGTATACTACCCCGCTTTTAGAAAGTCAGAACTATTTGGCTCGTTTGCAATTGAGTTTAGCCAATCCATTGATAGATTCTGAGATTGCCAAACATCCTGGAAATGTTGCTGGTTTTTATTTAAAACACTATTCGATATTTTATAAAGTGATGGTTTTGCAGGATAAGAAATTTCTTCCTGAATTTGAATCCATTCATTTAAAAACCCTAAAAGCCATTCAAGAACTACCAGACCAAAATCCAGAGAAATTGTTCCTAAAATCAAGCATACATTTGCAGAGTGCATTGCTAAAAGGAGCCTTCGGTGAATACCTCTCCGCCGCTTGGGATTTTCGTTCAGCCTACCAAGAAGTAAATTTAAACGAAAAGAATTTCCCTTCTTATTTAGGACACCAAAAAGAAAGAGGTGCTTTAATGGCTTTAATTGGCACCTTTCCAAGCCAATACCAATGGGTTGTAGATGTGGTTGGTTTAGAAGGCGATTTTAATAAAGGATTATCAATTTTAAAGGAGTATATAAATAAAGGTGAAAAAGAACCCTTAGTAGAAAGGCAACAAGCAATTGTTTTTTATACCTTAATTCAATTAAATTTTGGTGTCGATAAAAAGGAGGCTTGGCATTTTTATCAACCGTTTATTACCGAATCTAAAACGAGTTTAATGCAAACCTATGTTGGTGCTTATGTGGCTGGAAGATGTGGCGAAAATGAGGTGGCTATTAAATTGTTAAAAAATAAACCACAAGAGGATAGCTACCTTAAAGTAACTTATCTCGATTTCTTAATGGGAGAATACTTGTTGCAACAACTCGATTTTTCAGCTGCTATTTGGGTCAAAAAGTACATTGCTTTTAGTCCAACAAAAGGACAACTTAAGGAAGCATACCAAAAATTATCTTGGATTTCTTGGTTGCAAAATGACACTTCAAAATTCTTGACCTATAAAAGTATGATGGAGAAATACACCAAGGACGCAGGTTCGGAAGGAAAATTGTTGGATCAAGATTTAGCTAAGAATATTTTTCCTTCAAAGGAGCTGTTAAAAGCTCGCTTGCTTTTTGATGGAGGGTATTTTAAAGAATCCTTTGCTCAATTGAGTAAAGTAAATCCCAACATTCTTTCAAGTACCTTTCAGAAAATTGAATGGTTTTATAGAAATGGTAGGTTGTTTCAAGAGGAAAATAAGTGGGCTAGTGCCATTGATTTTTATAAGAAGTGTTTGAACCAAACTCCCACTATTAACTCATATATGGTTCCAAATGCTGCCTTGCAATTAGGTATTATTTATGAGAAACTAAATTATTTGGATTTGGCTAAAGTCTATTATTCAAAAGTTTTAACCTACAGCAATTACGATTACGAAAGTAGTTTGAGACAAAAGGCCAAGAGCAATCTAATTAGAGTTCAAAAATAAATAGAAAAGTCTCTTAGAAATCATTATATATTTGTATTCCCATAAATGGAAAATGATGCTTAGCTGTTGTCGTTTTAGGAAATTAAAACAGTATAAAAACATTCATTTTCAGTTGTATAGGCTTTGGACCCTTATTTGATTATTACCTGAAACAAAAATAAACAATGAAAAAATTAGCTGTATTAATTTTGATTTTTATCACCTTGGAATCTTGCAAAAAGTTAAGCAATACCTCGGTAGAAGAACCTACCCCTTCTGATAATGTTACCGACATGAATCAACTGGTGGTGCCAAAAGGGTTTAATTACAAAACCAGTGATGAAGTAGAATTTTCAATTACTTTATTAAACAACAACGATGAACCTTTAAAACATGTACGCATTGATATTATGAGTGCGGCACCTGAGGATGGTGGCATAATTTATACTACCGGAGCAACCAATAACCAAGGGAAATTAGTTCTTAAAAAGGAGTTGCCATTAACGGTTAAAGAAGTTGTTTTGAATACAGATTATATTGGTTTGCCCAACAATGTTTTGTTGTCTATTCAAGCCCATTCAGCCGCCATTACTTTAGGAGGAAAATTGCCTCAAAAAATCAGAACAATCAATGAGAATAAATATTCTGGTCAAGCTACTTTGGGTAAAAGCACTTCACAATATTCTTATCGTTTAGGTTCATACAATTCCTCTGGGGTACCAAATTACTTAATTACTCCAAACGATGTGATAAGTTCCACCTTTTTGGATGATGTAAATGCATCGCTACCAGAAAGACAACCTGTTCCAACTTATAAGCCTCAATATCTTTCTTCATCTGTTGAGAGAAATTTAATTATTAAAGAACTATGTGATGTTTGGATTACGTTTGTTCATGAGGGAGCTGGTTACCAAAATTCGTTGTTTTATTTTGTTTATAATGTTAATAATAAACCAACATCCATTAGTGAAGTAGATTCATTTATTGCGGTTTTTCCAAATGCATCTTATTCTGGAAGTGGAGGAGGAATGACTACTGGAAATAAAGTGAAAATTGGAAGATTTGGTGCAGATACCGCAGTTGGTTTTGCTATTGCTGCCAATGGTTGGAATGGAACATCTGTAGGAAATGGTCTTGGATTCTATACCACAATAAAATCTATGAATCCTGAAGTTGATGTAAATAAAAAAGAGCATGTAGTTTTATTATATGATAACCCAACCCAACGATTTTTAATTGGATTTGAAGATTTAAATCGCGGCAATGGTAGCGACGATGATTTTAACGATGTGGTGGTTTATGCAACTGTTAATCCAGTAAAGGCAATTGAAATTATAAATGTATTACCAACTACTCCTTCAGTGGATGCTGATGAGGATGGAGTAAATGATGCTTACGACGAATATCCTACCGATCCATTGCGTGCATTTAATGTGTATTATCCATCTTCTACTACTATGGCGAGTGTAGCCTTTGAAGATTTATGGCCAAGTAAAGGTGATTATGATTTAAATGATGTGGTTGTAGATTTTCAGTACCATGCAGTAACAAATGGAAATAATGAAATTAAGGATTTGAATGCGAAATTTAAATTACGCGCCGCAGGAGGAGTATTTAAAAATGCTTTTTCAGTTGAGTTTCCATTTAATAGAACCAATGTTACAACCAATTCTGGTAGCACAACTTTAGGTTTAGAAGCCGAAGCAACAACTGCAATTTTAAAAGTGTTCTCCAATTCAAAATCTATTATCTCTACATACAATACACTTGAGGGAAAAGGTTATGTAGAAACAGACACTTTGTTCACAAGAATGACCCTTACCACACCTGTCTTAGCAACCATAGGTACGTTTAATCCATTTATTTATATCGATGAATCTGGAAAGGGTAGAGGATTTGAGGTTCATTTGCCTGGAAAAACACCAACTTCTTTGGTGAATACAGCTATTTTAGGAACCAATTCGGATGCTACAAATGCTGGAACTGGAGTTTATTATAAAACCAGTGCAGGTTTGCCTTTTGCTATTTCTACACCAGAGAAATTTGATTACCCTTACGAGAAAATACAAATTATTGCTGCACATAAGAAATTTGCTGCTTGGGTTCAAAGCGGAGGAGCTAGCTTCGACGATTGGTATAAGAATTTAAGTGAATATCGCGACAATACTAAAATTTATTCCAAGCCTTAATTTTTATTTTTTTTCAGAAAGAGAGAAGCTTATTAACTTCTCTCTTTCAATAACTAAGTTTAATAATTGATGGAGATTCAAAAAAAAGTACTGTTAATAGACGACGATCCAATTAACAACTATGTTAACAAGCGCTTAATAACAAGGCTATTTTCTGTGGTAGAAATAGTTGAATTTTTGGATGCTGTATCGGCTTTGGAATA
The DNA here is from genome assembly GCA_021740845.1 of Bacteroidia bacterium. Classification (GTDB taxonomy): domain Bacteria; phylum Bacteroidota; class Bacteroidia; order UKL13-3; family UKL13-3; genus B1. The sequence continues at coordinate 59,172 of JAIOYZ010000004.1, forward strand.
CTTAAAAGAAAACACCCCTGAAATTATTTTCTTAGATATCAACATGCCTGAAATGGATGGTTGGCAGTTTTTGGAAAATTATCGTACCTATACCAATAGAACGAAAGTAGTAATTTTAACATCTTCTATAGATCCTAGTGATAGATTAAGATCAGAACAATTTGATTTTGTTGAAGGTTTTTTTGTTAAGCCTTTGAATATTTCCAATACTAATGAAGCACTTTCTAAAGTTTAATTTTTAAGGTTGTTTATTATACATATTTTTGCAGCCTTTATATGGAAAATCAAAATCATTTAAGCGAGCCAGAACGTATTCGCAGACAGAAATTAGAAGAGCTGAACCGCTTAGGCATAGATGCCTACCCGCCAGAATTATTTGAAATCACAACAAATTCTGTTGAAATAAAACAGGGTTTTGCAGAGAATCCAGAGGATTTGAAGTGGAAGGAAGTTAGCGTTGCTGGTAGAATTATGAGTGTTCGCGATATGGGAAAAGCAAATTTTGTAGTAATACAAGATGATTTAGGTCGTGTACAAGCATATGTGCGTAGAGATGATATTTGCACTGGAGAAGACAAAAGTTTTTACGATGTAGTTTTTAAAAAACTATTAGATATTGGTGATATTATTGGAATAAAAGGGCATGTTTTCACAACCAAAACGGGCGAGATTTCTATACATGCCAGTTCTGTAAAATTATTAACTAAAGCTTTGCATCCGCTTCCAATTGTAAAAGAAAAAGAGGGTGAAACTTTTGATGCAGTTACCGATCCAGAATTTAGATACCGCCAACGTTATGCAGATTTAATTGTAAATCCTCACGTAAAAGATACTTTCCAAAAACGTTCTCAAATGATTCGTTCTATCCGTGATTTTTTAAATGATCATGGAGCTCTAGAGGTGGATACTCCTGTTTTGCAAAATATCCCAGGAGGAGCAGCAGCTAAACCATTCATCACACATCACAATGCTTTGGATGTTCCTTTTTATTTGAGAATTGCAAACGAGCTTTATCTGAAAAGATTAATAGTTGGTGGATTTGATTGGGTTTATGAATTTAGCAGAAACTTTAGAAATGAAGGAATGGACAAAACTCATAATCCAGAATTTACCGTTTTAGAGTTTTATGTTGCCTACAAAGATTATTTCTGGATGATGGATTTTACCGAGAAAATGCTTGAAAAAGTAGCCTTGGATATTCATGGTACAACAGAAGTGAAAATGGGTGAAAATATTTTGAATTTTAAAGCTCCCTATAAACGTATTTCCATTTTTGAAGCCATTGAACAATACACCGGTTTTGATGTAAGTGAAATGGATGAAAGTGGATTGAGAGAAGTTTGTAAGAAATTACATATTGAGGTTGATCCAAACTACGGAAAAGGGAAATTAATTGATGAAATTTTTGGTGAAAAATGCGAAGGCAATTTTATTCAACCAACCTATATCATCGATTATCCTGTTGAAATGAGCCCTCTTACCAAAAAACACAGAACTAAAAAAGGTTTGGTGGAGCGTTTTGAGTTAATGGTAAACGGCAAAGAAATAGCAAATGCATATACAGAGTTAAACGACCCATTGGATCAAAGAGAAAGATTTGAAGAGCAAGTGCGTTTAATGGAACGTGGTGATGATGAAGCAATGTTTATCGACCATGATTTTTTACGTGCTTTGGAATACGGAATGCCTCCTACAGCTGGTATTGGAATTGGAATTGACCGTTTGTGTATGCTTATGACAAACCAAGTTTCAATTCAGGATGTATTGTTCTTCCCTCAAATGCGTCCAGAAGTTGGAAGTGCCGCAAATACTGGTAATGAAGAGGAAACGGAATAAATTGGATTTACAACAAATAAGGGAAATTTTCAATTATTAGTATTTTGATTATCAGTGTTTTGACTTTTTGTGTGGTAGGAGATTAGTTAATTTGCTAGATATGTGTTTTTTTGCAGTAAATAGATAAAAGATTGAATATGGACATTGTAAAGACAAAGTCTAAAAAAAGTATAATTTCAAATATGGCTAAGGATACAATAAAATCAGTTGTTGTTGACGATGTTGACATGATGAGGGCCACACTAAAGAAGGTGTTGGATGGTTTTCCAAATATTGAAATAATTGGAGAAGCTTCTGATTATGAATCAGCACGTGAGGTGATTAACGAAACCAAACCTGATTTGGTTTTTTTGGATATCGACTTAAATGGACTTACCTCAATTGATTTGTTAAATGAAATAAACTGTAGTCCCAAAATTATCTTCATCACCTCTCATCCAGATTTTGCAATTAAGGCATTTGAATTAAACGCGGTTGATTATATTTTGAAACCAATTAGCGGTGATCGCTTGAAAAAAGCAATTGATAGAGTAACAGAAATGAATGATGAAGGTGGAAGTATGCCTGCCACCACATTTGATGATTCTGAAGAGCGTTTTAAACCAGATCAAATTATTTTATTAAACTTTGATAGCAAGTTAACTTTTATCAAAATTCAAGATATCAACTATATTGAGGCTTTTGGTAACTATACTAAAATTTACATGAACGATGGTAAATTGAGTATTACATATAATTCTATCAAGAATTGGGATAATCGTTTGCCTAGTGATGTATTTATCCAAATACATCGTTCTACCATAGTTAATTTATTAAACGTTGCTAAGATTGAAAAATGGACGAATGATACCGGCCGTTTGTTCTTAAAAGGCATCGAAAAACCTTTTGAAATTAGTAGAAGTTACTTCTTCCAAATTAAGAAGAAATACAAAGTATAATTTTGGTTCAAACCAAATAAAAAAAGCCACTTTATGAGTGGCTTTTTTTATGCTATTTTTTAAAGTGATATCGAGCTAAAATTCCAAGTGGTAGTTGCACTCCAGATTTTGCTTGCAAATACAATTCGCCATTTTCTAAGTTCACAGTTTGTTTAAAGCTTTGCTGAACCAAGTTTTGAACCAATAAAGCACTTAAGCCGAGTGAGTATACATTTAATATTAAGAAATGTTCTTCTGTGTCCAATAACAAGGCGATGTCTTTTAATAACTCGTTGATATTGTCTTCCAATTGCCATCTTTCTCCATTGGCTCCAATTCCGTATGCTGGAGGATCTAAAATAATTCCGTGATAGGTTTTTCCTCTCTTTACTTCACGTTTTACATATTTCATGGCATCTTCTACCACCCAACGAATATTATCTAATTTGGAGGCTTCCATATTCTCTTTACTCCAACTGATAACTTGCTTTACAGAATCTACATGGGTTACATCTGCTCCTGCCGCTTTTGCTGCAATGCTTGCACCACCGGTATAGGCAAATAAATTTAAAAACTTTGCGTCTTTTATAGGTTTAAGGTTATCATAAATATAATCCCAATTGGCGGCTTGCTCTGGGAAAATACCAACGTGCTTAAACGAGGTTAGTGATAAATTAAACTTTAAATTGAAACTTGGGTTTTGGTATTGAAGATGCCATTTGGTTGGCTTTTTTTTAGGATTTATCCATTCTCCATTATGACTTCCATTTTGTCTGAAGGTAATATCAGTTAATTTTTTCCATTCAATTTCATCCCAAACTTTATCCCATAAAGCTTGAGGTTCTGGACGTCTTAGAATAACGGAACCAAAGCGTTCAAGTTTTTCAAAATTTCCGCAATCTAATAATTCGTAATCGTGCCAGTTTTGTGGTGTAAAAGTTTGCATTTGTGCGTGTATTAATAGGTTCAAACCTACTATTGTTTATTCAAGAATAAAGGTGCTACCTTCTAATGCCAATCTTGTGTTGGGGAATTCACTTTTGGCCTCTTCTAATAGAGGTGTTAAATCTTCGTAGCGAGATGAAAAATGACCAATCAATAATTGATTAACATTGGCTTTTTTTGCAACCATGCCTGCTTGTTTAGCCGTGGTATGCATGGTTTTAATTGCTCTATCCAATTTATCATGCATAAACGTAGATTCATGGTAAAGGTAATCCGCATCTTCTATTGCCTTAATCACGCGTTCATCAAAAATTGTATCCGAACAATAGGCATAAGAAATAGGACGAGTAGATGGGAAAGTTAATTCTTCGTTTTTTATTTTTTTGCCATCAGCTGTAATATAATCCTTACCCATTTTTATGTCGTTGAAATGGGTAAAAGGAACTTTCAGTTTTTGACAAGCATCAACGTTTAATTTTTTTAGCATAAATCGTTCCTCAAGAAGGTAGCCAATGGTTGGCACCCTGTGATATAAAGGAAACGACTTAACTCTAAAATATAAATTTTCTAATACAATAGTTTGTTCATTTGGGTCAACAGCATGGTAAATTAATGGAAAGCTAAAATCAGTTTCTGAATGCTTAAAGAATACATCCAAAATTTCAAAAAGTTCTTTAGGTCCATATACATTAACAGGCTGTTCGTGCTTCATTAAATTCATAGAAAGCAATAAGCCTGGTAAACCTAAAATATGATCGCCATGCACGTGGCTAATGAATATATGCGATAATTTAGATTTCTTAATTTTATAGCGTTGAAGTTGCATTTGAGTACCCTCACCACAATCAATTAATATATGATTATCGCAAATGTTTAAGTATTGGCCACTCGGATGCCGGTTTAGGGTTGGAGAGGCGGAACTATTGCCCAATATGGTAACTTCAAATGCCATCTTATTCTTCCTCGCTATCGTCTAAAAATTGTTTTTCCAATTGGTCCATGAAAATAAACTCTATCGCTTCACTTTCACTAGGTACTAATACTAAACCTTTGTCTTCAAACTTTTCCATCCATTGGGTATTAGCATGAACACTAATAGCCAAGCCATTGGTTAATTCTAATATTTCATTGGTTTCTCTTACCAAATCAATTACTTTTTTTCCTAGGTCTGAACCTAAATCTATTTCAGTTTTAAAGTCGAATAGAATATAATTCCACAACTCCTCTTCTAGTAAATTTTGGGATGCTATTCGAAGTTCTTTTAGTAGCTCTTCACTCGCTAAATCTTCTTCAATTTTTATACTTGAATAATGCTCGGTTTTTTCAATAGAAACTTTCATCTTTGTTAACTAGGGTTTTCGAAAATATAAAAAATGAACAAGAAAATTGCTTTTATTACAGGCGCCAGTTCAGGAATTGGCGAGGCAACTGCCATTTTATTGGCTCAAAACGGATATAATTTGATTTTAAACGGCCGCAGAGCAGAACGCATTAAGGTCTTGCAGGATAGGCTAGTTGCTGATTACCAAATAGAAGCACATGCAGCTATTTTTGATGTTCGCAAAAAGGAGGAAGTAAAAGCTAGCATTGAATCAATTCCAGAAGCTTTTAAAAATATTGATGTTTTAGTAAACAATGCGGGACTTGCAAGTGGCCTTTCTACTCTTGACAAAGGTTCTTTAGAGGATTGGGAAGACATGATTGATACCAATATTAAAGGTTTGCTCTATGTTTCTCGACAAGTAATACCTGGAATGATAGATAGAAAATCTGGGCATATTGTTAATATTAGTAGTATTGCAGGTAAAGAAGTTTACGCAAATGGCAATGTATACTGTGCTACCAAGTTTGCTGTGGATGCATTGAATAAAGGCATGCGTATTGAACTGGCTTCATACCCAATTCGTGTAACTGGAATCTACCCAGGTGCTGTGGAAACGGAATTTTCCATAGTTCGTTTTCATGGCGATGAAGAAAAGGCAAAAGCCGTTTACCAAGGTTTTGATAACTTATTGGCTAGCGATATTGCAGATGCTATTCATTATGCAATTAGCAGACCCGCGCACGTTAATATCAATGAAATGATAGTGATGCCAACCGCACAACCGGTGCCTGGGATTATACATAGGAAGTAGTTACAAGTAAACCCTGACAAGCTTGCAACATTGCGGCTATCAAGGGAAAGTAAATATAGCCAGGCGCACATTAGTGTAAAATTTTTCAATACGTGTAAGAGCTAAATTTTTCCATACGCACAGCCAGACATTTAGAAATTAATTATTACATTTGACAATTATAGACAAATCAAATTACAGAAACGAGAGAGATGCAAAATCTGCTACTCAGACAAGTTGCTGCTCCTATTGAAGTTGACACTGCATTAATGAGTAAGGCTGAAAGAGGTGAATGGAATTTGAATAGGGACCAAGTTGTAAAGCTTGCCAAATTCTTTAACTCATCAGAGGAAGAGTATATTTCTCTATGGCTTTGCGACAAAGTAATTGAAGCGGTTGAGAATGACCCTTTGGCGATTCAAGGAATAAAAAAAGCACTAACAAAAATCAAGAATTAATTTCGATGCAAATCATTCACAAAATAGACGACTTTTTATTTACCATTTTTCCTGAACTAATAGGGGGGGGTAATGACTTAATTGTCAGTACTTTAGAGGATTATTATACCTACGGTCCTTTCAAGCCAAAAGTAAACACGGACAATGGTTGGGTAAAAATAGAAATTGACACCCCGACCATTTTATCGCAGGAAGACGACTACAGAAAAACTGTAGCCCTATGTGAAAAAGGAAAATACTCAGAGGCAAAACCAATCCTAAATAAACTTATTGAAAAGAATCCCACAAATTCGGAATATCACCGAATTATGGGACAAATACTTTCAGACGAAGGCGACCAAGAACAAGCAATCAATTGCTTAATTGATGCCTTACGTTGGGACTCAAGAAATGGATGGGCATTGCTTATGATGGGAAACATTTTTGCTAGGTTCAAAGATGATGTTCCAACTGCTATGAAATATTATGACCAGGCACAAATAGCAAATCCAAATGATAATATCACCATAAACAACATTGGTGCTAACCTTATGCAACAAGGTAAATTGGAAGAAGCTAAAAAATATTTTTATGATGCATTAAAGATTAACGACCAATATGCAAACACTCATTTTGCATTAGGAATGATTGCTGAAATGGAAGCAGACTTGCAGTCTGCTTTTTTCAGCACCATTCAGGCGATTAAGTTAAGTAAAAGCAAGGATGTTCTTTATCAAAATTCGGTAAGACAAGCATTTGAAATTGTAAAAAAGTTAATAGCAACCGATACAGGTAAAAAGATTTTCAGAGAATATAGGCACAAATTGGAATTCGAAGGTGATAGGAGAATTGATATTGTTCAAGACGAAGAGATACCGACCGCTGCAAAATTTGAGTTCGCTGAAAATTATGAAAGAGATGTTCATATTGTTAGGTATAAACCAAGCTATCCGGCTGTTGAGCATCTTATTATGCATGAGCTAGTTCATCTTGATTTTATAATCGAAGCAAGAAAGGACGATTTAAATCAATTATTCATTTCCAATCAAAGTCACAAGACACAATTTATAAAGGGACTTGAGCCAACAATAAAGAAATTCAATAAAATGGGAATTTCTGAAAAATCAATTGCTGATTATTGCTCAAACCTATTTGAAGGGATGAATCGGCAAATCTTCAACACTCCAATTGACTTATTCATTGAACAGTTTTTATTTACAGAATTCCCTGATTTAAGAGCCTATCAGTTTATATCTCTTTACACCTTGTTACAAGAAGGTTTAAAAGCTGTAACTGACAAAAAGATTGTTGAACTATCACCAAAAGACATCATTTCAAAAAGCAAGGTATATAATCTCGTGAATGCAATTCAATTCAAGGAATTATTCGGACTTGACTTTATAAATGATTTCAATGCAACACCAAGTGAATCAAAACATGCAAATGATTTCTATGAAGAATACCTGCAATACAGAGATGACAAAGAACCTGCTGAAGAATATGAATTGGTATTGCATTGGGCTGAAGACTTAAAACTTGACAAGAACTTCGAACTTGTTAATGAAAAAGAATTTAGAACCAAAAGAACAAACATAGACAATCTTTTATCATCCATTGAAAAAGACCCATATGACTTGGAATCCAAGGACCCTTACAAGGAATGGGAAATGGAGAAATTTCAAAAATCACAACAGAGCATTGGGACAAACATGGCCGTTGTCATGTTCATGGTTGATGCTCTCCAATTTTTTGACGGAATGCCCAATGAAGAAATAAAGAAAATAGCTTTTGAAATAGCAATGCAAGGCACTCAGGGTTATAGACCTGAGAAAGATGATTACCGAATTAGTTCCATCAAAGGCAAAACGTTTTCAGGTTATCACATTCTTGCGTATTACTATGTTAGTTGGGCTTTGGCAATTCCTGAAATGCTTTCTCAATTGCAATTACCATATGATGATGAATACAAACTGGCTTTAACCATGGATAAACCTAATTAGTAATGAAAGAAAACGAAGAAATAATAGAAGCACTCTTGAAATTCAGAAATGAAAGAGATTGGGAGCAATTTCACAATCCAAAGGATTTGGCATTAGCAATTAGTATTGAATCTGCTGAACTTTTGGAATTATTTCTTTGGAAGAAAGCAGATGAAGCAAATACTGAAAAAGTAAAAGAGGAACTTGCCGACATTTTTTCATTTGCATTTTTACTTGCAGAAAAATATGGTTTTGATGTAAAGGAAATTGTTTTGGACAAAATCAAAACAAATGGAGAAAAATATCCTGTAGATAAAGCAAAAGGTTCAGCAAAAAAGTATGATGAACTATAACCAAGATTTTGAAATAAACAAAATTGCGTTCAATAATAATGGATTGAATTCTATTCAATCACAATATTTTGTAAGCGAAAATTGGCCTGTCGTATATATTTTAAATAACAATGGTATAAGTCAAGCCTATGTTGGCGAAACCATTGATACTAATTCTCGAATTTTAACCCATTTGCAAACACCAAGCAAAAGTCATCTCCTAGAAGCTCATTTAATTTCCAGTAAAAAATTCAATAAATCTGTAACATTAGATATTGAATCCAATTTAATAAAATTTTTACATGCTGATGGAAAATACAAATTATTGAATGGTAATTTAGGATTGGTAAATCACTCATATTATCAAAGAGATGAGTTTTATTGGGATATGTTTAGAGATATTTGGAATGGACTTATAAGTAACGGTATTGCCCAACATAGTTTAGAACATATCTCAAATAGCGACCTGTTTAAGTATTCGCCCTATAAAACTTTATCTGCTGATCAAAGGAAAAATTTAATGCTAATTATTGACGCACTTCTTTCTGAAAATAAGAAATCAGTTTTGGTAGAAGGCGGTGCAGGCACAGGCAAGACTATTCTAGCCATTTTTCTTTTTAAGTTAATGCTAACCTCTGATGAGGATTTTAATTATAGAGAATTCGGAGAAGACGAAAAAGAATTTATTGATAAAGTAAAACAATTAAAAATAAAATTTCCGAATCCTAAAATGGGTTTGGTGATAGCAATGGGTTCTTTTAGAAAAACTATTAAAAAGGTTTTTCGAAACATTAGCGGTCTAAATTCTAATTTTGTTATTGGTCCTTCAGATCTTGAATATGAATCATATGATATTCTTTTTGTGGACGAATCACATCGTTTGAGAAAAAGAGTAAATCTTGGCCCATACTTCAAAATTTATGACAGGGTTTGTAATGCCCTAAAACTAGACAAACTAAAAACTTCGGAGTTAACATGGACTCAATTAAGGGCAAATAAAGTATTATATTTTTACGATGCTAAACAATCTATAAAACCTTCTGATGTTGATGCTGTTGATTTTGAAAAAATAAAAAATGCTCCTAACTCAATAAATGTCAAATTGCATTCACAGTTCCGAGTAAAGGGTGGCAATGGATTTGTTGATTTTGCAAATAATTTATTGGATAATACTTTTAAGAATAAAGAGTTCAAGTACAACGATACCAATTATGACTTGCTACTTTTCGATAATTTTTCTGATTTCGTGAATGAACTTAGAGAAAAGAACAAAAAACATCAGCTTTCTAGATTCATAGCTGGCTATGCATGGCCTTGGGTTAGTCAGAATGACCCTAATGCATATGATATTGAAATAGAAAATATTAAACTAAAATGGAACTCAACTTCAATTGATTACATCAATTCTGATATTGATGCACAAGAGGTAGGTTGTATTCATACCACTCAAGGTTACGATCTCAATTATGCAGCAATAATTTTTGGACCTGAAATAATATACAATCCAATATCAAAAGAAATAGAGATAGTAAAGGAAAATTATAAAGACAGAAATGGAAGTGCAACAATAAGAGATAACGCAATACTGAAAGACTATGTAGTAAATATTTACAAAACTATTATGCTCAGAGGCATACTTGGCTGTTACATTTATGTGTGTAACGAAAATTTACGAAATTATTTTAGAAAGCACATTTATTTATTTAATGAAAGTAAAAAACCAATAATTGATATAGGTGAGTCAAAAGAAATAAAATTGATTCCTTTTGAAAATAGTGTACCTTTATATTCATTGAATGTTGCAGCAGGCGCTTTAAGATTGAATGAAGAATTTCCAAATGAACAATTTATTTTAGTTCCGGAAGGGGTTAGAATTACAAAAGACCATTTTGCATGTAAAATAATAGGTAACTCTATGAATAAAATAGTGCAAGATGGTGAGATTGGATTGTTTAAATGGTACGAAGGAGGCAGTAGAAATGGTTTAATGGTAATTGCAGAATGTATAAATCTGCAAGATTCTGATTATAGTTCTTGTTATACTTTTAAGGAATATTATAGTCAGAAAGTTGTTACTGAAGAAGGGTGGCATCATGAAAAAATCATACTTAAACCAAAATCATATGACCCATCTTATCAAGATATAATAATAGACCCTGAATCAATATATGATAGACCAATTAAGGTAATAGGTATATTTGATAGAGTATTGAATTAATATAAAATTCTGCTTGTGAAGCAGTCATAAACATTACCAAGCCCCCAAAAACCAAAACACAAGCCAAACCTTGCAAAAAAGTTTAACATTTGTTGTGGATACTACCGACCCTGAACAATATTTAGGTGATTAAATATAGGAGCATGACGCGAAATAAACAGTCCGCTAACAATGCATATAATTAATTTTGGAATTTACTGTTAACTGTAAATTTTCTAATTTCGTTTGTTCGGTTCAGGCTGTCTGATTTGCCGTATTAACTCCAAAACAAATCATAAGCCCGAAACCTTTAATGTTGGGCGTTTTCCATTAGATAAGCTTTTATAAACTCATCTAGATTGCCATCCATTATGCTTTGAACATCGGAGGTTTCAACTTCTGTTCTTAAGTCTTTCACCAATTTGTAAGGGTGGAAAACATAATTGCGAATTTGGCTTCCCCACTCGATACGTTTTTTGCCTGCTTCTATTGCTGATTTGGCCTCATTTCTTTTGCGTAATTCCAATTCGTATAATTGAGAGCGCAACATTTGGTAAGCTCTTTCTTTATTACCACTTTGGGAGCGTTCAACCTGACAAACAATTACAATTCCCGAAGGCTTGTGAGTTAATTGAACTTTGGTTTCTACCTTGTTTACATTTTGTCCTCCAGCACCACCCGAACGAGAGGTTTGAATTTCGATATCTGCATCTTTAATTTCAATCTCAATGCTATCATCAATTAAAGGATAAACATATACGGATGCAAAGGAAGTATGTCGTCTGGCTTGGCTATCAAATGGAGAAATTCTCACCAAACGGTGAACACCTGATTCCCCTTTTAAGAAACCATAGGCAAAGTTTCCTGAAACTTCTATGGTACATGATTTAATTCCTGCTCCATCACCTGCCTGCTCATCCACAACAGCGGCTTTCATACCGTGTTTATCTGCATACATGATATACATACGCATCAGCATTTCTGCCCAATCTTGGCTTTCAGTTCCACCTGCGCCAGAGTTTATTTGAACCATGCAATCCATTTGGTCTTCTTCACCACTGAGCATGTTTTTAAACTCTAATTCTTCTAATAAAGTTGTTGTCTCTTTGTATTGAGCATCAACTTCTTCTTCGGTTCCTTCTCCTGCTTGGAAAAATTCAAATAAAATAGAAAGATCATCAATCGATTGAGTAACCGATTCGTAGGCATCTGTCCAAACTTTTTTTAATTTGGTGGCCTTTAAATGTTTTTCAGCTTCCTTGGGATTATCCCAGAAATCAGCCATTTGAGCACGAGCTTCTTCTTCTTTGATATCTAATAATTTAGTATCAACGTCAAAGATACCTCCTCAGAGCGTCTGCTCTATACTTCAAATCTTTTAATTGGTCTGCAGTCATGTTATTAAATAAAAAATTCAGAACTCTGTTGCCAAAGTCCTGAATTTAAAATAGGTTCAAACAATATTATGAAGAAGCTAATGAGTTTTTGAAACGTTTGCGTTCGTTTTCATCCAAATGGATTTTACGTAAGCGCAAAGAAAGTGGCGTAATTTCTACTAGCTCATCACCTTGAATATATTCCATACACTCTTCTAATGAGAAGTTAATTTTTGGAGCCATACGTGTTTTATCATCTGTACCAGAAGCACGCATATTGGTCAATTTTTTCTCCTTGGTAATATTCACTACCAAGTCGTCTTGGCGGTTGGTTTCACCAATGATTTGACCCATATAAATGTTCTCTCCAGATTCAACAAAAAAGCTTCCACGATCTTGCAATTTATCTATAGAATAAGCAATTGCTTTTCCTTGTTCACCAGAAATCATAACCCCACTACCACGGTTAGGAATTGCACCTTTCCAAGGTTCGAAAGCTTTGAAACGGTGTGCCATGATAGCCTCACCAGCTGTTGCTGTTAAAATATTATTACGCAAACCAATGATACCACGAGAAGGAATTTCAAATTCAAGGTGAATTAAATCTCCTTTTGGTTCCATAACAAGCATATCGCCTTTGCGCTGACTTACATATTCAATTACTTTACCCGAATACTCTTCAGGAACGTTTACTGTTAGGATTTCAATTGGCTCGCATTTAACACCGTCAATTTCTTTAACAATAACTTGTGGCTGACCAATAGATAATTCATATCCTTCACGACGCATAGTTTCTATTAAGATAGATAAGTGAAGAATACCTCTACCAAATACTAAATATGAATCTGCTGCATCTGTTTCTTCAACACGTAAGGCTAAGTTCTTTTCAAGTTCCTTAAACAAACGATCACGTAAGTGACGAGAAGTAACGAATTTACCTTCTTTACCAAAGAAAGGAGAGTTGTTAATTGAGAATACCATGTTCATGGTAGGCTCATCTATTTTGATAGGAATTAAACCTTCTGGATTTTCAAAATCAGCAATGGTATCGCCAATTTCAAAACCATCAATACCCATAACCGCACAAATATCACCACCAAAAGCTTCTTCAACTTTCATTTTACCCAAACCTTCAAACGTATACAATTCTTTGATACGAGATTTTTGGATAGAACCATCACGCTTCACAATACTAACTGGTTGGTTAACTTTGATGTTTCCACGCAAAATTCTTCCAATTGCAATACGACCTGTAAATGATGAATAGTCTAAAGAAGTGATTTGCATTTGCAAATTACCTTCTGGAACAACTGGTCCAGGGATTTGGGTAATAATATCTTCTAATAATTCTGTAAAATCTGTTGTTGGATTTTTCCAATCTCTACCCATCCAACCCATTTTGGAACTACCATACATGGTATGGAAATCCAATTGTTCTTCAGTGGCTTCTAGGTTAAAGAATAAATCAAAAACGGCATCATGAACTTCATCAGGACGGCAATTTGGTTTGTCTACCTTATTAATTACAACAATAGGTTTTTTACCTAAAGCCAAGGCTTTTTGCAATACAAAACGAGTTTGAGGCATTGGACCTTCAAAAGCATCTACCAATAATAATACACCATCAGCCATGTTCAATACACGTTCAACCTCACCACCAAAGTCACTGTGACCAGGAGTATCGATGATATTAATTTTAGTTCCTTTGTAATTTACGGAGATGTTTTTAGCCAAAATGGTAATACCTCTTTCGCGCTCTAAGTCGTTGTTATCAAGGATTAATTCACCTTTTTCCTGGTTTTCACGGAAAATTTGAGTTTGATGAATGATTTTATCAACGAGGGTTGTTTTACCGTGGTCAACGTGGGCAATAATTGCTATATTTCTGATATTCTGCATGTTAATGTTAAGAAGGCTGCAAAGATAGTTCTTTGTATCCATAAAACCCACGAAGTTAGATAGATGTTATAGTAAATTAATAGTAGGCTTGATATACAAATTGCCTTAATTGAAATCTATGCGGGTAATAAAAAGTAAGTGCTAATGAATCTTGATGCATAAATTAACAAGTTTTTAGTATTTAAACCTTTAACTTTGTCACGATGAAGCGCTTGATTAATTTTTCATTCCTAAGTTTATTCTTGTTGACTAGCCTCAACATTGGAGTAAAGGTGCATTTTTGCGGGGATGGCTTCGATCATTTAGTTTGGTTTGGTTCAGAACAAGATGAAGATTCTTGCGATTGCTTTGATTTTGGCAAAACAGATTGCTGCTCGGATTTGGTAATTCAGGCTCAAGGAAATCCAGAACGAGTTACTCCAAGGTTGGTTTCAGTTCCTGATGTAAACAGTTTCAAACTTTTTTATTCTTTAAGTTTGGTTCAAACCGAACCTGTATTTACAAAGAATGCTTTTTGCTTAATTATACAAAATAAAGGTGATTGGCCGCCTACCTCCCAAAAGGAATTGAGCCAATTGCAAGTATTTAGAATTTGATACCCTTGTTGTTTTGGGTGTTTTAATACACCTCTTCTCTAGCCATTTTTGGCCATTTATTATTTTTAAAAACAACAATTATGAAATCGATTAAAATTCTTTTAGTTTTATTTATAAGCTTATTTTTAAGCAAGGTTACTTTTGCACAAAAGGCAACTATACAGACTGATACGTTAACAGTTTATGGAAACTGCACTCAGTGCAAAGACAGGATAGAAGAGGCCTGCGACCAAAAGGGAATCAAAGAAGCCCTTTGGAATGTGGATACAAAAATTTTGACAGTAGTTTACAATCCTGCTAAAATTAGTTTGGAGCAAATACATGAATTTATTGCAGTATCAGGGCATGATACAAATTTGAAAAAAGCCGATGATTCTGTTTACGATAAACTACCTGGCTGCTGTTTGTATAGAGAACATCCCAATACACATCACGATTAATGCGCCACTTTTTAGTGATTTTGAGTCTTTGTTTCTGGATAGAAACTTGGGCTCAAACTCCTGCTGTACTTAAAGGTGTAGTGGTAGAGTCTACCATTAAAGGTAAAATTGAACCCATTATTGGTGCGGTAATTCATTGGCAAGGTTCTAACCATGCTGTAAGTACAAATGCCAGCGGAGTTTTTGAAATTAAGGTTGAACCGAATTCAAATCATTTAATTGTACAGGCTTTGGGTTTTGAAAATGATACCATTTTGGTAAAGGATATTAATTACTTGAAAGTACTAATGGTTAGTAAGCGCAACTTAAAAGATGTGGTGATTAGCTACGAGAAAAAGACTACAGAAGTATCTTTTATTGATCCTTGGAAAACCACCATTATGAATGAAAAGGAATTGTTTAAAGCGGCTTGCTGTAACCTTTCTGAAAGCTTTGAAACCAACCCAAGTGTGGATGTTGCTTATAGCGATGCTTTAACAGGTTCTAAGCAAATTCAAATGCTTGGTTTGGCAGGCCAATACACACAAATGAGTCAGGAACAAATGCCAGGAATTAGAGGCATTGCCACCAATTTTGGATTGAATTATACTCCTGGAACTTGGGTGAATTCTATTCAGGTAAGCAAGGGATTGGGTTCTGTTGTAAATGGTTTTGAAAGTGTTTCTGGCCAAATTAATGTGGAATTACACAAGCCTACAAGCAAAGATAAATTGTATTGGAATGGATATGCAAGTCAGGGTGGAAGGTTTGAAACCAATTTGGTATTGGCGCAACAGCCCAGCAAAATGTTTTCGCATGCTTTATTTTTACATGGAAGCAATACGGTTTTGAGAATGGATCAAAACAAGGATGAGTATTTGGATAATCCCTTAGGCACACAAGCCAATATTTTGTATCGCATGTTTATTGATAATAAAACAGGTTTGGTTTTTCATGCTTCGGTTCAATACGTAAATGATAAAAAAACGGGTGGGCAATTTGCATTTAAGGAGAGCATGCAAGATACCTCTAACAACACGGTTTACGGCACACAAATAGCTTCTGAAAGATTGAATGGTTTTATGAAATTGGGTTATGTATTTCCTAAAAACAAATACAAAAGTATTGGTTTGCAAGTGAGTGGTACCCAGCAAAAGTTTGATAATTTTTTTGGTAATAATTTATACAATGCCAATCAGCAAAGTGCTTATGCCAATTTAATTTATCAAGATATTATTGGCAATCCAAATCACAGGTTGCGCGCAGGTTTTAGCCAGCAATCGGATTGGGTGGATGAAAAATTGTTTAATAAACAAGCCTATCATTTTATAAGGAATGAACAAGTAAGTGGCGCTTTTGCAGAATATACTTATAGCTATAAAGCATTATTTACAATGGTGGCAGGAACTAGAATGGATTACCACAATTGGTTTGGGTGGAAATTTGTCCCGAGATTGCATTTACGCTATGCGCCCATTTCTTCCACAGTATTTAGAGCAGTGGCAGGTAAAGGTTGGAGAACCGCTAACCTAATTAGTGAAAATATGGGAAGCTTAGCGAGCTCAAGAATTTGGAATTTCTCCAATGCAAATACTCCAAAAACGGCATATGGATTTGTGCCAGAAGAGGCATGGAATTTTGGTTTGAACCTAAACCATGAATTTAAGTTGAATTACAGGCCCGGAAGTTTTGGTGTAGATTATTATTATACCTTGTTTACTAAACAAGTGGTGGTAGATAGAGATTTTAATCCGCAACAGGTTTTGTTTTATGCATTGAATGGAAATTC
The DNA here is from genome assembly GCA_021740845.1 of Bacteroidia bacterium. Lineage (GTDB taxonomy): Bacteria > Bacteroidota > Bacteroidia > UKL13-3 > UKL13-3 > B1. The sequence goes on from JAIOYZ010000004.1 coordinate 76,008, forward strand.
AACTAGTAGAAGTTTACAAGTTCAATTGGATTACCAACCCATCAGAAGGTTTGATGTTCGGTTTGCATACCGTTGGTTTGATGTGAAAACACAATACCAAGATGCCTTGCGTGCAGTTCCATTAATTGCTCAAAATAGGTGGTTTGTAAACCTTTCTTATACCATAAAAAGCAAATGGAATTTTGATTTCACAACCAATTGGGTTGGTCAAAAGAGGTTGCCAATTACTCAGTCTAATCCAATTTATTTACAAAGGAAGGATTTTTCAAGTGACTACTGGTTGATGAATGCACAGGTGAGTAAAACGTTTAAGAATAGATTGGATATTTATTTGGGTATGGAGAATTTACTTAATTTTCAACAACCCAATGCCATTTTAGATGGACAAAATCCATTTGGAAATTACTTTGATGCCAGCATGATTTGGGGGCCTATTTTTGGAAGAATGGTCTACGCTGGTTTTAGGTTCAAAATGTAATTTAATACATAATAAAAGGGAGATTTTTGCTTATTGGCAAAGGTCTCCCTAAATTCGAGGATTGAACCCTATGAAAAAGGAATCCTTCTCCATACAAAAACGATTGAAAAGCTTTGTGTTTGCTGGTAAAGGCATCATAACACTTGTCAAGGAAGAGCACAATGCCCAAATACATTTAGTGATAAGTTTACTTGTTTTGGCTGCTGGTTTTTATTTGGGTTTATCCAATTCTGAATGGATGCTAATTGTTTTTTTAATTGGGTTTGTTTTTGCTTTAGAGGCCATTAATTCTTCCATTGAAAATTTAGCCGATTTTGTTTCTCCCAATCAGCATCCATTAATTGGTAAAGTAAAAGATTTAGCTGCTGGTGCAGTTTTAATTGGAGCTATTTGCGCGGCTATAATTGGCCTATTAATTTTTATTCCAAAACTTCTCCTTCTAGTATAATTTTTTTATTTCGGTTTGAACCAAAAAATGCCATGACAAACAGAGAATACTTAAATCAATTACCAAACCCAAGCATTGAGAATCCTATTAAGATTTTGATGAGTTCTTGCCTAGCTGGAACCTTATGCGGATACGATGGAACTGCCAATGGAACCTATCCAAGTGCTTTGAAATTATTGGGACAAGCCAATGTAAAAATAATCCTGTTTTGCCCTGAAGAATTTTCTTTTGGTTCTCCCAGAGAGATGTGCGATATACATGGTGGAACAGGTTTGGATGTTTTGGAAGGAAAAGCCAAAGTGCTTTCAGAAACTGGCATAGATTGGAGCGAAGGAATGATTAAAGCTTCAGAAAGAATGTTGGCTATTGCACAAGAAAATAAGATTGATTTGGCTGTTATGATGGACGTAAGTGCTGCCTGTGGTAGTCAGGTTATTTATGATGGAAACCGATTTGCCGAAGATAAAAAATACCAAATAGGAGCGGGAGTAAGTGCAGCCCAATTGATGCGAAATGGATTTCAGGTTATAAGTCAGAGGGATTTTGCTTCTCTTGAAATTTTATACAAAAAAATAGACCCCACACATGAAGTGAATATTGATGCCAAGGACCATCATGAAATAGATTGGTATAAAGATTATTTTTCTACCACTTAATGAAAGCAGAAAGTCACTATTTAATTCCCATCCTTGCAGTTATTTTTAGCTGTTTTTTTGCTTGCAAACCCAAAGAAAAGGTAGATGAAATTTTGGTTCAAACCGAATTTATAAAAGCAATTGATTTGTCTTTTTTGCCTCAAGTGAGGGCTTCTAATGTGGTGGTAAAAAACAGAGAAGGACTTGCAGAAGACATGTTATTTACCCTCAAGAAAAATGGTGTAAACACGGTTCGTTTAAGGTTATGGGTTGAACCAAGTGATGTGCATTCTGGGTTTAAAGAAGTAAAGAGTTTGGTTTCTGAGATAAAAAGTCTTGGTTTAAAAATTTGGCTAACGGTTCATTATTCAGACACTTGGGCAGATCCGGGAGCCCAAACAAAACCTTCTGCTTGGAAGGATTTGTCGTTTGAAGTTTTAAAGGATAGTGTTTCTGTTTATACCCAAAAAATTGTAACAGAAATGGATATTGATTATTTCCAAATTGGTAATGAAATCAATAATGGAATGCTTTGGCCCGATGGTAGTTATTTGCAAGAAGCGAATCTTTTAGCATTGCTTGGTTCAGCCAGTAAAGCCTTAAGAACCCACTCACCTAAAACAAAAATTATGATTCATTATGCGGGGCAAACAGGTGCTTCTTATTTCTTTCAAAAGCTGGTGAATTTGGATTACGATATAATTGGATTATCGTATTATCCCACGTGGCATGGAAGGAATTTGGATACTTTGGAATTTCAATTGGCTGCAATTAGCAATGAATTTAAAAAGCCAATTGTTATAGCAGAAACTTCGTATCCATTTACCTTGGGTTGGAACGATTGGACGAACAATGTTTTGGGAGATACTAGTCAGTTGATTCCAGCCTATCCAGCAACACCGCAAGGGCAAAAGGATTTTCTAATTGCTTTGTTTAATATGGTAAAAATAACGCCAAATGGCTTGGGTTTTTGTTATTGGGGAGGAGAATGGATTTCTTTTAAAGGTGCCACTTCCAAAGAAGGTTCATCCTATGAAAACCAAGCCTTATGGGATTTTGAGGGCAAGGCTTTACCAGCGATAGAAGTGTTTAAATAAAAAAGGTGCAAGAGGGTTTATTTCTTGCACCTTTTTAGTGATTTAATTAAGACAAATATTAATGTCCGCCGCTAATTTTTTTATCGAAGTTGATGCCTTGGCTTTTTAGGATACCACTTACTTTCCAAGCATAAAAAGCTAGGTATGCAAAACATAATACACCAACAACATAACTGTATTGGATATTGTTGATTTCATCGGCAACAAAGCCTTGCAACCAGCTAATAATTCCGCCGCCCATAATCATCATAATTAAAAAACTACTACCTTGACTAGTATGTTTTCCTAAACCACTTATTGCCAAAGTAAAGATACAAGGCCAAAGTGTACTACAGAACAAACCAACGCTGGTATATGCGTAAACGCTGGTCATGCCAGAAGTTGTCATACCTACAATTAAAGCGACGATTCCTAAACTAGAAAATATTAAAAGCATGCGAGCCGGATTTCCTTTGCTGGCAATATCGGCAGCAATAAGAACCAAGATAATTAGAGCATACACGTAGAACGGACTTAAATCGTGGTTAGCTACTGCGTTTACAAATAAGAAGACTCCAAAGGCAACATAAGGGGCAATAAAGCGCAATATTTTTTGGGTATTCATGTTTTCTGTAAATGCTTCTACCGCGCCGGTCCATCTGCCAATCATTAAACTGGCCCAATAAAGTGAAATATAAGGAGCAATATCTTTAGTTAAGAATCCTAAGTTTTTTTCCATGTAGGCTGGTAAATTACTTGCAGTAGAAACCTCAACACCAACATAAACGAAAATGGCAATCATGCCTAAAATAAGTTGTGGGTATTTTAGAGCAGAGCTTCTGCTTGAGTGAGAGTCTTCTGTTTCTTCTGCGATGGCATTTGGTTTATCTGGAAGAGAAGAAAACTTTAATAAAATTGCTACTAATAAGAATGCAAATCCTAAAACTAAATAAGGAATTTTAACGCTTTCAATACTCATTGAATTGCTACTAGAACTTGCTGAACCAAAGATGGCAAAACTAACAATTAGTGGTCCAATGGTGGTTCCTAAATTGTTGATGCCACCTGCAAGAGTTAAACGCTGAGAGCCTGTTTCTATTGGTCCAAGAGCAATGGCCAATGGATTGGCAACCGTTTGTTGGAGTGAGAAACCGAGGGCAACCGTAAACAAACCAGAAAGCATAAGAGGGAATGAACCCAAGTTAGCTGCTGGGTAAAAAAGCAAAGTGCCAAGAGCAGAAATAACTAAGCCCAAAGCCAATCCGTTTTTGTATCCAATTCTATTTACCAAATCGTGTTTCATTAGCATGGAAATGCCCATGTAGATTAGTGAACCAACGGTATAGGCAATATAAAATGCCAAGGAAACCAATTGACTTTCGCCTTGAGATAATTGAAAGGTTTGTTTAAAAACGGGGATTAAGATATCGTTACTTGCAGCAACAAAGCCCCAGAAGAAGAATACAATTACCAGAGGGATAAATTGGCCCCAATTGGTTTTAACAGTTTCAGAATTCATTTATGAATAGGTTTTTATTTATGACTGCATAATAGCTTTTTATTAGAAATTTTTAAAGTAAAACAAATGAAACAGAATCTGAAATGCCAATATTTGTCATTTTATTAGTGGTTCATCTTTATTAAATTCGAATGGTAATTAAGATTTGGCGTTGGTTCAAACCGACAAATTATTATTACTTACATACTTTATAAAAAATTAATAGTAAAGACGTAACTCGCATAAATAACCTAAAAAAATAAAGCATATGATAAGCAAGATTGTTGTTCCAACCGATTTTTCTAATCCTGCCAAGCAGGCCTTAAATTATGCAATAGCTTTGGCAAAAAAGTTAAATGCAGAATTAAGTGTATTGCACGTTAACCAAGTTGCTTTAGTAGATGCTACTATGCCAGCAGAAACCTATCAATTATTTGTTAAAGAAATTGAGGATCAAACCACGCGAAATTTCAATTCCATGGAAATGGATATTCTAAAGCCAAGTGGAATTAATTATACTATGCATAGCAGGTATGGATTTGTGGCAGAAGAAATTTGTGATTTTGCGCAAGTTCAAGAAACGGATTTGATAGTTTTAGGAACCACTGGCGCTACAGGTGCAGCCGAAGTTTTATTTGGTAGTAATGCAGCAAGCGTGGTGGCTAAAACTCATATACCTGTTATGGTAATTCCGGCAGATTCTCCTTATAAAGATTTAAAGAGAATTGTTTATGCAACAGATTATAATGAACCTGAATTCCCTGCCATGATGCGTTTGGTTTATTTTGCAGAGCAATACGATTGTCCGCTAGATGTGGTGCATGTAAAATCTGAATCTGATAGGTATTTTAATTCAGAGAATAATTTCTTTAAAAAGAACAAAGCCAATATTTCTTATCCAAATATCAATTTTGTGGAATTAGAAAAAGGAGATGTGGAGCAAAGCATTAATCAATATGTAGAAGATACACATACCGATTTGTTGGTAATTGCTAAGCACAATCGCAATTTCTTTGATCGTTTATTTCATAGAAGCTTGAGTAAGAAAATGGCGTTTCATACACGCATTCCTTTATTGGTTTTGGTAAAGAATTAGCATTTGGTTCAAACACCAAATACTAATTCTACCTATAATTTATCCGTTCATTGAAGCCAAAAACTCTTCGTTGTTTTTGGTAGAACGCATGTTTTTCAACATTAAATCCATGGCCTCGTCTGGGTTCATATCTGCCAAGTGATTGCGCAGAACCCAAATACGTTGTAATGCCGATTTTTCTAATAATAAATCATCTCTTCTGGTACTCGATGAAACAATATCGATAGCAGGGAATACGCGCTTGTTAGCAAGTTTTCTATCCAACTGCAACTCCATATTACCGGTACCTTTAAATTCTTCAAAAATTACCTCGTCCATTTTTGAACCAGTTTCTGTAAGTGCAGTGGCAATAATGGTTAAAGAACCACCATCTTCAATTTTTCTAGCAGCACCAAAGAAACGTTTTGGTTTGTGCAATGCGTTTGCATCCACACCACCCGAAAGTATTTTACCCGATGCTGGTTGTGCTGTATTAAATGCACGCGCCATACGTGTAATTGAATCTAAAAGAATCACTACATCATGACCACATTCTACCAATCTCTTGGCTTTTTCTAAAACAATATTGGCCAATTTTACATGCTTTTCTGCAGGCTCATCAAAAGTAGATGCTACTACTTCTGCGCGCACACTTCTTTGCATATCTGTAACCTCTTCTGGGCGTTCATCAATTAATAAAATTAACAAATAAACTTCGGGATGATTTTTAGCAATGGCGTTAGCAATGTCTTTTAATAAAATGGTTTTACCTGTTTTAGGTTGAGCCACAATTAAACCACGTTGGCCTTTACCAATTGGAGCTAATAAATCTATAATTCTAGTAGAATAGGTAGTTGAATTATCTGCCAGTCTCAACTTTTCATCTGGGAAAAGCGGAGTTAAATGTTCAAATGCAACACGGTCTCTCACTTCAGAAGGAATTCTTCCGTTGATTGATTCTACTTTAACTAAAGCAAAATATTTTTCACCTTCTTTAGGCGGACGAACTGTTCCTAAAACGGTATCTCCAGTTTTTAATCCGAATAATTTTATTTGAGATGGAGAAACATAAATATCATCTGGAGAAGGCATGTAGTTATAATCTGAAGAACGCAAGAATCCGTAACCATCCGACATCATTTCTAAAACCCCTTCGGAGCTTACCATGCTTTCTAATTCTTGGTAACTAACTCTTTCTTGTCTTGGTTCAACTGGAAAGTTATTTCCATTTCCACCATTATTTCCATTTCCTTGAGGGGTGTTTAAATTTCCACCATTGTTAGGATTTGGGTTATTACCACCGTTGTTACCATTTTCATTTCTAGGGTAACGGTTGTTTGGTTGGTTGCGATCATTTCTATCGTTACGTGGCTCATTTCTATCGTTCCTTTCGGGGCGATTATTTTGCCATTTGCGATCTTGATTTCTTTGAAAATTTTGAGGAGCAGTAGTTTCTGGAGCACCTTCTAATTTTATTTCAGGAGCTTTAACTTCGGTAACAATAGGAGCAGGTGCAATTGGTGCAGCCTTTTCCTCTACAACTAAAGGTATTTCGGTTTGAACCAAATTTTCTTTACTAGGTGCAGATGCAACTGTTTTTTCTATCTTTTCTGCTTTGGGAACGCGTGGTCTTCCACGTTTTTTTGGTGCCGAATCATTGTCCTCGGCTGGTGATGTTTTTTCGGTTTGTTTGTCCATAATGGCACTAATCAGAGATTGTTTGTCTAGTCCTGAGGCTGGAACGCCTATTTTTTTTGCAATATCTTTAAGCTCAGAAACGAGCATTTCTTTCAAGGAAGTAAAATCGAGCATGTAACTATTTTAATGATTCCCAATCAGACAGAAGCTGGCAACGATAGATAACCGATAAAGCTTTGTGGGGAGTTGATTGGAATACAATAGTAAGCATTAAAACCTTATTTACAAATCAAATTTAAAATATTTTTTTTAGGATAATTGGATGTGTAATCTGTTGACAGAAAATTACTTGGTTCAAACAGAAATAAAATAGGCATTACAATTTTTGCCAAACTGTTTTAACTTGGCAGAAGGCCTTTAAACCTTCTGGTCCGAGCTCTCTTCCAAAGCCAGAATGTTTGCTTCCACCAAACGGTATTTGCACATCACTTTTAACAATTTGGTTTATATAAACCATTCCCGATTCAATATCTGTTGCCATTTTGCTTGCTCGTTCCAAATCGTTTGTGAAGATACTAGCACCCAAGCCAAATTTAGTGTCGTTAGCAATTTCAATCGCTTCTTCAACACTTGTAAAAGTATATAAACTTAAAACGGGGCCAAATAGCTCCTCTTCATATGCTCTACAATCTTTTGGAATATCTGTCAATATAGTGGGAGGAAAGAAGTAGCCTGTTGCTGGAATATCTTTTTGTTGATAGGCTATTTTGGCTCCAGAATTCACAGAATCCTTTACTTGGTTCAACAAGAGATCTCTTAAATCTTTTCTTGCCAATGGGCCAATATCGGTGCCTTCTTCTATTGGATCGCCCAATTTAAATTGCGAGATTTTTTGAATTAATAAATCTAAAAATTTGTCAGCAATTTTTTCTTCTACCAAGAAACGCTTGGCGGCCACACAACTTTGTCCGTTGTTTTGAAATCTAGAAAAAACTATTTGGTCAATAATTTTTTCAAGTGGCGCATCTGCAAATAAAATTAATGGGTCGGAGCCACCCAATTCTAGAACGACGGGTTTAATTTCCTTAGCAGCTAAGGAGGCCACAATACTTCCAGCTTTTTCGCTTCCGGTTAAGGTTACAGCAGAAATGGCTTTATGAGAAATAAGTTTTGCTATTTGTTCCTCGTTAAAAAAGGCGGTTACAAAAAGGTTTTTAGGCAATTCGGTTTGAACCAAAATTTGTTGCAATAAGAGACTGCTTTTTGGAACATTAGGTGCAGGTTTCACCAACATGGCATTGCCACTAACGATGGTTGGAATTGCAGATCTAAGTATTTGCCAATAGGGGAAATTCCAAGGGAATATTCCTAGCACGATTCCAAGAGGCTCGTAAAAACTGGTAATTTGAGACCCTTGTTCAATAATCTCAATTTTAGGCTGTAGAATACTTTCGGCAGAAGAATAATAATAATCGCACAAACTTGCACTTTTTATTACTTCTGCTTTTGCATGGGGAAATGTTTTTCCCATTTCTAATGCAGCAACTTTACCTAATTCGTCGGCATTTTCGCGAAGGAGTTTAGCTAATTGAGGTAAAAAGGCAATCCTTTCGCTTATCGAATTTTTCTTCCAAAGGCATTGTGCCTTTTGCATCTCCTTTAATAAATCTTCTTGTTGAGAGGGGTCAAAAAAAGGAAAACTAGAATCTAGTTTTTCATTAAATGGATTGATGCTTTGAAAGGAGCTCATTAAAAATGGTGCTTTAATTAGGGTGAGCAATTTAGAACAATGCAAAAAAAAAGAAGCATTAAATGCTTCTTTTTTTTTAGATTTAGTTTCCTCTAAAATTTGGTTGGCGTTTTTCCAAAAATGCTTTGGTTCCTTCTATAAAATCTTCTGATCCAAAGAAGTTACCAAATTCATTAATTTCAACGTTATTGCCATCAGCACGTTTTTCATAATATGCATTTACGCAACGAATTACGCTGGTAATTGCCATTGGTGCTTTGGTTTTAATTTTGTTTAGAATCTCTTCACACTTAGCAATTAATTGATCTGCAGGAACTACATGGTTAACCAAACCTAATTGCAATGCAGTGTTGGCATCAATCATATCACCAGTCATTAAAAACTCAAGTGCACGACCTTTACCAATTAATTGAGCTAGACGTTGAGTACCAGCATAACCAGGAGTAATTCCTAAGTTAACTTCTGGCTGGCCAAAACGAGCTTTTTCTGAACAGATACGCAAATGGCAGCTCATTGCTAATTCATTTCCTCCACCTAAAGCAAAACCGTTGATGGCTGCAATAACTGGTTTTGGGCAATGGTCGATGGCACGTAAAACGGCATGACCTTCTTCACTCATTCGGGTACCTTCTTCCACGGTAAAATTAGCGAACTCAGCAATATCTGCACCAGCAGCAAATGCCTTAGTTCCTTTACCAGTGATAATTACACCTCTAACATCGTGATTGTCGTAAATGCTTAATACTGCATTTTTAATATCTGTAAGGGTTTGAATGTTTAGAGCATTCAATTTATCCTCACGATTAATTGTTACGTAAAAGATTTGCTCTTTTATTTCGGTTAAAATATTTTGATACATGGTTTCAACTGTAATTGGTTCCATCATTATTATTTTTATTAAAAAATTTGCGTGCAACTTTAAGACATATTTTTAATTATTCAAGTAACATTTAATGCACTCAAAATATTCCTGTTGCAAACGTCTTTTCTTCAATAGGTTCTGTTTGTTTTTACCCAGTTTTTTATATAATCGGCAATTTCGTGGGTATGAGCGCCAGGAGTGAAAAGTTTTCCAATTCCTATGGCACTCAAAGTGTCCAAGTCTTCTTGAGGAATAATGCCTCCTCCTGTTATTAGAACATCGTTCATATTATTCTGGCTCATCAATTCTTTTAAGCGGGTGAACACACTTAAATGAGCTCCAGATAAAATGCTAACTCCAATAACATCCACATCTTCTTGCATGGCTGCTTGAACCACCATTTCTGGTGTTTGACGCAAGCCAGTATAAATAACTTCCATTCCTGCATCTCTTAATGCAGTTGCAATTACTTTGGCACCTCTATCGTGGCCATCTAAGCCAATTTTAGCAACCAATACACGTATGGGACGGTTCATTATTTTTTGCTTTTTTTATTTCCTCTTTCTCTTGTAAGAACAATATAATCTTTGCCCTTCAACTCAGAATCAAAATAGGCTCTAAATTGTTCTTCTGTACCGGTGTAATATTGGGCAACAGATGGTCCTGCATGGGCAGATGCCAAAGGTGGAGTAGCGCCACCATCCGAATTTCCGTTAGGTTGAATGGGTTCGCTTTGGTAGTTTAAATCTCTTAAGCCCATAAATTTTTGGATATTACTTGGGTCGTCCTTTTTAAATTTATTTTCATTAACAAAATAAACTTTCATGCCCTCTTTTGTTGGTTCAAGTACAAGTAAATTCCATAAGGTAGGGAATGTCATATCATTAAAACCCAAAATATAAATTTCATGCATTTGGTGCAATTGAAAATCCAAATGAATCATTTTGTTCACGGATTCGCGGCTATTGGTTAAGGTAATTTGGTTGTTATTTATTTGAACCAAAAGGGAGTCAAATCGATGGTTGTGAATGTCTTTGCTATAAAAGCGAAAATTACCTTGGAGGTCAGATGGAATAAGGTCTAAATATTGTCCAGGAATTGTTTCGAAACGGGCATCGCTGCAGCCAAAAAGTGCAAGGCTACTTAATACAATAAAAAGGAGATTTTTAATTTTCATGCGGTCAATTTAAGCTAATTTGGTTAATGCGTATTTAATTCTTGAAATAGTTTCTTCTTTACCAATGGTTTCAGCAATTTCAAATAAAGGTGGGCCACCGGCAACACCAGTTAAGATAACACGGAATAATTGTAAGAAATCCTTACCCAATATTCCTTGTTTTTCTAAAGCTTGATGGTATGCTTGTTCGATTTCTGTATGGATAAAGGAATCGATGTTTTGGAAATTTTCTATTAAGTTATCAAGTAATGCTGGAATTTTTTCATTCCAACGCTTTTTCACTACCTGTTCATCATAAGTTGAAGGAGCGATGAAGAAATAGGAACTGTAATCCCAGATTTCTTTAGTAAAGCTTATCTTTTCTTTCACCAATCCACACACTTTCAAAATAGTAGCTGGATTAACAGAATTGTCTGGTAAATTTTGGTTCAAACCTGATTGTAAATAAGGTGCTAAAGCCTCATCCGACAATTTTCTAACATATTGTTGGTTGAACCATTTAGCTTTATTTTGGTCGAATTTTGCACCTGATTTGCTTACTCTCTCTAAGGAAAATGCTTCAGCCAATTCTTCCAAAGAAAATATTTCCTGACTAGTTCCTGGATTCCAGCCTAGAAAAGCCAATAAGTTAATTACTGCTTCGGGCAAATATCCCGCCTCACGGTAACCACTCGATAATTCTTTGGTTGTTGGGTCAACCCAATTCATTGGAAATACTGGAAAACCTAATCTATCACCATCGCGTTTGCTTAATTTTCCATTTCCCTCAGGCTTAAGTAGCAAAGGTAAATGTGCAAATTTTGGCATTTTATCTTCCCAACCAAAAGCTCGGTAAAGCAAAACATGCAAAGGAGCAGAAGGCAACCATTCCTCACCACGGATAACTTGGGTGATTTCCATTAAATAATCGTCCACCACATTTGCTAAATGATAGGTTGGCATCCCATCACTTTTAAATAATACCTTATCGTCCATTTGGCTGGTATTAAAACTTACCCAACCTCTAATTTCATCATGGAATTTTACTTCTTCTTTTCTCGGAAGTTTGAAACGAACCACATAAGCGTCGCCATTTTCTAGACGTTTTGTAACTTCATCTTCTGATAAAGTAAGTGAGTTTTTCATGGTACCACGAGTAATGGCATCGTATTTTGCGTCTACGTTACTGGCTTTTAAGCGTTCGCGCATTCCCTCCAAGTCTTCAGCAGTATCAAATGCATAATAGGCCATTCCGTTGGCAATTAATTGCATTACATACTCTCTATACATTGGTTTTCTTTCGCTCTGGCGGTATGGAGCATGAGGGCCATCTCCAAAACCAATTCCTTCAACGGCTTCAATACCAAGCCATTTAAGCGATTCAATTATATATTCTTCAGCACCGGGTACAAATCGGGTTTGGTCTGTATCTTCAATTCGTAAAAGGAAATCTCCTCCGTGTTTTTTTGCATACAAATAATTGTACAATGCGGTTCTAACTCCGCCAATATGCAAGGGTCCTGTAGGACTGGGTGCAAATCTAACTCTAACTCTTCTATCCATAATCAATAGGGGCAAAGATAAAAAGTTGGAGGTTTTTACCTACTATACCACAGATTAATGAACAAAAAATTAAATTAATTGTAAGAAAATTGTTCAAGGGATAGTATTTTGCAGGCCTAGTACTACATAAAAGAGAAAACGTATGAGTGACCCAAGATTAAAACCATTGTTCGATCAATTAAAGGAATTAATGGACCATGCTGTTGACCATGCAGCAAATGAATTTACAAAAATTCGTGCAGGAAAGGCGCATCCTTCTATGTTGGATGCAGTGAAAGTTGACTATTATGGATCTCTTGTTCCAGTTAGTCAGGTAGGAAATATTAGCACGCCCGATGCTAGAACCATATCGGTTCAACCTTGGGAAAAGAATGTATTACAAGCAATTGAAAAGGGGATTATTATTGCCAATTTAGGCTTTAACCCTACCAATGACGGTTCTATTATTCGCATTAACTTACCTATGTTAACTGAAGAACGTAGAAAAGAGATTGTTAAAAAAGTGAAGCACGAAGCGGAATTTGCAAAAGTAGCTATTCGTAATATTCGCAAGGATATTAACGAAGGCATTAAGAAAGCACAGAAAGATGGAGTGCCAGAAGACGATGCAAAAACTGCTGAAACGCAAGTTCAAAAAACTACCGATGCTTATATCAAAAAAATCGATGAATTAACTGCTGCTAAAGAAGCAGATTTAATGCACGTTTAAGCATTTTAGAATGAGCATTCTTTCCTCAAAAGTCAAGAAATGGATAACACTAACCGCGAAAGTGGTTGGTGTTTTTTTGTTTTTACTTGTACTAGGTTTCTTTTCCTTACGCGGATATTTCCTAAACAAAGCAATTTCAAAAGTTCAAACAAAATTGCAAGACCAATATCAAACTAAACTTGATATTAAGGAAGCAGGCTTCACAGGTTTAGCTGGGGTGAATTTGGTAGGCATAAGTTTGGTGCCAGATGGGCAAGATACTCTTCTGCATTTAGATCAATTTTCTTTGAGCATTAAGTTTGGTTATGCTTTAATTGGTGATATTCGGGTGAAGAATATTTCTTTAAAGGAAGGTTATCTCCAAATATCTAAAAGAAACGGAATAAGGAATTTTGATAATTTTATTAAATCAAATTCTGATACATTAGTAATTGACAATCCTGATACTATTGAAGAAGAAACTGCAAAGGAGGAGGTAAATTACGCTGAAGTATTGTATAAGCTAATTACCAAAATTCTTAACAAGGTTCCAAATGATGTTTCAATAGAGAATTTCGTTATAAAAGGAATAGATGAACAATTGTTTGTTGATTTTTCAATACAACATTTGTCGTTTAAAGATGGAATGCTAAACTCTAATTTAATGGTTGGTTCAAACCAAATGAACCAACATTGGCAGTTAAGTGGCATGGCTTACCCTAGCAAGAGGCAAGCAGATTTGCAATTTGTTAGGTTAGATAGTGGAAGGGTTATGATTCCTTATCTATCCGAAAGATTTAATTTATTAGCAGGCTTTGGTTCAGCCCGAATGCAATTAAAAAATATTGATTTTGAGGGTGGTGAATTGAGAATTGAAGGTTTAGCTAGCATTCAATCTTTAATGGTTAATCATCCTAAAATTTCTAAAAAAGATGTGGTTATTGATCAAGTAGAATTTAATTATAATTATAAAATTGGTCAGAATTATTTATCGCTTGATAGTAGTTCAAAAATTAACTTTAATGGAATAATTATTCATCCGTTTATTAAGTTTCAGAATGCTCCAGATACTGTTTATTATTTGATGGTTCAAACCGAAAATACTGAAGCGCAAACTTTTATTAATGCTTTGCCAGAAGGTTTGTTTTCTCATATAAAAGGTATGGAAGCTAGTGGTAGTTTTGCCTATCGCTTGGATTTTATTTACAATGAGAACAAGCCCGATGAAATGGTTTTTGAAAGCAATTTGCACAAAGAACAATTTAGAATTAACAAATACGGTGATGCCAATTTAGCCAAGCTTAATGGTGAATTTGTTTATACTCCCATGGAAAATGGAAGAGCCATGCGCCCAATTTTAGTAGGTGAGGGCAATCCAAATTTCACCCCAATTAATGAAATATCTCCTTACCTAAGAAAGTGCGTTTTAACCTGTGAAGACCCAAGTTTTTATTGGCATAGAGGTTTTGTTACCGAAGCTTTTAGACAATCTATTGTAAAGAATATTAGAACAGGAAAGTTTAAAAGAGGTGCTAGCACAATTAGCATGCAATTGATGAAAAATGTTTTCTTAACTCGCGACAAAACTATGTCGAGGAAATTGGAAGAAATTTTATTGGTTTATATTCTAGAGAATAATTATATAAGTAGTAAGGACCGCATGTTTGAAGTTTATCTAAATATCATCGAATGGGGCCCTAATATTTATGGAATAGGTGAAGCTTCGCGGTTCTATTTTAGAAAAGCACCTATTGATTTAACTTTAAGTGAAAGTATGTTTTTGGCAACCATTGTTCCTGGCCCAAAACATTTTATGTGGCGCTTTGGAAAAGATGGCGTTGCTAAGCCATATTTAGAAAGAACTTACCGCTATTTAGCAACCAAAATGTTGGTGAGAGAATTGCTTTTGCCAGAAGATACTCTTGGATTAAATTACCAAGTTTTGGTTAGTGGACCAGCTAAAAAATACATTATTAAAAGTGATAGTTTAGTAAACGATACCTTATTAGAAAAAGAATTATTGTTGATCCAAAAGCCTGAAGATAGGGATGAAGAATAAGGTTAATTATTTATACATAGCCTTTCTTTTAGAATTGGTTTTTTTGTTTTATCGTAAGAACGAATTGGGTGTGTATTTAAGTCCTCTTTTCTTTACTGGGGCGGGTTTATTTTTGGCGATTTTTCCTTATTTCCTTCAAAAAAAAAGCAAACCCGAATTAGCCGAATTGTTTCTTGAAACCAATGGAGAAAGGATTCAAATTACCAGGGGAAACTTAAGAATAATTGCAGGTGTTTTTGTTTTATTTGTAATCGTTTTTGGGATATGGCTGGGTTACTTTATTCGGCAATTCCCTATTGATGTCAACCAATCGGATATTATTCCATTTATAGAAGATATTTTTTTAAAAAGGTGGGACCAAGGCATTCCTGTTTATTCCACCTATGAAGGTTTTGGTTATGGTGCTTTTCATCCCAATTACATGCCTTTACATTGGATGTCGTTTTTGGTAAGTTATTACGGAGGCTTTGACCATAGGTGGATGTTATATATTATTTATAGCTTATCTGTTTTTATTTATTTGTATGTTCTTTTATTAAATTTTTCTTCTTGGAAACGAATCGTATTTCTGTTGTTTCTGCCCTTCCTTTTGGTGTTTTCTATTTTGGAAAGTCAAGGAAAAGATGCGGTACATACGGTTGAAATAATAATACTAGGGTTTTATTTGATTTTAGGTTTGAGTATTTTTTCGCGAAATTATTTGGTTCAAGCATTTGGTTTATTGCTTCCTTTATTGTCTAGATATTCCTTTGTGTTTTGGTTGCCAGTTCATTTTATATCTTGGATCAAAACGGATGGAAAAAGATTTATTTGGGTGAGTGTTTTTGGCGCAATTTTATTGGGTGTGTTTTTGGTTCCTTTTATAATTTCTTCGCCGGATATGTTTGAAGGATTTAACTCCAATTATATGATTGCTGCCATGCGCGAGTGGGGCGGGCAAAGTTGGCAACAGCCGGGAGATAATCCTTTTCAATTGTTTCATGGAATTGGTTTTGCTGCATGGTTTTATAATTTGTATCCTGGCCCATTGGAGGCAAGGATTTCAGCCTTAATGACAACCCTAAAATTCACTTCCTTATTTTCGATGATTGGCTTAATGTTATTGACACCTAGAATAAAAAAAGTATTGTCGGCCAATATGTTTTCTTTATTGTCGCTAAAATTTATTTTGACCCTATTTTATGCTTTTGTTACCATTCCTTATCTTTACCTAAATTGGGTTTCACTCATTATAAGTATTGTAATTTTATCTCGCATTGCTGAACCAAAACTAGAAAAGGAAACTGCCATATGAAAATTTCTATAGTTAGTCCTGTTTACAAAGCCGAAAATATTGTAGACGAATTGGTTTCTCGAGTAGAGAAAGTAATGAAAGAAATGAAACTTGATTACGAATTAATTTTAGTTGATGATTGCGGTCCTGATGATTCTTGGAGTAAAATAGTTAGCAATGCACAAAGAAATTCTTGTGTAAAAGGAATCAAATTAAGTAGAAATTTTGGTCAGCACCATGCTATCACAGCTGGTTTAGACGCCTCTGTAGGAGATTGGGTGGTGGTTATGGATTGCGATTTACAAGACCAGCCAGAAGAGATTTTGAATTTATATAAAAAGGCTCAGGAAGGTTTTGATATTGTATTTGCAAGAAGAGCCAATAGGCAAGATTCGTTTTTTAAACGATTGAGTTCTGCAGTGTTTTATAAGGCTTTTGCTTATTTGTCGGGAGTGCCACAGGATGGAACAATTGCAAATTTTGGTATATATAGTCGTAAAGTAATTGATGCTATTAATAGTATGCGAGAACCCATGAGAGCGTTTTCTCCAATGGCCAAATGGGTGGGTTTTAAAAATACTGCAATTGATGTGAACCATGCCGAACGATTTGAAGGTTCCACATCCTATAATTGGAGTAAACTCATAAATTTAGCCTTGGATATTTCTATGGCTTATTCTGAAAAGCCCTTGAGAATGGCTGTTAAGGCGGGTATTACCATTTCGGTTTTGGCTTTTGTTTTTGCCATTTATAATGTGGTGGCTTATTTTTTAGGTTGGATTCATATTATGGGCTATGCCAGTTTAATCATATCAATTTGGTTTTTCTCTGGATTAATCATTTTAAGTTTAGGCGTAGTTGGTTTATACATTGGGAAAATATTTGATAGCGTAAAAGACAGGCCATTGTATATTATAGACAAGACTATTTAGTATGGAAATAACGAGGCTAAATTGGGATAGTGATTTCTTTGGATATGAAGTTTCTTCAGCATTAAACTTTACAGGTACAGGTGAAGAAATTCAAGAATTACAAGGAGATAAATCTCGATTAATTTATGCTTTCTCAAATCAAAAATTAAATGGCCTTCCAAGCAACTTTTTTCTTGCCGACGAGAAGATTATTTTAGGTTCAAACCTAACA
Source organism: Bacteroidia bacterium (assembly GCA_021740845.1). Classification (GTDB taxonomy): domain Bacteria; phylum Bacteroidota; class Bacteroidia; order UKL13-3; family UKL13-3; genus B1. The sequence continues at coordinate 93,350 of JAIOYZ010000004.1, forward strand.
GAAAATAATACAATATTGCCAGATGCGGCCATTGTTGAATTGAAAGAAAATACACCAGAATTAATGGGTTTGGCGCTTCAAAGCGGAGAATTTTCTAGGTTTAAGGTTGATCCAAATTTTGTGAATCACGAGTTTGAAAACTTGTATGCAAAATGGATTGAAAATTCCTTCTTGCCCGAGAAGAATACCCGTGTTTTTGCTTACCAAGAAGGTAATAAAATCTTGGGTTTTATAAGCATTGCTAAAAAGGAAAATAAATCAGAAATTAGTTTGATAGCAGTTAGTTCCCAAGCTAGAGGATTAGGTATTGGTTCAAAACTAATTGAAAAGGCTTTTTTTGAAGCTGCAAGTAATGGAGAAACTGAAATAACAGTGGTTACGCAAGGCCAGAATTTACAAGCGATGTCATTTTATTTGAAAAATAAGTTTAGCGTTTTATCTAAAAATTATATTTACCATATATGGAAGTAAGCACAAGCATTCCTTTTAATAAGCCTTACCTTACCGGAAAGGAAACACATTATGTTTACCAAGCGGTAGCAAGTGGTAAAATTTCTGGCGATGGTTTGTTTACCAAAAAATGCCATCAGTTTTTTGAAGAAACTTTTGGGTTTTCAAAATGTCTGTTAACTACTAGTTGCACCGATGCTCTAGAAATGGCTGCTATTTTACTAGATATGCAGCAAGGAGATGAAGTGATATTGCCCTCGTATACTTTTGTTTCAACAGCAAATGCCTTTGTTCTACGAGGTGCTAAATTGGTTTTTGCAGATAGCGCCAAGGATAATCCTAATATGGATATTCATAGTCTTCGTGGCTTAATTACTTCAAAAACTAAAGTAATTGTTCCTGTGCATTATGCTGGTATTGCTTGCGATATGGATGCATTGATGGATTTGGCAAATGAGTTTGGAATCTATGTGGTTGAAGATGCTGCACAAGCTGTAGATTCTTGGTATACCAGCAAAGATGGTAGTAAAAAGCCATTGGGAAGTATTGGTCATATGGCTGCATTTTCTTTTCATGAAACCAAAAATATCATGAGTGGAGAAGGAGGGATGTTAGTTATAAATGATCCAAAATTTGCTGCTCGTGCTGAAATTATTCGTGAAAAAGGAACCAACCGTTCTGCGTTTTTTAGAGGTGAAATAGATAAATATGGTTGGGTGGATATGGGAAGTTCTTTCTTGCCATCCGATATTTTAGCGGCCTTTCTATTTGCTCAATTAGAAAACCTAAATGATATTCAAAATAAGCGGAAAGAGATATGGAATTTTTACCATGCAGGAATGACCGAACTTGCAAGTGCAGGGAAAGTTACCTTACCTTTTATTCCTGATTGGGCAAGTAATAATGCCCATATGTATTATATTGTTTGCAAATCACCTACGCATCGCCAAGGTGTAATTGAGGCCTTAAAGAAACAAGGTATTATGGCCGTGTTTCATTATTTGTCGTTGCATAAATCTGAGTATTACAAAGACAAACACGATGGAAGAGAGCTTGTAAATAGTGACCACTACAGCGATTGTTTGGTGCGTTTGCCTATGTATTATGAATTAACAACCGCCCAACAAGAGCTTATTTTAAAAACTATTTATACCTATTTTCTTTCGGTTTGAACCAAAGAAAATTAGTTGCGAATAAATACACCAAATGTTCTTTTTTCTCCTTGTTCATTGGTGAAATTTAGAATGGTGTCTTGATGAATTAAGGTGTCGTTTTGTAAGTTGGATAAACTTAAACCGCTTTCGATTTGAAAGTACCAAGGATCGTATAAAATAACCTCACCACTTTTGCTTTCTTTGGTATATCCAGCAAACTTCCAATTGCTTTCGTCATATACATTTCTATTGGTAAATAGAGCAAAGCTAGATTCTGCAGAAACATAGGTTTGTGTTGGGTATTTTTTTATCAGATAAGGCGCTATTGCAGATTTTATGAAAACCTGTTCTTCACTTAGCTGAGTAGATTTTTTGAAATCAATGGAAGCAGGGTTGTTTAAGAACGGAAAAATGAGAATAGCTACTAGTAAAACTATACCTAATGGTCTTTGAAAAAAGCTTGGTAATGTGTTTAGTAAATCAGAGAATCCAATTAAAATGATAATGCCAAGTAAAGGGAATATGGTAACCAAAACTCGGTTCAAACCCATTGAATTAAAAATGCCCAAAGCCCAAAAAATAGTATGAGCTAAAACAAAGGCAACAGAAATTCCATACACTAGAAATAGTTGTTCTAAATTTATTTTAAGGTTCGGTTTGAACCAAGATTTTATTTCGAAAAAAACGCCTAGGATCAAACCGAAAAATAGGATAGGAGCAAGGCAAAAATAGAGTTGTTCTATAAAATGAAACCAAGTGCCTTTACCATAAACACTAGATGCCGTGGCGTATGGAATTTTAGTGAAAACCCATAATAAGTCTTTGTGAAAATACCAACCCGCAAATGAATAAACTACATGACCAAATAATAGCCATGGAATTAATTTGAATTTCTTTTTAAATAGCAAATAGGTTAGGATTACTAATAAAATTATCAATCCTTCTGAGCGCACAAAGGGAAGTAGCGAGCTTAAACTAATTGATAGAATTTCTTTTTCTTCTAACCATAAATACACCCCAATTATAACTACTAGCGCCGAAAATGGTTCTGTTAAACCAGAAAGCATTACAGGGAAATAAAGTGGAGCGCATAAAACAAAAATTGGAGTAAAATACCAATAGTTTATTTCTAATTTTCTTGCCACTTGGCCTGCAAACCAAGCAGAGCTAATTGCGCATAAAACATTAAATAGTTTAATGCCTTTAAATCCAAATTGAGCAAAAGGTGATGCTATTAAACTGAAAAAAGGTTTGCCCCAATGGTCGAAAAATAAGATGGGCATTTTCCATGAATACTTTGCAATGATGTAATGAGTAATGCTATCGCCAACATTACCCAAACCGTCTGTAAAAAGTGCAGTGAGAAGGCAAGCTATGCTTATTAAGTAAAAAAGAAATTGGGCTATTTTTTTGTCCAAACCTTTGCGTATTTAAGCATTAAACAAGCCGTATTTTAAGATGCAAAAAACAGCTCTAAAACCATCTTTCCAGTTTATTTTTTTTCCTTCGGCATAGGTTCTTCCATAATAAGAAATGCCTACTTCATAAATTCTAATATTGGGAATTCTACTAATTTTTGCAGTTACTTCGGGTTCAAAACCAAACCTGTTTTCTTTTAATTGAATGCCTTTTATAATGGGTGCTTTAAATAATTTATAGCAGGTTTCCATATCGGTAAGATTAAGGTTGGTAAACATATTGCTACCAAAAGTGAGAATCTTATTGCCTATAGAATGCCAGAAAAATAATATCCTATGTGGGTTTCCTCCCATAAATCTAGAACCATAAACAACATCCGCAAATCCATCCAACATGGGTTTCAATAGGATGTTAAATTCATTTGGGTCGTATTCTAAATCTGCATCTTGTACTATTATAAAATCACCTGTTGCTTCTTTAATTCCTGTATGAATAGCGGCACCTTTACCTTTGTTTACTGGGTGCTCAACCAGTTTTATTTCTGGTCGGTTTTCCATGTATTTCCTAATTACCTCACTGGTTTGATCCGAAGAGCAATCATTTACAATAACAATTTCTTTTTCTAGTCCTTGTATTAATTGAACAGCTTCTACCTTATCCAAAATAAGGTGAATGGTTTTTGCTTCGTTATAGGCAGGTACAATAATGCTGAGTTTTTGAGCCATAGGAATTATTTAGTTGGCGAAGTTAAGAAATGAATGAAGATTTCAAAGTCGCTCTTTTCTATTGAATCTGGCCAACAAGAATCATAGGTATACATGAATTTTAAATTGAAAGCCACCAGAAATATAATGATTAATATGAAAGCGATTTGCCCAAATTTACTTGGCAAATTTTGGACATACTTAAAGCTACTTGCCAAGGCAATTGCCAAGATTGGGTAGATGTCTACAAAACCTCTATGGCCATAAGAACAGCCCAATTTATAAGCCCACCAACTTGCATATATATAGGTGCATACGATAAAGGAAATCAATGCCAGAAGTGCTAATTTTTTATTGTTTTTGCCTAAGATAATAATACCGCCAAGGGTAAATAAATGCAGTGGATTGGTGCTAATTAATCCATTTTCAAAACCAACTAAAACCTCCATTATTTTGGGGTGATTCCAAAAAATAAAACCTTCATTTTTATAGGAATAAAATAGCGGACTACCAGATAAATAAAGGTTGTATAAAATTTGTGGACTAAGCACCAGAATTGCTAATACTATTGCTAAAGCCCAATCTACCAAGCTTCTTTGTTTTGCTAATTGAAATGGTTTTGGAATGGAGAAAAGACAAATGAAAATAAAAACAACATTTAATTGTCGTACCAAAATTACCATGCAAAATAAAGCAATAAGAGTTAGCCAATTTTTTCTCTTAGGGTTTTCAGAAAACCTTTTTAAAAACTCAAGAATTGCCGAAAACAAGAAGAATGAATATACATGAGAATAGGCTCCTTCAAAAAAGCTATAATAAAACAAATTGCTTCCTAGAAGTAAGGCTGCTAAACTTAAGAAAACGAGTTTAGGTTCAAAAAAACGTTTTAGAAATTGGCCTAAAAAAAAGAGTCCCGCTAATAGGTAAAATATAGCAGCTAAGTCAATAAAATTCTGGTAGCTTTTGTTAAAACCATCCTCATTCCCACCTGTTAGAATTTGAAAAGTATGAGCTGCCAAGAAGAAAGGAGCCTCCAAAATAGCTGTTCCTACAGGGTATTTACTTTCAACCTTATTAGTTATTGGGTTTAAATAAAATCCATTTCCAGTTAAGGAATCTACTTTCTCAGGGAATTGATTGGACTTAAAATCGTAAAGAAAAAGGGCAGGTAAATACACATAGTAACCTGCCTTATCCGACATGATTAGGCTGCTATAAGTATAAACTTTAGATCTACTATGCTTATTAAATGCTAAGAAAATAAAAAGTGCCGCTAAGGGAATCCAAAGGAGTTTTCTATAATTCTTACTTAATTCCATTAGCACTATTTATTAGGTTAAATGGTTGTTTAGTCGGCCTTCTTTTTAGAATCAAACAATTCTTCTTTGCTTACTTCTTTTACCAAATCATTGTGCTTAAGAGTTTTTGAGATAGCGCTATAGGGTCCAGAAATAATGCTTTCGCCAGCACTTAAACCTTCTGTAATTTGAATAAACTTATCATCTTGAATTGCAGTTTTTACTTTCCTAATTTTTGCTTTTCCATCTACCAAAACATATACTACTTCAAACTCTTCTTTGCTCTCGTCTAATAAGTTAGATTTTGGCTTTTCATCATCATCTACTTTCAGAGTGTCTAATGCACTTTCTGGTCTAATACTTACAGCTTCAATTGGAACTGCAATTACATCTACAACTCTTTCTGTTTGTATTTCTACACTGGCACTCATGCCTGGTCTAAACACAGATTTACGCTTGCCAAATTGTTTGGTTAGGTCTTCGTAACTAGTTCTCAATATTCTTATTTTAACCACAAAATTGGTTACTTGATCGCTGGTTGTTGCGGCAGAAGTGGTTGCACTATTTGCAACTTCGGTTACAATGCCTTTAAATTTTCTATTAGGATAAGCATCTACTTCAATATTTGCTGTATCACCTAAACCTACTTTAATAATATCGTTTTCATTTACATCAACACTTACCTCCATATCGTTTAGGTTGGCAATGCGCATCATTTCTGTTCCGGCCATTTGGGAAGTTCCTACCACACGTTCACCTTGTTCTACATTTAGTTTAGAAACAATTCCACTAACAGGGGCAAAGATTTCTGTTCTTGTTAAACTCTTTCTAGATTCTTTTAAGGTAGCCTCAAAACTTTTCACATTATATTCTGCACTCGAAACGGTTTGTTTTCCAGCTTCTACTTCACCTTTTGCATTTAAATAGGTGCTCTTAGCTGTTTCAAATTCTCCGTCAGAAATAAGTTTCTGTGCATACATTTTTTTGTTTCTTTCGTAAGCTGCAGAAATTTCTTGAAACCTTGCTTCGGCTTGTGCCAAACGTGCTTTTGAGGCAGACAATGAGGCTTTGGTATTATTCAATGAAGCTTCGGAGCGGTCTAATGCAGATTGGTATAATTCTGGGTCAATGCGTGCCATTAGTTTGCCTGCAATAACAGAATCTCCTTCATGAACATATAAAGCTCTAATTTCACCAGAAACATCAGAGCTAATTTTAACTTCTTTTTCTGGTTGCACTCTACCATTGGCTGATACTGTTTCAATAATGGTTTTCTTTTCTACTTTTGCCACGGTTACAGGCATTCCTTCTGGCTTGCCAATCCAACCAGCTTTTTTGCCAATTATGGCTATAACAATTAAAATAAGCACCCCAACTCCTAGGTAAATGAGGGTTTTATTTTTCTTTTTTTCTTGAGTCATAATTCTTTATTAATAAAGCGGTTTTCCTAAATAAAAATCAAGTACTTTTCTTCTGAAAACCAATTCGTATTTAGCTTGTGTAAAATCGGCCTCTGCGCGAATGTAGCCGTTTTTTGTATTTAAATAATCAGCCATGTTCATGCCACCTAAATCAAATTGTTTCTCGGCCACATCAAAAGCCTCTTTATTGGCTTCTAAATTTTCTTTGTTGGCATCAAATTTTTTAAAGGATGACTTAAAATCAACGTAAGATTGAGAAATACTTCTGTACAAATTATTTTTGGTTTGTTTCTCATTCAGTTTGTTAGATTGAACATTGATTTTAGATTTTTGAATATTGGTGTTCACACTCCATCCATTAAATACAGGAATACTTAGGTTCAAACCGATATTTGTACCTAAATTTCTATTGAATTGTGTATTGAAGGGCGTGGTTTGATAATCTGAATAGCCTGTTGGTACCGTGGTATAAACTGGAATTGGAGTGCCGTTATAATCTCCTGCGCCAATTAAAGATGTGGTATAATTTAAATCTCCAACACCGCTTTGACTTTGAGTTGTGTAAAAGGAATTAACTCCTCCCGATAAAGTTAACCTAGGTGATCTTGCGCCTCGGGCAACATTGTAGGATAATTCTGAACTTTTGGAGCGATTTTCGGAAGCCACAACATCTGGACTATTCTTGCTAAATTCCTCAAAAATTGCGTCGATACTCAATGGTTCGTCGGCAATTTTCAAATCTTCAACAGGTGGAATTTCTACTTGGTAACCGCCATCAGGTTTAAGTTCTATTAATAACCACAATTCTAAATAGGCTTGCATTACCGTGTTTTGGGCATTAACTGCCACTAATTCCTCAGACGACATTTGAGCTTTTAATTGAAGGTACCTGCTTTTATTGCTGCTTCCCAAATCGTACATTTTCTTTTGCCTTTCTACTTGCGCTTTTGTTGAAGCAACTCTTGCATCGGCAGAATTTGCCAATTCAATACTTTGTAAAACACGTAAATAGGCATTGCAAACATTTAAGATTATGGTGTTTTTGGTTTGCTCCAAATCTTTTTCACTTGCCTTTAATCTGTATTGTTGAACCTTAACATTGTTCATGTTCTGAAAGCCGTTGAACAAAGGAACGCTGCTATTTAACCCAAAAGAATTGGTTCTAAACGAAACACCCTCACGAGCAAGATTGGTTGCAGGGTTAATAGCAAAACCAGTTTGCCAATTGTTGCTAACATTACCATTTAAATTAGGTAATAAATTCATCTTGCTCTGAAAATAATCTGCCTTTGAAGCAAGTGTTGTTAACTCCTGCTGTTGCACAGTTATGTTCTTTTCTAAAGCACGGTTAACACAGTCTTTTAGACTCCATATTTTTTGATCTTGAGCATTCACAAATGACATGCTCCAAAAACAAAGCGCTAAAATGGCGCTATTTTTTTTGAATATTTGAACCATTGATTAAATTTGGTTTTAGGTTTCAGGCAAAAATAATGTTTAAATACACAATCCCGTCAATTCTTCCAATCCTATTTTCTTCCTATACATGGAAGGTGAAAACTAAGGATAAGGAGCTGTTTTTAACATTTGATGACGGTCCACATCCTTTAATTACACCTTGGGTAATAGAACAATTGCGTTTATTTAATGCCAAAGCTACCTTTTTTTGCGTAGGAGAAAATGTAAAAAAATTCCCTGAGACCTATTCTCAAATTTTAGATGCTGGGCATGATATTGGTAACCACACCTTTCACCATAAAAATGGCTGGCATACAAATAATATCGATTATTTTACGGATGTATATTTGGCCAAGAATTTCATCAAAAGCAAACTTCTTCGGCCGCCATATGGAAGAATAAAGGCTAGTCAGGCAAAGGTTTTGGGTAAGGAGTTTGAAATAATTATGTGGAGCAAATTAAGCAGAGATTACGAGCAAAATTTAAATGTGAAGGAAAGTTACAAGCAAATGTGTAAAGTGAAAAACGGGGATATACTAGTTTTTCATGATAGCGATAAGGCATTTAAAAATTTGCAATTTCTCTTGCCTCAATTATTGGCTTATTACCACAATTTAGGTTATAAAATGTTAGCCTTAAGCGATAGAAAATAATGTTTGAAATAATTTTGATTCTACTTCTTTGGCTTTTTATTTGCCTTCAATTGTTTGTATTGGCAGCAGTTTTGGCTGATAGACCGCTAACACAAAGTTTAAAAGAATTTCCCCAAGTGGTGGTTCTTGTGCCAGCTAGAAACGAAGAAAATAATATTTTAGAATGTCTACAAAGTTTGGTTCAATTAAATTATCCAAAAGAGGCTATCCAAATATGGGTAGGCGATGATAACTCCACAGATAATACTGCCCAAATCATACAGCATTTTGCATCGAAAAATTCAGGTGTTCATTATTATAAGGTGGATTCAAATTTAGGTTCAGCCAGAGCTAAAGGAAATGTTTTGGAACACTTGGTTCAAGCTACAGAAGCAAATTATATTTTTGTAACCGATGCCGATATAAAAGTTTCTCCAAATTGGGTAAGGCAGTTACTTCCTAAATTAATTAGCCAAGAATGTGGCATAGTTAGCGGAACAACTTTGGTTCAAGGCAATACTCTTTTTAAAACCTGGCAAGGCATTGATTGGACCATTGGAAATGGAAATTTAATTGGCTTGGATAGACTTGGAATAAAATCTACAGCAATTGGCAATAACATGGCTTTTACAAGAAATGCGTATTCAAAAACGGGTGGTTATAGCAAAATGAAATTTTCTGTTACCGAAGATTTTCAATTGTTTAAAGCTATTCGTCAAGCGGGTTTTGGTTCGTATAATTTATTGGATGCAGCTTCTTTAAATATTTCTAAGGCTCAAGAAACCATTAAAAATTTGCTTCATCAAAGAAAACGTTGGATGATTGGCGCTAGGGATTTGCCTTGGTTTTGGTTGCTTATTTTTGGTTTACAAGCCAGCTTTTATCCTGTTATTTTTATAGTATTCGGTTTGAACCAAAACCTTGCTATCACAATTTATTTAACGAAAGTGATTTTACAAACTAGTTTTGTTTTGCTAATTCATGTTCGTTTAAAAAGAGGAATTCCTTGGCTTGGCCTTGTATCATATGAGTTTTATTCCATTTTCATTCATGTATTAATGATTGCTTTTTATTTTATTCCTATTAAGATGAATTGGAAAGAAAGAACCTATTAATAGCAAAATTTTGTTTTCCATAGCATTTAAAAAGTAAAATTCGGTTTGAACCAAACCCTGAATCAAACAAATTAGCCTGCAAAAAATCCTATATTTGGCCTGTGAATTTTGTAGACACCCACACGCATTTATATTCTGAAGAATTTAAAGACGATAGAAAAGCAGTTGTAGAAAAGGCAATTTTAAATGGAGTAAACAAGCTTTTTTTACCCAATATTGATTTGCACTCCATTCAGCCCATGCTCGATTTGTGTTGGGATTTTCCGGATAATTGTTTTCCAATGATGGGCCTTCATCCTTGTTCTGTTGATCAGCATGTGGAGGCGCATTTATTTCAAATTCAGAAATGGTTTAAGAAAAGAAAATTTTATGCTGTTGGCGAAATTGGCCTTGATTATTATTGGAGTACCGAATTTAAAGACCAGCAAATACGCGCATTTAAAATGCAAATTCAATGGGCCATTCAGCAAGATTTACCCATTGTAATCCATTCTAGAAATAGCAATGAGGATGTTATTCAAATTCTTAAAGAAATGAAACATCCAAAGTTGCGTGGTATTTTTCATTGCTTTGGTGGCGATAGTGCTCAGGCAAAAGAAGTGGTTGAATTGGGTTTTTATCTAGGAATTGGAGGTGTTCTCACCTTTAAAAATGGAGGTTTAGATAAAGCCATTGCAGATATTCCCCTCGAGAGTTTAGTTTTAGAAACAGATTCTCCCTATTTGGCCCCTGTGCCGCACAGAGGAAAAAGGAATGAGAGTTTTTATGTTTTAGAGGTAGCTAAAAAGTTGGCCGAATTAAAGCAAGTTGGCTTGGCAAAAGTTGCAGAAATTACCAGTCAAAATTCCCAAAAAGTTTTTGGTATTTAAGCTTTCCTTTTGAACCAAAGTTAGCATCTACGCTGATTTATTTCCATTTATAAAGGAATGGCTGAATAGATTTTTGGTTCAAGCCAATTCTTTTTTTTGGCATTACTTGCAAATTTTCTTTTTGTTTTGGTAAAGATTATTATGTTTGTTTAATACAAGATTTTTAGAAAAATGAAGAAAATATTAACTGCTAGCTTACTATTTTTTGTATTCTACATTATAAATGCCCAAGGTTTTTCCTTGGTAGATTATGTAAGAGCCACTAAAGGTTTCGGTTTAATATTTTGAATTTACCTGCACTCAAATAATAATCACTTTTTACAGTCTTAATACAAATCCATTTGAAGAAACAATTACTTTTATTAAGCCTATTTGTGCTTGCATGCTTTACTTTGTTAAAAGCGCAAGAAACACAACAAATTAAAGGGACTATTAGGGATTCTAAAACGGCAGAACCCCTCATTGGTGCTACTGTTTCGGTTAAGGGAAGTACCACTGGTGTAACCACAGATTACGAAGGATCATTCCTTCTAAAAACAAAGGAGAAATTGCCCTTAACAATTGTTGTTTCCTATATTGGTTATGTGAAAGTGGAAATTTTGGTTCAAACCGTTTCTAAATCATTTGAGATTAAGCTTAAAGAGAATACAAAAGAATTACAAGAGGTTTCTATTAGAGATAGTAGGATTACACAAAAGCAAAAGCAAGCTCCGTTAACCATTGAAACCATGGATGCAATTGCTATTAAAGAAACTCCAGCGGCAAATTTTTATGAAGGATTGGCCCATTTAAAAGGGGTGGATATTACAAGTGCAAGTATTGGGTTTAAGATTATTAATACTCGTGGGTTTAATAGTACTTCACCAGTAAGAAGTTTGCAATTAATTGATGGAGTGGATAACCAAGCACCGGGCTTAAATTTTTCTTTGGGTAATTTCCTTGGGGCTTCAGAATTGGATGTTCAAAAGGTAGATTTAATTGTTGGTGCATCTGGCGCATATTATGGTCCTAATGCGTTTAATGGTGTTATTAATATGCAAACCAAGAGTCCATTTCAGTTTCCTGGATTATCGGTTCAAATGCGTTTAGGTGAAAGGCGTTTAACAGAAATGGCTATACGTTATGCCGAAGTTTTTAAGAACAAAAAGGGTGAGGAGAAATTTGCCTATAAGTTCAATGTTTTTGCCATGAGTGCCCAAGATTGGGAGGCAACTAATTACGAAAAAACGGCGCAAAGTCCTGTGGATGAAAAGAACCCTGGTGGTTACGATGCTGTAAATGTATATGGAGATGAATATTCCACCAATAGGTTCAAACAATCTGGGTTAACTTATTTGGGTTATGGTTATGCCGTAAGAAGTGGTTATAAAGAAATTGATTTGGTAGATTACCATTCTCGCAATTTGAAGTTAAATGCTGCCTTACATTATAAAGTGAAGAAAGATGTTGAATTAATTGTGAGCTCAAGTTTTGGAACAGGAACTACCGTTTACCAAGGCGATAATAGGTTTAGCCTAAAAGATATTTTGTTTAACCAAAATAAAATTGAATTAAGAAAGGAAAATAGTTTTTTCATTAGGGCTTATACCACCAAAGAAAACGCGGGCAATAGTTTTGATGCCTATGCCACAGCTTTGCTTCTGCAGAATTATGCCAAGACGGATAACAATTGGGCAAAGGATTATGCAGAAAACTGGAATGGAATTGCTTATAATACCATGATTGGCTTGAGGCCAGCCGTTAATTCTGTTCCACCTGGTATTTTATATGAAAAATATGCCAACCATTTTTTAAACAATTATTACTACGATACTTTAACTCGTTATCATGGGTTGGTAAGAGAAGTAACCGATACCAAGCCAAGCAACCAAACAGGCGGTGTGGCTAGGTTTGAACCAGGAACCGCGAGGTTTGATTCTGCCTATAAAGAAATTATTTCTCTATCAAATCGGGAGGGTGGTTCAAGATTTATCGATGAATCTGCTTTATACCATTTAATGGCTGAAAAGCAATTTAAGGTTAAGGAATTGGAAATAAGAATGGGAGGCAATTATAGATTATATGCTCCTTTTAGTATGGGTACTATTTTCTTAGATACCGCTGGTATGGATAGAATTTACAATAGTGAAGTGGGAGCATACCTTGGTTTAGAACATAAATTTGTAGACAATAGATTGAAAGTAAGTTTCACCAATCGATTGGATAAAAATCAAAATTTCAATCTCCTTTGGTCGCCAGCAGCATCTTTTGTTTATTCATTCTTAGAACATGTTTTCCGTTTTTCTGCTGCAAGTGCAATCCGCAACCCAACTTTATCCGACCAGTATATAAATTTAAATGTGGGTCGTGCTACTTTATTGGGCAACCTAAATGGCTTTGATAGTTTGGTTACCATTGAGAGTATGTTGGATGCCTTTAATAATGGTAAAAGTAGATTGTCATATTTTAACGTTGCACCTATTAAACCTGAAAGAGTTAAAACACTTGAGTTTGGATATAGAGGCAATATTAATGAGAAGATATTTGTTGATTTGAGTTACTATTATAGTTGGTACAACGACTTTATTGGATATAAAATTGGAGCGGATATCAATTGGCCAGCAAATGAAATTTTCCCTAGTAATGCTAAAGTTTATAGAGTTAGTGCTAATGCCATAGATATGGTAACCACTCAGGGTTTTACTATTGGCGTAAATTACTTTTACCAAAAATACTTAGGGTTTTCTGGAAATTATTCTTGGAATAAATTAGACCGAAATGGTTCATTAGACCCATTGATACCTGCATTTAATACTCCTGAGCACAAATATAATTTGGGAATAAATGGACGTGATATAAGCTCAAAAATTGGTGGTTTGGAAATTCAATCTTGGGGTTATGCCATCAATTGGAAATGGCAAAAAGGCTTTATGTTTGAAGGGTCACCCCAATTTACTGGTGAGGTTCCAGCTTATGGAATGCTAGATATTCAATGGAATAAATACTTTCCTGGAGAAAAGATGACCATGAAATTGGGAGCAAGTAATGCTTTAAATAATAAGGTTATTCAGGTATACGGCGGACCAAGAGTTGGAAGGATGGCATATATTTCCTTGCTATTTGATTTTTCTAAATAATTGCAGAAAATCCCAATTGGTTTGTTTTCTACTCAAATTATCCTTAATTAGCACTTTGATACTCTTAACACTAAATAAATAAACTATAAAACTATGAAGAAAACCTTACTAAAGGGATTGGCCCTTGTAGCTGGGATGGTGGCATTACAGGCCACTGCGCAAACACGTTACATCGACCAAGTTTTTGCCAATGTGAGCAAAACTAGCAATGTAATGTATGATTCTAACGCCGCTGTAAATTTACTTTACGGTCAGGTACCAGGAATTCAACCTATTTTCTCAAATAAATTAATGTGTGATATTTATGAGCCAACTGGTGATACCGAGGCTAAAAGACCATTAATTATTTTGGCTCACACCGGAAGTTATTTGCCAGGTTTAGTTAATAAACAAACCACAGGTAACAGAAAAGATAGCACTATTGTTCAAATGGCACAAGAGTTTGCAATGCGTGGTTATGTTGTTGCTGCTGTTGATTATCGTACAGGTTGGAATCCAACTACTACAGATCAATCTCAAGCTACTGAACAATTATTAAAAGCAACTTACCGCGGTATGCAAGATGTTTCTAATGCTGTAAGGTATTTAAGAACAAATGCTTCAATGTATAAAATTGATACTGCAAAAATAATTGTAGGTGGTCAAGGTACTGGTGGTTATGTTGCATTAGCATTGGCTACAGTTAGCACACGTGCGGATATCGAATCTAATTTGAAGTTCTTGCGTGGAGATGTAACTCCAATGGTTAATATGGATACCTTAGGTACTTGGACTGGTTTAGGTGGATGGCCTTATTTAAACTATGCTGCTGATGCAGGTGTTTCATCTAATATTCACATGGTGTTTAATTTTGGTGGAGCTATGGGTGATACTGCTTGGATGAAACCAACCAGTTTGCCTATTGTTAGCTTACAGTGCACTAAAGATCCATTTGCTCCATACAAAACAGGTAACGTTATTGTTCCTACTACAGGTTTAACTGTTATTCCTAATGCATCAGGCGCTGGTCATGTTATTCCTAAGGCAAATGCAATGGGTTTAAATGATAAATTAAATAGCGTTGCTTATTTAGATGCAGTTAGCGAAAGAGCTATGATGGTACCTAACGCCGAAAACAATTTATTCGGATTCGAATCAGCATTTCCTTTCGAAAATGCTCCTTGGGAATGGTGGGATAGAACAATCATGCAAGCAACTACTGCAGTTCCTTATGCTGGTTCTCCATTATCTGCTCCTTTTTATGGTTTCTTGCCTGCAAATGGTAGAGAAGCAGATTCACTTTCTATGTTAACTAATCCAACTATGTCTGCTCCTAGAGGCAAGGCATATTGCGATACAATTGCAAAATTTGTTTCTCCTCGTATTGCCATTCAATTAGATTTAGCTGGTGAGGCTGCTTTAAATAATTTTGATCTTGTTAGCCCAGCTAATGCTGCGTCAATTGATGTTTATGATAGTGCTGAATTATTCTTAAATGTACGTTGGGAAAAAGCTAGTATGGTAGGTTCAAACAATTATACTTTCGAATTAGATATGATGACTGGTGATTTCAGCGAGCCTTTGGTTTCTGTTCCAGTTGGTGATTCTGATTCAATGATGGTTGATCACCAAACTGTTTATGGTTTATTGGTAGACCTTGGTGCTCCAGATAATACTCCTTTACCTTTACAGTGGAGAGTGGTTGCAAACAATAATTATTTTGCTAAACCATCTTCTTCTGCTAGAATGATTACTTTAACCAAAAAAGTTCTTGCAACTGGAGTAAATGAAACTAACTTAAATTCTTTTGTTACTGTTTATCCTAACCCTGCAAAAGATAATGTTAAAGTAAGCATGGATAATTCTAAAGCACCTATCAGTTCATTAGTTATTTATGATATCATGGGTCGTGAGGTTTATACCCAAAATAATATCAATGCATTTACTTCTGGTGTTAATACTTCTGGTTTTAATGCTGGTATGTATATCATGACAGTTAGAACTTCAACTGGTGCAACTGCTACTAAGCGTTTCACTATTCAATAGTTAAAACTAATCTTATTTGAAAGCCCCCAAAAGCAATTTTGGGGGCTTTCTTTTTGCATGTTTTCTAAGCTTGCCTTCCTTTAGTGGTTTTATTTCACCTCAAAAATTTCTCCCTAAAAGAGTATATTTGGTCTCTATAAATAATATTTTACGGTATGAACCAATGGCAAGAAATAGATAAAAAGCTTTGCAAAACATTTGTATTTGCCAATTTTGTGGAGGCTCTGGCTTGGATGGTTAAAGCTGGTTTTGAAATTGAAAAAATAAACCACCACCCCGAATGGAAGAACACTTATAATAAAATTGAAGTGAAACTTTGTACTCACGATGCTGGTAATACCATTACAGAAAAAGACCACGAATTGGCTCGTATATTAGATACCATAAAATAATTTAATTCTGTTTACACCATATTTATATACCGGTGAGTTCCCAAATCCAAATGAGGCAGACGAAGATGGTTTATTGGCAATTGGTGGCGATTTAGAACCGGAAACCTTAATTAAGGCATATAGCTTAGGAATCTTTCCTTGGTATAATGAAGACGAACCCATTTGCTGGTGGAGTCCAAACCCGAGGTTGGTTCTATTTCCAAAGGAAGTTAAAGTTAGCAAAAGCATGAAGCAATTGCTAAGAAAGGGGAGTTTTCAATTTACACTAAACCAAGAATTTTCAGCAGTAATTCATGCCTGCAGAGAAATTCGTGTTGATAACGGCACTTGGATCAGCCCAGATATAATGGATGCCTACACGCATTTACACCATTTAGGTTTGGCGCATTCTGTGGAAGTTTGGGATGGAGAAAATTTGGTGGGTGGATTTTATGGAGTGCAATTGGGAAAAGTGTTTTTTGGCGAAAGTATGTTTAGTTTGGTAAGTAATGCCAGCAAAGCAGCTCTTATATATTTTTGTCTTCACTGCTTAGAGGAAGGTATTGAAGTTATAGATTGCCAACAATCAACTAGCCATTTAATTAGCATGGGAGCAAGAGAGATTTCTCGGCAGGAATTTCTGCATTTATTAGAGAAATTTGCGGATTTTTAATCTGCTGTTCCTCTTAATTCATTTACCCTATTTGCGTCTAGACGAATAAAGATAAAAAGTAATATGGTAAAGCTTAATAGGGCAGAGCCACCATAACTGATAAAAGGCAAAGGAATACCAATAACAGGCATTAATCCTAGGGTCATACCAATATTAATTACAAAATGGAAGAACAGAATGCAAACCAAACTGTACCCATAAATGCGATTGAATTTTTGCCGCTGTCGTTCTGCCATTACCAAAAGCCGGTATAACAATAAAATATATAAACTGATAAATAATAAAGATCCTGCAAAGCCATATTCCTCGCCAATTGTGCAGAAAATGAAGTCGGTACTCTGCTCTGGTACAAACCTAAATTTATTTTGAGTTCCTTGTAAAAAACCCTTGCCCCAAAGGCCACCGCTGCCAATTGCAATTTTAGATTGCTGCACATTATATCCAGCTCCTTTTATATCCACTTCCTTCCCTAACAATACATTTATCCTTGTTCTTTGGTGAGCTTGCAATACGTTTTGGAATGCATAATCAATGCTACTTACCATTAATCCTGCCACTATTACAGCGCCAAATGTAAGGAGTATTAAAGCTCTTGTTCTTCTCACCAAAAAAAGAAATAAGATTGCCAAAAGTACCAGAGCAATTATTATAAAAATGGGTTGAACCAAAAGCGCCAAAACAGATAATAGGATAAGTATAAACCCTGCAAATAGAATCCAACCTGGCAAACCTTCTCTATACAAAACAAAAATGAAAGAAGTAAAAACCAAGGTGGAGCCTGTTTCATTTTGCAAAAGAATAATTACCATTGGTAGCAAAATAATCCCAGCACTCAGAATCTGAATTTTTCTGTCTTTTTCGAAGTTTACATTGTAGCCACTCAGAAATTTAGCAAGTGCTAATGCGGTTCCAAATTTAGCGAACTCTGCTGGCTGCATTCTAAATCCTCCAATTTCTATCCATGAAGAAGAACCTTTTACCGTTGTACCTGCCACCAAAACAAGAATAAGTAGCAGAATTGTAATCCCATAAATAGGGTAGGAGAATGCAAAAAAGAACTTTTCGTCTATTAACAGTATCATTAGGCCTAAAAAGGAAGAAACGCCAATCCAAATAAGCTGTTTTCCGTAATTCTGGCTTGCATCCCAAATTAATGGATTAGTTTCTTTGTAAATTGAAGCGTATATACAAAGCAAACCCACCACCACAAAAAAGTAGTAGAGCATAATAGTAATCCAATCTATTCTACTTGGTTTGGGCTGCTGCAGTGTCATTTTTATGGGTTAAATTTCCTTTCAACATTCTTTCCAAAAGGGCCTTTCTTGTATCTACTTTGCCAGTTATGTATTGTTCCATCATTAAACTGGCAATTGGAGCTGCCCAAGTTGCACCAAAACCAGAGTTTTCTACAACTACTGCAATTGCAATTTTAGGATTTACCTTGGGTGCAAAGGCAAAGAAAATGGAGTGGTCTTTTCCGTGTGGATTTTGTGCTGTTCCAGTTTTTCCACAAACCTCAATTCCAGGTATTCTTGCAATATAAGCAGTACCACGTTCTACCACATCTTGCATGCCTTCAATTACTACCGGAAAATAACTGGTATCAATAGTTGTCCAATGTTTTTCGTTGTAATCTTTGTTGGGGTTTTTCTTGTTACTAATAAGTTTTACAATATGAGGTGTAATATAATATCCTCTATTGGCAACTGCTGCTGTTGCGTTGGCCATTTGTAAAGGTGTAATTCCTAACTCTCCTTGACCTATGCCCATAGAAATTGTGGTTAATGCTTGCCATCTATGTCGACCATATAATTTGTCAAAGTACTCAGCTTTTTTAAGAACTCCTTTTCCTTCGCCATATAAGTCGATACCTAAGGCATGGCCCATTCCAAAACTATAAGCGTGCTTGTAAAACTGGTTGTAAGCATCCTCCACATATTTATATTTAGGATTGTTAATTACACTTCTATAAACCTGACAAAAATAAGCGTTGCAACTAACTGCAATAGCACCTCTTAATTGCAAGGGTGAACCATGCGAATGGCAGCCTACAAACAAATATCCATGGTGACAAGCATATGCAGTTGCGGGGGTGAGTACTTTTTCTTCCTGACCCATTAAACTCATGATAATCTTAAAAATTGAACCGGGAGGATAGGGTGCAGAAATGGGTCTATTAAACAAAGGTTTGTCTGGATCCCTTAAAAGTTCCATATATCTATTTCCTCTATCTCGTCCTATAAGTAAGTTGGGGTCATATGTTGGCGAACTCACCAAAGCCAATACTTCGCCCGTACTTGGTTCAATGGCAACAATACTCCCAATCTTATTCAGCATAAGTCGTTCTCCCAAATCTTGTAAAGATTGATCGATACTTAAGTGAATGTTTTTACCGGCTACCGCAGCTGTATCAAATTCCCCATCTTTGTATCTGCCCTGAGTTCTGTTTTTACTATCAACCAAAACATAGCGAGTTCCTTTGGTTCCGCCCAAATCATTTTCGTATACTTTTTCTACTCCACTTATACCAACAAAATCTCCCATTCGGTAGTATCCATCACTCTTCTCAATATCTTTTTCAGTTACTTCCCCAATATATCCCATAACGTGGGCAGCACTTTTATGTTTGTATTTTCTATCAGTTCTTACCTCCACAAAAAAACCTTGAAAATCATAAAGTTTTTCTTGAAAGGCAGCATAAGTAGGAATTGTAATTTGCCTTTGAAACACAACCGGTTTCCAAGGGCTAAATCCCTTTTGTCGTCTAATTCTTGCAAATGTGCTTAGAAACTCATCCTTCGAAATTCCCAAAACATTGCAAAAGGAAATGGTATCTAAATTCTTAACCTGATCTGTTATCACAGACAAATCATAGATGGCGTCATTGTAAACTAGAAGCTCTCCATTTCTGTCGTAAATTAGACCTCGCGCGGGATAAATAGTTTGTT
Source organism: Bacteroidia bacterium (assembly GCA_021740845.1). Taxonomy (GTDB): domain Bacteria; phylum Bacteroidota; class Bacteroidia; order UKL13-3; family UKL13-3; genus B1. The sequence continues at coordinate 113,003 of JAIOYZ010000004.1, forward strand.
CTTGTAATACATTGTTTTGGGCAAAAAACACATAACTTTCATCAACTACCTGCAAATAGAAAAGCCTCGTTATGTAAATTATTGCGATGCTTATAAAAATAACCAGTAAGGTTCTTTGTTTACTTAAGTTATCCATTGATTATCTTGCTTTTGAATTGCGATAAAACAACAATTGACCTATGCTAATTATCAAAACCGAAAACAAGGAACTAGATAAAACCCTAAACATGGTTCTAAAAAAATCTCTAAAGCTGTATATTTCTAAATAGAATAGGAATAGGTGATGCATAAGCGTCATGATAATTGCATAAACCAAAAACCAAACAATTCCTTTTTTTGAAACAGTTGGCTCAATCCCATTGTCAAAATCTTCTTTGCTACAAGCAAACATTAAATAGAAATTCCTTATGTATCCAATAAAAATAGTAGCAGCCATGTGTAAGCCAGGTGTGCTGCTAAAGGTATCCATTACCAATCCCGTTAAAAAAGAAAGAATCACCACCAACCATGGTTTGGTTGAAATTGGTAAGGTTAGAATAAATAAAATATAAATATAGGGATTTACATAGGTACTTAAATCTATGTTGTCAATCACCAACAACTGAATGAGGATAATCAACAAAAACCTAACGATATAATTTATTATCTCAATTACCACCTTTTAATGTACTTTCTAAATTTTGTTGCTCATTTTTCAATATGTTCTTCACAACATATACGTTTTTCAAGGTTGAAAAGTCTGTGTTCAATTCAACTTTTATATAATGGAAATTATCTCCTGCATCTAAGGAGTGGCTAAATACTCGTCCAACTGGAATTCCTTGAGGAAATAGTTTCGAATAATTACTAGTTACAATTTCGTCGTTAGAGGTAATTTCAACGTGTTTATTTACATATTTAAGACTAGAAAATTTAGGACTATCCCCATTCCATTCTAGCGAACCAAATGCATTGTTCTTTTTAAGCATGCAGCTGATTTTGGTATTGCTATTTAAAGCAGAACGAATGGTTGCATAATGCTCCGAAACGCTAGTTACAATTCCCACAACTCCATTGCTTCCTATTACTCCCATATCTGGTTCTATTCCTGCTTCAGAGCCTTTGTCAATAGTAATGTAATTGTTTAGTTTGGTAACGGAGTTGTTTACCACGTTGGCAGCAATATACGAATATTGTTGTTTGTAAACTGAGTCATTAATAGAAGTTTGGGTAAAACCCGTCTGGTAATATGCATTTAACATTTGTGCCCTTAACCTTGCATTTTCTGCCATCAAACTATCATTGATATCTCTCAATTCAAAATAGTTTGTGGTGCTATTTACCTTTTCATAAAAAGTGGAGGCCACACCACTTGTATAGTTTAAAAAACTTGCCCTTTGGTAATTATTATATTGATATAATACAACAAACGAAAATAACTCTAAAATGAAAAACAGGATAAAGGTATAGTACTTATAAAAAAAGAAAATTAGGTTTCTCATCTTAGCGCATCCTTCCTTTTAATACCATTAGCATCTAGCTAAATTAGGTCATTAAAAATTTGTGATTTTTCAAATTCTTAAGCGCCATGCCAGTTCCTCTTACTACTGCTCTCAATGGATCTTCAGCTACATGTACAGGTAGTTTAGTCTTAGTTGCAATACGTTTATCTAAGCCTCTAAGTAAAGCACCGCCACCTGTTAAATACAAACCTGTAGAGTAAATATCAGCAGAAAGTTCTGGTGGAGTTAATTCCAATGCTCTTAAAATAGCTTCTTCAATTTTAGAAATCGATTTGTCCAAAGCTGAAGCAATTTCCGAATAGCTTACCGTAATTTGTTTTGGGATACCAGTCATTAAATCTCTACCATTAACGGCAAAATCCAAAGGCGGGTTATCTAATTCTGGTAGGGCTGAACCTACTTCAATTTTAATTCTTTCCGCAGTTCTTTCACCAACCAAAAGGTTATGTTGTCTGCGCATATAGTCTAAAATGTCTTCTGTAAATTCATCTCCTGCAACTCTGATAGATTGATCACACACAATACCAGCCAAAGCAATAACCGCAATTTCTGTGGTACCACCGCCAATATCAATAATCATATTACCCATTGGTTCAAACACATCTATGCCAATTCCAATTGCTGCAGCCATAGGTTCATGAATTAAATAAACCTCTTTTGCTCCAGCACGTTCAGCACTATCTTTTACCGCACGTTTTTCTACCTCTGTAATCCCAGAAGGAATACAAATTACCATGCGTTGTTGTGGTTTAATAAATTTACTGGTTTTAGGAATCATATCAATCATTCCTCTAATCATGTGTTCCGCAGCTTGAAAATCTGCTATCACTCCATCTTTTAAAGGACGAATGGTTTTAATGTCTTCGTGTACTTTACCATGCATTTGTTGTGCTTGGCTACCTACAGCAATTACATTTCCATTTCTTCTGTTCACAGCAATAATGGATGGTTCATCCACAACTACCTGATCTTTATGTATAATTAGCGTATTGGCCGTACCTAGGTCAATGGCTAAATCTTGTGTTAAAAAGCTAAATGCACTCATGAATTCTTGTCTTTCCTTTGCGGAGTTTTATTACTCTTGCAAATTAGTAATTATTCAAATAAAAGGTTGAAAAGTTTTACCTTTATTTAAATTGGTTTATCAACAGGTAAAAAAAATAAAAATTAGAAAAATCGGTTTGACCCAAATGAAGAATTAAGATATCTATTTTTTAGTGTTTAAAATGTCTTACTCCACTAAAATACATTGCCACTCCATTTTGTTCGCAATAAGTAATTGAAGCATCATCTTTGATTGATCCTCCTGGCTGAATAACGGCATTAATTCCTTCTTTATGGGCAATTTCAACACAATCAGGGAAAGGGAAAAATGCATCACTACTCAAGGCCACCTCCTTCAACTCAAATCCAAAGGCATGTGCTTTGCTAATAGCATGTTTTAATGCATCTACCCTAGATGTTTGCCCGCATCCAATTCCTAATAATTGCTTGTTTTTTGCCAATACAATGGTATTTGATTTGGTATGCTTCACAATTTTATCTGCAAATAATAAATCCTCAATTTGGCTGGCAGTTGCTGCATGACTAGTTACAGATTTTAAATCGCTTGATTTTAAAACTACCAAATCTCTGTCTTGAACCAAAACACCATTTAATACAGAACGCATGGTTTGGCTAATTGGTAATTTTCCAGTTTGTTTTAAGATAATTCTGTTTTTCTTTCCTTTCAACAAAGCCAATGCATCCTCATCGTAGGAAGGAGCCACCAAAACCTCTAAAAAGATTTTATCCATTTCAGTTGCAGTCGCTAAATCTACATTTCGGTTCAAAGCGATAATACCACCAAATGCCGAAACAGGATCACCTGCCAATGCATCTGTCCATGCTTGTAAAACGGTATCTCTAGAAGCAACTCCACATGGATTATTATGTTTAATAATGGCAACAGTGGTTTCCTCAAAATCATTCAATAAATTAACCGCTGCATCTACATCCAACAAATTATTATACGATAATTCTTTACCATGCAACTGCTCTAAAATATCGTTGATTTGCCCAAAATAAAACCCTCTTTGATGTGGATTTTCACCATATCTTAAAGTATTGCCTTGGTTATAACTTACCTTTAATGCAGATATATTTTGTCCTTTATTGAACCAATTGAAAATTGCAGTATCGTAATGTGAGGTTACCTGAAAGGCTTTTGCAGCAAAGGATTTGCGTTCAGACAATCTGCTTTCTCCATTATTATTAACCAAAATTTCTAATAAATCTGAGTATTGATTAGTATGCGAAACTATCAAGGAATGTTTGAAATTTTTAGCTGCTGCTCTAATCAATGACACACCACCAATATCTATTTTTTCTATAATTTTTTGCTCTTCGTTGGTTTGAGCCAAAGTTTCTTCAAATGGGTAAAGGTCTACCATTACCAAATCAAAAAGTGGAATATCAAATTCTTTGATTTCTGCCAAATCTTGAGCTTCTTCTCTACGTGCTAAAATTCCACCAAAAACTTTTGGATGCAAAGTTTTCACTCTTCCTCCCAAAATACTTGGATAGCCAGTAAGTTGTTCAACAGGAATAACTGGAATTCCCATTTTTTCTATAAACTCTTGAGTTCCTCCCGTAGAGTATATTTTTACTCCTTGTTGGTGGAGTTCCTTAGCAATTGGTGCAAGGCCATCTTTGTAAAATACTGAAATTAAAGCGTTTGAAATTTTATTGGCTGTAGACATAGTAAATGTTTATGGAGGCGCAAAGGTAGGTAAGCTAACTTATAATATTGCACCCAAACCAAATAAAAATAAAAGAAAAATGCAGTGTTTTAGTTTTGAACCAAAATGCTTTCTACAACCAAAGGAACATGTTTTTGTTCCAACAAATGAATCTTTGCTGCGATGCTTTCTACAGTATCGGTTTCGTTTAATCCGCAGGTAAATTGAGCAATGGTTTCGCCTTCATCGTAATGGCTATTTACCCAATGAAGTGTAATGCCTGTTTCCTTTTCACCTGCCTCTTTTACGGCTTCATGCACATGGTGTCCATACATTCCCTTGCCTCCAAATTTTGGCAAAAGCGCTGGGTGAAGATTAATTATTTTATTAGGAAAATGCTCCACCATATAGTTAGGAACTTTCCAAAGAAACCCAAGCAATGCTATTAAATCAGGTTTGAATTCATTCAATTTGCTTAAAAATTCGTCCTCATTTTTAAAGGTTTCGCGGTTAAATACAATCACAGGTATTTGTCGTGCATTCATTTTTTCAATAACACCTGCTTTTGGGTTATTGCAAAATAAAGCCACCACTTCAACCAATGCATGATTACTGAAATACTCGCTTACATTCTCTGCATTGCTACCACTTCCACTCGCAAAAAGGACTAATTTCTTCTTCATTAAAACTTCAATTCGTCAATGAAAATATGCTTGAAAAGTGTGTCAATATTATTGTTTCCATTAAACTTTTCAATTGGCAAACTGCTTATTATAAAGTTAGTTTTATTATCGGAAATAGTAAATCTCTTAGCCATCACTGCGGCTTGTCCAGTCCAGTTTTTAGGCGATTGACCTGTTGCACTTTCAATAATTCCACCAAAATAAAGTGAGTCGTAGCCAACACTACTGCTGCTAATAGGTATTTCAAATGGTCTTGCGCTAGCAATAATTCCTGTAGATTTAATTGTTGGCCAAGTTGGGTCAACCGGATTTACCAAAGCATTGTTATTTACTCTAAATACTGAGCCCGCGGGCGGATTTACAAGGTTTTTAATGGGTGTCCAATCCAAGAAATTTGATAATGGATCAAAATTAGAGTTAATAGCAATTCCCATAAATAGAGTGCCACCTTTGGCAAAAAAATCTGCAGTGGTTCTTTGTCCGTAAGAGAAAGAAAAACTTGCATCGTCGCCAAACCATAATATATGTTTAAAGAAGGCAAAGGTTTTCGTTTGCGATTGAAAATCGGGTTGCAATTGAGTATAATTCAAATTTTCAACCTCAGTAGCTTGAAGAGTATCGTATGCTAAAATGCCAATTTTAGAAAGATTACTCGTAATAAAATTTTGAACAAATATTTTGTTACTGGTATATGCATTTACCAATAACAAATCTGAACTTACTTTTTTAACCCACATAACAGGGGTTGGTATATAAGCAGATTTAGATAAGGCTTGGTCTACAACCCTTACATATACAATGTTTTGAGCATTATGTTGTAGTCCTTTTGCCAAACCACTTAATGCATTATTGCTACCATTTACAAATACTTTACAATCACTAGAATCTCCTTTAGGGTTGGTAGATTCTAGTATAAATGAATTGGTATTTGCGGGCAAAATATAAGGAGTTGTATTGGTATCGTTAATATACAATTCGTATTGTTTTATATCGTCTGTTCCATCTGGGTCTGAACCAAAAATGGTGTATTTTAAAACTGGAAAAACAATACTTGGGTTGATGGATGCAATGCCGCCAAGTGGTTCAGAAAAAACAAACTTTACCTCAGGCCTAGAATTTTTAATAGGGTATAAGGTGCTTGCTGGTGTGGCATCTGCCTGACCTAAATTATCAATTGCACGAACATAAATTACAATATCTGCACTGTCTTGTCCTGGAGGAATTTTTAACAAGAAACTACTGTCTTGGCGTTTGGTATAATGCCATGTTTGTTGGTTGTCGGTAGATATTTCAAATCCTGCAATAAAGCCTCCCTTAGAAATTCCCCACCAATTTGCATCCACTTGAGTGGTTAATCTGTTTTCACCTGTTCTAAAAATAGTATCCACTGCCATATAAGTTTCAGGCGCAGCAGTGGTTTGGCGTTCACCATCAAACCCTTTCTTGCAAGCCAAAAGGCCGCTTAGGGTAATTAAAATTAAAACTATTTTTCGGTTCAACATGCGTAAATTCTTGGTTCAAACATAAGAGAAAGAGCCTTTTTAAAAAAGACCTGTTTAAAATGTAATATTACATTAATGCAACTCAGATTTTAGCAAAAGCATTTTCAATGCAGTTTCGGCCGCTTCAATTCCTTTATTTCCGTGTTTTCCTCCAGCTCTTTCCTGCGCTTGTTCTAAGTTTTGGGTTGTTAAAACACCAAAAATAATTGGCTTATTTGTTTTCAAGCCTACATTCATTATCCCATTTGCGCAGGCATCACAAATAAAATCAAAATGGCGGGTTTCACCTTGTATTACACAGCCAATAGTTATTACAGCATCCACTTTTTTGTTTTCTGCCATCCATTGAGCTGCAAGAGGTAATTCAAAAGTTCCGGGTACGGTTTGAACCAAAATTTGGTTGGCTTTTAATCCTTGGTTTCTTAAAAATCCAATTGCTGCATCACGCATCGAATGGGTGATTTCTGAGTTCCAATCTGCTGTAACAATTGCTATGCTTAGTTTCTTGAACAATTTATTTTCAGCTAAATCGGTCTTGGATAAATTTTTTAATGCGGTTGCCATATTTTACTTGATGTTTTCTAATTATTTACCGTTCCTTCTTTCCAGAGATTTGAAAAAAATAACTCGGCAACAAATCTAGATACAATTTTTGTTTCCGTGTAGATTATTCTACTTACATGAATTCTATTTTATAAATAGAGTTAGGTTCAAACCAAATTAAAAAAGCGCGAAGAGTTTATTCTTCGCGCTTTCTTGTTAATAGTATATAGTTTAATTAGTTGCCTTGAGCAGCAGTAGCTCTAGCAATATACTTTTCAATTTCTTGAGATTCTGGTGCTTCGCTATATTCGTTTTTGATTTTTTCGTAAGCAGAAATAGCATCCTTGTTTTCTTTTAATGCTTCATATGCAATACCTGCTTTTTTCAAAAAGATAGGAGCAGTTAATTTATTATGACCCATTGAAGCGGCTTTCATATATAATTTAGCACCTTTTTCAATTTCGTTTAATTCTACATATGCATCGCCTTTTAAGCCAATAGCTAAAGGTCCAACCATTTCGTTATTCGTGCTAAATTTGTCTAATTGATCAATTGCATTTTGGTATTCACCCTTACGCATATAGCATATACCTGCATAATAATGAGCCAAGTTACCTGTTTTGGTTAAACCATATTCGTCGGCAACAGTTTCAAATCCTGATATATCCCCTTGGCCTTTTAGTGCCAAATCAAAGCTATCAGCTTCAAACCAAGTTTGTGCTTGAAACATAGAGGCTGCTGCTTCTTTTTCAAGTGGCTCAAGATAGTATTTGGTGAATCCAAAATATCCTAAAACTGCCACTATTAGAGCAATGCTCGCAATATTGATAATTTTTTTATTGGTATTGTAAAACGACTCTACCTTATGTGTAGTTTCAATAAGGGTGTGGTCTAATTCTAATTCTGAGTTGTGTTCTTCTTTGTGCTCCATGAGAGTGGTTCTTACTTATTCTTTTATAAACGGATAATTTGGTTCAAAATAAACATCATTATACAAATCTGCTGCTTCTGGATATGGAGAGGCCTCACTAAATTCAACAGCTTCGTTGATAGTTGCCATAATTCCTTCTTCTATTTTCTCCAAATCTGCTTCAGTAGCGTATTTCTTTTTAAGAATTACAGCTTTTACTTGTTCAATTGGATCTTGTGATTTGTATTCTTCTACTTCTTCTTTGGTTCTGTATTTTGCTGGGTCGCTCATACTATGACCGCGGTAACGGTAGGTTCTAATTTCTAATAAAGTTGGTCCTCCGCCGCTTCTTCCTCTTTCAGCAGCCTCGGCAATTGCTTTATGCACGTCTTCTGCTTTCATGCCATCCACCGAAAAGGAAGGCATTTCGTAACTTTCACCAATTTTATACATTTCGCGAACAGTGGTAGTTCTACCTACCGAAGTTCCCATTGCATAGCCATTGTTTTCAATTACAAAAATTACTGGTAGGTTCCAAAGCATAGCCATGTTAAAGGTTTCGTGCAATGCTCCTTGACGAGCAGCGCCATCACCAAAATAACATACTGTCACTTGATCGCCACCACGGTATTGATCAGCAAATGCAATACCTGCTCCCAAAGGAATTTGTCCACCCACAATTCCATGTCCGCCAAAGAAATTGTGTTCTTTGCTAAACATGTGCATGGAGCCGCCTTTTCCTTTAGAACAGCCTGTTACTTTTCCATATAATTCTGCCATTACTTCTCTTGCCGGAATACCACATGCCAAGGCATGCGCATGATCGCGGTAAGCAGTAATAAGTCTGTCTTCCTTTTTTAAAGCACTCATGGTTCCTGCAACCACTGCTTCTTGACCAATATACAAATGGCAAAAGCCTTTAATCTTTTGCTGCCCGTATAATTGTGCCGACTTCTCTTCAAACCTGCGCATGAGCATCATTTGCTCATACCAGTTAAGATAGGTTTCCTTAGTAAAATTGTTTGTTGCCATTTTTTAAGAATTGCAAAAGTATACAAAATATTACTTTTGACAAGTATTCTTTGTGGACTGATTATCAGTATAAAATAGATTTTTTACTTTCTGCAAGGGCGGTTTTGCTAAATTGCGACCATGCACTTGCTCCAACTTTCCCTCACACAATTTAAGAACTACCAATCGGCTAACTTTAGGTTCAGCCCGGAGGTAAATGTGTTGTATGGCAACAACGGTGCTGGCAAAACCAATGTTTTAGATGCCATTTATTATTTATCTATTACCAAAAGTTATTTCAATTCCATAGACCACCAACAAATTTTGCAAGGCAGCCAATTTTTTATTGTAGAAGGTTTGCTGAACCGAAATGATTTGGAGGAAAAATACAGATTGGTTTTTCAAAAGGGAATTGGCAAAACCCTTTTGGTAAATAATAATGATATCGAAAAGTTTTCGGCACATATTGGTGCATTGCCAGTGGTAATGATTGCCCCGGGAGATATTTCTTTGATTAATGAAGGTAGCGAGGGGAGAAGGAAATTTGTAGACATGATTTTATCTCAATGTGATAAAATGTACCTGCACGAATTAATGAATTACCAAAGAGCCATGGAGCAGCGCAATAAATTATTGAAAGATTTTTTTGATAACCGCTATTTCGACCGTGATTTATTGAATGTTTACAATGAGCAATTGAGTAGGAGTGGAACCTATATTTTTTATGAGCGTTCTAAGTTTTTGGATATTTTTAAGCCTTTATTTTTAGAAAACTACCAGAAACTTTCTGGCTTAAACGATGAGGTGGATTTGGTGTTTGAATCTGACTTAAACCGACAATTTTACCCAGATTTATTAACGGTTAGCGAGCCAGCAGATATAGATTTATTGCGCACAACGCGTGGAATTCACAAGGATGATTTGGTGTTTTTATTAAGACAAAGTCCTTTGAAAAAATTCGGTTCTCAGGGTCAACAGAAGTCATTTATCATCGCTCTTAAATTGGCTCAATTTCAATATTTAACTCAAGTGAAAGGGGAGAAGCCCATTTTGCTCCTCGACGATATTTTTGAAAAATTGGATCAAACCAGATTGAACCAGTTGTTTAATTGGATAGCAAAAGGAGATTTTGGCCAAATATTTATAACTGATACACAGCAAGAACGTTCTCAAGATTTGGTGAAGCAAACAGGTTTAGATTCTGCTTTTTTTAGGATTGAAAATGGAGAGGCTTTTTTGGTTCAAAACGAAATAGATTAATCCTTTTTCTTTTTCGGAAAAGGCACATAATTTATTTTGAGTTTTCCTGATGCATCTTGCTTAATCCTCAAGAAAACACTAGCACCCATTTTTGCGTCTAAACCAATGTTTTCTGGTTTTAGATTTTTAGTATGTTTTTTCAAATTTGCCAAAGGGACTTGCACCAAAATATTTGTGCTGTCTTTAAGGGAATGTCGCCCCTCTACAAAGAATCGTATCACATTGGTGCTTATTTCTGCCCGGTCTATTTCAGATTCTGTTCCCGATGTTTTAAGGTGGGCTTGTATTTCTGCAAATTCAATATTTTTGAAATCTCTTTTGGTGAAAACCAAATCTCCATGGTCCATTATAGGCGCAAAATTGATCAATTTGCCATCGTAGATTTTTAATTTGGAATCTCCTCTTAAAAATTGATTTACTGGGTTAAGTTGGTGGTTAATTTTACTATTAAGGTTTACTAGCAAACTTAATTTTCCTGATATATTTTCATGAGTTAAGGTTTTCATTCCAAAACTATTAAATGCTTTAAGAAACTCTTGAATATTAACCTTGTTGAAATTAGCTTTTACCCATACTGGCGACCAGTCTTTATCTAATTGGGCAATTTCTGCCTGCAGTTTAAAAGTGCCTTTTGCAAATTGCATGGCAACCGTTTTAAGGGCTATTTTATCCTTTTCTAAAACAAGTTTTGCCTTAAGGTTTTTTGCAAGAAAAGTTCCTTTTTGAACCCAATTTGCTTGAATAGAAATTTGATAGGAAAGTTTCTCATTCATCTTTTTTAGCAGTTCATAAAGCCGCTTCTTCGACTTTAATTTTTCGCTCGCACTCTTCTTGGATTTTTGTCTGCGAATAAAATTTTCTAGATTAATCTTATCTGCAACAATATTTAAACTTATAAATGCTTTTGATTTAGGTTCAGTAAAAAATGGAATAAAATCAACTATTTTTCCTTTAATCTGAATCCCATCTTTCCCCATCAAAAAAGCTAATGAGTGAAGGTTGAATTCTTTTTCGTTAAACTGAATATCGCAATTAATTTTGCTAATATCCAAATCCTTTCGTGCCCAATAGAGTAAGCCATCCTTTATTTTGAAAACACCTTTTAGCTTTCCCCTCAAGGTATAAACACTTTCGCTTTCATACTCTTTTAGTTTTCCCTCATAGGTAAAATTGCTTTCAACTTGTCCCTGTTTTATATAGAAATTAGAGCTGTCTAAATGCTTGTTAAATCCATCTAATTTGCCTTTCAAATGAAAAGAAATGGATAAATCTGGGTCGATAAAATTTCTAACATTTATTGCTGCCTGAATTGGAATGCCGTGGAGTTCCGCTTTAAGCACTGTTATTTTTAAATTGGTGTTTTCTGCCCCAGTTGCTATGGAATCATCTTGATGATTGGTAAATAATCCCTTTAGGTTTATATGCTCCAACGCTACTTGTTTGTTGGTTATGGCAGCAGCATCTTTGCATGCAAATTCAATTTTAACTTTAGGCTGAATACCTGGCAAAGAATATCCCTCAATAGATACTTGGGTTGAAACCAAACCATTAAGGTTAAATCTGTTTAATTTAACTTTTATGTTTTCTGCCAATACTCCAATTCCTTCTTGGGCTGCAATTGAATTGCTCCAAAATTGTAGTGAATGCCAAAGTGGTTTGCCCAATTTAAGTAGTCCTTTTATTCCTACTATTCCTGTTTGCAACTCAACAGAAGAGCTGTCTACTTCAATCCACCTTTTGTCTGAAAGGTAGCGTAGGTTTAAATCTACTTGAGTGTTTTTGTTCTTTAAAAAGGTGCCATTTTCCTCTTTAAATGTTAAGCCTAGAAAGTTAATATTTCCTGATAAATGAATCCCAATTGAGTTGCCCTTGGAGTGGACTTCATTGCTTGTTTTTACTAGGGTCAAGCCAATAAATTTTCCTTCTAAAGAATCAGAATAAATTATTTTGGTATTATTTATTTTTATGGATTCAAGGTGAAATAATAATGGGTCTATATTTTCGGTTTGAACCAAAGAACTATCCGCCTTCGATTTGAAAATATCAATATTGCTGAAGCCTGATTTTGTTTTGAAAATAAAGACCTCTGCGTCTTCTAAGCTTAGCTTTTTTAAGTTGATTTCATTTTGAAGTAGCTTGTAAATCTGAATGCTGATGAATACCTTTTTTACCTTTAGAAATTCCTTGTTATAGATTTCGTTTTGAGGGCCTTTAAAAGCAAAATCCGAAATTTCTAAACTTGCATCGGGGAGATTATAGAACAAGGTGAAATGGATTTTTCCAACCGCAATTTCACCTTGTACCGATTCTTTTAACTGTGCTTTTAATAAGTTAATAATCCTTTCTTGGTTAATTTCAACCAAGGCCAAAAGGATAAAATACAATCCAATTAGTACTCCGAAAAACCAAATAAGTACCTTTCCAGCTTTTTTCATATGACTAGAAACAAAGCTATTGATTTAGGAAGGATTATTTATGGATTCCTTATTCCTTCCTTATTTTTTTGAAAATGGTCTTGCCAGAAGCGTTTTGAATTGAGATAACATATAGCCCACTTGTTATATTTTCGGTAAATAAGTAAAACTCATTGTCGCCCAATTTCTCAATTGAGCATTCAACTTTTTTTCCTAGCATATCCCTTATTTCAATTGGATTTATCTCATCTGGGTTGTTAACCAAAATTTGCAAGTATTCTTGAAATGGATTTGGGAAAACCAAACTTGTATTTAAATCTGGGAAATTTGGATTTGGCTCAGATTTTTCTTCTTTATTTAGGGTTGCAGAAATTATTGAATTTTTGTTACTCTGAATTGGTAGCAATTGCATACCGCTTATTTTTACTGTTCCTCCATTACTTTGTTTTACTGTATAAAAGGTAAAAGTCATTCTAGAAACATGGTTGGGGATAGTAATAGAAATGGTATTCAAATTCCAATCTGATGTATTAGCAGGCACTTTAATATCTGTGTTTATATTTCCTAACTCTGGAAATGAATAATTAATACGCACCGAATCGCCTAAATTTCCTTTTGTAGAAATATTAAAAGTGCAATTTCCTTTTTCTAAACCACCCAAATTTTGAACGCTTGCCATTACACCGCTATTAGTTCTTGATAAGGATTTGTTATTGCTCAAAGGTACTCCATCGTTAATATCGTAGCTTGCCGAAATGGAGGTGTAGCCATCTGGTTGGTTATTTGAGTTTAAATCTGTTTGTAGATTTGGAAAAACATTTACAAATGGATTGGGTGTATGCGAATACAATGCTTGCGCCCATTCTTTGTATGTAAATACTGGAATTTCATTCTCATTACACCAAGTAAGTAAGGTGTCAATTCTTGCCAAATAGCCTGTAAAACCGCCAGTCATATTAGATAACATACTCATACCAAAACTAGAATGATGTTTTGCACTATTATCTGCTATAATTCCAGTAATACTTTTGGCTGTATTGTTTTCTTCCTTAAAATCTAAACCATGCATGGCAAATGCTTTGTCCTTGTTTTCGTCTATTTCGTTAAAACATTTATAGGCAACATCAACATAAACATCTCCAGCAATATAACCGTATGGTGCAGCAAAAAATTTCAACTCGGCTCGGTTCAGCAATGCATTGTAATTGCTTGGAATTAGTAAAGTTTTTGGTTTAGGCAAACCTAAGATTTCAAATAAGCTAATACTTCTTTCTATCAATAAATTTATACCTGCGGCATTGGGTTTAATATCATATTGTGTAATTCTCTTGTATGCAATATTATTAAGGTTTCCAAGGTTTACAGTTTCTCCATAATAACCGCCAAGTGTGATGGTGTCTGGGTCGTTTGTATTTTTGTTTTTTAGGTTCGAATAAGTATAAACTCCTTGATTGAATGGAAGGTAAATATTCGAATAAAATACGGGTGAACTCAAGTTAGTAAACTCACCATTGTTTTGAGAAATCAATTGGTTGCCTGCAATATTAACTAAGCCTTCATTTGCATAATTAGTTGCTAAAACCGAATCAATTTTTAAACAAACCTTCCTTCCAATAAACTTAGTTATACCCGGATGTCCTACTAATGCAAGAGTATCAGCAAATGTGCTAACATTAAAAAAGGCCAAACTATGGTCGGGGGTATGATCTGCCAATTCATGACCAGCAGCTGCAATTTCCCTCAAGGCATTTGTAGCAGCAGTATCTCCAACAATTCTTGAAGCATTAATTCCTAGAGTAAATTTCTTTTGGTGAGCATTAAAAGTTTGGTTCAAAGCTCTCCAATAAGTAGGGTTTTGGTAATCATCAACCCTAAAACAGACGCCACCTTTTTTTTTAAAAGTAGAAGAATCTCCCTCAAATGGAATGTCAATTTGTGAGGTGGTATCTATACTACTAGTGTCTTCTGGAGTACTTTCAAAATACTTTTTCATTTCCATAAAACTCATACGAACCATACCCGGATTTGTCCTTTTAATTACAACAAATGAAACATTGATTTTACTAATATTTTCAGGGATATTCAGGTATTTAGTTTGTTTTTCGTAAGCGCTGGTTCCTGCTCCAAAAAGTAAGGATTGAGTTGGTAGCGAAATCTCCGGAAATGTAATCACCATTTTTATGGAATCGCCCACTTGGCCTTTGGTATAAATGTTAATTTCATTTAGGCCTTTTTCTAGTCCGCCCAGATTATTTATACTGGCTAAAGTAGAGTTATTACTGGCTGAACCAAAACTAGAATAATTACTTTCTATAACACCGTCGTTGCTTAGAAAATTGGTAGTAATAGTAAAGCCATCCGGAAGTGAATTTCCATTTATATCTTTATTCAAAAGTGGTAACACATTTGCCATTGGATTGCTGGTACTATCGTATATAATACTTGCCCATTGGTTATAGGTTCTTATAGGAATATTATTTTGAACACTCCAAATTAATACGCTTTCAACTCTGTTCAAAAATGCTGCCCAGCCACCTGTTACATTATACATATGGCTCAATCCAAAACTTTGAAAATGGCGTGCAGAACGGTCGGCAAAAATATTAATAAGACCTTGGTAGGTATTTGTTTCTTCATAAAAATCTGGACCTTGCATGCCATATCTTTTATCTCCAATACTATCCACCTCATTATAACATTTTTGAGCAGAAGCAATATTTACAGCACCGGCAGTATACCCAACTTGCTCAGAGAAAAGTTTTACTTCTTGCTTGTTTAGTAAGGCAAAGGAACCTCCAGGTTGAATCCAAGTTTTAGGTGCGGGTAGTCCAAATTCTGCAAAAAGTTGTTTGCTTCTTTGTGCTAATAGCAAGTTAGATGCAGAGTTTGTAACCACATCTGATGTGCTAATTTTATGGTATGCAATGGAATAAAGGGTATCATTTTTCCAAGGCTCTTGCCAATAAGTTTGCAAGGTTAATGTGTCAGGGTCATTGCTATTTTTATTGGAAACAGCGGTATAAACTGCATATTGGTTTGTACTGGGTAAGTAAACCAAAGGGAAATATGGGTTGCCATTTATTCCATGAAACTCACCGTTATTATTACTTATTAATTTGTTGCCAATTAGGTTTACGGTTCCTTCGCCAATAAAGCTGGTGGTATTTGGAGCATCTATTTTAAGGCAAACTTTAGTGCCATTAAAATGATCAACAGCGGTATTTCCAACATAGGCCATGGTATCGCTTTTGGTTCTAACCGTAAAATAGCCCATATGATGGTCGGGTGTATGATCCATTAACTCATGACCGCTGGCTGCAATTTCCTTAAGGGCATTTACAGCCGCTGTATCTGTATACAAGCGGGAGGCATTTATTGCTAAACTAAATTTTAAGTCGTACTTGTTAAATAAAGCATTCCAATCTCTCCATTTTGTAGCCCCTTGGTGGTCATCAGTTCGGAAGCAGATGCCGCCAACTTTGTTTTGTATTGGACTTTGAGCCACAGCACAAAGAACAATAGTTACTAAGAAATTTAGTAGTACTAGTTTTTTCATAGGATAATATTTAGTTGAAGGCAATGCTATCCAAATTGGTTCCAAATGTTTAACTAATAGATTTGTAGGCGATTAAAATTTGAATCGAAAATAGTTTGGGTTCAAAAAGGGATAAATTGATTCAATATGAAGCAAAGGGAGTGTCTTTAGGGGTTAGTCTTTGGTCTTTAGTTTTAAAAAATAGTATTTAATCCGCAAAAGGTCTGCAATAGCTTTAATTTTTATCTAATAGCTAATAGCTAATAGCCAAGAGCATTTTTGCATAGCTTTTTTGGGCAAAAAAAAAGTCCAACATTTCTGTTGAACTTTTTTCGTCGGGGTGGCAGGATTCGAACCTACGACCTCCACATCCCAAATGTGGCGCGATACCAGGCTACGCTACACCCCGATTCCTTGTTGATTAAGGAGGTGCAAAAATAAGGATAGTTGTGAATTTTGCAATTCAATCTTCATTATTCTTTATAAAATTTTCCAAGTGCTTGATTTTTTGGCAATTCAATTTAGGTTCCCTTTTCAAATTGCCATGCTTTATCCCCAAATACTTCAATTTAGCTCTATTTTAAGCAACTAAATCTTGGTTCAAACCGACCTTTTATAATTTGCAGGTTTAGGAATAATGTGCCGCATTTGCTTTGAATTACTTGTAAGGAAAAATTAAGTTATTTCTTTAAAGCTGCTTCTATAAGTTGTGAAATATAACTACTACTTGGTCTTGGAGCTGGAGAGGAAATAAATCGCCCGTCTTTTCCAATTAAGAAATAGGCAGGAATAGAAGAAATTTTATAAGCTTGTAATACCTCTGGATTGTTAGTAGAATTAGCAATTAAATGCGTGCCACTAATTTGATTTCTTCTAACACTTTCCCTCCATTTTCCTTCATCTTCATCAATAGAAATGTTTAAGAAAACTACATCAGCATTGGCAAATTGCTTCTTCAATTCTTCACCTGCAGGTACTTCTCTCATGCATGGGCCGCACCAGCTCGCCCAGAAATCTAAATAAATAACTTTTCCTTTATAATCACTCAAAGATACTTTGCCGCCATCTATAGTTCTTAAAGTAAATGGTGGTGCAACTGCACCTTCGGTAAAGGGTAATTTGTCTTTGTATTTTGCTTCTAATATTGCAAATTCAGGGTATTTAGAAAGTTCGGTTTGAGCCAAAGAATAGATCGTTTTAGCATCGTTTATATGACCATATTGAATAACATCAGCCCAAAGGTTGAGTTTGAAAATTGGCAATACCTCTCCTTTAAAAAATTGATTGGAGAATTGGTATAATTCTGAAGATCCAAAATTTTTACCTGCCAATTTTATTTGGTACATGAAATAATATTTTAACCAAGTTCTATATTGAACAGATCTTAGATAATTAGAATTATTGATGGTCATGGTTTTTAGATAATCATAATAGTTGCTATCCACATCTAAACTCTTATCATTAATGCCACGCATGCTATAGTACCAAGTTGGATAATTTATTTTAAAAGCCTCCCATTCGAATTTTATTTCTGCTGTTTGCCAGTTTATAAATTCGGGCGAAAGTCCTTTGCCTTCTTGTTTTAAGTACTTTAGTTTTATCGCAATTATACTGTCTAAATAATTCTTAAAGCCATGAGCCGTTCTGGTACTCATTTCTTCCAAAATCTTTTGAGTAAATGTTGGACTTTCAAACGTGTATTCGAATTGTGTTTTTTGTTTTTCTGGCCAAGCAGCATCTTTAGCGCCATTTCCATAGAAGGTTTGGCTGCGTGCGGCATTATTGTGTTGTATGTCAATAAATATGCTGTCTTTAGGTTTTATATGCAGCCTAATTATGTCTGAACCTAAAAACAAAAATGCAACTTGATCTTCCATCAAAGGCACCTTTGTTTTAAAATATCCTTCTTCAGATACTTGTAAATCCAACTGGTCTATATTGGTTTGAACCGATGTGCTATAGAATTGCAAACTGATTAATTCGCCTTTAAATTTGGGAACCTTTCCACTTAATACGGCGTCTGTTTTAACTACTGTTTGACCCAAAGCAGTATGAAAAATTACAGTTAACAAGGCTAGGTTCAAACCGAAATAACGGAAATGTTTTGCAGAGAAAATATACATGCTAAAAAATAAAATTGAGAACGGAAAGATAGGTTGAATGCCTTTTATTTTTTCTTAATTTTTTTTAACTCCTCATAAATGCGGCTAACCGGTAAGCCCATTACATTGTAAAAGCAACCATCTATTTTTTCTACAGCTGTATATCCAAACCAATCTTGTATGCCGTAACTTCCAGCTTTATCAAAAGGTTTGTAGTTGCGTATATAATGGTAAATTTCTTCGTCGCTTAGCTTTTTACAGGTTACCGAACTCATCTCAGAAAATGAAATTTCTTTGTCTATTGTTTTTAGGCAAACTCCGGTAAAAACCTGGTGAGTTGCACCACAAATTGTTGAAAGCATTTCAAAGGATTCTTGTTCGTTTGCAGGCTTATTTAAAACTTTTCCATTTATCCAAACAATGGTATCAGCCGTTAATAAAACCTCATCATCTATTAGGGTGTTAGGGAAATGATGTGCCTTTTTTACGGCTAATTTTCTGGCAATATCAGAAGGTAAATCTGAAGCATCAAAATCTTCATCTACCTCATATGTAACAATTGAAAAGTTGAGTTCCAATCCTTTTATAAGCTCTTGTCTGCGGGGAGATTTAGATGCTAAAATTATCTTCATGCTAATAATTAATCTGTAGTGTCAACCCAAATAAATTGGCCACCACTTAGTCTAAAAATATCTTTATCAATCACAAATTCTTCACCTTCTTTTAATTTTTTTAGGTCAATATCGTGCGAAGAAGTGTGTATGGTACCTTTGGTTTGCAGAGCTAATTTCAAATATTGATCATTGATGCCTTTTCGTGTTCCACACATAATTACATGAACCGGCTTTCTGATTCTTTTCAAAAGCGCCATGTCTCTAATTGGACTATCATCTGCAAGCAATACAATATCTGAATAGTCCCTATTATTAATAATGGAGTATAGAATTGCTTCAAGGTCGTTTTCTGGATCATCGCCACCTTCACCTTTTTTGCGTACATCCTCTATATCTTTCTTTAGTTTTCTGTAATCTTTGGCTTCAAATGAATGAATTCCGCCTGTTCTTCCAATTACCTTTTTTTCGTCAGACAAATTATCTCCGTCGTTAAAGAGAACAAAATATTTTACCCTGCCATCTTCATAGGTCATCTTATACCAAACCAAAAGCTGACCAATATATGGAAACATACTTCCGGTCATATCCACCACCAACATTATATTTTTCCAATCTTTGTTTCTTTTAAAAACATTAAACAAAGTGGAGTCTTTTATTTTGTATTCTCCCGTTAAAAATTTGTCGAATTTTAGAGTTGTTTCCTTGGTAGGACTTTCATAAGTAACATAACCTTTTTTGTCAAAATGAGCGTAACTTCCTTCCAATTCTCCGCCTACAAATTGTGCTTCATTGGTTAGTACTCCGTTTTGATCGTAGTTTCTTTCGTAGCCATTTTTTAATCCTGCTTTAAAAACTTCTTCTACACGAGTACTGCAATTAGGGTAAAACATTACACGAGGTCCTTCTAAAATTCCATGGTGGTATGAGTTGCTATATTCTAGACAATCTTGATTGTCGTAATAACTAATTTCTAATCCTTCTTTCTCACCTTTTTCATAAAACACCTCGTATTTTAAATCGCCATTTGCCCAGAAATAACGCCAAAAACCTTCCTTTTTTCCATTGGATAAGGTGAGGTTTATTGTGTCGCCATTATCAATAGTAAAGGTTTGACCCAATGAAATAAAGGGCAGAAATAAAAGTAAAGATAATGCAAGTTTATTCCGAAAGATATACATTCTGGCCAAAGATAGTTAAGGCTATTGGTTCCACCAAAATATGAAATAAAAAGGAAGTTGTTTGTGAATATTAATTTACCCTTTTCCAGATTTTTTCTTCAAAATCATATTGTTTGATAACCCTTGCAGGATTTCCAACTGCGATACTAAAGGGAGGAATAGATTTAGTTACCACAGCTCCTGCAGCTACCACACAATGTTTGCCAATTGTTACCCCAGATGTAACAACTACATTGGCTCCAAGCCAAGAATCATCTTCAATAACAATTGGTTGTGTACTCACTGGCTGTTTGTGTATTGGCAAATTCACATCTTCATATCCATGGTTCAAACCGCTTACTACAATATTTTGAGCTAGGATAACATTATTGCCAATAGTTACTGGTCCAATTAGTACATTCCCAATTCCTACTCTTGAGTTTTTTCCAATATGAACGGCACCAACGCCATTATTTATGGTTGAAAAATCCTCAATTGTGCTGCCAGCACCTAAAGAAAATTCATTGAAAGGCAATACATCCATTCTGGTATTTCTTCTTATGGTGCTGCCTCTTTCTACTTTGTGGTAAAATGGATTTACCAATAATTTAACCCAAAATCTTGGCCTTGCTTGTCCGCTAGGAATAAGCATCCAATGAACTATTTTTTTTAGGGTAGGATTAGACTTTATAGTTTGAGCAATAGACATGGTACTTCTATTTATTTTTAACAGTTGAAATAGCTTGGTAAATAGCTTCAACGCTGTTTTCCCAAGTATGAGATTGAGCAAATGTAATTCTTTCTTCTTCTTTCAATTTAGAATTTTCGGACAAAGCTTTTTCTATTAAAGCAGGGTACTCCGATTTATTTTGAGCCAAATAGGTATGCTCACTAAAAATACTCATAGCCTTAGTTCCAGTAGCAACAGTTGGTTTTCCCATTGCTAAGTATTCATCTATTTTTCTAGGGTAATTGCCAATGGTAACCTCATTTAATATTTGCGGGTTGATTGCCACATCAAATGCGGCCAAGTAATTTGGCAAAACACTGCCATCTTTTAAACCTAAAAAATGCACGTTTTTAAGTTGGTGTAATTCCGATTTCTTAAAATTTTCATCTTCAGGCCCAATTAACACAACCGACCAGTTTTCATTAGCATGAGCAATAGTTTTTAGGATTTCTAGGTCTAAGCGCTGTGTGTATAATGCACCAATATAACCAATTATTGGCTTTGGTATGGATGCAATATCGCTTGGGATGTTTGAAACTTTATTTTTATCAAAAGCAGAAACATCGCAGCCTTGACCAACATAAAAACTATTCTTATTATCCCTAGAAGCTAGGTCTCTTAAATAGGTAGAATTAGCGCAAACCAAATCGGATTTTGCCATTAATTCGGCTTCCAATTTTAACCCATGTTTTCTCCAATATGGAACGCTCATCATATTGTCACGGGTATAATAAATTGAGCAATCTGGTTGCAGCATTTCTTTTAGGTAAAAACTCCTAAACATATCGCTATCATTAAAGAGAATAAAATCCTTAAACTCTAGCTTTTTTATCGCTTTTTTTATTTCTGAGGCAAATCGTTTGTTGTTGATAAAGTTTGCAATACGAAATAAAGGTGTGAAAGGAATCCAGTTAATAGATTCTAATAATGTATCTGGATAAAGAGTCCATAAATTGTTTTTTACACGAATCAGGTTTTCACTTTTATTGACCCTCATTTCGATGCGCTTTTTAACATTTGGAAGGTCTTTTTCTCTTTTAATAGATGCCCTATCAAAAGCGTAATTTACATAGAGAACTCTATTATTTAAAGCAAATTCCTCTGCAATGTTAATGCAATTGCTTCCAATGAGGCTATCGTATGGCTGAAGACCAACAACAAGGATATCACGGTTTTTCATTCAACTAATTATTTCACTCTCAAAAAACATCAAATTAATTGAGAAATCCTATTTGTCAAAAAAATGGACACCCATAAACACAGGGTTAATAAGTGAATACCCTTCGCATAGTATTGTGCATTTACTTTGTTGGTACAATAAAATACTAAAGCTATATCCTTTTTTGAATATGAAAAACCTTAAACTATTGTTAGTTTTTATGGTGGGACTATTAAGCCTCGCAAAGCCCTCCAAGGCTCAGAAACAAGAGGTGGATTCTTTGTTCCTTAACCCTAAAATCGACATAGCTGCACTTTTGCCTAGCTTGGATTCAATGTATGAAATCGCAAAAAGTGTAAACCCAACCTTAAAACAAGAGGCGGCAGCTATGCGCGCAAATCAATGGACTGTTCATTATACTCGTTGGATTTGGGCTCAAAATTTAAGTGTATTTTATAATTACTCTTTTGGTAGCTTACCTTTCTTTGCTTATCAAGACCCAACCCAACCTCAGGGGCAAACCTTAATTCAGGTAAAAAGTGGTTATAGGGCTGGCGTAAATTTACAGCTATCTGTTTTTGATGTATTGGGTCAACGCGGTAAAGTAAATGAAGCTAAGGAAAAAGTTATCCTTCAAAAGTATAAAAGAGATGCAGAAGCAATGGAGTTGAAAAGGAAATTGGCGCAATTTTATGCAGATATGGTGGGTTATGATAGACTATACCAAGGAAGAAATGAGGATTATTTAATGCAGATGGTTGCTTGCCAGGTGGCAGAAAAAGAATATCGTGAAGGAACTATTCATATTTCTGAATATAGCCGTCAAAAAAATGTATTGGCAGATGCTGAAGCTGCCTACCATGAGTCGTTCCGTTTTTATTATAGTTCCTTATTACAGTTTGAAGCCATTTTAGGAGTGCCACTTCATACAGTAATGATAAAACCAAAAAGAAATTAATTGTAACTAAGATGAATTTTATACAATTTATACGCGTATTAAGTAAAAACCTAAAATGGCTAATCATTTTCCCAGTGTTAGTTGCTATTTTAGTGTACTTTTTAACGGGCAAATTGCCACGCGAATATCAAGCCGCCACAACTGTTTATACCGGTATTGCATCTGGTTATAGTTTAACATCTAGTGAAGATGCTCCTAGAGCTGATTACTTCTCTATTAATAATGCTTTTGATAATTTATTAGCAACAGTAACTGCTCGTCAGACTTTAGAAGATGTGGCCATTAAATTATTGGCTCAACACCTTTTATTAGAGATGCCAGATCCACTTATTTTAAGTGAAAAGAGTTTTGCCCAATTAAAGAATGAAATTACCGATGAGCGCGCATTAATGGTTACGCCAGGTAATTTTAATGCTACCGTTGAGAGAATTACTAAATATAAGAATTCATCTACAGATAATATTGTTGTTAAATTACTGTCTGATCCAAAAGGCCATTATAGTTTAACTAATATCAATAAGAACCTTACTGCTTCCCGTAAATCTAGTTCCGATTTCATTGATTTAACCTATAAATCTGATGACCCTGGTGTATGTTTAAATACATTGAAATTTTTAACTGAAGTATTTATCGATAAATATAAGTTTTTAAAAGGTTCTGAAACGGTTAACGTAATCAAGTGGTTTGAAGCTCGATTGAAAGATGCCGCTGAGCAATTAAATAACTCTGAGAATAAGTTAAAAGACTTCGGTATCAGAAATAAAATTATTAATTACTACGAGCAAGCAAAAGCAGTAGCAATTGAAAATGAAACCAATGAAACTGATTACTACAAGGAATTAATGGCTTACGAATCTCATAAAAGAGCTGTTGCTAGGTTAGAAGATCAATTAGAATCAAGGGAGATTCTCTTGAGGAATAATACAGAACTTAATAAGCTTAGAAAAGAACTTGGTATAGCTCATGAAGAATTTGAAAGAGCTAAAATTTATGGCAACTCAACAGAAAAGGTTGAAAAATTGGCCACAAAAGTGGATGCAATTAAGCAAGAAATACGCTTATGGGTACTTCAATACTATAGCCTAAACAATACCATAGAATCTGTTCCAATGAATGTGGTTTTGGAAAGTTGGTTAAAAGAGATTTTAGGTATGGACGCCTCTGAAGCTCGCCTTCAAGTTTATATTGATAGAAGAAAAGAGTTCGATCGTAAGTACAATGAATTCTCACCTTTAAACATGCAGGTTAGTAGGTTAGAGCGTGAGATTAGTGTTGCAGAAAAACAATATTTAGAGATTTTACATGGGTATCATTTGGCTAAATTAAGACAACAAAACATTGAGATGTCTAATAATTTGCAGGTGATGGATAACCCAGTTTTTCCAACTAAACCATTGGCCTCTAAGCGTGCATTATTGGTTATTCTATCGTTTTTGGCATCCTTCTTTTTCTTATTAGTATATTTTATTGCAAGAGAATTATTAGATGCCTCTGTAAAAAATACAGCTCGTGCCGAAGAATTAACCGGATTGAAAATATTCAGTGCTTTGCCAAATAGACTATCGTTAAGCAATAGTTTACAAATGGGAAGGATTGAAAATACACTTTTGGATTATGCCGTTTCTAACCTGAAAATTGAATTAGAGAATAATCCACAGGGTGGCAATAATTACCTAATTACAGTTATTAGTTCCCGAGAGTTTGAAGGAAAGTCTTACGCTGCCCAAAAACTAGCGGAGAAATTATATAGTCTTGATTATTCTGTATTGTATATTTCAAACGACGACAATATGGAGGATGCAGAAACGGAGGATAGGAAGTTTAGAACCTTGCGTTACGATATTACTTCAAGATTCTTCTCAGCTAAAACAGAAGAGAATCTATTGCCTGAGTTCTCTAGAGTTAACCGTAGTGCATTTAATTTTATAATTGTTGAGGTACCTGCAATTTCTGTAAATGCTATACCAAACCAGTTAATTAAAAACTCGCGTCTATCTTTATTAGTTTTAGATGCTCGTAGAAGTTGGACTGCCTCGGATGAGAATATTCTTAAGTTATTCCGCAAAGCTGCTGGTGAGGAGAATAAAATTATGCTTTGGTTGAACCAAGTTGAACCAGAAGATTTAGAAAATATGGTTGGAGCAATGCCTAAAGTTAAAAGAAATGCACCTAAGCCTGCCTTAAAACAGCAAGAGGATGTAGAGGTAGAGGAAGCATAATTACAGCTAAAATGCATGCAGGCAATTACACAAATTCTCAAGAGTAAAAGTTTTTCTTCCTTATTGGGCAACGGTTTCGGTGCCTTATTGGGAGTAATTACTTTTGCCCTTTTAGCAAGGGTTTTGCCTAAAGATGTTTTTGGTCCATATATCGTTTTTCTGGCCTTATACGGTATTTTTGAAACCCTTCGAATAGGCATGGTAATGAATGCCATGGTTAGAAGTTTGGCCCAATGTACCAATTCAGATGAGGAGGATGTGGTTATCGGTTCAACCGTATTTATTACTATTGGTTTAACAGTAATTTATTCTCTCCTAATTACTGTACTTTATTTTGTTTTTAAAGCATTTGGCATTTTTACTGAGTATCTGTTTTTCTTTAAATGGATGGTGATTATGGCCTTATTTTCTGCACCAAATAATTACGCAACTTGGTATTTAAATGCAAAATTGAAAATCATTTCTATGAGTTCAATTCGTATTTTGAACCAATTGGTTTTTATAAGTTTAATCTGGTTTTATATTAAGGCTGAACCAAACATATATGCAGTTTTAATTAGTTATTCAATAGCTCATTTGGTTGTTAGTTTATTGGCCATTTTTGCTGGTTGGAGTGGGATTCAACATTTCTTTAAGTATGCAAAGAAAAATATGTTGGAAATATTCCATTTTGGTAAATACAGTATGGGTACATTAATAGGTTCAAACCTATTAAGAAGTTCTGATACCTTTATTATTGGTAGTAGTTTATTGGGTAGTGCTGGTGTTGCCATGTTTAATGTACCCTCACGGATTCTTGAAATAATTGAAATGCCATTAAGAAGTTTTGCGATTACTGCCATGCCAAAGTTCGCTAAACTTAATGCAGAGAAAGCTTTTGATGCTCTAAGGTTGGATTTTGAACGCAAAACAGGTTTGGTGTTTTTCCTTTTACTCCCAATTTCAATAATGTGTTTTGTTATGGCAGATTGGGTGGTTTTTCTTATTGGAGGAAAGGGATATTCAGAATCAGCAATATTATTAAGATTTTTTGCTAGTTATATGGCAATTCTTCCATTAGACAAGTTTGCTGGTGTAATGTTAGATACCATTAACAAACCAAACCTTAATTTTTATAAAGTAATGATCCAATTGGCAGTAAATATTATTGGGGATTATTTAGGAATTATGATTTTTGGGAATTTAGAATCTGTTGCATTTGTAAGCACGGCAACCTTTGTTGCAGGTGTTTTGTTTGGGTATTATCAATTAAATAAGCACATGGGAATTCAATTTAAAAATGTGTTGGTATTTGGTTGGACAGAGTTTAGAAATAAGAGTTTGGAAATTATTAAATTAAAGTAACGTGAGACCAACTAGTAGTGCCGTAAATAATCAGAGTAATACGTTTGTTATTGCAGGTTTGCTTGCTATGACGGGTGTTACTATGGCAGGTGTATTGGCCGCCGGAGATATTGGTATTGGAAGTTTGGTAGCCTTCCTGCCAGTATTGGTAGGTCTAATTGCTTTGATTATTTCTAATCCATATTATGGATTAGCTTTTTATATTCACTATTCTTTTTTCTTTATTGGTGTAAACCGTTATGTAGTGGGTATTCCTCTGGGGTTATCTATTGATGCGGTATTGGCACTTACAACATTATCATTGCTTTTTAGGCTTTATAAGGACAATATTATTAAGCTTAACAATGGATTTTTTTACCTTACTATCCTTTGGTTCTTTTATACCATTTTTGAAGCTTTTAACCCAGATGCAGAGAATTTTAGTGCTTGGGCATATGCGGTAAGGGGAATTTCCTTTTATGCAATTCAAACGGTTCCATTAACCTTATTGCTTTTTGATAAAAAAGAGAATTTAAATTACCTCATTCGTTTGTTGTTAATCTGGGGAGTATTTGGGGCAATCTGGGGATGGAAGCAAATTAATATTGGTCTGGATCCATTTGAACAAGGATGGTTAGATGCGGGAGGAAATATAACTCACGTTTTGGGTGGTCAGCTTAGGGCATTCTCCTTTTTCTCTGATGCAGGCCAGTTTGGTGTAACCATGGCATATATAGCATTTATTGCTTTAATTATGGCATTAGGACCTTATAAAGTATCGGCTAGAATATGGTATGCCATTGCCTTTGTGGTTTGTTTGGTGGGCATGAGTACCTCAGGAAGTAGAGGGCCAGTATTCGTTATTTTCTTTGGGGTAATTACTTACCTTTTGCTAATTCGAAGGTTTAGAATTTTGGTTCCTGGTATCTTTATGATTTTAGTGATTTTTGCCTTCTTGAAATTTACATTTATTGGAAATTCAAGTTACCAAATTTATCGTATTCGTACAGCACTCGATCCAAAAGAAGCTTCACTCTTGGTTCGCTTAACTAACCAAGATAAATTAAGAGAATACTTAAAAAATAGACCTATTGGTTCTGGTATTGGTACTACCGACTCTTGGGCAGCTCGTTTTTATCCTTCAAGTTATTTGGTTAATATTCCTACAGATAGCTGGTTTGTTAAGATTTGGGTTGAAAATGGTATTGTGGGTCTTACCATTTATGCTTTAGGCTTAGCATTTGTAATTGTAATGGGTGTGGTGAAAATTAGGTTGGTGAAAAATCCAGACTCTAGACAAAAATTGATTGCCTTGTATGGTGGTTTCTTGGGGATTGTAACAGCGAGTTTTGGTAATCCAGTGTTTGGTCAGGCGCCTTTGGGTGCGCTCATGTATATTACCATGACCATGCTTTCAACTGCAGAAAACTACGACGAAATTGAAGTAGAAAAAATAGAGGATTACTAATGAAAACTTCACCATTAATCAGTATTATAACTGTAAACTATAATGGGTTGGTTCATACCGAGGCCTTTTTAAATTCTCTAAGGGAAATTACCTACAGAAATATTGAAATTTTTGTAGTGGATAATGCCTCAAGTGAATCAATTGAACCCCTAAAAAAATCATTTCCTGAAGTTTTGTTTATTGAAAGCAAGGAGAACCTTGGATTTGCTGGTGGTAATAATTTGGCAATGCAAGCGGCAAAAGGCAAATATTTCTTTTTGCTAAATAACGATACCGAATTAGAAAAAGGTTTCCTTGAACCTATTGTTAATTTAATGGAAAGCAATGAAAATATTGGTATTGCTTCCTCAAAATTGGTTTATTATACCATGCCAGATGTATTGCAATTTGCAGGAAGTAAAGGCATAAATATGTATACCGGAAGGGGTTTTGCCATTGGACATAAAGAAAAAGATAAACTAGAATTTGACCAATCTTACAGAACTCAATTGGCACATGGTGCTGCTATGATGATTAGTAGAAAAGTGGTTGAGAAAATTGGCTTAATGGCCGAATTATACTTTCTGTATTACGAGGAAACAGATTTTTGTGAGCGTGTAAAAAGGGCCGGTTTTGAAATTTGGTATTGTGGAGCTTCTAAAGTATTGCATAAAGAATCCATGTCGGTTGGAAAGGAAAGCCCAATGAAAACCTATTACTTAACTAGAAACAGGTTAATATTTACACGTAGAAATACGCAAGGTGTTCAACGTATAATGGCGGTATTATTTTTTTATTTTATCTCATTTCCTAAAGGTATTTTTAAGTATTTATTAAAAAAAGAGTATAAATTGCTCGATGCATTTGTTAATGGGGCTGTTTGGAATTTGACAAATTTCAATATCTACCAAAACACAGGCTTAATTATAAAATAAGTGAATATTTATATTGATATTTTTCTTTGGGTAGTTTTTGCAATATTAGTTTTTAATGTTGCCTACATGACCCTTTATGCAATTGCTGGTTTGTTTTATGGAAAAGAGCATTTTCCTATTATAGAAAACAAATTGAGGTTTGCCATTTTTATTCCTGCCTATAAAGGTGATGAGGTAATTATTCATACTGCAACAGAAACTCTGAAACAAGCTTATCCCAAAGAAGCCTTTGATGTAATTGTTATTGCTGATAGTTTACGGGAGGAGTCTGTTGCTATATTGAAGTCGTTGCCACTTATAGTTGTGGAGGTGAAATTTGAAAATAGCACTAAAGGTAAGTCTATCAATGCGGCAATTCAAGAAGTAGCACACAACCATTATGATTACGCAGTAATATTAGATATTGATAATATTGTTGAAGAGAGATTTTTAGAGAAAATGAACTCTGCTTTGCAAAAGGATCAATTGGTTTTACAAGCACATCGTTTAGCAAAAAATGAAGATACTGGATTCTCAATTTTAGATGGAATAAGCGAAGAAATTAATAATCATATTTTTAGAAAAGGCCACAAGGTTTTAGGTATCTCGGCAGCATTAATTGGTTCAGGAAAAGCTATAAAGTATCCATTTTTTGTGGAGATTATGAAAGATATTAATGCCATCGGTGGTTTTGATAAACAAATGGAAATTTTAATTATTTCTAAAAAGATAATAATTGATTATGCCCATGAGATTTTAGTGTACGACGAAAAAGTCCAAAAATCAGAAGTTTTCCAAAATCAAAGGAAGCGCTGGATGTCGGCACAATTTACCTACATGAAAAAATATGCCCTTAAAGGTATTTGGAC
Organism: Bacteroidia bacterium; assembly: GCA_021740845.1. Classification (GTDB taxonomy): domain Bacteria; phylum Bacteroidota; class Bacteroidia; order UKL13-3; family UKL13-3; genus B1. Next base: position 142,575 of record JAIOYZ010000004.1, read on the forward strand.
GTCCATAACTACCTTTAATTTGGATTATCTTGATAAGTCTATTCAATTGGTTTTATTACCTCGCCTAATTAATTTAGGTATGAGTATAATATTCTGTTTGGTTTGGTTTACACCTTCTGTTTTGGGTAATTGGTTTGTTATTATTTTAGTAATACAAATTTTTGCATTGCTTTTAGCTACACCAATTAAGTATTATAACAAAAACACCTTAAAAGCACTGCTAAACTTACCTTATGGTTTTCTGCTCATGTTTCTTAATTTCTTTAAATTACGTGGGGCAAATAAAAAATTTATTCATACTCCACACTCAGTTAGTGAAAACACTAACAGTAAGGGTTCATCCTAAAAAGAAAATGTTAAATGTTTGAGAAACTCTTTTTAGTCTTTGAGATTATTTTATTTTTTTACCTAGCATTTAATGTTGGGTATGTTTTCTTATTTAGTATCTCTGGACTTTTCTATAAGGCAACCGATTTCAATAAATTAAAGGTTACTAAGCAAAATAAATTTGCCATTCTTATTCCTGCCTACAAACACGATGAAGTAATTTTAAATACAGTAGGGCACTGTTTGAACCAAAATTATCCTACAGATAAATTTGATGTGGTAGTAATTGCAGATTCACTTTCGCAATTAACCATTGGTGAGCTTTTAGTTATGCCAATTAAGTTAATTCCTGTTCAATTTGAAGAAAGCACAAAAGCTAAATCTCTTAATATGGCAATGGCTATAATTCCAGATTTAGATTACGACTATTGCCTTGTGTTGGATGTAGATAATATAATGGAAAAGGATTTTTTGAAGAAAATTAATGCCCGTCTTCAAAATGATGAAATGATTATCCAGTCGCATAGAACAGCAAAAAATTTAGATACTCCTTTCTCTGTTTTAGATGGATTAAGTGAAGAAATAAACAATCATATTTTTAGAAAAGGACATGTTTCTATAAATGTAACTTCTGCTTTATCAGGTTCGGGTCAAGCCATGAAATACAAGGAATTTAAGGAAATCATGTCTAAGATTACTTCACCAGTTGAAGATAAAGAATTGGAGTTTGCCTTGGTGAAAAATGGAATAAAGGTTTTGTTTGAAAACGATGCCTATGTATACGATGAAAAGGTTCAAAATGCTAAGGTTTTTTCATCTCAAAGAAGAAGATGGGTTGCTTCTCAATTCTTTGATTTCAATGCGATTTTCATTGAGGGAATAGCAAATTTAGTATTAAGAGGGAATATTGATTATTTTGATAAAGCTTTACAAAGAATAATCTTGCCTAGGGTTTTATTATTAGGTTTATCATTCTTTTCTGCCTTTCTGTTTTTTGTTCCTTTTTGCACTATGGACATTTGGTTTTTAGGTCAATTTTTTGCTTGTGCTTTAGCCTATTTAATTGCTATACCGTCTTCGTTCTTTAATTTAAGAACACTCAATGCTGCTTTACGGTTGCCTCAAGCTTTTTACTTAATGGTAATGGCAATGGCAAAAAGTAAAGGAGCCACCAAAAAGTTTATTCATACAGAACATTCAAGCACTGTTCAGCAAAGATAGAATTATGAGAATTGGTATTGAAGCTCAGCGTATATTTAGAAAGAAAAAGCATGGCATGGACATGGTGGCTCTTGAATTAATTAAAGCACTCCAAAATTTACCATCTCCTCACCAGTATTTTATTTTTGTTCAACCAGATGAAGATTCTGATTGCTTAAAGGAAAGTGAGAACGTGAAAATTATCACTTTGCCAAAATCACCTTATCCAATTTGGGAGCAATTTTACCTGCCTAAAGCAGTAAAAAAATACAAGGTTGATTTATTGCATTGCACCAGTAATACAGCACCACTATTTTTAAGTGTTCCATTAATACTTACCCTGCATGATATCATTTATTTGGAGAAAATAAGTCTTAGTCAAGGTACAGCTTATCAAAAATTTGGAAACATATATAGAAAATGGAATGTACCTTTAATTGTTAGAAAAGCGAAAATGATATTGACAGTTTCTGATTTTGAAAGGAAACGAATAATGGATCATTTTCATTTTTCATCAGATAGAGTTCAAACTGCATACAATGGTGTAGGGGAGCATTTTCAAAGAATTGTAGACTCTGATAAATTAAGGGAATGCAAGGAAAAATTCAATTTGCCCGATCAGTTTTTATTCTTTTTAGGAAATACTGATCCAAAGAAAAATGTAATAGGAGTTTTAAAAGCAATAAGCATTCTAAAAGCAGAAAATAAGTTGCCATGCAAACTTCTAATGTTAGATATCAATAGAGATTATTTAAAGAAATTGGCTGAAGAAATTGGTGATTTATCTGTATTAGATGAAATTACATTTACAGGTTATGTTCCCAATAAAGACCTACCTGCAATTTATAGTCAGGCTTCACTTTTTTTATATCCTTCCTTAAGAGAAAGTTTTGGAATTCCTTTAGTTGAGGCAATGAAATGTGAAGTGCCAATAATCACCTCTAATACTTCCTCAATGCCCGAAATTGTGGGCGATGCAGCGCTTATTTGTGATCCTTTTAATGCGCAATCACTTGCAGATGCTATTCAAAAATTATGGAACGATAGAGTTTTGCAAAAAGATTTAAGTGAAATTGGCAAAGAACGCGCAAATATTTTCTCTTGGGAAGCAAATGCCAAACAAACTTTGGCTATTTACGAAAGCAAATTGTAACTTTATACTGTTATTTAAAATAGAAAAATAATATACTCATCATGGAAAACAAAGATTATGTAAAATTTACAACCTACTCTGATATTGAAGATCTAAAAAGACTCGATTTTATTGTAAGGTCTATTAAAGGTCTCAATAATCCAGAGGCTAAAGTATTAGATATTGGATGTGGAAACGGTAATATCAGTTTGGCTTTAGGCTCTATTGGTTACCAAGTAACAGGTGTAGATATTGACCAAGGAAGTATTGATAAAGCAAGTAGCAGAAATACATTTGCTAATGTAAGTTTTCAAGTTTTAGATGCCAATTCATTTTCTATGAATGATGGTTTTGACGCCGTGGTTTGTAGTGAGGTTTTAGAACACTTACATAAACCTTATGAATTGTCTGAAAGCATATATAGAATACTGAAGCCAGGTGGTGTGTTTGTTGCAACCGTACCAAATGGTTATGGCCCAAGAGAATTATTAATTACCAGACCGATGCAATACCTTGCCAAAAAAGGTTGGGACGCTCCTTTAGTAGCATTTAAAAAAGTATTGGGTTATGATGCTAAAACTTTGCAATCCTCTAATGAAGATTTAACCCATGTACAGTATTTTAGTGTAGGTGGTTTTAATCGTCTACTTAAAGGCGTTGGGTTCAAACAAATTGATTACCAAAATGCAGATTTTTTAGAGAGAATATTTCCTTTTTCTCTATTTACGCGTAGAATTAAATTATTGCAAAAAATTGATTGTGCTGTTGTTGATTATTTACCAAGACATTTTACATGTGGTTTTTATACTTCATGGACTAAAATTGGAAAGTAATGAATAGTTTAGAGTGTATATTTTGGTTAGGAGTTGGAATTGTTTTGTACAGCTATTTTGGGTATGGCATTTTGCTGTACTTTATGGTAAAGATTAAAAAACTCTTTCAAAAAGAAGCCTCGTTTGATCCAACTTTTGAGCCAAAAGTAAGTTTGGTAGTGCCTTGTTTTAATGAGGCTGAATACATTGAAGATAAAATAATAAATAGTTTGGCTTTGGATTATCCTAAAGATAAACTTCAACTTATTTTTATTAGTGATGGCTCCAATGACGACACTCCGGATAGAATTAAAAAATATCCCCAAGTATTAGCATTACATGAGAATGCGAGAAATGGCAAAGCCGCAGCCATGAATCGTGCAATGGCTTATGTAAATTCATCTATAGTTGTTTTTTGCGATGCCAATACGGATTTAAATCCTGAAGCAATTAAAGAAATGGTAAAGCATTATGCTGATCCAAAAGTTGGAGCAGTTACTGGCGAAAAACGTATCATCACAAAAGATCTTGAAAACGCAAGCGGAGCAGGAGAGGGGATTTATTGGAAATACGAAAGCTTCTTGAAGCAATTAGATTCTGATTTTTATACCATTGTAGGTGCTGCAGGCGAGTTAATGAGCTACAGAACTGAGTTGTATAAAGAATTGCCAAAAGACTCTCTATTGGACGATTTAATGCAAAGCATGCAAATTGCTAATGATGGTTACCGAGTTATTTATGAAAAGAATGCCTGGGCAGCAGAAACTGCAAGTGCCAATGTTGGTGAAGAACTAAAACGTAAGGTGAGAATTGCTGCTGGTGCATTCCAAAGTATGGGCCGATTACCAAAAGCATTTAACTTAATTACTAATTTTAGAGTTAGCTTTTTGTTTATTTCCCACAGAGTTTTACGTTGGACATTAGCTCCATTATCTCTATTAGTTTTATTAATTGTAAATTCTATTTTAGCTTGTAATGTGGGTGGAATTTATCTTTTGTTCTTAATTGGTCAATTACTTTTCTACGGTATGGCCTTGCTAGGTTGGTACCTTGCCAATAAACAAATTAAAGTAAAGGTTCTATTTGTACCTTATTACTTTTTTATAATGAACCTATGTATGTATTTAGGTTTGATCCGATTTATACGCGGCAAACAAAGCGCAAATTGGGAAAGAGCAAAAAGGGCTTAAAACAGGCATAAAAAAAATCCCCCACCAACTTAAGTTAGTGGGGGATTTTTTTATATAGCCATCACCCAATTTAGAGTGTCTTCCTGTTTACCAGTTTGTATTTGATAAATATTTTGGTAAAGCCAATTAGAAACCAATCTGCTTTCTGCTGGTGGTAATTCATAATCCACCCCTTCATAACCAATGCTGGCAATTTTAGCAATAATAGCAGCGGTTCCAGTTCCAAAAGCATCTGTTAATTTATTAGCTTTAGCAGCATCAATTATTTCAATTATACTTATATCTCTTTCTTGTACCTCATATCCTTTGTTTCTCAAAAGTTTGATACAACTATCTCTAGTTATTCCCTCTAAAATATTTCCGTCCAATTTTGGAGTTAAAATAAGTTTGTCTTCCATTACAAAAAACAAATTAGTTGTTCCAGATTCCTCAACATGCTCATGAGTTCTACCATCTGTCCAAATTATTTGGTCGTATCCATCCTTTTTAGCTTCCGCAGTTGGTAGCATACTTATACCATAATTTCCAGCGGCTTTTGCATAGCCTGCCATTCCATCGCTTGCCCTTACAAATTTCTTCTCAACCCTAACTTTTATTGGCTTTGGATAGTAGCTGTTTACAGGACAACAGAAAATCATGAAAGAGTAATTTAAACTTGACCTTACTCCTACAAAATCGTCTGTTGCAAACATAAATGGCCTTAAATATAAAGCGCTTCCTTCTGCTGTAGGTATCCAGTTTTGATCCAAATTTACCAATTGTTTTAAGCCTTCTAAGAAAAGTTCCTCAGGGATAATTGGCATTCCCATTCTTTCTGCAGATTTATTTAAACGCTTGATGTTTTCCAAGGGCCTAAATAATTGAGGTTTCCCTTCCGGATTTTTAAAGGCTTTCATTCCTTCAAAAATAGATTGGCCATAATGAATTGCTGATAAAGAAGGGGCTATGGAAATATTTCCATAAGGTAGAATTTCTGGTTCTTGCCAAACGCCATTTAAACAATCAACCCGAAACATGTGGTCTGAGAATATTTTACCAAATTCAATATTGTTAAAATCAAATAGATGAATTCTCGATTGTGGTGTTTTGCTAATTTTTATTGAAATTGCCATGGTATGAATGATGATTTACAAATGTCGGATGAATATATTCTCCCGCTATTCAATGAAATTTATGTGGTCAAAGAAAGAGATTTTTCTATAGAATACCACCCTTTGGGCCAAGGCAAACAAAAACTTTTGCTTCTGGTTTCCAGTCATTCCGAGGAATTTCTTGAAAATAACGAATTTCAGTTGCTAAATACCATCATAGAAAAGGGGCTAAGAAGAACTCTTGATGATGTTTGGATAGTTAATATAAATCGTTTTCCAGACCCAACTTTAAATCATATTTGGGATTATTTTCAACCCAGTCAAGTTATTATTTGGGGTTGTGCAGATTGGATTAAAAAGCAAGATATTACTTCTGCAATGCATCAACCTGCCTATATTAATGGTTCTGAAGTTTTATTCGCAAATTCACTAAGTTCTTACCTAACAGACATTGGCGCAAAAGGGAAATTATGGTCGGCAATGCAAAGAATGTTTTTTAACTAGTTTATGGAAGAGCTTATTTTCGCTTCTCATAATAGCAACAAAACCAAAGAAATTGGGGCCCTACTTGGAGATTTATTTCAAGTAGTTTCTTTAACAGATATTGGGTTCAACCAAGAAATTATTGAAAATGGTTTGACCCTAAAAGAAAATGCCTGGATTAAAGCTTCTACCATTAATAAACAAACGTCTAAAAATTGTTTTGCAGATGATACAGGATTATTAGTTGACGCTCTAAATGGTGAGCCAGGAGTTTATAGTGCACGTTATGCTGGTCCTGAAAAATCAGATCAAAAGAACATGGATAAACTTCTAACAAATCTTAGTGAAAAAGAAATAAGAACTGCCAGATTTGTGACTGTCATTTGCCTTATTTATAAAGGAGAAAACTATTTTTTTGAAGGAGCCTGTGAGGGCGAAATTATAAAGGAAAAGCGAGGTACAATGGGCTTTGGTTACGACCCAATTTTTTTGCCTACAGGATTAAATAAAACTTTAGCTGAATTGACTTTAGATGAGAAAAATAAAATAAGTCATCGCGCAATTGCTTTCAGGAAAATGGAACAATTTTTAAGTGGTTTGAACCAAGATTAAACTATCATTTGTTTTTAAATTCTCCTTGATACAGACTTTGTTCAATCTCTTCTTGAACATCTTCATCAGCTTCAATATCTGATATTTTATGTCGGTAAAAATAAATAGGTAATTGGCCAACAATTAATGCCAATGAACCAATTATTGTTAATACCAAATAGGCAGGATTATCTCTAAGTGCAATTGCAATTAAAATAAAAAGCACATTCACCAACGACATTATTAGGGTAACTTGTTTGTGCGATTGTCCATTCTTAATTAGCCAATGGTGTAAATGGTTTTTATCAGCCTTAAATGGGGAGGTTCGGTTCAAACTTCTTAATACAAAAACTCTCAATGTATCATATAGCGGCACAACTAGTATAGCAAGTGCCAGCCCCGGTGCAGATTTAATTCTTATAATACTACCAAATGAAGGTGAATTGGATTCTATGAAATGAATAGTGAAAATAGACAATAAAAATCCAACTGTTAGTGAGCCTGCATCACCCATAAAAATTTTAGCAGGACTAAAATTAAAAAACAGAAATCCCAAAATTGCTCCAGATAATGTAAAAGCAATTAAGGCCCAATCATATTCTGCTGCATCATAAAAATATAGGCCAAAAGTTAAACTCATTATCAATGATAAACTACCCGCTAAGCCATCCACACCATCTATAAGGTTAACAGAGTTGGTGATTACAATTATCATAAACATACTTAATGAAATACTTGCAACTAATGGAATTTCATTAACTCCAAATACACCATGTAAATCAGTAATTTTAATATTAGTAAAATATGTTACTAGGCCTGCAGATAACAATTGAGTATAAAGTTTTTTAAGAGGTGAAAGAATTATAATATCATCCTTTAAGCCGCCAAAAAATAACATAATAAGCGCAGCTCCAATAAATTGAGCTCCCTCAATTCCTTTAAAATCTCCAAAAAGTAATATAGCCAAAGAAAACGCAACAAATATTGCTAAGCCGCCTAATCTTGGAATTTTTAGGGTGTGGATTTTTCTTTCCTCAGGCTTATCATATAAGTTTTTGAGTTTTGCTACCGTTATTATAGAAGGTATGGCAAATATGGCTATTAAAAAGGAACTAACTACGGCGAGAATGGTGCTTATCATAATTTTTTCTTAATAGCAATATATTAATTAATTGTAAATAAGCAAAAATCTCGTCAAAATACTTTTTGAAATAGATTTTAATTAGGGTGCTAAACGCTTCCATTCCCAAGTTTCTTCGTCATTTAAAATAAATTGAAATCTATCATGAAGCCTGCTTGCTCTACCTTGCCAGAATTCAATTAAATCTGGTTTTAAAACAAATCCCCCCCAATGACGAGGCCTTACTAATGGTTGTTCTTTAAATAATTCCTCCATTTTTAAATAAAGATCTACTAATTCTTTTCTATCTTTTATAGGTTCACTTTGTGGTGAGGCATGTGCCCCAATTTGACTTTCTTTAGGTCTAGATAAGAAATAGTCGTCGGAATCTTTTTCACTATTTTTAATAATAGTTCCTTCTATTCTAACTTGCCTTTGTAATTCTGGCCAAAAAAATACCATCGCACCTTGAGGGTTCGAATTAATTTGTTTGCCTTTTTGACTATCATAATTTGTAAAAAATACAAACCCATTTTCCTCAATTGCCTTCAGCAAAACTATTCTGGCTGCTGGCCGTCCATTAAATTTAGTAGTTGCCAAAGTAAATGCATTTGGTTCCATAACCTCAGCATCCATTGCTTCTTTAAACCAAGATTTAAACTGTTCTATTGGGTTAAGAATTAAATGTTTTTCATCAAATTCTTTTAAGGTATAATCCTTCCTAATTCCCGCAATAATTTTGTTGCTTACCATAATCCAGAAATTTTTACCAAAGCTATGAAATTAAATAGGTCGTTTGAATGATTTTCCTCAGAAATTATTTGATAAATAATAATCAAATTTCTTGTAAATCGTTTTAGTTAATAAAATGTAGAAAACAGAGGTATTCATTTTTATACATTGCTACTATGGAGATAAAATACAAAAATTACCAATTTAGCCCTGATAGCGGTAAGTTGTTAGTTAGTGAGCCATTTTTGGCTGATCCAAATTTTAAAAAATCTGTTATCCTTTTGTGCGAACATGAAGCACAAGGAAGTGTTGGATTTATTTTAAATAGATTGTTGGAAGTAGATTCCGACGATTTATTGCCAGGTATTTTGGATGTAAATTTTCCCATTTATTTTGGTGGACCAGTAGAGCAAAATACACTTCATTTTATCCATAAGTTAGGGCATTTAATTGAAGATTCATTTCCAATTGGAAGTGGTGTTTATTGGGGTGGAAACTTAGATACCATTAATGAAATTTTTAAATCGGGTCAAGCAAATACTAACGATATAAAGTTTTTTATAGGCTATAGTGGATGGGCGGAAGGACAATTAAATATAGAAATAGAACAAAAATCTTGGTGGCTAACAGATATGGATTCGGATATTATTTTCAATGAAGAAATTGAAGAAATTTGGCCTGATACTGTAAAAAAATTGGGTTCAGATTTCGCTTACCTCGCAGATTCGCCAGAAGATTTTAACTGGAATTGAAATTGAGGAAATACCAATCTAAAATTTTCTTCCACAATTAATTTGAGTTCAACCAAAGAGATTCCTCTTATCCCAGCAAAAGCCTCATAAATTTCATTAATTTTTGCAGAGGAATTGTCGGTTTCAAAAAGCACGTTTTTTAAAGGTATGGTTTGAACCAAATCTAATAGCTTAGTACTTGGCTTCTTTAGGTTCAAACCGAATGATGCATAGGTTTTACCTGAAACATTTAATTGTTGGAAAACTGCAAGATTGCCATTAAACCCATGTAAAATAATGGGCTCTTTGAAGTTTTTAATGTATTGGTAGGTGTCATCAACGGCTTTTACTATATGCAATACAACTGGCAATTTTGCCTCAGAAGCAATTTTTAATTGATGTTCGAAAGCCAATTTTTGTTTTTCATAATTTGGTGCAACTTTATCTAATCCAATTTCGCCAATGGCAGCAATACTTTTTTGACTAATATTACTTTCCAATACCATACTAATTTCTTCTAAATTATATTGATTAACAAACCATGGGTGCAAACCTGAACTTAAGGCATAGGAAACAGCTAGATTTTCTGTAAATTTTAAATAGGCATTTCTAATGCAAAACTCCTGTATATGCTGTGGTTTCCTGTGGGTGTGTATATTAAAAAATAAAGTAGATTCTTGATTTTCCATGGAGAGGTAAAAATAGGAAGTTTTTTCAAATTATTATTTTACCTTCGAAGGCTATGACAAATCAAAAAATGAGTCCAAGTAGAATAGAGGTAATGAACTTCATAGGGAAAGATGTTGAAGCCATTGCTAGTGAATATCTTAAACCTGTTGAAACCAATTGGCAGGCTTCGGAACTGCTTCCACTTACATCGGATACAACATTTGTTAAAGATTTAAAGGAAATTCAAGACCAAGCGGCAAACCATTCTTATGATTTAATGGCAGTTCTTGTTGCAGATACAATTACGGAGGAAGCATTACCAACTTATGAAAGTTGGTTGTCTAATTTGGTAGGGGTAGATCAAGAGAATAATAATGGTTGGATGAAATGGCTAAGAAGTTGGTCTGCTGAAGAAAATAGACATGGTGATGTGCTAAATAGATATTTGTATTTGTGTGGTAGAATCAACATGAAAGAATTTGAAGCTAGCACTCAATTTTTAATTGCTGATGGTTTTAATAACGGTGCTGGTACAGATCCTTACCGTAATTTTGTTTATACCAGTTTTCAAGAATTAGCTACAAATGTTTCCCACCGCCGTGTTGCTACTTTAGCTAAAAAAGATGGCAATACATTACTTTCTAAAATTTGTGGTTTAGTAGCTGCTGATGAAGCCCGTCATGCAAGGGCTTACCAGAATTTTGTTACTCGTATTTTTGAATTGGATCCAAATGAAATGATGTTAGCATTTGAAGATATGATGCGTAGAAAAATTGTAATGCCTGCTCAATGCATGAGGGAACTTGGTGGTGAATTAAATACCTTCTCTAATTTTAGTGACGCTGCTACCCGTCTTGGAATTTATACCTCTTTCGATTATATCGAGATTTTAAGAGACGTAATAAACGAATGGAAAATTGAAAATATAAGAGGTTTGGTAGAAAGTGGCGAGAAAGCAAGAGACTATTTATTGGCTTTGCCAGATCGTTTAGCAAGAATTGCTGATCGTGCTCCAATCCCTCAAACCAGGCATCAATTTGGCTGGATTTTGTCGTAGACTGAATTCTAATTATAAAAAAAGCTGTTCTAAATAATATTTAGAGCAGCTTTTTTTGTTTACTATTTTCAAAATCTAAACTTGGTATATATGAAATAAAAAAGGCTGCTCTTTTGGAGCAGCCTTTTTAGCAATATAATTTGTTTAAACTTATTCAGCGTGTTGGTGGTGACTGTGATTATGTGTTTCCATCACTTTAAAAAACTCTTCTGCAGAAATTTCTTTAGGCTCAATAGTAATGGTATTTAAAATATACTCATTAACTCTTTGTCTAACTGCCATGTTAATCATTTTACTTCTGAAATCGTCTTTCTTCAATTGTGGTTCAACAATGCTCATTAATAAATCATCACTTAAACCTTGATTACCGTAAGCACCAAACATTTGTTTAGTATATGCCATTGCAGCATCTTTAATTTCCTCTTCGCTAACAACTATTTTATTTTCTACCAAGATTTTTTCTTCAAGGATATGATTTCTTAAATAGTTAGCTTCAGGAATATAAGCCTCATCAATATTTTCATTGGTGAATTTATCAGTATGACGATCCATTAACCAACGCTTTAAAAAGGCATCAGGTAATTGAATATTGTGTTTTGCAACCAAAGTATCAAATAACTCATGCTCTAATAAATGTTGAGCTTGTTGGTTAAAATATCCATTCAATTCTTCTTTAACCTTTTCTTTTAATTGCTCTTCACTGGTTACAACATCCTTACCATATAACTTGTCAAAGAATTCTTGGTTCATTTCAGAAGCTTCTGTGCGCTTAACCTCATTAATAACCATTTTGAAAGTTGGGTTCAAATCAGCAACAGTTTGTTTTTGAATTCCTAATGCATGGCCCATTTCACTTTCATCGTTATTAAACAAAGCAAAAATGTTTACATTTAACTCAGTACCTTTTGCTTTACCAATAATTTCGTCAGATAAATCTGTATCTTTAATTGTATTTACTGCAACAGGAACTGAAGCCGCATCTACACCACCTTCAAATGCTTCGTTTGCATCGTTTAGTTCTGTTAACGCTACATAAATCATGTCGTTTTCACCAACGGTTTCTACATCGGTTAAAGTTCCAAATTGTTTTTTCATACGAGCCAACTCATCTTCAATCATGGCATCAGTAACAATAGGACTGTATTTAGTAAAAACATCTGCATTACTAATATTCAATGAAATTTCAGGTGTTAAACCCAAATCAAATTTGAAAGTATAGTTTGCTTCCTTGCTTAATTCGTCAATTTTGGTATCCTCAGTTAGGATAGGCTGACCCAAAATATTTAATTTATTTTCTTCAATATAATCGAACAAACCTTTACTAGCTAAAGCATTGATTTCTTCTAATAACATGTTGTTTCCAACCATCTTTTCTACCATGCTTTTTGGGGCATGACCGGCTCTAAATCCAGGGATATTGGCTTTTTTGCTGTAATCTTTTAACTTCTTGTCATAAGATGGAAGATAATCTTCCGTGCTGATACCAACGGAAATTGTTCCGTTTAATTCATCTTTTTTTTCGAATGTTACGTTCATCGCTTTGTTGTTTTCAAAAATGCCATTTAAAAAATAAGACTGACAAGGTCAGTCTTATTTTTTTGAATCCATTTTTCGATTCTTTTTTTTTGTGCGCATGGAGGGACTCGAACCCCCACGCCTCTCGGCACCAGATCCTAAGTCTGGCACGGCTACCAATTACGCCACATGCGCCTCTTCCTTAAAAAGGGATGCAAATATATGATTATTATTTATTGCAACACTTTTCTTGTAAGAAATGTGCAGTGGATTTTTCAAATAATATTGATAATCAGTCGGATAATAAATTTTTTTTGTATGTTTTTCTTTTTGAACCTAAAAGTAATAAACATTTTAAGGAAAAACCTTTCGTTAAACAATTGCTAAAAAAGGCTTATTTTGAGCCCACATAGCGCGAGAAATGGGCAAAGAGATTAAAGAAATAGATTTGGATCAAGAAAATAAAATCATTGTAAAATCGTATCGAAGTTTATTAAAAAGCATTCGAAGGGTTCTTACCAAAGAGGATAAAGCCTTAATTCGCGAAGCTTTTGAACTCTCCTTGGAGGCGCATAAGAATATGCGTCGCAAAAGTGGTGAACCTTATATTTTACATCCACTTGCAGTTGCTCAAATTTGTGCAGAAGAAATTGGCCTTGGAGTTACTTCTGTAGTTTGTGCATTATTGCACGATACTGTTGAAGATACAGACATAACGCTTGATTTGGTGAAATTGAAATTTGGGTCCAAAGTGTCAAGAATTATTGATGGTTTAACTAAAATTTCTGGCGTTTTTGATCAACCTGATAGAAGTATACAGGCCGAAAATTTCAAGAAAATGTTGCTCACCCTAAGTGATGATGTTAGAGTTATCTTGATAAAATTGGCAGATAGGCTACATAATATGAGAACCTTGGACAGTATGAGTCCAAAATCGCAATTGAAAATTGCTTCAGAAACAGCTTATGTTTATGCTCCTCTTGCCCATAGATTAGGTTTGTATGCTATTAAATCTGAATTAGAAGATTTAAGTACCAAATACCTACAGGCAGAAAATTATGCTTTTGTTAAAAATAAGCTAAATGAAACCAAAGTTCAACGCAATAAATACATAAGGAATTTTATTGAACCCCTGAATTCTGATATGGAAAAAGCGGGTTTCAAATTTGAGATTAAAGGAAGACCAAAAAGCATTCATTCCATCCTTAATAAAATGAAGAAGCAAAACGTAACTTTTGAGGAAGTTTACGATTTGTTTGCCATCCGCGTTATTGTTGATACCGATATAGAACACGAAAAAAGTGATTGTTGGAAAGTATATTCTATAGTTACCGATCATTATACCCCAAACCCAGATAGGTTAAGAGATTGGGTAAGCACGCCTAAAGCAAATGGGTATGAAAGTTTGCATACTACCCTAATGGGACCCAAAGGTCGTTGGGTAGAGGTTCAAATAAGAACCAAGCGAATGGATGAAATTGCAGAAAAAGGTTTTGCGGCACACTGGAAATACAAGGAAAGTAGCGCAAATAGTGATAATGGACTAGAAGGTTGGTTAGCTCGTATTAGAGATGTATTAGAAAATCAAGATGCTAATGCATTGGAGTTTTTAGACGATTTTAAATTAGCGCTTTATTCTGATGAGATTTTTGTTTTTACTCCTAAAGGGGATTTGAAAAAATTGCCTGCAGGTGCAACCGTACTTGATTTTGCGTTTGATATTCATACCGATTTAGGTGCGAAGTGTATTGGGGCTAAATTAAATAACAAACTCGTTCCTTTAAACCATCAATTGAATAACGGCGACCAAGTAGAAATTTTATCTAGTGCCAAACAAAAGCCTAATGAAGAATGGTTGGATTTTGTTGTAACCGCTAAGGCTAAATCTAAGATTAGGGAGTATTTTAAACAATTGCGACTAAAAGCTTCGGCTTTGGGTAAAGAAATATTAGAACGTAAGTTTAAAAATGCAAAAATCCCATACTCATCAGATGCCTTGCATTCATTAATGAAGCATTTTAAATTAAAAACCGTTACCGATTTGTATTATCAATTAGCCAATGAAATAATTGATAGAACCAAGATAGATATTGAATCAATCCTTGCTGCAGAAAAGAATAGAGTGCCAGAATTACCTTCGGTTCAACCCAAAACCAAAACAGTTATTCTACCTAATGATGCTATTATTTTAAGTGAAAACGAAGCCAATATGGATTATGGTTTTGCTAAATGTTGTAGCCCAATTCCTGGAGACGAGATTTTTGGCTTCATTACTGTTGGTGAAGGAGTTAAAATACACAGAACTTCTTGTCCAAATGCAGTTGCCTTAATGAGTAATTATGGTTATAGAATTATAAAAGCCAAATGGGCAAATGCAAGTGATGTTAGTCCCAAAGCATTCTTATCCTCCATTAAAGTTTCTGGAATTGACAGTGTGGGAATTGTAAGTATAATCACAGATATAATTTCAAAACAACTTCAGATAAACATGAAATCTATAAGCATTACTAGTAATGAGGGAATGTTTGAAGGAAATATTGTTTTGCAGGTACACGATACTCGCCAACTGGAGAATATTATGGATTCCATTAAAAGTGCGAGTGAATTAATCACGGTAAATAGAGTGGATTTGGGTTAAATGATTTTTCGGTTTTCTGTTTCTGTTTGAAAACCAGTGGTTTGTTTTTTGAGCCAAGGAAGAGGATATCAACTTTATTTCAACACAAACCAACTCCATGAAGGAACTCTAATGGATAATGTTAACTTTGGCACTTTATTGATAAACAATGTCGATGGATGTGCAAAATGCTGAAAAGCTAAAAGTAGAGGTTAAAAATAAATTCGTGGAATACCTGGAGAATAATCAACAGCGTAAAACCCCGGAGCGCTTTGCCATACTCGACGAAATATATTCAAACAAAGAGCATTTTGATGTGGAGACTCTATTTGACCACATGAAAAATAGAAATTATCGAGTTAGCAGGGCCACAGTTTACAATACTCTTGATTTGTTGTTGGATTGTGGTTTGGTAATTAAACACCAATTTGGTAGAAATATCTCTCGTTACGAACGTGCTTATGGTTTTAGGCAACACGACCATTTAATCTGTAACGTTTGCAATGAGGTTTTAGAATTTTGTGATCCCAGAATTCAACAGATAAAAACCACCATGGGAGAATTAATGCAATTTCAAATCACCAATCATTCGCTTTATTTGTTTGGTGATCCAAAATTGGATGCGGATCAAAAATGTTTATCATGTAACAAAGATTGTAAAAAAGGATAATTAGAAATATGAAGGTTGATGTTGTTTTAGGATTGCAATGGGGAGACGAGGGTAAAGGCAAAATCGTTGATGTGCTTACCCCAAAATACGATGTAGTAGCAAGATTTCAAGGTGGTCCAAATGCTGGCCATTCTTTGGAGTTTGGTGGGAACAAATACGTTTTAAACACAATTCCTTCTGGAATTTTCCATGAACATTGCATCAATATTATTGGCAATGGAGTGGTTATAGACCCTGTGCAATTGCGTAAAGAAATTGAAAAGGCAGAAACTACAGGTGTTGACATTCGTAAAAATTTATACATTTCAGAAAAAGCACATGTAATTTTGCCAACTCACAGATTGGTAGATGCTGCAAGTGAAGCCCATAAAGGTGTTCATAAAGTTGGGTCAACCCTAAGAGGCATTAGCCCAACCTACCAAGATAAAATTGGAAGAAGTGGTTTGCGTATTGGTGATTTAATGGGAAACCAATTTAAGGCTAAATACGATTCGGTTGTTAGTAACCATGTGAAATTATTAAATTCACTCAACTTCGAATATAATTTGGCCGATCATGAACCTGCATTTTTTGAGGCAGTTGAGTATTTAAAATCATTTAAGATTATTAATTCAGAATACTACATCAACCAGTTAATAAAAGATGGCAAAAAAGTATTGGCAGAAGGCGCTCAAGGAACATTATTAGATATCGATTTTGGTTCTTATCCTTTTGTTACTTCATCTAATACAATTACTGGTGGAGCCTGCAGTGGCTTAGGGATTTCACCTCAAAAAATCGATAAAGTTTATGGCATTTTCAAAGCCTATTGTACTCGTGTAGGAAACGGACCTTTCCCTACAGAACAAGAAAATGAAACGGGTGAATTATTAAGAAAATTAGGTCATGAATTTGGCGCAACAACTGGTCGTCCGCGAAGAACAGGTTGGTTAGATTTGCCAACTCTTAAATATGCCATTATGTTAAACGGGGTTACCGATTTAATTTGCACCAAGAGCGATGTTTTAAGTGGCTTTGACCAAGTTCAACTTTGTGATTCTTACTCAATCAATGGTAAAGTAACAAGCGAACTTCCTTTCAATTTATACGACGAGTCGGTTCAGCCTAATTATAAATCTTTCCCCGGTTGGTCTGGTGATTTAACTAAGGTAAGAGAATACAATAATTTACCAGAAACCTTTAGAAATTATATGGATTACGTGGAATCTCAAATTGAAGTTCCTGTGAGCATTATTTCTGTTGGTCCTGATAGAGAAGAAACGATTGTAAAATAGTTATTTTAAGCAGCGCTTATATAGCTGAATCGTGTTTTCTAATCCCAAATAAATGGCATCGCAAACCAAAGCATGTCCTATGGATACTTCCAATAATTCCGGAATGTTTTTAGAAAAATAAGCAAGGTTTTCTAAGCTCAAATCATGTCCAGCATTTATCCCTAGCCCAAGGGTATTGGCATGCTTGGCTGCAATAATATAGGGCTCAATCGCCTTCTCCTTATCCAAAATGTAATTTGCCGCATAAGCTTCTGTATAGAGTTCAATTCGGTCTGAACCAACCAATTTTGCTCCATCTATCATTTCAATTATTGGGTCAACAAAAACGGAAGTTCGTATTCCTGCCTCCTTGAATATTGAAATAATATTTTTTAGAAATTCTTGATGGGTAACAGTATCCCAACCGTGGTCGCTGGTTAATTGGTCTGTTGAATCTGGTACCAAAGTTACTTGAGTAGGTTTTGATTTTAGAACCATTTCCACAAATTTATCTTCTCTAGGATTTCCTTCTATGTTGAACTCCGTTTTAAGAATAGGCTTAAGTTCAAAAACATCGGCATATTTTATATGTCTTTCGTCTGGCCTAGGGTGAACTGTAATGCCTTCTGCACCGAATAACTCGCAGTCCAAAGCAGATTTGAGGATGTTTGGATTATTTCCTCCGCGCGAATTGCGAATGAGCGCTAGTTTATTTATGTTTACCGATAATTTAGCCATAAAAAGTGTTTTGTATTCAACAAAATTAGGTTTTATGTTTAATTTGCAAAGCTTGGGTAAGAAAAGGACAAACATATTTAATAGGCTACTTCAGCTATTTTTTATTTTATTATTTAACCTATCATTTGTGATGGGTGATAATTCTGTGGATAGCCTTAAGCAAATAATCCATGGAGATGGCGATGGTAAAGCAAAGGTCGACGCATATTACAAATTAGCCATAGAATTTTCTAAAACACAAAATCCAGAAATGATAACCTATGTCATAGACGGATTGGAATTGTCTGAGAAAATTAATTATCATTTGGGAATAGGACGTTTCAATATGTTTTTATTTCAGATAAATGAAAATAATCTTGAAAAGGATACCCTTTTTAATTTTCTGGTAAAGGCAATTGAAGAATTTAATTTAGCCAAAAATCAATTCGGTGAGGCAAATGCACTAAACCTTTGCGGTATTTTTTTTGAAAGGCAAGGTAAATATAGGATAGCTCTAAAATATTATTACCAAGCTCTGTTTATTTTTCAAAATACTGGTGACGAAAAGGGTGTGGCCAATGAAAAAAATAATATTGGTTTAATCCACCAACTCCAAAAGCATTATACTAGTGCAATTTTCTTTTATAATCAGGCAATTCAAATAGGTCAAAAACTTAACGACTTGGATGTTTTGGCAAATGCATATAACAATATGGCAATTTGTTACCAAGAACAACGAAATCCAACGAAAGCATTGAAGTATTTTGAGTTAGTTTACGAAATTGATTTAAAAGAAAACAACCCTTCTAATTTAGCATTATCATATAATAACCTTGGAGTAATTCAATGCGATATGGGCAATTACGACCTATCAAAAGAGTTATTGTTTAATTCGTTAAACCAAAAGAAATTGGCTGATGAATATCTTGATTTGTCCAATACGTTTAATAATTTAGCAACTGTTTATCAAAAAACACATAAATATGATTCTGCAATTTATTTTCTAAATCTTGCCATACCTGATGCTAAGAAACAATTGGCCACACCTAATTTGTCAGAATCTTACAAAATTTACTCCGAAATACTTGAAGCAAAAGGTGATTTTGCTGGTTCTCTTAAATATAGAAAATTATCAAGCTCTTTAATTGATAGTTTAAATTTCACTGAAAGTCAATTGGCGCTTAATCAATTAGAAAACGAATTTCAACAGTTGGTTCAAGAAAAAAATGAAGTAGAAAGAATTGCGGCCGAAGAAAAATCTTCACTTCAAACCAGTTTGTATTTATTAGGGATTATAGTAGTTCTTATTATAGTTATTGGTATGGTTTACTATGTGGTAAAAGTTAAAAATGCATATAAAAACCTTCAATTAAAACAAAAGAAAATAGAGGTTCAAAATAAAATCCTCCAAGTTAAAAATATTGAGGTAGTTCAAGCTAAAGAAGCTGCCGAGGAAGCCGCAAATACAAAGACTCAGTTTATTTCTACTATAAGTCATGAAATTAGAACTCCTTTAAATGCAATTATTGGTGTTTCTAATTTATTACAACAAAGTAATCCCAAAGATGATCAAGTTGAGAATTTGAACATCTTAAAAATTAGTAGTGAAAACTTGTTACAGCTGGTTAATAATATTTTAGATTTCAGTAAAATGGAGGCTGGAAAACTCCAATTAGAAAGTATTGATTTTAATCTGCGAAATTTGGTTTTTGATGTGAAGGAATTATTCTCCATAAAAGCAATGGAAAAAGGAATAGAACTTATGATCAATTTCGATGATAAGATTCCTGCTGTATTAAAAGGAGATCCTCTTCGGATCAACCAGTTATTAATAAATTTGGTAAACAATGCTATTAAGTTTACCGAAACAGGCTATGTTAGAATAGAAATTGTTAACCAGCTTTCTACTATTAATCATGCCTTGATTCATTTTGCTGTAACTGATACTGGTATTGGAATTCATAAGTCAAAGCAAGAGCAAATATTTCAAAGCTTTACCCAAGCGGATTCAAATACAACCAGAAAGTTTGGTGGAACAGGTTTAGGTTTATCAATTTGCAAACGCATCCTTGAGAATTTAAATAGCAAATTGCAAATTGAAAGTGTGGTTGGTAGAGGTTCTAAATTTTATTTCACAATCAATTTTGATGTAAGTAGAAATGCATCCATTGGCAAGAGTTCAAGAACAGCATCTTTTGAAGATTCTATTAAAGGCAAGCGCGTTCTAGTTGTAGAAGACAATATGATGAACATTATGGTGATTAGACAATTCCTTCAGAAATGGGGTGTAATTACCGAAGTTGCTTTAAATGGAAGAGAAGGTTATAATAGGGTAGTGGATTCTAATTTTGATGCCGTGCTAATGGATATTCACATGCCAGAAATGGATGGAATTGAAGCTACAATGTTGATTCGTAAATTGGTTGATGAACGTAAAAAGAATATTCCAATTATCGCTCTTACCGCAGAAAATGAAATGCAATTCAGGCAGAAAGTTTATGAGGTAGGTATGAACGATTATATCTTTAAACCATTTAATCCAGACGACTTAAAAGAACGTTTGGGTTATGCCTTATTTAATAGCAACAATGGCAACAAGCGTACACCAGCCGTTATCAATTAGAGGCTTTATAAGTCTATTTGTTTTATCTTTACTCTCTCTTATTCCAAAAAGTTCTGAAGCGCAAAACTCAAATGTAATTGAGGCAAAAGTAAATGCCTTTTTTTCTGATTTCGCAAAAAAAGATACCAATGCCTTAAGAAATTATTTTCGGTTTGAACCAAGCCTTCAATCTGCATTTATAAATAAAAAAGGGGAGTCTGTTTTATCCGAAGAAAGTCTATCTGATTTCTTAATTGGAATTGCTTCCATTCCAGATAGCATTCATTTTGAAGAAAGGATTACAAAGGTCACAATCCTAGAAGATGGAAATCTGGCCATTGCTTATTGCCAATATGAGTTTTATTTTAACCAGCACTTATCTCATGTAGGTGTAGATGTTTTCACCTTTTTCAACGACTTAAAGGATTGGAAAATCATTCAACTTTGCGACACTAGAAGGCAAAAAAAATGACCAACTAGTGGTCATTTTTTTATTGAAAAAGTTTTGTGCTTAATCGTATTTCTTAGTTTCTCCAGCTTTTACAGCTTGTACATTTAATACTTTATGCTTATTGCTACTTGAACCAACTTCATTAATAAAAGCTACAACTTCTACCTCAGAAGATTGGTAGCTTGAGATGTCGATATCTTTAAACTCAACCATTTTGTAGTTACCTGTTTTCAAATCAATTTTATCGCCCAAACCACTACTTGCCACTTTTCTAAGTGTATGCTCATGAATATAAGGACTAGTGGTTGCTCCAATTTGTTTAATTGCAGTAATTTTATTTTCCAAAATGTAAACAGTTAAACGTGTATCGTTCATGTTCGTTTCTTTATAACCAACATGTACTTTTACATTTAATTTTCCTTCTGTAATTGTACTTTCTAAGGCTAAACCTAGATCTCCTGTTGGAGCATTCACATCAATTTGTCTAGCTACATTAGATTCCCAATTTCCTCTGCTATAAACCACCAATCCATCTTGTCCATTTGTAGTATTAGTAGCCGGTGTGCGGTTAATTGATGCTCTTGGATATCCTCCAATACCTCCCAAATGTGTGCTTAAAACACCTAATTGCGCAAACTCTAACCAATCACCTTGATGAACACCAACTGGAATCATTTGAGTTGGGTATTTTGTTAAAATATCATGTACGTATTTTGCACCGTCAGGACAATTAACACACCATTCTCCAGTGTATTCTTCCAATAAAACTTTTTTTGTAAAAGCACTTGGTAAAGTTTCAAATTCATTACCTGTAGTGGTAGTTGTATTTGGACTAGAACTTTCGTCTTTTTTACAACCAGCTTGAACCAAAGTTAGGATCAAAAGAAGGTTGAACATTTTTCTTAGTTTCGACATTTGTTTTAAAATTTATAGCATATTAAAAATAATATTGCTCATTTCCAAGTGGTTTAAGTATTTCGGTTTGAACCAAAAGGTTTACATGTTTCTCCTATACTGTCCGCCCACTTCAAATAAGGCACTCGTGATTTGACCCAATGAACAGAATTTTACAGTTTCCATTAATTCTTCAAAAATATTCTCGTTATGGATGGCTTTCTTTTGAAGGATTTTTAACATCTCAATGCCTTTTTCTTTATTTCCTTGCTTCAATTGGTTCAGCATAGAAATTTGGTATTCTTTTTCTTCTGTTGTAGAACGAATAACTTCTTTAGGCAAAACAGTTGGCGAGCCTTTAGACGACAAGAATGTATTTACACCAATAATTGGGAATTCTCCTGTATGTTTTAAGGTTTCGTAATACAAGCTTTCTTCTTGTATTTTGGTTCTTTGGTACATGGTTTCCATTGCACCTAAAACGCCACCACGTTCTGTAATTTTATCAAATTCACTTAATACTGCTTCTTCAACCAAATCAGTTAACTCTTCAATAATAAATGAACCTTGTAATGGATTCTCGTTTTTAGCTAATCCCAATTCTCTATTAATAATTAATTGAATAGCCATTGCTCTTCTCACAGATTCCTCTGTTGGAGTTGTAATGGCTTCGTCGTAAGCATTTGTATGAAGTGAATTACAATTATCATAAATAGCATACAATGCTTGAAGCGTTGTTCTAATATCATTGAAGTCGATTTCTTGAGCATGCAAGCTTCTGCCAGAAGTTTGTATATGGTATTTCAACATTTGGCTTCTTTCGTTACCACCATATTTTAACTTCATCGCTTTCGACCAAATTCTTCTGGCAACTCTACCAATTACTGCGTATTCAGGATCAATACCATTTGAAAAGAAGAAGGATAAATTTGGTGCAAAATCATCGATGTTCATTCCTCTGCTGAGGTAGTATTCTACAAAGGTAAATCCATTAGAGAGCGTTAATGCCAATTGTGTAATTGGATTAGCTCCTGCTTCCGCAATATGATAACCACTAATAGAAACTGAATAGAAATTACGTACCGCATTATTGATGAAATACTGTTGCACATCACCCATTACGCGAAGACTAAATTCGGTAGAGAAGATACAAGTGTTTTGTGCTTGATCTTCTTTTAAAATATCTGCTTGTACCGTTCCTCTAACTTGCTTTAGGGTATCAATTTTAATTTTGGAATAAACATCTGCTGGCAAAACCATATCTCCGGTAACTCCCAATAGCATTAGGCCTAAACCATTGTTTCCTTCAGGAAGTGTTTCGTTGTAAGTTGGGCGCGTAGTTCCTTTTTCCTTAAAGATAGCAGCAATTTTATTTTCAATTTCTTCCTCTAAGCCATTTTTTCTAATATACAACTCACACTGTTGGTCGATGGCTGCATTCATAAAAAATGCACAAATAATAGCTGCCGGTCCATTGATGGTCATTGAAACAGAAGTTTTTGGATCAGCCAAATTGAAACCAGAATACAATTTTTTGGCAGCATCTAAACTCCAAACACTAACCCCAGAATTGCCAATTTTACCATAAATATCAGGTCTATGATCAGGATCATTACCATATAATGTTACAGAATCAAAGGCTGTACTCAATCGTGCAGCGGGCATTCCCAAACTTACATAGTGAAAACGTTTGTTGGTTCTTTCTGGCCCACCTTCTCCAGCAAACATCCTTGTTGGATCTTCACCTTCACGTTTGAAAGGATAAATACCAGATGTATAAGGAAACTCCCCAGGGAAGTTTTCACTCAAAGCCCATCTTAAAATATCACCCCATCCTTTAAATCTTGGTGTTGCTACCTTTGGAATTTGACTATGAGAAAGGGATTCGCTATGTGTTTGAATTTTTATTTCTTTATCACGAACCCTAAAAATATAAAACTCGTCTTTGTAGGATTGAAGTTTTTGTTCCCAAGTATCCAAGATGATTTTATTGCGTGGATCTAAATCTAAAAGGGTTTGCTCATAAACTTCATCCAATGATTTTACCAAACGATCTTTGTCATCATATGCAGATTCTTTCATGGTAGAAATTGCCGATTTTAAACCATAAAGTTTATCGGCAATGGTGGCTTGTTTTTGAACCCACTTATCGTAGTTTCTATTAGTTTCAGAAATCTCAGATAAATAGCGAGTACGGGAAGGAGGGATGATGAAAATTTTCTCACTCATCTCTTCGCTTATCACATAATTTGATTTTAAATCTGCTCCTGTTTTCTCAACAACTTTATCCATAATGGCTTTGTAAAGCCTGTTCATTCCAGGGTCGTTAAATTGAGATGCGATGGTGCCATAAACTGGCATATCATCTGGGTTTTTGTCAAATAATTGATGGTTTCTTTGGTATTGTTTTTTTACATCCCTCAAGGCATCCAAAGAACCTTTTTTGTCAAATTTATTTATGGCAATTATGTCGGCAAAATCCAACATATCTATTTTCTCTAATTGAGTTGCAGCACCATATTCTGGTGTCATTACATAAAGAGATGTATTGCTATGTTCTATAATTTCTGTATCACTTTGTCCAATTCCAGAAGTCTCCAAAATGATTAAATCAAAACCCGCAGCTTTTACAATTTCTATGGCTTCATTTACATATTTAGATAATGCCAAATTACTTTGTCTGGTGGCCAATGAACGCATATAAACTCTAGGGTTTTTAATAGAATTCATTCTGATCCTATCTCCCAAAAGCGCTCCTCCAGTTTTTCTTTTACTTGGGTCAACCGAAATAATAGCGATGCTTTTGCTTTCAAAATCTAATAAGAATCTTCTTACCAATTCATCAACCAATGACGATTTACCTGCTCCGCCAGTTCCTGTAATTCCTAATACAGGTACATTGCCAATATCCCAAGCTTTATTCTCTCTAAGTTTATGAAACTCTTCAGGGAAATTTTCTGCAGCAGAAATTAATTTGGCAATAGATTTATAATCTTTTTCAACCAAATGGCTTACTTCACCATTCAAATTAGTTCCCGTTGCAAAGTCGCATTTTTCAAGCATGTCGTTAATCATGCCTTGCAATCCCATTGACCTACCATCATCTGGATGGTAAATTCTAGTAATTCCGTAAGCTTGCAATTCAGCTATCTCTTCAGGTAAAATGGTTCCGCCACCACCACCAAAAATGCGGATATGTCCACAACCTTTTTCTTTCAATAAATCGTGCATGTATTTAAAATACTCCACGTGACCGCCTTGGTAGCTGGTCATGGCAATTGCATTGGCATCTTCTTGGATGGCAGTATCAACTACTTCTTCTGCACTTCTATCATGACCTAAATGTATCACCTCAGCGCCACTTGCTTGAATAATTCTACGCATTATATTGATGGCAGCATCGTGCCCATCAAATAAACTGGCGGCGGTTACAATACGAACTTTATTTTTAAGAATATATTTCTCGATATTTTCCATAGCCTTTTGGTGTGGTTAAGCAGCAAAAATAGGCTTTTAGGGCATAAAAAGAAGTCTTTTTTGAGAGCTTAAAATCGGTAGAGAAATGAGTTCCTCACATTTAAAATATTATTGGGAATTCCTTTTGGTGGCAAGGAGTTATAGCTCTGAGTTAAAGTGAATTTGAAACCTAGTTTTTTTGTTATCAACCATTCTGCCTTAAATTCCGACATCAATCTAAAGTCGTAAAAATTAATTAAGTCGGGTTGGTAATACATCACAAAATCAAAATTGAAATTCTTCTCTTTGAAATATAAAAAGGAGGCATAAAGACTCAATCTGTTTTTTATATTTTTGGTATTTTCGTCGGTAGTTTTCTCGTATTCATACATCCACATTGGCCCAACAAATACTTTCATGCTGTCGTCGTAGAATAACCTAAAGCGTGGGCCTGCGCCAAGTAATCCTCTAAATTTTAATCCAATTTGTTGGTTAAATTGAGTTTGCATAAACGCTTCTCCACTGAGCCAAGGTTCAATTGCTCTTTTGTAACGCAAATGCTGGTAGCTATTGTAATCTAAATTTTGAGAATTTGCTTGAACAAAATTAAATTCATTAACAAAAAGATAAGAATGAATGTCTTTATTTATGCCAATATTAAACTTGTTTCCGAGCGAAATTATTTGATTTTGATTTTGGATCAGGCTAAATAAAAACTCCATATTGCCATGCCAGCCAGTATCTCGGTTATCGTATTTTTTAGATTCAATATTGATAACTTGTTGAGCGCTAGTTTGAACAGCAATCAGAATAAGAATAAATAATAGGAATTTATTTTTCAAGGCCACAAAAATAAGTCTAGTAATAATTAAAAGCGCTCGAAATATTATTTTTATTACATTTGCCATCCTAAGTAAAAACTAGCATGGAATTAAAAGACATCGTTGCAATTGCCGGACAAAGCGGCCTGCATAAAATAGTTGGAAGAAGTAAAAATGGTTTAATTGTAGAAACCATCGGAACAGGTAGAAGATTCTCAACCAGTTTTCAAGATAAGGTATCTGTTTTAGAAGATATCTCTATTTATACTGTAGAAGAAGATCTTCGTTTGAACCTAGTTTTAATTAAATTAAAAGAAGCTGGCGAAGTGCCAACTGCAAAAGAAGACATGAAGAAATTGCGTGAATTCTTAATTGCTACCATTAACTTGGATAGCGAAAGAGTTTACGATAACGATATCAAGAAACTTTTGAATTGGTACCATGCATTAAAAGATGTATTGGATTTTGCCAAATTAGCTGAAACAGATTCTGCTGATGATTCATCTTCTGAAGCATCTGGTGAAGAAAAATCTGCCGATACTGAAGTTGAAGCAACAACAGAAGAAGTGAAGCCTAAAAAAGTAGCTGCAAAAAAGGCAACAACTCCAAAAGCAACTGCACCTAAATCGGCACCAAAAGCCAATTCTAAAGGCGCTGGAGGTTCTAAAACAACTTACAGACCTAAGTCGGTATAAATTAAATTAAAACGCATAAAAAAGGCCATTGGAATTTCCATTGGCCTTTTCTTTTTTTTTGGTTCGAACCAAACTTTTATACAGTTTCTTCTTGCTCTTCTTGTTGGAAGGCTTTGATGAAATTTTCCTTTTGTTGGCATTCACAATTCATTGGTAAAAAACGAGCACTAAAATGACGCAATTGTTTTGGTTGCCAAACAATTTTCATCCCTTTTAAAGATTCCTTATTTTGATTTATTTCTAATAAAGATTCAATCACATAATCAATATGACTTTGGGTATAAACCCTTCTAGGAATAGCCAAACGCACTAAATCCATCGGTGCTGCTTTTTCAGAGCCATCCATTTGCAAGCCAAACATAACGGTTCCAATTTCGCAAGCACGAATACCAGCATTTAAATACAATTCAACTGCTAAGGCTTGTCCTGGATATTCTAATGGATCGATATGAGGCAACATGCTTCTTGCATCAATATAAACTGCATGTCCACCCGCAGGTCTAACAATTGGTATTCCTGCCGCCGTTAAATGATCTGCCAAATATTGTGTGGAGCTAATTCTATAATGCAAATAATCTTGGTCAACTACTTCTTCTAAACCTGTTGCGATTGCCTCTAAATCCCTTCCAGCTAATCCACCATAAGTTGGAAAGCCTTCTGTTAAAATCAATAAATTTCTAGCTGCTTCTGCCCATTCTGGATTGTTCATGGCTAACCATCCGCCCATGTTTACCAAAGCGTCTTTTTTTGCACTCATTGTACAACCATCCGCATAGGAAAACATTTCTTGTACAATATCTATTATAGCTACATTTTCATAACCGGGTTCTCTTAATTGAATGAAGTATGCATTTTCGGCGAACCTACAAGCGTCCATAAACAAAGGGATATCGTATTTCATACAGATATACTTGGTTTGTTTAATGTTTTCCATAGAAACAGGCTGACCACCTCCCGAATTATTGGTAATAGTTAGCATTACCAATGGAATGTTTTCAGCACCTTTTTCTTTGATAAAAGCTTCCAATCTTTCGATATCCATATTTCCTTTAAAAGGATGAACAAGGTTTGGAATTTTACCTTCAGCAATTACCAAATCAATAGCTTCTGCACCTGTAAATTCAATATTAGCGCGAGTAGTATCAAAGTGAGTATTGTTTAAAATGTATTTTCCTGGCTTGCCAATGATGGAAAATAAAATCTTCTCTGCGGCCCTTCCTTGATGGGTAGGAATGATATTGGTAAACGGCATTAACTTATAAACTGCCTTATGAAATCTATCAAAAGATGGACTACCTGCATAGGATTCATCTCCTCGCATCATAGACGCCCATTGGTTGGCGCTCATACTGCTCGTTCCGCTATCTGTAAGTAAATCAATAATTACATTTTCGCTATCTAAAGCAAATAAATTATAATGTGCTTTTTCTAGAAAAGAAGTTCTTTCCTGTCGGTTGGTCATTCTAATAGGCTCAACAGATTTGATCCTAAATGGCTCAATTATAGTTCTCATAAAATATGAATTTTTGGTCGAATTAAGAGCTAGAGGTCTTGTTAAAAAATGATATAAATCTGTTTTTAGTGTTGCATCATTTTTTTTTAATTAAAATGACAGATTCTCTTTATTTTTATCCGACATTTTATGAAAGAAATTACACAAAAAATACTTGCTGGAACCTCTTTTTTGCTTCTGCTTTTAGGTCTGTTTTGGATGGGTCAAAATAAACCAGTAAAGGCCGTTAAGGCGGTTTACCATTGGAAAACTGATTTTGAAGAATCTTGGGTAAGTGCTGCAAGAGATTCTTTTTTGGAGGAGCATTCTATCAGAAAAGTTTATGTTAAAATGTTGGATGTTGACTACAGCGAAGCTGCCGGAATATTTCCAGCTTCTAAAACTAATATGCCTTATTCCTTCAGTCATATTTTTGATAGTGTAACATTTGTTCCAGTAGTTTATATTTCAAATTTGGTAATGAAAAACATGAATTCCAGCCAAATTGAATTTTTCTCAAAACAATTTTTGGTTCACGCTTTAAGAATTGAAACCTATACAAATAAAAAGGTGAGCGAAATTCAGGTTGATTGCGATTGGACTGAAGGAACTAAAGAAACCTATTTTCAAGTATTAAAAACAATGAAAAAATGGGCTCCGCAATTGCAAATTACGGTAACATTGCGCTTGTATCCATTTAAGTATAGGGAGGAGTTGGGGATACCGCCTGCGGATAGAGTTATGCTTATGGTTTATAATATTAATAATGCCAAAAAGTTCTCCAATAAAAATAGCATTTTTGATGCTCATGAAGCATCGAAATACTTGAAAAGAAAATCCTATCCATTGCCAATGGATATTGCATTGCCAGTTTTTAGTTGGTCATTGATTTTTAGAAATCAACAATTTTTAAAAGTATTTTCTTCTTCTATTATTCCAACAATTTATAGTAGAGAAATGGAAGATGAGTCTAAAGAAACCTGCCTAAAGAAATTGACAAATAGAATGTATTTGGTTCAACAAAAACCTAGTGGTTATGATCCATTTGATTTGCGAGCCGGGGATATTATCAAAATTGAATCTTGTGGCGAAATGGAGTTAAAAGAAGCAAGTTTAATTACCTATGGTTTGCCAATTAATGAGAATTCTACAATTGCTTTATTCGACCTTGATATGAACGATTTAAACCAAATTTCTTATGACCAAATTGAAAGCGCTTTTACTCTTTTTCATTAGTCTGTTCTTGTTAGTTTGGCCACCAAAACAAACCAATAGTTGTGGCTTTTATATTCTGCAAGAAGAGTACAGATTTTGGTCGTTTGATCCAAGTAATAATGCTGTTGCAGGCATGCATCCATTTTTCTATTCTATGGAATTATACCATAATGGATTTGATATAGAAAACCGCTTTTATGTGAATGAAATAAATACAAATTCAATCGATGAATACGAGCAAAATATGGATCAATGGTTAAAATATATTTATAAGGTTGATCCAAACGCAAAGGTAATTAAGGATGATATTTATGAAGTATTGTATGAAATTAATCCCATTGATTATTTTGCAATTTTGGATGGGTTAAAAAAGGAAAATTCCTTTGTTGAATTTGCCTCAAAATATCCTTCTGTTTTGGAGTATCTCAGTTATGCTAAAAAATCAGAATACCAAAGTAACTATAAGGATGGATGGATTTGTGAATCTTGCCCAGAATTGGTTTCTCCAGGAAATTTTAAACCAGGAGATAGATATTTTTCCAATTACAATGTAAATCCAGATCCAAATAATGGAATGGAGTTAATTGAAAATGGATTGAAATATTTAACAAAAGAGAAAGATAAATTTCTTCAAGAAAGATTTGCGTTTCAAATTGTTCGTTTAGCTTATTATAATTTAGATTCCTTGAATTTAAATGAAGCTTATTTGAAATATTTAGAACCTTTAACCGATCAAAATTGGTTAAAGGGTGCTGCCAATATGTACCATGTTTTAAATCTTACGGGTCCAAAAAGAAATTTAGGATTAGCCAGAATTTTTGATGCTTGTCCTGATAAAAGATATCGCTGCCAGCAGTTGTTTCAAAATGATTTATTTGATGAAACAGTAGAATTAGCCAATAATAATCATGAAAGAATGTTGTTGGAAGTTATTCATTCAATTAGTAATCCAAATGAGCAACTTCAAATCATTAAGAAAATTGGTCGGTTTGAACCAAATAGTAAGTACCTGCCAGCATTGTGGGTGCGCGAAATAAATAAGTTGGAAGACTGGATTTTAGGTCCTCTTTATTCTGATTTTGGTTCTACGAAAAATGATCATATGAGGTATGAATCTGAAATTAGAAATGCTGTTCAAAGTCAATTGACGAAAGATAAAAAATATGCTCTGGAAGTAGCCCAATACCTTGAAAATTCTAATTCGCTAGTAAGTTCTTCCTCAAAATCTTTTCATCATTTGTGCTTGGGTTATTTGTATTTTATTTTAAAAGATTTGAATAAGGCAGAAGAAAATTATTCTAAGGTTATTCCAAATGAATTGGATGAAATTGGCAAGGTGCAATTCAGTTTGAACCAATTTATGCTTCACCTTTCTCAAACTCAAAAAGTTACCCCTCAACTCGAAAGTGATTTAGCTAACTGCCTACAACTTTTGGTTCAAACCGAAACCAAATACCCACAACGTAAAATGATGAAATTCCAGTTGATAAATTTTGCTGCAAAAGAATTTTTTGATAGGGGAGAACGAGCTAAAGGGTTGCTTTTATTTGGTTTTTCAGCAAAACCATATGCTAGCCATTCTTTATTAGGAATTGGAAATATGTATACCCAAATTTATTCTTTGGCTGAACCAAAGGACATAGATGAAATGCTATTTGTTTTAAGTAAAAGAAATCCAAATTCATTGGAGAAATATATTCAAACCCATAAAGTATATTCTTATACGTATGATTATGGTGATAACATGGAATTCATAAACAAGAATAAATTGCTTGATCTAAAAAGTATGCTTTTGGTTCAAACAGATAAATTGCTTGAAGCCCACGCTGCTGTAAATAAAATTGATACTGCCTATTGGAGCAATGAAGTGTATAGTTTATTTAAAAACGACAATCCATTTTTAATCAATCCGTGGAATGGTCATGCTCCTATGAACGAAAGGAAGCTGGTTTATAATAAAGCCACTTTCCTAAAAGAATTAATAGAATTAAAGCAAAAAGCTGCCTTGGCTCAAGGTGAACAAAAAGCCAAATTGAACCTGAAAATTGCGAATGCTTATTATAGCATGTCGTATATGGGCAAGTATTGGATTATGCAGAAAAATTATCAAGGTGGTTCTGAACCCGACGAAGATAAAACTGATGTAAATCCAGAATATTATTCAGCTGCAAGAGCAAAATATTATTACCACCAAGTGCTAAATTCTACTAAAGACCCCCAATTAATAGGTATGGTGGTTTATATCTTGCAAGTTGCATTTTCGCCCAACTCTTCAGAAATTGCTCAAAATAAGTCATATCTGAAAAAGAAATCTGGAGCTTTAGATATTTATGAACAATTAAGCGGAAACTGCGCATTGTTCTATGAAATGGCTGAAAGATATAATTAATTTGAAGTACAA
This sequence comes from Bacteroidia bacterium, assembly GCA_021740845.1. Lineage (GTDB taxonomy): Bacteria > Bacteroidota > Bacteroidia > UKL13-3 > UKL13-3 > B1. The sequence continues at coordinate 174,509 of JAIOYZ010000004.1, forward strand.
AGCTTAAGGAAAAGCTATTAGCCATTAGCTCTTAGCCATTGGCCTTTTTTAAAACAAAAATTGAAATAAATAAACCACAAATTTAATTAGCCAAAGATCAACAACTCATCCTAAACTAAAGCTCCGGCTGACAAAGCCAACCCAAAACTTTAAACTTTAAACTTAAAACTTAACACTTTAAACTTAACACTTTAAACTTAACACTCAAAACTCCATTCATATGCTAACCATAATCCATCACAAATTCTTAGCCGACAAGTTAAAAATAACTTCTTGGGAAATACTTGAACCCTATTTTACACAATTACTTAATCGTGAGATAAACTCCAAACAAGAATTGGAGCTTTGGTTAAAACACCGCAGCGAGCTAGAAGCTTTTGTGAGTGAAGATTTAGCTTGGCGTTATGTTAAAATGACTTGCGATACAACTAATAAAGCATTAGAAGAATCGTACTTGTTTTTTGTTAGCGAAATTGAACCAAAGATTTCTCCTTTCAACGATGCTTTAAATAAGAAATTAGTTGCTTGCCCTTTCCTTACTGAATTGGATCAAGACAAATACTTTATTTATTTGAGAGGTTTGAAAAAAGAGATTGAATTGTTTAGAGAAGAGAACATTCCAATTTATGCTAAAATAGCTGCAGAATCTCAAAAATATGGCACCATAATGGGTGCTATGAGTGTGGAAATGGAAGGTAAAGAACTTACACTTCAACAAGCAGCAAACTATCTCAAAAATCCAAATAGAACATTGCGCGAAGAGGCTTTTCGTAAAATAAATGAAAAGCGAGCTGCACATACAGAAGAGTTAGATTCTTTGTTTGATGAGCTTATTTCTTTGCGCCACCAATTGGCTATTAATGCGGGTTTTGAAAACTACAGAGATTATATGTTTGCTGCCATGGGTCGTTTTGATTATACCCCAGCAGATTGTTCTAATTTTCATGAAGCAATACAAAAGCAAGTATTGCCTTTGGTAAAAGTTTTTAATGAGAAAAGAAAAGCAGATTTAGGCCATGATCTTCGCCCTTGGGATATGGAAGTGGATGTTGCCAATCGCCCCGGTTTGGAGCCTTTCACCAGTGGTGCAGATTTGCTAGAGAAAACCATAAAATGCTTTGCCAAGGTGGATGATTATTTTGCTTATTGCATCAAAACAATGGACGATATGAATCGTTTGGATTTGGAGAGCAGAAAAGGAAAAGCACCGGGTGGATATAATTATCCAATGGCAGAAACTAGTGTTCCTTTTATTTTTATGAACGCTGCCAGCAGTACTCGCGATGTAGAAACTATGGTTCATGAGGGTGGCCATGCAGTTCATTCTTTTTTATCCAAAGATTTGGAATTAGCTGCCTTTAAAAATTGCCCAAGTGAAGTTGCCGAATTGGCAAGTATGAGCATGGAATTGATAAGTTATGATGGTCAAGATGAGTTTTATCCAAACCCAGAAGATTTTAAAAGGGCAAAAGATGAACATTTAGAAGGCATTATTAAAATTTTACCTTGGATAGCAACTATCGATAAATTTCAACATTGGATTTATACCCACCCAACACACACACGTGAAGAAAGAAAAGCTTATTGGGCGCAATTAAGCAAAGATTTTGGAACAGGAATGGTAAATTGGGAAGGCCTAGAAATGTATCAAGCTTATACTTGGCAACGTCAATTGCATTTGTATGAAGTTCCTTTCTATTACATTGAATATGGCATGGCTCAATTAGGTGCTTTATCTGTTTGGCGCAACTTTTTAAACAATAAAACCAAAGCCATTGAGCAATACAAAAAAGCTTTGAGTTTAGGCTATACAAAAACCATAGGCGAGATATATGAAACAGCTGGAATCAAATTTGATTTCTCCGAAAATTATATCAAAGATTTAATGGACTTTGTTTCTGCTGAATTAAAAAAATAACTCTAACCAATATTTGGTTCAAACCGAAAAACTAACATAACAAGGAATGAAGATTTTTTGCATAGGTAGAAATTATAGCGAGCACGCAAAAGAATTAGGAAACGCAGTGCCTGAAAACCCTGTTGTTTTCTCTAAACCCGATACAGCTTTACTAAAAAATGGGGAGCCTTTTTATTTGCCTAGTTTTAGTAACGATGTTCACCACGAGGTGGAATTGGTTATTAAAATTAGCAAAGTGGGCAAAAATATTCAGGAGAAATTTGCAAGAAATTATTTCAATGAAATTGGCTTGGGAGTTGACTTTACAGCTCGCGATTTACAAACTCAGCTAAAATCAAAAGGACTACCATGGGAATTGGCAAAAGGATTTGATGGTTCCGCTCCAATAGGGGAGTTTTGGAATGTAGAGGGTTCCGGTTTGAACCAAATTGAGTTTTCGTTAACAAAAAACGGAACCTTGGTTCAAGCCGGAAATACCAAAGACATGATTTTTTCTTTTGAGAAAATTGTGAGTTTTATTTCACATTATTTTACACTAAAAGTTGGTGATCTAATATACACCGGAACACCTGCTGGTGTTGGTCCTGTGGTAATTGGCGATGTATTGGAAGGCTTTGTTGGGGACAAATCCTTATTGCGTTTTGAAGTGAAGTAGGTTACCTTTAAGACTTCAATACGTTTTCATGAGGGTAATTTCATTCGTTCGTCTGCTTCTTTTTGTTCCATTATTTTTTGTTGGTTTGATGGCTTCTGCCCAAAAATACCCGCAAAATTATTTTCGCTATCCACTCGATTCACTTCCTAATTTGGCCAGCCCTTTTGGTGGTTTAAGACCGAATCATTTTCATAGTGGAATAGATTTGAGAACGAATGGAAAGGAAGGTCTTCCCGTTTATGCCGCCGCCGATGGAATGATTTCTAGAATTAAGGTTCAAAGAGGTGGTTATGGAAGAGCAATATATATTGATCATCCCAATGGATACACCACTGTTTACGGGCATTTACAGCAATATAAAGGACCCGTTGCGCAATGGATTCATCAATACCAATACATCAACGAATCTTTTGAATTTGATAAGATTTTTCTAAAACCTTTCCTTGCCGTAAAAAAGGGAGATACTATCGGTTTAAGTGGAAATAGTGGAGGAAGTTCTGGTCCTCATTTGCATTATGAAATAAGAAATACGCATACCGAAAATATTGTCAATCCTGGCCTTTTGGGTTTAATTCCTTTTGATACTTTAGACCCCGCTATTGAGCAAGTTTTAATTTATAAATTTGTTACAGAAGGTTTGATTCTAAAGAAGAAAATTGTTCCCAATTCTAAAAATTGCCAATTGATAGATAGCTTTTGGGTAATGAAAGATACCTTGTTTTTAGATGCAGATACCTATGGTTTTGGAATGGAAACCTACGATTTTATACATAATTCCAAAGACCACAAAGATGTATTTACGTATTCATTACTTCAAAATAATAAATTGGTATTTCGTCACATGCTAGACAATTTTGCTTTCTCAGAAAGTAAATATATCAATGCGCATTTAGATTTTCCATATTATAAAATAAACCAAACGCGCATTCAAAAGTGTTTTGTAGACGATGGTAATGAATTTAGCACTTATACATTTGATAAACGTAGGGGTAAGGTTCGTTTTGAACCAAATGAAAATGGTGAATTACTATTTCAATCCAGCGATATAAGCGGGAATACTTGTTACTTGAAAATCCCGTATCAAATTACTTCGGTTCAACCCGATTTAGATAAAATTGTATACAAGAATAGTATTTTGGGGAAACCTGCCATTTACCCTGGAAAAGTTACACATATTAGCAGGCCAGGGTTAGATATAAAGATGAAACCTAAGTCTGTTTACGATACGGTTTATTACGATATTGAAATCAATCCAACTAAGAAAGGAACTTTGTCTCCCGAGTATGCCTTTCATACTTCAAATGTGCCCATTCATGCAGCATTTGATATTGCAATCAAAGTAGATTCTATTCCAGATTATTTGAAGAGCAAATTGCTTTTGGCTTATTCTAATTCTAAATCAAATTATCTAAGTAGCGCTGGTGGAACATATAGTAATGGTTGGGTTCGCGGAACAGGTAGCAACTTTGGAGATTATTCTGTTGTATTGGATTCCATTGCTCCAACTATCAAGAAAATGCGCTTCAAGAATGATGACGATGCTTCCGACTCGCTCCGTTTTGATTTTGAGATAAAGGATAATTTTTCTGGAATCAAATCTGTAACTGGATACATCAATGGCACATGGATTTTGTTGGATTATGATCCTAAAAACAACCAAGTTACATACCGTTTTGATGAAGTCTATTATTCTGAATCTGATAAATTAAAAGCAAGTGCAGAAGGACTTGTACCTTCCTTTTTAGTTTTAAAATTAAAGGTAGAAGATTACAGAGGAAATAAGAATGAAAAGGAATTTGAAATTCCATTGAGGTAAAACCTTTTGCTAGGTTTCAGGTTTTAATAAATAAAATTAGTCATGGCAATCACATTAAAAATTGGCGATAAAGCTCCTGCTTTCAAAGCAAAAAACGAATTGGGTGAAATGATTTCACTTGGAGATTTCAAAGGCAAGAAATTGGTTTTGTACTTTTATCCTAAAGATGATACTCCAGGTTGTACTGCAGAAGCTTGCGATTTAAGAGATAATTACGATCGTTTTCTAGCAAATGGGTACGCTATTTTGGGTGTTAGTCCAGATGGGCCAACAAAGCACCAAAAGTTTATCGCCAAACATGAATTGCCGTTTTCCCTTTTGGCAGATGACGACAATGTTGTGGCAACTGCATATGGAACTTGGGGTGAAAAAAGCATGTATGGCAAAAGATACATGGGAATACTAAGAACAACTTTCATAATCGACGAAAAAGGAAAAATAGAAAACATCATTGAAAAAGTAGATACAAAAAAGCACTCTACTCAAATCATTCCCACTCATCTGTAATGACAGGTCTAGACCTGGCCCATTTCCCCTAATAATGCCTCAACACAGCCTCAGCAATCTTAGATGCTGGAAGCTCTTCCATACAGCTCGTGCCATCTAAACAACTTCCACGGTAAAAGCACTTACATGATTTATTTGGCATCACAATTTCACCTTTTCCAAATAAATCAAATTCATTCGGATTAAAGATATTATTCATCAGAATAATTTTCTTTCCTAACGCCAAAGTAATATGCATTCCCATGGTAACTTGGGTAATTACCATATGACAATGGTTTACCAAATTAATGAACTCAAACAAACTATAATATCCTAAATAGCTAGCCCCAGATCTAGCTTGAATTTCCTTATTTCTCGCATCTTCTGCTTCGCCACCTAATAATAAAATAAATGCATCTGGATTTTGAGTTTTTAATTCTGCAACCAACTCCACCCATTTATCTATTGTCCACAAGCGTGTAGTCCAGCGGCCACCACAACCAGTGTTTAATCCAATTATTTTTTTATCAGTTGGCAAATTCCATTGATACCCTTTTTCAGAATGAGTATCCATTAAATAAGGTTCGCCTTGGTGTTCAAAACCACAGATTTCAAAAATTTCTTGCAAATAACTTTTGGTATTTGCTTTACTTACATCATCAAACATGCCTGTAAAAAACTTGTGTTGAGCCAACTCATTTATAGGTTGGATTTCATTGTTTTTTAAAACAAAGCCATATTTTTCTTTTGCGTCAATTACCTTTAATAATGCACCTGCTTCTTTTTCCTTGTCTAAATTAATGGCAATATCCCATTCGCTATTTTGGGCATACATCAATGAATTGTGGTCCCATTTCAAAATTTCATCTATTTGGGAAGAAGGCAGAATGTCTGGTGTCCAGGTTAGCCAAGTAATTTTACAATTTGGGTAAAGTTTTTTAAATTTCACTACCAAGGGAGTTGTTCTAATTACATCTCCAATAGCACCCAATTTAATAATTAATATTCTTTTTGAAACGGGTGTATAGGCTGAACAATCCGCACAATGAAATCCATTCTCTTTATGTGGTTTGCAAGGAATATGTCCTTTGAAATGCAAACAGTCTGCTTTGTAAATCATTTTCTTCTTCAGTTTTGGTTGGGAATATTCCCCAACATTTTTGGCAAACCTAAGGTTTATGACCTTAAAAGACAATTACTCGTTAAATTAATATCGTTGGTCGATATGCATTGTACATTTTGTCAGTGACAAGAGTAATTGGTCAGGAATTTGTATCTTGCCATGTCTATAACAAATTTTAAAAATATGAAAACAAGCAACATTATTCTTTTAGTTATTGGAGCAGCACTGTTATTGTTGGGATTTAGCGGTTGTGGAGCATACAACAGCATGGTAACCAAACAAGAATCTGTTAGTTCTGCATGGGCAGATGTAGAAAACGTTTATCAACGCAGAAGCGACCTTATCCCAAACTTGGTAAATACAGTTAAAGGTGTTGCCAATTTTGAGCAAAAAACATTGACAGATGTAATTAGTGCTAGAGCAAGTGCTACTCAAATGAAAGTAGATGCAAGTAAATTAAGTCCAGAGCAAATTTCTAAATTCCAATCTTCACAAGGAGAATTATCTCAAGCTTTGGGACGTTTAATGATGGTTGCAGAGCAATATCCGCAATTAAAGGCAACAGAAAATTTCAAAGAACTTCAATCCCAATTGGAAGGTACTGAAAACAGAATTGCTGTTGAGCGTGGCAAATTCAATGGTATTGTTAAAGAATACAATGCCTATATCCGCAAGTTTCCTCAAGTTTTATTTGCAGGTATGTTAGGCTTCGACAAAAAAGGATATTTCGAAGCAGATAAAGGTGCTGAAAAAGCTCCTGAAGTTCAGTTTTAACTACAAAAGATTAATAATATCAAGAGAGTCTGCCTATTAGGCCGACTCTCTTTTAACTAAAAATATGTCCAAAAACTATTTATCAAAAGAAGATCAAGAGCTAATTGTATCTGCAATTCAATCTGCAGAATTGGCTACTTCTGGCGAAATAAGAGTTCATATAGAACCAACTGTTTCTATTGACCCAATGAAGCGAGCTCAAGAAGTTTTTTTTAGTTTGGGAATGGAAAAAACAGAACAAAAAAATGGGGTGCTTATTTATTTAGCAATGGAGGATAGAAAGCTTGCCATTGTTGGGGATGAAGGCATTCACCAAAAAGTTGGTAGTTCTTTTTGGGAGGAAGAAAAGGAGTTGATGAAATCTCATTTCTTAAAAGGTGAATTTGCTATTGGATTAAGCTCAGCCATTGAAAAAGTAGGTGAGAAATTAAGAGCTTATTTTCCTTACCAATCTGATGATGTTAACGAACTTAATAACGAAATTTCTTTTGGAGGAAGTGAAAATGAATAAACTATTTTCATTAATTCTTCTAGGTATTTTAAGTTTTACCTCCTTTGCAAAAGAACTTCCTAGTAAACCAAATCCTCCTCGTTTGGTAAATGATTTTTCTGGCGTTTTGAACCAAACCGAGGTTGCTAGTTTAGAAGCAAAACTATTGACATATAGCGATAGCACTTCCACTCAAATTTCAATTGTTCTTGAAAATAGCCTAGATGGTGATGAAATTTTCGATTATAGCCATCGCTTAGCAGAAAATTGGGGAATAGGCACTAAAGGCAAAAATAATGGCCTATTGATTTATGTAGCAGTTAAGGATAGAAAAATTAGGATTCAAACTGGCTATGGCATGGAAGCCACCATAACAGATGCCCTTTCTAAAAGAATCATTGAAGAAAATATTAAACCTAATTTCAGACAAAATAATTATTATTTAGGATTAGATGAGGCAACTTCTATTCTTATGCGTGCTGCAGCAGGTGAATACATCAACGATTCTCCTCGGAAAAATTCAAAAAAATCACCTCCGCCTTTTCTCGTTTTAATAATCATAATTGTAATTATTTTAATAATTATTACCTCCAACAAAGGTGGTGGTGGCAGGGGAAGAGGCTTACATGGCCCAGGTCCATTTTTTGGAACATTTGGTGGTGGAGGATTTTCAAGTGGTGGTTTCGGTGGAGGTAGTAGTGGTGGAGGAGGATTTGGTGGTTTTGGTGGCGGTAGCTTTGGTGGTGGCGGCGCTGGCGGAAGTTGGTAATTCCACCAAATTATTGCTTCAAATATTCTCTCAAAAACTCATTTGGGTTCAACCCGTATTTTTTTACTCTTCTTCTTTTACCTAAATACAGACTTTGCGGCAAACTATTAACTCCTAATTTATTACTTAATTCTTTCGTTCCAAATGCCAAGATATAATTGGGCTCAGCGTCTGTATTAAATATTTTAAGTTCAAAACTTTTATTCACGTAAAGCACACAAATAACTTTAAGGTTTACGGTATCTAAATTCGCAATTTGCCTCAAAAGCATAGTGTCCGACCTAAAGTTTTTGCTAGTCTTATTTGCAAAATAAATATATACTTCCTTTCTCCTAAGTTTCGTGATTTTTAATTTTTCGCCTTTAACTAAGGTGAATTTTACTTTCGGTACCTTCTTTCCAATTGGAATTCTGTTAAAATTTACTTCATCCAGACTCGGTTCAATACGAATAAATTTACCAGCAGCATCTGCTTCTAATACTTTGTATAGTTTGCCGTTTTTTTCAAAATAGGTGCTTTTACCTTTTTTCTCAAACACTACAAAATTTAATGGATTGGTGGCGTCTAAAATGGTGTCATTTGTATTTACAAACAAGAGTTTATCTATTTCTGGTTCGTTGTAAATGCCATTTGCATTTGCGTCTAAAAGTGCAATTTTAAAGGATTCTTTGCCTTGTTTAACAATTCCAGCTCGTGTTATATAGCGTTGTTCTCTATAAGTAAATTCAACTCCAATAAAAGTCCTTCCTTTATATGCCATGGCATAGTATTCATCCATATATTTCTTAAAATCATACTTTTGCCCATAAAGCTTATTTCTTGTTAGTACTACTTTAATTTTCCCTTCAGGATTATTGCCATTTGCCAATTCTATTTCGCATCCTTTCTCGTCAACATAAGGTAAGGAATAGGATTTATCATCCGTAAAATCAAAGTTTTGGTTTACATCTACAAATAAGGTTGGATTTTTATGATAAGGATTACAAACCAAAACGCTTACATATCCAGGATTATACTTATTGCTTGTTCCACTAAAGAAAATATTGCCATAAGAATAAACTTTATAGCCACTCGGTTTTTTAATTATAATGGGTTTGGTTGGCCTTGTTCCTTCAAAGTCCATGGAATAAATTGTGTCTCCATAAACTTGAAAAAGGGCCATAGTTAATTGGTATTTATCAAACCTATCGTCCTTAACATAATTAGGTAATTCAACAGTTATTGGTCCTTCGGTTTGAGCCAACCCCAATTTAAATAAACCAATACAGATAAATAAAAATAGCCATTTCCTCATAGTCTTCGAATATACTTTTTTGAATGAAACCTTAATATAATTTTAAAAGAAAAATGCCTGAGAAGAAAAAAATCTTCTCAGGCATTTTATATGTGCGCTACGCATACGATTGTTCTTTAGAGTGAAAGTCTTGAACGAGCCTGCCAATGGGAATCGCTAATCCAAAGCAAGGGTGTTAGCCGCGAGGCTAAATCTGAAGGAAGCGGCGGATAAAATTGTGAGTCAACG